>WRAS01000018.1 GCA_009780065.1 Bacillota bacterium | reverse complement strand
TTCACCAAAACAGGCGCAGGCGGCACGGATGATGTGTGGTTTTACGATATGCAATCGGATGGTTATAGCCTTGATGATAAACGCACAACCCTTGAATCCAGCGATATTCCCGATATTGTGGCGCGGTTTAATAACCTTGCCGCTGAAAAAGACCGCGAACGTACCGAGCAAAGTTTCCTTGTGCCAAAGGCAGACATTGTTAAAAACAATTACGACCTTTCTATTAACAAATATAAACAGAGTACCTATGTAGAGGAAGTTTATCCACACCCAAAGGAAATTTTAGCGGAGATAAATGCACTTGAATTGGAAATACAGAGCGGCATCAAAGAACTGGAAGCATTAATTACTTCGGATTAGGAAAGGTGAGCGACAATGACACGCATAGAGGCAATTAAAAACCTTACCCATGAACAGCTTGAAAAATTCCTCGACCAAGTATTTCTAACAGGGTATAACACAGCGCATCATTCCATTGTTGACCCCGATGTTGATGAAGAAAACCCATTTAACATTGAATGGTTGAATGAGGAAATAGACGAAAATCATGCCATTGTCGAAGATGCCGAAGGCGAATCGCTTATTATTAGTCCGCTTGCAAACATTGTTGTTCGTATGGCTGAATTTGATTCTGATTCCATGCCCGACAATATAACGTGGGAATCAAAGATTCTGTTGCCGAAGGGCTTTAGTGACGAGGGCGCAGAAGATGAGTAAGTGGGAAATGGTGCGGTTGGGGGGTGTGGGCGCGGTTATTACTGGCAACACACCTAAAACAAGCGATGTGAAAAATTATGATAGTGATGATTTGTACTTCGTTAAGCCGAGTGACATTGCGGAAAATGTTATAGCCAGACTTAATGATTCTGAAAATTATGTATCTGAATACGCTCGAAGAAGTTGTCGTATTGTGCCTCAAAATAGTGTTCTTGTAACTTGCATAGGTATTATTGGCAAAATTGGAGTGACAACGTCCGAAGTAGCGTTCAATCAGCAAATTAATGCTATTGTGCCAGATGCAGATAAATGCAATCACAAGTTTTTGGCATATGCTATTTCGAGAGTAAGAGCAGAGTTGAATCATGTAGCAAATGCGGCGGTTGTTCCCATCATTAACAAGAGCCAATTTTCGGATATAAAAATCCCATTACCACCATTGGATGTACAAAAAAAAATTGCTGACATTCTTGATCATGCTAGCGCACTCATCGAAAAACGTAAGGCGCAAATTGCAAAACTGGATTTACTTGTTAAATCGCAGTTTGCTGAAATGTTTGGCGACCCTGTGACAAATTCTATGGGGTGGGATATAAAGCCACTTGGCGAAATAACAAATTCACGACTTGGTAAAATGTTGGATGCAAAGAAACAAACAGGCGAAAATAATTATCCATACCTCGCTAATTTTAATGTCCAATGGTTTAGGATTGATTTTTCAAAACTTAATGAAATGGATTTTAATGAGACAGACAGGATTGAATTTGCTTTAGAATACGGGGACTTACTTGTTTGTGAAGGTGGGGAAGTCGGGCGAACAGCCATTTGGGAAAACGAAATGGTGGACTGTTTTTTCCAAAAAGCTATTCACCGAGTTCGCTGTGATATAAATATTTGTATACCCGAATATATGGCATGGATAATGTATCAAAAAGCAACAACTACTAATTTTGACGGACTTGTAACAAGCGCAACAATCGCTCACTTAACTGGTGAAAAATTGAAAAGGCTAATGGTTCAAGTTCCACCACTTGACCTGCAGCACAGCTTTGCTGAATTTATCCATGCTGTTGATGAATCAAAAACCAAAATGCGGCTGGGATTAGATAAACTGGAGTTGCTTCATAAATCGCTTATGCAAAAGTGTTTCAATGGTGAGGTGTTGTGATATGGAAGACAGAAAGAAAAAGTTTTATGACATTGTAAAAGAACGGTCTGCCGAAAATGAAAGAGCATTAAATTCGCTTTTACAGGGGAATTGCTATGCTTTAGTGGGTGCAGTTATTAGGATGGAATTGGATTCTCTCGTTCGGGTTTTTGATTTCAGCAATTCTAACAGTGTCAAGCAGGAACAGATTTTAGATGATTTTTTTGGCGGGAAAAAATGGTCTAACTATGACAGGAATATGGTGAATGCCTTATCTCGTAAATTGGGTTGGGCAGAGCATATTTATGACTTTTGCTGTGCATTTGTACATTTATCTCCATATCACGATTGGGCATCAACGGACGACATCCCCCATTTGACACGAGATAAACGCCGCCAAATCGTTAGTGCCATAAGAGATCAACAGAACGACGTTTGGGGATATGACACCACTCTGGTGATAAATGAGGATTTTGGATTTAATGATTTGCTGCCATTTGTGCCGCATATTTTCAAAAAGTTGAAAAGTAATTTAGTACACGAAATAAAGTGAAACGCAATTGACAAGAGGTGACCACAATGACCACAAATTTCAATTTCTTAAAAACCGACCCACAATTCGCCACATTCGCAGACACAGCGATACAGGCTGAACTTGTGTTGCCCATAAGCCCTTCGTTCTCTGCAACAGGAAGTCGGACAGCGTTGGAGTTTGCAGTCAAATGGCTGTACAGCGTGGACAATTCCCTTGAAAAACCATACGAAGATAAACTTGTAACCCTTATCAACACCGAGGATTTTAAGGATTTACTACCCCAT
>WRAS01000017.1 GCA_009780065.1 Bacillota bacterium | reverse complement strand
TTTGATTGTGTATTTTTACTATTGGACAGAAGGTATGTCTTTTGAGGAAAATCCAATTGTGTTTGTTTTTCATTTTGAACTTGCCCGCGGTAACTTCTAAAAATAGGGTTCGTAACAATAAAGTAAGCATAAACCATCACAAACGCCCTTGATTATATGCTTACTTTTATGTTACGACAGACAGCATTACACAAGTCGTGTAAACAGTATTTCAATATCGGGCAGGTCGATTTCGTCAAGCGTGACGGGCTCCCATTTATCCAAAGATATCCCAAGCCATCCCGCAAGCTTTTCACACGCCGTCGGAATAAATGGATACAACAACCTCGCCAAATTCGCGATTATCGTAACAACGGCCCCCAAGTCAATTTTACATTGCCCTATATCGGATTTAATAGTTTTCCACGGTGCCGACTCATCAAACAATTTATTACCAGCGTTCACCAACTCCCAAATACGGGCGAGTGCCTTGTTCGTTTTTCCATCTTGTAGCAACTCCCCCACTTCATTAAATGTCTGCGTAGGGGCGACAACCTGTCGCCCGTTTAAACTCAATTCGCCATCCAATTTCGATTTGATAAACGAGAGAGTGCGATTGACAAGATTCCCGAACCCATTGACGAGTTCTGAGTTTATCACGGCATGAAAATCTTCATAAGTAAAGTTAACATCTTTTTTGTCGTTTACGTTTCTAAGGAAATAATAACGAATCATATCGGCAGGATATTTTTCAACAAGTTCGTGCAACGTTATCATATGCCCTGTCGATTTGCTCATTTTGCTATCCGCCAAACGAACGTATTCACTACTGACCATTTTTATTTGAGGTAAAGTTTTACCCGCCGCAAGCAATAATCCAGGGAAAATAACGGAATGAAAAGGAATGTTATCTTTGGCATGCACGAAATAAATCACATCCGCATCCATTGGTTGCGACGCACTCAAATAACCCAATACATTTTCCGCCCAAATATAGATTTTTTTCTCGGAAAATTCCTCGTCAGACAATGCAAATTTTTCCTTTGCACATTGCGGCAAGGTTACCCCCCATTCGATATTACGCGTTATCGCACGATCGCGTAGACCTTCGTTTAAATAACGCCCAGTCAGACCAACCGCGTTATTTGCCCAATAAACTTTACTCTTTTCATAAAATTCACGGATCTGTGGTTCGAGCTTGGATAGTGCAATATATAGTTGCCGTGTGTCCCTCGCGGTGGGAGTTGAAGCACATAATTTACATTTTGGCTCGATTAATTCTTCGGGCTCTAAGATTTTGCCACAACCATCACACGAATCGCCCTTTGCATTTGATTTACAATGCGGACAAATTCCTTCCACATATCGATCGGGCAAATATTTAACACAACTTCCACAATATAGTTGCGGTTCATTTTTCGCAAAAATAAACTCGTTTTTGTACATTAATTCATGAAATTCACGCACAAAATCGCCATGTTGCTGCGTCGTCGTTTTGGTATAATTATCAAAGGTAAATCCAAGTGACTCGAAATCCGCCTTGTGCAATTCGTGGTATTTATCACTTAACTGTGTTGGGGTTACACCTTCGGATTTTGCCGCAACCAAGATCGGAGTGCCATAACAATCGCTGCCCGATACAAACGCAACCTCGTTGCCCCGCATCCTGTGGAATCTTGCAATTGCATCGGCGGGTAAACTCGACGCCGCATGCCCAATATGCAATCGCCCATTCGCATACGGCCAAGACAATCCAATCAAAACTTTCTTTTTCATAAGAATATATTATCACAACAATTTGCCAACTGCAATTAACTCATTAACCGAATTGCAAATACTTTCACGAAATTTGCGCCTTGAATAAATATCCATATGGGTGCTATCCCTGACAATCATATGCCTTGCATTCTCGCCCAACCTAAATAAATTGTCTTTAATACAGTTTTGATATTTCGTGCTAAATTGCTCGGAGCTAATCAACAAGATAGGCATTTTCAAATTTACTTCCAACGATAACAGTTCGCGCAGATTTTCAGGCAATGCCCTCATTTGCGCCGACAATGTACACATGCCATAATCTCGTCTTTTGTATAACCCTCTTTAATGTACTTTTGATTTTTTCCTCTGACCCTCAAAATAATTTTTGAAATACACTTACCAAGACCAATAGTAAATTTTGAGTGTTTTTGTTTTGACATTTTTTCTAGTATCTTTTCCTGCACAACTAATTTTTCAGAAAAACATTCTACCGTTGGTAAAGTATCAAGTAAAATTAATGCCTCTATTTCGCTTGGATATGTAGCCGCATAATGTTCGCAATAAACACCAGAACAAGAATACGGCATTAAAATATATGGTGGTTTTAATCCCATCAATTTCAAGACTTCTCGAATTTCCTGTACATAGTTTTCATTCGTGTGCGGTCTGTTAATCTTATCACTTAGACCATAGCCAAAAAATTCGACAATACACACTTTATTATCTTGCGAAAGGTCACGCATTAAAGGTGCAAAATCTGCGGTAGGAAGAGCAGGTCCATATTTTGAGAGTGACGTATCCCAACCCGGAACCAAGACAATCGTTTTTTCACCTCGCCCCATATGTTTCACATGCATATTTTTACCTTGTATTTCTACAAGTTGCCCTTGCATAATTGTTTTTTGAATCATATAACTATACTAACATTCTTACTGCCAAATAAAAATTACTTTTTTAGTCTTCTCTTGAAAACAACGAGTGATAAAATAAACCCAATTGCAATCAACCCACCAAGCCACAGTAGAGCTTCAAGAGTTCGCGCCTCCCCAACACCCAAGAATAAAAATCTCAGCGTATCAATCACAGGTGTAATAGGTTGATAATTTGCAAAATATCGGAACGCGGCAACCATTGTTATCGTTGGGACAAAAGCACTTGACAAGAATACCAATATTTGCGCGACTGCAGGAACCCCCGCCGAGCCTTCGACAGTTTTACATAGCAACCCAAACAATACACCCAAGCACGATATCGCAAGAACAAAGCCAAATATTATGCCAATCGCACCAAACCATTGCAAAGCATTCGCGTCAGGTCTAAAACCCATTGCAAAACCAACGGCGAACAATAATATAACAGCAATCAGAGTTCGTGTAGCCGCAGCCATTACATGCCCCACAATAAATGACGATCTTGATATAGGCATGGAAACAAAT
>WRAS01000016.1 GCA_009780065.1 Bacillota bacterium | reverse complement strand
GATTATTTGCCAACCATAACTGTCCCCTCGACTGAGGGATGCAAGTACGCAAATATCGACCAGACCTTTTTTAACTTGGGCGTCCATACATTACATAATACTATGCATTACAAAGTATGTCAAGCACTTTTTCATAAAAAAGCCCGGACACAACGGGCTCTAATACTTTTAAATTTCTTACTCCCCAATTTCAAGATTTTTTTGTAATTGTATGCAACCTCTTGCCCGCGCCAATTTAAGTTGCGACGCCTTCAATTCGGCAATTCCAGCAACATCCAAATCGTTTACCAGTCCTTCGTAGGAATCTTGTCCCAAGTGCATATCACGATTATTAATAATTCCTGCATTGCGAAAATCGTGCAAATCCTTACGCTCAAATGTGGGCGCAATTACCCTCGCGCGTTTCATATTTTGCGTCGATTCGCCATCATCGTATCTATTATATAGATCTAGTTCTTCTCGCAACGGCCTTGATGGTTTCTTACCACCCCATTCTTCATTTAACATAAACTATCATATCACAACCATTTGCACATTGCAATAAAAAACGAACATCCTATACATCTTTATAATATTTTATCAGCAACCTAACCAAGAAGATGACACACGAGATGATTACCAATGCTTCTGTGATTATATTTAAATAACCGGCGTGAATTATGTTGTAGATAATAAACGTAATTGAAGTGATAATAGAAGTAACTCGAATCACAATAGCATTTGTTTGCCACATGCCATAATTTATTAAAATACTTGCCAAGAGAATAGCTATGTCAAACCAATGCCCATAGGTAAAAATTGCCGAAACAATAGACAAAACATTTATAAACATGAAACTTGTATAAACATACCATTTAGGGCGGTCCTTCAATTTTATGTAGATAAAATCACGAAGTATTGCTATTGATAAAAGCAATGCTCCAATATATGCACCTAGAAAAAGCATACTTAAAGTATAAAATGAATTAGACAATGCATTGAAAATCAAAAGCCTGTTTTTGTTCTTTATTTGAAATACAACAAAAGTTGTTAAGATACCCAGTACGCTGAAAATAATTGAAGGTGTATTCATTGCTCTCACACCTCACAATTCGGAACACGAATTTCCGTATCCGTCATCCGAGTTGAAGACACCTCCTCAAGTCGACAAACATGAGTTTGATTAATTTTGCAATTTCAAGTATCGTTTCTTTTTTCATTTAATTTTTCTCCTTTATGCTCTAAATTAGTGACAAATAAAAAAACACCCAAATTGCTTTAAGTGTTTAAAATTACCTGCCAATTTCTTAAACCCAAAGCAACAAACATTGTGCGAAGGGCTTACTTCCTTCACACTAGATAATTTGCTGTTGGATCAAGTTTAAAAGCTTCACAATATTATTGTATTACATACTTGCGTGAATGTCAACAAAAATATTTTTTCAACTGTATGCACTTATTATGGATTTACGATGGTCATTGCATTGTCTCGAAAATACCCGATGTTCGTTGGTGCATTCGGATTAAAAGATAGATTGCAAATACTCGCAACCATACTATAAATACCAAACGTAATTAGTCCAAGGAAAAAATATGCAAGCGTTCTACTCTTCCAGCCAACAGGCTTCAAGTTTGAATGGTTTATCACGATGCTACCGATAAACCCCAAAAAGAATGTCAGCAAGAATCGAACCAATCTGTCGTTACTGTTAAAATTGTTTTCCATACCAATTATATAACACAAAAAACCGCCCTATGCCAAGCGGTTTTCATTCGACGTAAAAGATTAGAATTTATGCGCGCTGTCCCCATCTTTGTCCTAAATGGAACAATAACATCGGCACAATTACATACATCAAAAAACTAATTGATATAAGAACGGCAAACGCAAGAATAGGCAAATTCAACAACCCAATCACTATGATTGCAATGCAAGAAATTACCCTACCCAACCACATGGCGAAATCAAGAAATATTTGGTTTTCCGCAGTGAATTCTTCAAGCCCTATATATTTCAAATTGTTGATACGCATTTTACTCCATTCAACTTTGATTAGCCCACTGAAAATTGTTTGAAATCCGGCGAGCAACGCAACCGACCAAACACCAACATAAAAATCAACGGAACCGAACCCAAGAACATAATTATGCCAAACATCCAAAAATGTTTAAATCCAAATTTTTGATATGCCAAAATTGCCAAGACAGAAGTGACCCCAAAAATAGTTGTCAAGATTCCCAAACTAAAATTTGTGTCCAATGCCAATATTATAATAACGGGCAACAACAACGTCGATGCGTGAATAAAACTTTTAAGAAATGCAATCAAGAAAATAACCATGGTCTCCCTATGCGCACCGCGTTCTCTTGCCGCGACCAAATATTTCTTGATGGATAAACGCGTGCTAGAACCATTCTCCCTTTCAACGGCTACAAGGAAAGAGAAAACAATCATAAGAAACCCGAAGAACATGGTGATCGATATCGCTACCATAAAAGTTGTCCTGTCGATTAGCAATCCCAAAGTCACGGGGAATATCAATTTCACCAACATCAAGATCACAATACTCGCGGATACAAATCCCGCCGCCGCCTCGCGCTTTACCCCTTTCGCCTTTAAATATTGATGCGCACCCCAATAAAACCCTTCCGCAAGCCCCCATAAAAAACCAAATAAAATATACAGACTACTCAATTTACTATCAAAAACTAATAATAGCACAAGCAAAACAAAAACAAGGAATACGCTAAGCCTTGTCATGTAAACCGCTTTTGTTCGTTTGGAAACTGTGGCAGAAACTGCAAAGAACAAAAAAAGGGAACTCATGTGAACAATTGAAAATAATCCTACCGCAACAAGGCTCTCGTCCGTCACCACAAAAATACGCGCGACAAAAAACACATTAACAAGAATCATAACAACTGCGTGACATCCCCCAATACCAAGCAATCCAATTCGCGTTCTCCTGTCGATATTTGCCATCCATCATTATATCATAAATCAACAATTAATTCTCATTCTAAACATATTGCGCCAAGTCTTGGTTAAGCAAACATTTACCCTCGGAGACCTTTGCACAAACGTCCCACACATTTAATTCAATAACTCTGCGACCTTGCAATTCAAGTGCGACTCTCTTATCAAAATTAAATTCATTAGTACATTGACCACACTTACGCAGTGCCCTATGCCTTATTCTACTGAATTCATCATCACAATTTTCCATTTGTTTCTTTGTTGCAATGAATTAATTAAGTTTCTTGTGCCATATCTCATTATTCCGCATTTCACATGCTATCATAATAAAGAATTTGTGTCAATACCATTACAAAAAACTGCCCTTGCGGACAGCTTTTCGTTTTCTCACTTCAAT
>WRAS01000015.1 GCA_009780065.1 Bacillota bacterium | reverse complement strand
TTGGCTGTCTATTCTCCTAAATATAGAGATTTTATCTAAATTAAACATTTCAAATAATAACCAATCACGAGCAAATCACTGGATTGCTTCGCTCCGCTCGCAATGACGTACTAACTCGTTCTATCCAAACAAATATATTCTTCCTTAATGCGTCATCTGGTATTACCAAAATAAACAAATTCCAAAATCTAGTACTCTTTACAATAAAGCGTTTGTGGGGATTTGGGGGGAATAAGAAACCATCTGCGATGGTTTCTTGGACATTAATGATATATCTGTGCGCGTTGCGCACGGGTCATCGCGAACCCACTCTTTCCACAAAAATATATTTCATCTTTAATGCGATGGGGTGTCAAGAGGGGCCTCGCTAGCCCCTCTTGGGGTTTTTTCGTTCTTTTTTAGAACAATTACATATCCTTACATTATCACCGTATAAAATTACTTATTGACATTTGAAACCCCAAGCCTTATATTTAATCATTATGAATTTTTGGCCATTATTTATCGTTTTAGGTGCCGTCTTGGTAACGGCAGGCTTCATAGCCTTTTTAATTTCAAGAATAAGAAAACAACCAGTCGAAGAAGCAAAGATCCGCGAGGTCCAGGGCTTCATCCGTGTCGGGGCAATGGCATTTTTAAAACGCGAGTACAAAATACTTGCGGTTATTGTCGTTGCGGTGGCGATATTGATTGGGATATTCTTGAACGTCCAAGATTACTTCCTAAGTGGTCTTGCAACCGCGGTCAGTTTCCTTGTCGGTGCAATTCTATCTGCATTGGCTGGGTTTATTGGAATGCGTGCTGCAACCGATGGTAACGGACGCACGGCTCAAGCGGCAAAGAACAAAGGTATGGGTGGCGCACTCGGCATCGCATTTGCGGGTGGAACAATTATGGGTCTTGTTGTGGCGGCACTTGGATTACTTGGTCTATCCACATTAATTTTAGTGTTCTATTCAATTTACGGTAACATCTCGGTGGTGGTTACTATTGTTACCGGATTTGGTCTGGGTGCAGGTATCATCGGTCTATTCGCCCGTGTTGGTGGTGGAATATATACAAAAGCCGCAGACGTCGGCGCCGACCTTGTGGGTAAGGTCGAAAAAGGCATCCCCGAGGACGACCCACGCAACCCCGCAACAATCGCGGACAACGTTGGTGACAACGTTGGTGACGTTGCAGGTATGGGTGCCGATTTGTTTGAAAGTCTTGTCGTCAGCATCATCGCAACAATTTCATTGGCTGTAATTGGCGGAATGGCTGGTTTCTCTTATAACATACTGCATTTGATATTGTTCCCACTTCTTGTCTGTGCGGGCGGATTAATTGCATCAATCGTCGGAAGTTTTTTCGTACGCGGCGACAAACCTGCACTTAAACTCCGTGTCGGACAATACGTCGCAACAGGGGTCAGTGCACTGATAACACTGGGTATCAGTTTAATTTTATTCAGCAACTTAATCCCATTCGTCGTCGTAATTATTGGTAACATCGTTGGTTTGGCTGTCGGTCAAATCACAGAATACTATACATCCAGTTCTTACAGACACATCAAATACATGAAGAAAATGAGCAGCACTGGCTCAGCAACAAACGTTCTCTCTGGTTTATCCACTGGTATGCTGTCCACAGCATTACCAATCTTGGTTCTTGCAACTGCAATCGTTACTTCATATTTAATCGCAGGAATGTACGGAATAGCCCTCGCGGCCGTCGGAATGTTATCTACCGTTGGATTAACAATTGCCGTCGATGCATTCGGTGCAATTTCTGATAACGCAGGTGGCTTGGCTGAAATGGGTGGACTTGACAAAAGTGTCCGCAAAATCACAGACGAACTGGATGCCGTCGGAAACACAACTGCAGCCATCGGAAAAGGATTCGCTATCGGATCTGCGGCACTAACATCACTTGCACTTTTCATAACATTTATTGCATCGTTCTACACAATCACAGGAACAGATATCACCGAAATGCTAAACCTCGCAAACCCTATCCTTATCGCTGGATTACTTATTGGTGGTATGTTGCCATTCTTATTTTCATCAATGACAATTAAATCGGTATCAAAAGCCGCAGGCGACATGATAAAAGAGGTCCGACGCCAGTTCAAAGAAAAACCCGGCATCATGGACGGCACCGAAAGTCCCGACTATGCAAAATGTGTCGACATCTCAACAAAGGCCGCATTGCGCGAAATGATCGTCCCTGGACTACTCGCAATTTTTGCACCAATCGCGGCTGGATTACTTATGGGATATGTTGGACTAGCAGGATTGCTTGCAGGTGCACTGGTTTCCGGTATTCTAATGGGTTTGTTCCAATCAAACGCAGGTGGCGCATGGGATAATACAAAAAAATCTATCGAAGCCGACGGCGAAAAGGGCAGCGAGATTCACGCCGCCGCAGTAACCGGCGATACCGTGGGCGATCCGTTCAAGGACACATCTGGACCATCGCTTAACACACTTATTAAACTTATGACCATCGTTTCCGTTATCTTTATTCCAATCTTCGCACTAATCGAAAACGGCCGCGGAATCCTTGGAATGTTCTAATCCCCAAACCCTATACACCTCCAGGAGAAATTATTATGGCAGGCACATTACCACATCTCGCAGTAGCAATAGAATATATACGAAAAAACTCAGATAAAATTAAAAACCCTCGTGACTTTTTTAATGGCGCAGTTATGCCAGATTTAACATCAGACAAAGACTTTACGCATTATCTGGATGGCAAAGATTGGGGTAATGATTCCATTAGATACATCAACGAACCAACCGATTTGGAAAAATTTGTTTTATCCACTCAACTTGGGTACACTTATTCATCTTTATACTGATGAAAGATACTATGGTAAAATGTTCCGCGGACAGGACATGCAAAATATCACTCTGCAAGAATTTCGTTCAAAGCATGTAATTACCATGGATGCACATGATTCCTTTGTTGCACAGCAATATGGGGCATCTTACGATTTAACATCACCCGCAATCGCAAAAGAACTAAGTGACAATATCGCAAGATACCGCAAAAACAATCCAATCAAAGATAACTATAATCCCGATGAATTGCTTTTCTCGCAACAGGATTTGGCAACATTCATCGATGAAACATCTTCCGTAAACCTGCAAGCGCTGGTGGAACACATAAAAACAAAATCCACTGCAAACCAATTGGGTATTTCGACAGACGAAATAATCAAAGATTAATTAATAAAATTTTGTTGTTCACAAATCAAACTTTTGATTTATAATATATGTTATGGATGTAAATGATTTTCTTGACGCACAAAAGCGTCTTAACGGCATCATCTTCAAAACCCCTATGCGGTTTTCTAATTATTTTTCCCAAATTACTGGTGCCAATGTCTATCTTAAATTCGAAAACCTGCAAAAAACAGGTTCCTTTAAAATACGCGGTGCATACAACAAAATCGCACGTCTGGTAGAAACAGACAAGCCAAAAGCAGTAATAGCATGCAGCGCAGGCAACCACGCCCAAGGTGTGGCTTTCGCCGCAACAAAAGCCAAAATAAAATCCACAATTGTAATGCCAACAGGCGCGTCCAATGTAAAGGTCGCCGCAACAAAGGGGTACAGGGCAGAGGTCATATTGTTTGGCGAAACTTTTGATGATGCGGGTATTCATGCAAGGGAACTGGCACAAAAAACTGGTGCAGTTTTTATCCCTGGCTTCGACGACGAGGATATTATAAAAGGCGCAGGGACAATAGGTATCGAAATTTTGCACGAACTTGGCAACGTTGATACAATCATTGTGCCCGCAGGGGGCGGAGGATTACTTGCGGGCATCGCGCACTACGTAAAACTCATAAACCCAAAAATCCGTATAATCGGCGTCCAAGCCCAGGGCTGCGACGCATTATACCGCTCATTTAAAACAGGCATATATTCAATAAACGAAACTGCAACCACATTCGCGGATGGTATTGCCGTAAAAACACCCGGCAAAATACCATTTGAAATTATTAAAAAATATGTTGACGACATGGTGACCGTAGACGACAATGAAATTGCAGACGTTATTGTCGATCTACTCGAAAGATGTAAACAGGTCGTCGAGCCATCCGGGGCATCATGTGTCGCCGCAATCACCACAGGCAAGATAAACATCAAAGGTCAAAACGTCGTTTGTATACTTTCTGGCGGAAATATCGACCTAAAACTTTTATCAAAATTAATTGTCGAAAGGAGAAACTAAAATGAAACAGCAAATCAACACCACAAATGCACCCGCCGCAATCGGCCCATACTCCCAAGGAATTAACACAGGCAATCTTGTCTTCGTATCTGGTCAATTGCCACTATGCCCAATCACGGGAAAACTCGAAACCGAAATAACTGCCGCCACAAAACAAATATTTGAAAACATGCGGGCAATCTTGGCCGAATCAAACCTCGACATGAATAACGTGGTAAAGGTAACAATATTCATGACAGACCTTGAAATGTTTGCCGAAATGAACAAAATCTACGCCACATATTTCAACGAACCATTCCCAAGCCGCAGCTGCGTCCAGGTCTGCCGTCTACCCAAAAACGCAATAATCGAAGCCGAATGCATCGCCACTGTGTAACATATTTTTGACTTACCGAATAAATACATCCATGAACCATAATCATATATATTTATTAGCGTCTATTTTGGCAAAAAACAACGCATCCGAGCAAGAAGCAATCGAAGGATACACAATGGTCCTTAACACACCCGGATATCCACAGGAACTCTACACAGACATACGCGAAATCATCAGCGACGAAATGAATCACAGCCAAAAACTCAGTCACTGGGTCACAAAACTAACAGGCATTCAACCTGCAAAAGACTAATCAATAGTTTCGGAATTACCCACTACGTGGGGTAATCCCTGGGTCATAAACTTAACCAGTACTCTTCACAATAAAGCGTTTGGGGGGAATAAGAAACCATCTGCGATGGTTTCTTGGACATTAATGAATGATATATCTGTGCGCGTTGCGCACGGGTCATCGCAAACCCACTCTTTCCACAAAAATATATTTAATCTTTAATGCGATGGGGTGTCAAGAGGGGCCTCGCTAGCCCCTCTTGGGGTTTTTTCGTTCTTTTTTGACCCTCAAAAAAGAACAAGATTATTTTAAAAATCAAACCTGTTATCCTCTTCTTTTATATTCCCCCTTGAATTCACGTGTACAAAATGATAAAATAACTGCATGAGTGAATCTTGCTCGCCAAAGAAAAAATGCGTCTTCTGCGACATTGTAAATGGCACACATCACCGACCGGAATCCATTCTTGTCGAAACGGATAATTTCATCGTGCTTCCAAACGCAATGCCCGCACACGGTGGGCACAGTTTAATTGTTCCAAAAAAACATTCCCTCTCCATGGCAAGTTTCTGCACCTCACTGGAACTATACAACGAAATGCAAGGCATGATTGACATAACCCGCGATATGGTTGCCGACATAATGCGACCAGACGGTTGGGACTTTGACGTTTGTATTATGGAAAGCGGTACGGGAAAGAAATCCCAGTTAACCGCTGGTTGCATCGAACACGCACATCTGCATGTGGGAAATATGCGACGAGATGTTGAAAACAGAGTAATGCAAGAATGTAATTGGCAACAACTACCTCACGGGGAATGGGATCACTCTGGTGACTACGACGGTGGTCAAACATCTTGGCAAGAATTCCACAAATTCGCAGACGAATCATATATTTATCTGGAACAAATGTGGAGCGAACGCTACATAACAACCGACATCCCCGAACGCCAATACGTGCGCAACAGAATGCAGGACAAAAACAGCGACTATCAAATCCCCGATCCACGCAAGAAATGGCAAAACAGAATGGTACTCGAACCCGAAATCATCGCCGAATGGGAAGACGAATACCAGAAAATGGTTCACCAAGCCATCGCCTATTTCGCCCGCAACCCCGACATCCGCAAAGACATGGAATCACTCAACTGGTTCTACATAAAAAAGGCGTCTTCGACGCGTTCTGACGAACGCCTTTAATGCCTTTTTTGTGCCGCTGTCATTAAACCCGAATCCGCAGACTACGGAACACAACAGATCCTCCTAGATTTCCCAAGAAACGAACAGGGAAGACACTAAATCATTACAACCCTCTTCCCATCCTAAACAATCCCCGTGCTCCCAACCATAATATCGAAAAGCATCTACCTACTACCTGTCATCCCAACAAAAAAACCCTACCACCACGTCATTGCGAGCAAAGCGAAGCAATCCAGTACTGGAATTATTACTTGGCTGTCTATTCTCCTAAATATAGAGATTTTATCTAAATTAAACATTTCAAATAATAACCAATCACGAGC
>WRAS01000014.1 GCA_009780065.1 Bacillota bacterium | reverse complement strand
GAGTTAGAAGACACGCAACGTCAAAGATTCCTAGGCTGGAGACTAGGTACGGCATTTATTGAAGGAAACACATTCACAGTCACGCAACACACCACTTTCTATCCTATGTGGGAGGAGATTCCATCCAGTTTTCCATGGTGGATTGTCGGAGTCGCGACCGGTGGAGGATTCTTGTTGCTCGCACTTTTAACTGTCATCCTAATACGCAGAAATGCATTTAATTCTGCTTTTGAAAAAAAATAATTTGCGCTAAACTGTAATAATGAAACTCATCCGTGATTTTTACCATGCCTTAACGCGCACAACTCAACACAAGATTGCGTTCTGGGCATTCATCGCGGGTATGATCTTTATCATACTTGGCCTTGTCACACAACTAATTGTGTTTTCAATTATTGCACTTTTCTCATTCCTCATTTTCATTATTGTTTCTGCAATTCAAACTCACCATAAGCTGTCCGATTTCGATAACGAGATGCATCAACAAAAAAAGGAACTGCTGAAACAAAAAGGTATTTACACTAAACACATGACCAAAAAAGAACTGGACGAGGAAGACCCATTCACCGACCGTGAAAACGAATATATACGCAAACGCAGAAAGCGATTAAAGGGTGTTATCTGGTTAAAATTTGCCTTCATTGTTGTCCTTGCCATACTACTGATTAGTATGATATCCTAATTGATTAAAGTTTTTTAAAGGAGACACCATGCAATATACCAAAAAAATCACCAACGATGCCCTTGACGCCACAATAACATTCACAAAAGATGAATACGAACATGCAGTTGACCAGGCATATAAAAAATCAGGGGACAAGTACAAAGTCGCTGGTTTCAGAAAAGGAAAGGCACCTCGCTCTATAATCGAAAAACAATACGGTGACCAAATTTTCGAGGAAGACGCCATCACTCATCTATTTACAACTGCTTACAAACAAATCTTGCGTGAAAACCCGGAAATCGAACCAATTGATCACCCAACCATAGATCTAAAAAAGAACCCGGAAAACGTGGAAATAAAAATGACAGTGGAAATAACACCATCTTTTACATTGGGTAAATACAAAGGGCTCGAGGCCAAAGGCGCTACCGCAAAAATAACCGACAAAGATGTCGAAAACTATATCACCCAACTCCAACTCAGCCGCGCACGCCAAATCGAAGCCGACAAAGACTACATCGCCAAAAAAGGTGACATAACTGTTATCGACTTCGAAGGCTTCATTGACAACGTTGCGTTCCAGGGCGGGAAAGCGGAAAACTACGAACTTGAATTGGGTACCAATTCCTTCATCGACACATTCGAGGATCAACTAATAGGCACAAAAATCGGCGATAAAAAAGATATCATGGTGAATTTTCCAAAAAATTACCACGCTGCTGAATACGCTGCCAAACCTGCCAAATTCGTGGTTAAAATCAACAAAATCTTGCGTAAAGAACTTCCAAAAATCGATGATGCATTCGCACGCGAACAAAGCGAATTTGAAACACTGGATGAATTCCGTGCCGATATTAAAAAAACATTGCAAGCCGACGCTGATAAAGAATCCGAACGTAACAACGAAAATGCCATAATTCGCAAGGTAACCGAGCAATCAAAAATCAACATCCCGCAAAAAATGATCGAGCGCCAATTCGAAAACATAATGCGTGACATGAACTATCGCTTATCTATGCAGGGTCTTTCTTTGGAAATCTACGCGAACTACATGGGAATGTCCATAGATGACTTATTAAAGAAACAACGCGAAAACGCAGAACAATCCGTAAAAACCCGTCTCGTATTTGATGAAATCGCAAAGGCGGAAAAAATCGCGATCACCGAAGACGACATAAAGGCGGAAATAACACGTCTTGCCGAACAAACTGGCAAACCCGAAGCAGAATTCTCAAAATCCCCAGACCGCATTAATTACATCGAACAAGACCTAATGTACACAAAAATCGTGGAATTGCTTAAAAAGAATAACAAAATTGTGTAATCTAAAATAGTCATACATAAAACTAAAAGGCACCACACCGGTGCCTTTAACAATACACGATTTTAATTTTCCAGTTAAAAAAACAAGAGCAATTTTTATTCGGCCATTTCTGGTGATATGAAAGTTTTGATGCTATTTTTAAGTCCTGAAAACCTAGCCGCCCATGTTTTGGCCTTGTTTTCTTGATTGCGCTGTTTCTGAATTCCCCTAAGTGCGGCTTCTATGTCACATGATAGTTTAATCATATCTGCAATATCTGTGTCTGTTAGACATGAAACGATCTCGCCAAGATTTTCACTTGTGCATTTATCTCTAGGCGGTACACCGTCACGATACTTTAACATGCGCTCCGCACGTGTGTGGGTATCTTCACCACTCGAGTGCGGCATACCATCTGTGTCATTATAATGGATTGCTGTAAGTAACTTTATCATCTGCGTGGTTGCATGGTTTTTATCGCTCATTATGCGCCCCGCAAAGTTTCCAGATTTTATAATTTTCGCATAACCATTGCCATTATCGCCTAAACCAAAAACTGGAACATCATCAGTTGTGGAATTAACAAAACCAGCTTCTTTCATAATTACCTCTTTTGTTCATTGTACATTCATTTATGCGTTATGTAAATACCAATTTTATTGGAATCTTATTAAAATCAAATGACAACTTTTTTTGGTGAGCAGGAGATTTCCTTGACAAATCTGCTAATTTTCCCTAAAATAGTCCCATTGATGGCGGTTTCTTGTCGCTTCAAAGGTGTATAATACACAAGGAGGAAATTTTATTATGTTAATACCAATGGTTATTGACCAGGTCGGGAACGGCGAACGCAGTTACGACATCTACAGCCGCCTTCTCGAAGACCGCGTGGTTTTCCTTAACGGCGAGGTCAATTCGCAATCCGCAAATTTGGTTATCGCGCAACTAATCTTTCTCGAGGCCAAAGATCCAACAAAAGACATCAACCTATACATCAACAGCCCTGGCGGTTCTGTAACTGATGGTCTTGCAATCTACGATACGATGAACTATATAAAATGTGATGTCTCCACTATATGTGTGGGGATGGCGGCCTCTATGGGCGCGTTCCTACTTTCCAGTGGCGCCAAGGGCAAGCGCTACGCCCTCCCAAACAGCGAAGTCATGATTCATCAACCTTTGGGTGGCGCACGAGGCCAGGCCACGGACATAGCAATCCAGGCCGAGCATATACTTAAACTAAAGAAAAAACTCAGCGAAATCCTTGCCGAAAACACCGGTCAACCCGTGGACAAGGTAACTGCCGACTGCGAACGTGACTACTACATGTCCGCCAAAGAAGCACAAAAATATGGAATCATCGATAAAGTATTCACAAAGCGTTAAGGAGTAATCGTGACAACAACCAATTTCTGTTCATTCTGCGGTCGCAGCAGTCTCGAGGTCAAAAAAATGATCGGCTCGCCAAACGGCAAGACTTTTATATGTGAAAACTGCATTTTGACATGCGGTGAAATAATAAAGGAAGAGCGCGTTCGCACCGGTACGCTCGAGGAACTGGAACTCCCAACACCTGCTGAAATTAAAAATAAAATGGATGAATATATCGTCGGTCAAGACGATGCAAAAAAAGTACTTGCTGTCGCCGTTTACAACCATTACAAGCGTGTGAACTTCAACACAAAACAAACCAAAGAAAGCACTCTAAAAAACAAATCAAAATTGGAAAAATCTGGTGATGAAATAGAACTGGAAAAATCCAACATCCTTATGATCGGACCCACAGGTTGCGGTAAAACTATGCTCGCACGCACTCTTGCAAAGGTTCTGGACGTCCCGTTTGCGGTCGCCGACGCCACCGCACTAACCGAAGCCGGTTATGTGGGTGAAGACGTGGAAAACATTCTTTTAAAACTCATCCAGGCCGCGGATTACGACATCTCACGTGCCGAGCGCGGAATCATCTACATCGATGAAATAGATAAAATAGCCAAAAAGGGCGAAAATCGTTCCATCACTCGCGACGTCAGCGGAGAGGGGGTACAACAGGCGCTTCTCAAAATTATCGAGTCCACAACAGCAAATGTCCCACCGCAAGGCGGACGCAAACACCCAAACCAAGAATATTTACAAATCAACACCGCTAATATTCTCTTTATCGTGGGTGGTGCATTTGTTGGCTTGGAAAAGATTATCCAAGCCCGTGTGGGTGGTTGCTCGCTTGGCTTTGGCGCACAAATAAAAGACAAAGTGACCGAGTCCACCGAATTATCAAACATAAAAGACATCAGCCACGTCGACCTTGTCAAATTCGGCCTTATTCCCGAATTTGTTGGCCGTATCCCAATCTTGGTTGGTCTGTTACAACATGATAAAGAGGCTCTTGTCAAAATCTTAACCAAACCAAAAAATGCCCTCATCAAACAATACAAAAAAATGTTCGCACTGGATTCTATTGAACTAGTTTTTGATGACTGCGCAATAGAGTACATCGCAACCAAAGCCATCGACTTAAAGACAGGCGCACGTGCACTAAGAACAATTATGGAAGATGCAATGCTAGACATCATGTACAACACACCAAATGAAAAGAATGTCACCAAAGTAATTATCACCGGCGAAGTCATCCAGAAAAAGAAAAAGCCAACCTACGAATACCAAGCCAAAAAAGAAATTCCTGACGACAACGTACAATCCAAATCCACACCAAAAAAGAAAGCAACAGCAGTATAAAAAATGCGAGCGTGCTCGCGTTAAAAAGATAACTTTGTAGCATTTTTAAAATCTAACGATTTTTCTTAGGTCATAAAAAAGGAGCATCTCGCTCCTTTTTAAAAACATCCTATTCTATACCAAAAAGAAATTCTGTCTCTTCAGGAAATAAATAAACACACCCTCCAACAGAATCCAAGTTGATAAAATAGCAGGGACCAAGAAATAAACCAAATATGCGCTAACATTAACTCCGGTCAATCCCGCAATAATATTTGCGCCCAAAATAAATACTAAACAGAACACAGTAACCATCGCTCTAATAGTCAACTCACGTTTATACGTACCCTTCAAACGTCTAAAACTTGAATACAAGAAATACAATACCAAATTAATCAACAGATATACTGCAATAAACACATAGCCAATCACAAACATAATTTCCTCAGAGCGCTGGTACACATTTCTTAAACTTAATCCCGCAAAAATCAACCCGATTGTCAGTGTCAACCCAACTAACACTGCAACCACTAATCGCAACCTGCTGTACAGCACAAAAATCCCGCTTTTTTCATCGCTAAAGTGCTTAACGAACGGCTTCAAAAATACCACATCTTCTTCAACTTTAGGTGGAGGCGGGGCAGGGGGGTACAAATCCGGAATGTCAATCGGAACATATGCTGGTGCATGTGCAAAAGTCTTATTTAAAATTGCGGCTTCGTTTGGTGAAATATATCGTTCAAATCCGTTAAATGTTTGCGTCGGGTCAAAGGTATTCGGAACTGGCTCCGCTCCTACAAATTCATCGGCGAACAAACTCAACTGCCCATCTTCTTTAACAATTTCGTCCTTCTTTGCGGCTTCACCCAAGACATATGGCGCCACCGTTTGTTGTACTGGTTCGCCATGCGACAGTGGCAATTCAAACGATAAATCTTTTTCTTTGCCTTGTCCTTTTCCGCCGTGTGTGCCACCAACAATATAATCACCCTGTATAAAATATTGCGTGACATACGAAACATTTTTGGAAACATTCTTTCCGCTGGTAATATTTAAATCGCCCGTCTGTATTGGTGCGCGATCTTCTTGAATTTCTTCTATAACTTGCTCAACTTCCTTTACCACTTCTTGAACTTCCACGTCTTTAACACTGGTATCACCAAGCACATGTTCGGTAATTTCTTGCACATCTTCCACAACTTTAACTTCTACTGGCGGTTCTAATTCTTCCTCAATTACCAATCCGCTTCCAGGTGCCAGATTCACAACATCTTCTTCCTCAACTGCAACTCTCTCATCTTTTAACGATGAATGGTCCTCTAAATTTACAACCGCTGCAACTGGCTCTTCTTTTTTCTCTTGAACAAATTCATCCAAAACCTTGGCTGCGTTGGTATTCAAACCATTCTCCATCGCAATAGGGACAGCAGGCATAGAACTCAAATCAAAATCCGGATTCTGCAACTTGAATCGGTATTTCTCGATACTGTCGTACAAAATGGTATCCACCACATCCTTGGAATATCTCCAATCACCCTTTTGATCCATAAAGTAATTCTTGCCAAGTTCGGTCAATTTGAAATAACGTCTACGTTGGCTCATGTCATTCATCTGGTCGCGCCCAACAATATAACCGCGCTTTTCCAATCGTGCAAGGGCAGAGTACATCGTCGGTGCTTTTAACACATATGTTCCGCCACTGGCATCCTGAACTATGTTACGAATCTCTAGACTATATAACTCGCCCTGATCGTGCAAGCATTTCATAATAATCGGTTCTATCTTCCCGCGTATAAGATTCGCACTTACACTGTTAAATTCCATAGTTTAATTATAACACGCCTTACTTAACCATCCAAACGAATTGCAACAAATAAATACTATGCCAAGCATACCCACAATATATCGCGCACTACGCCACGCGTATAACACACTATACATGGTCTTGAATTCGACACACAACCCAATGTATAATAAACCAATGAACATCGCATAAAAACCATCTCGAAAAAGTTCTTACTAATTATCGAAGAGAACAGGAGCAAGATTCCTAAAGCAAAATCACGTATTTCATGTTACACTAAGTCGTGACCTACTTCAAAGAACGTGAGCAACGAACCCTGAAAAAACTGGACGAAATCAAGGACGAACTTCCCCCATTCGCGGACAAATTTTTCCTTGCAATCTCCAACATCACAACACCATTAACACGTCTTAACTACGCATATGATCTCCGGCTATTTTTTTACTTCATCTGCTTTGAACTGGGAACTCAAACCACAAAAATGCCAATCGACCTAACTCTCGAAGACCTCGAGGATCTAACCACCCATGACGTCGATCAATTCATTGACTGGACCACGATGCGTGACTCCATTTTTTCATCCACCCCCCACACTAACACAGAACGCGGCAAGGCTCGAAAAATTTCCACCCTGCGCTCGTTCTTTGCATACTATTTTAAATTGGAACAACTCACCAGCAACATCATGCCCAACATCAACATGCCAAAGATCCGCGAAAAACCTATCATACGCTTGGAACGAAAGGAAATCGCCGATCTAATCGAAACCGTTATGTATGGTCACGCCGACATGTCGGTACGCCAACGTGCAATCCATTACCACACAAAGGTTCGCGACCTAACCATAATGGTGTTCCTGTTATCCACCGGAATTCGTGTCAGCGAACTGGTCGGTCTAAACATCGGCGATATCAACATCAACGAAGAACTCTTTCGCATCACCCGAAAGGGCGGAAAAACAGACATCCTCCCAATGCCCGAGGATCTAACCGAACAACTGCATGACTACTTAAGACACTATCTCGAAGGCGCCGACAGGAAAGTCCCCAACAAACAACTTGCACTGGATGATAATGTAAAATCACCATTGTTCAAAAGTCTCCAAAACCAACGCATCACGGTACGGGCCGTGCAGAAATTAGTTAAAAAATACGCCGACATGATAACTCTGAAAAAAATCTCCCCCCACAAATTACGTAGTACCTACGGTACCAATCTATATCGCAAAACAAAAGACATCTTTGTCGTCGCCGATCTATTGGGTCACAAAGACGTCAACACAACACGCAAACATTATACCGCAATGGGCGAAGATATCCGCAGGGAAGCGGTCGACAAAGTCCGCATCATCGACGAAGACTAAAAATTTCATGTGTTCGCTAGATTATCGTCGTTACACTCCACGGAACGACAACGAATAAGTATGTTAAACTTCTTGATCAATTCTATGGTTCATCGCTACCAGCAGGTTATCTCGTAACATTCTTGCCTCTTGCCTTGCTGTCAATTTAAAATTTGATGGAAAAAAATTACTCACTCTTCCACCCAAACAACTCTCATTCCAATGCAAATCAATAGTTTTTCCTAAATGTTTTAAAACTTCTGCATCACTAACCCCACCTTTCTCACCTGCACGTGGGTCAATTAAATCACCCCTAAACATCGTCAACTTCGGATTGGCTCGGTTCTGCAAAACCGCATCCATTACTCCTGCTTGGGTTACTAAATGTTTCTTATCTCCATCCGAAATAATACTGTCACCTGTAATTGCGTATGTTTGCTCGGCTTCTAAAAACACACTCTGCAACTCTGGGCTTTCTGCATACGATATCGAATCAAATAAAAAAGCCGCCATTGCTTTGGTAACATTAGCCTTTCCAAAAACATCCCTTGCCTCTGGTTCTTTTTCCATCACCTTTTCCAAATCATCTTGTTTGTATTTCACTTAATTCCTCCATAACAAGTTCTGTTAAATTTCTTGACCAATACCGGGGTGTTTCAATCTACTTCCAAGATTATCTATTTCGCTCACTACTTCCCAACAAGGTTTGCCTTCTTTAAACATTTGTTTACTTTTAAACAAAGAAAATTTCTCGTCACAAACCCCACCTTTTTCACTTGCACGCGGATCAATTAAATCACCCCTAAACATCGTCAACTTTGGATTGATTCTGTTTTGAATAACCGCATCCATTATGGCGTACTCGGTAATCAGATGATTCTTTTCACCATCCGACACAACACCATGTGTATTTTTTAAATCACAGAAACTATTGACATATGCCTCCTCAGCCTCCAAAAAAATACTCTGTAATTCTGTACTATGCGCGAACGAAATTGTATCGCACAAAAAACCCGCCATTTTTCCCTTGACTGCTTCTTTTTCATCTACGGTACGAATTCCCGCGTTTTTTTCTAAAACCTTTCCAAGATCATGTAGATTATATGCCATATTTAATCCTCCAAACTATATCTACGCCACATCTGTCATCTCTGTCTCTGGGGTACTTTGTATTTCCGCTTCTTTCTCCGCCGCAATCATGTGTTCCTTAATCTTCATGTATGCGTCATTGCATTTTGTAAATTCCGCTTGTGCCCATTCCACATTATCTGGATTCCTGTCTGGATGATATGTAATTGCCTTTTGTTTGAATGCAATTTTCACTTCATTTTTTGTTGCATCCGGTGTCAATCCCAAAATCATAAAACATCTATCCAACGGGGAAGGAAAATATATAACTTTGCCTCTTTTTTTCCTCATACCTTCTTCACCAAAACCAAATTCGGGATTCAACGATGAAAACTTCTGTGGTTCTTTCATACCGTCGAATCCAAATTCATCACTCATCCGCGAAAACTTTTCCATATTACAATATATTACCATAAAACAGCCCAAAAGTCAATATCGCTAATTATTTTCAACACGGAATTACCCACTACGTGGGGAAACTTAACCATCATATTTAGACAAAAGCGTTAGGGGAGTTGACACCCCACACCCTCTCATTTTACTAAATATAGTTAATCCTTAGATGGGCAGCCATGAGGGGCCTCGCTAGCCCCTCTTGGGGTTTTTTGATGACCCAGGAATTATCCCACGCAGTGGGTAATTCCGAATTTATATTTTTCATTGGTGTCCAAGAAACCGTCTCAGACGGTTTCTTATT
>WRAS01000013.1 GCA_009780065.1 Bacillota bacterium | reverse complement strand
TAAGAAACCGTCTGAGACGGTTTCTTGGACACCAATGAAAAATATAAATTCGGAATTACCCACTGCGTGGGATAATTCCTGGGTCATCAAAAAACCCTAAGAGGGGCTAGCGAGGCCCCTCTTAACTCCCCATCGCATTAATGATTAATATATCTTTTGTGGTGTTGTGGGTTGTGCACTTGTTTAGATTAGTTGGTATTCAAGTTTTAGTCGTATGCCGTATTTTTTGTGGATTTCGCGTCGGATATGTTTTGCAAGATCCAGTACGTCTTTACATGTTGCTCCGCCTGTGTTTATGATAAAGCCAGCATGTTTTTCAGATACCTGGGCTCCGCCTATTGAAAAGCCTTTTAGCCCTAGTTCTTCTATGGCGCGTCCGACATAGAAC
Organism: Bacillota bacterium; assembly: GCA_009780065.1. Lineage (GTDB taxonomy): Bacteria > Bacillota > Clostridia > Christensenellales > UBA1242 > WRAD01. Next base: position 9,615 of record WRAS01000013.1, on the reverse strand, counting down.
TCGGGCCGTGGTCTTCGGAAGGTGCTGCCGCAACTTGGCTCGGTTGGATGGTGTTTGCGCTTTTCGCGAATGTCGTGCTCGCGCTGTTCAATTTCGTCTTTGTTTCCACGTTTTAGACAAAAATATGCACCCAGAATTATCCAGTCTTTTCGTTTGTTAAATATACTGGAACGATATCCGAATTTAAGTTTATCTGCTTCGATTGTTTTTATTTCTATTTTGGATTCGCTGTCTGGATTGGATTTGGTGATTTCCAGTACATCTACGCAAACCACGATATCTTTTATTTCGGTTCCAAAAGCGCCTGCGTTCATATATACCGCACCGCCCACGGTTGCGGGAATTCCAGTTGCCCATTCCATTCCGGTTAAATCATTGGCACGTGCCACGAAGATAACCTTTGCAAGGTTGGCGCCTGAGTCTGCGTATATAAAATTTCCGTTTTCCACAATTTCTGAAAAGCATGGTTTAATTATGACGCCGTTAAATCCATTGTCGTTTGCAAGCACATTTGTTCCGTTGCCGATGATAAAAAACTTTTCGTCAATGAAATCAAGGGCGGATACCAATTTTACAAGAATCTCTTTAGATGTTGCGTGGACGAAGAACTTTGCGTCGCCGCCGATTCTTATTGATGTTTTCGTAGAGAGCGGGCAGTTTTGAAAAACATTTTCGTGTCCGCAAATGTGTTCCAAATATGATTTTAGTATTTGATCCATATCCTATTAAATGCAGACAAAATACGCGTAAATGCCCATATTTTGCAAAGAATAACTTGTGGCGGAAAAGTCTAAAGAAAAAGGCAAACAAAACTTTTTGGCGGGTGCGTTAACACTTGCGTTGGCGGGGATAATATGCCGTTTATTGGGGATTGCGTTTCGTATTCCGCTTGCCAATATTGTTGGGAATTTTGGGATGGGTTTGTATCAAATGGTCTTTCCCGTTTATGCGTTATTATTGATAGTCTCTAGTGCGGGTATCCCGGTTGCGATTTCCAAATTAATTGCAAAAAAAGAAGCGGGTCAAAATGAAAAATATACACCCACCCAGATTTTAATAAATGCCATTTTATTGCTTGGTATTATTGGGTTTGTATTGGGTTCTGCGTTATTTGTTTTTGCAAACCAAGTTGCGAGTCTTCAAGGAAACGATGGTGTTGGTAAAATTTACATGGCTATTGCACCTGCGATATTTTTTGTGTGCCTTATTAGTGCATTTCGTGGCTATTTCCAAGGTCAGTCCAACATGGTGCCCACTGCAATAAGTCAAGTAACAGAACAATTAGTAAAGGTTAGTGTTGGAATGACACTTGCACTTATATTATTAAAGCACAGCATAGTGTGGGCGGTTTTTGGGGCGATACTGGCGGTGACTGTTAGTGAAGTTATTGCGCTGGTTGTCTTGATATTTATTTATCTTAGGCATAGAACAAAACGCAAAAAGGTTAGAGATGAAATACCAGAACGGCTTTTTAGATTTTCGCTGATGTGGTTGATTTTAAAAAAGTCTTTTCCGATTACGTTGTTGGCATCGATTTTCCCGTTAATCTTGGTATTTGATAGCATGATTGTGATTAACATGTTGCGCTCGGGTGGGGCGACAACCCAAGTTGCCACACAGTTGTATGGAATTTCCAGTGGCACGGTACATACGTTGATCAATATGCCCGCAATATTGGGCGTTGCAATTGGAACCGCGGTTGTACCTATGACCGCTGCACTTGTATCCAAACGAAATACAGAAGAATTAAAACAAAAGTGTGCACTGGCGATAAAATTAATATTTTTTATTGCCGTGTTTTTTGCGGCGTTTTATGTGGCTTTTGCACGTGAAATTATTATTTTATTGTACGAACGTGCGTTTGCGGGTAATTCGGATCAATTGGTGATTGCCACACATTTATTAAAAATTGAAAGTGCAGTGATATTATTAATGGGCATAAGCCAAGTTTTCACCAGCATATTGCAGGGTGCGGGGCGATCCAACTTTCCATTGGTTGCGTTGTTAATTGGTGGGGCCGCAAAGATTGGGTTTCAGTTTGCATTAATTGGAACGATTGGAATTTACGCTGTTTCGATTGGGAATGTAATTTGTTTTGGAATCGCATTTGTATTAAATACAATTTTTGTTGCGAAGTTTATTGGAATCAAGCCACGAATAAGTCCACGAGTTTGGCGCGCATTGTTGTTGCTTGGGATATATGGTGGGGTTTTGGTTGCATTGGTATTATTTGTTCCGGGTGGTAAATTTTGGGTGTTGGGTAGTGGATTTGTTTCGTTTGGATTGTATGTGTTTTTTATTTGGATGTTGGGGATTTTTAAAACAAAAAAACGGTTGCGGGTGTGAACCATGGCAACAGTATTTACATTTTAAAATAAAAAATTTTGCATTTAAAGTATTTACTTTTTCTTTTTTGCGTGGCAAAAAAGAAACAAAAAAGCATTGGGGTGTTGCGAAGACCCAGGAATTAACCCACGAAGTGGGTAATTCCGAATTTATATTTTCATTAATGTCCAAGAAACCATCGCAGATGGTTTCTTATTCCCCCCACCCCCCCACAAACGCTTTATTGTAAAGATACTGGCTAAGTTTATGACGGGTCATACTGCGTGGGCATTAAAGAAAGATATAATTGTGCGCGTAGCGCACGGGTCATCAAAAAATCCCAAGAGGGGCTACCGAGGCGCACTTGACACCCAATCGCATTAAGGAAAATATATTTTTTTGTAGTGAAAGGAAGGGTGTTTGTGTACCTTCCTCAGATTCCTTTCAACGCATTAAAGCCATATTTACTGGTATGATTTTTATCAAAATAAGTTGGTAGTTCAGAATTGTGATGAATAAAACTATGGACTTGTTTATCTTTTGGTCTTATTGTTAATAACTGTATTACAGAAAAATAAGGAGGTCTTTGATGAGGAAAAGCGATTTTATAAGCCAATTGGCGAAACAGTTGAATAAAACGAAAAAAGAAACCACGATGATTGTAAACGAATTTTCCAAGGCGGTTACAATTGCGCTGAAGCGTGGGGATGAGGTCGGGTTGGGGATTGGAAAGTTCCAGTTAAAAATGCGTTCGGCAAGGATGGGGGTTAATCCGTCTACCGGTCAAAAGATTCATGTTGCACCAAAAGTTGTCCCCGCGTTTCGCCCAAGTAAAAAATTCAAAACATCGATACTGGAGTAAAAATGGAACAAGAAAATTGTGAAATAATCCAGATGCCGAATTCGGACTATATCAGTGACGAGGATTTGTATCTGATGGTTTTGGGTGTGATACGTTTGATAAAAAAACATGCTACACCAGAGCAAATTGAACGATTGATAAATAGGTTGTGGCCGTGAGTAAAAAATTGTTCTTTTTTGGAGGCCAAAAAATAATAAGAAACCGTCTGAGACGGTTTCTTGGACACCAATGAAAAATATAAATTCGGAATTACCCACTTCGTGGGATAATTCCTGGGTCATCAAAAAACCCCAAGAGGGGCTAGCGAGGCCCCTCTTGACTCCCCATCGCATTAAGGAAAAATGATTTTTCTGTAATGCGATGGAGTTTTTTGTGTCAAAAATGCTAATAAGATATTTATTGACGTTTTTTGTGGTTATGATTTAAGTTCTTTTTCAATTTTGATGAGGCGGTTGTATTTGGCGGTTCGGTCGGTACGGCTCATGCTGCCTGTTTTTATTTGACCTGCCATTACGGCGACCGCAAGGTCGGAGATTGTTGTGTCTTCGCTTTCGCCGCTGCGGTGACTGATGACTGTTTTGTAGCCCGCATCGTGCGCCATTTTGATACAGTCCAAGGTTTCTGTTAATGAACCAATTTGATTCAATTTTATAAGAATTGCATTACATGCACCAAGTTTGATTCCTTGCGAAAGTCTTTTCATATTTGTGCAGAAGAAGTCATCGCCCACGATTTGTATTTTTTTACCAAGACGCTTTGTCATTTCAACATAACCGTCCCAGTCGTTTTGGTCTAGACCGTCTTCGATGGAGGAAATTGGAAAGTCGCGGCAAAGTTCCTCGTAATATTCGATTAATTGAATGGTGGTGAGTTCTTTTCCGTCCATGTGGTATTTTTGGGTTTCGGCATGATAGAATTCGGACGCGGCAACATCCAGAGTCAGTTTAAAGTCTTTACCCGCTTTGTAGCCGGATTTTTCGATTGCCTCTACACATAGTTCCAGCCCCTCGCGATTGGATCCAAGGTTTGGTGCAAAGCCTCCCTCGTCCCCTACGTTAGTGTTTAGGCCGCGTGATTTTAGAATTGACCTTAGGGTGTGGAAGACTTCGCTGCCCATTCGTATTGCGTCGGTACATGTTTTTGCACCGATTGGTGAAATCATAAATTCTTGGATATCCAAGTTATTGTCGGCGTGTTCGCCCCCGTTGATGATATTCATCATAGGTAGAGGGAGTCCCTTTCCAACTGTGGAATCCATTTCGCAAACGGAGCATTGTGAACCAAGTGCAAGGCATTTAAGATATTTGTATGGTGGTTTGCCTTTCACCTGGGCAGCGGCATACATACATGCCAAAGAGACACCCAATATTGCATTTGCACCAAGGCGTGCTTTGTTTTCGGTACCATCCAGTTTAATCATAGCTTCGTCAATTTTTCGTTGTTCGGTCACGTCAAATTTGCCCACAAGATGCGGTGCGATAATTTTGTTGATGTTCTCTATTGCTTTTAAAACACCTTTTCCGTGAAAGCGCGTTTTGTCTTTGTCCCGTAGTTCTAGTGCCTCGAACTCGCCGGTGCTGGCCCCACTTGGTACAATTGCCCAACCGTAGTTTGTGTCTGCCCAAACCTCGCACATGACGGTTGGGTTTCCGCGGCTGTCAATTACCTCGGTTGCGTCAATTTTTGTTATTTTCATATTATCTCCTTTGCAGGGGTGACCCCTGCACCCGATACGCTTCGCGTGTTCGGTCATAACCTTTGTGAAAGAATTATTTGATTTTCCTTTCGAGGTTTTATACTAGCATAGTTTATCATAAATTGTTTTTTTAAAAAAATGAAAAATTTGTCATCTGTCATCATAGCACGTCATTGCGAGCGAAGCGAAGCAATCCAGTGGTGTGTTCGTGATTGGTTATTATTTGAATTATTTAAAATAGACAGAGTGTTTTTACAGGAGAATAGACAGGGCGAGCAATAATTCAGGCACTGGATTGCTTCGCTTCGCTCGCAATGACGTTGTAGAGGGATTAGTGCTATCGCAATGACACGCATGTGTGCCACACATTGTAAATGACATTGTCTGAACTAGTCTCGCACCAGTATTTTTACCTTTTGAATTGTGTTATCAATCTTTTTTGGTGAAAGTTCGAAGATTTTTGCGATTTCTTGGTAACTGTAACCTTGGATGTAACTGTTGAATACCGCACGTTCTATGTCGGTGCATTTTTCCAATACGGTTGCAATAATTTCTTTTTTTTCTATTAAATCCATTGGGTCTGCTTTGGCCGTTTCGTCGGCCTCGATTTTGGATTCGGCGGGTGCACCAGATTCCTTTCGAATTATATCAATGATGCGGTTTTTTATACAGTTGCTGGCATAAGTTTCAAATTTTATCCCGAGTTCCTCGCGAAAGGTTCGCTGGGCTCGGATAAGGGCAATCATACCTTCTTGGATTAAATCTTCTTCGGAAAAACTGGCGCTGTCGTAACGGAATACGGTTTTGCGTACCACAGTGGTTACAAGTTTTTGATATCTTTCTAAATTAAGCATCAGCCGCCCCTTTGACGATTTACTTCGTACAATATCATTGCGGTTGCCGTGGCAGCGTTAAGGCTGTTGGTTTTTCCGTGCATTGGGATGGAAACCACAACGTCCACATTTTTCTTTGTTTGGTGACGTACGCCAGAATGCTCGCCCCCTATTACAATCGCGACTTTTCCGTTGAAGTTTTCTTTTGCGATATTTGTGCCACCCAGTTCGCATGCGTATGTCCAGAAGCCGTGGTCTTTTAATGTTTCTAGTGTCGAGTTTATATTTGTGACCTTGCAAACGCGCATGTGGGCGGTGGCACCTGCGCTGACCTTTATTACTGTTTCTGTTACGGTTGTGCTGCGGTTCTTTGGAATTATTATTGCGTGTACACCCATACATTCTGCGGTTCGTATTATATTTCCCAAATTATGAGGGTCTTCGATTCCGTCTAGTAATAAAACAATTTCGTTGCCATTTTTCTTTTCAAGAATTTCGTCTAAACCATAGTATCTATAATCACTTATATATGCGATGAATCCCTGGTGTCCTTTTGAATTTGCGGATTTGTCCAGTGCGAGTCTATCCACAAATTGATATTTTGCACCGCTTTGTTTAATTTTTGTCACAAGAGATTCGTTACCGCCGCCCTTTGCGATTAATATTTTCTCGATGGTTGTGGAATTGCTTTTCAGTAATTCTTCGATTGCGTTACGTCCTTGGATTATCATTGTGATTCCCCCATTACAATTTCAAGTATTTCGTTCAAACGTGCTTGGTTTTGGATTAGATAGTTGAACCCAACCACAGCCTCTAGCGCGGTTGCGTTTCGATAATCGCCCAGTGTTTGGTTCTTTGGTGTGGTTTTGTGTTTTGCGTTGTGGGCGCGGCGTGCGATATCACTTTCGATTTCGGTAAAATTATCTTTGATTTTGTCAAGCACAAGACTTTGTGTTTTTGCACATACCAGTTGTGCAGTTTTTTGATGTAGAGTTTCAATTTTTTCAAATTGTGTAACCAGCGAATTTCTAACATGTAAAGAGATAACCGCATCACCGATAAATGCGAGTGTCAGTGGGTTTTTCAGTGAAATTTGTTTTTCGATTTCTGTCATGAATGCCTTATAATTTATGGTGCAATTTCGTCTTTTTCGTCGGGGGATTTTCTGTGCGGGATTGTTCCTTGTATGTTTTTGTCGTGTGGTATTTGTGATTTTGCAGCGTCAAGTTGTTCATGTGCCTTGTCTTGGCTGGCACTTAGTTGTTGTTCTTTGGTTCCTTTTATATTTTTGTCATAGGTCATGGAGGTTTCTTTTGCGTGTGCTTTGCTCATATTGACCATTTGTTGTCTCATTTCTGGGGTGACCGAACCACTTTCTAGTCCCGCCTTGAAGGCGTCCAGTTTCTTTTGGTCGCCACCAAAGTGTTTGTTTAGATATTGTGCCTCGACCTCGGGTCCGCCGTGTTCAAGGTCGGTTTGCATTCCGTGCATCAAACGTGCCATTGGGTTGGACCCGCGTTTCCATTCGCTTTGGAATGCCCTGTCGCTTGCCTGGTCGTCTAGTTTGATACCGTCTTTTTCGTTGATAGATTCCATTCTTTGTAAACCGTCATCGGCTTGATCCTGTGTGACTTGTTTGCTGCCCAATTGATTTGCGATTTGTGATGTACGCGCACCACGTGTTCGGAATTTTTCTGCGGCGGCTGCCATGTCTTGGTTTTGTCCATCTTTGTTTAGTCTGTCCAAACGGTCTGCCGCCAGTTGGTCGTTTAGTGCATACATTGCAAGTTGTTCGGGGTCGGCTTTTTCCAGACCTTTGTATTCCGCGTCCATAATTTTGTCTTGGCGCAGAATTTCTTGGTTTTCGTGTGCATTTGGACGGCGGACGTCTTTTAGACCACGGTGTGTGCGGACGCCTTCGGATTCTTTTGGGGTTTGGGCAAGAAACTGGTCTAGCTGGCCTGCTTGCATTGCTGCGATTTCTTGTGCCCCAACGCCTTGTATCATTGTATTTTGGCGTGCCATCATTACCATGCTTGCCGTGCCAAAGTTAGGTAGAATTGCAAAACCACTTTGTTCAAGCGGACTTGATTCCTGTTCGTTATTACTTCCGAACAGTGTGTTTACAAATTCTTGTGCGCCTTCGATAATGGCATCTACTGCACGTGCATTTTCTTGTTCTTTTTTCTCGTAAAGACCGAAACCTTGTTCCAGTTTTGCGGTTACATCTGATTCTGGCATGTTGCCGAAATTGTATTCTGAACTTATGAAACGTGTAAATTCTGTTAGTCCAGCATTGTCCATGCCGTAGTGTCCTTTGGCGGATGCAAAGACCTCTTTCATTTGGGTGTCGCCAAGCCATACGCCACCCATTGCGCTGGCTGCGTTCTCGGTAAAGTTTTCCAAGTCTTGGTTTGGTTTAAACAGTTCCTTTAGTAGTAACTTCATCTGGTCGGCAGATAATCCGGCCGAGTTTGCTCCGCCTGCGATTACCGCCATGTCGTTTTGTATTTTTTGATTTTCCATACAATAATATTAGCATTATTTATAGAATAACGCGAATGAAATTAATAGTTTTCCAAGATAAATTTGTATACATCGTCGGGATTGTCGATAATTTTGTCCGACCATAGTTGTGTATAAGATTGTTCGCCTTTTCGGGGGTGTCCCACCACGATACTGGATTTACCCATTCCAACACCCAGTGCCCAATCCGCGTGTGCGTCGTTTCCGCATGGCAACAGTAGTATTATAAGGTCACACCAGCGAATGGCTTCTTGGTTGTTCATGACGCTGGCATACATGCGCGCGGCTTTTTCGTTTTTCATGTATTGTGCATAACTTTTGTGTATTTCCGGGTCAAAAGGCTCCTGTTGCATCTCGGGTGGACATTCGGAAATTTTACGGGTGTTCCCGTCGGTAAAGTCGTAGACACGATGTCCGTCTTTACGTAAACGTATTGCCATCTCGCGAACTTTTTCGCGGTTTTTCCATAATGAACTTATGTAAATTTTCATATTAGAGTCTATCACCTGGAGAGTATTATGTCTAGCACATCAATTTTATTGTTTCTTGTCATCAATATCAAGTAAATAGTCCGCGGTGACGTTAAAGTACTTGCAAAGTTTTATTATAGAAAAATATCCAGGTGCACTGTTATCGTGAAGCCAGTTGGAAATGTTTCCTTGGTATACGCCGATTGAGTCAGCAAGGTCTTGTTGTTTTGTGTTGTGTTTTTTCATTAGTTCACCCAATATTTTGCCAAAGGTGGGTGTTTTAACTTTCGGGGCTTTCATGAAGTAATTATATTATTTTTTAAAATATTGGTCAATGAATAAGTGGGGGCTGTGTTATGTCATGGTAACGGCGTTTGCAATTTAATGTAAGATGGACTTTAAAAAACCCCCGACCACAGAGTTCGGAGGTTTTTGATTTATCTTTGACAACTTAATACTAACACAATTTAACAATTTCAAACGTTAAATGTTTACACGACATAGATTATTTGATCAAAGTCTATTACGAAATACAAAACCGAGAATATATTAAGTAGCTAGCGTTTATATAATCCCAGAAGAAATTTTGTTTAGAGCATTGTGAATCTATGTCTCGACCTTTTTGTGTGATGGATTCCCCTTTCGGGCGAATCGCTTACTCTTAAAAGGAGGTGATCCAGCCGCACGTTCTCGTACGGCTACCTTGTTACGCCTTAACTCCAGTTACCAGTTTTACCTTAGCCGGCTGCCTCCTTGCGGTTAGCGCACCGTCTTTGGGTACCCCCGGCTTCCATAGCTTGGCGGGCGGTGTGTACAAGACCCGGGAACGCATTCACCCCGACATGCTGATTCGGGATTACTAGCAACTCCGACTTCATGTGGGCGAGTTGCAGCCCACAATCC
>WRAS01000012.1 GCA_009780065.1 Bacillota bacterium | reverse complement strand
TAGTACGTCATTGCGAGCGGAGCGAAGCAATCCAGTGATTTGCTCGTGATTGGTTATTATTTGAAATGTTTAATTTAGATAAAATCTCTATATTTAGGAGAATAGACAGCCAAGTAATAATTCAGGCACTGGATTGCTTCGCTTCGCTCGCAATGACGTGGTGGAGGGGGTGCGTGTGCGATGACGTGGGTGTTGAAAAATTATCTAAATTATTAGCCCTAATATTTTGTCGCCTGAAATATTTAATTTTCGACAGATTAATTTAAGATTGGAATAGCCTGGCAAGCTTTTTCCATTCAACCACTCGGAAATTTGAGCTTGTTTCAAACCTAATACATTAGCCAATTCTGTTTGGTTCAATCCTTTTTCCTGCATTATATCTTTAAGAATTTCGATAAACTCCATATTATTATAATATAGAAACTTCTATTAAAATACTTTACATATAGAATTTTCTATAATATGCTTTATGTATGGCGAAAGAAGCATTAAAAATTAAAGTTATTAAAGGGCATCTGAAAATAATATTGAAGTGCGTTAAGATTTGCATAGAAAAACTTGAACACCTTGAAAAATCAATTTTGGAGAAAACCAAGTGATAAAAAATTCGAGATGACAACGAGAGGTTGTTATCTTGCTTCGAGTTGGATTTTGTGTTTTAGTAGGGTGTAGACGTCGGTGAGGGAATTTGCGTCGATTATTTCAAATTCCACCGGGAATGTTCGCATTTTTGGGCCGAACATTTTGCTGTTTTTAATTAGTTGTTTTGTGCTTTCAGTTATATTGGTTTTTAGGATTTCTGCCCGGTTGTCTTCTTTGAACCAAAGGGTTACCTTGAAAAGTTCTTCCCATACTGAGAGCCAATAGATGTTTTTTGTTTTGTTTGCCCCGCGTGGAGTTGTCCATTTATATTCGCCCCGCCCCATCCAGGCTTTTGTTGCAAAGCAAGGATAAAACTGCCATACATTTTCGATATTCAAGTCACCAAGACCACCAACAAAGGTTTCGTATGTTTGGTGGCTTTCGCCAAGGGCGTTTTCCAATACATCCGATGTGGGGTGAATGTGTTGGTCGCGTAATCGTAGGTTTTCGTATTTCATATTGGCTTTCCTTTTTGTCTTTTCCCAATTTCATGTTGCATTATTTCCATTAGGTATGGTTTTGTTTCATCATTTAAAAAAAATGTAAAGGACATATGGCAGCGGCATTTTTGCTGGCGTACGTTATCCAGGATAAAGTCAAAACCGTTTAGGCAACGAGAATTGCAAGCGGTAGGATTAATTAGCCGGGCGCAATTACCGCCTTTTCTTATGGTTTCCTTCATTACATTTGGCCATTGGGATAGTTTGTTACCATAAGATATAATATTATCCGCGTATACACGCAGCATAGGCATTTTATTTCGAAAAACATAGTTTGCTACCGTTCGTTTAGTTGGTTTGTGGATATAGGAAACGACATAGCCATTTGCGGCTTGTTTTATATTTATTACATAATCATTTTCTTGAAGATATGTGTGCAGTTGGATGATAAAGTCTTCGTGCGTGGTTCCTGCCATTTGCAAGAAATCGCCAAATGTTATAGTTTGTTTTGTCATAAAGGGATTCTCCCTGTAAAAGAATTATTCGGCTTTGAACAAGCAATATAGAGTTTCTGAAATATGGATATCTTCTGGGGTGAATGTTTTTTCGATGTTGTCTGCAACAGATACAGTATCTTCTTGACAGAACATCATCATTTCATTTGATCTAAGGATGCTTGCGGAGGTTACTTTTTCCTCGAATGGCACGAAGTTTGTTTTAATGCACTTTACTGTCTTGAATCTTGCCGCCGTTGCAATTGCTGTTGCTTTTGTTTCTGCCATATGGAACGCTTCGGCTAATACTGTGTTTTTGTATTCGTCATAGTTTTTAACCTCGAAAGTCAATGCATATATGGGAGGAGTTTTTAACTTTGCAATCAAAGCTATGAACTTTGTCATTTTTGATAAATCATAATCAAATTTGATGTTCGCGCTTTGAGTGAATTCAAAGCAATCGAAAACCTGTTCGAAATCGTATTGACCGTATTGATTCTTTTCTTTCTTTTTGATAGATTTCATTTTTTCCACGACTTTGAAACTGCGTGTTTTCATTTCTTCTTTTTCAAGTCCGACTTGTTTCAAGACCTCGTCCATGAAAGAAATTACACTTTTTGTGCCTTCTGATAAAACTTTTTCGTATTTCTGATCCTTGACCTTGAAAGTCAAATCAATTGAAATACGCTCTGGTGTAAAGTATTTCTCGGCTGTTCCTTGTGTCATAATTTCCATAAAAACCTCCACGTTTAATTCATAATTATATTATAGCATGCTAGTTTTTATTTGAAGCAAGAAAATAAGTTTGACAAAAAAGTGTTTGGATTCGGGCTTGTGCTGTGAGTGAGTTTAATCTCCATAAAGTCGCACTTTGATTTTCAGATTTGATTTTGCGATGCGACCGCTGATTTGATTTCGCCTTGTTTGATTTTGCGATGCGACCGCTGATTTGATTTCGGTTTTGAATTCGCGACCATAGTTTGAATTTGCGAGAATCAAAGCATGCTTATTTAGCATATCATCGAATTCCTTTGTTGTAATTAATTTTTTGTCCAGAAGGATGGTTAGTTGCGCTTTGACAAAATCACGCTCGAAATCTTTTTCCATTTGTTCTTGGGTTTTGTTCATGATGACATCATGTCCTTACGGTGTCGTCGCGTCAAGCATTTTAGGGCATTTGATAATCTTCACGAGTTTTACTAAATGGTACACCCTCGTCATAGTTAGTTATCGCTACATTATTTTCATCAAGCACAAGGTCGTCTATTCCAGTGGTTGTTTTATACCCGCCACGGCTTAATGTTTTGTATCCAGCGATGCTGTTCGCAAATGAAACTATTTTTCCAATGTCATGACCCTCTCCGTCCATAAACAATCGTTCAAATAAAAATTTGTCTGTTTCAGAAAGCATCTCACTTCCATACCCCTTCCCTTGCTGCTCTTTCATTATATTCATCATCAAAATTTCGGCACTGTTATCGGTATTAACTAAAATATCGAAAAGTGATAAAGGACGGTCATGGTTATCAAGCCCCATACCGACAACGCCCCAAGCAGGAGGAAATCCGTTTAGGTTCGTTCCCATGACGAATGAGCGATTGAATCGTGTGTATGGAATATTTTTCAAAATATCTTTTGAAAAATCGTTTTCATTCGCTTTGTGAATTTTTCTCAATAATTCTAATGGGACTGGCTGATGCTCCCAAAAAGGAATCATGAGTTGTTTCATCTCATCGACTGATTGAAGATTTTCTTTTAACCCGAAAAATAAAGTTTTCATGCCACAAGTATAGCAGTTTCAGCAAACCATTTCAAGACCCCAAAAATATGACAATAACTTTTGCCGAATTATGTCGTTATTTGTCTTGGAGCTTCCGGGGGGATTCGAACCCCCGACCTACGCGTTACGAATGCGTTGCGCTACCTGCTGCGCCACGGAAGCGTGTGCCCTTCTATTATATAGAGGGGTGAGTATGTGTGTCAAGATTGTGGGGTTGATTTTGAATTTTTGATTTTTGTGTAAATTAGTAGCCCGATGATTTGCAGTGCAATAAATAATGGACCCACGACATACCAATATAACCATGCAACCAGTGGTGCATTAATTAGCATTGCGTTGTTTACGCCAAATGCCTGGATAATAAATAGGCCGAAGACTATGTATCCCATGAGTCCAATTGGTAGGCAATACCATTTTTTTATTGTAGGTGCAAATCGTCCAGTTATTATCAACAGTACAACAACATATACGGATAACGTATGGTGTAATAATCCAGTGATGGTGCGTGAGTGAAATACGGATTGCGCCTGGCCAATGTAGTCGGGGTAAAAGTTTGCAACGACACCGCCAAGGAATGCAAGGTATGTTAAAAAGTGGAAAACATTGTGGTTGTGGTTGCGAATGAAAACCAATGTTGCGATTCCAAGGAGTAAACTGGTCATGCCGCAGAATGACTTTGGAATTAAGTATGTCCATGAATCCGAGTGGATTGTGATAAAGATTCTGTTCAATATTATAGATACAAGTAGCAAACCACCCGCGATAATTATTGCGATGTCTTGGGCGCGTTTTGTTTTACAGAGGCGTTTTATTAAAATCAAACTGGCAACCATTATTAGGGTTGTTATAACAAGATACAAAATGTGTTCAAGTCCAAAAATTGATGGGTACATGTGCAATTATACACATGAATTTATAAAAAGCATATTGTTTTGTGTTTCTGTGTTTTTGATGTAAAATATTACATGGAAAAAGTTTCGGAGTTTAATGGTGGGTTGATTGGTTGGGTGTGGGTGAATTTTGTTTATATGGCGTCTATTATTTTTTCGGCGGGATTATTGATGCCGTTTGGGCTTTGTTATCGTGAACGATGGATTACAAAGCACACAATAATCATGGGCAAGCAATTAGAGTTCTATGGAAGTGGAACGACATTGTTTTTGCGGAAATTTTTGTTTATTATTTTTGGACCGATATTGATTGGATTGGCGATGGGGTTGTTCTTTATTTTGTTTGGTGATTACGTTGGTGGGGATGATAGTATACCCTTTGTTGGGATGGCATTGGTACCATTTTTGACGTTATTGTTCTTTGCGTTTTTTACAGCGTGGCTTGCACGGCGTATGAAGAAGTGGATAGTGAGGTATACGAGGTTTGCGTAAATCTCGGCAAAAAAGTGCTGTAAGTCAACTGCGACCTAACACTGGGGAGCCCATAGGGAACATGGGGTCTCCCCAGCACGGTCTAAGGTTGACGTACAGCACTTTTTTGCGCTCGACTAGCCGAGTTTTTATGAGGATTGATTCTGGTTTGTTATTTGTAGCCTTTTGATTCGAGGGTGCGAGACATGGAGGCGGCTTTGTAGAGGATTTTGTACATGAATATTTGCCACCAAAGGCGTATTCCGCGGCGTTTTGCCTTTGCGTGCATTGCATGTTTGATTCGGCGGTGCTCGTCAAGGATGATGGGGATGTATGTAATTGCAATTGCGACAGTTACAGAAATATGGCGTGTGTTTACTTTTATGAGGCGGAGTGGATATAGTAAGATTCCAAGACCGCGCACGAATTTCATGATTTGGATCTTTGTGGCGAAGATGAAGGTCATGTTGCAGACGATTACAAGGCGTGTAGTCATAAGTAGCGCATTTTCGAGATCAGAGAATAGCCAGTTGAAAAGACCGGTGAATATTATGAAGGGACTGATGATTAGTAAGTTTAAAAATGCCCGTAAAATGTTTACACGGAGAATAATCATAAGTAAAAGATGAAATGCGGCAATACCCGCAAAAATGTACCAATTTGAAATAAAGAATACTCCGATGGAATATGCGATAAACAAAAATACAAGGATTGCCCAGATCATGATTCACCGCCGAGATTTATTATTCGTCCGCGTTTGGTTTCGTAATCAATGTTTGTTGCAAGTATTATTGTAATTCCGCGGGAGTTTAGTTCCCATAGGAGGTTATATATATCCTGTTTGCCCCCAGTGTCCAGCATTGCGGTGATTTCGTCTGCCACGATTATTTTACAGTTCATTGCAAGGATACCTGCGATTGCGATGCGTTGCTTTTGCCCCATTGATAGTTCATATGTGCTGTGATTTTCGAACCCTGTCATTCCCACCAGTTCGAGTGCGTGGGCGATGATTTCGGGGTGCTTTGTTTTGGGAATTTTCAGGTTTTCCAAACCGAATGCAATATCGTCGTATACACGGTCGAATAGTAAACTGGTTTCTGGGTTTTGGAATATGATTGAGATCGTGCTGCGTAAATCGTAGAATCTTTTTTTATCGCGTGTGTTTATTCCGTCGATAGTCACAGTTCCCTTTCGTGGCTTTGTTATACCGGCGATAAGGCGCGCGAGGGTGCTTTTGCCGCTGCCGTTGGAGCCCTTTAAAATTATAAATTCGCCGTCGTTTATTTCCAGTGAAAAATCACGCAAGATATATTCTTTTTGGCGTCTGTATTTATATGAAACGTTGTCTAGTTTAATCAATTGCGGGTACTTCCTCTTCCATATCATCGTCAGTTAGTAAGAATTTGTCAATGGGCTTTCTTAGAAATATTAGCAGTGGTAATGAAATAACAATTTGTGAAACCAATAGTATCGCAAATAACCATGAACGTATTGCGACCAGTGCAATCCATGCCGCATCGAATCGCAAATACAACCACAACGTAGTTAATCCCATTTGGATTAAAATATATACAAGTAGCGACGAGATAATTAAATTAACCAGTAACCGTGCATTTGATGTGTTGCGTTTGCGATATAAAAATATACCGAATATTATTCCGATTAAAATCCAACTGAGTGTAAATTCGAAAAAAAATGGACCACCGCGCGGAAAAACAAGTGCGCCGATCATATCGCCCAAACCACCTACGATAGCCGCCCATTTAGGTCCCATAACAAAAGCGGCGATTATCACGGTAACAATGGCGAGCGAGATATTAGCCTGCCAAAATGGACTGGGATCCAAGAAGCGGTTGTTTACAATAAAAATCGCAACTAGTAACGATGTTAGTGCGATTTTTGTGTTGTCGTTCATGTCGTCTTTTTTGGAGAAAATTTTTTTCACGTGTAACCTCTTTTTTTACATACGTCATTACGAGCAAAGTGAAGTAATTCAGTGCAATTAATAGATCCCTCACATTCGTTCGGGATGACAACGGAGGGGGTGTTTCGGGATGACGAGAGAAAGTGGTCAAGATGATAGGATGTGTATTTTGAGACAGACAAGTATAGATTCTAGTACTGGATTGCTTCGCTACGCTCGCAATGACGTGGGCAGAGGTCTGCGCTTTGCCCTGTTATGGCGTGTGGTATGAGTTGGGAGGTTATTTGTTTTTCATGGTTGGGAATAGTAGTACCTCGCGGATTGAATGGGTGTTGGCAAGTAGCATTACCAGTCGGTCTACCCCAAGACCTTGACCCCCTGTTGGTGGCATACCGTAACTCATTGCTTTTATAAAGTCTTCGTCCATGTTCATGGCTTCCCCGTCGCCTTTTTCACGTTCGCGTTCTTGGGCGGCGAATCGTTCGCGTTGGTCGATTGGGTCGTTAATTTCGGTGTATGTGTTTCCCATCTCGCGTCCACATATAAAGCATTCCGCCATGTCGGCAAGGCGCGGGTCGTTTGCGTCCTTTTTAACCAGCGGTGCAATTTCCACGGGATATCCAATTATAAAGGTTGGTTGGATAAGTGTTTTTTCCACGGTTTGTTCAAACGTTGCGTACAATAATGTCCCCCATGTTTTGGTGCGCGGCATTTCGAGTTTTAGTTTTTTCATTTCGGCTTCGGCTTTTTTTGCATCCAATTTGGTGAAATCAAGACCTGAGGTTTCGCGCACCGCATCCAACATTGTCATGCGCTTCCATTTACCGCTGAGATCAAGTTTAGTGCCCTGATATTCGAATTTCAATGTGCCCTTTACCTTTTGTGTAACAAATTGCAGTAGTTCGCGAAAGACCTCGATCATTTCGGCGCGGTTTGCATATGCCTTGTAGTATTCTAGTATTGTGAATTCGGGGTTGTGTTTGTGGCTGATGCCCTCGTTTCTGAATACACGACCGATTTCGTATATCTTTTCAAAGCCACCTATTATAAGACGTTTGTGGTAAAGTTCCACCGCGATGCGCAAGAACATTTTCATATCCAGTGCATTGTGATGTGTAACAAATGGACGTGCGTTTGCGCCGCCTGCAAGATTTTGCAGGACGGGTGTTTCGACCTCGAGATATCCGTCTTTGTCAAAGAATTCGCGTATTGCGGAGATTGTTTTGGAACGTGTTTTGAATATATCGCGAACCTCGGAATTTACAATTAAATCAACCTGTCTTTCGCGGTATCTAAGTTCGGGGTCTTTGAGACCGCTGTGCTTGTCTGGGAGTGGGGATAGTGCCTTTGCAAGTAGTTCCAATTTTTGAACATGAACCGAGATCTCGCCCATTTTTGTTTTGAAGACATGCCCGCTTATCCCGACAATATCGCCGAGGTCGAGTTTTTTGAATTCGTTGTATGCGTCTTCGCCCACATCGTTCATAGATATATAGAATTGGATTCGTCCGAATTCGTCCAGAATATGAACAAAGGATGCCTTGCCCATGATTCTCATAAGGACGATGCGACCAGCAAGGGAGGCAGACTTCCCTTCCATCTTTTCAAAGTTATTTATTATGTCTTCGGATTTGTGTGTTTTGTTGAAGGTTGTTGTGACGAATGGGTCGCGTCCAGACTTTTGAAGGGTTGCCAGTTTTTCACGGCGAATTAGTTCTTGTTCTGCGAGTGTAAGTGTTGTGTTTTCCATAAGGTTTAGTATAGCACAGGAATTGTTCAGTGCAAACGGGCAATTGTGAAAATTATTATTCATTTTTGTCATCACAAGTGAAGCCCCTCCCCACGTCATTGCGAGCGGAGCGAAGCAATCCAGTGATGTGTTCGTGATGGGTTATTATTTGAAATGTTTAATTTAGATAAAATTTCTATATTTAGGAGAATAGACAGCCAAGTAATAATTCCAGTACTGGATTGCTTCGCTTTGCTCGCAATGACGTATGTGTAGAGGGTGAGATTACATTGAACAACCAAGAGTAAAAGTCGCGATGACATGGGAAGGAAAAAATGGGTACGCAAAGACGTGTACGTAGGTATTTTTAATCTTTCATCAATTGAATACTTACAAACAACTTTTGTGATAAACTGTTATTTGTTATGACAAAGTTGTTGAAAGAAAGTGAAATTTTTGTTGGGGCGCAGATTATTAAGTCTGGCGGGACGGTTGCATTTCGAACCGAGACCGTATATGGCTTGGGTGCGGATGCCACCAGTGATTTGGCGGTGCAGAAGATTTTTGATGCAAAGTCCAGACCCGCGGTGAATCCACTTATTATTCATTTTTATGGGATTGCGCATTTGATTCAATATTTTCCGCATGTTGACCAAATTGTGCAAGATGTATTTAAAAAGGTTAAATATGGCATCACGGTGATTTTACCAAAACCAGAAAATTTTCGTATTGCGAATCGGGCGTTGGGTGGATTGGATACGGTTGCAGTGCGTATTCCGAACTGTGGCTTTTCCAAAAAGTTTATTCAGGCGTGCGGGGTGCCGATTGCCGCCCCGTCCGCGAATATTTCTACGCGTCCGTCTTCTACGCGGTGGCAGGATGTTTATGATGATTTGAATAAACGTGTAAATGCAATTTTTATGGGAAAGCCAGCCGAACAAGGTATTGAAAGTACGGTAATTAAGTTGAATAAATTACCAAACGGCGAATATGAAATAGGGATTTTGAGGCAAGGCGCGGTGTCGCAAGCACGGTTGGAAAAATTGCTTGGTTACAGAACGTATATTGTCGAAGACAAAAAAGAAAAGGAATCCAGTCCTGGTACGCGATTTAAGCATTATAGTCCGTCCATTCCGGTTTATGTTTCGTCATGTGTGCGTGCGACCAGTGAATTTGTAAAAGACAAAAATGTGATTATTCTTTGTTTGAATTCAAGCAGGGGTAAATATACATCAAAGACAATTTTGCTTGGGAATACCATTACAAGTGTAAAGGCAAGTTTTTTTGCAAAATTACGACAAGCGGAAAAAGAAATTATTACAAACCGTAAGAGAGGTAATACGGGACAAGAGGCAATTATTATTGAGGAACTTCCAAACAGACCCGAATTCGACAGCATAAAGGAACGGATTAGTAAAGCCAGTGAGGGACGTGTGTTATGAAAAATATATACTTGTTCTTTTTTGAAGGTCAAAAAAGAACCAAAAAGCATTGGGGGTGTGCATTTTAAGACAACCAAGTAATAATTCAGACACTGGATTGCTTCGCTTCGCTCGCAATGACGTGGTGGTAGAGGGTGGGTTTACTCGCAATGATGTGCGATGTTGGGGATTTGTATCTTAAATTTGCTATGCGCTGGAAAATAAAGTGTATATAATGTTAGTATGGCAATTGTATCGACCAAGTGTGAAAATTGCGGGTCATGTATTCAGTTTGATGGTGTGCATGGAAAATGTACACACTGTGATGCCCCGTTTTTGCATGAGGTTGAGTGTGTAACACAAAATTTTAATTCAACTACTACAAATTATGTGGTGTGCCCAACATTGGATGAAGAAACTTTGGTGGCGCGTGCGCGGCAATATCAAACACAATTTAGATTTGACATTGCTTTGGAATATGCAAACCGTGCTTTGGACATAAATCCGGGAAATAAGACTGCGTACGAAATATCGAACGATCCCCGTTATGGTGGATTGGATGACGAGATTCTTGTGTTGCTGGCACGACAGTTACAGTTTAATCAAAAATATGACAAGGCAGAAGATTATGCGCGGATGGCTTTTGCGAAAAATCCGAATAACAAAGATGCAAAAAAAATAATGCAAAAACCAAAATGCATCGACAGAAAAGATCCACTTTGTAAAGAGATTCTGGACAAAGTCAAACAAATGGAAAACACAAAAAGAGTCAATCCTTGGATTTGGATGGGGGTGTTCGGTGTTCTTGCAGTTGGGATTGGTGTGGTTATTTATCTGATTATTCAGAATTTTTAGATTTTGAATTTGCTTGTTCTTTTTTGAGGGTCAAAAAATAATAAGAAACCGTCTGAGACGGTTTCTTGGACACCAATGAAAAATATAAATTCGGAATTACCCACTGCGTGGGATAATTCCTGGGTCATCAAAAAACCCTAAGAGGGGCTAG
>WRAS01000011.1 GCA_009780065.1 Bacillota bacterium | reverse complement strand
TACCCATACAAATACCTGGGGTACGGTGTATTTTGAATATGATTATGCGGGCCGCCGAACCAGAAAACATCGGACAGGCAACCAAAGTGCGGCCAACCGCGATGTGTTGTATTTTTGGGATGGAGACAGATTAATAGGCGCCCGCTACGGCACCGACATGGTCTGGTTCTACCACGACGACAGGGGTGTCTCCGGCATGAACCTACGCGGCAACGACTACTTCTTCCGCCGCAATATCTTGGGCGACATAACCCACATGTACGACCGCAATGGTGTCGAGATTGGGCGTTATTATTACGATGCGTGGGGAAATACCAGAGTATGGAGTACGGCGAATAGCAGATTTGTGGAACACCACGAAAACAACCGCGCCAACCTAAACCCATTCCGCTGGCGCGGCAAGTATATGGACCGTGAGACGGGATTTTATTATATGCACAGCCGCTTCTACGACCCAATGACAGGCAGGTTTATTAATGCGGATGACCCGAGGATGTTGTTCCTGACCGCCCCAATGGGTCAGAGTGGGGCGAATTTGTTTGCTTATGCGTTGAATAATCCGGTGATGTTTGTGGATAGGTCGGGGTATTTCCCAGCTAGAAATCCAATGAATGGAAGCGGTGGCGCTAATTTATCTGTAACAATGATTGGAAACCAAATGAATATAAGTGGTTCAGCTAGTGCTGTTTCGAGTGGGTCAGACGGTGGATTTCTGGGAAGACCACATGCTGCGGGTGTATATCGTGCTAGGGGTGTTCCAGGTCTCTTTGGCAGTACTATGGATATTGGTTTTCTTTATGGAGAAGCCATTTTTGGCAGCGGATTATCTTTGATGAGAGCAGAAGCTGGATTGATCAATTTTAGAGTTTCGTTTCCAACACCTAGTGGTATGAATGCTTATGTAGGAGTCAGTGCTGTAATGGGACACATAAATGTGGGACTAGGTGCATCTGGAAAAGTTTATCTTTTTGCTGTTTCAGGGGGTGGTGAATTAGGCGGCGTAACAGTAGGTTTAACAATATATGTCGGATTTGGTGCCTCAATAGATTTTTCTAACGGTTTCAAACTTGGCATTGGCGCGGGGATTGGATTTGAGATTAATATTGTGTTTTGTTGGCGATGTATATTTATTGGATGCTGTTAGCAAGAAATAAAAGGTAGGTAAAAATGAAAAAAGCAAGATTGATAATGTTAATTCCTTTCTGGGGAGTAATCATCCACTTATTCTATATTATCTTCAAGTTAAATAGCACGAAAAAATATACTTTTTCTAAATCTGTTCCTTGGCTATTTTTGTGTGGATTGTTTGGCATTGTCGGAATGTTATTGGCTATCGGAATTCATGTTTTATTAGATATTGAACTTGGGTTTCATGAAAATAATACTGGTAGAGAAACTTTACTATCTTTCGCTATTGCGTATTTAATACTTTGGATTTTTTTAACACCACCAGTTATTTTTTATTCAAAATATGCGGAGAAATTTATAAAAAAAAAACAATATTAAGTGATTTTGTCTTCTCTATTTAAAAATTCCATGCTAATCTAAATACGAATGACCTCAATTACAAAAGTATGTATCTGTTTCTTGCTCGTGGCGATTATGCCACTGATATGTCTTTGCGTTATCCACTTAAACCAAACGCTGGTAGGTCATTCAACAGGCGTAAGATATTACTACACAGCCCACACAAACATGCACACCACACGAATCCACAACCATCACAATGTGGAGGTTCAACACCGCGCCCCGAACGGAGGGTTGGCGCAGTTTAGGACGGATGTGAGACTGAATAATAACTTGGAATATACCCAAACAATCCACCTAAACGGCATGGGACAACTGGACAGAATAAATCACAGCAGGTTTAATGTGCAGTATACGTACGACCCGTTGCACCAGCTGGCTGCAAGAATTACCAGTAGCAATGGTGCCCATTTTGCCCACTTTTTCATGTATGAAAATGGCAGATTAACGCAAGATGAATTTTGGGCGGGGAACGTCGCGAATAGAAGAAGATATACCTACCACCCAAACGGTAACGTGCACACGGTAAGTATTAATGGCGTGTTGGTGCAGGAATTTTGGTATGACGAGCATAACCGGCTGACGCACTATATCAATCATCAGACTGGATTCTTTCGAACCAAGATGTTTGACAACGGCGGGAATCCGATTTTAATAGGCGACATGTATGTCTGTTTTGATTCCGGCATGATGATTCCTGGTAACACGTTTGTGCTGCAATATGATTCCCAATGGCGTGATTTATTAACCAGCATTAACGGGCAACCAATCACGCACGACCAAATCGGCAACCCATTGCAATACCGCGACGGCATGGAGATGACATGGAAAAATGGGAGGCAGTTGCATACCGTCACCACCTCTGATTGGGGCACGATTACAATGGAATATGATTACCAAGGTCGAAGAACCCGTAAAACCCGTTCAGATGGTACAAATCATTTCTATTTCTGGGATGGGAACAGATTAATTGCGGAACAACACGGATCCCGCCGACTCTGGTTCTTTTATGACGACCAAGGCGTGTCTGGACTAAGTATGTCTAACCAAGATTTCTTTTTCCGTCGTAACATATTTGGGGATGTTGTTGCGATATATTGCCAAAACGGGATCTTGCAAGGTCGATATGAATACTGTCCGTGGGGGAACACGACGATTATCCCGTATGCGAATAATTTGAACGTTATGAATTGGAACCCGTTCAGATGGCGCGGCAAATTCCAAGACCAAGAGACGGGGTTCTTCTATTTAAACAGTCGTTTTTATGACCCACAGACTGGAAGATTCATCAACGCGGATGATCCAAGGATGTTGTTTTTGACGGCGCCAATGGGTCAGAGTGGATCCAATCTTTTCGCATACGCCCTAAACAACCCAATTATGTTCAGAGACGATACGGGATATTTCCCTGCTGCAATACTAGCAGCAATAGTTTTGACTGTGTTTGTAATAGTTCCAGTTGTAAGTGCAGTCGCATATGGATATTACAGACTACTTGAATGGGCATGGAATGAATGGCTTGATGATTGGTTACCTACTGGCGTTGAAATAAGGCATGGTGCTAGTGGTATCCCAACAAAACCTTGGCAAAATGCCCTTCTTAGAGGCATAATTTATGGCGTTTCCTATATAGTCGATGCTATTCGCTTTGTACAAGAAAGAATTTTTGGTGAAAACGAAACATACAACGCTAGAATATTTGGGATGAACAATCATAGAGAGTTCAATCCAATGTGTTGGCGACTGAGTATAAATTCGAATAATAATAGTTTAAACAATGCAGAGCGTGTATTTGCTATGTTGTTCTAGAAAAAAAAGGAGAATAATGAAAAAAAGAAATATTATTTTAATCGGAATA
This sequence comes from Bacillota bacterium, assembly GCA_009780065.1. GTDB lineage: Bacteria > Bacillota > Clostridia > Christensenellales > UBA1242 > WRAD01. The sequence goes on along the minus strand of WRAS01000011.1, from coordinate 21,332 downwards.
ATTGCAATCGTTTTTTTAGTGGAAAGAATACTCGAATCTCGTTTTGATAGTGAATTACTAACTTTCGTCTTGTTTTTGGTAACATTACCATTATTAATTTATTATATTTACTTTGAAGCCACCTTTCAAGGTATGCTTAAAAATGAAACAGGCGAAGGAAAAAAGCCATGGGGACATTTTTGGACGATTATTCTTACATTGGGAATCTATCATGCTTGGTGGCATTTCCTTGCAGGGGAACGACTTAGGAAAATTGGTGCAAAAAATAGAGGACTACATTATTTAATTCTATATATTATTTTCTTTACTTTCTCATTTACATTGGTTACCTTTAATTGGATAGGAATTATCACCCTGCCAGATAACATTATCCTTGATATTGCAATTTTACTATCTGGTTTAATACCTTACGCATTATTAATGCACATGCAACATACGGCAAACAAACTACTTGATGAACGACAAAAAAATGCTACAATAAATTCAGATGAAAAAGATACTTAAAAGATCTTTAATAGTTACTCTCTCATTTTCACTAATCATAGTGACGGCTTTTCTCGTAGTTTTGCCAGAAATGAAGAAAGGGCGCGCGTTCAACCCTGTTCCTAACGGAACGCAGCCTCACCCTGCGCCTCAAAACTCCAACCTCAATATTCTTGATACCTGGGGTACGGTGTATTTTGAATATGATTACCAAGGTCGAAGAACCCGTAAAACCCGTTCAGATGGTACAAATCATTTCTATTTCTGGGATGGGAACAGATTAATTGCGGAACAACACGGATCCCGCCGGCTCTGGTTCTTTTATGACGACCAAGGCATCTCTGGGATGAGTATGTCCAACCAAGATTTCTTTTTCCGCAGAAATATTTTTGGGGATGTGATTGCCATATATTGCCAAAACGGGATCTTGCAAGGTCGATATGAATACTGTCCGTGGGGGAACACGACGATTATCCCGTATGCGAATAATCTGAACGTCATGAACTGGAACCCGTTTAGGTGGCGGGGTAAGTATATGGATCAAGAGACCGGGTTCTATTTGATGCACAGTCGTTTTTATGACCCAGTTACAGGCAGGTTCATAAATGCCGATGATCCGCGGATGTTGTTCCTAACCGCCCCAATGGGTCAGAGTGGGGCGAATTTGTTTGCCTATGCCCTAAACAACCCAATTATGTTTAGGGATGATAGTGGGTATTTTGCTAGAAGTATGTTTAACTGGATTGGCAATGTCATTGGGGCTTGCATAGAACTTGTTGTAGCGGTGATTGCCGAAGTGCCAGGTTTTGTTGATGCAGTGTTTGGTAGTGTAATTAGTTCGTTTGGAATCATAGTTAACCCAATACTTGCCACAGGTCCTGATTTCTTTACAGGTTTTCCAGATGTGCTTTTCAGTGGAGATAATCCTAACTTAGTGAGGTTCGTACACGCACTAGTCGGACCACTTGCATATATGATAATTGGCGAAATTCTAATAATCTTATCAGACATGCTTGATGACATTCTGGGTAATCAAGGGGCAGACGCGACATAGGGTCAGCACTCAATTTCAACAGGCACATTAATAATCGTCTGTGGATTCTATAAAAAGGGGGAATTAATGATTAACAAACAAAATGATGTACAAGAATACAAACGCAGGGTTCTTACTCGAAGAATAGTCTTTTTTTCTCTTCTTGTAGCGGGGATTGCTTTCTTTGTGGTAGTCGCTATTGTAAATGGATCAAATCTCGTTGAACTAATATTAATAACTGCTGGAACTACGTTGTTGGTTGCAAGCATAGTTGTTTCAATTCTGATGAATGAAAATATTCGAAAATTAAATGAACGTATTGAAAAGTATTGTCCTAAATGCAACAATGCATCTTTTACTCTTGTTAATCTTACAAAGGAAGATGCTGGTCATAAGAGGGCAGAAAACTATTCAAAGGGAATGGCATATGGTAAAATAAAATTTGTGCGCGAAACAAAATACTATAAATGTTCGTGCTGTGGCTATGAAACACAGGTAAAATCCACATCCGCAGAATAAAATATCCATGTCGCAATACAAACAATATACTTTACCAAATTACTTGCAAAAAAGATCATTAGGTGTGATATAATAAAGTATGGAAAAAAAAGTCAATAAAGAGAAAGAAACAAAGGAACTGAAAATGACTCCGAAAGAAGCAATGGACGTTTTTTTAAAGCATGTTTCCGAGGGGAAAAAAGATATTGAAAATGGACGAGTATTTACTGTCGAACAGGCATTTGCGACGATTCAAAGGAAATAGATATGCATATAGAAATATCACAAAAGGCGCGCAATGATTTACAATTAATTTATGACTATCTTTGTGAAAGTTTTGGCTCGAAGGTTGCAGAAGATAAATTACAGGAAATTAAAAAAGATATAAATTTACTTGGTCAAATGCCGTTTTTTGGTAAGGCGTTATTTGACAATCTTAGAAAACTGAACTCTGGTATAAACATAATAATTTATGAAATTCAAAATCATACAGTGGCAATCTTGCATGTCGTTGATGGGAGAAGTGATTATGCAAGAGTTTTGTTCCCAGACGTAGTATATGATTATTAATTTACCTTTTGTCTTTTGTGATATGGCGAGTTGGTGCAGGAATTTTGGTATGACGAGCACAACAGGCTGACGCACTATATAAATCATCAGACTGGATTCTTTCGAACCAAGATGTTTGACAACGGCGGGAACCCGATAGCTGTTCAAGAGGCATACATCTGTTTTTACACAGGTCATATGGAGCCTGGAAACACGTTTGTACTGCAATACGATTCCCAATGGTGGGGATTTGTAAAGAACATAATCAAAAAGCCCCAGCGTTGCCTTTATTGGCTTTGCTGGGGCTTTTCGTTTCTCAAGGCAATCATTTTGATTAAATCAAACAATCAAAACTTGATTTTTGCGACAATACGGTTTATTGAGATGTTAGTATGGCGATCCGGAAGGGACTCGAACCCTCGGCCTCCACCGTGACAGGGTGGCGTTCTAACCAACTGAACTACCGGACCATACAGCGATATTGTAGCACATTGCAATATCGCTTGACAAGTAGAAAATGCAAAAATTTCAAGTAGTAATCAGCGTCAACGCAACGACGCACGCAACTATCAGAGTAATGAAAACATAGGAATACCATTTAATTTTCTCTTTCATAATTAATGTCCCGCACAACACGACAATTGGAACTGCGCCTACAACAGCAATTGATGTCAAGATACCAACGTTATCAATATGCAAAAGCATCGTAATGAACAGAATACTGTGAACCGCAAATATTGCCCCAATGGCCATCATTTTTTTGTTTTTAAGTGCTATCCAAATACTTTTTACACGTTCTCCACGTTTGAATATCATAAACACAGCAAAGGCAACCCCAAGAAAAGTCACGGCTCTAAGTGCAGAAAATGTTATAGGATGAATCCCTGTATACGACATATAATTGATTATAAGGTCCATCCCAACCACACAAACAGTCCACAGCAGCAAGAACAACAAACCATGCTTAAAGTTACCTGCATTTGATGGTGCGCTACCATTAAGCGCAGGGGCGCAACAACGTTTTCTTAGCCAGTTTTCGTGTCGCCCTTGAAAGAATCCAAGTCCCGCGCAAAAAATAAAAATCAATACAACCAAAGTAATTTCCCAATACGACAAACTCCCTCCGAAAATTACCCATGACAAAAGTGTCAGTGGAATTATGCGAAACAACTGCAAAGGGTCTGCAATAGAGACACACATGTTTTGCAATATCTTGACATAAAGCATGACCACAGAAACGCCGAAAATATGCAACAAAAATGTAAATCCAACAATTCTCCATGTCAAACCATAAAATACAGACGTGCCATTAATTGCAAAAAACACCAAAAATACCGAGGTAACAAATACAAACCTCCAACAGGCATTACCCACAAGTGAAACCAACGGCTTTAACTTGTTTCGCTTCCAAAGCAAACTTTCCATGGCGAATGCCAATATCATCGGTATAAGCAGCAAATGCATAATAAATCTCTCCTCAAAAAAACTCCGTAGCTTTTGTCCAAAAGGGCTACAGAGTTTTCAGTTTGTAATTATTTTTTTGTTCAAAATACAAAAACTGCACTCAGTGGCCCGAGCGCATTATTATTCACAACAACTACCATCTTGAACATTTTGTCCATTCAGTCATTATATGCAACTTGCTTATGACTTGTCAATACTTTTCAATAGACAAAAACAAGAATAAGGAATATAGTTAAATCATGAGAACTGAGGCACAAACGCACTCGCACCGCGAGACTACAACATTTATTGCACTTGCTATGGTTTTGCTCGTCGCTACATTTGCATGTCCTTTGCTTGCGCGGGCACTTTCAAATCCAGCCATAAACAACCAATTCCTAATCGGCCCGATTGTTAACGCGGCGTTGATAATTGGTGCTGTACGACTTAGACGTGTTACATATCTTTTGCCTATAATATTTTTACCAAGCGTCACTGCAATCTCGCTGAACCTTATCTTTGCGGTTGGAAACCAATTTATGCTAATGATGATTCCTGCAATTTGGCTTGGAAACTCGTTACTTGTAATCTCTTTTAAACTGCTACACTCTAAATCTTTCGTGGCTGCATCCGTGATTGGTATCCTTGCAAAAGCCGGTATTATTTTTGCTGTCTTCAACATCTTGGTTGTGATGGGTGCAATCTTTGGGCCTGCCGAAACGGCAATGTGGTCTGTCATGGGCGTCAATCAATTAATAACCGCCACCGCAGGTGCTGCCATAGCATTCGGCGCAATTCGTTTAATCCCACGTAAGCCTGTATCAATCCAAAAGGAAAGTAGATGAGAATCGCAATAGTTGGTGCGGGTGCATCTGGGTTAACGTGTGCATGTTTGCTATCCTCGCAACACAATGTCACTATCTTTGATAAAAATCCAGTTTCTGGCAAAAAACTTCTTATGACAGGCAACACTCGCTGTAACATAACAAACGATGTGGACTTGAATACTTTTTTGCAGTCTGTGCCACAGAATTCAAAATTTCTTTCTGCATGCGTACACAAATTTGCACCAAGTGACACCGTCAAATTTTTAAATCAACTTGGCATCCAAGCACGCATGGAAAACAACAACCGTGTATTTCCAACCTTTGGGGGTGCAACCGCAGTACGCGATGCGCTAGAGAATCATGCAAGATCCAAAGGCGTGAATTTCATATTCAACACAACAATTACGAACATAACAAAATCTCAGGATTCTTTTGTACTGGAATATTCGGATAAACATGATCCTTTCGACACAATCATAATTGCCACCGGCGGTATGTCTTTTCCGCAAATCGGCTCAACAGGGGATGGATACAAATTCGCAAGGACTCTTGGGCACACCATTTTACAGCCTCGCCCCGCATTATGCGGTCTAAAGATTGACCACCAATGTGCCCCAGGTATTACCATACCGTGTGAAGTCCAAATCCTAGAAGGTACAACACCTGTAATCAACAAACAACTTGGCAACATACTCTTTACAAAGCATGGAGTCTCTGGACCAGTAATTTTTAACGCCACATCAAATTTTAAATCGCAAACAATACGTAATTGCTTTTTGCAGGTTAATTTTACTCCACACTTAACTAACACAGAATTCGACTCACTATTATCCAAAGCAATAAACCAAAACGCCCGCAAAAAACCATTCTATATTTTTCGTAACTTTGTACCTATCTCCGTTGCCAATTGGCTGGTCGAACTTGCAAACTTTTCAAAGGGAAAAACTTGCGCGGACTTAACAAAATCTGAACGTATAAGGTTATCTGCGATTCTAACTTCTGCACAAATACCAATACAAGACTTTTCCGACCTTGAAACTGCAACCATAACACGGGGTGGGGTTGACACAAATGAAATTGATTCACACACCATGCAAAGTAAACTGGTTAAAAAACTCTTCTTCATTGGCGAGGTTCTGGATATCGACGCACTCTCCGGTGGCTTTAATCTACAAATTGCATTTTCTACTGCGGCAACTTGCGCTAATCACTTAAATTCAATTTAAAAAGCCGAACCATAAAGTCCGACTTTTTGTCTGTCTGGTGCGGATGGAGGGACTTGAACCCCCACGGTTGCCCACTGGATTCTAAGTCCAGCGCGTCTGCCAATTTCGCCACATCCGCATTAACGTGGGGGTGGAGCGGGTGATGAGAATCGAACTCACGCATCCAGCTTGGAAGGCTGGAGTTCTACCATTGAACTACACCCGCGAAATAACTCCTTATATTTTACAACAATAGTCACACACTGTCAATTAAATTATTTAATTGTCCCATCCATTTCAAACGAATGCCTGCTTGCATCAACGGTTTTTCCCATAATCTCACTCGCACGTTTAAGCAGAGATTCATCAACCTTGCCAAACCAAAATTTGGTTTTCTTCACACTCTCGCTTTGTTTTTCATCCTCACTGGTAATCTCTGCAATATGATTAACCGTGTGGATAGCAGGATCCACTAATTCAATTTTCTCACCTTTTTTGTTAAGGTAATTTTGTAATTTTTCACGAATAATAGGGTAGTGCGTACACCCAAGTACAACGGCTTGGATATCTTTACCAACAAAGTTACCAAAATATCTTTCAATGCTAATGTCTAACTCTTTCTCTAACTTATTTGCCTCGATCAATGATACAAAGTCCGAACAGGCAACACTCGTACTATCTATGCCATGACCTGCAAGACCTTTTTTGTAAACTTCACTATTCACTGTTGCGGCGGTTGCGGCAACACCGACATTGCTGTAGCCCTGTTTTGCAACATATTCAATGGTAGGGTCAATAACCCCCACGACAGGTACATTGCACATGGCTTTTAACTCATCCATAGCATTTGCAACCACAGTATTGCACGCAACCACAATCATTTCTACACCTTGGTCTTCTAAAAAACGTGCAATCTCGGTTGAATATTGCACAATCTTCTCTCTTGGTTTGTCACCGTATGGCACGCGTAGAAAATCGCCAAAGTAAACATATTCATTCCCGGGTAATGTTTTTTCCAATTCACGCAGCACCGTTAAACCACCCGACCCCGAATCAAAAACACCAATCTTCACAACTAACCTCCTATAATTAATTATACTATACAAGGCAAGCAAAGTACAAATCATTAGGTTGATATACAACCTTACGCAAAAATTTATCCAACAAAATACAAAAAAACTGTCTCAATTGAAACAGTCTATTAACATTGCCCCCGAAAATTACATCGCATTCTTCCTGCGCTGGATAATAATAAAAGTCATAACAATTAATACTAGCACAGCAAACGCCGCACCAATCCCGATAATCAATGGCAACAGATTTCTACCATTGTCGTTTGATGGAATTACCTGCCACACAGCAAACAGTGTCAGATCCCCGCTAATGGTTATTGTATCGCCGATTCTGTGTACGACTTCACCATTTTCGATAACTGCCCATCCCAAGAATGTGTAACCTTCACGGTTTGGAACACCCTCAAAGGTAAATGTGGTGCCATCAATGCGGATAATGTTACCCATATGTGACCCATAGCCGGTATTAAATTCAAGCGTGAATTGCTCTTGCCATACCGCCCAAATAGTTATGCCCTGGGTTATAGTAAGCACAGCAGTAGGCAAGTGGTCGATGTACCCATCAATTGCACGTTGCTCGGTTGTTGCCCAACCTGCAAAATGATAATTATCCAGTGTCGGTGTGATGGTTGTTAACACCAGGGTTTGATTATGTGTACGATTAACTGAATCGATTACCGTTCCGCCGCGTGTTTCAAAATTTATTGCAAATTGTGTAAGGATTCTAACCGCCCAAAGTGTTCTATTGCTTGTGAATTCCACTTCGTCTTCGCCAACTTCGTAATCCACATAGCCTTCATCCGCACGTGTCTGAGACGTTGCCCAACCAAGGAAATCATGGTTTGCAAGCGTAGACACATGTGTCGGCGCAACCAAAACCAGCATCGTACCAAAGTTTTGTGAAACCGAACTTACCGTGGTGCCTGCACCAACATTAAACGTAATTGTGTATGTGTGAATTTGCCATCTTGCAAACAATGTTCTGTGTTCTGCGTGGACAGTTACGTCATCACCTTCCTCGTATACCACCGCATCACCTGAAGTTATTGCCCAACCAAGGAAAGTGTGACCATTCCTTGTCGGGTCGGCAGGGATTATCAAAGTTGCCTCGTATTCGCCAGAGATTGAACTAACTGTGGTACCGCCTTCCGGGTCAAAGTTGATATTAAATGTATTTCGTCCCCAATGTGCATGCAACAATTGTTCGCCAGTTATATTCCAACCGGCGGTAAATGCACGATTACCGTCACCATCAAAAATCTCGGTACCGTTTTGCAATCTTAATCCGTCAAAATAGAATCCTGCACCGCGGTCATGAATACTTGTCAGGGTTGCTGGCAACGCTGTACCATGAACGTGACTAAATAATAATTCTTGTGTATCAGTGTTTGGCAGCCAACGAACATAAACATCATATGTGTTCGCTGTCCAATGTGCATGTAATGTCAAAGGCTCTGTGATAGCAAGGGTATCTCCCTCTCTGAATTCGATAACCGTACCAGGTGGAGTAGTGCCTTGCACGTAATTTGCCCAATGTGAAAATGTATGGCTGGCTGGACTGATTGCAGGGACAATCCATTCGATTAAATCGTCTCCTTGACCAATTGAACGCGTCGCATAAACATTACCTTGACTGTTAAATGTAATTGTGTGCATAATTTGGTCTGTAACAGCGTGCAATGTTGTAGTCCCTGGATTTGTAATGGTTATTATGTCACCTGGGTCGTATGCCACAATATTGTTTTGTGAACGTGACCATCCAAGAAAGTTATAGTTGCCATTCGACACAACAGGAATTGTATTCGGCAATGTGAATGTAAATGACGGAATAGTATTATAGATGAATGGTAGCGCAGTCACAGTATCTCCGCCAACACCTGTGTTAAACGCGATAGACGCAACTTGTCTAATGTCTATTATGTTTTGTGATGCTGCAATTTGCGCTGCATTGGTCGGCATCCAGCCTATAAAGGTAGATACCATCCCTGCTGGGATAACAGATGGTCTTGTCACCCATGTTGACCATTGGGCTGTTGGGTGGTTATTTATAAATTGATTTACCACAACATCTTCAATAATGACATGGTTGTAAACACCTTGAACAGCACCGACAAGTCTTCCTCGGTTATTTGCCCATCCTCCCACAAAATCTACATTGCCGCGAACTTCTACGCCTTTGATTGTTAAAGATGTATGCGTGAAAGGAGAGACATTAAGATTAATAGATGAAACAAGAGAGCCTATTACACCGCCCATCGCCTGACCATTTCCACCATTCCATACAATGTCTATATCTACAAGACTGTTTGTGATACTCAGCGATACGCCAAAGTTATTTGACGGACCGAAAGAACCAACAACACCACCCGAAGAAACAGGTGCTTCCAATTCAAATTTCGAATTTACAATTACATTATCTATTGTTACTGTTTGGTTCGGTGCGGTACTCTGGCCAAGAATACCTCCGGTTCCATTGCTCTCTGATTTTATTGTCGCATTCATTTCTATATCTTCTATCGTCAATCTGAAATATTGTGCTCCGCTTCCGTTCCCGATTATTCCACCTGTTCTTATACCATCCCCACCTATTGTGGAAAGAACACTGTCACCACAAACCGTGATATCCCGAATTATTGTTTCAGGAGCTACAGCATTAGAAGGCTGTATTTGTCCAGCCAGTATACCCGCGCCTGCACCCAATGTGCCATGAACGTCTGCATTGACAAAATTTAATCCCTGGATGGTGGAACCTGTACCAATCGTTCCAAAAAACCCTGCATTCCCTGCGGTCGAGGAAAGCGAGTTCACAGTCATATTTTTAATTTCAACGCCTGGCAATGCGCTTAGGGTTCCGCGAAAAACTTGTGCTTGAAGGGCAGATGTTCCAATTGGTGTCCAATAATGATCTGCCAAATCGATATCTTCGGTTATTAAAAAGAAGCCAATACGTGCGGCGGGGCCTGGACCTGCTATCGTGTTAACCTGTTGTGCCATTAACGCCAATAATGCGGGAGATGAAACAATCCAAGGATTTTCATAGGAGCCGTCGCCTTCTTCCCAATCCAGTGCGGCAAAGTTAACCCAATTATCAACAGGTCCCGCAGACACTCGCGCATTCCCAGAAGGCAAACTAATAAACAGGGAAGCACTAAACAAAGCCACCCCCAAAACAAGCACGACCAAAAACTTCATTCTATTCTTTAGTATCATAATGTTTTTATTATCTAACAAAATTATGATTTTAGTCAAATGAATTCGCCCGATACTAACTTACAAACTGACTTTTTTGCACCCAAAAATTAGTATAATTATACTAATGCTAGGCATTTTTTCTTCGCTTTAAAAATACTGCGGTGATAGCAACTGCGGCAATCAAAAGTACCCCCGCCGCAGCAATAAACATCCAAGCATTATTTCCACCGTTACCTCCAACATTTTGTGGAATAAAAATTGCATATAATGTCAAATCGCCGGTCAAAGTAATCGAACCATCTGGCGTGTGAACGACTGTTCCACCTTCTGAAAGTGCCCACCCAGAAAATGTATAACCCGCGGGCGGCGTTGGCGCAAATGTTGCAAGATTTATTATACCTGTAGGTTCTAATTTTTTCGAAACACCATCAACAATAATGGTCACAACATAAGTGTTAGGTGCAAACACAGCAAATAAATATATATGTCCTGTAATTGCGGTTCCAAAATTAAATTCAGCACCAGACAGCGATCCCAATGCCCAATACACAAAGTGCTGTCCACTAGGTGCAGCCGGAGGCGAAGGTTCCGTGAATTGGTCCCCATCGGTTATTGTATGCGATGTCTGAATACCCTCGACAACTGTTGTTACTGTCCATGTTTGCACAACAACATGATTGGTGCCTACGCTTAAATCACTATCCGTTCGCCAAGCATGTGACGCAGGCGCAGTTGCTCTAACTTGCAAATTCCATGTACCAGCTGCCCATGTTGTTGGTATCAACCATGATGTGGTGGTTAACTCTGTACTATATGCCACGTTATTTCGATACACAACATAAGTACCAAGCGAACCCGTCGTATCCCAACTCAGAACACCCGCACTAATTTGCAAGTTAGTTGGTGTTACAAGTGGATTTTTGTTTACTGTAATGCTTGCGCTTGCAATGGTTGAATTAACATAATTTATGCCATCCCCAACGGCATAAATCTCAAAATTAAATGTACCCGTCGCCGTGATTGTGTGCGCAAATGTGGTTGTCGGTGCATTTACTGTCTGCCATGTACCTGTACCAACTCTAACACGATAGGAAACCGCATTATTCACTGTGCCCCATGTCGCGGTCAGTTGGTTTTCTTGGGTGCGCGATATACTGAACCCAGTCGGGGTTGCCAAAGCATCCATCAATGACCGAACATCCAAATGAATTGCTGGACGAACGGCTCGGGCGGAATCATAAGAATTAGGCATAGTTCGGTTACCTATGTTGCTAACGGCGCCAGTACGATTTTCGCTGGCCAAGTGTGCAGAACGAAGCCAAGAGGTAGATGAAAAATTGGTGACAATAGCATACCCTCGGTCAAAAGAATTCATATTCCATTGACCAGAGCGAGCATTTTCACCCACGCCACCAATATAAGCGTGCGCATGAAATCTGTTGTCGTATGATGTGTTAAAAATTTCGTACCAATTTGGTAACCATATAAGGTCGTTTTGCGGAACACCCGGATTACTCATCCTATCATTTTGTGATTCGTTTTCCATTCGGCTATGAGTATTATGGCGTTCTTGCTGCCAAACTACATTATTTGTTGGCACAATCGCACTCGCAATGTCTAGATGATCAAAGTAACCCAAAACAGCATCAAAATCCGCAACCATGTTTTCGCGAATGATAGAGGGGCGTTCTGCATGCCAATATACGTGACTGTTAATATCGTTAATGGGTCCCACTTCGTTGAATAAACTGTTTCTGTATGGGTCAACCATCCACAAAGTCAAAATCCCATCTTGAAGATAAACAAGTTGCCACCATCGTGCGCCGCCACTTTGATGAACTATCCCAGTCCCACGAATCGAGTTTGTAAATGCCCGAAGCAAAGTCGTCTCATTGCCAGAAACTTCGGTGGTCACTGTGCTTGGCAATTCATCAAATAAACGAAGATATATCGCACCGTTAGGTTGTGTTACAATACTCGGCGATGTTGCAAAGCCAGAAAAGTGTCCTGCATCTCGCGCCTGGCCGGTAACCCCTGGTGTTAATCCTGCCACCAACTCTGGACTTCGCAATATTTCCAACAATTGTTGGGCAACAACTGGGTTAATTCCTGCACCCCAATCACTATCTTCGTGTCCAAAAAGCGCATCGTCACTAATACGATGAACATAAAAGTCTGTTTCTTGCCAATTAACAGAGGCCTGCAAAGCAATATTTTGCCGCGGCACACCTGCCATTATCCCTGTAATAACCATTGCAATTACAGAACAAATAACAAAGGACAGTACCAGGTTGTGTCTTTTCTTCATGCGCGCACTCCTTCTTTTGCCAAATGTATACCATATTTTTTAGAAAATGGCAAAACATTTTGAAATGACCTAGTTTATGCATTTTCCCCTAGATACAATCTCTGTAATTTTTCCTACACCAAACACAAGGCAGGGATACCTATTCTTCGTCGACCACAATTTCTTTTGGTTTAGACTTTAACTCGCGATACTGATACAAATATATGCCCAGAACAATGGCAAAACTCGCCGCTTGCTGTAATGTCAAAGTTGTCGGGAACATATTCATATTCCCATCCACATTGGCAATAATTCCAATACCGAATAAAATAACCAAAGTCAAAACAACACCCGACAGGAGAGCAACAAAATTACGCTCGGGAATCTTTTTTGTAAACACCGCCAAACCTAACGCAACTAACCCCGCAATAGCAACTATTGTGGCAATAATGGTCATAACCAATCCCGGTACATGATGTTCCATGTCAAAGCGTATCGATTGCGCAAATCCAGAAAACGCATGACCAAACAAAATAACCGCGTTAATTACCGAATAGAAACCTGCAATCGCAAACACGTACCCTAAAATCGTTCTCTTTTCTTTGACTTCAATATTCACAAAATTCACCTCACAAACTTAAACATTCACTTCACGATTTCCAGCCCGGTTAGGTAGTACCAGCAATATAACTCCTGAAACCAAACCCCCAAATCCCAGTCCACCAAATACACCCAGAAATATCCACCCCAAAAGGGACAGCACAGAACGCTCGAAATCTACCATGACGGCTCGGTCTCCGTCTATACGAATATAAATTTCTTCACCAACCATGCCTCGTGCTTCCTCGCGGTTAAACGTCGCCCTTGAACGTCCTTCACCGTCTGCCCATTCAAAATGAATACGATACATTTGAACATTATTTACATGGGTATTCGTTCTTTCATACCGCACAACCTCAGCAACAATCGGAGTAATGTTCTCATTCGTTGCAATTCTATAATCCCTGTTTTCGGGCATCGTAAACCCTAAAAAGAACCCAGCACCCATACCACCAAACAATAAACCAACGGACAACATAACCATCCCAATAATTTTCATTACGCTCATACAAAACCTCCCCTTATCCTAAGAATATACATTAAATGCAATACTCACAACTAGTTTTTTCCCATCTCCTAAAATAAAAAAGTACCCACACTCGGATACAAATTTTGGTGAACCGTATGATGGGTCACTCAATTTAATTTCTATTGACATCGTCACCCAATTTTTTCATATTTTCGTGAACTACTAGACCTTTTCTAACAAGTAAACTTCGTGCATTTTCAAGTTTCGACTTCGGTACAAACAATGCTCCCATGCTTTCTCTAAAAGGTATTCCTGCTTCATGCACAGTATCAATAACTTCTTCTTTTGGAAAAGCATACAGCAATACCCATTCATCGTTTTGCTCTGCCATTTCAACCTCCTATTCAGTATAGTAAAAAATCATTTGGTGATCCATCCAGGATTCGAACCTGGGACACCCTCATTAAAAGTGAGGTGCTCTACCAGCTGAGCTAATGGATCATAACAGAGCAACAGTATCTTATCACATTCAAATGAAAAATACAACTGGTTTTTAAATTTTTTTGATTAGTAATCTTCTTCTCCCAAAAGATAACCTACTGTTACATCAAAATAACGCGCGATTTTAATCAGCATTTCTTGTGTAGGTTCGCTTGTATTATTTTCATAGCGAATATAAGAAGCACCAGCGATACCAAGAATGCTAGCAAATCGACGAATCGAGAGACTCTTTTCTTCTCGCAATTTTCTTAGTCTTTCTGCGAATATTTTCATATTGACAGCATATTGCTATCAGTGCTACTTTATTCAAGTGTTTGCAGGCTGCTAACACTAAATATATCAAAGGAGTAAATTATATGAAGGAAAGTATCTTTGAGACTAAGTCTGCTAAAAAAATATATCTAAAAAAGGGGATAGCATTAAGGCATATGACACTTTCCGTGCCTTGCAAGAAATCCTAATAAGCGAGTACCCAGATGCAAGGATAATGGTAAAAGCATCAGTAGGGTAGTGGAGTTCATTTTATTTTTTTGACTAACTCATCAAATTGCTTAAGGTGTTCAAACTCTTTTCCATAGGCACCAGCATATAAAATAATTTCTTCATACTTCTTCTCAGATAACATAAGCATATATGCAACAATCGGCGAAGCAAATGTAAAGCCATTAATATTTTTGCAATGTCTAAAAAACAATTGCAATTTTTTATCAAAGTCGTTCTGCTCAGATGGCGGTGTATTCGGTAGTCTTATGTTTCGTATCGCCACATACAAATCCGTATTCATTGCGTCAATTACACCCCTCAAACTTCGGAATTTGTTTTCTGTCTCAATACCTGCAATAGGTGTCGTTTTAAATGCAGAACTAAAATGATATTTTTTATCAAACTGAAATCTTTGAATCAACGTAATCCAAAGAATCTCAAAACACATAACTGACACATCAAATTTTTCCTCACCTAAAAATGTTCTATGTATCAGCTCGGCTCTATCAATTAACCTTATTCTTTCTCTCATTTCAATATCTTGAAAAATGTCTTCGATGAAATCAATCGTAAATTGCCATGCTTCCTCGGTACAATCCGTAAACAAACTTCTAAATCTCTTAATTTTATTGTCTAAAAATTTTTCGCCGTCCAACGTCCCATAATCCAACTCAACGGTAAAATCAATAAATTTACTCAAATATCTTCCTGTGCTGTTCTCGCCAAAAAATCCTTCTACGGTTTTTCCCAATTGCTTCTTGTCTACCGACAAAATTAACACGCTGTTTTCCAAATTCTCAAAAACATGATGTAACCTCTCCAACACTTTAATCGCATAATCCGGTAAACATCTATCTAATTCATCCACAACAAAAATTAACTTTGTTTTACTGCAAACCTTTTTTAGTTCCTTAACAATCGCCTCAATCGAATTTTTCAAAACCAACTGCTTGTCAAAACTATTATCTATTTTTGCATTACTCTTAATGGATTTAATTGCTTTTGCAATTTTTGCAACGCTTATGCCACTCAGGTACTCCGAAATCTTACCAGACACCTCAAAAAAATTCTTAACAATTTCTTCAAGGACTTTATTTGTAATAGCCTTCACCTTATGTCCAAGTTTTAATAATCCATTAATCTCACTAATAATAGCCGATAATATCGCCACCAATGGCTCATCATAAAAATCATTTACCCACGCATTGTAATGAAAAACAATAAACTTACCCTCGTCTTTTGCTTGCTTTTCGAACATCTCCAAAATATGTGTTTTTCCGCTTCCCCAATCACCATCCAGTGCAAATGCACACCGCCCATTTTCTGGCAACTTTTCAATAATCTTAAATATATCATCAACAAATTGTTGTCGATTCAAAAAATCGATTTTGTTCTCATTTGTTTCTTCTTTTTCCATGCCTACATAAATATTTTATCATACGCATCAATATATTTCAATCATTCACAGGATATTAAAACAAAGAGCAACGTAGGGCAGGACTTATGCTTATCATACCTACTACAGCACATCCGTGAAAACGAGCCGACTGAATTCATTTGTAACAGCACCCATCATTGCGGGGGTAGATTCCGCAATCATTTATTTGCAAAAAAAAAACTAGCATGATATGCTAAACTAAAAGAGAGCAGGGTAGAGGGGGACACTATGCCATTTAATCCGGAATTTTTATATAATGCTTCGCGGCCGGTTGTGGTCAAAACAATTGACGTGGATTTTGAACGTGCAAAAAAAATAATAACCGAGGCAGTACGCTTGGCGGCATCCAAAGACGGACATTTTGACCCCGCAGATGTTGATATCTACATTCACGGCAGTTACGCTGACAAAACCAATATATATTTTCCATCCAATTTGGAAATTGTGGTGGAACTAAAACGTACCACAGAATACGATTCTAACAAATTCCCACATACCAGTTACCGTTTGTTTAACAACTATTTCGTGGAAACCGCATATTCATTCAACCCAAGCGATTTTTACAATATTCTGTTTGAAACACTAAACGATATAACAGGGAACCGATGTGAACGCGAGAACAAATTCATTAAAATCCCAAAACAGCCTGGCATTGCACATACATTGGAAATCATGCCGGCATTCACATTCAACTATGTCCAAAGGGCAGAGGAGAACTCGCGCGATGCTAATCGCCAATTCGAATTTGGCGCAGGCAAGAAAATCTATCAAGGGATTCTAATTTACGATGAAGAGGTTTCTTCTCACCTAGTCACATTTCCAAAACTCCACGCCTGGAACGGCCGCCAAAAGGATGCCGCAACCAACGGAAATTTTTCCCGTATGGTGCGCTTGTTCAAAACCATAGCAAAAGTGGGACAGCGGGAGAGTGACTTTGACCATGTACGCGGATATTTTATCAGTTGCATGCTCTTCAATGTCCCAAATGAAATGTTTATCATAAAAAATGAAAATCTTCTGCGCGAAGACGACAGCGCAGGGAAGGGGAAGAAAATCCACGCCTCTTTCTATAAAATTCTAAACTTTTTACTCAACATCAACATCTCAGGCTTTGTTTGCCAAAACCTTGTCTGGTTTCTTTTCGGTGAAGCCCGCGAATTCTGGAAAGAATCCGCAGCCTACCAATTCCTAAAAGACATACAAACCCTCTACATAACATTCCCAACCCAACGAACCCTCCTCGCATAAAACTTTTGCACATCAGTTCGTAAAATGCACAAATCTATGTGTTTTTGTAGTTCGTAAAATCTGTATTTTACGAACTACAAAAACACATATCAAGGTTTATAAATATTTTGGAGGAGATTTTTTATGGATGAGTCGGTTAAATTAACTGCAGAAGAAATTAAGAAATTGAAGGACGAGTATTTGCAGGCATTCGTCGAAAAACATGCGGAGAGACTTGGGCCTATTAGGGAGTTTTTTGCCAGTGGCGGGTGGGTTCCTAAGTTTCGCAAGGAGAATTCCAAGGACTATGAATTTTGTCAGTATCACATTGAAAAGATGAATGGGCTTTCCTCTCCCCTTTTGTTGCAGGGTGAAAAATTCTCGGTAAAGGATTTGTATATGTTTTTAGGCGCAGATATGAGTTTAAAAAATAATCCAGCGTCCAAGAGGTATATCGACTTTATTGAGAATTATATTGCCGAGCATGGATCGTTGGGCGGAATACAGAAAACAAAAATGCATATTGTTCACATGACAAGTTATGCCAAAGGCTATGGATTAGGAATTGAGGATTTTTATAAGGAACTTGGCTATGATTATCAAAGTTGGCAAATGCAACAAGGTAGATTAAAGAAAATTCTTACAGACCGTGCGGATGAAGATGGCGGCCTGGATTGGGATGGTTTGCCGGAGGAAATTAAAAATTCGATTTCCAGCAGAGTTGGAGTCGCGAATTATAATGGAGCAAATCAAACACCTCAGACGTGGTTGGTAGAAAATTTTGGAAAGGACGAAGGGCTTTATTTAAAAGGTGAACACGATATGCCTTTTGAGAATGTGGATGATTGGGTGCCATTGATGAGAAAAGAGATGGATATTGCATTTGGCACGACCAGCGGGACGATTATCAGTGCTGCCCTGTTGCGCGAGAAAAATTTATATGGAAAGATTACGCAAGGGCGACGAGACATTCTACGCGAAGGTCATCTTAGTATTGAGGAATTTATTCATGAACACTTTCCTGGATATGAATATGTTGGTGGGTTTGAGACACAGATTGAAACACCAACCGAGCCAAGAGTAAAAAGATTAACGTTTAAAACTACGCTGGAAAATTGGACGGCGCCGACACCAATGCCAGTCAAGAACAGGGATAGTGAATGAGGTTGGACTTGCTCTGTTTTGTTGTGATAGAATGGTACCTATGGACGAAATAAGTAAAGAGGTTATAAAACAAGGATTTAAACAAGCCACTGAGTTGGTGGCACCTGCGGTTGTACCAGTTACTACGGAAATTGGGCGGTTGTTGGCACTGCCCTTTAAATTTATAAGCAGTGTTGCATTTTATTTACCACAGAAAGCGATAATACTTTTCGAGGGAAAGATTAAAGAGTATGAGATAAAACAAAGGGCCAAGTTGGAGCAAATTCCAGAAGAATATATTATCGAGCCAAAATTGAATATAATTGCGCCCGCAATTGAAGGTGTAGCGTTGAATTTAGATGATGATAATTTGGTGGAGATGTTTAGCGAGTTAATTAAAAATGCATGCGATTCAAGTGTAGAAGAAAAGGTTCATCCGCAGCATGTTAATATTTTGAAAAGTATGTCTGGTACAGATGCGGTGGTGTTTAGGTATCTTGCAAGGCAAAGTGAGAGACAAAATTGGGATGTATTTTATACGCAGAATGACGGCGATGCTATTGTATCTAGAGATGGTTATGTGCCAAGATATTTATTTGAAGAAATCATTGGTGCAGACGATGTTTTTCAGATTTCTGATAGTTTTGAAAGATTGTTGAATTGGGGTCTATTCGAAGTGGTGTTTGTAGACGGAGGAAATGCCAGTGGACTAAGTAAAATTGCCTATACAATTACAAACATTGGAAAGGTATTTGCGGGAAATGTGTTGGGATGATTCCATTCCTCCAACCACGTTATTCTGGGCGGAAAAGAGAAATTAGATAGTTTAGGTTTTTCAGGTTCTTTCGCAAAACTTTCCAGTTTGGGAGGATTGATTCGACCAGGGACCAAAATTGTTTGGAATGATTGAATTCCAGGATGTGGCAGAATTCGTGAACAATGATGTAATCAAGTAATTCAGGCGGCAGCATGACGGTACGCCAATTTAGTGCAATTTCACGATTTTTTGAGCACACGCCCCACCTGGATTTATTGTTCATTGTTTTAATGGAATTATATTGAAGGTTTAGTTTTTGAGAAAAGTAATGCGTACGGTCTTGAACGATTTGTTTGGCATTATCACGAAGGAATTTTTCGATTTTCTTTAAACTGTGTGCGTGCCCCTGCTCTGCTATCTTTTCGGGGATCAGCAATGCGCTGTCCTGCACGGTTATTTTTTTTGCTTTGGTGGAGATTATTGGTGAAACCTCTCGACCGAGAAATAAAAACGTGTTGTATGTTATAATGTTTGGGTTGATGAATTGGTTTTGCTGGATGCGTTTTTGTTGGGTGCGTATCCATGTTTCTTTGTCTTTGACGAATTCGAAAATTTTGTGCTCGGGCAATTTTAGGGGTGCCTTTACAATCAATTCACCGTGCGGGTTTATATACAATGACAGCACTTTCCTGTTGGAACGTATGATGTTTTTTGGATGCAACATGTAATAGTTTAAAATAAAAAGCAAGATTTGGAAATTGAAAAATTTGCGGGTTTTTCATGCCTTTATGTGATATACTTGGAACAAATTATGGCTTCAAAACAATCATTGACATATAAACACATTTTGGCTATTGAACAAGTACTGGCGCAGATTAAACAAGGTGCTGAACCTGAGCAGGCATTCGCTGCTTGTGAAATGACTCTTGAAAGATTTGATAGTTTTATTTACGCTTGCATCGCAATGAGACCAGGCGGATATGATTTTTCGTATAACCCAGAAAGAAATAAGCCCAGTGAAATTTATCAAAAAATAGGTACGCATGTGGATGAATTGCAAGATTTAGTTACCAGATTCATGAAGTCAGACAATTTTATGACCAGTCAAAAAAATCATGAGAGAGAAGAAAGATATAAAGAGCAAAGAAAATTAGCAAGAGGTAAACGAGAGGCTGCCAAAGAAAATGAGAGGTTAGAACAGTTACCTGAACTTGTTAAGCATGCAATTGATGTTATCAGTTTATTTGTATCTTCTGATTGTACAAGGGCAAGATTTATCAGTGCCGTTGGAATTCGCGAAAGCGAGTTTGATAAACTTGGTGATGTTGTTCGTGAGCATTCAGTGGAACTTGGGCAAGTTTTGGATGACACATTGGAAGCAAATTCAAGAAAATATTATAACACTATGAGAGAAACCGCCGAGAGAACTGTGGAAAATATTAAGAATGGAGTACAGCGCAGTGATGGAAAAACTACCCCATTTACTTTGTTCGATTATTCGTTGACCGAACTTCCATCATTTGATGATTTGATGGACTTTGCAAAGAGAGAGAAGATTGGTCCTGGGACTTTGACAAAGTTTAGAGAAGACAGAAGGCCACAATTTGGTTTTCAAAGTATGGAACAAATTTTGCGTGAAAAAATTACAATTGGGGACCATGAGGTTACAGAGCAAGATAAAATGATGGTCTTGGAGTTTCTTAAGTACGAAGGGTTGGATACAAATATTGGAAATTATTCAGGTGCATTGCGACATTATGTAAAAAATGGCAGTTTTCCGCAAGTGAAATACGGTGCAAGCCATAGACAGCGTAGAAAAGAATTCTTTCAACAAGTCAGAGATGAATACGAACAAATTGGTGCAAGTATCGATGGCGAGAAAGAAATACAACAAGTAAATGATAACCCATTCGGGATAGGTGATGATGTAGAGAGGGATGGTTAATTCAACACGGCAACAGTATTTTTTGTAAATAAATAATTGTGATTGAAAGTATTTAATTGTTCTTTTTTGGAGGTCAAAAAATAATAAGAAACCGTCTGAGACGGTTTCTTGGACACCAATGAAAAATATAAATTCGGAATTACCCACTGCGTGGGATAATTCCTGGGTCATCAAAAAAC
>WRAS01000010.1 GCA_009780065.1 Bacillota bacterium | reverse complement strand
TAAATGTTAATTCTGTTGGACCAGGGTTTGCCAATTCAATTCCAATACGTGTTGCAGATGCACCCCCCTCTTCTGGGGAACTTACTCGCGCTAATGGGTTAGATCCATCTTGGAATGTCGCGAGGATGTCGCTGAATAATGCAAGTGTGTCAAGGTATAATGAAGGGGCGACCCCAGCATTCGTACTTGCACCATGATTAACAAATGAACCGTTGGCATTCATCCTTACTTTAGAATCTATTCCATATGGCGAACGCAATGATGTAGAAGCAGAAAAAAATGAAACCCTTGGTGTCAGACCACGAAGCCTTGCATTTAAATCCCAAAGTCCCCCGTCACGGACCTCGTCATACGAGGGCAACCACACCCTATCAGTTGAAACAAGATTATCCGATGTCTTATTTGCAGGCAGTATATATAAATTAAACCGCCCGTCAATATTAACATTGTTAAAATCATTCAATAGATTTGTTCTCACAAGAGACGTAGCATAATTATTACCTTGACCAATTAAGTTAAATTGACTTGCTCTATAAGAGGTTTCCGCAATTAACGCAAGTCTTTGATTTGATGAATCAACGTGGGCTATTCGAAAATATGTTCTACTCAAGTGAAATGCTGTTCCTGTCCCTATATTTGGAAAAAGTCTAAACGGTGTTACCCTGTCGCCTGTTTCCACTTTGTTATATAAGAGTTCAACTTGGTCTTTGTTTAGACCACCATCGTAGTTGAACAAACTAACACTATTCGCAACATAAGTTGCTGCATGTGTTTCAAGAATTTGTCTGTCAAGAAATAATGCAGGAATCACATTATTTCTAACTTCCCAAATATTTGATGTTCCAGTTAATGATGCCCCACCAGTTAAGTCAACCGTTTGAACAGTGGTGCCTTGATTAAATGCCGAACTTAACCATCCCGAATTCAAAGAAGTAGTTTGAAATGGTCTAAATTGACTGGAAGGACTACCTACTTCAAAAACAGAAGGGTTCCATTCATATGCTACTTGAAATCTGGATGGCAACCAAATCCTATCTGTTATACGTGGCCCACCAAAACCGTCAATTGAGGGACGCGCTATGAAATCCGCCGTAATAATTGCAGAGTTTTCCGTAATGGCATTTGGAAGACCATTGAAATCATTTAATATGTTTGTACGAAGTTCACTGGACAAATAATTTGTATGAATTGGCAGGTTAATATTGTTAGGTGCCATTGGATTGAATCTAGCAGTCCTATATGCATTCCATGACCACATTGCTATACGATCTCCGTCCACATGCGCCACACGCCAGAATGATTGTGATAAAGATAAAGTATGTCCCGTACCATGATCCGGGAATAATCTAAAATATGCACCCCGATAATCTACTGCCGTATTATCTTCGTTCAGATCCCTCAATATATTTGCCGCAATTTGACCATTAATCGTCCCATCCAGATTAAATAACGAGTTCTGGACACTTGGTCCAGTCCCAGTCAGTCCCGGTGTTGGATCTCCAGCAACGGGTTGATTGTTTGTTGCAACTACGAAAACTGATGCTACCGCTATTGTTACTACGCACAACACGCCCATGCATGTCATGATAAATCCAGCATATCCTCTCTTTGGTGTTGTCATTTGTTCCCTCATTTGTGTTTAGTATGTGAAACCTTGAACCTTAATATTAAATATAGCATATCTTTGAACTTTCACAAAATGATTTAGCTACAAAATAACATAACCGCATTCCGCATATAATATTCCATGATGAGGGCGTTAACGGTTACGTTGTGTATTTTGGTTTTGGCATCGGTCACGGGGATGCTGGTAATTTTTGCGGCATATCCACTTGGATATCGAGACGAAATTAAAATGGCATCCGCACGTTTTGATATAGAGCCAGATTTAATAGCAAGTATTATTAGAGCCGAGAGCAGTTTTAACCCAGACGCGCGTAATGTGTCGGGTGCATCTGGTCTGATGCAATTAATGCCCGCCACCGCACGTTGGATGGGTAACAAGATGGGAATTGATGATGCACATGAGAAATTGTTCGAACCCGAGGTAAATATAACAATAGGCACGGCATATCTGAAATATCTTATAGATAAATTTACTGATTTACGTACCGCCCTGTTTGCATATAACGCGGGCGAGGGCAAGGTTGCGACATGGCTGAAACTGGATGACTTTTCCGAAGACAACGAGAACGGACTAAGGATAATTACACATAGCCCATATCCAAGTTCCAACGCCTATGTCGATCGCGTCCTTGGTGCGCGTTGGATTTATCGATTACGGTTTTAAACCTTACGTTTTTCTGAAATTGCATCCGCAAAATTACATGGGTGCACGCAAGTAAACCCTGGAAACGTGCATCGTGATCCGCGAATGAATGGCTTTAATATATCTGCGCGCGGGTGATTACCGCTTTGCATTGCCGTATAATATTTCTTGGTAAGATCTGCGGTGTATCTGTTTGTTTCCAACAACACGACTGCACATTTGCGTTCGTACACCTTTAGCACAAAATCGTCCAAGTTTCCCATCTCGGTTATGTCCAACATCATGGCTTGGGGAAATTTGTTACGTACCTTTGACAAATCCATCTGCCACTGGGTTTCGTGGTCTGTGCCACGCAAAATTTCAGGTACATAGAATTCAAGGTCACCAGGCTCTTTAACAAAGTCCACATAGTACCTAAGCGTTCTATGACGATGTGCATGCGTTATGTACGCAAATGAACCCTTGTAAGTTGTTGCATAAACATCACCAAAATATTCCTGAATCTTTGTCTTATTAAATACCGAAAGGATTCTGTGTTTGCCATTGTGTGTCAGTGCCTCGTCAATATAGCCCGTGGCATCCAATGTACTAAGAAACTGTGTAAGATATGGAATTAATTTCTTTATAAATGTCCCACTTTTCCCACCCTTGCGCATTGCAACAAAATCTCGAATAAATCCATAGACGTAATTCAATTGTCGGTACGAAATTGTGTGTACCATACTGACAAGCGTAAATGCACCCGTTAAATAGCGCGCATTCTCCATTGCCAATTTTTTAATACGACTGACTGTGAAAAATTTTGGGTATTTCTCTTGGTATTGTTTTTGTATCAAACCTTCGAAGATCTCCACCCATTTTTCGTATAGTTTCTTTTCAACGCCCTCTACACTGTGAACTGTATATCGACCGCTTTTGACACTGCTGGTCATCATTCTTTCATTATTCAAAATCAACTCGATAACTCGCGGAATACCTTCCAAATACAACGTGATATTCAGGTGGTCATATACACTGTGATGGCCAGCCTCCTTGGTTAGTTTAACCCGTTTCATGGTTTTTTCTTTGTCCTCTGACCTCAGGGTATCAAAATCATTCTGCATATAACACACGCCTGCTGCATGCCCGCCGAATACATCAAATTCTTCTCTTGGTGCTTCGTATCCACTTTTTGTTGTTGCGATTACTCTTATGTTCATAACATCAATATACATTTTATTTACGAAATCCACAAGGATTAAGTTTGCTTTTCACCTCATTGTGATATACTAATGTTTGATTAGGAGGAATACAATGACCGACAAGATTGATGAACACGAAGAGAAAACAGAAGAAATCGTGGAAGACATCACAATAGACGAAGTTACAGAGATAGAGATAAAAGAATACAAGCCCGCACCAAGACCATCTTTTATAATGGCTCTGGACGAAATAAAAAAAGAGATGACTGAGATCGAAAAAGCCCCACAAATTATACAGAAAGAACTGGAAGTTGAGATTATTAACGAGCCCCAAATTCAAACAGAACCTGAAATCAATATCGAGAAAAAAATCTATGAACAACTGCCAGGTGCGACCATTGAAATCGATGAAGGCATTGACCAAGTCGTTATGAATGGCGTAGAACCAACTGCACTTACTATCAGTGAGTATGACGCGATGTCGTACCTACCCGCATTGACCGAGGAAGACGAAATAACCCTGGACGGATGGAAAAAACGTGTCGTAATAATAACAGGGGCAAGCTCTGGCATCGGTCTTGCAACCGCACGAAAGTTTTGTTTATACGCGGACACGGTATATAACCTAAGCCCAGAACGACAAGACGACGATAACATAAATTTTATAAAAACCGATGTTACTAAACCAACCGAAGTCCGTGACGCAATCAAAAAAATATACGACAAAGAAGGTCAAATCGATGTTCTGATTAATAACGCGGGCATAGGCTTTACCGGCAGTGCCGAGGGCGCAGACCATGACACAATGACCGCCGTGTTTCACACCAACGTTCTTGGTATGGCAACTTGTACTGCCGAAGTCATTCCACATATGCGCGAACGTGGGCGTGGACGAATAATAAACATCTCATCACTTGCGGGTGTGTTTCCGCTACCGTTCCAATCGTTGTACAGTGCATCAAAGTCAGCCATCATTACATACACAAATTCAATCGCAACCGAAATAAAACCATTTAATATAAAGGTGACATGTGTTCTATTCGCCGAAGTCAAATCAAACTTTACCGAAAATCGTCTAAATAACAAAGAGGATGATATCTCATACAAATACCGTTTAGGGAAATCCAAAGGCAAATACGAATATGCCGAACAAAATGGACGTTCACCTGACTGGGTCGCGAAAAAACTTTTTCGTCTTTCAAATAAAAAGAATCCAAGACCTGTTGTCGTGTTTGGTTGCAAAAATAAATTTGCATATTTCTTTAAACGGTTTTTGTCACAACGTGCGATCAATCGTTTAATTGCGAGAAAGTACTAGAATTTATCGCTTGTGAAATTATATGCGCAAAGCTAGGCACCAAAATGTCTATTGTTTTTGGTATAACATAATGAAAGCTTGGCAGATAAATTACCAACGGAACACCCACCGCAATAACAGGCACACCCAAGAATTCCTTGTCCAAACTTTGGTTATTGCGTCCAATTCCACTACCTGGAACTATCCCAGTATTTGATATTTGCAAAGACGTTGCAAGGCGTGATTTTTCATGGCAACATAAACTGTCAACAACCACGATATGCGATGGTTTTACCAGCGACGTAATTGCCTTTATCGAATGTACACTTGGGATCCCTGTTTCCGCCTCGACACTGGGACAGAATGTTGCAACACGTTCACCCGTGTTTAACAAATCACAAACACTTTTCCCAAGCGAGTCCACAACAAACCGATTATTTCCAAGACCAATCACCAAAATCTTTTTTATATCAACACATGTGTCACGCAAAAATTCCCCCAACGAATGTGAAAAACAATCTATAATATCTTCCACATTTTCCCGATTACGAATTTCAATGTCGCAATATATACCCTTTGGCCGCCCGATTTTTTTTGCACCTTTGCTGGTTTCTACACGAACAATAGTTCTTGCAAATCCCTTGCCTTCAACAATATCCATGGATACCCCGGGAAAACTGCTGTCTATATCTTGGCATAACTCTATTGCCATATCTGTTATCTTATTCATAATCATATGATTTGCAAAAAGTCCTTGCATATGCCGAAATTTTGTGGTAGATTACCTGTATGGCAAATATCAAAAGTGCAAAAAAGCGTATCAACGTAAGCGAAACAAAACGCGTCCAAAACCAAAGTGTTAAAAGCGAAATCAAAACCTACATGAAAAAGTTTAACACCGCAATCGAAACAAAAGAAAAGGAACTGGCATCCGAACTTTTTAAAAAGTGCTCTGGTCTTCTTGACGCGGCTGCAACCGACAACGTAATCCACCAAAACAAAGCAAACCGCCACAAATCAAAAATGGCGCAGCAACTTGGTCAATTGACTGCGTAGTCATTCATTATGCATTCTTTTAAAGAACGCCCCAAGAGGCGTTTTTTATTGTAATAACAAAATTATAACTTTTTTCAAAGTACCCATCTCTTTGTTGTCGTATTGACCTACACATCTCATTACTGTCATCCCAAGCGAGCGACAGCGACGAGGGGATCGCGAAACGAATACACCCCAATGTACACGTCATTGCGAGCGAAGCAATCCAGTACTGGGATTTAATCTTGGATGTTCATTGTAATTATCAAATACAAATAATTGTACTTGATTGCTTCGCTCGCAATGACGTATTTGTGGGATTTGTCTGATTACTTCGTTTAAATATAACGTTTTTTCGTTTGACAATATATATATATTTGTTATATATAGGATATATAATAAACACAAAGGAGAAAAACATGAAAAAAGTTTTGTTTTCAACTCTTGCATTCGCGGTGATAATTCCAATTGCACTTGTTTTAACTGGATGTTTTGGTGGCACAACCACGCAATCACCTACACCACCAACTACCCCTGACAATCAAAATCATGCGATTATTGGCACATGGAAAAATGATGATGCACCTTTTAAAGATGTTTATGTGTTTTCACAGAATGGGGCATTTACGCGTTCTTTTTATGTAAATAACAATCGACAATTTCAAGATGTTGGTACATGGTCAATACAAAGTGAGAATAGCGTACGATTAAATTTCACACAGCCACAACCACACAGTTTTACATTTCAATTTACTATATCTGGAAACATCTTATTAACACTAGAAGGTTCTGGGATTAATGGGCAACTTGTCCTAACACGTGCATAACTAAAAAAATAAAACCACAACGGTGTGAAGGCAAAATATTGCTGTTTGTCAACCTTAGACCGTGCTTGGAAGACCCCTTGTTTTCCTATGGGCTTCCAAGTGCTAGGTCGCAGTTGACAAACAGCAATATTTTGCAAGAACACTTATTTACTTTCCTCTTCCAACGCCTTTGCAAGTTGATCCGGGCAACTGGTACCCAATCTGCATGGCACACCCTTTAATCGTTTAACGACCTCATCAATTGGCATGCCCTCCACCAAATTGGCAATCCCGTATCCATTACCCGCACATCCGCCAATGAATCGCACATTTTTGACCACACCGTTATCTAGTTCATATTCAATCTCACGCGCACAGATATTGTGCGTTTTAATTACTTTTTTCATTTTCTATTTTTCCTCCTCGGATAATATTGTTAACAAACTTTCGTATACAACTGGTGCCTTTTCCTTCCACTTGGTTGCGGATTTTATCGCCTCCGCCCTTGTGTTAACTTTCATCTTGATTTCCAATAAATTTTCCAAATTACCATATTCCTTTATTTTCAGCAATATGGTATGGCTCTGGTCACTGTTCTTGAAATAGTCATAAGTATACTCCTGGTTCCTGCGGAAATCCTGTTTGTTATCACGGGCGTAGTTCGTGATTTCCTCGCGCACACTGGCGGGGATTTTTGTGTAAAAATGACCCAAACATGCACGCCCCTGATTCGTTAAACGAAACAATGTGTCCGCACCATGACGCCCGCGATGTATGAATTTTGATTCCACCAATCCGAAAATTGCATCACGAAAGTCCATGTAATTCATCCATGTTGGGTTGGCGACCACAATCTCGCTGATACTTTGATCCGTCAATGGAAACTCCATCTTTTCAAAGATAAACAGCAGTATCAGCTTCTTGTCCATATCATCTGCTTTGAAATCTATATTACGCTCAGTCATTTGGCACCGCCCTGCAACTGAGCCAACAATTTTCTATTACTTGCCAACTTTTCTTGTTCCTCGGCAACAACCTCTGACGGTGCCTTTGCAACAAAGTTCACATTACCCAGCATTCTCTCGCCACGTTCAATTTCTGATTTTAACTTTGAAATTTGTTTTTGCTTTTCCGCCTCATCAATGTTAATGCGAATTTTTGCGATTTTGGTTACAAAGTCTGGATCATCTACCATACCAAATTCAATTTTAATTGCGCCCAGTTTTTCTATAATCGCCTTCTCCCGCACAAGGTCACCATCTAGAATCGCGCTTTGAACACCTTTTTGCGCACGCAGTAATTGAATAACTTCTACGACATCGTCGAATTTGCGCTTTTCTTTTGGATACGTTGATGATTTGCTAAACTCTGGAAACTTTTCGAACGATATTGTCGTGACTTTATTAAGGTTACAAAATATCTCCTCAGTCACGAAAGGCATAATAGGATGCACCAATTTCATGAACGCAAATAAAACATACCGAAAAACTGCAAGACTTGTTTGTTTGTTTTCAGAAACCTTTACACATTCCAGATACCAATCACAAAAATCATTCCAAAAGAATGACTGTAACTCGTTCGCGGCAACACCAAAGTCATACTTTTCATATTTTTTTATTACGGATTTTACAACATTATTAAACTTTGTCATTATCCATTTATCCGCAATACCAAATTCACACCAATCAATTTCATTGGTTTCCTTGTCTTGTCCGAATGCAAGATAAAACTTTACTGCATTCCAAATCTTGTTAATAAAATTACGTGCCAACACTGCTTTGTCCAAACTATATCGTGGGTCGCGTTCCAACTTTGTTCCCACAATCAATGAAAACCGCAATGCGTCCGTGCCAAATTCATTTATAACATCCAAGGGGTCTATTCCATTACCAAGGCTCTTTGACATTTTTTTGCCATCTTTATCCCGTACCAGACCATGTAACAATACGGTATTAAAAGGTAATTTGCCAGTATGTTCAATTCCAGAAAATACCATGCGAATAACCCAGAAGAAGATTATATCATACGCGGTAACCAACACATCAGTTGGATAAAAATATTTATAGTCCGCAGAGTCATTTGGCCACCCCAAAGTTGAAAAAGGCCAAAGGGCGGACGAGAACCATGTATCCAACACATCTTCCACGCCGTCGATTGGAATTTTGTGACCACTGGTAAGCTGTCTTGATATACACCAGTCCTTTATATTATTTAACCAATGCAAATAAACCTTTTCAAATTTTTTAGGCACCAGTTTTAACTCGCCACTTTTAAGTGCCGCAATCGCAGGTTTTGCAAGGTCCGACATAGCCATAAACCACTGGTTAGATAACGCAGGTTCCACGATATTTTTACAACGATAACATTCACCAATGTTACTTTGACGGTTCTTCTGCCCTTTTAATAATCCTTGCACCTTCAACTTGGTTATAACCGCCTCGCGCGCATTTGGTATGGTCATACCGCCAAATTCGCCGACACGATCACCTATCAGTGTTCCCTTTGCATCAAAGATTTTGTAATAATCCAATCCATGTTTTTTCGCAACATCAAAATCCGCATGCGAATGCGCTGGTGTTATTTGTAAAATCCCTGTGCCGAATTTTTTGTCCACTATTTCATCCGCGATAATTGGAATTTTAATATCCGTTAATGGTATATACACCATCTTGCCAATTAAATTTTTATAACGTTTATCGCCGGGATGTACCGCAATTGCCGCATCCCCGAATATGACCTCTGGGCGCACAGTTGCGATTGTCACGCCGTTTTGTTCGTCCCTCACGAATGGAAACATGATGTTGTATAATTGTTGCCCGCGTGTACTATGTTCAACTTCGGCGTCACTTAATGCCGTTTGACAGGTGGTACAGTAATTAATCATACGCTCGCCTTGGTAAATTAAACCCTTGTTGTACAAACTATGGAAAACCGTATTAACCGCCTTTGTCGTACCTGTATCCATAGTGAACGAAAAGCGCGACCAATCACAACTAAGCCCCAGTTTTTCCATCTGACCGCGGATTTCCGCGGTGTAGATTTCATACCATTTGTGGATGTGTTTCATGAACTCGGCTTTTGTTAAACTTGATTTTTCGATACCTTGGCGCCTTAATTCTTCTACAACCTTAACCTCTGTCGCTATCGCCGCATGATCCGCACCAGGCAACAACAGCGCATTAAAACCCTGCATACGTTTGAACCTTATTATCGCGTCTTGAATCGTTAGGTCAAACGCATGCCCTATGTGAAGACGACTGGTAATATTTGGTGGGGGCATGATAATCGTAAATGGCTTTTTGCTTTTGTCTATTTTCACGTTAAACATATCAGATTCAAGCCACTTTTTATTTATCTCAGCCTCTGCCCGTGCGAAATCAAAATTTTTTTCCATTACCTCTTAAAACCATCCTCTTAAATCCCAATCCAATTCAAAGTTAACAAATATTGCAACAAATATACATGCTATAGCAATCACCAAACAGCCTATCCGTATTCCCAACATAAGGTTGTCGCGATCCTTTGCAATCTGACGTGCCTGGTAAAAAACAATGACCGAAGCCAGAAATACCACACACAAAAGAATAGGCCAAACCATGTTTTGATTTTACATTAAAAATAATTCTTTCGCAAGCCCTCTTTTATCACTTACTCGCCATATAACCTTTCAATTTCATCACGTGTTGCAAGTACATCACGCGCTTTACTTCCATTATTTGCCGCAACATATCCCATGGCTTCCATCGCGTCCATAATTTTACCCGCACGCGAGAAACCAAGACTGAACATTCTTTGCATGTTACTGATAGACACTGTACGTGACAGGTTATCTTCCCTCACCATCCATTTAACAATCGGAATGAACGCAGGGTCGCTGGTACCTGCTTTTCTTATGTGTTCCGCATCCCCAAACCCACTGGCTGCACTTTCCACTGGCGGTCCGTTTATAATAATATCTTCCAGGTCGGTATCAAAGTTTGCCGCATTATTTTCACGTATAAAGTTCATTACTTTGCGCGATTCCTCGGCCTCGATAAATGCACCTTGGATACGTTTCATGTAACTGTCCTGTACAAACAGCATATCACCACGACCCACCAATTTCTCCGCACCACTTTCGTTTATAATCGTTCCACTATCGCCGCGGCTTCCTACCTTGAACGCGATACGAACTGGAAAGTTCGCCTTGATAACCCCTGTAATAACATCCACACTTGGACGTTGGGTTGCAAGAATAATGTGTATACCACACGCACGTGCCAAGGCTGCAAGACTCTTAATCGCATCCTCGACCTCTTTCTTACCTTTTGATAACAAGTCCGCAGCCTCATCAATAACCATCAATATATACGGCATACGTTCCAACGTACCTGATTGATATGCCGGCAAAGATTGATAGTGTGCAATATTTTGGACACTGTGACTTTCTAATATATCGTAACGGCGAGTCATTTCGCTAGCCATCCATTTAAGTGCATTAATGACATGGTTGACCTCTTTCAACGCCTTTGGTATTAACATATGTGGAATATCGTTGTACATATTCAATTCAACACGCTTCATATCCACCAACAATAATTTGACGTCGTCTGGGTGTGCACGGAAAAGTAAACTAGTCAATATCGTATTAAGACACACCGACTTACCACTTCCGGTAGAACCAGCAATCAGCAAGTGTGGCATTTGGGTAATATCCGCAACCACAGGTGCATCGTTAAGATCTTTACCAATAACAACCGCCAATTGACTCTTGTGCTGCATGAATTCTTGGGTGTTCAATATGTCTTTTATAGAAACCTTGCCCACGGTTTTATTCGGAACCTCGACCCCTATTGCGTTTTTACCTTCTATCGTGGATTCGAT
The DNA here is from genome assembly GCA_009780065.1 of Bacillota bacterium. GTDB lineage: Bacteria > Bacillota > Clostridia > Christensenellales > UBA1242 > WRAD01. The sequence continues at coordinate 18,839 of WRAS01000010.1, read as the reverse complement.
ACGGATACTTGGCGAACCCAAGGCATATGCGATATCATTTTCCAATTGTGTCACATGCGCAACACGGGTCCCAGTTGCCAGTTGAATTTCAAACCGCGTAACGGCTGGTGCTACGGTAAAACTGGTAACCTTTGCGTTGACACCAAATTCTTTTAACTTTGCATCCAGCAAATGTTGACGCACAACCGCTTCTTTTTGTGATTCAATAAGGTTTGTAGATTCAGTTCGTATCAGTTCTGCAGATGGTTTATTGTATTTTGCACGTTTGTATACTTTTGGCTTTTTAGCGGCGTCGGTATTCATCTCTGTTTGTCCAAAATTCATACGATCATTATTAATTCTTATCTCGGGTGTTGGCGGTGAAAAATCAACCGCAGGTGGAGGAATTGGTGTTGTACGTTCGCTGATATACGGCGACATTTGCGGCTGGGGCGCATTAAACCCGTTCTGGTATGTATTTGTCGTACCAAAGTCTATGCTTGGTGCAACAAAATGCTGCGGAGGAATTTGCCCATAAAGCGCATCATATGGATTTATATTATTTGGTGTCTGAGGTTCAATATTGCTTGGCTGTAGAGTTTGTTTTTGCGGGATATTTGTTACATAGTTTGGACCCAAAGACGTGTACAACGGTGGAAGCAAGCCATCTTTGGATTGCGAAATACCCTCGTCAAATTTCATCGCCGCTTGAGTCGACCATGAATTTATTTGATCTGTAACACTTGGCTGCGGTGGTAATTGATTTAATGGAATGGGTGCATCATGCGTAGCCTCTTTTATAACTTCCCTCTCAATAATCGGTTTCGGCGGAACCAAGCCAATTGCACTCTTGTTTTCGCGGTGACGGCGTTCGCTCTGTTTACGCAGTAGTTCGTTATAATTCTCTTCAATTAATTTACTAATATCTTTGTTGCTTTTTTCCTCTTGCAATTCCAACGTCTCAATCATAGTTGGCAATTTTTTAATAACCTTGTTCTCACCCATTGTGGTTACCACGAATGTCGTTAAAAACGCACACGCAATGATAAAGGTAATTCCAAGAACGATCAGCGCGCCCTCCAAGAAAAAGATTGCATTCAACACAAACGCAGGCACCGCAAAAATCACCCCGCCAGGTGTTATGGCCTCAAACGGATGCCTAAGGTAATCCGCAAAATTCATATTCCCAAGTTGATAAGACGTAAACGCAATGTGCAACGCAATAAACAATGAACCCAACATCTTTACCGATAAAATTACATAACGTCGGCTGAGGGTATATTTCCTGCGCATATGAATTGACAGGCCAATAAAAAATGTCAAAAACAACAACGCAAATACATACACACCAAACACACCAAAAATCCATCTAGACAAGAAAAAGTTCGGCAACACCGCCATAAAAAGACCCATAACACATGCAACAGTCATCACAATAATTCCCGTCTTGCTCTTTGCACGTTTAGGCTGATTTATTTTTCGTCGTTGAATTTGTTCCACCAACTGATTATACCCCTTTATCCAGTTAGTCTAGCAAAAAAAGTAATTTTAGCCAAATCAAATTAATTAATAAGTATTTCTAGAATGGTAATTCTTCTCTTTCATAACCACGCTTCAAGACGTTGCCTACATGGTCTTCTTGGCGCAACATTAAATTTCGCGCTTCTCCTTTTATCATGGACATCATCTCGGGGCTTTTAAGAAAAACAATTTTATCTGCAACCGTCCCTGGTCTTCGGTCTACTAAAAGTTTGAATGTTTCAAGATCCTGATCTACACTGTTATCAATAGACTGAATTCGTTTGGCTTCCCCTGGTTTTAAAAAATCAAATCTTTCTATTGATTTTCTCTTCCCTTGAACTGTTGGAAAATTAACGTCTTTGTTATTATCTGGTAAATATCTTCCAAGAAATCTTTGAAAATGTTCTCTACTAAATTCATTTGCTGCTATTTCACTTGATAACCCTGCATGATTGTTTTCATACCATTTTCTATTTGAATTCTCTATTGTCCATTCAATCGCCGCTTTAATAATCTCTGGCGAAGGATCCGGACGCACATGAATCTTATCCCCCTGTATCACATGATAAAACTCATGCAACAAAGCAAACACCGCTTCCGCAATCTTTTTATCGTTTCGAAAAAATCCAAAATCACCTTGTGTAGCATCGCCGGGTACAATGTCATAACCATCTCCATAATACTGACGTGGTATATGTATATTATGGAGAACTCTTTGCTGGTTAAAATTATAGTGTCCTCTTATTGACTTTGTTGCTGTGTAATATTCAAAAGGGATAATCTTTTTCAACTCTTGAACAATGTCACCAATAATACGCGACAGCGAGTTCGGAAGTTCCGGAAATTGGTCATGAGAAAAACTTGCCATACCACTTGACTCTATCTCCCTTTTCACCACTTTCAACGGCTCACCAAGGTCTTTCGCAATCGGTTCCATATCAACACATTTAAAAGGCGGCAAATATAATTTACCCAACCTTGACGAGGCACGAATCATCTCTTGCTGAATATTCTGCACACAACATTGTAACATTTTGCACAAGATGATGTAAATAGTCATCCCAAATTTGAATGTAAAATGTCAAAGAGATTTTTTACACTTTTTTATAATAGATTTTCGGACTCTCGGGGGTGCATGGGGGTTGTAGGGGGAATCCGGCGGGGGCTTGCCCCCTTAGAGGTTCCCCCTACGTTCTTTATTATATTCATGGTAGTAGAAAGTGATAAAGATGGCAAGCAGAAAAAGCCCCTGTCGGAGTTTGTACCAAAGTTAGATCGTGAGGTTAAGAAATTGGTCGGTCAGCGAAAGCCCACTTCTCACTTCTAGGGACAAATGTAATCGTGCCTTGTTTCTCGACTATGATTGTCCGGTTGTTGTTCGTCCTTTCAAGGTCTGTGTAGTTGGCTTGGTTGTTGTTTCGACGGAGCTGGTTAAGTAATTCATCTTCCTTTTGCTGCGGTGTTTTATAATTAAGAACAGACATGCAGCGTGCCGTGTTATATCGATATATCCACCCTTTCATTTTGGTGCGTGCATCGGCTAGATTTATGAATTCATGATGGGCGTAAAACTCTTGATTGTCTGTTCTGTGTGATCGCTCTACCTTACCATTGTGACGTGGCGTTGCCGGGCGAATGAGATCATGTCGGATTCCTTGCCTTGTAAGGAACTCTGTAAATGGATGTACCTTGATTTCCTTGCCTTGCCTAATCGCTTTTGCATTCCTAGCTCTGCGCTCCTTATCCCATGAGTCCGTGAATTCGGCACCGTTATCACTCTGAATAATTAACGGCTTATATCCAAAGAATACGACACAGCGTTTGATAAAATCTTCACTCTCTTTCTTGCCAAATTGGTTGTATAGAAACATAAACCTTTTACGTGTTGCCTCGTCGATGCACGTGTATTGGTACATGCGGTATCCGGTTCGAAAATATGCCGTACTTCCTGGTATCTTTTGCAAGCATTCACTCGGGACCCACTTAACATCAATTTGCCATTTGATGCCTGGCATCTTTGGTGTTTCATAAGGTTGTGGAATATATCTTTCAAGGTCTTTAACCGGCGCCACATTTAATTTGCGCAGCATGCGATACAGCTTACGGATAGAGCCATCAAAAGCCCGCTCGGTGCGTAGGCGATAATAAACTCCATTCGGCTTCTGCATTCGCCATGCAACTCCTTAACAACATTTAATTGTTCTTCTGTGTAAGCGTTTGGAAAAGTGTGTGGTGTTTGGTCGCCATTTTCTAGACTCTCTACTGAACCGTCGAACCTGTTCGCCCAAAGGTAAATTGATTGCGGTGAACATTCATACCAGCGCGCCACACGATTCGCATTTCGGCGCCCACCACCTTTCTTCCACCATGCTTCGAGTATTTTTAATTTCTCTTTTGCTTTGAATTTCTTTCCGATCTTCTTCATTCGGATAACCCCCTTTGCTTATGTTAAAAGCAAAGATAATTATATCATTCGATGAATTCGATTGGAATACCCGAAAATAGTCATAATCAAAAAGCGGGCTTCTACCCGCTTAATAAACTAGCAATAACTTTTCTATTAAATTCTTGATTACAAACCCGCCGCCGAACTGTATTAACTTTAATTGGATAGCACTTTTCAAGGATTCTCGAATAGATTCGTGCATAAGCCAGGTTGACGGTGTCCTCGCTTGCTTTTTGCAATATAGATGGTGTGAGATTCGTAGTAATAATTAACACTTTGTTTCTGCGATTGCATTCATCGATAAAATTGTAAACCTGCTCATCCGCAAAAGTCGTGCTGCGATGTACGCCCAAGTCATCAATAACAATTGCCTTGTGTTTGAGCAAGTTGCTAAACAAATAATCGGCGTTCTTGAAATCTTGTGCCATTTGGATAACTTCCGTCAACGTTGTACATGCAACAGAAATTTGTTGATCGACGAGGGCATTTGCGATTTGCATCGCACCAAATGTTTTGCCTGTTCCGACTGGTCCCCACATTAAAAGTCCAAGTCCCTTGCTTTGAATCTCTGAAAATTTATCTACAAACCGTCTCAAAATCTTCGTTGATTCCAAATCTTGTTTATCATCATTTGCGAAAGTCGCCGCATGAAAATTGGCGGGTATCTGTTTGCGCAATGTCTTTATGTTGTCAATTCGCTTTTGCTCTTCTTCGGCTTTTTGCTTCGTCGCAAGTTCTTGTTCTTTTCTCGAACACGGTGCAACAATATTTCTTCCGAACATTACAATAACCGCTACTTCCTCACCACAACATTCACATTTTGTAAATTGTACTTTCTCATCCGTTGTCATAATTTATCCCCCCGTCTGGCACATATTTCCCAAGCCCCTGTGCGTTTGGCGGCAAAATCTTATTCGGTCGTTCCCGATTTTTCCAAGTTAAAAATTTCTGTTGCCAATTCGTGAAGCGTTTGCCGTAAGTATCTCGCCAATGCTTTGTTTGGTCATCGCCAAGTGTGTAATGGTCAAAAAACTTGCGTGCTAGAAATTCCGCATCGTGCAGTTTTGCAAAATTTAAGACTTCTTCAAACTTTGGCGGTTCAAAAGTGTGTGGCGGTGGCTTGCCACTCTCTTTTTTCACTTCTGTATTCGCTTTTGTTTTAACATCCTTATATAAGGGTAATTCAAATTGATTAGGGGTATTACCATCTTTGGTTATAGGTATAATCCTTTGTGATGGTGTTTCTAATTCTTGCGGTATACAATCTTCCAAAACAACACCCGCCGTGACCGTGACTTCTTGCAAATTGTCTATGAAAATCTTGCGCACATGACCACGATTACATTTAGGATCCAACACCACTTTTACAAAGCCAAGTTTAGCCAACTTGGAAATTACCCTTGATACATGATTTTTTGACACTCCGAATCTTTCCGCCAAATATTCGTTCCTGGCAAAGCAATATCCGTTTTGGTTCGTCAAATTACACACCGCGCTATATAGGTGTTTTTCAAACCATGTGAGGCGGTTGTCCTGCTCGATTGCAGACGTGACGGCAATAAATGTTTGTTTGGTCATAATTCCTCCACCTGTGCTTGCAGTTGTTCTAGCGAATCGGCATTGTATATCATGTTCTTTAAATGGATTATCCTATTTTCAAGGTCGTTAATTTCATCTTCTTTACTATCAATGTCGCTGTCTTTGTCGTCGCACTCGTCACAACTGTAATCATTTAAATCAATGTAATTCTCACGCCACCACCAAAAGAAATCAATAACACTTCTGATTTTGTCGGCGGTCTCATTCCTGCCATTTTGCCATGCTATGTCATCTAGTATCTTTAAAGCCTCTTCCCGTTCTTCAATTAAAAACATTTGTTTTTCCCCTTTCAATCTCCGCTATTACTTTGAATATCGGATATATTTGTTCTGGCACAACCGCGTTGCCTAGACATCTAAGTCTGTCCACCCGAGCGGAAATCCCATTAGCCACTCTACCCACGTCGGGTTCAACTTGCCACCAACTTGACAGCTCAGAGCTGTTCCTCCTTGATTGAATTTCTTCATCCGATGGCTTGTGTCGCTTGCAAGTGGAGTCGTCCATAAACCCGTCGGACGACCTTGCACATACTCCGCAAGATTCACTCCCGCAAGTTTGTACTCGCCGTTTGTTTTGCGGTCGTACACACTCTTTAAACTCGCCTCGCTGAACATCATCCGCTTGGCATCGCTCGATAACGGTGTCGGGAACTTCTCCATGATTTGTATCGTCTGAGCAAGGTTTAATGATTTGCGTTTTAGTTGTGAAAGACTTAATTCCTGGTCTGGACGCCCTGCCGTCGGTGTGGGCAACAATAAAAACTCTTTCTCTTTTGTGCGGTGCGCCAACATCGCAAGCACCCCAAACTCCCCACGATACGCTATACCCCATTTGGGTAAGGTCGGCGAGTATGCGACGGAAATACCGGGAATTGGCTCTTGTGAGAAGTCCTGGAACGTTTTCACCGACAAACCAACGTGGGCGAAGTTCGCCGATAACTCTTGCCACCTCGCCCCACAAATCGCGCTCGTCACCATCACCTTTACCTTTTCCCGCAAGCGAATATGGTTGGCATGGGAAGCCCGCTGATATGACTGTGATGTCGCCTGGATAGAATCCATCGACAGCAAGTCTGAAACCTTTAACTGTTCGGATGTCGCCATAGTTTTTCACTCCTTTGAAATTTTTCGCGAGAACCTTGCAAGCATATTCATCAACTTCACTTTGCCCGATTGTTGTAAACCCTGCACGTTCGGCGGCAAGGTCAATTCCGCCGATTCCCGTGCAGAGGGATAGGTGTGTTAGTACAACTTGATTCATACCCACCTCACAGTAGGTTCACCTTTATAACCCTTTTCCCAAACAAACCAACAAAAACAAAGAGTTCCAATAGACGTGTTGTACTTTGTAAAATTGCCGTCCTTCGCTGTATGTTGGCGTTCGCTGTTCACATAAATAAATTTTGGCGGATATTTTCTAAATAATTCTCTACGGGCTTTGCTTTCAAGAAACTGAATTTTAAGAAACAAAATCAACATGTTTCCGTCTTTTAAAATTTCCATGCCTTTTTCTACAAACTGCGTCGCAAGTTTGAATGGTGGGTTGGTTAGAATAGTTCCATTAAAACCATACCTTGTTTCTTGTAAAAAATCCTTTATACGTGTTCCTTCATATCCTCGTTCGACAATGTCAGACACATGAATGGTTCTTACGTGTCTTTTTAGAACATCAGCCAGATGCCCCATGCCAACAGCACATTCCCAAACTATTTGTGGTAATTCGATACCGTCTTGATTAAGTGCATCAAGGAAAATTTCCAATGCTTTCGGATCTGTTGCGTAAAAATCTTCGCTCTGACGAGATTCTTTGGTTGCATTAGTTGCTAACATGTTTTTACTTTTCATTATGCCACCCTCCTTCATTGTCGATTTTTCTTTTGGATAAAAACGACCATATGAAATTAATTGTTAAAAACGCCGCGACAGTACTTGGCAAGATTATCCAGATATTCTGATTTGAGATTTCAATAACAACGATAACTAACAAGGTCAAAATAAAACTGTAAATAAAATAGCCTGGCAACGTGCCAAATGATGGAACTCTAAATCTTTTCACTTGTCACCTCGCTTTATTCGCTTTATCCTTGCTTCGCAGTTTGGGCAGGAGTTAAACTTATTTAAATCGTTATGATGAAATGAACAGTTAGAACAATGTGGGTAACCAACCTTGCCGTTTGTAAATTTAACTTTACTCCCTAATACAACACACTCTTTCGGTTTGTCTAACTCGGGATTGTCGTGGATGTTACCAATGATTTCAATTGAATTCCACCAAAATGAAATCTTGCCTGCCGACACCACATTTGACCATTTAATATAAAACGTGCCTAGTTTAAAAGTGATAACTCCAGAATAGTTATGCTTTGCCATCTTGACAATGTCGCCCTCAAAAACCCGCTTACCGTTTTTGTCGTGCAAACCAGTAAATTGTCCAACGGTGGCGTGGTCGACTTTGTGCGATGTAAATTGCACCCTTGCTGCATATTCTTGAAAACTTGTAATTATGGTTGCTTGATTCTTGTTTGAAATTCCAAACACACCCTCAACCCACTTGCCGTTGTCAATTTGCTTGCCTCGAAATAAGATTTCTCTATTCATTAGTTTTTCCCCCTTATAAACTCAACACCATCTTTGATGATGTGAAACTCGTCTGGTATTATTTCAACCTCTTGCCCATATACCTTGCCCCCGCGTGTTTTCTTGCCACAATGTTCACAAGTGACATGTGCATCGTTTACAAATGTGTCGTGCCATGCCTCGAACTTGATTAAATCACCGGCTTTTAATTCCGACAAAATCTGTTCCGCCGTTTCACCATATGCGGTGCAGTTGTACACGTTGTTAATTCGCGATGCGGTTTGCTTTGTTTCACGTCTTTTGACTTCCACCATAAATTTTGCGACCGTACCGCCGAATTCGTTGATATGTTGCTTGGGCGCATCTTTTAATTTGCCTTGCTTGATTATTAATGTTCCGCTCATATTCTTCCCCCTTTACATAAGTTTTCGCCGTTTAAATGGACAACACAGCAAGCCAGTACCTGCCGAGATAGACGCTTTATGCGTCCTCTCGGCAGGTACTGGCGGTGTCGTCTAACGGCGAAAACTTGATAGGGATAAATGACCTTTATGTACTGAATATATCTTGCCAAATTGAATTTTTTAGTTTTCATAATGTATAACTCCTAATTAAATTTTTTAGAAAATTTTTTAAGCGATTTCGTCCTCTATAACTCTTCCAGTTGTTTCAATAACTGGCTTTCCTCGATAGAACAACTTTTTGCCTTTGATACGGATAAAGTCCTCAACAGATTCTTCCGACTGTAAATCATGTTTGAATTCTTTTAATTTGATTTCAAGTTTTCTCGCTTTATAACTTGTTGCAAAGTAACGGTTCGGGTAATCGAATGGCATATCGCGCGGGATATATGACTTCATACTTTTACAATCAATATCCGCTCCGCCCGTTTCTTTGTTTCCTGTGTATTGGCTGTAATGGACTTGGAAAACGCCAATTTTGTTTATTCGCTTACTATGAAGGTTTAGAATCTTCATAGTAAGCGAATATTCTGGCAGTTTGTCGTTATCTATCAAGTCGTCCAGCTCATCAAACAACCTTTCCAATTTTCTAAGCAGACGCTTGGGTTCAAGCAACGTTTTAACACCGTGACAATTCCGCATACCTTGAATACTGTCGCGATAACCTTTGAATGATCGCGCAGAGTTTTGCTCCATGAGGACGAACAATGAACCATCACCCGTAAATTGATTAAACCAACGCGCTAGTTCTGTTAGGATGATAGATCCTTCGGAATCTCTAAAAGCTTGGATGTCCACCTTTGAACTACTTTCATCTAGACCAACTGCAACCGGCATCGGCAATTTCGCTTCTTGCAACAAGTGTTCTCCAAGTAGTTCGGCAGATTTGCGATGATCTTCATTGTCTGTGACCGTGACATTCGTTACGAGACATGGTAATAGGTGTGGCTTCTTTTTATAAGCATCGTTTGTTTCCTTAATTTCCAAATACTCGCGATACTCTTTTGATGGCAATTTCTGCCGCGTCTTTTTGACAGAATACAGCGCCGTGAATCGTTTGACGTATTTTTCAAGCATTGATGCTTTGTAAAAAAGTATGGCAAATCCAAGCAAGCTCTTACCCGTTCTATTCCCGCCGAAGTTCACCCAGAACCCCTTCATCGCTTGGGCAACCTCTTTCAACTTTTCACAAAGTTTTTGAAAGCGGAAAGTTCTTAGCACCTGGATAAACAAAAATCCAAGCCACGCCCCAGCAATCCCGATTGCGACGTACGAGGCTATCTCGAATACACCGTAAGCGCCGGAAATAGCGAAGATCATCGCAGTAAGCGTTGCCACAAACAACATAAGGGACCGCAGCAACCAGGTAACACCGTTTTTCTTAAATAACTTTTTGATACATCTGTACACGAACCAGCAAGCGAACATAAAACCAATTATTGTTATCGGTATAAGTACAAAACCCAACTCGAAAATCGAGGTAACCATTACCAATGAAATACCCGTCATCGCGACAACAGGTCTCAAACATTCGCCCAGATAATACAGTAGCGTCTTGCGTAACATCCTATTCCCCCTTTGGTGATGTTGAAAAATTCTTCCTTGCCCATTTATAAATTGCATATATTCCCGCAGCAATTCCAATCCATATACCTGTCGTCAATACAATCCCGACCATCCAACCTATTTCATCTAATCCCCACCCGACCAACAGTCGCCCCAAGTCAAAGCCGAAAAACAATATCGTTGTAATTGGATTGCGTACAAGATTGTCAAAGCCACTCACAAGCCCGACAATAACAAAGACAACTATTGCGTTCATCAAAATTGCAATTATTTTCATACCTTTTCTCCTTTCGTTTTTTTCTTGAATATTTGCTCGTTTTCTGTTACAATCCAGCCATGAGTCGTAAAACCAAAGATATTCTCGCTTGCATCGCTTTCATGGTATGTGGTCTTTTACCTTTTTTGTTATTGGGGCTCAACGTGCTAGTTAATTGGCTTTCCCACATCCAATCCCACAGGCTCGAAACTTCTGATGCTGAATTTTGGTCACATGTTGGATATGGATTGCGCTTTTACCTCTCACAACCATTCAACATAGTTCTTTATAGTTTTCAATTTGCTGTATTCATTGGTGGTCTTATGTTGCTCATCATTGTTAGTATCAAAAAGTCAAAACAGCAATTCAGTTTTTTTGTGCGTCGAGACCTTTTAATTTGTCTTGGTTTTATGCTTTACATTATCTCACTCGCCTTAATACTCCGTATTTTCGCATCTGCGCCATTTGGACGTGTGTTCGTGGAAATATTCACTCACATCATCCCTGCAATCTGGCGAACAAATATAGAGTTCTTTTCTAGGTTCGCAGAAGTTCAAGTTGTAATTTACCTACTTGTTTTCTTTGTCGCCTTTATATCTTTCTTTTTAGTGATATTTCGCAAACCAAAACACATTAAACCTACGGATACAATTAAATCCACGTCATTTCCCACCACCCCCAATTAGTTTTAATTTTGTATTGATAAACCCAAGTAGAACTAGTAATCCAATAGCCACTAAAACTATCAAGATTGTTCGCCAATTACCAAAAATCCATTGCCAAGCAAGTTCCAGCCACCTTATGTAAAATGCCGGTGGCGGCGGTATTGTTGGAGATGTTATTGGCGGAATAATGTTAATAGGATCGGAAACAACGGGAATTCTGTACCAGCCAAATTCACCATAAAAATCAAGATGAATAATATCGAAATCAAGGAAGATTGTATGCCTAGCCAAAAATGTATTATCACGGTACACGGAATCGAAAATTAAACCATAGTCCCTAACTTCTAACCAGTTCGCGAAACTATCTGTCCTTGCAAAACGGAACAAGAATAGCGTTTCATTGTTTCTAACTGCTTCTTGGTGCGAGCTTCTTAAATGTGGCAAGTCATAAAAGTTTACAAATAATCTGTTACTTGTTTCTCGATCTAGAACCTCTTGCATACCTGGCAAATTTGATGTTGGAAAATCTTCTGATACTACTTCATGTATCGGCGATAATGTATTTAACACACTTGGCGGTGTTCCCTGTGTCATCCTTTGCCACCAATTCATGCGTAAAACATCGTCAATGTTTCGAAAATTCAGACCTTCGTAACCATAATCAATATCAACTATATTGTGTCCACGATTGTAACCCGCATCTAATCTATGTTGATCAATCGTATCTGTAAATAGGTCTGCCGATATAGTCCGACCACTTGCTTGGATCGTACCATTATGAAAACTTCTGTCGTATTCAAAAATCCACCTTTCCAATGTGTTTGAATCAACATTAATCATTGGCATTTGACCAATATCACTACGCTCTATTTGATTTACGAAAAAAGAATAATGCAAAAATTCTTCTCTGTTTAATCTACTAGCCAAGTTAGAAGATCTTGGATTGAATGACCAATCCGCACTTATCAAGTCACTTCCGCCACCACGTCTATTAAGGTAAAGCCCATAATGTAATGAATTATTGCGCGTTGTCCGTTGTCCCATAACGTTCATCAATCTGTTATGCAATTCTCTGTAACTTGTAACAATCATGTCTTGCGTTTGGAATTCTTGCCACTCCGCTCGTATCCTTTGCAATCTTCCAAATTCTTCTAAAACTTCATTAGGTACAGAAAACCATACAGAATTTATTTGATGTTGATAACCTGTTCCTCTGTCACTTGTCATAGACCGCCACCAAGTAGAACGCACATCTAGTTCTAATGTGCGCAAGCCTTCCACGCGTTGTGATAGCGTAGATGGCGCAGTTGGTGTTGGACCCATTCTATTTGCAAAGCCCGTCATTATGTATGTTCGACCGATGTTAAAATCACGTGTGAGAAACGTTGGTCGTAAGGTAAATTCGGCACCAGAAATGCTGTAAATGCGTTCATGGGTGTTAAGGTGGTTCAATAATCGCGTGCGTTGTGCTGGGGTTAAATCCAATATGAATTTGTAAAACAAATGTGCGACATTCCCGGTGGAATGGTTTACAAATCGTAGATTAACTTTTTCATAGTTGGGCAATCCATCACCATCGACTCCGATTGCCATTTGAATGGTATTCTGTGGGGAATTTGGCACGATGCTAAATAAGCCAGGATTAAAGAAATAAACAAACAAGGAAAAATTACCACGATGCTCTGGATGGAAAGAGAACCCGTACTCGGCGAAATGCAACAATTGTATAGGTGCATTTGCTTGCGGTTGGTAATTGCGTATATCAAAACCACCTTCACCATCTGAATTAACCAATGTTGCACTTTGCAAATCATCCATGACGTAAGATGTGAGAAGGCTACTTTGTCCGCTCCAAGTGCTTGCAAATGCTGTCATTGGTCTAAATGTAGGAAGTGTCGCAAAACTACCCAAAGCAACTATTGTTGCCAAGATTAACACGGTGACAAATGTATAAAATTTCTTTGTTGTCATGTTATTTCTTCCTTTTCTTTTTCTTTTTGGATTTGCTATTTCCAGTCAAGTTTTTAACTGCATCCACAATAAGGACGGCAACAAGAATGACAATGAATAGAAAGCCAAGCCCCGAACCCACCATTATCCAATCTTCTGTGGTGAGATTTAAAAACCCGCCAGTTCTTTCAACATCGTCGTTATCTTCTGCGTTCGTGAGTTCATAAATCGCCCAAAAACTGGTATCCATAGGGATTTGTCTATCCACCACAAAACCCTGTGTATTAAACCACCGTGTAAATTCAAAGCCTTCTATCTGTGGCGGTGTCGGAACATCGTCTACGCCTAAAAAGCCTAGTGTTGCGGTTATCTGTGCCAACACAGCACCATCGAAACCATGAAACGTAATTGTGACCACGAAATGTGCATCCGACCGATTATATATCGCAAGAAAAACCGTATTTTGTGTAAGTGCTGTAAACAGATCATCGCCGGATACTGTTCGCCAATATAGGAAAAGATAAAGTGGAATACTTGGCGCCTCAATCGGTGTTATTGTCGTTCCTTCCGCAATTCTTTTAATCTCTAAAACATCACCATTCATGTCCAAGAATGTGATTGTGAAATATTGTTGAATTGGTGGCGGTTGTGGTACATACGACAACCCTTTTAACTGTGGATGTCCGCCATATCCAATCGCCCAAGACGTTGTAAGTGCATAAATATATGGATAAACGTCATTTCGATAATTATTTAAATTGTTTAGTAATTCATCATTTGCCGAAAGAGGTAAACCAAAAGCATTTTCAATTCGTGTGTTGTTTGTGCTTGCTACAATTTGCCCAGTCGTTTCTCCCTGCAATATACCACTATTGTAAACATTTAATACGGATACGTTATCCATGATGATTGTATCAACCTGTACACCTTCATTATTAACTACTGGAACCGATGTTGTGCCCTGCGCCCAACCCACTATTCCACCGACAAAGTTAGTGTGTGTCGCCAAACCGTTAACAGTAACATCACCACGATTATATCCATTAGCAATTACAGAGTGAAATTCACGCGGATGTCTCCACGATAAATTACCCGTAGCACGCCCAATAATTCCACCTACTTGTAAATCTCTTGGCGGCTCCCAGCCTGTAAGAATTAAATTTGCGGTGATATTGCCATAATTAGCAAAGTTGATTATTTCAACCCCACCATTCCATACGGTCAAAGTTGCACCAGATCGCGACCAGTTATTCATAGTAAGCCCAACAATTCCGCCAATATAAAGTTGCGAACCCGCAATAACCTCGCTTATATTTCCGCGATTAACAACATTATTAAGTACACTATCTGTTGCACCGCCAACAATCCCGCCAATATAAGCAAACGCTTGTTCTGTTGCTATTACGTTGATCCTTGCATGATTACTTGCGTTTGTTAGTGTACTGTGGCGCAATCTTCCGATAAGACCACCTACGACAATCTCACTTCGTGGCGCAACAATATTTGACAAATGACCAACCATGTGGACATTTTCAATTGTTGTGTTAGTTGCAGATGCCACGACCGCACCAACATTTTTTCGCCTGTGGTTTAATACAGAGTTGTGTGTACTTGTCCATTCGATAACATCCCCGCGTAAACTTAGGTCACGTATACTACCATTTACAATTCTGCCCAAAAAGCCAAATGCGACATAACTGTCAGTTCCAAGTCCAAAACCAAATTCTTGCCGGATTGTTTGTGGCAAGATTATTTCGTGACCACCGCCGTTAAAATGTCCACGAAAAGTATTGTGCCATCCGCCTATTACAACCCAATCACGACCGCGTAAGTCTATGTCATTGGTCACAAGAAAATGGGTACCTTCAAAGTTGGTCCAAATGCTTAAATCAATTTGCGGACCAGATGCTACAAACCCACCACCATTTACCTGTCTTGCAAGCCAAGCTAATTCACCAGCGTTATTGATTAAATAAGGATCATAATATGTCCCCGCTCCACCACCAAAAGAATCTGCAACAAATCCATCGTCTTGCCATGTTGTAAGAATTGAATCCTCTGTTGGATGGATACCAGCACAAGCAATAGAGGGTTGTCGCATATCGCCAACGGCGAAAATCATGAGTATTGCACTCATGGTAATTAAAGCGAAAATGAAAATGCCTTTTTTCATAAAGCCCCTTTTATATTGCCACCGGCGAACGTGTAATAAAGTAATTAGTTCTGTGACCACCCGAAGCATGCATAAACGGACAACGCCACCAAAGTGAACTATGAGATATTCTGTTTACTTCGTATCGGAACACTCCCAATGCTTCCTGCATGCCATCTTCTTCCATGTCTAGATACCAACTGTAAGTTATCGCGAAATATTGACCGTATTGGCAAAATACAAGGTTAAGATTATTTGCTTGCCATGAGTTGTTGCTTCTGATTACCCCGTAATCATTACAATGAACTTCAAAAAATGTAAGTTGGTCGTTTTCAATGCTTATCCAACCTCTATGCTCGATTCCGTGCCAACTACCAGACACGAAATGCTCCATAATGATGAAAGTACCGTCGAACATACCAGGTACAAATACAGAACCACCGCTTGGCATGTTGTCGAGTTTGTATTGAAGGTCGGCAAGAGCTGTTTCAATTTGATAAATTTTCGCATTAAGATATGCGATCAAGTCGGCATCAACTTCATTTTGATTTAATGCAATTTTTAATTGATCTTTATGATCCGCCAGTTCTGATTGAAGCCCGGCAAATTCTTTACGTAACTCATAGTAGTTGTCGCGATATTCGCAAACATATTCCGTCCCGCCATTGTTGTTTCTGTTGTCATCATCTCCTAGAAAGCGCGGCATGACGTATATTGCACCTATTACCACAACACCAATAATGACTAGCACTACAAAGATTCCAAGTGATTTTTTAACTGCTTTCATATTTCTCCTTTTTGTTTCGTGGCTTTGCCACCGGTGCAACGGCTTCGGATTGCCCGCCGGCTCCCTGTTTGGAGTTCATACCGGGTAGAGGCGCAACAGCGCGTGCCATGAACTCCAATTCGACTCCGTTACTTGCAAGAGGTTTATTTTTCAAGTCGACGCCTCTGTAAACGACTTCAACATTATGTAAAATGTTTCTTTGCCTCTTCGATTTTCTGCATCACTTCTTCAACCGTAATCCCGTAGTGCCATGCAAGGTACTCGTAATCAAGCCCACGATTAACAATATCTGTCCAAACTTTTGTATAATCTTTTGATGCAAGTTTTTTGTACTTTTCCGTCTGCATTAACTCAACGAGCGTCCACTTACTTTTACAGAGTTCAAATAACTCTAACTTTTCAAGTTGGTTTAATCGTGTACGGATTGTGCTGACACAAACAACCTTTTTCTTTCCTTGCCATCGCATTTTGATTTCAACTTTCAAACCATTTTTGACAGACTTTATAAGTCTTTCTGTCCGCTCACGTGTAAGTTCAACTCCATCGAAATTAACAACACTTGCCTCACGGATTGCACCGATTTGTAATTCTGTCCCTGCCTTCTTTTCTGTTAGATTTTCCATATTCCCCCTTTTGATTTGCCTTCCTGTTTGGCTTCCGCTTGGGGGTACGGTTAGCCAAACAAAAAGGACTTGGATAAATTCCAAGTCCTTTTCTAACGCCCTTGCGGACAATCAAAAATGTTCTTAGAGTTTATCTAAGAACATAGTGGCACAAACACATCCCAAATTTGAAAACTCATTTTGCCGTTTCAGTTTGATAAAGCAAGCAAGTATATTTTCACTTTCCCACCATCTTTTTTAGGCGCAGTATCAATAAACTTCCAACCCAGTTTTTCATAATAATCATCATGTTCCGTTATCAAATATAATTTTTCAAAGCCTAAATGCTTTGCAACGGACGAACAATGTTTAATTAGCGCGGTACCTATCCCACACCCACGCAATTCCTTTTCCACAAAAAGACATGCAAGCCACGGCCTTAAATTTTGACGAACACCCAAATCATTATTCCACAATGCAACCGTGCCAACTGGTGTATTATCTTTTAATGCTAAAAATGTCTGTGGAACACCATCCCGTGACAAGGCATGTTGTACTTGATATATTTGTCTTTCAAGTGTACTGCCGTTATCTTTTGACCATTCATTCCAAACCCATGTTGCAACCTGCTCTATATGTTCAGGATAATCTGCCAAATTCACTATTTTGACTTCCATGGACACTCCTATGTTTAAATAAGGGATTCAAACGGTTTAATTTTAAAACTCTTGCCCACGCCTGCAACGGTTGCATTATCGAAATTTACAAACTTGTTTGCTACACGTTTAATGTCATCATTGGTAACGCGGTTAATGGCTTCCAGGTATTCTTCAGTTGTTCTTATTTTATTAAACTCGGCAAGACTGGAAACATTTCGTCTGTTTAAACTGGAAACACTTTCGGCCAAAAACAATTCGCTGGACATACGCTGGTTACGTACCTTGGTTAACTCCTCGTCGGTTGCGCCGTCCTTTTTAAATCGTTCCAGTTCAGTTTTAATTGTTGCCAGAACTTTTTTGGTATTGTCCGGGGTGCAACTGAACCATATGTACATGTATCCCCCTATATCAAACAAATTGGCTCCACTTCCAATGTTGTACACAAGACCCAATTTTTCACGCACAGACAGGAACAGTCTACTAGACATCCCCCCGCCAATAATCTCACAAATATATGCCCACACATAACGGTCGTCATGTACGTTATTATTGGTTGGCAAAAAGATTGCAATATTGTGTTGCTCCACGTCTTTTATTTTTGTTGCAAAATTTTGCTTTGGTAAAAAAACTTGGTTCGCATCGGGGTTTTTAATTCTTGGCTTTGCCTTTGTTTTATAGTTGGGTAAGAAATATTTCTCCACCAACTTTTCTGCCTTATCCAATGTTATATCACCCGCAAAAGACACAATTGTTTTTTCGGCGATGTAATGCTTTTTTGTAAAGTTTAATACATCCTGCGGCTTGTATCCCTTTATCTGTTCCACTGTGCCTGCGATATCATGTCCCAATGGTGTGCCCACAAAAAATGAACTCTGTGCCAGATTAAACATGGCACGACGCGGATCATCATCACACATGTGGATTTCTTGGACAATAACCTCGGCCTCTTTGTAAAAATCCTCGTCACTGAATTGGTTGTTGAAATACATATCGGACAAGATGTCTACACAGTCCTCAACATTATTAATAATCCCGCGCGTATAATAACACGTTGCATCATTGGATGTGTACGCATTGATATCCACACCAAGACCATCTAACGTACTTGAAATGTCTTCTGCACTACGTGTCTTGGTTCCCTTAAACAACATATGTTCCACAAAGTGACTAAGACCATGTTCGTTTTCCAATTCATCGCGACTACCAACCGCGATATATACATTGGTCGAAACGCTTTTAAAGTTTGGCATGTTACGCACAATCAACCTAAGACCACAAGGATAAGTTTTAATTATATTTTCCATATCTAATATTCTATGCGATTTATATCAAAGAATCAATCTATTTCAACACATGACCCATCTTCCCACCACGGCTTGGCGCAACATGTTATGTAGCATACCTTAAATTAATTAAAGCTAACATAATGTGCAACACGCCAAACCCTCTTTAAACTATCACAAAATATATTTAAACCTTAATGCGATGGGGAGTCAAGAGGGGCCTCGCTAGCCCCTCTTGGGGTTTTTTGATGACCCAGGAATTATCCCACGCAGTGGGTAATTCCGAATTTATATTTTTCATTGGTGTCCAAGAAACCGTCTCAGACGGTTTCTTATT
>WRAS01000009.1 GCA_009780065.1 Bacillota bacterium | reverse complement strand
CCAGGCTCAAATAATTTTCCATGGTTAATAGTGGGAATAATTGCGGCATGTTTTATATTACTGGCAATCCTGGTTTTCTTTTTACTTAGACGCAATGCACTTAATTCTAGTTTTAAGAAATAACCTACATTACATCAAAAATGCATCTTAACCGATGCATTTTTTGTTTTATTAAACAGTCACATTTTGTCGCATTTTGGCATATAGATGGAAATGATATTTGAACCATTTATAACCTTTATTACAAAGGTTTTATTTTTCTCTGGACTGGTATCGGACAAGTCCAGTTTTCCTCGTCCCTTGTCCAAAAGTGATGAAGAAGAATACATGCGACGTTTCAAATACGAAGGCGACATGCAAGCTAAGGATTTGTTAATAAGACATAACTTGCGCCTGGTCGCACACGTTGTAAAAAAATACAATGGCAGTGCGGAAGCCGATGACCTAATATCTTGCGGGGCAATTGGGCTTATAAAAGCAATCAACAGTTTTAACCCAGAAAAGGGTGTACAAATTTCTACATATGCTGCAAGATGTATCGAAAACGAAATCCTGATGTTTCTGCGCGTAACAAAAAAACATCAACAGGTGGGCAGTCTTAATGAAAGTTTCGGTAGCGACCGTGATGGAAGCGAACTTGTGCTATCCGATATAATTCCGGATGATGGACCAGACGAAAAGGAATTGGGTCAACACAAAATTATGATGAAAAAACTGGTAGGTGTGATGAAAGAAAGGCTGGATGAGCGTGAGTTTAAAATAATCTCACTACGATACGGGTTCGAAGATAACATCAGCCTACCACAGCGCGAGGTTGCAAAAAAACTGGGAATCAGTCGCAGTTACATTAGTCGTATCGAAAAACATGCAATCGAAATAATAAAAGAAATTGTAAACGAAGATGATTTTAAGGGGTTCTATGAAAATTATGTTTAAAAGAACCACTGACGCCCGCTTGTTTTCTTTTTTGCATCAATAACTTTGGATTCGGTATTCATTTCTTTCTCTGTAAATAATTTAACCGTGTTGCTCTCGGAAATATCGTCTTGTAAAACTTCGCTAGACGATGCAATTTTACTTTTGACGAAATATTCGGCACTGGAACCTACTTTGGCTGTTTTATCGTACATCATGTATTCACCTTGCTTGCCCTTGATAACCTCCATCAAAATTGCTTTTTGTGCGTCTCGTTCTTTTTTATATATTTCATAAACTTCACTTGGATGTGTGTCGAACCAAATCAGAGGCACGCCAGTATCCGAAATTTTGCCATCCAAATTAGGTATAGTTGGTTTTAAAAACCGTGCACTTGGTTCGGTTGGCATAAATCGTCTGGAGAAAAGGTCACTACCAATATCTTTATTTGGCGTGTTTTCGTGTGCCAAACGGATAATTCCACTTTGTGCATCCACTAGATCATAATTTGTCTGGGTAACTATTGATGGTGCATTAAATATGGATTGTGACTCGTCAATCGGCTCGAATCTAATGTTAACTCGACGAAGTATATCACGCGCAACAAAGGTTGTAAGACCGCCACCCGTAACACCCTTCGGCAAGTCATGTTCTGGTTTCATGGATGCATTTCCACGCCACACAAGTAACACACAGTTGTCTGTATACGCACAAATAACGGCATCCGTGTTGTTTGTTGAACCCGCACGTTCGCACGTTCCGGTTTTTGCGGCAACGGGAAAGCCCAGCGTCGACAATTTTTTCGCGGTTCCGAACTTGGCTGTATCACGCAACATATCCGTCACCAAAAAGGCTGTGTCTTCACCAATTACACTGATACTTGGATTTATGTGTTTCCATACAACTTTACCGTCGCGGTCTTCAATTCGTTTTATCAGCGATGGCGTGGTTCGTTCGCCTCTATTTGCCAAGGTTGAATATCCACTAATAACCTCCCAAAATGTTGTTCCGTTTTGCGTGTTGCCAAGTGCTAGACTCAAATCTTCTTGGTTACTATTTATTTTGTTTATTGCACCAATTCTATGTGCGATTTCCACACTTCTATTAATTCCAGTGTACTCTAACGTTTTTACTGCCGGAATATTATGACTATGTACGATACTGTCTCTCACAGAAACGGCTCCGCGGTATTGACCGTCAAAATTCTTTGGATTGAATCCTGCATCAATGAATGGCTCATCAATAATATTGGTAGCGGGAGACACAACACCCAATTCAATCCCAGGCGTATATACAAAGAGTGGTTTCATAACACTCGCAAAGTTTCTCTTTGCGGAATACAGCGTTGGGTTTGTCGAGTAATATCCTTTAACACGTCCATCCGGTGTTGCCATAATTACGATGCTGTCCGAATTTTCGCCGGATACATTTTTTATTTGGTAATCTGGTATACGCGCACTGTTAAAGATTGCGGTTTGAACCTCATTATCATAGTAAGTAAAAACCTTGTACCCATATGATGCCAAATCGGCGGCAGATAAATCCAGAGCTTGTGCTGCCTGAATAGTTGCAGCATGTTTGTAACTGCGTGCTGCATTATGTGATTGTGTTTTGTTCGCAGACACAATGATTTTTTCGCCACGCAATATGATATATGTTTTTTCTGAAATCATTTCTTGTTCGTGCATTAACATCAATACCAAATTGGCTCTATTATGAAAATTTTCGTAATTATTTATTGGACAAAATCGTGTGGGGCTTTTTAAAATTCCTGCCAACCCTGCACTTTCTTTTAAGCCAAGTTCGTTTGCAGTCTTGGAAAAATAAAATCTTGCTGCATTTTCTAGGCCATAAATTCCATTACCAAAATAGACTACGTTCAAATACATTTCCAAGATTTCATCTTTTGAATACTGTCGCTCTAATTTTATTGCCAAACTGGCTTCCCGCATTTTACGTTGTATGGTTTTTTCGTGTGTAAGATGTGTATTTTTAACCAATTGCTGTGTAATTGTGCTTGCTCCTTCTTTTGCACTGCCAGATATTATATTTCTAACTGCGGCTTTTCCTATTCGGCCTGGACTGATACCTTTGTGCTTGTAAAAGTTTTTATCTTCTACCGAAATGAATGAATCAATTGTGTGTTTATTTAAACTTTCCAATTTTACCGTTTGTCCACGCAAATCCCCTTTAATAAGTTCTTCATTGTCATCATAGATTGCAAGTTCGCGCGCGGAAATCTCCAACCGCCTATTGTCTAATGTCTGCCCACTATAAACAAGCGCAACGGTAGCAATTCCCGCTAGCACGAAGCACGTAAACAATAAAAAAAATATCTTCAGTGTCTTTGTCACAAATATAATATGTTTATTTTTGACTGATTTTATGTTAAAATTCTTGCATGCAAAAGACATATGAAATCAAAACTTATGGATGCCAAATGAATGTGCACGAAAGTGGTAAAGTCGCAATCGCGTTAGAATCAATTGGATATGTGATGCCAGGTGAAGGCGTTGTCCCTGATGTACTGATTTTTAACACATGCACTGTGCGCAACACGGCCGAGTCCAAAATTTTATCTCACATCGCTCTCGCAGTTTATGAAAAGCAAAAAAAGCACAACAAACAAATCATCGCGGTTGTAGGTTGTCTAAGTCAACGCGACGGAGCGGGAAAGAAACTAAGGCAAAGGTTTCCTGAAATTGATATAATTATTGGCACGCACAACATATCAAAGATCGCCGAATTTGTAAAAAGGGCAGAGGCCGGTGAACGCATCTTTGAAATTAAAAAAGAACGCGAAAAGGCGGAACAATTTGACAACTTGGTTGTGCCTGGGGATCCGCAAAAGCCAAACACACATTATGTAAACATTTCGCATGGTTGTGATAACTTTTGTACTTATTGCATTGTGCCATACGTACGTGGGGCGCTGACAATGCGTCCAAGTGCGGAAATCACAAACGAATTCACCACGATAGTGAAAACAATCAAAGAAAAACAATCCCGGGAAACTCATACAATTTATCTACTTGGTCAAAACGTAAATAACTATTTTTGCAATGAGACAGGTTTGGATTTCACCGCGTTGCTGAAACACTTGTGTAATCTCGTAGATGACAAAATTATGATAAATTTCTTATCCGCGCACCCACGTGACGTTTCACCAAAGTTGGTAGACATTATTGCACAATATCCGCAAATCGAGCGTAATATACACCTGCCAATTCAAAGTGGCTCGGATAAAATTCTTGAACAAATGAATCGTGGTTACTCGGTTGCGGATTACAAATCAATTATCACCGAATGGCGTACCAAGATTCCTGGCATACGTATCACCACGGATATAATTTGCGGTTTCCCGGGTGAAACCGCCCAAGACTTTGACGATACGGTAAAAACCATCCAGGATATAGAGTTCAACGCAGCCTTTATTTTCCCATTCAGTCGTCGCAGTGGAACCCCTGCCGACAAGATGGATAACCAAGTGTCGCACGCGGAAAAGAAAAAACGAACAACACAACTTATCGCAATACAGCGCGAAATCTCGAAAAAACTAGGATAGGGGGCAACCATGCCAATCACACCAATGATGCAAAGATTTTTAGATTTAAAAGAGCAATACAAAGATTGTCTTCTATTTTACCGTCTTGGCGATTTTTATGAATTATTTTTTGAAGACGCAAAGGTTGCCAGTCGCGAATTGGGACTTGCATTAACTGGACGCCAGTGTGGTCTCGCAGATCGTGCCCCAATGTGCGGTGTTCCGCACCACGCGGCGCAGACATACATTAAACGTCTAATTGACAAAGGTTACAGCGTCGGTATATGTGAACAACTGACTCAGGCTACAAAAGGAAAGGGTCTGGTTGAACGCGACGTTGTGAAAATAATTACACCAGGAACATACAGCGACGAGACGTTTTTGGATTCAACCAAAAATAATTTCGTGGCGGCAGTCTACATGGATAAAAAGGAAAAAGCCGGTGCAATATCTTGGGCGGATATAACCACGGGGCAATTTTGTACAACCCAGATCACAGGCGATTTTAAAAACTTTTTGGATACACTGTTTCTAATCAACCCACGCGAAATTATATCCACCACAAAATTCAAAGTGGAACAAAAAAAAGACCAAATTGCATCCATGCTACCAACCGCCAAAGATTATTATGATTATTCCTTTGATGGTGCCAGTGCCCTTGAAACCATGAAAAAATACTTCAAAATTAAAACCACAACAATTTTCGATATCCAGGAAACCAGTCCAATGGTTAACAGTTGCGGTGCATTGTTGGAATATCTTTTACATACGCAAAAGCAGGCACTTTCCAATATTGAAAAGATTCAGGTAATCCAGACCAAAGATGCCCTAGTGATTGACAAGGTTGCACGTGACCATTTGGAAATAACGCACCAATTCCGTGACCCATTAAATAAGATCGGTAGTTTGCTTCACACAATCGACCATACGAAAACACCAATGGGTGCACGTCTATTATCATCCGTAATTACGCGCCCACTAATTGACCTTGCGCGTATAAATCAACGTTTAGATGCGGTAGATTCACTGGTGACTGACAAAACTGTACAAAAAGAAATTCGTACAACACTTGGAAAGATTTCGGATATTCCGCGCTTAACGGGTCGTGTGGCTGCACGCGAAATTATGCCGCGCGATATGCATATGCTTGCGACTTCTTTGGATAACATTACTACACTAAAAGAACAACTAGGAAAATTCGACCGTGGCTTACTCAAAGTCATTCACGACAATTTAACACCTATGGATGACATTACAAAGGTCATACGCAAGGCAATTATGGAGAATCCGCCCGCAAAATTGGACGATGGCGGCTATATCAAAAAAGGCTTTAACGCGGAACTGGATGAACTTAACCAAGCCCAAAATATGGGTAAGGTTTGGGTTTCTAAACTAGAGGAACAAGAACGCAAGGAATGTGACCTAAAGGAACTTAAAATCGGATACAACCGTATCAGTGGCTATTATTTTGAAATACCAAAACGCCTTGCCGACCGTATCCCATATCGCATGACGCGTCACGGAAATACAATTAATACTGAACGTTATATAACACCTGAACTAAAACAACTCGAAGAAAAGATTGTAAATGCAGAAACTTTGGCACAGGCTCTGGAACAAAAAATTCTAGGCGAAATACGCATGTTTTTGACAAACCATATTTCAACATTCATCCATAATGCAGAGCAAATTGCAATCTTAGATGTTGTTGCAAACTTTGCATATGTTGCAATTGCCAATCGATATGTACGCCCAAAGATGAACACAACCGGCGAATTGGTGATACATGGTGCGCGTCATCCAGTTCTGGAAAATATCATCGGGTACAGCAATTTTATATCTAATGACTGCATGTTTGTCTCTCCAAAAATCACGACCAAGATAATAACCGGGCCCAACATGGCAGGCAAGAGTACCTACATGAAAACAATCGCTCTAAACGTAATCTTGGCACATGCGGGATCCTTTGTCGCAGCAAATATGGCAACTATCCCAACCATGGACAGAATTTTTACAAGGATTGGGGCAAGTGATTCGCTCCTCGCGGGTCAAAGTACTTTCATGACAGAACTTAACCAGATTTGTACCTTGCTACACAACGCCACAAAAAACAGTCTTTTACTCATAGACGAACTCGGTAGAGGCACTGGAACACAAGAAGGAAAGGCAATTGCTTCTGCTACAATCTCTTATGTTACGGACAAGATAGGCTGTATGTCGATGTTTGCGACGCATTTCCACGAATTGGCGGCACTTGCAGACGATAATTCAAAAATCAAAAATTATAGGGCAACAACTTCAGTAATCGATGGCAATATAGTCTTTTTGCATAAGATTCTTCCTGGTAAGGAAGAGCATAGTTTCGGTATTGAAGTTGCAAAGATGGCGGGACTTCCTAAAGAGGTTCTAGACAATGCTAAAAAACTATATGAGATTGACAAGGCAACTCAGCAACAATTATCTGGAAAGAATGTGGGGCCGCTCATTATGGAAAAAGAAGTTTTGATTGAGAACCCTGTGGTTTCTAAGCTCCAAGAAATTAATATAAATAACTTGTCCCCAATGGAAGCATTGGTAATGCTTGGGGATTTAGTTAAGGAATCTAAAAATGATTGATAAGAATTTATATATCAAAAAAGCGAAGGAAATAATTAAACAGCGATTCGATGCTGACATTGTGGTCGAATTTGTGGAAGAGGCAGATGCCGAAAAACGCAAAGAAGAACTTGCAAAAATTTATGGCAGAAACCTCGACCACATAGGCAAAGGTTTTTTTATGGAAGCGGCAAACGGACACCCGCCAATTATGCTGGTCGCATACAGTGACGAACATATGGGAGGAATAGATGTGTTCCACCACGAATTCCAACACGCAATTGACTACTTTGAGGTTATTAAGGCGTTGGGCGAAAAGCCACCACATTTTACCATTTACACAGAATTCAATGCATCGCGTAGCGGAACCCTCCGTCACATGATGGCGGAACTTGAAACTGGGTCACCGCAAGAAATTGTTGCCTTTTATAAACCGCAGATGATAAAAAGATTTGTTGATAATAGGCGCACAACACTTATTGATGTTGTTTGCTTTATGGCACGCGCTCAGGTGTTCGCTGAGATTGAAGGCAGGATGGACCAGCAATTGCTTGCACTAATACCACAAAGAGATAAAGTTTTTAACTTAGGCAATCACATGAATAGGTATGAGTCAACGAAAGAATGGTGGACAGAGTTTGAAAAGAAAGTTGATGCCTTGAATATGATTCAATGACCCTGATGCCAATGGATATCTATATCGCCATCGGTAACAATAATCTTTTCTATTCGCGAACGCAAAGCTATGCGTTTCTCCTCAGTGTCAGACTCGCTCCATGAATCTTTAATGCCATCGACTCTATTAAATAATTTCTCTAACACGGTCTCTTCAACATTGACCGCCCTAAGTCTAGGGTTTTTGCAGTTTGGGTCTACGATAAGATGAGGTCTAGACTTTCGTGTAGAATGGCAGACTATCTTGGTGTAATGTTCTTGCTTTACATAAGCCATCTTTGAGCCACATTTTCCACAGTACAGTAATCCAACCAAGACATATGGCGACGGTGCTGAGCCTTTCTGCATAAACTTTTGTCTTGCACGCAATTCTGCCGCTATGTCATAAGTTTCCTTGCTGATAATAGGTTCATGTATTCCTTGGAAGTATTCGCCTCTATATTGAACGAATCCGTGACTGGCTTTGCTTTTAAGAATACTGTTAACAGACTCAGAACTTGTCAGTTTGAGTGTTTCAGCAATTTCTTTCAGCCCTTTGCCGTGAAGGTACATGTCGAACACTTGTCTTACTTTAATTGCGTCAGCGTTTAGCACAAGATTTCCTTCTTTGTTGCGGTCATAGCCAAATGGAACTTTTCCAAACCATTTACCTGATTTGACATAACCAATCCGACCCATCTCCATTCTTTCGTTTATGGTGTCCTTCTCTAGTTCCGCAAATGTCGCTAAGACATTTAGTGCTGCGCGGCCCCCCGGAGTGCAGGTGTCGATGCTTTCTGTAAGTGAAATTAGTCGGGTTTTAGATGGCATAAATATCCTCCTGATAATTTCTAACAGATCCTGTATGTCCCGAGAGAGACGATCCAACTTGTAAATTACGACGCTCTTGATTTTTCCTTCCCAAACATCTTTCAGAAGTTTTTTCAGGGCAGGGCGTTCCATGTTGCTCCCGGTATAACCATCGTCACAATATACTTTGTAAACTTTGAGTCCCTGGGCTGTACACATGGCTTTGAGTTTGGTTTCTTGCTCCGATATGGAATAACCTCTCTCGGCTTGCCGATCTGTTGATACACGAATGTAAATCGCGGCTCGTGTTGCCGCTTGTGTTTCGTTATTCATTTGAATTTCTCCTTGTAATTTTAATCTTTTGTTTGTGATAGTGTTATACACATTCCGAATGGATTTTTAGAGTTAAATTCTAAAGTTTTTATACCTCCTATAAATTTGGTCTCATCAAATGTTATACGTACGCACAACCAAATTTCAGAGTAGGTTTGTAGTTTTCTCTCAAAATTGGTTTAAATTGCATTTGCTATCGATTTATGTTAAGATGCAACAATGGAAATCTTTGCACCCACCATAGTTGCACTCTTCATAGCACTTGTCACGGTGATGGCGGTTGTTATTTCTATGAACAAAGATACGATGTGGGGAATTACCATTAAAGACTGGAGAAAATTGAGTAGACGAATGTTAACCTTCCAGGTTTATTTATTCTCTGCTTTAGTTATATCTTTGTTGTTGATTGTAATTATGGTTGGGTACATTTATCACAATTCGTTTTGTGAAAGCATTCCTACTTGTGCTTTGATTATCTATTGGTCTGTTGCCAGTGGCTTGACTCTGATTTTGTTATTATTATCAATTTTATTTATCAGAAAGGAGCTTCCATTGCTCTTAGGAGAGGAGAAAGCATTTGAAAGAATCTATAGAAACCATCTCTTATTCAGAGATAAAGTTGAGGCAAAATCAATAAAGAAAAAGCAAAAGAAAAAGACAAGTGAAAATGAGGACAAATTATATATAAATGTTGACAAAGTTACGGCACTTTTACTTTTCACAAAAGGCATAGGAAAAACTTTGCAAGTTCAAACAGGGAGAAAGTCAACCACTGAAATTAAGGCAAGACGCTTGAATGAGTTGTTTGAATTGCAAAACAACGAACTTCGTAAGATATCCGAAAGATCATCCAAACTAATTGATAGCGACTTTACAGAAATTTATGATTATGCATTTGATAACATAAAATGGGCTTTATCATTTCACGATGAATGGAATATTGTTAAACTCCTTGGCGAGGATTCATATTATCAACTTACAAGAACACTCTTTGCGGTTAGTCGTATTGATAAAGATTTAATTAAAAATTTGCGTGATGACTTCAAAAAGATATTTTCAATATGTCTGACTTCTCTTTTACGGAATATGGAGGAGGATAGTGGTGAGGTAAACTTTTCAAACAAAATGTTCTTGTCTTGTCTTTCGTATGCAATAAACGAGGAAAAGCACAAAATTTTCTTTGATGCGATAGTAGATGTTTTAAGTGAGTCAATGTGGTTATTATCTACCGAGAAAGAAAATAGTCAAGTCTTTATTATGGCTACCACATTTTATTTATATTATTTGATGACAACTTGGGGGCATGCAACTGACTATACAAAAGCGAACATTGCAACTTTTCTTAATACTGAGATGAATGGAAGTTTGCTGCGAATTAACTGGACGAGTAAATTTAAAAATGTAATCGAGATAGGAACAATCCGCCATAGTTATAGCCCTGTTCCACTAGAAAAAATTTTAGAGTATGTTGAATTCTTTGAGCGGTTATTATTTCGCAGTGGTGTAAGCCATGTTGATAGTATGTTTAGTCACACAAACATAATCGATTGGTATCTTGAAACTTATGCTCTTTACCTGTGGGATATAAAGTTTATTGATACTATCGTTGGCGATAATCAGAAATTAAAAGATGATGTCGCCAATACTATCCATTCTCGTTGGTACGGCCATAGAGAAACAAGAACAAGTGGCAAGCAAATTATGCAAGGACACGATAGTTCATGGTTAAAGGAAGAAATGAAATTTCGTGAATTCTTTGATCTATGCGATGTATCAAACTTCAAGGAAAGTACGATAAAGGCATTTAGCGAGTTCAAAAACGAAGTCAATTCTACCGTAGCCGTGGAGGTTCTAGAGCAGACTAACCCAGTGACAGATGAAGAACTTGACAAATGGACAAAGCAACTATTAGATGCAATTAAAATTATCATGGTTGATAAAGAAGGGAATCCACGCTTTGGTTATGATGACAAGCTGCCGTTGTCTGGTGATTGGAGACAAATGGCAACTCTTGTCAATATTCCTTTGGAGAGAAAGGGAATTCATGTTCATGGGGATATGTTTGAATTGAACATACGTTCGTTTAAGGATTCAATAATTTTCACGATTCAGGATATTCTTAAAAAGAAGATTGGAACTCCTACAACAATTACACCAGCATCTCCTTGGTTGAAAAAGACAGCAAAGTATTCTCGTGGGGATCATCTATACTATGAAAGTACAAAGGATTTGAATCTTGAGAAAATTGAAAGCCATTTCTTGCCTCACAAAATGAATCTTGTATGGACAGATGGAGCTATCAGCTATAATGTTGAAGTCAACGAGGAAGTAACAAGAACTTATCGGTTAAACGACGAGGAAATATCAAACATTATCCAGCGTGACTATACCCGTGAAGACGGGCGGCTTGTATACAATTATGGTGGTGTTCAGATTTTCTTAAATAGAGAGCAACTATATGACATAATCAAAAAAACTCATTATGTTATTCGTGCAGTGTTTAGGTATGATGCAAAAGGTGACAAATCAAAAATTAAGATTATTAATTACAAGGATAAGCTAAGTTAGCCTTGTAGTATGAGGAAAGAAACTCAGCAAAATCATCCTGTGCAACTACATTGAGTTGTCCACTTAGAGAATCAAGTTCAAGAAATGTTTTCCGTTGCTTCCTGTTTAGCATCGACATAAACTTTGCTTGGGCATCGCAAACTTCTTTTCGCAATAGCCGATATTCTGCGCTGGGTTTCTGATTGCAATAATCAATGACTATTAGTTTTAGTATTTTATTCATAAGAACCTCCTTTTAATGATTTAGATATGAAAAAACTAGCGAACTGCTGGTTGATTTCCAGGGAATAGTTTCTGTGTAGAGCATTTATATTGACTGTTTTTGTCTGCACAACTATAATAGACATACGGGATTGGAAGGAACATTATCTATACTGTTTGCTGGTTTGGGTTTTGCTTTGGCACTTGCAGCATTTATATTTACCTTAAAAAATGATAGGAGAGTTCGTGTCCTTGATGAACATCGCATTCGTGCCGATGAAGCAGAAAGACGGCGGCAAGAAATTTTAGGTAGACCTCAATTTAAGGTCATCTCTGGAGAGAGCGTAAAGTATAATGCTAATGATAAAGTCGATTACGATATTGATGCTTTTTTCTTACCATATGAATCATTAGACGCTGATATGATAAATTTTACGCCACTCTACAACAAAAATGGAAATCCTTCTAGCGGATTTAATCCAAAAGGTCGAAATGGCGGTTTCAAAAAACCATATTGTAAATATAAAGATGTTTTTAAAAATAAGAATAAAGACTGGGTTAGTTGGGTTGTGGAACTTGAAAATATTGGTAAGAGTAATGTCATTTGGTTTTATCTGCTTTCTAACCTTGAGAGAGATGGGAGTTTGATGCAAAACTGTGAACAGTGGTACCAAACTCTATCAACCACTGGCGGAGCAGAGTATGTTGTCCCAGGTAGAGAAACTATGATAAGTACTGGCGATAGAATTAAGTTAAGGGTAAGTTTTCATAAGAACCATATAGTTCAAAATTTTTGGGGATGTTCATTTGACTTAATGATGGAAACGGAAGATGGTTCGAGATGGAGACAGATATTATCGCACGACAACAACAGATTGATTATGTCGAAAAAAACAACCGCAGAAGAAATGTCAAAGTATTATAGGGGTGAATTTCTTGATGCCGTTATGTACGACCGAGTATATTGGGATAAATATAATTTTGGCGGTGGAAATCGATACAGCATGTTTCCTAGAAGATTGAGAGAAGAGTTAGTTAAGATGGCTAGAAACAAAAAAGTGAATCCGGATTGAGCTGATTGTTAAAAATATTCTGTGTAAAGCATTTACATATTGACTGTGTAAATGCACATTCGAGCATGAAAATCAGGACTGGACTGGCTATTTTGAGGCTGACTATGCCACGTTGCTGAAAGTAAAATGCGATAACTTTTTCACAAACTTGTCCTATACTGCGGGAAGTCTGATATACTGGAATATGAATCCTGCGAGAATTCCAATATTCCGACTAAGCTCCACAACTGAACTTAACCAGATTTGTACCTTGCTCCACAACGCCACAAAAAACAGCCTTTTGCTCATTGATGAGCTAGGAAGAGGTACTGGAACACAAGAAGGAAAGGCGATTGCTTCTGCAACAATTTCGTATGTCACTGACAAGATAGGGTGTATGGCGATGTTCGCCACACATTTCCACGAACTCGCCGCCCTTGCTGACGAGAATAGCAAAATAAAGAATTACCGTGCAACTACATCAGTAATCGATGGCAACATCGTCTTTTTGCATAAGATTCTACCAGGTAAAGAAGAACACAGTTTCGGTATTGAGGTTGCAAAGTTGGCGGGTATTCCGCAAGAGATAATTAACAATGCGAAGAAACTTTATGAGATTGATAAAGCAACGCAGTTGCAGTTGTCAGGGAAGAAGGTTGGACCGCGTGTCGTAGAGAAAGAGGTGGCAGTAGCACATCCTGTAATCTCTAAACTCCAAGATATTGATGTTAACCATCTGTCTCCGATGGAAGCATTGACTGTGCTTGGTGATTTGATAAATGCAACCAAGTCTTAAGGATCATCGACCATAAATCAATAATTGTTTGAGATTTTTTTGTGTTTGATATATACTAAGTTATATAAGTGGGGGAATACACAAATGACGACAAAAAGTTCGAGTTCTGTAAATGCCCGAATAAACTCTGCTAAGTTTAGAGTGACGCTTGTCGCTCTTATTCTAATGTTTTTAGTTGTGGGTGGTTTGGTTGGGTATTACGTGATTTACAATCCAAATAGGATTTTCGTCGTAACTTTTGACACTAACGGCGGGACAGCGATACAAAATCAATATGTTGCAAGGAATCGCGCGGTCGTAGAGCCGAATGCGCCTACACGCGCGAACTATGTTTTTGATGGCTGGTTCGGTAATAGTGAGCTCACAAATGCCTTTAACTTTTATTCCGGGATAAGCAACGCAACTACGGCACACGCAAGGTGGCGCAGGATTGAACTCGGCATTATATACAACTCAAACTGTGAGCAGGGTCTTGCTGAAATCAACGAAAACGTGCTTAAAAATGTAGGCATGGATTTGGCAGGTGCTAACCTTTTTACAAGGTATGGGTTTGAGTTGATTGGTTGGAATACGCGCTCTGATGGAAATGGCGAATCGTTTGCTTTTGAGGAAAGCGTGAAACTGACACAAATCTTGACACTATATGCGGTTTGGCAGGCACAACAAAGGAGTATCACCTACAATTCAAATAGCAGTGCTAACCAAACGGATACGTTCACATACTTGTTCTCACAAAGCACCCACATCGGTCAAGGCATATCATTTATTCTTGCGAACCATCATATTTCAAGTTGGAACACCCAAGCGGATGGCGAAGGTACAAGGTTTGATGTTGACGCAGCGCACACAATTGTTGCAGATCTAAACCTCTATGCAATTTGGTCGCCGGACGCAAGGACAGTTACTTATAACGCACACACAGGTGTTGGTCGCGATGTGCTAGATCCAACATACTTTGGTGCGACAATCAACTTACAGACCGGTACAACATTCACAAAAGCAAACCACACATTAATTGGTTGGAGTACAACGCCGGGCGGCACACAAGCCTTTAACTTGGGACAATCACATATCATGGACGGCAACATTGTTCTTTATGCAATATGGCAAGCAGACGCAAGGACAGTTACATTCAGGTCGAACTGTGATGATGAGGAACAAGAAGAAATTGCCACACGCTTTGGTTTGTCGGTTGTCTTGAACCAAGGATTTACTCGTGCCAACTTTGATTTTGCTGGTTGGAATACACAGGCGAATGGATTGGGGCAAAGTTTTCTTTTTGGCGCAACTCATATCATGAACGCAAACCTTGTTCTCTATGCTATTTGGACACCCGAGGCAAGAACTGTGACTTTCAATGCGAACGGTGGATTAGGTGTGGACGTAGTGATTGACACTTATTTCGGCGCAGACGATTTGGACGCAATAGCAAATACATTTACTCGACACAATTATACATTCATGGGGTGGAGTTTAACTAGTGGCACTAACAACCTAGAAGATATGCAGCCGCTTGAAAGTTTTGGCACAATAACAACCAATGTTTCTTTGTTCGCAGTTTGGGAATACAATCACCCTTGGTTATCGTTCACACTTGTAAACGAAGGTCAGGAATGGTCAGTTAGTGGTGTCAGGGGTGCGCCACTTCATGAGTTTAGAATACCTGAGACCTTTAGACGCCTTCCCGTAACTCACATTGCTCCGTTTGCATTTTTCAACATCAACACCGCACAAGGGGATGTGACACCTTCGCCGTTCGGAACACTTGTTGGGGATATTGTAATTCCGGCACATATCAGGGTGATTGGATCAGAGGCCTTTCGACAGGTAGCGGCGAATGGAAACTTGATACTGCACGATGGTTTGGAAATTATAGGGCAACACGCATTCTACCGCACTCAACTCAGGGGCAACTTGAATTTGCCATCTACTCTGACACATATACATCAGGGTGCGTTCACGGCAAACGCTGGTTTTATCGGCGATTTAACGATACCGGCAAATGTGGTGTATCTAGGTGTAAGTGCTTTCAACGGATGTTCTGGATTGAACGGAAGATTGACTATTCTTGCACAACTAACAACCATTCCTACAGGTGCGTTTTCTTCTACTCGCTTTTCTCACGAGATAGTTATTCCATCTTCCGTTACGACTTTAGGAGAGCAGCCATTTACCACCATACAAGGCACACCTAGAATATATATCCCTGCCTCAGTTGTGAACGTGGGTGCACATTTGTTTTATGGGGTAAATAACACAGAAGTCCATTTTGGTCATAGCGGACCCGGTTCAGAATGGCACCCAATATGGCTAAGTTCTAACTTTGGCGGCACTATTGTTTGGAATAGCCCTCATTATACTCATGACTAAGAAATTCACTCATACTGCTTGATGAAGTTGCCGAGTTATCTGGTCCACCGCAAGAAGTTATTGACGAGGTGGGAAACTTTACGACAAAGTTTATTAATTTGCAAGATGCACAGACTAAGAAGCCGGATTATGAAAAAAATAGGTCGCAACAAAATCCTGTTGGGAATTTCAATTGCAATTGCATTGGTAACATCAACTGTATGCATTCTTTTTTTAATTGGTGGACAATCTCTGGGAAATATATCCGGTGCTAATGTTCTTCCAGCGTTGCAAGGAACATGGCAAGACGATGGTTTTGTTAACACAAGTTGGTTTACAGACTTTGAAAGCACAAGGGGGTCACACGAGTTTCCGTTTCTAATTTCAACCCCGCAAGAATTGGCAGGTCTTGCAAGACTTGTTAACGGAGTTGGAAACATAAATACAGGAAACACAGCAGGCGGAAACAGATTCGCGAATACGCATATTAGATTGGCAAGTGATATAAATCTTTCTTATCCGAATCACAGGGCATGGATTGCGATAGGTGGCGGTGTTGCCGCGACAAATAGGAACTTTCGTGGTATTTTTGATGGTAATGGCCATTCAATTACATTGCCAAGCGAATTGCGAAGTGTTGTCAACATATCCCAGAACACTTTTGGTCTATTCGGACAACTTGGCGGGAATGCGGTTGTACGTAATCTAACCTTACATGGAAATGTGGCGTCTTACACAATCGCAGGTACGGCTGTTGGGAACCCACGCATTGGTTCTGTTGCAGGTGCTGCTATTGAAAATGCCCTTGTCGAGCATATTACAAGCCACGTGAATTTTGGTGCTAGTGCATTTACCAACCCAATGGTCGGCGGAATCATAGGTATTGCGGGACCTGCGGCTAATGCGACACCGGCACCTCTTGTCAGATATGTGGTCAACCACGGGAATATAACAGGGTTTACAGGTACAGAAGTAAGGATAGGCGGTATAGCAGGAGAAGCAGTTCATGGCGCACGCGTTCATGATGCGATAAACCATGGAAATATATCGGGTATCTCTGGCGGTGGTCCACGGGTTGGTGGAGTCTTTGGTCATTCTTGGGCACCGCCGAACAGTATAGGTAATTTCAGGAATCTGGTTAACACAGGTAATATTACCGTGACCTCTGTTGCGGGGCGTATTAACGTTGGCGGTGTCATAGGTAATTTTGCCCAAGCGAATATTACCGCTAATCTTGTTAATCATGGGACTGTTATTGCGACTGGTGGTGGAACAACTACACCAAGAGGGGTAGGCGGCATAATTGGTTTTTCACCAGATGGTCTAACAATCTTGAATAGTTTCAACAACGGTAACATAAATGGACATGCCGGTGCCGCTGCACATGGAACAGGTGGAATCATAGGAAGAACGGAATCACTAACACATTTTGTGAATGTATTTAACACGGGGACAATAACTGGAAGGGCGGCAAATTACTCACAAATTCTTGGCAATCGCAATTCTACAACGGCTGCGAACGCAATTAATTTTACAGACGTGCGCGGGGATTCAAGTGGACTAAGACGTTATCCCGGTGGTACTAACCAAAACTTGTTAAGGACGGGTGCATTTACTCCTGATTATGAAATAGCCGGAGTTTCACTTGTTAATATCATGAATAACGGTTTGAATGCCACAACTTTTGCTAATCTAAGTGGCGCTGCTGCAACCACTATGGGAAACAATCTGCGCAACTTGGCTGTTTCATGGATTCCATGTACAGAACGTGCAAATTTACCTACACTGAATTTTCCATCATGGCCAAAGCCCGAGGTCAGAGTACATCATGCACTTACATTCCATATAAATGACACAACACATAATGTCTCAGGATTTGAACCAATACGATTCATGATGTCGGACAGAGAAACATTCTCATTTCCAAATTTGAATATTTACAACAATACATTCAAAGGCTGGGCATCCAGCAGTATTTTCGCAGATTTTGGAATTATTCGTTACGCACATGACGATGATAATATCCATGAAATAACTTCGGATGTAACACTTTATGCGGTATATAATTTTCTACGTGGTACAGAAGATGATATACCTTTTACACTTGCTACACCGGAAAATTTTTCTGTTAACGCATTTGGTGTACTTTCGTGGGATGTTGTTCCATATGCGACTAACTATCGCATTTACATCAGTGACCGCGAACCAATTTACACAACAGATGCAACATTTGATTTAATGATATTGAACTTGCCAGAAAGGACAACATACACTCTCTCTGTTAGGGCAATCGGAGACGGAACAATTTTTAACTTTTCCGACACAACTCAAACCGAAATGTTTTATGTCGCCTGTACAATTGTGCGGACAGTTACATTCAAAAGTTTCAACCAATTAATTGACACACAAACAACAACTTTTTATGACTATAACTTCAAGATAGTTCTGCCCACACCCGCTAACCCAAACATAGCGCGCTATACTTTTGCTGGTTGGCAAATAGATGGTAATGGACAAATTTTTGATGCTGGTGCAGATGTAAATATTACGTCGGACACAGAATTCGTGGCTCTATGGAACATAAGAACTTTTGATATTCATTTCAATGATGGTGAGATCGCGCTAACTCATTTGAATCAAACAAATATTCAATACGGAATACAGATAATACTTCCTACGTTAAACGATACCGCAAGTCATATATTTGCCGGCTGGGTATTCAATGAAATCACTCATCCAGGGTATAGCGAATTTCTCGTAACAAGACACACACAATTCGTGGCGTCTTGGACAATTCGTATGTTTAATGTTTTATTCCAAGATTATGACACCAACTTGGGCGGGCTAGGGTTGCTACAAGACATCCCACATGGTACAACAATAAATCTTCCAAACATTCCTACAGAAAGACTAAGAGAATCACATACGTTTCAAGGCTGGCGAGTATCTGGTCAAGAATACATCTTTGATACAGATAGTCAATTCACAATCACGTCAAACACCACTTTTCAGGCAGCCTGGCAAATAAATAGGCATAGCGTAGTATTTAGAGACGATAACGGTGCTATTTTTGGAGATTTTTCAAGAGTCAATATCGCACATGGTGATGAACTGGAACTCCCATTTGCAGAACGTATCCATCACGATTTCCTTGGTTGGCGAAAAGGTGATAGCGACCAAATATTCGAGGCTGGTTACAATCTCGCGATCACAATTGATATAATTTTCGAAGCAGTTTGGCAAATACACAAATTCAATGTTTATTTCCAAAACTATGATAATACAGCCTTAGACCTTTCATTAAATGACATTGCACATGGTACCCCCATAGAACTTCCGCCAATTCCATATTTTGCAGCAAAAGACGGATATGTGTTTACTGGTTGGGTGTTGGATGGTGTAACACACTTGCCTGAAACTTTCTTCACAGTTACACGCAATGTAACTTTCATCGCAAATTGGACTATTCTTAATTTTGATATTGCTTTTTACGACAATGGTTCTATTGGTGAATTCATCGGAATACCTTCCGAAACGCCGCATGGTGCAATAATAATTTTGCCCAATATGTCTAAAACTGGATACGCATTTATTGGATGGTTTGCAGAAGAATTGGATGAAATTTTCAAAGCAGGGTATAACTTCATAGTTGAACAATCAACAACATTCATTGCCATCTGGGAGATTCTAACATTTAATTTAACTTTCAGAGACGAGGATGGTACCCAACTCACAACCCTCACGGAACAAGACATCAGATATGGTTATTTCACTTTGCCAGACCTTCCGCAACAATATCAAAGGGAAAGTCACAGTTTCCTTGGTTGGCGTAAAAGCGGTAACGATTTAACGTTTTTACCGGGACATGATTTCAAGGTAGCGGCAGATACAATTTTCGAAGCAGTTTGGGGAATAAATCAATTTACTCTGACTTTCAGAAGCCATGGCTCGACGCTTGGTATGTCGGGAACTGTTGGCTATGGTCACACATTAACATTGCCAAGTCTTGAAAATACCGTGCGCTATACTTTTGGTGGGTGGCAACTTTACGGAGGGAGCAGTTACCAACAAGGTGCAGTATTCACAGTAAGAGAAAGCATGCGATTTGACGCTGTATGGACGATTAATACTTTCAACCTTACTTTCACAAGCAATGACGAGATACTAGATATCTCTCGGACTGTTAACCATAATTATGGATTAATGCTTACTTCTCTTACAAATACACAAAGTCACACCTTTGGTGGCTGGCTATTCGAAGACAGGATATATCATCCAGGTACAAACTTTACAGTGACAAACAACATGGAGTTCAAAGCAATTTGGAACATTCGCACGTTCAATGTTTTGTTCAAAAATTATGATGGAACCTTATTTACTTATCTAACTGAATCAACAGTCGAGTATGGTAATCAAATAACACTTCCCAACCTTGATGACACATCAAGCCATATTTTTGGCGGTTGGGTGTTGGCAAATGTAACTTACTTGGCAAATACCCAGTTCACGGTAATTGAAAACACAACATTCATGGCGATATGGGAGACCAAAACTTTCAATATATATTTCGAAGACTACGATGGAATTTCGTTGATGCAGTATAATCTAGAAAATCGCGAATATGGTTCAAATATAATGCTTCCAATCTTGAATGATACAGAAAGTCACACTTTTAGCGGATGGGGACTTGGCGATAAGATACACCCAGGGAATATGCAATTCACAGTAACAGGCGAAGCAACATTCGTTGCAATTTGGCGGATCAGAACTTTTGATATTACCTTTAAAAATGATAACGATACAGAGTGGGGAAGACTTGGGCTTCCTGACAATATCGAATCTGGTACATCGATAACACTTCCAAATCCACCTATCACGAAAGCAAGTCATACCTTTGTCGGGTGGATAATTAACCAAGATGGTATTACATACAAAGCAGGTTCCAGTTTTGTTGTAAAAGATAATATAATATTTGTCGCTGTATGGAAAATCAATCGTGTCAACATAATTTTCCAAGACGAAGAGGGCAACAACATCCTTGGCAACTTGGATATTTCAGAAACCGAGGAGTATGGCTTTTCGATTACGCTCCCAACTCTTGCACGTGAAAACTATCACTTTCTTGGATGGATAATAAATAACACGGGGTTGCCGCAATCTGCTGGAACAGCAATATCCGTTACAGGTGATACCATCTTGCGGGCTGCATGGGTTGAATATCATTATGTCATTTTCAGTGGAATAAATGGCGAGATTTCACGCCACCGCCTTATACATGGCCAAATAATCACACAGCTACCCGCACCAACGCGACAAGGATACAGGTTTGATGGATGGCTAAATGTGGACGGAATATTTTTTGATTTCAGCCAACCTATCACAGCAACGACCACATTAACCGCGTCTTGGTCACCAATAGTCGACGAATCGAACACCATTTTCACACTAGAGATAATATTGATTATCGTCGCAGTTATGTTTTTGACGTTGCTATTTTTGATATTCAGAAACAGCCGCAAACTGAAAAAATAATTCTGTGATGAAGGCATATGAAATACTAGATTGCACTGGTGCTTTTATGTTATTATTAAATATAATCAAATCCAGAGGTACTAATGAAAAAGATAAATATTCTTCCACCGTCAATATTCAATCTGCTCGCTGCTGGCGAGGTCGTGGAAAACCCCGCATGTATTATAAAGGAATGTGTGGAGAATTCATTGGATGCGGGTGCAACGGATATAACCGTGGAAATTAAAAATTCTGGTCTGGCAGAAATTAAAATCACAGACAATGGTCATGGTGTTCCGTATTCCGAAATTGAAAAGGTATTTATGCCACATGCGACCAGTAAAATATCCACCGAGGCCGACATTGACGCAATCCGAACAATGGGATTTCGCGGCGAGGCACTTTCATCAATCGCACGCGTTGCAAAAGTAAAATTTATAACAAAGACAAAGAATGATGATGTCGCCAATGCAATTGAAATCAACGGGGGCGAGGTCGTGGGAAAATCCAAACAAAACACTCAAACCGGAAGCACCATCATCGTGCGAAATCTATTTTTCAATACACCTGCACGAAAGAAATTTTTGTCATCCGATGCAATAGAAAAAAACAAAATAACTGGGGTGATACAGAAAATAATTTTATCTAACCCTGGTATTTCATTTCGTTATTTAATTGATTCGGCTGAATTCTATAACTATCCTGGTGGAACTTTGCTGGACGCGCTTGCACTTATATACGGCACTGACTTAATAAAAAATGTGTTGGAAGTT
The DNA here is from genome assembly GCA_009780065.1 of Bacillota bacterium. Taxonomy (GTDB): domain Bacteria; phylum Bacillota; class Clostridia; order Christensenellales; family UBA1242; genus WRAD01. Next base: position 10,493 of record WRAS01000009.1, on the reverse strand, counting down.
AATGGTAAAAGTTCTCTTGGTGTCGTGTTGCAGGGCTACATTGGCACACCTGTGCTGGCAAAGCGTAATCGTACATATCAAACAGTCATGGTTAATAATCGACCAATCGAGGGCGGAATTATCGCAACTGCGGTTTCTGATGCATTTTCATCGTATATCACAACGGGCAACCATCCATTCTTTGCATTGAATATAACCATAGATCCAATATTTATCGACGTCAATGTGCACCCGCGCAAAACACAAATCAAATTCGAAAACGAGGAAGAGATACATGACTTTGTAAAATCTACGGTGATTGCAACTTTGGATAGCTTTTTACACAAGGACAACATATTTACTGAACCAGAAGTTAAAAACGTTGTGGAATCCAAAGAAATTTCTAAAGACCAGGTTGATATTGCCATAAAATATTTCGCCGACGACGCTCAAACCCAAACATACAAGATTCAATCCGCCCCAAACATAATGAAAATAATTGCCAAAGACATGAAAAATAAAGAAGTCGAAGACCAACCCAAAAAAGGAAAGCCAAAACAAACCGAAACTAAAGAAACCGAGCATGAATATGTAACGGTAGGCACAATCTTTGATACGTATATCTTGCAAACGGATAACGAAAAATTTTATATAATTGACCAACACGCTCTGCATGAACGACTTTTATATGATGAACTAAAGGAACAGATTAGTTCGGGGAATATACTCGCACAACCATTCTTGACACCTTATCTTTTATTTCTTACCCCAGACGAAGTAAATCAATTATTATCCATTATCCCGCACTTGAAAAAATCTGGTATTGATGCGGAAATATTTGGAAACAATTGTTTACGTATTCATTCTGTTCCTTTAATTATCCCATCCACAGATTCTTTATCAGATATGATTTATCACCTATTGGATGAGACTAAATCAAAGAAATCAAATCTTGTGGATATTTTGGATGATAAAATAATTGCTATTGCATGCAAAACGGCAATAAAGGCAGGACGGTCACTTACACCAGATCAAATTGGTACGTTCTTGCAAAACTTTAAAAACAAAAAAATCATCCCAACATGTCCGCATGGAAGGCCCGTAATTATAAAATACACACGCACGGAAATCGAAAAACTGTTCATGCGAAAATAATCCAGATTATTGTTGAATATATATTGCTATGTTTTTTATTAATCAAAAGGATGCAAAAAGCGTCACCATTGGCGGGGTGCGTTCTTTAATAGATTTCTCCACAGATGGCCTTCATGTACGTGTACAGGGTGGTAGCATCGAAGTCATTGGCGAGAGATTGAAAATCGAATACTTTAACTCCAGTGAAATCAAAGTCACTGGCAAAATTCAAGACGTAAAAACGAACAAAGCCAGCACCTTTCGGGGTGACAAATGATAACGAAAATAAAAAACTTTTTGTGTGGCAAGGTCACGTTTCATGTCGAAAATGTGGATGCGACATTTTTAAACAGGCTTCGACAATATTCGCCAAAAGAAATAATTTACACAGGTGAATTATTGAAATTTTCTGTTGCGCTAATCCACAAAAAAAATGTCACCCAAATTCTTAAAAACCATACACATACACAAAAGCACAACGCCAATATATTCCGTACATTTGAATTTTGTTGCAATCGCCCATTACTTGTATTTGGTGTTCTGTTCTGTTTTATTTTTGTAACACTGCTAAGTGGTTTTATCTTTCGCATTGAAATTAATGGGCTTGAAAAAGACGAGGTTATACAGGTTCAAAGTTTCTTATACGACAACGGTATCCGACGCCTTAGATGGAAACACAATACAGACACAGGAAATCTTTCAACTGCTATAATCCAAAACTTTGATTTCATCACACACACAAATGTACAAATCCGTGGAACGACTTTGCAAATAAACATACATCGTACACCAACACCACCTCCTGCGCCGGTTACCAATCTTGTGTCCCTGTATGACGCCGTGATAACGCAGATAACTGTACTCAGCGGCATTGCCCAGGTTTCCATCGGTGACACAGTGCGCACTGGACAAACATTGGTGCTTGCACAATTTCAAATCGGGGTTCAAGTGGGCGAGCCAGATGAATACGGATATCTAACATACACACAAATAACTCATCCCACGACTGCGGTTGCACTTATTCGCGGCAAAGTTAGCCACAGCAAATCCACCATAATCCAAAACGAATCCCAACGTGCAAGCGCCGAGCAAAATTTATTTGCGCAAATTGTGTCTCAATTGGGAACTCAGGATTTTGATGAAAAAAATGTGTATATATCACAACTGGCAGATTTATCATTTGTGGTTGAAATGGTTGTGTCCAGAGTTGTTGATTTGATTTAATTGTATGATACAATTAGATATGGAAAAATATGATTCATTAATCGAAAAAACCTTTTTGGCACTTTGCGATGTTTTGGGCATGGATCATGAATCCGTATATTATGAAATATACTTTGAATCCAAAGAAGAAATCAAAAGTTTGAACCGGGATTTCCGTGGAATCAATAAACCAACGGATGTCTTGTCATTCCCGTTGCTTGAGATAACTCCTGGTACAATCCCAACCAGAGAACTCTTCCCACTGGATGTTAATCCAGAAACAGGTCTTATTGAACTGGGCGACATTTTCATCTGCGAGGCGGTTGCAAGAAAACAGACCAAGACCACACTGGATGACGAAATTGCTTTTTTATTTGTGCACGGGATGTTACACTTGCTTGGATATACACATGACACGGATTCGGACGAAGCCGTAATGAATGAACTAACCAACAAAATATTGCGGAGTGACAAATGAACAAAGAACTAATCCAAAAACTGGTCGAGCACGCCAAGGCGGCTGCTGACAATGCGTACTGCCCAAGCACACATACGCCAGAAGGGGCTAGTTTGCTTGTGGAGGGAAATATAATCGTCAGTGGCTGTAACATCGAATTTGCTTTTGATATACACACCGCGGGCGAGGTCGTTCTAACAAAGGCTTTCAGCGAAGGCATGACGAACTTTATTGCCATTTGTTTTTGGTCAAAGAATATTCTGCCATTTCCGACGGGGAAGTTCTTGCAGATTGCGTCTGAATTCAACCCTGGATTGGACATAATAGTTGCAAACGACACAACATACTCACTACATAAATTGCATGATCTTCTTCCTTACAGAAGAATTATCTCGGAGGAATAAGCATGTTTAAATTTGGAAAAGTAGTACTAATCGGCGAACCCAATGTAGGTAAATCTAGTCTAGTAAATAAGATGGTCGGCGAAGACCTCAGTATTGTCACTAATATCCCAGGCACGACACGCGAAGAAATTCGCGGAATTAAATCTCATGCAGACTACCAAATCGTTTTTTTGGACGTGCCTGGTATGCAACAAAAACGAAATGACTTGGACAAATTCATGGCAAAGAGTATCAGTACCGCCCTGCAAGATGCTGATATCGTGCTATATGTCTTGGATGGCTTGGACATTAAACCTGAACACATTAAAAAAATCGGCAACTATAAAAATATTAACAAACCATTCATCGTTGCCGTTAACAAGATCGACAAAACAAATTTCGCACATCTTTATCCTAAATTATCACAACTGAATTCACTTGATTTTGTACTTGCAATCATTCCCATATCATGCAAAACAGGCTTTAATATTGACGTGTTGGAAGGTGAAATTGTAAAAAATCTACCCACTGGTAATCCTCAGCACGAGCAAGATGACTTTACCACACAAACCACAAAAAAAATGGTCGAGGAAATTATACGCGGCGAACTTATGCAAATTCTAAAAGCCGAAATCCCACATGGCATAGCGGTGAAGGTTTCCAAATGGAAAGAAAAATCCAAGGAGATTGAAATTTATGCGGATATATTTTGCGCGAAACCAAGTCACAAACCAATTATCATCGGAGCAAAGGGTCACGTATTAAAAGATGTTGGTACCCGTTCGCGGCAACAAATCCAAGACCTCACTGGAAAGCATATTCGTCTGTTTACGCATGTCTTGGTGCGCGAAGACTGGAAAAATAAAAAAGATATTCTAACTGATTTGGGTTACACCAATAAGTAATAACTTTCATATTATCAAAATATGGAACGAATTAAAATTGGAATTTTTGGCATGGGTAACCTTGGTCGTGCGGTCGAGGACATAATTAACTCTAGGTCGGACGAATTTGAACTGATACAAACTTTTGACCGTGAAAACGGAGACACCATAAAAAAATTTGTTGATAAAATTGATGTGCTGCTTGTATGTGTGGGTTCATCTCATGATGCCCCTATTATTGTCCCAAAACTTGCAAAGTTATTTAACACGGTGGATACATTTGATACGCATACAAACTTGGAGCCGTATATTGATTCCGTTAGAAAGTCGCACGGAAAAAATCCAAACAAAGTCGCAATAGTTGGAACTGGTTGGGATCCGGGTCTTTTATCCATTATACGTCTGTACATGACATCGTTCATGCCAACTGCAACCCTGGCATGCTTCTATGGCAAAGGAGTCAGCCTTGGTCACACAAACGCAATCAAAAACATTTCTGGTGTATTGGATGCGGTTCAATTCACGATACCAATCAAATCCTCAATTAATTTTGCAAAAAAGGGGGACATCCCTAAGGACAAGCATACACGTCTATGTTATGTTGTTGCGCACAAACAAGACCGAGTTCGAATCAAACATGAAATTATAACTATGCCGAATTATTTCAAGCCATACAAAACAAAGGTTAAATTTGTATCACAGAAAACTTTTGATGTTAACTTTAAAACACGTCAAGAGCACCAAGGCCTAGTCATATCCAAAGACAACAACGCGACTGCCGAGTTCACTGTGTACATGGAAAAAAATCCATACTTCACAGCACAAATTCAACTAGCATACGCTATAGCTGCACATAACCTTTTAAAAGATGGCAAGCATGGTATATTTACCGTCGCAGATATTGCACCAAAGTATTTATTCACACGAAACATCATTGACATGATTTAATTCGTTTGCCAGTTTTCTTGCTGCTCCTATAACATCAATAACCGTACTGGTGCCAGTTACACAGTCTCCAAGAAATAACAAATCTTTTTCCTTGAATACGTTGGTATCTATTCCTTGACCGATAGCGACTATTGCTATGTCTGCTTTCACGATAATTTCTTCACCATCTTTTTCAAAGATTATTTTTTTATCCTCGAATCTTTTTGGTGACATGCACAATTCATAATGCACACCTTGCTTTCTTGATTTAACACGTTCTTTTAGACAAATACTTAAATCCGATTCATTCTTGCGGTAATAAATTGTGGCATCTGCACCCTGTGTTGCTGTCACCATCGCACAATCCACGGCAACATTTCCACCGCCGATTATTGCGACTTTCTTACCACAAATATCATGTTCTTGTTGTTTCAAAAACTCTAACGCACCTATAACGAATTCTGAATTATCCTCGCCCTCAATACCTAATTTTTTTGAAACACCTGCGCCTGTCGCAACCACGGTAATTCCTTTGCCGCATTTTGTGTATGAGATGTTCTTTTTTATCTTGATTCCCATTTTTTTAACAGAGACCTCAAGTTCCTGAATAACATCTTTGTTAAATCTGAAATCAGGAATACCATATCGCATCATCCCACCAATTTGATTTTCCCGCTCGTAAATGGTTACACGATATCCATACTGGGTCATATAAATGCCAAATGCAATACCTGCCGGCCCCGCACCAATAATGGTGACAGGTGGCTTTTCTTTGCATAGTTTAACAGAGACTTTTGTTTCACTTGCAAGGTCTAAAATAACTTTCTCCAACGGTGTAGACAGCGGGCAGCCGCTGCATGGCATTCGCTTACACCTAACAACATCACTTTTCATAAGATGAGTATAGGACGACAACAAAAATCGCGCAAGACATTTAAATAAATAATGGGGGGAGGGTGGGAAGATAGTTATTTACTAATGAACTGTGCACAAATGAATCGGGAGGGGTGGTGGGGGAGTTTTTATGTAATGTAAAGGAGATACTCAAATGAAAATTGCAATTATTGGCGCAGCGGGCATGGTGGGCAACAAAATATTACAGGTCATAGATGAACAAAATATAGATGCGCAATTTTTCCTTTTCGGAGAACAAAGCCAAGAAAATACAATAGTTTTCTTTAATGGAGAAAATTACAAAATGATTGCGCTTTCACACAAAAGTCTTCTGGATATAAAACCAGATTTCGTACTGTTCGTTGCAGGTGGCACGGTTTCCGCCGAATATGCACCCGTTGTTGCATCTTATGGAGGGATAGCAATAGATAATTCCAGTCACTTTCGCATGCACAATAACATCCCTTTAGTTATACCAGAGGTCAATCCAGAATTAATCAAAAATATAAAAGATGGCGCAATAATTGCAAACCCAAATTGCTCTACGATTCAATCTGTCGTTGCGCTTGCCCCCTTGCATGATAGATATATACTGAAACGTATTATATACACAACATACCAAGCCACCAGTGGTGCTGGGTTAAACGGTGTCCTGGATTTAGAGCGCGGAATCAGGGGCGAGAAACACCAAACATTTCAATATCAAATTTTTGATAACATAATCCCGCAAATTGATGAATTCCAATCAAATGGTACAACACGTGAAGAACAAAAGATGATTGATGAAACACGCAAGATTCTTGGCATGCCGAATTTGCATATAAGCGCAACATGTGTGCGTGTGCCGATAAAAAATTCGCATAGTGTTTCCATTGTTGCCGAATTTGAAAACAAAATCGATATTACCGAGGTACGCACAATCCTTGAATCCGCACCTGGGATCAATGTTATGGACAAACCTGCTGCGCGCGAATACCCAATGCCGATACACGCAAATGAACAAGACGAGGTCTTTGTGGGGCGACTGCGTGTGGATGAATCCGCATCAAACATTCTAAGCATGCTTGTGGTGGCGGACAACGTACGAAAAGGTGCTGCCACAAATGCGGTGCAAATTCTAAAGATTTTAACAAAGAGGCACAAATGAAAACAACAAAAACACGTCGTATAAGAAAGTGTGGAATAGTCGCCAAATTCGGAGGTACCAGTTTAGCAACTGCACAAAACATCAAAAGGGTCATCAATATAATAAAAGCAGACAGACAACGAAGAATTATCGTGGTATCTGCACCTGGTAAACGTTTTGCAGATGATATAAAAATTACAGACTTATTGCTTAAGATATATGAATTACGAATTCAATCAAAACCGTATTATGATGAATATATTTTGTTTGCAACAAGGTTCTTAGAAATTGCTCGCATGTTTAAACTGGATGCTAAAATTGCGCCCTCGCTTGCTGAATTCTATAACCAAATTCCATTCATGATGATAGATGAAATAACTTCACGTGGCGAATACTTTATGGCAAAACTTATGGCAGAAATTTTGAATTTTGAATTTGTGGATATCGAAAAGACGCGTGTTTTACAATACAAATCAAATACACCGGATTACAATGGATTTGAAATTGACATGGTTGCCAGTCACAAAAACCTAATAAAATTCTTGGGTTCGAATATTGTCGTACCTGGCTTTTATGCGGTTACGCCATCAGGTCGCATAAGAACATTTTCGCGCGGGGGCAGCGACATCACAGGCGCAATCATGGCCAATATGGCACATGCCTCTGTTTATGAAAATTGGACAGACGTGGATGGAATATATACCGCAGACCCAAACAAGGTAAAAGCCGCCAAAGTTATAGAAAGTCTAACCTATGATGAAGCCGAGGAAATAATGAACGCGGGTGCTCAGGTTCTGCACCACGATGTATTTAAATTTGTATCCAATAAAAAAATACCAATATATGTTCGAAACACATTTAATCCACTGGCACAGGGAACACGTATTAATTAATGGTTTTGACTTCGGTTAAAACCTTGCCTTCCTCATCGATGATAATCTCCAAATAACTGCCGCCTTCTTCTGTGCGTGTGGTTCCTATAGGTGGGACACAAATCAAGGTAATGCCGCGGAATACCTTTTTCTCGAACTTGTGGTTATGTCCGTATAAACATATAACGGACTTACATTCGATTGCCATTTTTTGAATTCTGTCTGTATTTACATGCACGTTATATGTGTGACCATGTGCCATAAAAATTCGTTTTCCCGCAATCTCTAATAACATTTCTTCTGGCGTCTTTTTGCAAAAGACATCTCCATTACCTTTAACTGCATAGGTCTTTTTATTCACATTATTGGGTAATACCTCTAACGTGGCAAGACCGTCTCCAAGAAAAAGACAGACATCCGCGGTCTCCAAATGCGGCACCAGTTTTAATAAATTCTGTGTGTTTCCGTGAATGTCGGAAAATGCAATTATTTTTTTCATATGCTTTTGTAACTCCTTCTTTAATTATAAAGCAGCAATCAAAATTAAGCCAGTATTTTTTTTGCAAAAATAACATAACGATTGATGTGGTAGACGTATTAAACATTCAATTTATTCTGGTCTTTTTCTTGTGTGTGTTGGGCATATCGCTTTGTATGTGGTATTTGGAAATTCGATTAAAGACCTTCTATTATGTTGTAACAATCTTGGTAATAATATTTGTTGTGTTCAAAGTGTTATTTCTTGCCCTTGTTTAAATCTTACATAAATTGACAATAATCGATAAAAGTCGTCACGCAGGCGCCTTTTTAAAATTCTAGACTAAGAACAACTAAAAGGAGAGGTAAATGCAACTCAAGCAAAGGTTACACAACAACGTTCTTTATATATCTATGGACGGCGAATTGGATCATCACACGGCGGAATTCACACGTGTGCACTTGGACGACCTAATGACCCAAACAAAGGCTGCGCAAATAATTATTGACCTGGCACGTCTTTCCTTTATGGATTCCACCGGTATTGGCGTTCTAATCGGTCGCTATAAAAAAATGAAAGCAAAGAACGTACCAATCTTTATCTGTAATCCAAGTAACCAAGCCGAACGTATTTTCAAGATGACTGGGCTTTATTCAATCATGCCAAAAATTGGCTAAGATATTTGACATTTGAAAAGGAGAATTATGAAAAAAAAGTTTAACCACATGAAACTGGAAATCAGTGCCCAAAGTATAAACGAAAGTTTTGCACGTAGCACGGTTGCGGCATTCGCGGCCCAGGTCAACCCAACCTTGGATGAAATAAATGATATTAAAACGGCGGTCAGCGAAGCCGTTACAAATTGTGTTGTGCATGCGTACAAGGACAAGGGCGACAACATGATAAAAATCGAATGCGAACTTTACGCTGATCACATTCAAATAAGTATAACCGACCGTGGAAAGGGAATAAAAGATATACAGACTGCGATACAGCCATTTGTAACAGACAAATTGGAGGACGAACGCAGTGGCATGGGTTTTACCGTAATGCAATCATTTATGGACAGCGTCAACGTCCAAAGCAAATATGGCGAAGGCACAACAGTAACCATGCAAAAAATCTTTGAATCAAGACCAGTCGGTCAAGCAAAAGCCAAACGGGCATAACAACAAGGAGGCATCAAAAAACATGCTCTCATATGAACAGACAATGGATCTTGTTGCACGTGCAAAAAATGGCTCGGACTCGGCAAAGGAAACCCTTATAACCACCAACGCACCGCTTATCAAATCCATTATAAAACGATACGTCGGCAAGGGCGTAGATTATGATGACTTGTATCAACTGGGCGCACTTGGCTTTGTCAAGGCGATTAATAAATATGACCCCAGTTACAATGTCAAATTCACAACATACGCTGTCCCATTAATAGCGGGCGAGGTTAAAAGATTCCTTCGCGATGATGGCACAATCAAAGTCAGCCGTAGTACCAAAACCCTATACACAAAAATCAAGCGGTTTCTTGCAACCCGCGTTGCGGACGAGCATCAACCCACAATTGACCAAATAGCGGTTGAATTGGATGTATCGCGCGAAGATGTCGTGTTTGCGATTGATGCTGCGAATTATCCCTTGGACTTGTTTGACAAAGGCGAGGGCGGGGAATCCGTGTCTCTTGCTGAAAAAATTCCCATAACATCATTAACCGATCTGGGTGATAAAATAATGATAAGAAATATGCTAGAAGCCTTAGACATTCGCGACCGCAAAGTAATAATCCTAAGATACTTTCGTAACCAAACCCAAGCCCAAGTTGCAGAAAAATTGGGTATCAGTCAGGTCCAGGTCAGTCGCATCGAACAACGAATCCTGCAATCTTTTCGTGACCAACTGCGCGAAGAAGAAGCGTAAAATAACTTGACAGAATTTGACAAATACTATAGATATTATTTATATAAATAATAATATGGGGAAATTTACAAATGAGAAAAATAATTTTAACTTCTTGCCTAATGATGATGGCTCTTGCATTCGCAGTTGGCGGAATCGGTTTGCTCTCGTACACAAGTAATCCAATCGCAAAGGCGGGAAACATCGGTATCCAGCCATTAACCCCGTTACCAACATTTACGGCGGACTTACCTGCACATTTT
>WRAS01000008.1 GCA_009780065.1 Bacillota bacterium | reverse complement strand
TCTCAACTGCTATCACTGATGTCTGGCACACAACCGCGGATTGGTTCCGCGGCTCAGGCGGCACCGCCACAACAATTGGCGGCCGACCCAACACACCTGGCGTCGGGGTGGAGGCGTGGAATCCGAATGGGCATATATGGATGGGTAAGCAAAGGTCAAGGAACAATACAAGACAAAATGAACAATTTGCTGAGGCGATGAGGCAATTGGGGATTAGAAATAAAGGACCTCAGTGGCGCCGAGTGCATGACCAAATTAAAGGACAACGTTTTGATAACTTAGATGACTTAATAGACTTAATTAGGTCAGTATTAGGTGTCAGATAAATTTTAAGGAGGTATTATGCAAATAAAAAAAGAGGACTTGGTCGGAGGGGTGTTAATAAAAACTGGTAGGGCATGTAATATGGTCACGATTGGGTTTAACAATGCAGGAAAAGAACTGTGGTTGCATATTCAAAGTTTTTTTAGGATTCTGCTTGATGATAAATTGGTAGCTGTTTCAAGTGACATTTATGTCGATGATAAGGGAAAAAAAACAGTTAATAATAAGTTATTTGATAAACAAATTTCAAAGAGCGAGTCAAAAATTTTAAATTCTGTTGTTAAAAAAATTATATCTCGCGAAAAAGATTTATTTCTAATTTTTGATAATGGTCTTAGAATTGAAATATTTCATGACACACTAGAACCAAAACAAGAAATATATAGAATTTTTGAATCTGATAATTTGGATAGCCACTATGTTGTCGAAAATCCATAGGCTATGGAGGATAAAATGGGCTGCCTCAAACTCAACCACACAAACCAAAACTTGAATAATTCAGGTTTTGTTTTATATGACTATTCTCAACAAACCCACCACGACGACACAGGCGTAATCGGAATGAACCTACGCGGCAACGACTACTTTTTCCGCCGCAACATCTTCGGCGACGTCATTGCAATCTACAACTCCGCCGGCACCCTAATGGGCACATACAGTTACGACGCCTGGGGCAACCACACCTGTTATGCGTGGGACGCCCCCGGTAGCGTCACCCGCTGGAACCCATTCCGCTGGCGCGGCAAATTCTGGGACGAGGAAACTGGGTTTTATTATATGCACAGCCGCTACTACGACGACCCCCAAACCGGCAGGTTCATTAATGCAGATGATCCGCGGATGCTATTCGCCACGGCAACAATGGGCACGGCAAACGGCGGCAGCAACCTGTTTGCCTACGCCCTAAACAACCCAATTATGTACTACGACCCGACGGGGTATATTCCATCTTTGATATTCAGAGGTATTACAGATTTTTTTGTAGGACTATATGAAACAGTGGTGGGAATATTCACAGGCGATGAAGAAACATTGGTGCGAATTGCCCTTGCACCAACCCAGCCAGGTGGCGTTACCCGCTGGAACCCATTCCGCTGGCGCGGCAAATTCTGGGACGAGGAAACTGGCTTCTACTACATGCACAGCCGTTTCTACGACCCGCAAACAGGCCGCTTCATTAACGCAGACGACCCTCTCATTAACCAGTTAGGGCATGCCACCTAATCCAATTCTAGAACAAGATAACAACTGACAATACGTACAAAGTTTTTCATATATAAAACCATGAAAAAGAAAATTGGTCTTGTCCTTGGTGCGGGCGGTGCCCGTGGTTTTTGCCACATCGGGGTTATCGAGGTCTTGCAGGAAAACAATATACAAATAGATATTATCACAGGTTGTTCCATGGGCGCACTAATCGGTGGTGGCTTCGCCGCAGGTCTTTCCAGCGACAAAATGCGCGATGTGGCAAACAGGGTCACCACACGCACTGTGTTTGATATTGATATACGCAACATGTTTCGTGGCGGTCTTGCGCGTGGTAATCGTGCAATGAATTTATTCAAAAAGTACGCAGGAGCCGATACACGGATAGAGGACTGCAAAACAAAATTCGCGGCAATCGCAACAGATTTACAAAGACATGAATTGCATACATTCAAAAAAGGTCCACTCTGCGAAGCAATACGCGCCAGCATATCAATCCCAGGCTTGTTTCAACCTGTTCAATACAATGGAATGACACTTGTAGATGGGGGAGTGCTTAAAAGAATGCCAATAAGCGAAGCCAGAGATCTGGGTGCCGATATCATAATTACCGTGGACGCAATCGGTCCGCCAAGGGAATTATCGTCCAATTCCACTTTTGCGGTTCTTGATGCCTCATACCAATCTATGGACTGGCGCAGCGCAAAGCACGAAGGCCGCGAGGCTGATTTACTAATCACACCAGACCTAAGGGACAAATCATCATTCGTGTTCAGAAACAACGACTCGGCAATTCAAATAGGTCGCGAAGCCACCACCAAAGCATTACCTTCTATATTAAAACTAATAAACAGATAAAATCCGTTTTGCAAAAAGAGTAAGATGGCAATAATGTGTGCATGGAACGAGGTCAACAACAAGGCAAACGCACACACGACATAACCAAACCAAATAAAAAAGGCAAAAGCCAAACAATAATATTTGAACGTGGCGTGTCCATAATTGGCGGTTACAGTATCGTCGGCAAAAAAGAGGGGCAAGGTCCCCTCGGCAAAACATTCTCGAAAATCGTGGACGACGAGTATTTCGGCGAAAAAACGCACGAGGGTGCAGAACAAAAAATGTTCGAACACGCAATCCGCGGTGCAATCAAAGACGCAAATATAACCCAAGACGACGTCGACATGATGATGTCAGGCGACCTGCTAAACCAAATTATTTCATCATCCTTTGCCGCGCGAACCTTCGATATGATCTTTCTGGGTATTTACGGTGCGTGCTCGACAATGGCACTGACATTGGGCGTGGGTGCATGTTTTATCGAAGGCGGCTTTATGAAAAATATCGTGGTGTCGGCGGGCTCACATTTTGCCAGTGCCGAACGCCAATATCGAACCCCCCTTGAACTGGGAAACCAACGCCCACCCACCAGTCAATGGACGGTAACAGGCGTCGGTGCAAACGTCCTAACTAAATTTAAAAAGGGAAATCCCAAAATAACCGCCGTCACATTCGGAAAGGTCTATGACTGGGGCGTCTCGTGCCCAAACAACATGGGTGCGGCAATGGCTCCGGCTGCTGCACACACCATAATTGCACATTTCATCGACACCAAAACCAAACCATCCGACTACGACCACATCTTCACGGGCGACCTTGGTAAACACGGCGAAAATATCCTACGCGACCTGCTTGCTAATGCAAATTATCCCGTAGCCGAAAATTACAGCGATTGCGGGCGCATGATCTACGACCTTGACCAAAATCAATATCAAGGCGGCTCTGGCTGCGGCTGTTCCGCCGTGATTCTTAACGGATTCATCATGGACAAACTTAAAAAAGGCGAATACAAAAAAATCCTGTTCGTGGGAACCGGTGCATTATTATCACCAATCAGCAGCTGGCAAGGCGAAACCATCCCCGCCATCGCCCACGCAGTTGTAATCGAGAATTGAATCAAATTGTTAATTGGAAATTCCAGATTTCAGCATCTTTATAAATTCATTGATTATCTTGCTTGCGTCATCTTTGTTATACACAACACCCAAGTTAAATTGTGGTAACTTTACTCCACTAACGGTTACACTCACAACGCCATCATTTTCATTAACACAGCATTCATTGACATAACCAATACCAACATGACGCCTTATCATTTCATATATGAATTCATTGCCACCCGCAATTTCTATGGAGGAATTTATATTTTGCCCAAGTGCACTCATCAACATTTGTATATCACTTCTTATCTTTGACGCCAAAATAATGCGCGTTCCAAATAATTGTTCACGTGTTATAACCCGTGAAAGGTTGTTTGCCTTTAAAAATTTCTCTGTCGCATAAAACCCTTTTGGAAGATCAATCAATGTCTCAATTACAAAATTCCCAAACGGGTCTTTGAATGGCAGTTTACTAATAACAATATCCAATTCACGTCTTGCCAGCATCTCACTCATCTTTGGTCGTGATTCATGATGAATTTCAATCTTAATTTTCGGATACGCCAAAATAAACTCACTTATAATATCAGCAAGATAATACATTGCAATATTAACCTGACAACCAATTCTCAGTACCCCTGTACTCTCAGAACTCAACTCTACCAAAGTGCTTCCTGCACCGATAATAGACGCAAGTGCTGGATTAATTTTTGCGTACAACTCGTCCGCCTCTTTTGTTGGATGAACACCTCTGGCATGGGGCGTAAACAATTTAATCCCAAGCTGTCGTTCCAATTCTTTAATCCTCATACCAACCGCCGATGGTGTGATAATCAATTTTTCTGCCGCTTTGGTAATGTTTTTATTTTCATACACGGCAACAAAAGGTTTATACAGGTTTAAATCAAAATTCAAAATATTCATGTCCCCAGTATAAACCAAAATCACCATTTTGTCAACAAAGCCCCAAGCATTACTTGTGGCTCATCCAAGTATTTCGGGTCTTCAAACACAACCATAATTCATATAGACTTTCTCTATATCCAAAAAAGGAGGATAATATGGACAAAACAAGAATGGAGATGTTAGAGGAGTTTGCTTATGAACAGACCTTGAATGAAATAGCAGTTCTTAAAATGAAACTAGAAAAACAAAACATATATACCAGTGCTATGTGTGATGCACTTCTTATGTTACGTGAGGGAGAAGATTCTGACCAAGCTTCGCACGAGTCACTTTGCTTCGGTGATGGTGATTATTCATCCAACAAATATGAAGATATTGTACGTGAAAAAGGTGATGTCGGTGCTGCGCCCACACTGATAGATGAATTTTTATATCAACCTGCGATAGAAAAATGTAAACAACTTAACAAGCGATTGTTTCAAGCAAAAAGAGAATTGGCGTCATTTACTGCCCGTGGTCAGGGTAAATAGAAACACTGTTCATAGAAAATCAACATCCAAAAGCCACTCACATTGCAATACCCAAAAAAAATTTTCCAAAAACCCTTGACACATTTAATTGATCTGGTGTATATATATGAACATGAAACAAATCGCAAACATCCAAGGGGCAGCAATTGTTATGATGATGCATTCGGGTTACCGAATGTAGTTTTGCGACGCCACAAAAAAACAAACGCAACTGCTCATCGGTAACCCGTTAAAACGAAACCGACAGAGCAGTTTTTTAATGCAAAAAATTTAAAAGACTGCTCTGTACAATTCAGGGCTATTTTGCGATTTGTTCTTAAACAAAAAAAATAAAAATTTATAGGAGATTCATAAAATGAAAAAAATTCTAAGTATCTTACTAGTAACTACAATATTAATTGTGCCAACTTTCTTTTTAACTGGATGCGGCAAAAACAACGACCCAACAGTCATTCATATCGGGGCATCATCAAATCCCCACGCAATAATTCTTGAACAGGTTCGTGACGACCTTCGTGACCGCGGATTCCAATTACAGGTCACAGTTTTTTCTGACTGGACACAACAAAACCCTGCACTTGCACGCGGCGACATCCTTGCAAACTATTTCCAACACCGTCCGTTCTTGAACAACTGGAACGCACAAAGCGGAAATAACCTAACATACGCGGCTGGTATCCACTTTGAACCGCTTGGAATCTTCCCTGGCCAACGTAACTCTATTGCCGCACTGCAGCCTGGCGACCAAATCATTTTTCCAAACGACACAACAAATGCTGCACGTGCTCTTACTTTACTTGAATACCACGGTCTTGTGACATGGAACGCGGCTGCAAACGCAGACCGCAGTAATCCCGCCAACTGGTCATCACAATTCACACTTACACCTGTGCTTGCGGCAACCCTTGTTGCTACACGTCCGGACTCTGGCATCGCGGTAATCAATGGCAACTGGGCTGCACCTGCGGGTTTACTTCCATACCGCCTCGTGTATGAAACAGCCGCACAAGGCAGCGAATTCACAAACATCATCGCAATTCGTGATGGATATGAAAACGATGCACGTATCACCGCACTTGTCGAGGTTCTTCAAACAAACCGCATTCGTGACTTTATTCTAAACAACTGGGATGGCGCAATCCAACCAAACTTTATCTAAGATTCAAAGGAGAGATTTATCGTGGGCAAGGCTTTATCTGTACAAAATTTATCAAAGGAATTTGGGGGCGGTGGTGAAAAATTCACCGCCCTCGATAACCTGACCTTTGATGTCAAATGCGGAGAAATATTCGGCATAATGGGGCAAAGCGGAGCAGGGAAAAGCACCCTAATCCGCTGCCTTAACATGCTGGAACGTCCTACTGGCGGCAAAATAATTTTCAACGACCAAAACATAGCAGACCTTGGCGAATGGCACCTGCCAAAAATTCGTGCACAATTTGGAATGATATTCCAAAACTTTAATCTGCTTGCACAACGTAACGTGTTGAAAAATATCTATTTCCCGTTAGAGGTCGCACGCAATAAAAATACGGAAACAAAAGCCCGTGCCCGTGAACTCCTTGAACTCGTTGGTTTATCCGACAAATGCAAGGCATATCCGCGCACACTGTCTGGCGGTCAAAAACAACGCGTCGCAATTGCTCGTGCTCTTGTAAATAATCCGCACATTTTATTATGTGACGAACCCACCAGTGCGCTTGATTCATCTTGTTCTGCGGATATTCTAAACCTGCTTAAATCCATTAACGAAAAATTTAATCTAACTATTATTATCATCACACACGATCAATATGTTGCGAATGAAATATGTGATCGTGTCGCAATCATCGAAAAAGGCAAAATCACGGAAATTAAAAAGATAAAAAATCGCAAGGAGGCAAAAGATGTTTGATTTCACTTGGTCCGACCTTTGGTCAATCGACGGCGACATGATATGGCTCGCAATACGCGAGACCCTACGCATGACATTGCTGTCTGCATTATTTGCTTATCTTATTGCGATTCCGCTTGGCATCTTGCTCGTGGTCACAAAAAAAGGCGGGATTTATCAAAATCGCCCAATAAACATAATCCTCAGTTCTGTTATAAATATCATGCGCTCGGTGCCGTTTATCTTGCTTGCAATCTTTGTGATTCCGCTTACACGCCAAATTATTGGAACTGCACTTGGTTCTACCGCAATGATTGTTCCGCTAACAATCGCCGCAACCCCATTCATCGCACGTCTTATTGAAAACGCATTACTCGAACTGGACAAGGGACTAATCGAGGCCGCCAAAAGTATGGGCGCTTCACGTCTAAAAATCATCTACAAACTCTACCTGCCCGAATGCCTTCCATCCATCGTCCTAACAATGGGAATATCCACAATCACAATCCTTGGCTTCACTGCAATGGCGGGGGTGCTTGGCGGCGGGGGACTGGGTCAGGTTGCATTCGATTTCGGCTACGCACGTTTTGAAAACGCCGTACTCGTCGCCTGTATCATAATCCTGGTTCTCATCACCCAAATCATCCAGGGTCTGGTATTCATCACATACCGACTACTAAACAAAAAATAGCACGGCACCAGCATTTGAAAATCCGATACAGAAAAACCCTCGCCACCCCACGTCATTGCACACACAACCCCTCTACCCACACGTCATTGCGAGCAAAGTACAAACCCCCTCCACCACGTCATCGCGAGCGAAGCGAAGCAATCCAGTGCCGGAATCTATACTTGGCTATTCAATATAATCACACCCCCTCCATGTCACTCCGAACGAAATACGAGCGAAGCTTGTTCTAGCAATAAATATATTCTTCTTTAATGCGATGGGGAGTCAAGAGGGGCCTCGCTAGCCCCTCTTGGGATTTTTTGGTTCTTTTTTGGCCTCCAAAAAAGAATAATAAATAGTTTCACAATCATTTATTTAATAAAGCAAATATTGTTACCGTACAAAAATAGTAAAGGTATTTACATTCAATATCGAAGAATGCTATAATAATCAATGGAATGTAACGACAATGACACTCTACAAGATGATTTATCTGCCACACACATGCTGATAAAAGGGATGACAGGGCAAGGACATTCAACAATCTACCCATTCACAAACGAAAATTTACGCGCATATTTGCCATTTTTTGATTTGGAAGGGAAAGATGTATTAACCGTCACTGCCTCTGGCGACCACCCACTAAACATGATTTTACAAGGCGCAAAAAATGTTACAACATTTGACATAAACAAACTTGCATATTATTGGTTCGAACTCAAAAAAGCCGGTGTTCTGACACTCAGCCTAGATGATTTCAAAAAATTTTTCATGGATGAAATGCAAAAAGAAAAATACAAACAGGTAAGGCCAGCACTAGAAAAAGACACAAAGGAATACTGGGATGAAATAATAGATACCTATCCGCCAATACTACCACTAAACAGTACGGATCTATTCAAAAAAAGCCAGGTGGTGGCATGTCGCGACACCGAAAGAAATCTTTATCTAAAATCAAACAGATATCTTGATGATGACGGTTACCAAAAATTAAAGCAGAAACTGCCTAATTTCCAAATGGATTTTATTAACTGCCATATCTATGATTTAGAGTTAAACACAAATCAACAATTTGACGCAATTTTCACATCAAACATTTGCGATTACGTGGGTGGCGAAAAATATAAACGTTTTGCTGAAAACAATCTGCGCAGAATGTTGCGCAAAAATGGTGTTGCCCAAGTTGCCCACAGGTACAATAGCACCAGTTATTTCTGGTCAAGTATATTCAGCGGACACAACTACGAAGAAAAAAGTTTTCGAAGTTTAAAAAACGTAACTGAAAGGGGATCCGTCATCTCTCTACACAAATAATCTCGGCTAAACAACCCCCAACTCGTCAATAATCCACCCAATGGAAATTTTCTTAAAATTCCTCTGGGTGTTTTTGGTTGGTGGTGCAATTTGCACCATCGGTCAAATTTTAATATTGCGAACAAAATGGACAACAGCCAGAATCCTGGTAATCTTTGTTTCTATCGGTGTACTCCTCGGTGCTGTCGGCTTGTTCTCCCCAATCCGCGAAGCCGTCGGCGCTGGCATAACCGTACCCATTGTCGGCTTCGGTGGTGTCCTTGCCGAAGGCGCAATAAAGGCCGTCGAGGAACAGGGCATCCTCGGAATCTTCCTGGGCGGTCTTTCCGCCGCAGCCGCAGGCATCGCCGCCGCCATAACATTCGGTTTCCTCGCCGCACTCGTATCCAGATCCAAATCAAAAACCTAAAAACTAAATCAGTCAAAATGAAACGACACGGCACCAACAAACATATCAAAATATGGATGAAAAAACCCCATCCCCACGTCATTGCGAGCAAAGTACAAACCCCCTTACCCACGGTCATTGCGAGCGAAGCGAAGCAATCCAGTACTGGAATTATTGCTCGCCTATCTATTCTCCTAAAACACATTCAATCTAAACTAAACACAACAAAAGACCAATCACGAACACATCACTGGATTGCTTCGCTCCGCTCGCAATGACGTACATATATAGAGTTCTATGTTCGTATCACTCACCAGTATCTTTACAACAAAGCGTTTGCGATGGTTTCTTGGACATTAATGAAAAATATAAATTCGGAATTACCCACTACGTGGGATAACCCATGCGCGATAGCGCATAGTTATATTTTTCATTAGTGTTAAACGCCATAGGCGGATATAATTCCTGGGTCTTCGCAACCCCCCAATGCTTTTTTGTTTCTTTTTTGACATTCAAAAAAGAACAATTACTATTTCAACACCCCCTCAATCGCCGCATCCGCCAAAATACTCATCGTATCAAACACAGGAATATCCTGGCGCACAGGTTTCAACAACTGTAAATCAGTACACGCCAGCGCAATACAATCCGCACCTTGCTTTTTCAAACTGTCAATAACCGAATAGATTATATCACGATCACTATCAAGATATTGCCCACTTATAAGTCGAATAATTATCTCGTTTAACTGGGTCTGTTCTTTTCTTGACGGCAGAACAAAATCAATCCCTTGTTCCTTCATTATTTCTGAATAAACCTTTCGTTTCACCGTCGCCATTGTCGCCATCAACCCAACTTTTTTAAACTTGTTCTTTTTTATGTAATTAATTGTTTCCTCAACAATACTGATAACTGGAACCTTTACACCTCTGCGAATATGTTTAATATCACAGTGCAGGGTATTACACGGCATAACAATAAAATCCGCCCCAGCCTTTTGCAACCGCTTGGCTTCTGCAACCAACAGTGGCGTGAACCCATTTTTATTTTCCAATATGATGTCCCGTTCAACTTGGTACGGACTTGGCACACTTGAAATAATGATATTTGGTCTGTGTTCCTTGTTGCACTCCTGGCAATCGAATACGATTTTTAAATAGAACTCCGCCGTCGTACCTGGTCCAACCCCACCAATCACACCTAATTTTTTCATAATATTTTTCTCCTTTGCAGGGGGTGACCCCTGCACCCGATACGCTTCGCGTTGTTCGGTCATAACCTTTTGTGAAAGAATTACTCTGATTTTCTTTCAAGGTTTATTTTCTAAATCCCTAACGAAATCCCTTGAATCTCGCGCATTTTCTCAGACGTATTTTTTCCACCTAATTCGCCATACACTGTTTCAAAATTACCCACAACTTGTTTATCATAAAATTTTCTAAATACACGCCGTCTTTCCGAATCTCCAACATCGCAATGCTCTTCCATAAATTTGTCAAATGGCTCCATCATAAGTGGTGATACATGACTAGGCAACGAGGAATATGGTGATTTTATCTTGCCTGTTTTCATATCTGGTTCACCCGCAACGTTTACCAACTTCACATCAAAGTTTGGATCAATTTGCCTCATAACATCTTCCAAAACCCTGAAAAATGTAACCTCGTTCCAAAATTCGCTTTGAACCAAATGCTCTAACGGTGCGTTGCGGTAAAACTCGGCTTTGTTGGGTAACTCCCACCCGACTTTTGTACTCCCACCATTCATGTACAATTGTGTCTCCCATTGACATTGCCTGCCAACGTATAACTTTCGTTTTGCAAAATTCGGAACACCATCAAATTTGCAAAGCGTCTCCGTAACCAACTGTCTAACCGCCTCGGCTTCAAATTGCTTGTCAAGATCACTCGCAACCAAAGTACTCAAACTTATCGTACGCCCATCAACCGTTTTCAAATCTCCCAAGCGCTTTGCAATAATCTCATCAATACGCAATCGATCGCTAACAAGACGATCGCGGTCTGCCTCAGGTATTCCGTAACCGTCCGCACAATCACCGATTATGTGGGTGACCTTGTCACTAAGTTGCGCAGACTTAAATAACATACTCAACGTGCCAAGACCATATCCACGACTTGCTTGCGGCTTTCCGCCCTCATCAAATTGTGAAAGCCCTGTACCAAACCATGTAACAGGCCGTGCATGCGCGTGTGATTGCATAATTTGTGATTTCAATTTCTCGTCCATTTTTGTTTCTCTTTTAAATATATTTTATTTGTTATGAACATCAACATAAAAAAATCTCGGTAGCCATGGACTACCGAGATTCGTTGTTTGCTTTAAATTAATTTTTTCCGCAAAAAACTACACATGGTAATCCAGGTGTTGGAAAAAATAATATCCCCAAAAGTTTAATGCGATGTTCATAATAACTTGTATGCTAACACAAAATAAACTGTGCTGTCAACAATTTTTTTCTTATACTACGGTTGGTTCAACAGAAACCCTCTTCTTCCTCTTCAACAAACTCATCAATCGCTGGCGGTGTTGGACAACATGCGCAATTGTTAACACACATGCAATTACACCGGTAACTCCATGTAGTCGTCTTACGAAAAACAACCATTCGATACCTGTTAATGTATGAACACCTGCTAATACTCCCGTTATTATGCAAATCACCCACATTGTTTTTAATGCCACATTCACAATGAAATGCCTCCTCATTTTTGGTTTTACCTTTTTAAATTTTTTGCAAATACCTAACATCCACTTACGTGTCTGCCAAATATGAATCGCCATAAATAACACAAATAATCCACCAAACACCGTATGCACAATCATATTTCCACGCATGGTAAAAAGCGTAACAATAATCGTCACCAACATCGCACAATCCACAATAATCTTAATCGCTTTTTTATTCATGTCAAAAGAATTATCCCAGATAATTCCATAATTTGCAAGAACCTTAATCTCCCCAAATCTTTACAATAAAGCGTTTGTGGGGGTTTGGGGGGAATAAGAAACCATCTGTGATGGTTTCTTGGACACTAATGTAAAATATAAATTAGGAATTACCCACTTCGTGGGTTAATTCCTGGGTCTTCGCAACACCCCAATGGTTTTTGGTTCTTTTTGCCATGCAAAAAGAACAGGAAGTTACAAAAAAACAAGTATATATTTTTTGCCACTCAAAAGCAAAAATTTTTATAAAGTAAATACTGTTTTCAAAATATTAAAATTCAACCTTCACCAACTCCAACCCACCCAACTCCGCCAACTCGTGACTCATCGGGCTCGGATAATCCTTTTCATAAATCACGCGGACAAAACCTGCTGCAATCAGTAATCTTATGCAAAAAGCACAAGGTAGACCGGTTACATACAATGTCGCCCCCTCTAACGCGGTTCCACTACGTGCTGCATTGCAAATTACACGTTGCTCGGCGCAGATACAATTTGCAAATTCACGTTTCTCGCCTGGTGCAATTTTCATTTCTTGGCGTATACATTTTCCCACACGGGTGCACAGTGGGATTTTTCCAACCGCACCATTAAAACCCTCGCTAAGTACTTTTCCATCTTTTACTGCAATTGCCCCAAAGCGTGTACCAGAATGGATACATCCGGATTCTGTTGCAACTTCTTTGGCTCGTTTTAAAAAATCAAAATCTTTTGGTTCAAGTGTATACATAACCGCCTCCATAATAATTGTCATACCTTTGTTCTGAATATGTTTTTTGTATGTTACTGTAACACATAAAGGGAGGTTCACAAAGTGAAAATCACACCACTATTTGACAGAGTGCTGTTGGCACCCGTTAAAAATGAATCACAACAAAACGGAATATACATCCCAAAATCAGATACCGACAAAATCCAAATTTTTGATGTTATGGCGGTTGGAAAGGGATGTACCACAATAAAAAGATGGGACAAGATAATTATCTCCCGTTTTACAATTTCACAAATGCCTGTTTCCAAGGATAAATTGTTTCTTGCCAAAGAAATTGACATTATGGCAACAGTGGAGGGGTAATGGAAAAAATAATAACAAATGCATCGACAAAGAAAAAGATATTATCTGGCGCAAAAAAACTTCATGATATTGTTGCACTAACCCTTGGCCCATGTGGAAACAACGTTATAGTAATGAATGGCGTGACACCTCTTGTCACCAATGATGGTGTAACAATTGCGCGCAATGTCGTGTTGGATGATCCATTTGAAAATATGGTGGCGCGCACAATCTTACAAGCCAGCCACCAAACCAACAAAACAGTGGGAGATGGGACAACCAGTTCCATCATCCTCGCATCTGCAATTATCGAGAAGGGTATAGATCACAAAAACCCAATTGCCCTAAAAGACGAACTTAATATTGCCAAACAAAAAGCAATCAAAGTGATCACAGACATGGCAAAAAAAATTACAACACGTGATGAATTGGAATCAATAGCATTCAACAGTTGCCAAAACAAAAACCTAGCCAATATGGTTGCAACTGCTTTTGCTAATGTCGGTCGTGACGGCGTGGTAACAATAACGGAAAATGAAACACACGAATCTACGATAATATTTACCGAAGGCTGCGAGGTTAATATGGGTCTCGCAACGTCATACATGTGTAATGATACGGCGCGCTTAGAGTCAACCTACGAAAACGCACGGATTTTGGTCACAACAAATCCCATAAAGAGTGTTAACGATATATTACCTACGCTGGAAATTGCTATGCGAGAAAAATTTCCGTTGGTAATAATAGCACCTGATTTTTCTAGCGAGGTCACTGCTGCACTGGTTCTTAATCGTGTTAAGGTAGGTCTAGATGTAATAGCATTGAAAATTCATGAACTAGGCGAGCGTCGGGATGCAATCATGAACGATATCGCCGCAATGACAAACGCAATGGCATTTTCGCATAATAAAATAGATGATATCGATCTTGACAATTTAGGCTATTGTGAAAGAATAATTGCGGGTATGAACACAACAAAAATAATCGCAGGTGCCAGCGAAAGATTGCAACAGCGTATTGAAACTATCCACGCCCAAATAAACGATACCACGGACGAATTCAACAAAACTGCGCTTAAAAATCGTCTCGCAAAACTAACGGGCGGTATTGCAATTATTTCTGTGGGTGGAACAACACCGGTTGAACGGACCGAATCAAAATTACGTTTGGATGACGCAATCCATGCAACACGTGCTGCGTTGGAGGGTGGTATCGTTCCAGGCGGTGGAATTACCTATTTACGTGCGGCAGATGCTGTGCACGATTCTTGTCCGATTTTGGCATCCGCATTGGAATCAATCATTGAACAAATTTGCAAAAACTCTCACGTTGATTGGGAAAATGTAATTCAAAAAATCCGCGAAAGCAATAATAAAAATTTGGGTTTTGATGCACGCAAAAAAGATTTTTGTAACATGATTGAATCTAATATTATTGATCCTGCTGACGTGGTTACTAACGTTATTCAAAATGCGGTCTCCGTTGCAGGGACGTTGCTTACTACCCAAGGAATGATTGCGCAATGACTCAAACAATGTTAACATAGTGTATGTACGATTATATAAAAGGCACTGTTGCCACGATCGAAGACGGAGCGGTGACACTGGAAACCGGTGTTGTTGGTTATGCAATAATTGCCAGTCCGCCATTATTGGATTCATTGGCTATTGGCGACCTTGCAAAGATTTACGTTTATTTTGACATCAAAGAAACATCACATACCCTATATGGATTTACTACTAAACAAGAACGCGAGCTTTTTCGGGTATTATTATCCGCCAGCGGTGTTGGTTCAAAAACAGCATTATCATTACTATCGCTTGGCGTGAACAAGGTCGTCAGTTGCATCGCAGGCGCAAACTCGCTCGCACTAACAGGCGTAAAGGGCATCAGCCAAAAAACCGCAGACAAAATAATCGTTGAACTGCGAACAAAAATTCTAAAATCATTCAAGGTCTCTGACATCTCAACAACTGGTAACGTTGTCACCAGCGCAATGGAAGACGCAATATTCGGACTATGCGCTTTGGGACTTTCTCGTGTCCAAGCCATTGAATCCATCAAAGAAATCGACACAACAGATTTGGCGGCGGAAGAAATTATACGACAAATTCTAAGTAAGCGAGGTGGGAAATAATGGAGAATAGATTTTATAACAACGACAAAACCCTGCTTGACTTTGAAAATGAAAACAAATTGCGTCCAAAAAATTTAACGGAATACGTAGGACAGGAGAGAATCAAACAATCGCTTGAAGTCTTTATAAAGGCCGCCAAAACCCGCGGTGAATCCCTTGACCACATCTTGCTATATGGCCCTCCTGGTCTTGGAAAAACCACGCTTGCAAATATTATCGCCAACGAAATGGGTGTGAACATACGCACCACCAGCGGACCTGCAATTGAAAACGCCGCTGACCTTGCCGCGATATTAACAAACCTATCAAAGCATGACGTCCTGTTTATTGATGAAATTCATCGCCTCAGTCGCCCGTGCGAAGAAATCCTGTACACCGCAATGGAAGACTTTGCACTGGATATGGTTCTGGGCAAGGGTCCCAGTGCCCGCACAATGAGGTTAACTTTGCAGCCGTTTACTTTGATTGGTGCAACCACCCGTGCGGGGCGTTTGACCGGACCACTGCGTGATCGATTTGGAATCGTGAATCGCTTGGAAATGTATACCGAAAATGAAATCAAACAAATTCAATCACGCAGTTCCAAAATAATGGATATCAAAATCGCACCTGGTGCGGATACAGAACTTGCAAAACGTTCGCGCGGAACACCGCGAATTGCAAACCGTTTGCTTAAACGTGTGCGTGACGTTTGTCAAGTTGACGGCAAATGCACAATAGACAAAGATATTTGCGCAAAAGCATTCAAGATGCTGCAAATCGATGACCTTGGTCTGGATTACACAGACAATTTAATCTTGGAGGCAATTATCGACAAGTTCGAGGGTGGACCCGTCGGCATCGAAACCCTTGCCGCCTCCACAGGCGAAGACAGTGTCACAATCGAAGACATCGTCGAGCCATATCTCCTCCAACTCGGCTACATCCAAAAAACCCCCCGCGGCAGGGTGGCAACCCAACTTGCATATGCGCATTTAAAGCGAAACTAAGGGGAAAATAGTTGCAAAAATAAATTTTTTGTAATATAGTATGTTGTAGATTATTTTTCGGAGGAATGAATGAAAAAATTCACAATAGCATCAATAGCAGTGCTGACCGCCATAGCAGTCGCCGCACCCCTGATTGTATTCTTTGTGATGCGGGACGATGACAACCCAGAACTGTTTCCAATAATCCGTGCCTTGCCAACTGCCACAGCAATACAAACAGTTAGTGTTTTTGATGAAGATAATGACACTTATCGCGATATAGATTTGCCACCAATTATCGACTATTTTACGGATGGTACTTACAATTTTTTTCTTCTAGAAATCGGAAATTTGCAACACACATATGTTTCTACGATTTTTAGTCCCACCTTTACGCCTGGTGGAAATGTAACAATCAGTATGTCAGAAACAACCACAAATGAACAACAGATTACAACTGGAACAACGCACTCTGTGTCAGCCAGTTTAAGTGCAAGTATAACATACGGTGTATCTAGTACACTTAGCACGGCCGTTCAAGCAGGTCCAGCGATCAAACGTGCAAGTGCTGGTCTTTCGCTTACCAAAAACTTTTCTGTTACTGCAACTATCGGTGCAGAGTATCAATGGACAACAAACATAAGCGAAGCGCTTAGGGTAGGCAATACCAGTACATTTGGTGTAACAATCGGTCCAAATGCACAAAGTGGATATTACCGTGCGGCGATGTTCGCGTCGGCAGAAATTTATGTGGTATTACAAACCCCACGAGATAATTCAGCACTTTATTATTTCGAAGAAGTTACAATAGCACGCAGTTTCACACGAAGAGTAGAATTCAGCCCCAACGGGGTTTTCGACAACACACCAACCAGTCCTATTTATTTGCATAATATGGCTTGCGAATTTTTTCTAGGGGCATTACCAATACCTTTGATGCCTGTACCTGTTGAATTTGTTTATGTTTCAGCAGGTTCCACACATTCACTAGCAATTACAACAACAGGTGAACTTTGGACATGGGGATCGAATGATCGTGGTCAAACAGGATTAGGTACAACAGATGGAAACACCCTTACACCAACTAGAGTAGGAACTGCAACAAATTGGGCAAGTGTTTCTGCTAGCGCTCATTCGTTAGCTATCACAACAACAGGTGAACTTTGGGCATGGGGGTCAAATTCTGCTGGTGGTACTGGGCTTGGGACAACAACTGGGAACACTCTTGTTCCGACCAGAGTAGGCACGGCGACAAACTGGGTTAGTGTGTCTACTGGTTCTGGGCATTCGCTAGCTATCACAACAACAGGTGAACTTTGGGCGTGGGGCTTAAATGCCAACGGTCGAACAGGGCTAGGTCCGATTGCAGGAAGTACACTTGTTCCAACCCAAGTAGGCACGGCAACAAACTGGGCCAGTGTTTCGGCGGGAATTATGCATTCACACGCTATTACAACGACAGGCGAACTTTGGGCGTGGGGATTTAATAGCTCTGGAAGAACAGGG
Organism: Bacillota bacterium; assembly: GCA_009780065.1. Lineage (GTDB taxonomy): Bacteria > Bacillota > Clostridia > Christensenellales > UBA1242 > WRAD01. The sequence continues at coordinate 35,252 of WRAS01000008.1, read as the reverse complement.
TTAGGCACTACAAATGGACACACATTTGTTCCAACACGAGTAGGCACGGCAACAAACTGGGCTAGTGTTTCCGCTGGTAATACACGTTCAATTGGATTAACAACAACTGGCGAACTTTGGGCATGGGGACTAAACATTGATAGTATTGGAAATACTCTTATCCCAACCCAAGTTGGTGTGGCAACAAATTGGGCTAGTGTTTCGATAGGTTCTGACCACTCATTAGCCATTACAACAGCAGGCGAGCTTTGGGCTTGGGGATCAAATGTCAATGGCAGAACAGGTTTGAGCACATCAACTGGAAATACTTTTGTTCCAACCCAAGTTGGAGTGGCAACAAACTGGGCTAGTGTCTCAGCAGGTTATTCACATTCAGTAATAATGACAACAACTGGCGAATATTGGACGTGGGGTTTAAATGGTAATGGACAATTAGGCGATGGCACGACAATCAACCGCGACACACCAACGCTCATAACATTTTCATAATTCCCACGACAAATTATTTGTCCATCACAACACTTTATGATAAACTCTCTACATGGCTAAAAATATTACTGTACTTGGATGCGGACGCTGGGCGTCATTTCATTCATGGTATCAATCCACCGTGCTGAAAAACAATGTTATTATGTGGGGGCGTGCGGGTGATCCGATGTATGACGAACTGGAAGCAAAACGGGAAAACGACTTTTGGAAATTACCGGAAAACGTACAACTTTCCAGTGACCTTAAAAATTCACTGGAATTCTCTGATTACATTTTTATAATTATCAGTGCCCAAGGCATGCGGGACCTTACAAAAAAAATCGCACAAGAACTGTTAAAGATAAAGGAACACAAAACGTTCATTCTTTGTATGAAGGGCATTGACGACAAAACATACGAAACCCTTTCCCAAATTATGCGACGTGAACTGGACGCTGCTGGTGCAAAAAATAATTCGATTTGTGTTTGGGTGGGGCCAGGGCATATCCAGGAATTTCTTGACGGCCAACCCGGTGTAATGATAATAGACGGCGAAGACATTGAAATCTCACAGCGCGTGGTGGACAACTTTAAATCTGCCTCAATGAAACTGTATGTTGGCGACGATTTGATAGGGGCAGAAGTGGGTGCCAGTGCCAAAAACGTCTTCGGTATCGCCGCAGGTATCTTGGATGGTGCAAAATTGCAAAGTTTAAAAGGCGCACTTATGGCGCGTGGTGTACACGAGGTTTCTAAACTAATAGTCGCTATGGGCGGTAAAAAGCAAACCGCATACGGTCTTAGTCACCTTGGCGATTTCGAAGCCACGTTGTTTTCGCGCAATTCCAACAATCGTCGTTTTGGTGAAGCGATTATGGAATATATCAAACAGAAAAAATGTGAAAACATTAAATCAGAATGTTTCAAGGGCGGTGCCAACATAAACCAATGTAATGACATGACATGCACCCTAAGACAACTTAAATTGGCAGAGGGTGTTGCAACATCCAAGGCATTGCACAACCTTGCACAAAAATATAATGTGCCCATGCCAATAACAACTTTGGTGTACGAAGTTCTTCATAAAGACAAAGACCCATTTGTTGGATTCCGCGAAATCTTTATGCGCGAGAACACCAGTGAATTCGGTGATAAAAAGGTTTAACTTGACATGCGGATAGTATGCCTGTAATATTGTTCATCGGAGGTCGAAATGACAAATTTGCTTTTGGAAAATGGTAATGATGGCTTTAATGTGATGACTTTTATTTTGTTGGGTGCGATCGTGCTTATGATGGTGGTTATGATGATAATGCGTTCTCGGCAACAACGCCAGATGGTGGCACACCGCGAAACAATGCAAGACAAGATGCGTCCGGGTATGCGTGTAAAAACTGCAGGCGGTTGTATAGGTCGAATCAAAGAAATTCGCCAAGAAGATGAAACCACAAAAACAGTTCTTATTGAAACTGGCTACGGAAATAACGTTTCGTACCAATTGTTTGATGTTAATGCAATTATATCGTTTATTGATGAACCAACATCTACTATGACACCAACACACAGTACCCCCTTGACGCCTGCTACAACAGATTCTCCTTCAACTGACTTTGACGCCGGTTCTTTCGTGAAAGAATCAAACAAATCGCGCAAGAAGTAATTAAATAGAAAATCATAAATATTCCGATTATAGGGTAAACTCTTGACACTATTGTGGTAAAACCAAATCCAGCGAAAATTAATGCAAAAACACTAATTAACGAAAGTACCAAAATGCGGTACTTTTTTTGAATCTTGATTTCTGTATCAATGTTGAACAAAGAAATAAACTGGGACGAGAAGACCGCCAGAAAAATTGAGGCTAAGACAAAGAAGTTATTCCCAAGGTCTAAAATAGGAAAGGGATTGGTTGTATCATGATTAATGGACGACAACATTAAAAATACAAGAATGCAAAGAACCCCAGATGCAATTGCGCAAGCAATTATTGTTGTTTTCAAACTATATCGTTCTCTTGATCGCTTAAAAATTGGAAACAATATACTGTTTAATCCGCCAAATAAAATAATAGACGCGAAGGTTGCTATCGTTGTTGCATCGCCTGTTGGATGTGAAAATCTAACATTGGGGATCACTGTGAATAGCAGAACCGCGATAATTAGATAAATAAGATATTTATTAAATCCCATTAACTTGTCAAAGCCAAATATAACAATCGCAATACAAAAACCCAACGCAACCAATGTTCCCAAAAATCCAATCAAATGTAACAACGCAGCCGTCATTGCGACATAAAAAACAAAATAAATTGGCAAAAAAATTACATTGCGATGATGAAACTTTTTTTCGTTTAAATAAACACCCATCATTTGAACAAAGAATAGAAATAATCCGGAAAGAGGCGCAATCAAAAATATTGGTATCTGACTTTGTCCGAAAAATCGTAAAATCTCGGCACCGCTGACAAAACCTGCGCCAATTATCGCGCTTATTATTAATAATGCAATCGCAATCACATCATATATATATTTGCACTATATTGACAAATTGACGCCAAAATGATATAATAATTATTATGGAAGAGATCTATGGATTAATAGATTTAACAAGCCAGAAACCGCAAGGGCATTCTGCAACAGGTAGAACAAAGCATCCAATTTTTTGCGAGCCAGACGGCAAAGCAAGGATGTTCAAAGAATGTGGTTTTCAATACGCCCTGTCCGAAGTATTCAACAGCAAAGTTGGCCAACTGCTGGGTGCGGATGTTGCGAAAAATGAATTTGCAATTGCGACAAATGACATAGGGATGAAAGCAAGAGGGGTCGCATCCGAAGTTTTTATAGCAGAAGGTCAATCTTTGAAACTTGCCCGCACGGTATTAAAATTCCCAGACACTGAAAAAGACCCTAGGTTATACAAATTTGATGGAACCAAACCAGACAAATGTTTTCTGGGACTTAATTTCGAAGAATTGATTAAGTACATAGACAAAATGACAACCGAGGAATTTCAAAAACAATTTGCCGAAAATTGGTTGTTTAGTGCTTTTATAGGGAAAAGCGATTCCAGTAACAGTTATAACGTCGAAGTAATCCAAGAAGAAAACAAAACAGACAAAATGGCACCTGTTTTTGACATGGAATCAACCGTGTTATTCAGTGACTTGCAAAGAGACTATATAAAAAGTCTGCCAATTACAACTAATATCGGATATATGAAACGTTCGAAAAAATTCTCACAAAGTGTCAGCAACTTTATGGAAAAACTGAAATTTTTGGATTCTTCACAATTTAAAGATCTTTGTGATTTCCGCGGTCTTGGAAAATACGTGAAACCTGATGATCCACGTGAACATGTAATCCGTGGTATAAATGTCGGCGCAAACGGCCTTGTTCTAAGCAATATAGACGCAGACACAAGCGGTCTTCAATATGCATCTGGAAAAGCTTACAGCGATTACATTTGGCGTGCCAAAGTTATGCAAGAAACATACGCCAAGGCATAAATATATGTAATGAGAAACATTGTCTATCCATTCGGCGAACTGGAACATCATATCAGCCGCGCAGAAATATTTTACAAAACAAATAAAATAAAAGATGCAATTGCCAGTGCCTCTCGTGCCCTGGAACTTTGTGCGTCAAAACCACAAAAACAAATAGCTTTGAAAATTTTTTTGGCAAAATGCTACGCCAAAATCGGCGACATGGAATCCAGTAATAATCTTTACCGAACCCTCATAGACGAAAAGGTTTACATGACACCAATCATAATGGGTCTAATGCACAATAATATCTCCACAGAAAAAGATGCAAAGGTAAAAATGAATATGGATCTCATAAAGATTTTACTTGCAAAGTGATATATAAATTTGCTAAACTCTAATGTTACACAACCTGGCCGGGTGGTGGAATGGCAGACGCGGCGGACTCAAAATCCGCTGTTGGCAACAACGTGTGGGTTCAAGTCCCACCCCGGCCACCAAAAGAAATAGACAAAAGTCAGTCGCGGAAGTTATTGACTTGTTTGGGAATATTGACACCGCTTGAAATAGAACGAACGAATAGAACTCAACAAAAGTTGCTGTTAGTATTGTATTGGATGTATAGCTTATGCTATAATATTTTTATGAAAAACGAAAAATATTTATTAAGTGGGTATACTAAGATTGGTCAAAGCATGGGTGAAGGCAACCTTTTGTTTGCGCTTCCAATGTTTACAAAAGATGGAAATTTTTTTATTCAACAAACGGCAGGAACTGGTGATAGAATTATTGAAAAATTCCTGATTCAAGAAGATAATGACGATGGATATGATCAAGAATGGTATGACTATTATGGTGAAAAACGACCTCCTCACAAAATCAGCCCTACAACTTTACCTAAGCATTTACAAGTAGAAAAGAGTGTCGGTGATAAAATGGTATTTGTTTATGTAGATCACAATGGTAAACCAATCGTTGGTGATGATGTGAGTGAGATAAAAAATAGTGTTTGGTCTTCTTGTTGTGCGTTGAGTAATACAATAAGAACTCTAGGAATAGATCCTGAAACTCAGCTTATTAATTTAGTCGATCCATTTAACGAGCAAAGAACAGAGCGATTGAAACACTTGACAGTTAATAAACCAAAATCACCTTCTAGAGAAGTCTAAATTGTTTTATTGATGTGAGTAGATGCCAAAACTTGATTATTCCGCAAATTCAAGTTTGTGTCGCAAAATCAAGTTTGGGAAATCAAGAACTGCTTTTAGGTGTATCATCACAAATGTTAAACGGTCTTTTTTTGTGATGACATTTTCTTTAAAATATTGTAATATCATTACATGGTAGGAGCAATAATTGGTGGAACAATAGGGTTCTTAATATTAGCAATCATCGTTGTTAATGTAATTGTTTTTCGGCGAATGGCTGGACATGCAAGAGCAGATGAAAACCGTATTAGGAACATGGTACAAAACTTTGATTCGAACAAGTTTTATGCTAGGTTTGCGTATCAACTAGAATTGGAATCTAATGGTGAAATAAAAAGAACATACCGCATAGTTCAGGGTACTCGCAGTCGTGGCGGTCCAATTATGGCGGGAACGGGAGTTCACACACGCAGAATACGGACAGATGGCTTGGAAGGTTCTGTTGTTTTTGTGGATAATAAATTTATCTTTGTTACGAAAGATACAGACAATATTCTAGAAATACGAATCACAAACAAATGGCAAATCGAAAAGTTAGATGAGGAAACCGAATTTGTTATAAGGGATGCAGAACAAAAAAGTTATTATTTCCGCTTTCTGCTTTCTAGCCATCTTGAAAGATTATTAAACCAGTTGCCATTATAGATGATTGCATCCTGCAATCGGGTTTCAAAGTTCGCTGTTGAATAAGTGACTCACACTTAACCATTTTCGGACTCCTGTACTTCCATATTCTTTTTTGAAATCTTTGCCCAATTAATTGTTCCGTATGTATCGTTCACAAAAGTAATTACTTGCATAAATACTATGACGATTGCACTGGTTACGCCGCTTAAAAATACCATCATCCATAATGCTATCGTCAATGCGTCGTATATAACATAAAAAAATGGTCCCAGGATATTTCGTCTTGCACATAAATAATCGCCCATAACATTAACGGCAAGTGTAATTGTTGACAATAAAAGGAAATTGGTGCCCAACGCCCTTAACAAAAAGAAATATCCAACACCCATAACAATCTGTGAAAAAATCACCAGCGATAGCTCTTTGTATTTGACGCCTTCGATTTGAACTGTTGATTTTTCTTTTTCGCCTTGACGGCATTGTTTGCACTTGCGTAACCACGATAAAATTGTCCATATTGTAATGGGAATCGAAAACAGGCCTATTGTTATAACCTCGCCAAACAAACCTTTTTGGAACGATACAATTACGTACAACGTATACGCGACCAGCGCCAAAAAGAATCCAGAGACTTTTGCTTTTGCAATTAATAACATCGCTGTGATAAATAAAATACTGGTAATTGTTTCTAAAAAACTGCTATCAAAAAATATTGCAAGAATAATTGGTACGACAATACCAATCACCAACATTGATATTTCGAATTTGTTCCATCCTTTGGAAAAGTCTTTGAAAAATTTTCTCCTGCCTGCCATGTATAAATAGACTCCTTTTGGGCGCTCAAAACGCATATTCTGACTAATTTATAAAAGGAGAATCCAGTTACAGATAGACAATAAAGTGATGCATAATCGGCCATTGTATCACATCGAAAAAAATTTGGCAACTTTGAAACATACTGATATAATTTATACATGAAAGACAATATACAACGCTGCCCATGGCCGGACGGCGACGAAAGAATGATCAAATACCATGATACGGTCTGGGGCGTGCCCGTATATGACGACCAAAAATTATTTGCAAAACTAAGTCTTGATTTAATGCAGGCTGGTCTTATGTGGCGTACAATTTTGCACAAGCAACAAAATTTCGAACGTGCTTTTGATAACTTTGACATTGAGACAGTTGCAAACTATGACGAGGCAAAATACGAATCATTAATGCAGGACGCGGGCATAGTCCGCAACCAATTGAAAATTCGTGCAATTATCAATAACGCTAAACGGGTTTTGGAAATCCAAAAAGAATTCGGCACTTTCTCGAAATACATTTGGGCGTTCGTGGATAATAAAACAATTGTTAACAGTTTTAATACCATCGATGAAATTCCCGCCAAAACACCTCTAAGTGATGCCATCAGCAAGGATCTATTAAAGCGTGGCTTCAAATTCGTTGGCAGCACCATTATTTACGCATGGATGCAGGCGATTGGCATGGTCAACGATCATATGACATATTGTTTTAGGTACATGGAATTGATTGAAAATACTTGATATAATCTTTTTTACATGCTAATACTAAAATATTATGGGGAAAACTAAAGCAAAAATAATGTCGGCAGTTTTGATATGCACGACCGTGTTATTTGGTCTTGGCATACAGATGCCGAACATGTCTGGGAGGGTTACAGGTGCATCACCACAGCCATTAAATGGTGTTAACTATTTGATATCTGCTGCTGGTGCACATAATGCACAAGTGGCCACGGAATTGATGCAAATCGCAGAAAATGTAAGCCGGACCCCAGTGGGATCAACTCATTACATTGCAACGGCAGCAGACATCCGCGATTATACGGGCGAATCAATGTCACCAACATTTCGTTTGTTCCAGCCAATTGAAACAGACACAACTCATGTCGAAAATTTTACCTCTTGGAATTGGCGCTTGGTTAATATTACATTTCCTAGTGGAACTGGTAACCCTGTATTCACATTTTTAATGGTGGGGGCCTATCGAACTTCTATCTTTGCATCATCTGAGAACATTAATGACGCATATATTGACAGCCAGATTCGCGCAAATATAAACCAAGATATGGAAAATGTTCTGGAATATTTTAACAATGCCGAAAGTTATATCGTAACTCCTGGCAATATTCCTGGCGACTGGCAAAATGTCCAGCCAGACGGCGGAAACTCTAGACTTAGCGGTTTAACTGGCGATGCATTTAATGACCTATTATGGTTGCCCTCTTCACATGAAATTGAATTACCAACGGGTGCTGTGCATGGACAAAATATATGGCAATTAACAGCAGAGGAGAGACTAATTGATAGATTGCCTGGTATGGGAAATCAATGGGCATGGCTTCGTTCCCGTGCGATTGCTACACAGGCCAATGCCCGTATCCAGCATCGCGATCCATTGGCGGTAGATGGGCCAGTAGATGCTTTCAGCAACACGCCGGCGACTGATATCCAACTTGTTCGTCCTGCGATACATATTGATGTTGCGGCGATATACAATAACGTGTCTGTGTTTTCAAATTTTACAAATGATTCATCTATAAACGCTACTGTTTCCACTGGACAAAGAACTATATTAACGCGAAATTCTGCTGTTACCCAAGAAATAATATTTAACGCAGGCAATGGTGACACAATCCAAACCATAACCGCAACATTAGGCACGGAAACCAAGGTAATCATTCCGGGTATAACATTTGACGATGCAATTTCTTTGCAAAACTGGACCACGGCAGATAATGATATTGTAACATTGCGAACATGGTATGCTGACCCAAATGCTCGGCAGCATGTACATATCGAAGTTAATAATTTGTCTACCCACTTGTTTTTGGAAATTGAAACAACAAATCAATGGTATGTTTCACGCGATCTAAACTGGCCAACTGGATTTGGCTTTATTCCTCCTGCGAATCCATTTGACGTTTTGGTGTCTAACTCATATACGGATGCGCTTGGTATACCTGTTGCTGCCCAAATCCCACTGGGACACAGATTCGGCGGGTGGTGGACATCACTAACAGGTGGAAGTCAAGTTACAAACACAACAGCCTTCCAAAGTGTGGGAAATTACGATGCACCGCGGATAACGCAGATTTATGCCCAATGGTTGGAAAACACTGCAACGATAACACGAAATCTTAATTTTGCATCTGCACCCACAATCGCGACTGTGACAGAAAATGTTGTATTTGGTTCGGCGGCTATGGATATATCCGGAATTTCTGGTTGGTATCCGATTGGGCAAAATTTCGCGGGTTGGTGGACCCAGGACGGTACCAACAATGTTTGGGGCGAACAGGTCACAGCCCAGACAATTATCGCAACCCACGGACAAAATATAACCATTCATGCACGTTGGGAAACATCGAACACAGTTTTTGTTATATTAATGCTAAATCATCCAGGTGGTGCAGGTGGACCAATTTTGACTTCTGCTTGGATTGCGCAAGGAGATGCCTACAGCGTAATCCCGCTAACTGACCCAGAATTTTATGGTTTTGAATTTATTGGATGGTGGACAGCAACAACAGGGGGAACCAAAATAACCTCAGTTTGTCTTGTTGATTATACGTTTAACCACAATCTTTACGCAAGATGGCGTGAAGTTGGAAACGTAGAAGTTCCAACAATTAATCAAATAGACACAGTCAGCGGTTACATATACTGGAACAATGTGCCAGGTGTTGAAGGATTTGTTATCACCATCAATGGCAATGAAATAAGAATTTATGGTGAAACCAATTGGAATTTTACCAACCTTGAACCGGGTACACACACAATTACAATTCGTGCGTTTGATAATGCGGGTGTATATTCGGCACAAAGCATGCCGCTGACCATAGTGATTCCAACACCGTCTTTGCCAATATTTAACGCAGTTTTCATGTCAAACGGAACGATACATAAAACTTTGACAGATGTTGACATGGCTAACTTGGAAATACAATCACTACAAGATACCGCAACACACAGGTTCACAGGTTGGGGTCTTCCAACAACAACCCTAGGTTTAAATGGCGAAACTATATTGACATTTACCGCGCAATGGGAAGAAATAGAGCAACAAGGATTTTTTGCGGCAAATTGGCCTTTTATAGCAATGGGGGTGCTTGCATTGGCACTTGTCGGGCTTGCGACTCTTACAATTGTTCGACGTAAGGATTGATGGAGATCGAATGAACAGAAGATTGATAATAATTCTTTCAATATCGCTGGCAATTATTTTGACCGCAATCGGAATAATTCTATGGCTAGTTCTTGGTGACAATGATAATAATGGTGATAAACAGCCTTGTCCTGACCCCGACCCAATTCATAATCCACTTGCTGTGGTTTGGTGGCGGACAATTACCCCAGACACTTTGGATGGTATAGGTGTATCGCAATGTGACGAAACTTTGCTAGATTTTGCATACAAGCAGGGTGTCACAGAAATTTTCCTAAACCAACACGTTGTTTCTTGGGCAAATTATCCGTCTGGTGCTTTTGGTGTGAATGGTCAAAGATATGGACTTAATCCGACACGTGCATTTATCAGAATGGCATCAGAACGAGACATACGAGTTTATATGTATCTGGGAAATGATGGTAACTGGCTTGCAGGTGGTGGTAACTTTGATGCAATTATTTTTGGTATGATTTCTTACCAAAACCAAGTAGAAGACGATGAAAAATTTGCGGGATTGCACTTTAATATCGAACCACACCAGCAATCAGATTTTCATCAAAACAGAAATATGTGGCAGCAACTCAAAATTGATTTTGTGGAAAATGTGGTGGATACATATGGTAAATACTTTCCAATTGACTGGACAATTCCATTTTGGTGGAATCGTGATGAGGGTAATCCAAATCAATACGGGCAAACAGATTTGGTTACCCATCGTAATGTACCTAACATCCCGCTGTACCGAGCCATCATGCACGAATCCAACAGGATAGCGGTAATGGCGTATCGTAACACAGCAGAAAATATGACAAACATCTCGTCAGAGGTTTTACAATATGCAAAGATTCTGGATATTCCTGTAATACTGATGGGGACGATAATTTATTCTGGCGGTGGTGCAAATAACCAATTCGCCGAGGCGGGAAATGCAGAGATGATGTATCAATTATCACGTCTCCAATATGTTGTGAACCAGAACTTTGGAAATATTAAAATCATTCCTGCAATCCACCACATCGTAACTTGGTATTCTAAATAAAGACTAGTGAAGTTCCCTTGTTTTTCAATTTGACATCTTTAACACAATATGTGAAAATTTGCTAACAAGGGGTGGTGTGATGTCTTTTGATTCTATTGATGTTTTAAAGAAAAAACTAGCGACCTTACCAGACTTGCCAAAGTGGGAAGCCGATCGTATGTCCCAAGAATTTATAACCGACTTTATATATCATTCCAACGCGATCGAAGGGAACAAACTTACTCGCAACGAAACTGAAATAGTTTTGCAAGGTGCGACGGTGGATAAAAAGCAACTACAAGACCACCTCGAGGTGATTGGTCACCGCGATGCAATCAATTTTGCACTTGAAAGTATCAAAAGTAAAAAGGGAACAACAGAATTACTTATTAAAAAAATTAACGAGTTATTGCTGGTAGATAAACCAGAGCACAAAGGTCAATATCGCAAAGTCGAGGTTGAATTTCCGTCCTCGGAATATGCGCCAACTGCTGCTTGCAGAATTACAGAGCAGATGCGTGAACTGGTTAATGGTTACAAAAATCTGGACGAAGACGTCCACGCAATTGAATGCATCGCATTGTTTCATATTTTGTTTGAAATCATTCACCCTTTCTTTGATGGCAATGGTCCAACTGGACGGATACTTATGAATGCGCAACTGATTAAATTGGATTTCCCGTCAATCATTATAAAATTTACAGACCGACGTGAATACTTTGACTGTTTCGAGGACTATCACAAAACTAAAAGCCCAATCGCTATGATAAGTTTTATTGCCAAACATGTTAAAGAAGAACTGGAGCGTCAAATCAAATTAAGAAAGAACTAGGTGTTTTGCCCTAGTTTTTCTTTTGACTTTCTGCACGAATTTACACATAATAAATACTAAGGGAGATTTTAAATGAAAAATTTTATAAGGTCAGGTACGTTCGTAATTTTACTTTGTGCGATTGTTGTGGGTTCTGTTGGTTTAATCAAACTGCGAACACCTGCAACCATTACATACTCGCGTTCTATGGATGATTTCAACGCATTTTCGGCTGCGGTACTGCAAATGGTTTCCAATAACCCAATTGATAATTATGGAATCAACCCAGTTGGGCTAAGTTCAAATATCGAACAACAACGCTGCCTTTTTGAAACACGTCGTCTGATTGTACGTGCAAATGGTGAAATTCCGAAAAAAGGTGCAATTGCGTATACCAGTGGTTTTGATAACTATCATATTTTGCAATTCGCAACCCAAGGACAAACCCGTATTGCGCTAAGATACCTTAATAATTTGCCTAATGTAATATACGCGGCTCCGGATGTGGTGATGAATCTTCCTACCATGCAACCACAAAATCGTTTTGGATTATTTGGTGGTAACCAGGGTGGGGGAATCCAACCGTTTTCTAGTAACTTTCTTACATGGGGTGCTGACTTTATTGGGGTCGAGTCATTCCAAAACCACCTAAAAAGTCTTTCAACAACAAATGATGTTATTGTTGCGGTTTTGGATAGTGGTCTTGATACCACGCATGGCTTTTTCACAAATCGTATTGCACCAGGCGGAAGAAACTTTCTTACCTTCCCGGTTTATGGCGACCCAGATTACGATAGTTGGCAAAACGAACTGGACTGGCTTCGCAATGAATTAGGAGACCCATTCGTGGACAGCATGCTTAATGACCCGTACTTTATGTTTGACTTAAATGGTCACGGAACACATGTTGCAGGCACAATTGTGGACTTGACTTTGCCAAACGTCAAAATTCTTCCAATGCAACTGCAAATGAGCGGTACGAGTGGTAAAGCAGTTCTCAGTAGCATCATCATGGCAATCGAATATGTAACCTTGCTACAAGAAACAAAAGGTAATATCGTAGCAATGAACATGAGTTTCGGTCTTGGTTCTAACTTTTTCACAGACGACCTTTTGGCATATGGATTTGCCAATGTTGCCAAGGCAATTGATGCGGCGATTGATTCTGCGCTAGGCGCAGGTATCTTGTCAATTGCGGCGGCAGGAAACGAGGGATTCAATTCAACATGTTTTATATCACCCGCAAGACATTCTAATGCAATCACAGTCTCCGCAATAGGGCATGACCAAGGGTTTCCGTGGGAAGATGACCAAGGTCTTGGTTTAACCGTATTCTCCTCTTGGGGGCGTGCAATTGATATCGCAGCACCTGGAAACGATATTCTCAGTCCAATTCCAAACTTCATAGGTGACGCATGGGGTGGAATAAATATCGACGGTGACTATTTCGAGGAAATGAGTGGTACTAGTATGGCAGCCCCTCACGTTGCAGCCGCGGCTGCGTTATTGGCATCTGACAGTACTCGCACACTCACACCACAAAATATTCGCGACATCTTGGCATTTACTGCCCGTGACAGTGGGAAACTTGGATGGGATATGTTCTACGGTCATGGAATTTTAAATTTGGAATATGCGTATCTTCCGCGAATTACCCAACCAATAACTTTCAGTCGTGCGCAAGAGGAATTCACATCGTCGTTTCAACTTTCGCTTTCCACAACATTCCCAAATGCACGAATTTTTTATACCTTGGATGGCAGCCTCCCAACAGTTAACAGTCCTCAATTCACAACCGCAATAACAATTTCGGAAACAACCATTGTTCGTGCGATAGCATACACGTTAGACTCTAGTAACAACGTAACGGCAAAGAGTACAGACTTTCACAAAATTTACTTCCACACAATTAATGGAATCCGCCATGATACTTCAACCGCATGGGAAATTTATGCTCCGGAAAACACCATCATGCGGTACAGAGGTGTTCTTGCGAATCTAGAGATACCTGAATTTATTAATGGCACGCAAATAAAATATATCGGTCCTGGTGCATTTGCGATGAGTGTCGTGGAAAGCGTAACATTGCCAGAATCCATCACGATGATTTCTCCTGGTGCATTTTTTGCGTCATCCCGGTTAAAAAATGTATATGCACCAAATGTCACTATTATCGGGAGCCAAGCATTTATTTCCACAGCATTAACACAACTCACGGACGAAAATTTTCCAAAATTGGAATACATCTTTGGTTTTGCGTTTTTTGGAAACTTTGACTTGACGTATGTCAATCTATCAAATGTGCGCGAAATTGACGAGGGTTCGTTCTTTTGGACCTCTCTTGAAAAAGTTGTTTTGCCATCAATCGAAATAATTTACAATGACAGTTGGAATCCAACTTTTCAACGGAACTGGGGTGTCAGCGACGATGTTGAAATGATTTTCGTATTTGGGCCGCATATCGATCATATTGAAATTTCTATGAGTATCTCGTGGCCTATTCAACGTGAAGCGGTCTACATCGATGGAATAAATGTAATACTTGTTGAGGCGTGGTTTGAATTTATAAGAATTAATAATGACGACTTTTATTATAGCAATGGTAATTGGTATAATTGGAATACCGGTGCACAAATGCCATCCGAATGGGTTGCCGAGTGGGAACGGTTTATGATACTTGATTGGGGGGTGTCTGGTCAAACATGGGTAATCGTGGGTGGTGAAGACATCTACGTTGATTGGTGGCTGGTATTTCTCAGCGGTGATTATGTCTACATCCCATTTGATAATGTTATTGAATGGATAGGGCCAATCCCGTCGTACGCAACGATAAAGGGATTTACAAATACAAAAGCCGAGGAATTCGCTAGCCAAACTGGCAATACCTTTATTCCAATTGATCTTGAATTCAAAGATAATCTTCCAACAACTATCCAAATGAGAAATGGTATGCCATACATAGATGTTAATGTCCAAGGCTTTGGCTTACAATTCCAGTGGTTTCAAAACACGACCGCAAATATTGGCGGCACACCAATCGCAGGTGCAAATGAACAAAGTTTGCGTCTTTCTGGTGCACAAAACAATAGATTCATTTATGTCGTCGTGACTGATTTTGCGGGTAATACAATTACGTCTAACTTTCAAACTCCGCCGCAAATTACATTCCGCCAGATCACAATAACTGTGGGTCAAAATGGTGCGGTATCGCCATACGGCGGATTTGAAATTGCCAATGGTGAAAATATCACATTAACGATCACACCGAACGAGGGTTATATCGTGTACCGAGTCCTAGTAAACGGTAACCGTGTAAATGTAACCAATAACACAGTGTCACTTACAAATATAACGGCCAATACAACTATTTCGGTAACTTTCATCTCTGCCAGCGAATACGATGGTGATGATAACAATAACTGGATTTGGATTGTGCTTGGTGTTGTTCTTGGCTTGGTTATAATTGGTGCAGTAGTATTTATAATACTTAGACTTAAACGAAAATAAAAAATTAAGAGGGGAAAAACAAATGGAAAACTTTATATATGAAAACAAGTGCGAGATTCTCTTCGGCGACTTGCCATTTGCGGAAATTGCAAACGCTCTTAAAAGACATGGTGCAAAAAAAATCTTAATCGTGTATGGTAGTGACCGTTTGAAAAAAGATGGTACACTTAAAAAAATCATCGCTGAAATAACCGCCCAAGACATGGACTATGTTGAATTCGGTGGCGTGGTTGCGAACCCATTGCTCAGCCATGCAAAGGAAGGAATCAAAATTGCAAAAGATGGGAAAGTAGACTTTATCCTTGCAATAGGCGGCGGTAGCGTTATCGACGAAGCCAAGTTCATTGCTGTGGGCGCAATTCGCGGACAAGACGCATGGCAAATTTTCAAAAACGGGATTGAACAAAACATCCAAGCATTACCGGTTGGTGCGGTACTAACATTGCCCGCCGCCGGTAGTGAATGCTCGACCGCCAGTGTTGTTCGTGAGGATAAAACCGGACTTAAGTACGCGATCGGTTCCGAAGTCATTCGCCCGCGCTTTGCATACATTAACCCACGTCTTTGCATGACATTGCCGCATGAACAAATTGCAAACGGCACCAGTGATATCTTTGCACATCTTTTGGAAAGATATTTTTCGCCGCAAGAAAATGTGTTGTTTACCGATAAACTGTTGGAAGGTGCTATGACCGCGATGTTAGAAATTGCGCCAAAACTATACGCAAACAAAGACAGTTACCCACTGTGGTCCGAGTTCTGTCTGCTTGGTACACTTGCGCATAATGATATGCTGGAAATGGGGCGTGAGCACCAAGACTGGGCAACGCACCGAATCGAAAATAAATTACTGTCTGGGATTCATAACATCGCCCATGGTGCGGGTCTTGCAATTTTGTTTCCGGCATGGATGAAATATGTCTCCAAAACGAAACCATCAAAGATTTATGACTTTTGCAAAAATGTTATGGGTGGGAAAGGAAAGACCGAAGCAAGCGTAATCAAAAGCGGAATTGCAAACCTGCAAACTTTCTATCGTGGGCTTGGGCTTGCACAATCTCTTGCGGAAATCAACATCGACCATAAAAAAGTCAAAAGCGGTGCACGTAAATATTTCAAAGACAAAACCCTCGGGGCTTACGGTAAAATTACTGTGGATGATATTATTAAAATAATTAACCTTGCAAAATAATCAACATCGTGTATATGTGTGTAGGCGCCGCAATGGAATACGTCTTTTAATAATGGGTGGTCTTTTTGGCTTGGATGGTTTGTGATTACGCTCGGCTATTCTGCGGTGTCGTATCAAATCTAAATTATGGCGCATCAAGCCAAAAAATTCTATGTATGCAACCAACTCCTCAACGTCCTTACAATTTTTTGAAATTGCCAAAGACAGCGCTCCCGCAGTTGCAATTAATTCCTCCGCGCTCTTCATATCTCATGATATGCACGCATGGAACAAAGCACCAATGCTATCCATACACTGGAATATGTTCTTTGTTCATCATAGACCGCATAATTGGCGTTGGACAGTACATTGCCCAATGTGTGGGCAGCCGTTTATTTATTGTGTATGTGGATTTTCTCACACGTCGCATCACTGCTTTCCGGCTATGAATTGTGGCTGTTTCGGATATTGTAGGTGTCATCACCATAACCATTGCAGATGCGTCGGTTCATGTCATTGTCATGGACACCACAATCGCTCATGTCACTGCCGCCGACGACCATGTATATGCCGAAATAATAATTTGGAACTGGTTTATATATTCTTGCGGCTTCTATGTGAAAGGGGGGATTGCCGCTAGCGATATAAAAATTTCTGTGTCAATCTATAATCGTTGTGATATATTAATGGCATGAAGAAATTTCTATTAATCGCTGTTCTAGTTATCGTTGTGGCTGGTGCTGGTATCGGTGGGTATTTCTTGTTCATACGCGACAATAACCCAACTTTCAACCTCACTCATCAACTGAATTTAACTGGCGTCACAAACATCCCTACTAATCTATCCGATTTGCCTCGTGGGCATTGGCATGAAACAGACACTGTTAATTTTCCAATGCACGACGATTATTGGTTTGACGGTTGGTTCAAGGACGCCGCATTAACGCAATTTGCAATCAACTTTAATGTCAATCAAAATGTTACTCTGCACGCCCGTTGGGTTTGCAAAACACAATATACACCTGGATTGATTTTCGAAGAATGGAACACAGGCGCAAGATTAATTGGCTTCACGAACCCGAATCACGCAACGATTATCTTACCCGAGACAGTGGAATTAATCATTGACGATATACCACAAACACGTAATGTCATCGCAATTGACAGCAGTGCCTTCTTTCGAATGACACACGAAGGCGGTTCGCACCAAGGTTTTCACGTCAGGCTCTCGTCCAATGTGCAAATACTAAACGACCTGCCACGAAACACAACGACACTGTATCTTGCGAACGCAACAACAATTAATCAAATGTTGCTTGCAGGTACTACACATTTGTCTACCAACATGCATCGTATTACTTTAAACCCAGGTAATACAATGTTCACTGTCGAGGACTATGTCCTATACCAACGCGTGGGTCTTAATAACTTTCATACCCTCAGATTCTATTTTAACCGAACAAACGAGGAATTCAAAATCCCAGAGGGTGTTGTCACACTCGCATACGGCGCATTCTCGGTACGCGGCAGTGCCCACGATCACCCACTGACCAGCCTAACTTTCCCAAAAACATTCCGAAACCTTGCGCCACGGTCATTATTACTTGATTTCCAAGAACTGATCTTCTTGGATGGCATGACACACTTGGAGGCCGATTTCCAATGGTATGGTTTCAGTAACGAAATAATAACAGGGCACCTACTAACAAACGTTGTATTGCCAAACACATTACAGGTTCTTGATCTGAACGCATTTCGCCACGTAAATTGGAGGGGGAGTGAGCCATTTGTCCTAAACATCCCCGCCAGTGTTCAAACAATCATCCCAGGTGGCGGAATGAATAATAACAATATGATTCTAAATGTGCATGCTGATAATACAAATTTCACATCAATCAACGGTGATGTCTATTCATTTGATACTTTAACACTTGTTGCAATTGGTACAAGAATCAATCGCACAAACACAGGCAGACAATACCCATACACCGTGCGCCCAGGCACACAAATAATTGGAACCCGTGCCCTTGCGAATATGGAACATGATTGGGTGCTGAATCCGTTGCCTGATTCGGTAACAACATTGGAACATGCTTCGCTTGCCGCCAACCGTGGCATGACAACATTTACAATCCCACGAAACCTTGTCAATTGGAATACACCTATGGGCACAACAAATGGAACAAACCACATTGCAACATTTTCTGTTCATCCACAAAACACAAATTTCTCGGCAATTAACGGACATCTGTTTTCGGCTGACGGAACGATATTGTATCAACATGCTGACGGTCGCCAATTGATAAACCAAAATTACAGACGTTTCGTAATACCAAACACAGTAACCACAATCAGAACCGCTGCGTTCATTTCAATGGGCTCAGGCTTCCCATTCCAAGAGGTCTTCATCCCATCCAGTGTAATTAACATCGAAGAACATGCCCTAGAAGGATTTGCCGGTATCCAACGCGAAATTGACGGCGAATGGATAACAGAATCCGGTCGAATTGAAATCCAAGCCAACCGTATTCCAGACACATGGCATCCGAACTGGCTAAGAAATTGGCACCCATGGGGTGAATGGGATAACAGGGTAATCTTGGATGCGGCTTCTGTAAATCCGCTTAGTATTTTTAGATTATCTGGTGATTATCACCATCTCGCAGGTCGATTCTTGATTTGGATGCCAGAATCTTTTACCGACGAATGGCTTGCATCTCCTCACATGTCTGTCGGTCCAAGAACTGCTGGTTTCACCTTCGGTGTCTTTGCACGACCAAACGCTATTGCAGGCGGAACAAATGTGCGTGACGTTTTGGATTATCAACTGAATCTTTCTGGTGATATTTTGGTTAATTCACCAATTGCGGATATCACAACACACCAAGGCAACACTGTCGCAGTAAACCATAACATCGGCTTTGGTGACATACACAACTACGCACTGGTAATCCAGGGTCAGTTCGGCTTCTTTTTCATCCGCCTACACGTGCAACCAAACCCAACGTACTTGGCGTTTGCCAACTCTTTCATCAATGAATGGGTCAAAAACATTATGGTCTAAGTTGGCTGGCTATTGCAAAACAGAAAAAAATATTATATAATCATGCATGAGACAAAAATTTATTAGTCAACGTGGTAGCAACCTTGGCGCACTGAACGCTGCCTGTTTTCGCGAGATACTTGAAACTATGGGTAGACAAGAAGGCACTGATTTTGAAAAACACGAACTAGGTTATTCTGAAACAGGAGAGCCAAGTATAATTGTTCAACGTGAAAGTCTTTTAACGCTTAATTATTTAACAGGGAGAAAGGGTATAACCGACAAGGATTTATATGTTGGTGAACCAGGCAAAACAAAAGACAGATTAACCACAAGGATACGTATAGAATCACTTGATGGTGTACTATTTCAACAACAATTAAAAGATTTTGCAAAAGTATTGTTTGGACTTACAACAGCAGGTAGTCTAAGTGTAACTGGCTTTGGTATTGGAATAGACCGAAATAAAGAATGGCAGCTTGGACCTTGTCCTTTCTCCGATTCGGCTGCACTGCATCTACTTGGCGAAGTTCCTACGAATCCATCTACACAAAGAAAAATAAATCACCAAACACCTGCAACGGCAAAATTATTAAAAGCCAAATCTAGATTTGGTGTGGAAAGCTCAGAAGAAACAGACATGTACGACAATTACTTAACCAGTGATGACATGTTTAAACTCGGAGAAACTTTACCACGCGTGGTAACCAAAGCCCAAGCAAAAAAGGGAAGGCTGTACAACATGGCTATTCAATCTCTTGATGAGAACCTTGCCTATTTAAGTGTAAAGCACCCAGAAATTTTGCAAGAATTTGCGCGTGAAATAAAAAATCTTGAAGGCATCGATTTCCGTGAATGTACAAAGGGCCTCGAAGGCTTTGTTCTTGAATGTACCCAAGGAACAAAATTCGATCAAGGTGGATATCTTGGTGTGAAAAATCATAACGAAAAATTTGCTAAAAGGTTTGGTCAAGGATTTGACCACAATTTGGCTGCAATCAAAAAATCACTAGGTAGACATATGTGATTTCGCTATAATATAAAGATGTGGACAACACGAGACGCAATCATTTATCCAATCTCATTGGCAATTATGCTTTGTATTGCCGTTGGCTGCTATTTCATTTTCCGGGGGAAATGTAATAAATATAAAATAATACCTTTTCAAATCGTCGCAGGTTTATTTCTTGGACTTGAAATCGCAAAGCAACTTGTCGGCCTTATCGCTTTTGATGAATACCGAATGTTTTGGCTGCCGCTACATATTTGCAGTGGAATAATATTATTCCTCCCATTCGCGGTCTTCTTGAAACAAAAATGGAATATCACAAAGGTCTTTTGGGATCTGTCTTTTGTTGTTGCACTTATGGGGTCTGTTGCGCTACTTGGCTCGCCATCAGACACCGTCTCACAAAGCCAAAGTCTTTTTATCGATGCCGACTTTATGGGATACCATTCATTCTTTTTTCACCTTTTGATGGTTATGACATTGATGTTATATCTTGCACTTCGTCCATACAGACCGCACACAAAAGATGTCTTCTGGGGTGGTATAATCTTTGCTGCTTACCTGGGTTTTGTTGCAATTATGGCAAATGTGTTGCAGTCAAACTTTGCAATGTTTCTGAATAATAATTTGTTCAATCTTAATAACATTCGTGACAGCCATGGGTATTATCTATTCCAATTTATTCAATGGCTTATATACATGGTGTGTTATACCTTGTCGGGTATTGCAATCTTGCTGGGTACACGAATATATTTTGCTTTGTTAAAACGCAAAAACCGTGATAAAGTTCCTATGAAAACAAATCCCGAAGGAGAACAAAAATGTGGAGTAGATACGATGCAATACTAATACCACCAACATTGATACTAATGGTGGCTGTTGCGGTTGGATTATATTTTTGGCTGCGTAACAAAAGTGATCGTGCCAAATTGATTCCATTCATGGTGATTGGTGCCATTTTACTTGGCTTGGAAATTGCAAAGCAAATCATCGGATTCACAAATCCAGCAGGGTATAGGCTGTTCTGGATTCCGCTACATGTGTGCAGTATCTTTGCGTTCTCCATCCCACTGGCAGCATTTATGAAACAAAAATGGAAAGCCACAAAGTTTTTTTGGGGATTGTCCTTGGCAATATCTGTTATGGTTGTGATAGTTGTACTGGTTGCACCAAGTGCAATGATGGGTATCCAGGTCGAAGGCATAGTAACAAATAACCCATCCGGCACATGGAGCGGTACGCCACGTCTAAATTACGCAACCGCAATCTTCATGGATTGGCACAGTTATATCTACCACACTGTCGCAATATTGTTCTTATTTGTATTCATAGCTTTGCGACCATACAAACCAAATTGGCACGAGTTATTGGTTGCATCCGGAATATTCATGGGTTTTATGCTGGTTGCAGGCATAATGTCGCGCGTCTTGGAAACTAATTTCGCTGCTTTCCGAATGAACAATAATCACGAATTATTTTGGCTTCCTGTGGTACTTTTTGTCTATGCGATATTGGCTGCAATATCAATTATGATAATTATGTATTCACCAAGATTGTATGCAAAAATTCGTCGCAATAAAGAAGCAGATGTTCCAAAGACTTAACTCTACCGTCCAAGATACTTTGTTTTATCTGCCGACGATGAATGTAAATCTCTAAACTCTATAGTATAGTTTTTGCTAGGTTTATCAAGAGCCGCGAAAACATAAACGCCCTTTTTTATATCAACCTTTTTAATTTCATAATTTCTTTTATCTATTGTGATCCAAGACCCAACGCGAAACAAAGGTTGCGTCTCGCCAAATATAACGTGCTTTCGCCCTTGTCTCGGAATTGCTACGTATCTCTTTCTATCCATGAATGGATTCTAACATGAAACATAACTAATTTCAATATCATTCTATTTGTTGACATCAAGATTTTTCGCATGTATAATAATGTTTGTAAAGGCTTCGTAGCTCAGTCGGTAGAGCAAGGGACTGAAAATCCCTGTGTCGGTGGTTCGATTCCGCCCGAAGCCACCAAGGTCATATGAAAAAGTCTGTTTCTATGAACAGGCTTTTTTAATTTTATAAATTGCGGTATGTATCATGAAAAAGATTACTAACCCATACAATGCAAAGTAATAAAAAAGACTCGTCAAAACGGCGAGTCTTTTAAACTTTTGCATGGAAACGAGGACAAAAATGGTAACAAAAGGGCTTAAATGATTTGCCATTTATTCTCGAATATGTTAAATATGTATCGTATGGCAAAAAACTGTATAAAAAGACCAAGCAATTTTTGTTGGATAAATCCGCAATACGGATCGATGTTTTTTTTGTCATTAACTAATTATAACTGAGCTGTTCATTGTATTATGAGCAGTTTTTTAATTGGGGGAACTAATGAAAAACGTATTGAAATCACAATCAAGGAGAACATTATCACTGGTTATGACCAGTTTTCTGGCTCTAACTATTGCAACGGGTCTGGTTCTATTATTGGCGCATCCGTTTGCTTCTCAGGCGGGTGGTCAGCCACCACCTCCAACCGAACATTGGGCGGCGGTTGCCGACATATCTTGGTGGAACACAACGGACACGGAATTTACTTTAACTACGCCCGAACAGTTGGCGGGCCTTGCACAACTGGTTAATACGGCTACCGCTGTGAATGGGCAAAATATGACCGGGCAAACTATTAATCTTGGCTCTGGTATTGATTTAAGGGCGAGAATTTGGACACCAATCGGAACGGATAGAAGCGCAACTAATCATAGACAGTTCAGGGGGCACTTTAATGGGAATCACCATGAAATAATATTATCCACAACTGTCCAAGCAAATTCTACTGCTGCTAATCTTGCGGTTGCATCGTTGTTTGGTGCAATGAATAATGCGGTTATTGAAAATTTTTCTACTCATGGAAATGTTAATAGTGTTATATGGCCTAGTAGTGCAACTGGTTGGAATTTGTTTTCAAGCGCCATAGGTGAAACAATTAATACGACTGTGAGAAATGTTGTGAATAAGGCAAACCTGACAATGGCATCAGTAAGTACTAGTGTGCTAGTCGGTGGAGTCCATACTGGTGGTGCGTTAGGTACGACCACACTCATAAATGTAGCAAATTATGGAAACATAACTTACACGAGAATGGGTGGGGCTGGTGTTCGTGCGAATCTTGGTGGCATTACCGGTCGTTCAAGTACCGCAAATACTGGTATGAATATTATCAACAGTTATAACCGTGGAAATATAACTCTTAATGGTGTGTCATCGGTTTATTCAACTGTAGCAGGGATATATAGTGCTTGGGGTGCAGCAACAGGAACAGTTGTTTTGAACATACAGAATGCGTACAATTTTGGTTTGTTGGTAAATACGACAAGCATATCTGTTCATGAGATTCTTGGGGATTCCTCGGCAGGGGCACGTACCGCAAACCTCGTAAATACTTTTGGTAGGACGAATAACTTTATCGGGCTTACTACGGGAACACGAAATATATCGCACTCTGCCGTCATTGCCGACAATGGATTAATTTCTGGACTTGTCACAAGTTTGCCTGCATCTGCACCTGCAAACAGACATACAGTTGGTGATAGTTTGCTTGATGCCATGAATATTGGGAGAAATAACTTGCCAGTTGCACATCGCCCAAATGCCGAGCGTT
The DNA here is from genome assembly GCA_009780065.1 of Bacillota bacterium. Lineage (GTDB taxonomy): Bacteria > Bacillota > Clostridia > Christensenellales > UBA1242 > WRAD01. Next base: position 11,046 of record WRAS01000008.1, on the reverse strand, counting down.
GGACACCAAACCTTGCTCCTTATGCACATCTGCCAACATTCGGTGTAACAGGAAATGTCGAATTCAATTTCGACAGCACATTGTTTGATTTGGAATTTACATCACCATCACGATTTAGGCAAAACTTCACAGTAGGTAGTCACGCAGTTAATGGCATCTGGGCAGGTGCTTTTGACAATATGCCATCTGGACTGGCACTAGAAACAACGGGCTCTGGTGTTCTTGACGAAATTGATTTTATCGGATGGGCGACATCACAGACAAACGCAAATAATGGCACGGTCGCATTCGGAACTGGCACTGATATAAATGTTTTGGCATCACACGTGATGCAAAATCCATTGCGACTCTTCGCCGTGTATCAATTTAATCCACGCAGAACCCTAACCGTGGTTCAAGCGGACGGGATATTGGCAACTGGCGCAAATTTCCAGAGAGTTTTCTATCGCCCTAACCAATTTATCACGGCAGGAACAACGAACCAATTACCGCTTGCGTTTGGCCGTTTGGACCCGACAGGTGTGGAAGTTCCAAACGCAACGCACATCGGTTGGGCAACAAGTTTGCAGAACTCGAGAAACGGGATTATTGAATGGCCGATTGCAACAAACTTTGCAACACAACCGAATTTGTTTGTAAACACAACCATATATGCTGTGTGGCAACGAAACACGGATGCAAGGGTAGAGTTTAGAAGAAGTCATTTTCATCCTGAAATGAGTGAAGGTAATTTCCCAAGTATAGACTTTGTAAACGACACAAGGTTTGACCTTGAATATATCGAATTCGACACAGCACAAACACATCCGCCTATAAACCTTGCACAATTTAACCCAGGTCACATCACGCACACAGGAACCCCAGGTTTCGCCTTCGTTGGTTGGGCTACAACACCAAACGGCGCGCCGGTACATTCGTCAACTGCAACAGTTACATTCAATGGTTCAACTGCCTTGTACGCGATATGGGAACCAATTCGTCTGACAGTCTTTTTCAGTTCGGTTTACAACACAGGGATTACAAGTCTTATATTTGATCTTGAAACGGTTGGTGCAACTGTGGATTTGACCGCAATAAGTCCCCCTGGGTACGATAATGCACCAAATAATATTGCTATTGGAAATTTTCAAACAAACGGAGAAACATTCGAATTCCTAGGGTTTGCAAACACTCTCGCTAATGCTCAAAATGGAAATGCAAATATTGGATTACCAACCAACTTTACGGTTACAAGAAGCATGACCCTTCACGCAACTTGGAACGCACTAGGCATGGGTGTAGCACTTCCGCCAATCGAGGGCGAAAACCCACAAGACCTGCCTCCTAATCCAAGTTTAGATGCACTTAGTCAACCTACAAATATCACATTTAATGAGAGTACAGGTGTTCTGTCATGGGAATGGACACAAGGGGCACATGGTGCTGCACATGGCTTTAGAGTCTATATCAACGGAACCCCCCACACATTTGTTCCTGGAACACTTACAAGAAGTGCGAATGTTGGTGACTTGATTTCTGATACGGGTACATACCAAATTCGTGTTCGCACAATAGGAAATAATGTGACTAATACACACAGTGATGTCAGTACAATGTACGTCGAAATCGCACCCGCCACAACCCAACTCTTGGCACCAACAAATGTGGTGGTTGGAAATAACGGAGTTGTTACTTGGAACAACCCAAATCTGATATCCAACGGCTACAGAGTTTATATCTTTGATAACACAGGCGCACAAGTTGGAACAAACCACACGTCAAGCACAACTTCGTTTGATCTTGAAACTCTTACATTAGCCGAGGGCAAGTACACAGTGCGAATCATAGCAGTTGGTGGTGGTTTGTTCACCGACTCTCCGCAAAGCGCTGCAACAAACTTCTGGGTTGACCAACAGGGCAACATCCACTACCAAGATCCTGACCAAACTGGTCCGATACAACTTAATGTACCTCAAAATGTGCGTGTAGTGCATGACAACGGTCAATATGTTTTGAAGTGGGATGCGGTGACAAATTCACATTATTACCGAATCTATATCAATGGTAATGCATGGTACACGACAACCAACATATCTCAAATAGCGGTTATTCTCTACAACTTCCCACATGGCGACTTTGCAATCCAAATTCGTGCACTTGCCCCAACGGGTAATCAGTTCCTTAATTCCGAACAAAGTACTACACTCACAATCCGTGTTCAATACGACTATGATGGTTATGACGAAATTATTATAGTTTGCTCAAGCGATCCAAGTATAACGACTCCGCCGCCACCTGGAATGACACCACCAAACACAACAATGCCATACCCGCCAACACTCGAAACCGATAGCCCAACATTCATTGATTGGCTTCGCAATAACTGGTGGTGGTTGCTTATATGTCTTGTTGTGCTCATCTTAGCAATTGCCTTTGCAATCGCTATCGCAAGACGGCGTGGTCGCGATACTTTGTTAATTTCCTCGCGGTCAGGCACTCCTGTTGATGTAAATTGTACACTCAAAGCCGATGCCGAGGCAGCAATTGCGGAGGCACGCAAAAAATTACAAAGCGCAATAGAGATTGTCGTACAGCACGATGCACAGCCACAAAATGCTGCGCTTGAACAAACAGCAAGAGCAACTGTGATGTCGGCAGACCAAGCACTTGATAGAACAGTATCAGCAGTAGCCAAATACAAGAATTCAAAAACTGGGGGTGGCAAATGAAATTGACCGAAGAACAACGCAAGGCAGAGATTAACAAGATCAGAAGAATCCGTGCAAAAGAAAATGCACAGATAGAAACTGAAATCCTGGAACTCCCAAAAAAGAAAATATCTGCCGAATTGCGTAAGGCAGAGTTAAATGCTCTTGTTAAAAAACGGGCAAAAAATAATGCAGAGGCCAAGGCAAAACTTATGGCACTAGGTGTAAAATATGCCCAGCGAACACCACCTCCAAGACCAACTCCATGTAATTGTGAACAAATTTCTTGTGACTGCGGTTCTGCAGGTGGAATAACAGAGCAGGCGCACGAAATGCTGGAACATATGGAATCCGTTGTTAACTTTCAAGGTACACCTTATAATACTAAACCGCCAAAAGATCTTACTCTAACAAGTGCTGGTATGCCGGATGAAACCGAAATATCAAAGGTACGTTGCGAGGTGGCAGAAGTTTCAGGTGCTATGCATATGCTTGCACAGTTTCTTGCATCGCAAAATGTAAAGGTCATTAATCCACAACCCTATATTAACAAACTGGCTCACATTGAATCTGTGGCTTGTTGTCAGGCCCGTGTTCCTTATAACGCTGTTCCACATCAATATGTGCAAACTATGCCGCAAGTCCTTATGACTCCAACAGGTCAGGTTGATACCTCTGAAATTGACAAAGTCAAAACAGAAGTGTTGGAAGTAAAAGATGCGGTGAACAGTCTTGCAAAATCATTCGATTCGTACAACTTGGGGAAAATGCACGGTGCAATTGAATCATTAAGGGGAAATCATCAACCCGTAATTTATCCACAACAACAAATCCAACCGCAAGCCCAACCAATTATTGTGCAGGCACAACCACAACAACAATCTCAACCAAACGGAGGACAGCCAGTTATTGTGAACAACACCGTGCCAGGTTTCACCCAACCACAGCCGCATCAGGTTCCACCGGCTCACCATATGCCACCCGAGCAACAGCAACAAGGCTCTAGCGGTCTCGCCGAGATGCTGGCCCAAATGGGTAAAAAACTCGATGGCCTTGCCACAGAAATGAAAGAATAGAACATCCTAAAATAGGGCTTCTATTCATTATCCATCTGCCAAAGCACAAAATCCACTTTTTTCGCGGCACTTATACCAGAATTTTGATAGTACCCATCAAACAACTTTATCCAATTTTTAAAATCTGCTTTGCAATAAAATTCTGTATACCACTCGCAAATTTTATTATAAAGTTCTACTGTGTCTTGTAATTTAGTAGGGCAGTCCGCCGCAGGCTTTTTCAACCCTAATTTAAATAAAACTTTGGAATCTAATACGGGCATATCCGGATTGATGATGGATAACATCTTGGATGCAAAGGACGCTTCCACAGTATCTTGAATACCAGACAAAAATATTAAAATTTCTTGGAAACGGATACTCTTATTCGCTTTGTGCTTCTCCATAAAGGCAAAATGCTGACGTCGATATTCCTCGTTTCGTCGCAGTTGGAAAAAACAGTTATATGTCCGCTGGAAAACTTCATGTTTGGAAATATCTACTTTATGTAAATTCTCGATTAAAAACTGGTATCGCGCAACCATCTTGGAAAACCTTGGCTTTTGCATGGTTTCTTTAATTTTTTCGATATCTAGCATGTATCTATTATACTTATTAATCAGTAAATCTAAAAGAAAATTCCCTAGACCTGCAAACATCCTCTAACAATATTTTGTCCGACATCAACGCAATAAATTCGCTGTTAGATGGTTTATCATTCTTACAAAAAGCGTCTTTCCCAAAAAACGCATTTATATTATTAATCTTTTCTTTGTTCCAGCATACTTGAATTGCATGACGCACGGCTCTCTCTACTCTGGATGGCGTTGTATTGAATTGGGCGGCTATTGCTGGGTATAACTCTTTGGTCATTGCTATTGACTGATTTTTAACGACAAGTTTCACCCCATGTCTCAAATAGCGATAACCTTTGCATTGGGGTGGCATTCCTATTGATATGAAAATATCTGTTATATACTTGTCCAATTGTTTTTCAACCTGAACTTCTTCTTTTTGGGGTGTCGCTTCACCTAATGTTACCGTTACAAAATCTTGCAAAACTTGTGATGCTTTTGTGCCTTTTACGTGTTCTTCCACTTCTTTAACCACCAAAGGGGCTAGTTCAAATTGATCCGAAGTGTGCAATACCTCTTTTAACCGAATATGTTCTTCTGAACTGGTTTCAATAACAAAAAGTTTTATTTTAGCCGACATCCCCACTTGTCCTCTCTTTCGTATATATGTTTTCCTTTTATTTGAATAAAAGTTCTATTATCTTTATAAGATTATTTTTCGTTAATGGTGTTATATATTCTCCCGCCGCAACAACATCACCATACACGTCTACAACCGGTCTGATTTGAAAAAAATAATCAAATCCAGAATATGAAAACGTAAGATAAACTGAATACGATTCATCACTGGCAACTATTATATAATGTATCTCAATTTCATCTACAAAAAATGTTTCGTTCACCAATGCAAATTGCTGATAATTGATGAATTCATAATTTTCATACAACCGAATCCGGTAATCCAATTCAAAAATAAGAGAAAAATCAGAAGTTACAATAAGTGCATTCGTTAGGGTTAAACTGAGAACAAAATCATGGTCATCGAGTAATGCTTCTTTTTCCGCACGCTCAAAATCAAAGATATCTTCAAAAATTAGGGTATCCTCGAACTGGTCAAGTATATCTTTGAATTCGTTTAGGCAAAAAAACTGACTTCTAGCTACATATTTTTCTCGTTCCCCAAACCCTGAATCTGGCGGTCCGTCATATGGTCTGTTGCTTGCAAAGACCATAGGCATGGTGATGGAAATGCAAACAGCAAAAAATACAGCGACAGAGGCTGCGAAAAAGCGAAATCGGTTAGATTTCTTCTTTGCTCTGATTTCTGGTTTTAGTGTGGGTTCAGTGACACATTCCACAGGGAAATTAATTATCTCGGCTTCGACTTTATCATCATGTATCATTCTTTGCTTCAAAACATTTGCAACTACTCCAAGGAATGCACCGACGCGCAAATTTTCAAATTCGCGCCTGTTTTTCCTGGTCGGTTTTTTATTGCTTTCTATGCACCATTGTTTGAATACATCTTTTGTTGGTCTTGATCTATCAAGCAAAAGTTCATCCATTGTTTATCCCCCACGTTTGACTCTGTGAATTATAAAAGTTTGGATGAACTTGATAATTTTGTAAACATATTTCGCTCGACATTTATCGACAAATTTTATTTCAACTGACGTGGGTCACAAATGCACTGTAAAATCCAGTAAAGTGTCGAAGGATGAGAGAATTTAGTGTTCTATGTCCAGAATGCACTCTGAGATAAATATCTTGCCTAAACATTACCATAGATGAATTATAGTAACGGACCACTTGATAACCGAACACTGCCATAGCATGGTAACCAGCCCGATTGTCAACAGTAATGATATCGAAATTTGAATGGTTTTGTGGTCCATTTATGTGAGCAAGGCTGTAACCACTCACAAAAATTGTAACCAATTGTCCATTTCTCAGCGCAGCTTGGGTGGCAGGGAAGTTAAGCGTACCATTAGCATTTCTTAAACTTGTGGATGTAAACGTTCTGCCTCTGGATGAAACAAATGAATTCATTCCACCAAGATATCCGTTTATGGTAACATATCCATTCACGGCACCCATCAATGGTGACAATTGATTAAACATATTATTGTGATGTATATTTTGATTTGTCCATCTCCAATTCCCAAGAAAAAAAGAACCTGGTGTGTTACCAGGCAAGAGTTGCAAAAATTCTCTCTGGTACCATGAAATTATAACTCCGCCCGCTGTAATACCACAACCTAAATCACTTTGATACACAGGAAGAACTGGGTTTACATTGAATGATGTACTAGTTCTATGTGCGAAATCCACGCGCTCAGTTGTAGTGCTTACGATAGTACCATCAGAAATTCGCGCAAAACGCGTTTCGGCTGCTGATACACTGGAACCTACAAAGAAAAATGCGAAAAAGAATGCAAGCGAAAAAATCTGCACTGTTGCTAAAACTTTCTTCATATGAAATCTCCTTTTTAATTTATTTTTGTTTATATTAATGTTTAAATCACTTTATTTGATCATCACCTCCTTTACTTTTTCTTACGTAAATAAGGCAGCCTGATAGTGCATTATAGCACAATATATTTATGAATGCATAATGCTTTTGTTGAATTTTGTCACTTTCTGTCGAAACAAAGAATGCATTAAAAAATTCATTTGTGATATTGATGGTTAAATTGTATGCTTATTTAAATCCAAAGGAGAAATTTAGGTTAATAGGTTAAAATGAAACTAAGAAAAAAAAGTATTATTATCGCCACCATCGCAATATTGCTATGTACAATCATGTTCTTCATGTCCGCCCCACCCAGTGCAATTAACACCCTCGCCGCCACTGTGCAGGAGAACTCTGCTTCACGTGAAAATAACTCACAGCACATTCCAACTTCATCAGAGTCTAGTGTCGTCAATGAAATCGGTGTCAGTGACTTTTTAGACCCACGACACATACACAGAGAACATGATTTTAACGAAAGTATAATAGTCGGAGAAGTGATCCATAAAAGAACCGCCGACAGTAAAACATTCATCCAGGCAGATGGCATGTTCGTAATGCAATCATTCGCCACAGCAATTCACTTTTTTAATGGTGAATATTACCAGGAAATAGATAACACAATTAACAATAATCTGGGAAACACATCAAATGCATTTAACGTTAGTTTTGATTCTGGTTCTTTGGTTAATCTAAGTTCTAACCAAGGTTCAATATCTATAACCCCAGTATTTGATCTTCAAAGACAAGAGGCAGATATATTTATCTACGATGGCAACCTACAAATGGAATCTTCTTCTCGCGGGGAACCACTAGTCCAACCAAACTTTGGCAGTGATATCTTTTCTACTATACAAGACCTTGAAATGTCATCTGAATTACAACAAGAGTTACAAACCACGCTTGTACGTAATAACTCCGCGGTAACTTTTGCTAATATCTTCGACGGGGTAGACATCCAATACACATTACAAGGTCAATCTTTGCAAGAGTCTCTGATTATCCATAACCCACTTGGAAACTATGATTTCACATTCCAACTTGATTTAAATAACTTTGACATACGCCAAAATAATGAAGCGATTTATATCCTTGATAGAAATGGTGATATTGTGTATCGTATTCAAACCGGGTATCTTGTTGATGTGACGGGATTGTATGGTGTTGTTAGCCATAATCTGGAATACCAAGATGGGAATTACTATTTGACCATTTCAGCGTGTGAAGGGTTTATGTCAATGGCTGCGTTTCCGGTTGTTATGGGGACGATGGCGGTGACGACAACATTGTTTACGTCTACCTCTATGAGGGTTGGTAATTACCATGCGGCCAGTTCGAGTCATTTTATAGGTACAGCTCATTTTCGTTCCAACTTTGAGAGACCTGGTGGTTTTATTCCTATTGGCGGTAGAAGTTATAGTGCATTTGTAGACATCAATAACATCGCAAGAATTGGGGAAATAATACGAGACAACTACGTTGTGTCTGCTGAATTGTCTTTTAACAACAGTAATCCAAATGGAAACTTTAACGCCGTATTAAAAGCAACAACAAATCTTAACAATATGCACGATCTCACAGGATTTTATACTTTTACCGTTGAGTCATCAAGCCATATGACGTTTGACATAAAAAATTATGTGACGCAGCACTTTAACCAAGCAATATTTTCAATACGAGAAAGAAATTTTAACGATAGTGTATTTTCTAACCCCGTTCTCCGAATACAATACTCCCACGCCCAACCATATTATCTTTCTCACAACCACGGCGACATGGGAACCAGCTTGCTTGATTTAAACTCAGGCAGACTAACATATGTCTTTGATACAGTCCAAATACAGGACGGGTTTATGCCAATCCAGATTAGTCATGTATACAACAATACATTCTCGCCGATGGGTAGATTCCACGTTGGTCATAACTTTCGCCTGAACTTGCACCAGTTACTGCAATTTGGTACGGGCTTTACTGCTTTCATTGATGCACTTGGTAACAGACATTATTTCATCAACAATCAAAACGAAAGACTGGGAATGCGCCTGTATACCCAGAGCGCGAATCACATTATGGTTGACCGAAGCGGAAACTCGATGGTTTTTGCATCTAACGGACGTTTGATGGAAATTCACGAATTTCCATCCCGTCATGGTGCAAGACAAATTGGTATGTGGTTGGAAATTAATTACCTTCGCACTAGTGGTGATATCTTTCAAATTGCAAATGTAACGAATGGAAATACCACCGTAAGTTTTGAATATAACAGTGGCGGGCGTGTGTCCCGCATGACGTCTCGTGTAGGCAATGCAACCCCAACAGAACTTGTAACGTTTACAGACACCCCTGGTGGGACTACCCTGCATAGTATTAGTAGGAACGGACATGTGACAGAATTTGGATACATCGACCGTCGCTTGAACCGTGTTTTCCAGCATGGTAACGATGCAAGGTCTTTCGGGGTTGGATATGACTCTGGCGGGCGTGTGAATCGCCTTGAAACCCATATACGGAATGCTGGTGGGGCTGTGCAAGTAAACTCGCAAGAAATTGTTAATGTCACCTACGTAACATCTAATTATGTTCGCACAACCAGGCTGGCCAGCCCCAACACCGCAACAATTCGCCACGTATCATTCCGCGGCAGCCGTGTGGTTGCGGACTACGCATGGAGAGGTTCGGACACCGTTACCGCGACATCCAACGGATTTGACGTGGTTGCATTTACCAATACTTTTGCAAGGGCGCGCGACATAAATATCTCGTTTAGCAACAATGTTGCAACCGTTAATGTCGCGAACAACCAACCGAATCTTAATCAAGGTGGCGTAAGCAACTTTGTGTTCTCGGCGTGGGTGCGTGTTAGTATCTCGACAAATCCGCGTGTAGAGCTTCGTGTGAATGACAGAATCACAACCCATCGTTTGAACGGCAATACAACCGAGTGGCAGTATCTGGCAATCGCACCAAACGCACAGGATGTTATTGGCAATTCGATACGTGTTGAATTGTTTAACGTTGTGGAAATTTATGATGCGCGTTTGATTCGATTGCCTGTTCAATGGGATCCAAACCGCGCAAACAACTTTCCAAGGCAAGAAAGTGTCTTTGACCAGCCTGCCCGTATATACCGATTCAACCCGGCAGATAATTCGCTTTCACAATTTAATTTTGTTTACACAAACTCGCCTGGGGAGGCAAGATACCCACGATTTGTTCAAAGCATAACCGAATACCGTGCGCCTGCAACCGCCCAAAACGAAAGCCAATTCAATCAAAACCGTCGTCGCGTTGCGCGAGTTGAATTCCAATACTGTGCAATTGGTCACATAACCCGTGTGCGAGAATTTGGGACGGGCAGCAGTTTCCATGAAACAACAATCAATCGCACAAATGGTGGTCGAACAATAGACATTACCCAGAACGGTATCCGCACCACCTCGACCCTGAACACAAACGGTTCCACAACCTCGCAAATTCATGGCGTGGCGGGCAGCCCAACCCAAACCCGAACCGACCATTTCAACGTCCATGGGCAACTGTCATCCACAACCACAGGCAATATAACAACAAACTTTGGATATAATGGTCGCAACCAACTAAGTCGAATTACACACAACGGTTTTCATACGGATTTTGGATATAACAATTCGGGGAACCTTGGTCTGATCAGTATCGGCGACAGGAACCTAATGCAATTTACATATACCTCGGATCAAAGTCGTCTAAGGTCAATTACCCACGGCAATGGTCAACAAGTGTTCTTTGGGCAGATGGAACGCGACGCAGGCTGGCAACAAAGCATCAACGGAACACACGGATATTGGGCACACCTGGATCACCAAAATACATACACCCACGTCGAGCATTCAACAGGCGTAAGATATTACTACACAGCCCACACAAACATGCACACCACCCGCATCCAAAACCATCACAACGTGGAGGTTCAACACCGCGCCCCGAACGGAGGGTTGGCGCAGTTTAGGACGGATGTGAGGCTGAATAATAATTTGGAATATAGTCAGACGGTGCATTTGAATGGATTGGGTCAGGTGGATAGGATTAATCATAGCAGGTTTAATGTGCAGTATACGTACGATTCCCTGCACAGACTGCGTGCAATAGATACAACGTTTGGCGGCACAGCATTCCACAACGGATTCCTGTACCACGGAAACACAAACCAAGTCCGCCACGACAGTTTGTGGGTTAACAAT
>WRAS01000007.1 GCA_009780065.1 Bacillota bacterium | reverse complement strand
ACATTTACTGGGCCAGGCACCGCTGTAATACATGGATCTGGGTTGTCTCGTGCGATTACTGTAACTGGTGTTACTGGCGACATAATTGCATCCATGTTTGCAATCGGTGGGGTTGTGCAGAATCCTTAAGAAGGAGAATAATTATGGCAAGACCAAAACTTTATAATGAAAAAGAATTAAAAGCGCTAGAGGCGCATATCACGAACAACTTTGGACACTTTGAACATGTGTTGCACGAAGTTGTATCACCGGATATTCATTGCGATGTGGCGCTGATTAACCCGACGCCCGAGAATGATTTTTATACATTGGTGACCATGGGGATGGGTGCACATTCGATGAATGTACCCAAAGAGTTGCGCAAGGAAAATTTAGACAGGGCAGAGTTAATGATTTATCTTCCAAGTAATTGGCGATTTGACAGCGAAGAAGACCAGTGGTATTGGCCGGTTCGCATGTTAAAGGAATTAGCACGCTTTCCAATATATGCCAATACATGGCTTGGTTGGGGGCACACTACCGCGAACGAGGATTGGGAAGCATACGACCCTACTACTGGGTTTTCTGGGGTAGTGCTTTTATCACCGCAATCACCAGGAGAGCGAGTTCAGATTTCCAAAAAAGATTTTGTAAATTTTTATATTTTAATACCATTGCACAAAGCAGAAATAGAGTTTAAATTGCAACATGGAATCGAGGCACTGATGCAAAAATTTCCTGAGGATGCCAGTTTAATAGTTGACCCAAAAAGACCAAGTACTATATAAAACTGTTTAAATTTCACGTTCTGTCGAATCTTGTCTTGACCGGCTATTTTGGTACACTGCACCTAGAATTTCTAAATAACTATTGCTCGCAGTATTTACATGTTGTCCAGAATCTACTAGCGCCTTGAACATTGCACTTGCGCGTGTACGAATAGATTCAATAGATTCACTGTTTTTTAAACCTTTTTTTACTTCCACATAAGCTGAACCAATCATCGCAACTCCGGCACCCGTTGCAAGATGCTGTGCCACACCAAAAATGTCTTGAATCGCCTCTGGATCTAAATCAAGGTGTCTTGCTATCATTGCAATTGCCGCCGTACCAAGTGAAGCAAGTGTAATATTGGCTTTTTTGTTAATTGATTTTTCGTATTCATTTTCTTTATCAAAAAGTACATTTAACTCGCCGCCAAGACTCTGCAACTTGTCTAAATTAGTTTGAATTTCTTCCTCTTTCATGAGATTAGAATATATATATATTGTCAACTGCTTTTTATCTTATTGTAGTTGCTGAATGCTCAATAGGTTTTTAATTAATTCAAAAAAGCCCGCGCTGGGCTTTTTCAAACTTTGGTGGTGTTTTAATCAGAAATCTCGCTTTAGATAAATTTTGTGCGACAGGATATATGAAATTGTAATTGACACTATACCAACTGCAAGTGCGATTAGGCTTGTAGCAGTTGTGTTGCGGAACAAAATTTCAAAAATATTGAAATTAACATTTAAGTTAAATACATCAAAGAGTACGGGAATGTTAAGTATTATCATAATAATAATCAAAGGTATCCACAGGAATATTTTGCCTTTAACGTATCCGAATCTGTAAAAGAAGGGTGTTTGGAAACTTGTATTAAATAGATATATTGCAAAAGAAATACAGGCGAGTGTAGCAAATGCTTCCCAATACAATGTGTTGCCAAATGCAAGGTCAATTATGATGCCAACCCCTACTGCGACGATAAGTGACAGGACAAGGACAATTAAAATGAATATGTAACGTGTAAAGAGAATAGATTTCCTGTTTGTCGGCAGTGTTGCATATAAAACGTTTAGATTAGATTTCTCGGTATTTTCAAAATTGAATGCGGTGAACGTGCCTGCAAACATTGTGAATGATATGATAAATACCAATCCGCTTTGTCCAGCCACTATGCTCATTAAAAGTGCTATACCAAAAAACATTACCAACCATTTCCAATAAGGCGCAATAAGCATGGTATCAATCTTTAATAGTCCAGAAATATTTTTCATGATTTATTCCTCCCTTCTTTGTTAAATCTTACAACCAATTCGTCCATTGTACATGGCTCGATTACCAGTGACTTTGGAAAGTTTTTTAAATTTGCTTTGTCTGTGATTCCATCAAAATTTACTTTGGTTTCGTGGTAACCAATAATTAATGCCTTTTGTTCTGGTGTCAGGGCGTCCCGTCCGCCTTTCACAATAACATATTTCTCTAGCATGTTGTCTTTTGTATCACTGTGCACAATTTTTCCATTATCAATAAAAGTAAGATAATCCGCAATCTTTTCCAGATCGGTGGTTATGTGTGTTGAGAATAGAATTGATTTATTTTCGTTGCTTATAAATGATTGCAAAATTTCAAGCAATTCATCACGTGCAACTGCATCCAGACCGCTGGTAGGTTCGTCTAATATGAGTAGATCCGGGTCATGTGCCAAAGCACATGCAACCATTATTTTCATTTTCATGCCACGGGATAATTCTTTAACCCTTTTATTTGGTGCCAGTTGAAACTGCTTTAACATCTCGTTAAATTTTTGGTCGCTCCAGCCTGGATAAAATGGCTTTAACATTTTTCCAACTTGAACCAGTGTCCATTCTTGCTCGTAAAAAGGACTGTCCATTACGACACCTATTTTCTGCTTAATCTCGGCCTCGTGTTGAAGATTGTCTTTGCCGAATATTTTTATTTCGCCGCTATCACGATTCAGCATATTCAAAATTGCTTTAATCGTAGTTGTTTTGCCGGCACCATTTTTGCCGACAAAACCCATAATGAAACCTTTTGGTAGCGTAAAAGAGACATCTTCGACACCAAAATTTCCAAACTTCTTTCGTAAGCCATTTATTTCAATAGCATTTTCCATCAGTCTTCCTCCTTTAATAATATGTGTAATAATTGTGTTAACTCGTCGCTTGTCATTCTAATCATCTTGGCATTTGTGATTGCGTTGGTAAGGTGTTGTTCGATTTCTTTTAATTTGTATTCGCGAATTTGTTCTTTGTTCTTTGGTAATACAAAACATCCTTTACCGTGTACTGTCGCAATAAATCCCTCAAGTTCCAATTCGTCGTACGCGCGCTTTGTTGTAATTACACTGATTTTAAGGTCATGTGCAAGCGAACGAATGGAAGGCAGCATTTCATTTTCTGCAATTTCATCACGAATAATCGCCGAACGAATTTGTTCTTTAATCTGTTCGTAAATAGGTTGATCAGACCTATTCGAGATTACGATGTTCATTGCACTACCTCTTATTATAACTGTATATACGACATAATAACAGTATATACAATATTTGACCTATGTCAACACTTTTTTTAAAAAACTTTTTATTTTATAACATGACAATTTATACCAAGAATATAATCTTGTTTGAAAATTAAACTGTTCTTGAAAACAGTTTTTCCATATTTATCTTGGTGGGCTATTGGGATGAAGTTCGAGCCGCCATCTCCATATGCCCTCTATGATACGCATGGAATGATAAAGGGCTGTGGCTTGCATCCGACAAACTTTGCAATAGAGTCCAGCTTATCTTTGTGGTCGTCCTTTTTAAAGTGGATTTGTAGCATGTGTTCGCTGAGATGTTTCTCGGCAACTATTTCGGAGCAAAATGGTTCCCCGTCTTTGGTAATGTTGTGAAATGTGAGCGACAGGTCAGGTCCGCGTTTAAAGATTTTGCGCAGGCATTCAATGTCGCACTCTGCAATTTCCGTACCACTGCTGCGAATTTCCAGTGTCATCATTTCAGCACCCATAAGCTTGTTGATTTTCTTGCTAGACTTTTCTTTTCGTATGATGAATTTTACTAGGGTCGGATATTGCTTTAGGAATCGTTCGCACTTGTCAAAAGTCCAAAGTCCGTGATTCTCTATACTGAAGGATACGTATTCGTGCTTCAATCCCAATCCAAAGAGGAGTTCTTGTGCCGCCTCGAGCGCTACATCAGATTCGATGCCTTTCATGTTCTTATGCCTGAAGACATAAATGCCTGTGAGTTGGAGTGGTGAGAGTTTTTTTCTGAAGAGTCCCATGTGCTGAGTGTAGCACAACCTATTTTAAATTAAAAGACAAAAAGCAGATTCATATGCTCGACTTTTATAAAAGCAATAAAAAACCGTGTTGTTATACGACTTTTTCACGTTGCTGTCGCACTCGTCTGAATCCAACCATGCCATTAACAAAGACAATAACATGGTTCGAACTTTGACGACGATGGTGGAGCTAAGCGGATTTGAACCGCTGACCTTTTGAATGCCATTCAAACGCGCTACCAACTGCGCCATAGCCCCGCGAGCGGAAGTGATATGATTATATCACTTCAAGACGAATATTGCAATCTTTAAAACTTTGTATGTTAAAAAACTTTGCTTGACTTAACACGATTTTTTTGCTATTATACGTTGTTAGGGGTGCTTGCCAGAGTGGCCAATTGGAGCAGACTGTAAATCTGTCGGCGCAAGCCTGCGGTGGTTCGAATCCATCAGCACCCACCAACAAAAGGGTCTTTAGCTCAGTTGGTTAGAGCAACCGGCTCATAACCGGTCGGTCCGGGGTTCAAGTCCCTGAAGACCCACCATTCACGGAAAATTCCCATAGGGAATTTTTTATTTATGTACACGATCAAATGGAATTAAACCTACAATTTTCAAAACCCAGTTAAGGGTTTTATTAATTGGTAAAACATGATATGATAAGATCATGCAAACAAAAACATTTGACAGTAGCGGCGTCCAGATCTCGTATATCAAGAGTGGACAGGGAAGACCGATGATTTTCGTACACGGAAATATGGGCAGTAACTATTTTTTCAAAGACATCCCGAACCTAGCGACGGATTTCACCGTTTATATACCAGACACCCGCAGCCATGGAAAATCCGACAAAGTTAAGCGGCTGAATTATAATGACATCGCCGATGACATAGCAAATCTTATTAAACACGAACAAATTGAAAAGCCAATTTTCTTTGGATTCTCGGACGGTGGGATTGTTGGATTATTATTGGCGTTGAAGTATCCAAATGTCTTGGACAAGTTATTTGTCGCGGGAATTAATTTGACACCAAAGGGCATAAAACCATTTTGGCGGTTTGTAACGCGTGCGGTTTTTTGTCTTACATTTCCATTCAGGTTTTCTGATAAAATGCGGCTTATGTTGACACAACCGAATATAACCGCCGATCAATTAAAAACAATTGCAATACCAACCACGGTTTTCTATGGTGAAAAAGATATAGTTCACCTTTCACACTCGCAAACAATTATTGATAATATCCAAGGCAGTAAATTGATTATTGTACCAAATGCAGACCATGGAAATTACATCGCGGATAATAAAAGAATCTTTGAACTAATTATTAAGGAATTATAATCACAAAAAAAAGGCTGGATGCCTTTTTTATTTAACTATTTGGCTTTTGCCTGTTTGGCTAGATTAGCGGCTTCTTCGATGGCCTCTATTTCGTCCAACATCTCTTTCACCTTTATCAAGCGAATTTGGCTGGCACGTTCGTTTTCGGACAATTTCATTGATATGTACTTGATTGTTTCTTTAATTTGCGGAATAAGGATATGTTCAAGTGCATTGATACGACGGCGGGTTTTTTGAATTTCGTTCGCCAACATGTCACAGGTCTTTTCCACGTTTGCAAGTTCAATAAGCAAAAGCATAAGTTTTGACAGTGCAGCGATAGCCTTATCAAAATGTGCCACTGTTGTGATTGAAGCGGTGGAAGCCATGTCAGCAGATTCTTTTATTACAATCTTTGGTACATGCAGACCCATAATGTTTGCGGTGGTTGTCGCAAAATCAAATGCAGCACGTTTGATGGATACCGCAGCCAGAATTTCTTGTGCGGTCATTTGGGTTCTTGATAACATGAACAAGCGTAACGCACGTGAAATCTCGGTCTCGACTTCGTCACGAAGTGCCTTGTTTTTTCGGATAAGCACCATGAAACTACGAATCATTTCGTCGCATTTATCTTTCAAAAGTTTGTGTCCACGCGATGCGGTTTTAAGCCGTCCTTTTTGCTTGTGCTTTTCCATCCGCGTAGGACTTGCATTAATTCGTGCCATTTTTGTTCTCCTTACGCGAAATTATTTTGCATCGTAATATTGGTTAAGAAATACGTCCTTAATACGCTTTAATTCTTCTCTTGGCAAAATACGTAGCAATTCCCATCCAATATCCAATGTTTCTTGGATGTTTCGGTTTGTGTTGAAACCTTGGTTTAGATATTTTTGTTCGAACGCATCTGCGAATCTTCCATATGTTCTGTCCAGCGGACTAAGAGCAGATTCACCAAGAATCTGTGCAAGTTCTTTTGCATCTTTTCCTTTTGCATATGCTGCGAATAATTGGTTCATTGTATCACCATGGTCTTCACGAGTTTTGCCTTTTCCAATACCTTTGTCCTTTAGACGGGAAAGTGAAGGCAGCACATCAATGGAAGGGGTTATACCTTTTTTGGAAAGTTCACGTGACAGCATAATCTGACCCTCGGTAATATAACCGGTAAGATCCGGAATTGGGTGTGTTTTATCGTCCTCTGGCATAGTTAGAATAGGTATCTGTGTAATTGAACCTTTTCTGCCTTTGATACAGCCAGCGCGTTCGTAAAGCGTTGCAAGGTCGGTATAAAGATATCCTGGATATCCACGTCGACCTGGGATTTCTTTTCGTGCGGCGGAAACCTCACGCAATGCCTCGGCATAGTTGGTAATGTCTGTCATAATAACAAGAACGTGCATGTCCAATTCAAATGCAAGATATTCCGCACATGTAAGTGCCATACGTGGTGTTGCAATACGTTCTAGTGCAGGGTCATCTGCAAGGTTAATAAACATGACAGAGTGACTTAGCGCACCGGTATTTGCAAACGATTGCATAAAGAAATCGGCTTCGTCGTGTGTAATGCCCAATGCCGCAAACACAACCGCGAAAGATGATTTTCCACCACTAGGCACGGTTGATTGACGTGCAATCTGTGCCGCCAGTTCAGCGTGCGCCAAACCAGACATACTAAAAATTGGCAGTTTTTGTCCACGTACCAGCGTGTTCAATCCGTCGATAGCGGATATACCAGTTTGAATAAACGCATCTGGATAGTTACGTGCAGTAGGGTTAATAGGCAAACCATTGATGTCCAGTTTCTTAACCGCAATAGGTTCAGGACCACCATCTTTTGGTCGTCCAAGACCATCAAACACACGTCCCAACATTTGTGGAGACACAGGCAATTCCAAACTTTTTCCAAGGAAACGCGCCTTACTACGGTTAATATTCAAACCATGACTGGATGTGAACATTTGTACCACAGCCTTATCACGTGATATTTCCAAAACCTTTCCGTTTCGGATTTCGCCGTTTTCTTGTTCGATTTCCACGAATTCATTGTACTCGGCACCTTCTACACCAGATACCATCATCAATGGTCCGACAGCACTTGTTATTGTCTTATATACTCTTTGCATTTTAAACCTCCGTTATTTTTTGTCCCAATGGTCTGCTTTAAGGTTGGACATATCCGTCAAGTTTAGTTGTACGTCATCCATATCTTCATCCATAGATTTTTCCGGAGAAAGTTCTGATTTCAATGTCGAGGTAAACTCGTCAATTTTTCCGATTTCGTCTTCTGGTAAATATCTAAAGCGACTGATTTTTGATCGTAGTTCTGGCTTGACTAAACAACCGTATTCAACACCACTTTCTAGTGCGATGTTTGCCAAACGGTGATATTCAAGTATAGCGTTTAGAATCTTGAATTGCTTTTTAAGCGTTGAATATGCATCTTGGTCATTAAAGGCGTTTTGGTGCAAGAAATCCTCTTTAATGGACTTTGATGTATCCATAATTAACTTGTCACGGTCAGACAAACTGTCTACACCCACAAGACGTACAATTTCTTCTAAACTAGAATCTTCTTGAAGTAATTTCATCGCGATAATACGGTTTGCATGGAAAGCAGGTGAAATTTCTTCATCATACCATTTTTCTAACTTGTTAGAATACAGCGAATATGAAATAAGCCAGTCAATAGCAGGGAAGTGTCGCTTGTACGCAAGTGCACTGGAAAGACCCCAGAACACCTTAACAATACGCAATGTTCCTTGCGAAACAGGTTCGGACAAGTCACCACCTGGAGGCGAAACAGCTCCGATTGCGGTGATACTGCCAAGACGGTCTTCTGTACCCAGAATTTTAACCATCCCAGCACGCTCATAGAACTCGGCAAGACGGGATGATAGATATGCAGGATAGCCCTCTTCACCTGGAAGTTCTTCTAGACGGCCACTCATCTCACGTAACGCTTCTGCCCAACGACTGGTACTGTCTGCCATGATTGCTACGTTATAACCTTGGTCACGGAAATATTCCGCAATTGTAATACCGGTATACATACTTGCTTCACGTGCAGCAACAGGCATATCGGATGTGTTTGCAATCAGAATTGTTCGTTTCATTATTGGTTGTCCGTTACGCATGTCCATAAGGTGCGGGAATTCGTTAAGAACGTCTGTCATCTCGTTACCGCGTTCTCCACAACCTATATACACAACTATCTCTGCGTCCGACCATTTTGCAATTTGGTGTTGAACAACTGTTTTTCCGGAACCAAACGGACCCGGGATGGCCGCAACCCCACCTTTTGCGATTGGGAACAATGTGTCCATAACACGTTGACCAGTTATTAAAGGTTGGCTTGGACTTAGTTTTGATTTATAAGGGCGACCTTTACGTACAGGCCATTTTTGCAGCATCTGTACCTCGACTGTCTTTCCCTTATCGTTTGTTATTTCTGCTATCGTTTCTGTGATAGTAAATTTTCCACTTGTAATTTTTTTGATTTTGCCGGATACACCATGCGGTACCATTATGCGGTGTTCAACAACTTCGTTTTCTTGGACTGTACCGATTATATCCCCGGTAACAACTTTGTCACCGACTTTCTTTTTTGGAACAAAATCCCATTTCTTTTTTCTGTCAATTGGACTTACTTGGATACCACGGGCAATACGGTCCCCGCTTTGTTCCAGAATTTTGTCTAATGGACGCGCAATTCCGTCATAAATACCGCCCATAATCCCAGGCGCTAGTTCAACAGACAAAGGCATACCGGTAGAGATAACTTCTTCACCTATTGTAAGACCACTGGTTTCTTCGTAAACCTGGATAGATGCACGATCCTCACGCAATTCGATTATTTCACCAACCAAACGCATTTTAGAAACATTCACAACGTCATACATATTGACGTCGCCCATGTTTTCGGCAACTATCAACGGTCCGGACACCTTAATAATCTTTCCGCCGTCAACTTTGGCGGTTTTTTTCTCGCCGACCGGTGCTTTCTTTGCAACAGTTTTAGGAGCAGCCTTTTTGGTCGGTGCCTTTTTTACTGGTGCTTTTGTTGTTGCTTTTTTATCACTCATTTTATCCTCCTATTCTGGACGAGCCTATCGCGCGCTCCATATTATCCTTGATTCTTTGTTGTCCATATCCCGTACTGCTAATACCGTCTGGAATAGGCATAAAAATAGGGTAGGGATGTGCGCGACGTAAGTTCAAGAAATCATTAACACCTACAGCCACAGATTCAGTAATAAAAACAATAGAGTACTTTTGTGTAACAAGGTCCTTTAATGTTTTCAAAACATCGCGTGGCGCGGTTTGAAAAAATACGTCTACATCCATACTTTTAAAGATCAAAACGGTATCTTTTGATCCCACTGCTGCGATTTTAAATGTTTTATCAGAATCTGCCATACAGACCTCCCAAAGATTCACGAATTTGGTCATTCGTAAAGCCGAACTTTTTTCCCATTAGAATGGTCTTAACAACACGCAGTTCCTCTTGCTTTCGCATGAACCAATAAAACAATAAATTCAATTTGAAGATATCGTTATTATCAATCGCACTCAGTTTAGATAGTTCCGCCCAAGACTCGTCTTCAAATTCATTCAAATCTTTGATCTCTGCGGCTTTGGCAGTGACCTGTTGTTTGTTTAATTTACCACCTGGTAATAAATTGGCATCCATTCCTTTGATAACCGCACGAATGTTAAGGAAATCAACCTCGTATGCAAAGTAATTGCGTATTGCCTTGTTTTTAATTTTTTTAACATGCGACGCAATGTCTGTATATAATGCGTGGGTAATTATTGAATCAATTTGTGTGGCGGTAACGTCCGAAATGTTTTTCAGTTGCATAAATGCCTCTTTAAGAGGTTTTGGCAATGATAGCGCATCCGTACTGAACTCCTCGACATAGTCCGCAAAAGGATAAAGTGTTTCATCCAATTCGGATAATCCCAAACTGTTCTTGTATCTAAGTCCCGCATTATGGTAATTAAACTTTGCTATAACACAGTACAAAAGGTTTGCATCGCTGCAAAGTTCGGTGAATTTTTCCACTGTCGCTGCACGCTCGGTTGCTACGATCTCGTCATCCTTTTCTGGTGACGTAGAAATTAGTTGAGGCGAATAGCCACATTCTAATAAAACTTTCGCGGCATCTTGAATCGTCTCGGCGTTAATCATTGCACGGATTCGTGCCTGAGTAAACATTTGTTTATAGGAACGCACAGAAATAAATGCGTTTGCGTAAAGCTGGCATGGTCTCATATGCGTACCTCCTTTCGTTTTTTATTCAAACAGAATCTGTGCAACTTGAGCCTCTATATCGCCACGTAGCGATTTTAGAAGTTCGTCCACGGTAAGTCTCAGTTCATACTTGCTGTTACTGATAATAACTCCGCCGTCAACTTTTTTTACGGTGTCGCCGGCTTTGGCTTTTTTTGAAAAAGCCGTAACCAATTGCGTCAACACACCTTTGCCAAGATCTTTGGACGCGGTCAAGAAAACTTCGTCCAAAATCTCGCGTTTACGTGAAAGCGCTGCGATGTCGCTTTCAATCTTTTTTATCAAGGCTTTTTGTTTATTTTCGTTTTCAATCGCTACTTTTGCCTTTTCAAGGTCTGCTTCTTGCTTTGTTGTTAACTCAGCCTGAGCAACCTCTAGTTCAGCGTCCAAACGCTTTTTTGTAGCCGAAACCATCGCGTCGGCTTGTGCACGCGCGTCTGACAGAATCTTTTCTTCGACTAATACTTTTTCCATAAGCGATTACGCTCCTGGTGTTACTTGAAGAACTGCTAGAATAGAAGCAATCAATCCAAACAAAGTAAACAATTCAATGAAAACAGACATAACGATAGCACGACCAGAAAGTTCTTCACGTTTGCTTAGCATTTGAATACCAGCAACACAGACCTTTGCCTGGAAAATTGTAGCAACAACACCGACAATAGCAATTGGCAAACATGCGATAAGAATCAACAAGCCCTGTGAAGTTGTGTATGCTGCACCATCGCCCATGAATACGTTAATCAAAACCAAGAAACCGACAACGAATCCATAAAGTCCAGCGGACGATGGGATAAGTTGCAAAATCATAGTTTTACCATATTTTTCTGGATCCTCTGTCACTACACCTGCTGCGGCCCTCTGTACCCAGCTCATCCCGATTGCAGATGCCACACCTGTTGCAATGATTGCAAGTGCTGCTCCAAGCAAAGCTATTAAATTTCCATCCATCTCTTTTTCCTCCTTTTTTATTTTATATAAATAGAATGAGTCCCCTCATTTATTTACCACTAGTTTCAAGGCGCGTGTATTGAAGCCTTGACCCTACAGGGGTGAAGACCTTGCCTTCTCCGGAATAGAACTTGCTAAAGAACTCGATAAACTGCAACCTTGCATTGTGCACGTATGCACCAATCAGACCAAGAGCCAGGTTAAACGCATGGAACGCACCCGCAATCAAGAACCCTGCAACATAACCAACCACAGGGATGTCCATACCCATCAGCATTTCGCCCATGATGTTTCCAACCATACCTATAACCGCACCTACAATCGCGATACCAAACAAACGTGCGTAACTTAGAATATCTGAGAAGTATCCAACCAAACTGTACGCCCCAGCAAAACCGCCCACGACTTTGCCAAGACCTTTTTTCTTGCGACCATTTGTCAGTATAATTACACCTAATCCCACCAGTGCTATAACAACACCTGGGGTGGAAAGTACCGCTGCCCAATCAAGCATCATTCCAAGCACAAAGAGTATAAGACCTAAGAACAACATAAGACGACTGAAACTATCTAATACGGCGTCCAAGTGCTTGCCTTGGCGCATAAGGTTATAGCCCTTTAGTGCGATACCGAACATTATGTGTAGTACACCTACGCTGAGTGCAAGTATCAAGAATTCAAGCGAGTTATTTATTGGGTCAAATAGGGCAGGAGGCATGAAATTTGCACTTAGACCAAAGAAACTGGAATACAGAATACCCCAAAGAATCGCACTGATACCACCCATCATGAAAATCATAACAAGTTGTTTTTTGCCGCCAATTGGTTTTTTCTTCCATAGTATGAACAGCATAAGACCGGCAAGCAGTAGCCCGTATCCGATATCACCAATCATCAATCCAAAGAAAAGGAAATAAAAGAAAGCCACAAAAGGATTTGGGTCGATATCGCCTCGTCCTGGGGCACCGTACATATTTGTAATACTTTGATACGGTTCAACTATCTTTGGACTTTTTACATAAACGGGTGCTTTGTCTTCTTCAGTTGGTTCTGTTATAGAAACAATAACATCCGGGTGATTTTCTTTAATAGTTTTAATGATGGACTCTTGATCCGCGGAGATTATCCAGCCAGTAATGGCATAATATTTGTTTGCACGATATGTGGATGCCATAACGTCTAATGTGTTGACTTCGTTTGCCAAATAATCGCTGTATGATTTTAATAGTTGAATTTGGTCATCTGACAATGCGAAAGATTCGGATAGTGTGGTGTTCTCTTGTTGTAATGCTTTGTTTTCGGTTTCCAACTCGTGAATGCGACCAACTGCAGTACCGTCAAAGTTGAATTTACATTTTTCTAATCGATATGAATTAATTGTATTTACAGTATCCAAGGAATCCTTGTGCGCGACAAGAACCACACATGTTTTACTGGTCCCTGATGGATATTCTGTGATTGTAATATTACCGACATCGTTGCTGGTTTTGTAACGGGCAAGATTTGTGTTTGAAATGATACCACATAAAACAACGTGATTCTTTCCGCCTTTGATTACAGAGAATTTAGCAGGAAGGTTAACATAAGGACCAAGTTCCTTTATGGATTCTTGATTTTTTGTAATGGCATCCTTTATTTCGCGCATGCGTGCAGTCTTGGATTCCATGTCAGCCAAGATTGCAGTAACCTCGTCTTCCTTGGCGCGCATGTCTTTAAGTTCTGTATAGGCAATTGCACCAAATGAAACGGGTACATCTTTTTTACGGGCTTTTTTGACCAGAGAAAGTGCACTTTTAATACGTGCTGTATTAGACACATGCGAGTCGCGTGTTTTAATATCTTCGCTTTCTAGTTCAGTTTTATTTTTTTTAAAAGCTGTTACATCAAAAGCAAAAGTCTTTTTAAGAGTTTCAATTGTGTCGTAAAGCTCGTTTTTTTGACCAACTATTGACACGTTTTTCATGTCAACAATCATGGCAAATACCTCGTCTTGAATTCTTTGATTATGTGTTTAACAGCAGCCTCGGTCTTTGCCTTTGGAACTGTAACATCAGTGGTGGATTTTTCACCCTTATCGGATTTACCAGCGTCAGAACGAAATTCCTTGATTTTCTTGGTGGTTTCTTCTTCGCTTTGTGTACGCAAATTTTCAATTTTTTTCTGGTGAGCCTGTTCCAACTCTTGAATCTTTTTTCGCGTATCTTTGTGCAGTTTTTCTGCCTGTTCCTCTGCCAACTCTATTTGGCTAATCAATTCTACTATCATAATAACGCACCCAGTATAACCCTTTTAAAATTAAAAATCAAGAGGTTTTTATCAATTCATATTCTTTAAAAACCAGTTTAAAAACTTTTCTTAAAAAGTAGTTGATATATATAGTAATTATTATTAAATGATAATCTAAATTAATAAGTAAAAGGGGCAAGAATATTGAATATTGCGTTGCTGGAGTTTTTTTAGTAATCAATACAAAGTAATCATGTTATGATAGTTGCATGACACATTCAGAAAAATTATCAAAAGAATTTAACATTGCCCCACAATCTAGCAAGAACATAATTCAACTTATTGACGAGGGCAACACAATTCCCTTTATTGCACGTTACCGAAAAGAAATGACAGGCGGTTGTGATGACCAGGTCTTGCGTGAATTCGCGGATCGCTTAGATTACCTGCGAAAGTTGGAAGACCGCAAAGAAATTGTGTCTAAATCCATAACCGAGCAAGGGTTCATGACCCCAGAAATTGAACGGGCGCTTTCTGACGCGAAAACCTTGACCGAGGTCGAGGACATCTATCGTCCGTACAAACCAAAACGTAAAACACGTGCGACCGAAGCCATTCGCAAGGGGTTAAAACCATTGGCAGATTTAATACTGGAACAACGATCAGATACAAAAGATATTATGTCAATTGCAAAGGATTACATTAATGACGAGGTCAAAACAGCCCAAGACGCAATCGACGGTGCAAAAGACATAATCGCCGAGGTTATCAGTGATACGGCGGAACTTAGGAAAATTATGCGTGACCAACTGTGGGAATATGGAATTATTACAACAAAACTTGACAAGGCCGCTGCAAAGAAAGACGAGAAAATTGCCGAAAAAATCAAAACATATGAAATGTACGATAATTACCAAGAGCCTGTCAAAAAAATTGTGGCACACCGAATTCTTGCAATAAACCGTGCCGAGAAAGAGGGATGTTTGAAATGTGTTATTGAAATTGAAGATTACATACCACACCATTACGTTTTCGATAAATTTATCAAGGGCTATCCAATCAGTACAGATGCCCAAAGGCAAGAGTTCTATGATGGTGCCAAGAAATCTCCATGGGCACCGACCGCAGTCCTTGTGAAAGAAGCGGGAGAAGATGCCTACAAGCGGCTGATGAAACCATCGGTAGAAAACGAGGTGCGTGGCGAATTGTTCGAATCGGCATCAGAGCAGGCTATAAAAATGTTTGATGTAAACTTGCGGCCTTTATTGTTGCAATCACCTGTTAAAAACAAAGTTGTACTTGGACTGGATCCTGGATATCGAACTGGTTGCAAAATTGTTGTGGTGGATGGTAATGGGAATGTTCTGGATCGTGCTATTGCATATTTTACCGCACCACATAACAAGGTGGATGAATCCAAGAAAATTATCGGCGACCTGGTTAAAAAACACAAAGTTCAAATAATCGCAATAGGCAATGGAACAGCAAGTAAAGAAAGCGAGATTTTCACAGCCGACCTGATAAAAGAACTTGGTATAAAAGATCTTGGCTATATTATCGTGAACGAAGCGGGGGCCAGTGTTTATTCCGCATCCAAGGCGGGGGCAGAGGAATTCCCTGACTTTGATGTTGCACACAGAAGTGCTGCAAGTATAGCAAGGCGGTTACAAGATCCTCTGGCGGAACTTATAAAAATCGACCCAAAATCCATAGGCGTTGGACAATATCAACACGACATGCCACAAGCACGACTTGACCAGGTTCTGGGTGGTGTTGTTGAGGATTGTGTGAACAGTGTGGGTGTAGACCTGAACACCGCAAGTGCGGCGTTGTTGTCATTTGTTGCGGGGCTTAATACCGCTATTGCGAAAAATATAATTGCCCATCGTACAAAAATTGGCGCTTTCCAAACTCGCGAACAACTTCTGAATGTTCCGAAATTAGGTGCCAAAGCCTATGAACAATGTGCGGGTTTCTTGCGAATCGTTGGTGGTGCCGATATAATGGATAATACGGGTGTTCATCCCGAGAATTATGGGGTGGCGCGAAAGATTCAACCAATTCTTGCAAAGATTGCCCACATGAACATGGAACAACTTGCGAAAGAGTACGGGGTGGGTGTGCCAACTTTGGAAGACATTATCAAGGAATTGCAAAATCCTGGCCGCGATATTCGGGATGATTTCGCGCAGCCTGTCTTGCGTTCCGATGTTATGGATATGAACGATTTGAAAGAGGGGATGGAATTAACTGGAACTGTTCGCAATGTCATTGACTTTGGTGCGTTTGTGGATATTGGGGTTCACCAAGATGGGTTGGTTCACATTAGCCAAATCGTGGACAGGTATATAAAGCACCCCAGCGAAGTTCTATCCGTGGGCGACGTGGTGCAGGTTCGCGTGCTGGGTGTGGATAAAGAACGAAAACGAATAAGTTTAACAATGAAGACTTAAATAATCTAATCTTTAAAAAATCCAGCACGTACAATGCTGGATTTTTTGTTAACGCGAGCTTGCTCGCATTTTTTATCATGGTTGGGGTGACAGGACTTGAACCTGCGGCCCCTAGATCCCAAATCTAGTGCGCTACCAAACTGCGCTACACCCCATTAACCATATATAATACAACTATGAAGGGCATTTGTCAAGTGTTAACGATTGTATTTATTCTAGGTAGGAAGGATACTTACCCCATCCAAAACCTCGAATTCAATTTCTAATTCTGCACCAATTCCCATAGCAAATGAAATTGAAGACGAGCCATATTTTTTGCGCAAGTTGTCAAAAGTTTTTGTTAAATCATCGCTGTATATTTCGCTTCTGTCTAAAAAATCAAGTTGAGACATTTGTGCATCCGTCAAATTGGAAACAGCAACACGCAAAGAACGAATTGGTTCCAATGATTCTTTTTTCGAAAGTAAAAATTCACCCGTTCCTACACCAATATTACCAACATTCCAAAGTGTGTTAAATATCTTCATTGCTTCGTGTGTAATTTTCATTGGGTTGTGGGTGGGTGATTGGATACTGGCCTGTGCTCCCGTCCATTTCAAGTCATTACCACGAATGCCCAGGCTAATTGTCTTGCCTTGAACGCCTTTTCTTCGCATGCGCGTGCCCACCTCTTCTGCCAAGACATATATAACCTTTTCAACTTGGCGTACGGTTGTCAGGTCGCGAGCAAGTGTCGCTCCGTTACCGACACTCTTTACATCGTCTTTGTGTAAGAAATTCATGACCTCGTCATCATCTTCGCCGCGCGCGGCTTGGATTAATTTTGCGGCCATAATGCCCATGCGTGCACGCAATAACGCTGGGTCAAAATTAGCCAAATCGCCAATAGTCTTAATATTCATCCGTTCGAACATTTGACGTGTCTTACGCCCAACATAAAGCATACTTGAAATCGGTGATGGGTATATTATGTTGCGATAATTCTGACGAGAGATTATCGTAATTGCGTCTGGCTTTTTAAAATCTGAACCCAGTTTTGCATACGTCTTGTTCCAACTGACTCCTATAGAAATTGTTAGACCCAGTTCTTCTTTGACTGTGCTCTTGATCTTTTCTGCGATCTGTTCACCTGTGCCAAATAATAATTTTGAATTAGTAACATCCAGCCAGCATTCGTCAATGCCAAAACTCTCGACCTTGTCTGTGAATCTGTAATATATCTCACGGACCTTTCTTGAATATTTTGAATACTCGTTATGTTGTGGACAAACAATTATTATGCTAGGGCATTTTTTTTCGGCTTCGTTCACTGTGTCACCTGTTTTAACACCATGGCGTTTCGCAATCTCGCACTTTGCAAGAACAATGCCGTGTCGCTTTTTTGGGTCTCCGCACACTGCAACTGCATTCCCACGCAAGGCTGGATTTAAAATGACCTCGACCGAGGCAAAAAAGTTATTCAAATCGCAATGCAAAATCGCACGGTCTTTTATCATTTCTGTCACTATTTTAATATATTGACATTAAATGGCAAACACAAAAATTACAAAGGCAATAATCACATGCGGTGGCTACGCAACACGTTTTTTACCAATTACAAAAGCAATCCCAAAAGAAATGCTGCCAATAGGGAACAAGCCAATTATTCATTACATAGTGGAGGAATTAAAAGATGCTGGCATCACGGATATACTAATCCTGATAGGTCGCGGGCGCGAGGTTGTTCAAAACTATTTTGATCGTCATCCTGAATTGGAGACAGTCATCCATGAAAAGGGGATGAACATCAATATAAATCCCTTTGCCGATTTAAATATTACCTATAAACGCGTTCCAATGCCACGTGGTGCGGCAGACAACATTTGGCATGCAAAAACCTTTGCGGGAAATGAACCCTTTGTGGTGGCATACAGTGATACGGTATTCTTTGAACACAATCCAACTATAGAATTAATTACAGATTTTGAACAGCATAAAAAATCCACAATAATTGCCAGTCCCATCCCAACAGGTAATACACATAAATATGGCATAATCGACACAGGGATCAAAGGTGCATGCGCCACTGGAACATGTTTTATTAAAAGGGCATTTCAAATCAAACAGATTATTGAAAAACCACAATCAAATCCGCCAAGTAATCTTGCATCTTGCGGAAGATTTGTTTTAACACCAGAAATATTTGCTATGATTGAAAATGCGCAAACCGAAAGCGGCGAGGTATGTATGACAGAACAGTTAAACAAAGTTGCGGGTCACGGCAATCTTCGCGGCGTACGAACCCGCGCTCGTTGTTTTGATACTGGCAACCCGCAGGGCTGGTTCGAGGTCAATGAATATTTGACTAAGAAATAATGAAACGTGCGGTTCAATCAATAAAGAGTAAAATAGACTTCGGTACCAAAGTTGAATTGCAAGTCAAATTTCGCCACCACCAGGCTGCACAAATTCTCGTTCTATCCAAGTGCCAAAAAAATAGATGCACAAACCGTAAAAATCGACTGCGAAAACTATTACGAAGTAATGCGCGCATTCATGTTTTTAAAATAAAAGTGTGCGTGTTTTTCGCTGAATATTGACTTTCATCAACTGCAGACTGTATAATTGTAAATGAAAGAATTAAAAAAGCGTATTATGGATTCTGACGCTTTCAAGACGATTAGTCCTGTTTTAAACTCGAATACTTTTAAGACTGCTTGCCCATTGTTAATGGGTTGCAGTGCGGCCTTTGGTGCAAGATACTTTGTGCAAGAGGATGTCATAGGTCTGGAACACGCAATGGCGGGTATTGCAGGTGGTGCGGTTGTAAAGAACATAATAACTTGTGCAAGTGAATGGGGTTGTAAAGCGGCGGTAAGGAACGCACTGGCTTCTGCTAGTGCGGCTGCAATCGCTATTGCGGCTTACGGATCATTGGAACTTGGGGCTATGGCGGCACTTGCAACCTCTGCCGGTTCCATGGGGATAGAATCACTTTCCAAGAAAAACACAGAAAGAAATCTATAAATTAAAACTAAAAATTTATTGCTTACTGTAAATTATCATAGTACAATAACGCATGTTATTTATAATTTTTAGACGATTACCTTTGATTGCATTTGGGGCAGTGTTCTTTAGTATTGGGATATTTGCAATTTGGTTCGGTGTCATCCCAGAAATTGGACACTCTGTTTACCAAGAGCGTAACTTTGTGTGGGTGGATGCAACTGCAATAATGGTACAGGTTCCACACCCGGAAACAGGGTTTCCTGTGAACATTGCGCGCTTTCAATTTGAGATTGATGGTGAAACCAGAATATTGCAAGGTGGTTGGGAGCCAGGTTCCACCGCAACAATAGGCGAAGTCCGAACATTCTTTGTAAATCCAAAAACAAATTATGCAGAACAGCCAGTGGAGACCATTGGTTTATATTTGGGTATTGGTTTTCTTTGTATCTTTGTTTTTGTGGGGTTGGGAATTATGATTGCCGCGTTGCTTGGGAAAATGGAAACCGGCGGCGGAATGAACAATCGAAGACAATGGTAATTTGTGTGATTGGAGGTAATATAACATGGCAATGAGCCACGCAGAAAGAATTAGGCAAGAGTCCGAACTTCATCGGCAACGGGTTAAAGAAAATCGACAAAATAAAGTTGAGGATGGTACGGCTGCCAACTCGATTTTTAATCAAACAAAGCGTTTTGTATGGTTAAAATTATTCATTGGTGTTTTTAATATTTTGGTCGTTATGGGCTTGGGACTTGTTTGTTATTTTATTGCAAATGCGATTGCGCCTATTTCTGATTTTGGCTGGGTTACAACATATGATGCAAGTGGTAATCCAACAACAAGACCAAGTGGGGGCTTTTTAACATGGATTGGAATGCTGCTGATGTGGATTTTCTTAAGTATAATTGTCATTTATCTCGTAAACATCTTTTGGAGATTCAGAATCAGAATGGGTCACGTTGCGGTTGTGACTGTTGCATCTCTTGATGGAAAATTACCAGATGGCAATCCATTAAAATTCGGAAACGAAATTGTAAAAAATCGTATGGGGATTTTTGGGATTCTGGGGTTCTTTATGACCTGTAACATTCTAAGAACAGCGGGTAGAAAGATGGCAGGCAGAGTCGGGGACGCTGTGCGAGGCGTTGGAACAGGCGCAGTTGCAGGGGCTGTGCAAATGAGTACAAGAATAGCAACAAGAATCGCAATCCAATCCGCAACCGAGGTTTCAATGGCTTGGGCGTTTTATGACACAAAAACTGGGCCTGTTCGTGCAACATTTAATGGTCTGGGTCTTTATTTTCGAAACTGGAAAACTATGCTAGCGGCCACGGTCGGGGCTACGTTTGCACTAATCGTTGCATATGTCATATTTTATTTAATCGCTATTACTCTTGTCATTGTGGCAATTGTTACTGCAAACTTTTGGATGATATTTGGTTCTATTGCGCTTATTATGTTGGCGTCTACAATAAAGTCTGCATTCCTTGACAGTTACAGAATGTGTAGAATGGTCAATGAATTTATCAAGGTTGCTCCTTCATCCAGAATGACTCAAACACTTGTACGACAAATGCAGAACTGTTCTTCATATCGTGCATTGGAAGAAAGAGCACAAGCAGAAGACAAGAAATTAGGTTTATCAAGAAGTGCAGTCACCCTTGCAATGGAAGAAACACCTGCAAGGGCAACAAGGTCAAGGAAAAAAGCCGCAGTGGAAGAACCACAGCAACCAGATGCAAAATTTTGTGCACAAACAGGACAGCCTTTGGAAGACGAAAAACCTAAACCAAGGTTTTGTCCGCAAACGGGTAATCCGTTGGAATAATTTAAGGAGGTCATATTATGGGTCTTGGAGCAGGTTTAGGCTTTGGTCTTGGATGGGGTATAGGTGGCCAAGTTGGCGGTAGGGCAACTGAGCGAGTGTTGGACAAAATTATGCCTTGTCCTATTTCTCAACGCATTAAATGTAAATGTGGAACAATCAACGAAAAGGGGTCATCATTTTGCATGTCATGTGCAAATGATTTGCGTGATATGCAATGTCCATGTGGTCAGGTAAATAAGCATAATGCAAAATTCTGTACGGCTTGTGCAGCAGATTTTTCAAAGATGCAGGAGGTTCCGCTGGTTCTTGTGTGTAAGTGCGGGTTCGAAGTGAAACAAGGAGACAAGTTTTGCAGTGGATGCAGTACAAAGATAGAATGTCCAAAATCAGAACTGGCTTGCAAAAAATGTATGAACGTGAACCAAAAAGATTTTAGGTTCTGCGCATTCTGCGGCGAGGCTAGACCAAAATAAATTCATAACGTAAAGTGAGTTTACCTCACTTTTTTTTCTTGTTCAATTTTGTATATAAATTGTAATATCCAATCTGTCCAGTTTTTTTAAAAAGTTCCCATGCAAGTTTTGCTGTGTCTTTTTCTCTCATGTTATAAGTATTTGCCTAAACGGGGTTATATATGCAATCCTATGGTGGCGAAGAATAATGAAAAACAGCGAAATAAAAAATGCGATAATTTTAAAGACAGATAGGCACAAAGAAAATGATATGCGTCTTGTGTTGTTATCTTCTGATGGCATAGGAATTGTCTACGCAACTGGTGCATTGAAATCCACGGCAAAGTTAAAGGGCGCATTGCAATTATTTAATCATTGCGAATTTACTATTACAGGTGCACGTGTAACTGGTGCACATGTAATTGACAATAACTTGGGTATAACGCGCGAGATTCACAGATTTTATCTTGCAGGAATGATAAGTGATGCTGTGTATGGTGCAATCCGAAATTTTGATGACGATGTTTCCGAAATATTTGAATTGGTTATCCAAACATACTCTTATATGGCAAACAATGAAACCAGCGCCCTTAAACTTTTTATCTGGTTCTTTGCATACCTGCTGGTTTTGCTTGGTTATGATGTCGAGGAGGAAATAGACTCCTTTCGCTGTGACATCAAAGAACTGGATAATGTCGAACTTTCCCTTTCCAATGCAAAACGAATTATGCGTGAGATTGAAAAGGCATACTTGCAACATCTTGATTTGATTTTGGAATCTTCAAAGTTATTTTTGCTGTGATTTGTCCGCTTGTGTTCTTGCTCATGGCGTGCTAAAATGCCGAGTAATGAAACGACAAGATTTAATTCGCAACTTTTGCATCGTGGCGCACATCGACCATGGAAAGTCTACACTGGCAGACAGACTGCTGGAATTTACCAATACGGTAACCAAGCGCGAGATGAGTGCCCAACTGTTGGACAGTATGGATATTGAACGTGAACGCGGTATTACGATCAAGTTGACACCTACCCGTATGTTCTATGAGCATGGGGGTCAAAGATATACATTGAACCTGATTGACACACCTGGGCATGTGGATTTTACGTACGAAGTCAGCCGTTCTCTCGCGGCGTGCGAGGGCGCATTGCTAATAGTGGACGCCGCGCAAGGGGTCGAAGCACAAACGTTGGCGAATGCGTATCTTGCTCTGGATAACAATTTGGAGTTAATTCCTGTAATCAACAAAATAGATTTGCCTGCCGCTAGACCAGAAGAGGTGCGTGCCGAAATAGCGCAAATCATCGGTATTGAATCTGGCCTTGCGCCTCTGATTTCCGCGAAGGAAGGAATCAACATCGGCGAGGTTCTGGAACAAATTGTTACACTATTGCCTTCACCAAATGGTAATGATGATGCGCCTTTGCGTGCTTTGGTGTTTGATTGCTTTTATGATAATTACAAAGGTGGAATCTGTTTTGTGCGTGTTGTAGATGGCGAAGTTCGTGCGGGGCAAAAGATTCGATTTATGGCAACTGGGCGTGAATTTGACGTGGTCGAGGTCGGCGTATTTACGCCTAAACAAGTCGCAATAGATTGCCTGCGTGCGGGCGATGTTGGTTACATAACCGCAAGTATCAAAACAATCCAAGACCTTAAAATAGGTGATACAATAACCCATACATCTCGCCAAGCAAAAGAGGCATTGCCAGGTTATAAAGAAGTCAAGCCCGTAGTCTTCAGCGGTATTTTCCCAACAGACGGTGATAGATACACAGATTTAAAAGACGCCCTAGATAAACTTAAATTAAATGACTCTAGCCTTGAATTTGCGCCCGAGGTTTCCACTGCACTGGGCTTTGGTTTCCGTGTGGGGTTTCTGGGACTGTTGCATATGGAAATTATAACAGAACGGTTAGAGCGCGAGTTTAATCTGGAATTGATTACAACCGCACCCTCTGTGTCGTATAACGTACATAAAACTGATGGGAACACATTGGAAATTTCCAATCCATCAAATTTGCCGAAACCTGTGGAAATTGATTACATGGAAGAACCTTTTGTAAATCTCCAGGTCTATACACCGCCAGACTACTTGGGTCCGTTAATGGAACTTGCAACACATCGCCGCGGTGAATTCATAAACATGGAATACCAAAGTGAAAGCAGAGTTAGATTGAATTACATAATCCCCTTGAACGAAATCGTATATGATTTCTTTGATCAATTAAAAAGTAAATCTCGCGGTTACGCGAGTCTTGACTACGAACCGCATGGCATGGTTAAAAGCAAACTGGTAAAGTTGGATATATTATTGAATGGCACTGTTTGTGATGCCCTAAGCCTTATTGTGCACCAAGACCGTGCGTATGAACGCGGAAAGGTAATCGTAGAAAAGTTAAAAGAAGTAATTCCACGACAAATGTTCGAAGTTCCAATCCAAGCCGCAATTGGCGGAAAAATAATAGCACGAGAGACTGTACGAGCACTAAGAAAAGACGTCCTTGCTAAATGTTATGGTGGAGATATTTCACGAAAGCGAAAACTGCTGGACAAACAGAAAGAAGGTAAAAAGAAAATGCGTATGCTTGGAAACGTTGAATTGCCAAGCGAGGCATTTGTTTCAATATTGAAAAATTAAACTAGCGCGCATATTTACGCTTCCAAACGAAAGTTATCGTTGCATGCGCTGCATGTGCCAGTAAAATTGTACTGATAGCGACAGGGAACAAAATCGTAGAATTAAACATGTCAAAGAACAACAATATTCCACACGCGATAACCCGTCCAACCCAAAACCCAGTTTCTAATAACAGCAATCCCTCCATAGAATATTTCTCGCCACCCCAATACTTACACAGGTTCAATCTGGCATCTGCGGACTCAACCTCGGACATGCTTCGCAGTACCAGGCATGCGTTGAAAACAATAATACTCCACACACCGACATAAAAAAATAAAACCACGGATGCAATCAACGGTAAAAATGCGGATATCCAAAACAGCACTTTTCGTGTAGGTTGGATTCTTTTGTATGTTATTAAGAAAACTATTCCGGTCGCGGCAAATATTGTTCCCATTACACCTAAACTGATGTTTGTACCGTACACCATGACAATCAAAATAGTCATAATCATCGGCAGGGTATACACAAACCCAACCAGCACAAAAACAACAAACATCCACATCGCAGGGCGCAGAAAATTGTTTTGTTTTAATGCGTGGTAGAAATTTGTTATTTCCAACTTGCCTTTGTCTTGGGTATCAAGTTTCACAAAAAAACTTATGACCAATTGTATTACCCCAACCAATAATACGAAACCGCTTGTTATCATCCAACTGCCGAAATCTATTGCAAAACCAAACGAGAAAGGAAACAATATGTTTACGGTGGCAATCAGTATAAAGAACAATGTGAAATAGGTATGGGTACGTTTTTTATCAAAAGCATTTGCGGTTAAGAAATTCATCGCCCCCCAATACAAACCCCGTACAATTCCCCACAACGCACCGAACAAGATAAAATGTGTTCCAAGACCGTTTTCCCAAACGACGGTCAATACAATGAATAAACAGGTCAGAATAACTGCAAACCGTATCATCCATATGGCGGGAATTTTTTTACAGATAATGGCTGAAATAATATAAAAAACAAAAATCCCGGTTACGTCCACCAAAATAAATAACGCAACTGCGGTTATACTGTAACCCGATAATGTGAATACCTGTGCGGTCAAAAATATTTGTACAAAAACATACATGATAAAAAGACAGGTATTAATCCCAAGTATTCCGATAAAATTCCGTCTTTCTATATTGTTCATTTAATTAAATATAGCATAATATTCAAAGATATGCTAAACTCTTGCCTATGAAATCAAAGCCATTGTCGTTGTATATACATATACCGTTTTGTGCGAACAAGTGCGATTATTGCGACTTTGTTTCTTTTGATAATTGTGTCAATGTGATACCGTCTTATTTAGATACGCTTATTCGTGAAATTAAATCTTATAAAGACAAGTGTATTAATCACATCGTCGAAACAATATACATCGGCGGCGGTACGCCGTCATTGCTTTCGGCCGCGCAAATTGGCAAACTGATGACCGCGTTGCGAAAGAATTTCGTAATAACTGACAATGCCGAAATAACCATAGAATGCAATCCTGGCTCGCTCACGGCGGCAAAATTGAACAAATATAAATCAATTGGAATCAATCGCCTCAGTCTTGGTATCCAATCACATGATTCGCTTGAATTAAAAGTGCTTGGGCGTGTGCAATCAACAAAATCTGTTTTTAAGGCACTTGCTTTGATTCAAAGATGCGGGATTGAAAATCTCAGCATAGATTTTCTCTACAATATTCCACTTCCACGAGAGATTGCCAACGCAAATCTTAGGCGCGATATAGAGGCGGAGGTCCAATTCCTGTTGAATGTTGCTCCACATATAAAACATATATCAACCTACAGTTTAACGCCTGAATTGGGTACACCTCTTGCACGTCGCTTGGATTATGAGGAACTCTATGAATTGGACGAAGATACATCAATAGAGGAAGAACTGGATCTGCAAGAGACTTTAAAGGAACATGGCTTTAAAAGGTACGAGGTTTCCAATTGGGCGCAAAAAGGTTACGAGTGTAAACACAATCTTAATTACTGGAACGCAGAGCACGAATATTTGGGTTTTGGCGTGTCTGCGCACGGATTGTTCGATGGCGAACGTTACGAGAATACCGAAGATCTTAATATGTATTTACTTAAACCCAACAAAGTTCACTCCAGCGAAAAGCGAACCAAAGCAGATCTAGTCAATGAAATAATCATGTTGGGTCTAAGAACAAAAAAGGGTGTCAGCTTATCTCGCCTAGGGGACCTTGGAATAAATTTGCTGGCGGAAAAATCTAAAGAGGTCTTGGAACTGTCTAATATCGGTCTTTTGAAAACACATGGCAATGATTTACGTGCAACCGAAGACGGGATGTTTATTTTGAATCTTTTGATTGACATGCTTACATTAGATAAGAAACGCGAAAAGAGTTTACAATAAAAATAAATGGAAAATTTATCTTAATTATCGAGAATTACAATGTCAAAAATGATTGACATTGATTTTTATTGCATATAATCTGTGTAAGGAAAGTAAGGAAATCCTTACAGTCCGAAAGGAGGTGTTGATGTACACTGCAAAGGTAACCAGCAAGGGGCAAATAACCCTACCTAAAGAGGTTCGTGTTGCCCTAAAGATCGAGGAGGGTGAGAACATAGTAATCGCACCAGATCCAAATTCCAAGGGCTTTGTTTTCCAAAGCGTAACCATGGTAACGTTTGGAATCCCAACCATAAGTATTGCAGCGAATTCACCGCGCATGCAGGATGCCCAAGAACTGCTGGAAAAACTTAGACAATTAATAGAGGAGGGTAACAGGTAAATGTCAAAAAAGAAAAAAGGCGACGTTGATGAAATATATGACCAACCAATTGATGGCGAGTCCAAAATTCTCGGGCGTGAATTGGACGAGATGCGTAAATTGGCGGACGAGAGACTAAGTCTCGCACAATACATGAAAGCCGAATTTGAAAACTATAAACGTAAAACTAAAGAATCCAATGCCCAAGCATATCTGGATGGTAAGAGGGACGCGACACTGGAATTCTTTCCGATAATCGACGATTTGTCGCAGGCATTGAAAACATTGGATGGGCATGTTGCGCAAAGCGGGATTGACATCGTGGCTCGCAAATTTGGTAACGTTCTGGCAGGCTTAGGTGTGGTTGAATTGGACGTTAAAAAGGGTGATACCTTTGACCCGAATATCCACTACGCAGTAATGGCAGAGGAAGCCAAGGGCGTAGAACCGGACACGATATTAGAGGTCTGGGCAAAAGGCTATAGGCTGGAGGGAGGGCGGAATGAAATTATCCGATTCCCTCAAGTAAAAATAAGCAAGTAAAAAACATATAAATAAAAAGGAGAAATATAATGAGCAAAATAATAGGAATCGACCTAGGAACAACAAACAGTTGTGTCGCAGTCATGGAAGGTGGTGAAGCCACCGTAATAGCAAACAGCGAAGGTGCAAGAACAACCCCATCTGTGGTGGCACTTACAAAGGGTGGTGAAAGGATTGTGGGCCAGGTTGCAAAACGCCAGGCGGTATCTAACCCGGAAAACACAATCATTTCGGTTAAACGATTAATGGGCACAAGCAAGAAATTGAAGTTAGGTGACAAGAATTATACACCACAAGAAATTTCTGCAATGATTCTAACAAAACTTAAAAGTGACGCAGAGGCATATTTAGGCGGCAAAGTAACCAAGGCGGTTATTACTGTGCCTGCGTACTTTAATGACTCGCAACGTCAAGCAACAAAGGATGCGGGTAAAATTGCAGGTCTAGAGGTTCTTCGCATAATCAACGAACCAACCGCAGCCGCACTTGCATATGGTGTGGACAAGAACGCTGGATCTGGTGAAAAGATTCTTGTATACGACCTTGGTGGTGGAACGTTTGACGTATCTATCTTGGAGTTGGGAGACGGTGTGTTCGAGGTTCTTGCAACCCATGGTGACACTCACTTGGGCGGGGATGACTTTGACCAAAAAATTATTGACCTGTTAATTGCGGACTTTAGTGCAAAAAACGGTATTGATTTATCCAAAGACAAAATGGCGTTGCAACGACTTAAGCAAGCGGCAGAAAAAGCCAAGATTGATTTATCAGGTATGACAAAAACCACAATTTCCGAGGCATACATAACCGCGGACGCCAGTGGTCCAAAACACCTTGAGTTTGAACTTACCCGTGCAAAGTTCGAGGATATGGTTCGTGACCTTATTGACAAATCGCTTAAGAGTGTCGATGCATGTATGAAAGATGCAAAGTTGAAATTCGGTGATATTAAAAAGGTTGTATTGGTGGGTGGGTCCACACGTATCCCTGCGGTTGCCGAGGCACTTAAAAAGAAAACTGGTATAGACCCATTCAAAGGAATTAACCCAGATGAATGTGTTGCGATGGGTGCGGCAATCCAGGCAGGTGTTCTTGGTGGTGATGTTAAAGACGTGTTGTTGCTGGACGTTACACCCCTGTCACTTGGTATCGAGACATTGGGTGGTGTGTGTACAAAACTTATCCCGCGGAATACAACAATTCCAACTAAAAAGTCCCAGATATTTTCAACCGCTGCGGATAATCAACCAGGGGTGGATATCCACGTTTTACAAGGCGAGCGTGACTTTGCGGGCGATAACAAGACATTGGGAAGATTTATGTTAACCGACATTCCACCTGCACCACGTGGAATCCCACAAATCGAGGTCACATTCGACATTGATGCAAATGGAATTGTGTCTGTAACTGCAAAAGACCTTGGCACAAGCAAATCTCAATCCATTAACATAACCGCGTCCACAAACATGTCCAAAGATGATATCGAAAAAGCAGTGCGCGAAGCCGAACAACATGCCGAAGAAGATGCAAAGCGAAAGGAATTGGTGGACACCAAAAATACCGCGGACAGTGCAATATTTGGTATTGAAAAATTGCTTCGTGAAAGTGGTGATAAATTAAATGATGATGACAAAACCAAATTAAAAGATGCGGTAGAAAAACTGAAAAAAGACATGGAAGGTAACGAAGACATTGACTCGGTAAAAAAGGCAATGGAAGAATTCCAAAAAGAAACCCAAGAGGTAATCGTAAGATTGTATCAAAGCACAACCCCTCCACAAGACGGCCAGCCGCAAAGTGATGAACCGACCGAACAAAATTAATAAGGATTTTAAAAGATGAAAAACCCATACGAAACACTTGGTGTTTCAAAAAGTGCAACCGCCGACGAAATAAAATCGGCGTACAGACAACTTGCAAAAAAATATCACCCGGACCAAAACCCGGGTGATAAAAACGCCGAGGCTAAATTCAAGGAAATCAGCGGGGCGTACGAGGTTCTATCCGACCCGCAAAAGAAATCGAACTATGACAAATTTGGTTCTGCCGAAGGAATG
Source organism: Bacillota bacterium (assembly GCA_009780065.1). GTDB lineage: Bacteria > Bacillota > Clostridia > Christensenellales > UBA1242 > WRAD01. Next base: position 26,592 of record WRAS01000007.1, on the reverse strand, counting down.
TTTGGTGGAGGCGGAGGAGGGGCGGGTGGCTTCTCTGGGTTCAATGGCTTTGATATGGGAGACATTTTCAGTTCCTTTTTCGACGGACCAATCGGTGATATGTTTGGCGGCGGGGCACGTCGTTCGCGCTCGGTACGCGGGAATGATATTAATGTTAACGTTAATTTATCGTTTCAAGAATCTGCATATGGTGCAAAGAAAACCGTAACCTATACCCGCTTTGAAAAATGCCATGACTGTAATGGAACGGGTGCAAAAAACGGCACCAGCGTCAATACATGTTCGTACTGTAACGGGCAAGGCCGTGTAAAACAAACCAGCCGTATTGGGCGTTTTGGCGTCATGGAGAACGTTGTACCATGTTCGGCGTGTAATGGCTCGGGTAAAATGATTCGTGACAAGTGCCCTGGATGCAACGCAAAAGGTGCGGTAAAAAAGACGGTAAATTACGAGGTCAACATCCCCGCAGGCATTGCTGATGGTCAGGCACTTAGTATCAATGGCGAGGGCGACGCACCATTTGGTGCGGAAGGAATCTCGGGGAATCTGTTGGTACACATTCGTGTATCCGCACACCCAATCTTACAACGCGACGGCTATGACCTACACATGGAACTGCCGATATCCTTTACCCAAGCCATTTTGGGTGACAAAGTCAAAATCCCAACCGTGGACGGCGTCACAGATTTTACCATTCCGCCATACACACAAAATGGCGCAATCCACAAATTAAAAGGCAAAGGCATAAAGAAACTCAGTTCAATTGGTACAGGTGACATCATAATCAAAATCCTGGTCGAAATGCCAAATAAACTAGACCGAAAAGTCCAAGATGCAATCAAAACCCTCGACCAAGTAATTTCGGAAAAAGAATACCAAAAGAAAACCAACTACACATCCAAAATGGGGAAGTTAAACTAACCGCACTTTTATTTAGTAATTGGACACATGGGGCATCAAAGGTACACGTCATTGCGAGCGAAGCGAAGCAATCCAGTGCTGGATTATATGCTTGGTTATTATGGTAATTCAATTCTAGTTTTTTGGCACCAACGCAAACGACAATTCACCCATCGCCGCCAACTTTTCACCTACAAAAACCTTGCTCTCGGCGAATGTGAAAATACGATTACTTTTGGTGATTATAGTTTCAATTCGTACAACATCACCGGGTCGCACAGGACTTTTAAACTTAACATTGTTCAAAGACGTCAACATCGTATGGACGTCTTTTTTGTTTGAAAAGAACACACAACATGATTGTGCCATCATCTCGCACAAAATTACACCGGGCACAACGGGAAAGTCTGGAAAATGCCCCTGTAAAAAATACTCGTTTCCACGTACATTGTAATGCGCAATGCTGCGTTCACCCTCATCGTCTTTAACCAACTCCACATCCTCGATCAATAACATTGGTGCACGATGCGGTAATAAATTTTCTATTTCTTTTCCTGTGTATTTCATGATTGCTCCTTAAACAAATCCAAAATAATTTCCTTGCACGTTTCCTCTTTTGTCACCATACCCGCAATCTGACCACACAGGAAGCACCCATTTTCTTCGTCTCCGTTTTCTACCGCCATCTTGTATGCGCCGCGTCCCAGGGCTTCTAACTCGTCATGCGGAATGTTGGAATCAAACTCTTTTTGGCTAAACGTTCGACTCATCGGCGTCTTGATACTACGCACCGCATGCAAGCCTGGACGACGCCCTGTAACAATCGTGGAACTATCCTTGGATTCTATGACCTTCTGCTTGTATACCTCGTGAATGTCACACTCTTTCGCAACCAGAAACCTTGTGCCAACTTGCACACCAACGGCTCCCAGCGCAAACGACGCCTTCACACCGCGGTGATCCGCAATTCCACCTGCCGCAATCACGGGGATTGTCACCGCATCCACAACCTGTGGCACCAAACACATTGTTGTGGTTTCACCCACATGTCCGCCTGCTTCCATGCCCTCGGCAATAACTGCGTCCGCACCTGCGCGCTCCATGGCTTTTGCCTGTGTCACGGATGCAACAACGGGGATAACAATGGTTCCCGCATCCTTCCACTTTTTAATATGTTTAACAGGCGATCCCGCACCCGTTGTCACTACCCGCACGCCTTCTTCGACAACGATGTCCGCAATCGCGTCGGCATGACTGGATAACAACATGATGTTCACACCAAACGGTTTCTTTGTCAGTTTCTTTGTCGCCTGTATTTCTTTGCGCACCCAATCTGGCTCGTTAATGCCGGCAGACACAATTCCCAAACCACCCGCATTGCTAACTGCTGCGGCTAACTGCGCATTCGCAACATATGCCATAGCCCCCTGCAAAATCGGATACTCAATTTTCAACAATTCTGTAATTTTTGTTTTCATAAGTCACAGGGTAGTGCTAAACCGACAATGCGTCAATAAAAATTTGCCTGCCCAGTGTCTAAAAAGATTTTGTAAGAGTGCAAGACTAAGTTGTCAACACCATTTGTTTCGTATATACTACATCTATGTTCTGGGATATTTTCTATTCAATCCTAATGTTACTAACTGGTATCGGTGTTTTCCTTGTTGGTATAATTAAATTCAGTAATTTGTTGCAAGCCGGTTCCAACGAACGCGTCAAACAAATGTTCGAGAAAATGGGCGAGAACCGAATGGTTGGTTTTGGTGTGGGAACGGGTGCTACGGTATTTGTTCAATCGTCCACCGCAACCACCGTTATTGTTGTTGGGCTTGTAAATGCGGGCATGATGACATTGACACAATCCACGGCGGTAATCTTTGGGGCTAACCTTGGAACTGCGTTGTCTAATATCTTGCTTTCGTTTTCGGCTTTTCGGATAAAATATTTTTTCATGGCATTGGTATTCGTGGGCGCCACCACAAAGATGGTAACCAAGAACAAACGCGCCAACAAGATCGCAGACATCTTGATGAGTTTCGGTATAATTTTCGTCGGCCTAGAAATCATGAGTAGCACCTTCAGCGGCAACGTCTACCTGCGTGACGCTTTCAGTAGTATGTTCGAGGCTGTCAGTTTCCCATTGTTACTGGTTCTACTTGGCTTATTACTCACGGCAATCATGCAATCATCAACAGCAGCAACAGCCGTATTCATCAGTCTGGCTGCAAACAATGTGATAGGTCTTACTAGTATTATCTATCTGGTAATTGGCACACGTTTGGGTACAACCGTCACAACCCTTATTGCTGCGATACCCGCAAACAAAAATGCAAAACGCGCGGCTATGATTCACTTTTTGTTTAACCTGTTTGGAACGATATTATTTCTTGCAATTGTCTGGCCGTTTGAAAATGCAATTGTCGGATGGTTCGAGGGATTAATTGTTGATCCGATTTGGCAAATCACTGTATTCGGTCTAATTTTCAGTTTGGTCACCGCTGCGGTTCTATTGGTCTTTATAAAGCCAATGAACTCGCTGGTGTTCTGGATTATAAAAGACAAGCCCGAACAAATTACAATCGAAGAAGTTGCTCCGCAAATGGTCGAAGAAGGCGAACAAGACACGTTCCAAGGTTTCACAGACAAGTTTTAAAATTAGAGTTTCATTTACAAAAGTAGGGAATACCTACTTTTTATTTTTAACAAGCACACCGTTTTTTAACTTGTATTCACGTTCGGCATTCTTTTTCATTTTCTTGGTTATCGCACTTTCCAAATCAACACCAACCATCTCGGCTATACCCAAAAGATAAATCGCAACATCCGCCAGTTCCTCATCCAAATCATCTTTTTTCTTGCGCCATGCATTATATGCTTCGGCAACTTCGCCATACAATAAACAAAAATCAATATTGGCATCTGTTAAATTAAAACCCTTTTTAATCTTGTTTTGTTGAACCGCTTTTTGGATTTGACTAATTGACATTTGTGTTTTGCCACTTAAAAAGTTAACCAATTGCTCGAACGAATGAATAAATCCTAAATCAAAGGCGCTTGCACCATGTGTTTCAATCAGGTTTTTAATTTCCTCTAACGACAGATAATCAACCGCCTTAACTTCGTTTGGCGCGAACCATTCAATGTCCTTATCAATTTTACCAAAGTACAAATGTATCTTGTCCTGGTTACCTGTGTAATGATTCAAAAATTGGGTTTCACCAAAACGTTCAAGGTTATTGACTTTCGTTTTAATTTCTTCCCACATCTCACGTGCCAATGCCTGTTCATGTGTTTCACCCGCATCTACGCCGCCACCTGCGGAATATTCCCATTTGCCAGGTGAAATCTTCTTATTGTCCGACCGTGTCAGCACAATAATTTTTCCATCAGACTCGCGTATCAGGAATGCTTTTACAACATGTTTGGTTTCGTGAATTATTTTACTCATCCGCTAATATAGCATGTCCTCCAAAAATTACCAAGAATAATGTAAATTTTTGTTGAACAAGTTAATTTATGTATGCTACTATGTCATATAGTTGGTCAAGGTGCTTTAATCCTTTTATAATATAAAATACATAAAACAAAAATAAAAAGACGTGGATTATTGTCCGCCTCTTGTTTAAATTAATTTAATATTTAGGAGAAAAAAAGATGGATACTTTTCTTGGTATGCCAATCGAAGTTGATCTTCATTGGTTTTGGATTGCCCAGTTCTTCGGGATCCTTACAATTGTTTTTGACTTTGTATCCTACCAAATCAAAAACCAGCGCAGATATTTGTTATGGTTCTCGGTAGGCAGTTTCTGGTGGATGCTAATGTTTTTGTCATTGGAAATGGGTGGCGCGCAAATGATATCCCCAATTCTGGCGGCAGCATTCAGCGTTCTTCGCGGTATGGTATTCTGGTGGATATTTGCAAAAGATACACCAGGTCGCAAACGCGGAGGTAAAATATTCCTCTACGTTGCACTTGCAATAGGTCTGGGTGGGGCGGTGCTGGGCATTGTTAATACGGATGCGTCTGTAAGATATTTACATATCATCATGCTTGTTACTGCACTTTTATTTGTGGTTGGACAATATCTTCCAAGTAAACATTACGTACGTGCATTTGCAATTCTGTACGCAACCTCTATGTTGTTGATTGCTACACCATTGGATACCTTTAACCCAATGGGAATTATTATCGAAGCCGCAAAGATAATCTCAATAATCGTATTTTACTGTCTTATGGTGCGTAGGTCATATTATGTAAAAAAGTTAAAAGAAATCAAAGCAATCATCGCGGACGAGGTCACAAAAATAAACGTAGCCAGTGACGCAGGCGAAGTCGCCAACATAATGCCACAAGAGAAGTTAGAGGCTATCGTTGCAAAAATGATTAAATATGAATTGTCCGCAATTGACAAGTCTAACCTAGTAAATCTTAAAAGCATCGAAGAGGAAACCAAAGCGGTTTTGGAAGACATCAAAACTGTCCAAGATGTAAAAGATCTTATTCAAGGTGTCATAGATGTAAAGCAGGAAAAGATGGAGAAAATTCCTGTTCGCGCAATGCAAACAAAATAAGAAAACCGTATGTTTTTGTCAAATTATTTAAAAATCTAACGATTTTTCCTAGGTCATCAAAAAGCCCACTATATCTAGTGGGCTTTTCTAAAAGGTAACTCTATAATAAGTATGGTTAAATTGTTTGACAAAAAAAATCTTAAATGATAAATATAGGACAGATACTTATATCAACAGTATCCTATAGAAGCGCTTGGCGGTGTCGATATCTTGGGGGACACCGCCGCCACAGCTTCTACCAATTGTCCCAAAAAAGCAGAGGAGGATTGATGACCTTTCAACACACACCTGTGCTGCTTGACGAGGTAATTTCCAATCTTGAGCTGAAAAAGGGGAACATTGTCGTGGACGCAACCTTTGGGGGTGGTGGACACGCACGTGCGATTCTGGAACGAATCGGAAATACGGGAAAACTGATTGCAATTGACCAAGACACTGACGCAATCAACAATGCAAAGCAAAATGGCATTGACGCCGAATTCCATCATACTAATTTTGCAAATCTTGAAAAGGTATTACGCGAAAGAAAAGTTGACGCGATCCTTGCCGATATAGGGGTTTCCAGTTACCAAATTGACGAAGCCGAAAGGGGATTCAGTTACATGCTAGACGCCCCGCTTGATATGCGAATGAACAAAGATGCAAAATTGAACGCATGGCATATCGTAAACAAATCAAAGGAGAGTGAACTTGAGAAAATACTAAAAGACTATGGTGAAGAACGTTATGCAAAAAAAATAGCAGCCAGTATAGCAAGTCGCAGACCAATCAATACAACATTGGAACTTGCAAAGATTTGTGAACAAAGCGTTCCAGGAACATATTACAAATTCTTTGGTCATCCCGCAAAAAAGACATTCCAGGCAATACGAATTGCGGTGAATGACGAACTTGGTGCCTTGGAAAGATTTTTGCCAATTGCGATTGAATCATTGAATCCAGATGGCAAAATTGCAATAATAACATTCCACAGTTTGGAAGATAGAATCGTCAAACAAACATTCAAAACATACGCTGCCACATGTCACTGTCCACCGAAAACACCACTGTGCATCTGCGGACATACGATATCATTGAAAATTCTTACCAAAAAGCCAATAGTCGCAACCGACATCGAGGTAAAAGCAAACCCACGAAGCGCAAGTGCCAAACTAAGGGTCGCCGTGAAATTATAAACTTGAAACTTTCACCAAAATTTTCAATTCGAGATTTTGGATATATAAGTTAAACTAAAGATATGGGGGTACACATGACAACGCAAAAAACATACTCGAGAGAAGAGGCCAACAGACTTCTTTACGAGGTTCCGTTGCAAAAACCAACCGAGGTTTCCTTGGATGCAACAATTGCAACGCGTTTTAACAATACGCATGATGTGAATGCCTTCAATGGCATTGTGTCGTCCCGTTATCAAGAGGCAAGGGATGTTTTATTCAATGCAAAACCTCTACCACAAAGTCAATCTGCGGTCGCGCCTGTATTTGATTCATACATTAAACCAGGAGACACAATCCCGCAAGACTATCAATTCCAACCAAAACAAACGTTCCGTCCTGTGATATTTGATATGAATCTTTCTCCAATCCAAGAACAGTCCCAGCAACCACAAGAACAACTAGAAAAGATAGCAGAAATGGACACGTCAAACTATTCCGTGCGCGATGAAAAAGCCCATGTTGACGATGATCAAGATGTTACAATGAAGTTGAACACGCGTGGCTTTATTGCTGTGGCTTCGTTTGTTGCGGTGCTTGCACTTGTTGTTGCATTGATTATCATTAATGCGGTTAATATCAGTGCCTCAGGCGCGCGCATAGACGCCCTCAGAACTGAAAACATTCAATTGTCGCAACAATTCGACCAAGTCAGTTCCCAACGCTATAGTGAATATAACCGTATAACTAACGAAATACGTAACCAGTTTGATGGTGATAACTTTGTCCAGGTCGGTACACCCGTTAGAATCCCACCACAAGTTACATGGCAATTCCCAGATAACCCGGATCACAGTACGAACTGGTTCGACCGACTAAGCAACTTTCTTAGCGGACTATTCAGATAAATATTAAAAGCGCGAATAACCTCGCGTTTTTTAAAGTGGTTGTAGTGGCAGTGCTGTAAAATTATCGGTGTACACACGTCATTGCGAGCGAAGCGAAGCAATCTTTGTGCCGGAATCACTACTTGCCAATCTATTCTCCTTAATAGACCTTATATCTAAATTAAACAACCAATCACGTGAACATCACTGGATTGCTTCGCTTCGCTCGCAATGACGTAGTTATGTTGTGTATGTATTTCGCATTTAATAGTATATGCGCTATACAAAAACATTACTTTTCAGGCGGGTACGCATTTTTTTGATTGCGTGTATGTGTGTACTTGTAGCACTCAGTGGTCGTCTTATTTACATTCAAATCTTTTCGTCTCCAACTCTGCAACTTCGTGCAAGTGAACAATGGTATCGTGACTTACCGCTTGGAGCACGTCGCGGAAATATTTTTGACAGACACGGCAGAATAATGGTGGAAAGCATCCCAACCTACAGTGTTTTCGTGCGTCCAGTTGCGGTAACCGATGCAGATAGGGTCACTAGTGTACTTTCGTCAATATTAAATCTTTCACACCAAAAGGTCTATAATCGTGTCACAGCAAAGGGTGTCAGTGAACACCTGATAAAAATGCAAATTGAAAAATCCACCGCAATAAAGATTATCGCGCATAACTTGGATGGCGTGTTCCTTAGTCAAACATATCGTCGTGTTTATCCTCTTGGCGTTGTGGGGGGGCAGGTCATGGGCCTGACTACGATAGACAATATGGGGCAAGAGGGTCTGGAAGCATTTTATAACCATATTCTTCGCGGGCGTGATGGACGTATCGCAACACCGTCTGATCTGCGTGGTATCCCAAGGCAAGAGGGGGTAGAGTTTTATTTCCCATCTATTCCTGGTTTTGATTTACATCTTAATGTAGATGCTACAATACAAAACATCTTACAAACTGCACTTGCACGTGCATTCTATGAACAACGCGCACAATCCGTCAGCGGCATTGTGTACAACATCCAAACAGGCGGCATAGTCGCCAGTGCCTCTGCACCATTTTTCGATATGAATGACCAGCCACGAAATAACGTGGTGGATTTGTTGGCACAAATTCGAAATCAACCAATTGTAAACGTGCTGGAACCCGGATCTACATTCAAGATAATCACATTGGCAATAGCATTGGAAGAAGGTCTTGTTCAAATGGATGAGAAATTTAATTGCCCCGGGTTTCGAATGATAGGCGGCGAACGGGTGCGATGTTGGAAAACCAAAGGTCATGGAACGCAAACCCTTGCCGAGGGTGTTCGCAACAGTTGCAACGCGGTGTTCATGGATTTGTCTTTGCGGATCGGTGTGGATTTGTTCTATGAATACCTAACACGTTTCGGATTCGGAAAAAAGACTGGTGTAGATTTCTATGGTGAAAGTGCAGGCCTTATTTTGCCTAAACAATATGTCCGCCCGGTAGATATAGCAAGAATAGGTTTCGGCCAAGCAATCGCGATCAGCCCAATCCAATTTATCAGTGCCATAGGAGCAGTCGTTGGTGACGGAATTCTGCGTACCCCACGTTTCGCACAATCTATTCCACAGGCTGGAACTACAATAATATCTGAACAGCGTGGACAAAGAGTTATCAGCGAGCAAACCAGTGCCCAGGCGCGTGAATTGCTGGTCGGTGTGGTAGAACACGGCAGTGGCAAGCACTCGCGCGTGCCGGGTTTTCAAATCGGTGGTAAAACTGGTACCGCACAAAAATATGTGGATGGAATAATCGCACAAGGCAAATATATTTCCAGTTTTATATCTTTCCTTAACGTGGATGGTGTGGCACGTTACGCGGTATTTTTATACGTGGATGAACCCAGTCGCCAAGGTTACTACGGTAGCATCGTGGCTGCACCTTATGTTGGACAAATTTGGGCTGGTATAATTGAATACTTAAACCTTCAATCTAATCCAGAATTTATGCCGCCCGCACACATGCAACAGCAGGTAACAGTTCCACAGGTGGCTGGTCTGTCCACAGTTAATGCAATTGCTCTATTACGTTCGCAAGGATTTCATGTCCAGGTCGAGGGCGATGGTCTAACCGCAATCGGTTCGTTCCCTGTGGTGGGCACTCAACTACTTCGCGGTAGCCCAGTTGTCATTCGAACATGATGGTCAAACGTCAACTGGAAATACTTGTACGATATGAATACTATACTCCAAAATATATCATACTTCTTTACCTGACTCAGTTTGTTTACTTCTTTCTGCCTCTAAATCATTCTTAAACTCCCGGATACTCATATCGCTTGAAAGACCCTTTTCTTTTGCACGCTCAAACAGTATATTTAGGCGCGCAAAAAATTCTTCCGCTTGATTCTCTGTGTTATTTACTTTGTCTGGATTTGCAAGAAAAGTTTTGTCGATAAATTTTTCACGTTGCCGATATGTTTTTGGGTCTTCAATACTAAAAGAGACACTTTTTAAATCTGGTCTAGCGCGAAAACCAATAAAAATTTTTTCTTTATCTTCTTGTAACAGGTTTTCCAGTAAAGAAGCAATCTTGTCACGTGTATCGTCTGTTAACATTAATGAGCAGTAAGCGAATTGTGGATTATTGGTTATCAATCTGTTTGCAATGATACTTGATAACTTATACGGGGGAAGATCTAATCCAAAAATATCATGTGGGGCACCATAGCGTTTTTTGTATCCAGTAAGTCTTTCAGTTAAACTTGGTTGAGGATGTTCCTTATCAATCCCAGAACAACCATCCAGTGTGGGTATACCATTTTCCCACATGTTTAATAACCCATTTTTCATATTCGGTTGATCCCTCGGAGAATTCTTTTGCAAACTTTTCTTGCATTTCTTGTGGTAACGATAGTATTGCGGTAGACAGTTCTACGCTTTGTGTATGCTTTTTTCCAAGCGCAAGTGCTCTTTCAACTTCATTACTAAAATCCATAAAACATTATACAATAAAACTATTGACACACATACACAATTCCTGCATACTAACACCCAGATGAATAATTTAATTGAATTAACTTGCACATTGGCAAGCAAAAAGGGCAAAAAGAAACTCATGGGGTACTGTGAGATTGTTTCTGATGCCTTTATAAAATAAAAGGTAAGACACACAAAAAAGTCAAAGAAACAAAATCCCGCGGTATCCCACAAACGGACGCGGGATTTTTTTATGTCAAGCAAACAATTCAATTAAATTCATCAAATTAAAATAAAAAGGAAAAATAAAAAATGGATAATAATCAATTACAGCGGAAATTTGGTTTCATAACCGCTGTGTGCCTCATCGTTGGGGCAGTCATCGGCAGTGGGATTTTCTTTCAAAATGCAACGGTGTTCCGTGCATTGGGTGGAAATCTTGGTCTTGCCGTATTGGCGTGGGTCATTGGTGGAATTGTAATGTTCACAATGGCATACGTTTGGGCAATTTTGGCAGGTCGCCACGAAAGTATGAGCGGTCTTGCCGACTATTCCGAAGCCCTAATCGGAAGAAAATACGGATACTTTTTAACTTGGTTCTTGGGAACAATTCTGTATCCATCGTTCGCGGCGGTACTTGCATTCGTATCTGCACGATTCACCGCAAATTTACTTGGATGGGATAATGCGTTTTTGAACCCAGGAACATGGATGCTGGCGGGTGTTTACCTGATTGGTATTTACATTGTCAATGTCATATCAACAAAACTGGCGGGACGGTTCCAGGTCTCCACAACCTTTATAAAGGTCATCCCGCTTATCCTTATGGGTATCGTGGGAATCATTGTTGGACTGGTAAACGGAACCCAAGCCGACAGTATCGGCACACCGTCACTGTTGCCAGACACAGATCTCAGAAACCCTTTCTACGTCGCAATCCTTGCAACCGTATTCGCATACGCAGGCAGCGAAGAAATCCTAATGTTCAATCGTGAAATCAAAAATAGCCGAAGAAATTTACCACTTGCAATCATCGTGGGGTCAATTATCATCATCTCGATTTATGTGGTCTACACAATTGGTATATTCGGCTCGGCTCCGGTAGACGAACTTGCACGAGGCGAGGACGGGGTACTATCTGGCTTCCGTAATGTCTTCGGTTCTGCCGCAGGTTCAATCCTCCATGTATTCGTAATAATCTCATGTCTTGGTGCAATGAACTCGGCAATGATGGCAGGCAGCCGTACATTCTATTCAATTGCAATCCGAAACATGGGACCTGCACAAGAACAACTTTCAATGGTTGATCGCAAGACAAACGTCCCTCACCATTCGGCTGTCATATCGTTGTTGTGTTCTGCGTTAATTCTTTTGTTTGTTTTCGGAAACACATCTCGTTGGTTTCACGGTGTAACCAATGATTTGGGTATCAGTATCACAGCACTTGCTCCAATTACATTAATGGCATTTTACATTCCACTGTTTGTAATGGTAATGGTACGCGGAGGTGCAACACGCGATGGCCAGCGACCAATGCACTGGTTCAACAGATTCGTCATGCCTGCACTTGCTATCGCGGGTGGAATATTCATGATTTACATGGTGTTTGATACAAACTGGCGCGGGGCACTTTGGTACCTTGGTGGATTCGCGGTAATTATGGGAATCGCAGCATTGTTTTTAATTCCAAGTATCGCAAGACGTGGGCAAGCATCAATCGAACAGACAACTACACAAGAATCACCTAACTAATTATTAATACAAAAAAGCGCATATGCGCTTTTTTCTTTGCCTAGAATTCACCGACTGCATGTCTTTCTGATTGGGTAAACTCGTACGGTAATGTTACTGGGCGTTCTTTTGGTTGTGTGGTTTCTGAAACGGTAGGCTGGAAAAATGTTGCTTGGTGTTGTGTTTCTTGTTTTGGTTGGAACATTATGTTTTGTTTTTCACGTTCTGGTCTTGGTTGAAATTGTGTTGGTCTGGTTTGCTTAATATTTTCATTTTCATGATTTATTCGACTATGTCGGATTTGTGGTCGTTCTTGTTTAATTTCTGGATTTTGTCTTATACCTCTTGTTTCATTTTCGTGTGACGTACAATTTTCACCTTTGCAATGTATTCTTTCTACTCTGGTTTTTTCTACCTCAAGTTTAGGTTGAACACGCTTGGCTGGCTTTGCCTCCTTTGCTTGGTTTATCTCTGGTGTGATTCTGGCAGTATTGTGTGTAAATTTCTCGCGCTCGCCATTTGCTTTGATTTTCGTGTATGTTTTTGGTTTGATTGGGGCTTGTACTGCTTGTAAATTTTCGTTCCCAGTTATCACAGATGCTGGATTAATACCACCCGCGTTTTCCGAAGTCGGATTGACGTGCGGAGGCAAAATTCCTTTTGCTGGGTCTTCAAAATGTAGTGACGATTGCCCAGGTACGTTATACATAGGCACTGCAGGACAGTTGCTGTAATTATTTGGTAATCTGTTGCTTGGATTGTGTGCTTTGTAAACTGGCTCTTGTTTAACTTTGCCAAGCGCAACGCGCATCGCATCATTCATCTCTCCAAGGCTGGTTGTAACTGCATCTAACTTGCTGACGCGTGTATCCAACTTGTTCATAATGGTCATGTATCGTTTGGACATATGTTCAACATTCATGTTTACATTACTTTTTGGCAGCATGCGCATTTCACGTTTAAGGCCTGGCTTATCTTTATGAAGTGCCATCATGGCTTTTTGTGCGTTGTCATGTGCACGATTAAATGCAGTGTAATCTGTTTTATGCTTGGTTCGCCCTTTGGCTTTTAATTGTTTTGAATTGGAACGTAATTCACTGGCTTCTCGCTTGATTTTATCTAACGCCTCATTCTGTTTTCTATTGGCTGCCGAAATGTCTGCACAAAGTGCATACAGGTCTTCCATTTTATGATTGTAGGTGGTCAAAGACTTATTAGACTTGTTCAAATTTGATATGTCAAAATGCTTGCCTTGATATCTTTGCTCGTTAACTTCGTCACCTAACCATGCTTTTACTGTGTTTGGCTTTAAAGCCTTTTTTTCTTTGGCTTTTTTCATATTCTCGGAAAAGTTACTGTTTTTCGCGAAATTTTCTTTTCGTGTATTGGTTTGAAATTTATAACCATCTTGTTCCAATGAATTTTGGTTGCTTACAAAAAAATCGTTCCCGAAATGAGCAGGGAAGTTAAACTTGCTGTCATCATAACGCTCTATACGCTTTATAACATTTTCCGCACGTCCCGCGGTTCTGTCTGCCATACGGGCTGCACTTGCATTGGAATTTGCACCACACGCAGACAACAATATCGCACTCGCGGTTACAACAGCAATCGTTCCCATTATCTTTTTTTTCATTTATTTCCTCCAAAAAATTAATTATGATGACACTAGTTTTCTCAAACAGCCAAAAAATATTCAAACTAATTCTAAAAATCCACCAACATGTCAAAAATCCAATTGTGGACGAAACTAAGAAACGAAATGAACAATATTCCGACTATGTGAACCAGGTCGCACCAAAAAGCAGATATTTCCCATCCCTCATCTGGGCATTTTTAATAGGCGGATTAATTTCCATGCTAGGCGAATCGCTATATATGTTTTTTTCTGAAATAACAAATTACAACAAAGAAGGCATCGGCGCACTGGTCGCCACAACTCTGATAATATTGGCGTCAATATTAACCGCACTTGGTCTTTATGATAAACTAGGCGCATTTTCAGGCGGCGGCAGCATCATCCCAATCACAGGTTTTTCCAACGCAATCACAGCCACCGCAATCGAACACCGTAAAGAGGGTCTGGTTTTCGGTACCTGTGCCAACATGTTCAAAATCGCAGGTCCCGTCATAGTGGTGGGGGTGGCACTTTCAATGCTCGTTGGCCTTATATACTGGATAATATCATTATTTTGAATTGATGATTTAAAAACAGTTCCATTTTTTAATAATATTAATATATAATATCCTAAGGAGATTATATATTTTGAAAAAGATAGCATTAATTTTTTCTTGTGCAATAGTGGTTTTGGCAGTGGGCTGTATAATGGTTTTCCAACCAACGCAAAAACTAAATGCACAAGCAGGTGTAACAGTAGCCGGTGAATTTCAAATACCTAATTACACGCACACACTAAACATAGGGGATATTGGCGCAACTTCTGTGCCTGGAATATGGACCCGTGATAATCTTAGATTCACCATTTATGATGGTGCAATAATCAAAATAATTGGACAGTCTCACTTTGACCGTCACGTGGTCATTGATGACGACGCTACTGTTACAATTGTTCTTGAATCCGCAATGATACGATCAAATGGAAATAATGCCGGTATTCGCTTAGGCACAGATTCAACGTTGACACTTGTACTTGTTGGAACAAACAATATTCGTGGTGGTGAATTGGGAACTGCTGGTATCAGGACGACTGGGGGCAATCTTATAATAGATGGTACAGGCACACTAAACGTAGAGGGTAACAGCTTTACCAATTTCTCAGGCGGTGCGGGAATAGGCGGTAATTTAAGAGAAAACGGTGGGCACGTAACAATAAATGGTGGAACAATAAATGCAACGGGTGGTGAGAATGGTGGTGCAGGAATCGGTGGTGGTGCTGGTTCTGGTTCTGGAAACGAACATATCGCGGGAAATGGTGGAACAGTAATAATTAATGATGGAACTGTTACTGCAACAGGCGGCAATGGCGGAAGCGCAGGTATAGGTGGCGGTGGAACAATTGTGTTTGGTTTACAGTCAATTGCCAGGGGTGGGCCTGGTGGCAACATAACAATAAACGGCGGAACTGTTGTTGCGCGGGCAAACCCAACATCTGGCTCTTTTGCTGGCGGCGGTGCTGGAATTGGCGGCGGTGCTGTTGATGGTAATGCACCTATCACTACGGCTGGTGCTGGTGGCGTAATAACAATAACCAATGGGGATGTCACTGCAATTGGTGGCAACCCTTCTGGTGCACCATGGTCTTTTGGTGGCGCAGGTATCGGTGGTGGTGGTGCACGTGGTTCAGCAACTGCTGGCGCAGGGGGAACAATTTTAATAGAAAATGGTATTGTGCGTGGTACAGGGGCTAACGGTGGTGCAGGAATCGGTGGCGGTGGTGCAGGCGGAGACGGAATTGCGGGTAACGGTGGAAATATAACTATACAGGGCGGCACGGTAACTGCACGGACAAGCGGACTTGGTTCTGATGTGACAGGTGCTGCAATCGGTGGCGGTGGAATAAGATCAGTCGGACCTTCTGATGGTGTTGCTGGTGATGGTGGTGTAATATTAATCACAGGTGGAACTATCAGTGCGGATTCAGGTACCTCTGGTGGTGCAGGAATCGGTGGCGGTGTGGCAAACGAAGGAACTGGCGGAAATGGTGGCATGATTACAATAACTGGCGGTAATGTAACTGCTGCTGGGGCAGGTGGTTTTAACAGCAGTGCAGGAATAGGAAGCGGGGGCAGAAGATATCCCATTGGTGGAACGCTTGTCCGTGGTGATGCAGGCACAATTACCATCGGTGGTGATGCCGTTGTTAATGCAACAGGTGGTGGATGGAACGGATCCGAAGGAACAAGTGCAATCGGCGGCGGCGCATTAAGCGATGGCGGAATTATAACAATTGATGATACTGCAACAGTTACCACAAGGGCACGCAATGTCGGTATTGGTGGTCCTGGCGCAATTGTTGGAATCAGTGACAAAGTAAACATAACAAATAATTCCTCTCAATCTGGTTTGGCAAGATCAGATATATTTGGTGATCAAATTACCATAAACGGCGGAACCCTTACTGTCGGCAATATCATAGCCCAGGAAAATGGAACAATAAATATAACAAGTGGAATCATTGAATCAACGTCTGTTGGAATTTCTGATGGTGCAATTACTATCACAGGCGATGCAGTTGTTAGTGCCATACGAACAACATTTGCTTTTGGTCTGGATGGTATAGGTGGTCAGGATGCAACAATAAATATAGCGGGAAATGCAAATGTAGTTGCACAAGGTGGCAGCAGTGCAGCCGGCATCGGCGGATTTGGTAGCAGCGTAAATATCAGCGGAAATGTAAATGTTACCGCAACAGGCGATGTTGGCATAGGGGCAGGCGGAAGTTCTGGCGGTGGTCTTGTAACAACTGTAAACATAAGTGACGGGATAATAAATGCCTCTGGAAACCCAGACATTGGTACAAGTATGTGGGGTGCCACGGCTTCTGTAACAATCACAGGGGGAATAATCGCAGGCAGAAGCCGAATCATTAACGGTTTAACTTCACAACTGTTCGCCGTAAGGATTCAGGTTCGTGATACAAATAACGAACTTGTTAATGGTGCAACCGTCACCGCAAATGGACAACAAGTCACAACAGGGAAAAATCGCGCGTTAAGCGAATTTGGCGTGTTTCAAGAAACCCTTGACGTTGGTGTCACATGGTTGTGGCTACCAGCGGGCGAGTTTTACATCTCGGCAACCCATGGTACCGAAATGGGAAGCAACACATTCACCGTGCCATCAATACACATCCAAAACGATATCGTAATAAGGCTGTCTCCATTCACGGTGTCATTTAACCTAAATGGCGGGCAAGGAACCGCACCGAATCCTGTAACAGGAATAGCATATGACGCTACCGTGCAAACCACACTGAAACCATCTACAGCAACATTTACCAAAACTGGTTATATTAATACTGGTAATTGGTACACTCGTGCAAAAATTGATGATGAATATGTATACACACTGTTTGAATTTGGCGTGACACAAATAACAAATGATGTAACCGTGTTTCTCCAATGGCGCCAACCAACTAACCAAGAACTCGCACAGATTGCCGTAGACGCTTTGATCGCAGCGATAGCAGGAAATTGCCAAACAACAATTCAAAATGCCAAAACCGCCCTTACACAGGCACTTGCCAGAAGTGGTGTTGTCGAAGCCAATCTTGATACTGGTACGCACTCGAACATCACTGCACTTACAACGGCGGCTACTGCACGAATCACATACTTATCTGCATCTGAAAATAATGGTGGATTGGGTGGCGGCGCAATCGCGGGGATAATTATCGGTGCAATTATTGCTCTCGGTGCCATCGGATTTGGTGTATGGCACTTTGTCATCAAACCTCGCCGCATTTCCTAAAATTACTCATGCTATATTTCATTTCAAAGTTAATCACTAATTACCAATTGCTTCTGTAACAATTTCTTTTCCTCATGTTTATAATAATTGACACAAAAATATACGGCATGATATATGTTTAATAGAAAATGCGAGCAAGCTTGCGTAACAGTTCAAACTCGGTGGCATTTTCTGGATATACCAATTTTCTTAGGTCATAAAATATGTAAGAGGAAATTAACCCCATGAAGAAATTTAAAAAGAGAAGCGTACTTGTCGCAACTCTTGGACTGCTACTTGTATTTATGATGATAATCGTCTCGATGCCAAAGCAAACATTTACAATGGCAGCAGAAAGAGTTCAAGCGGCAACAATGGCTAGGGAAAATCGGGAACCGACGCCCTTTCTAGAATCCGAGCAACTGTGGGATTTCCCACAAGGTCTCTTGCAAGACGAATATGATGCAACCGAAATAATTGCCGAACATGTGGCAAAAAGAACCCAAACATCCAGAACATTTATCCAGGCAGATGGAACGTATGTTCTAGTAGACTTTGGTTTTCCGATACATTTTCAACAAAGTGGCAGTTATGTTGAAATTCCATACTTGGCAACAACTGGGCAACGTGACCAGGTAAATGCCATGAATGAATCAGAGGCCAGATCCATTATTGGCTCGGATACATCAACCCTTGGATTAAATTTCAGACACAACGATTTGGAACAAAATTTTGAAAACGTCTTACAAAGCAGAGATTACGCAATCGCATATTCAAACATGATTAACAATACCCGATCACAGAATTCAACCGAAAGTAATTCATCGTTTGGTGAACACTGGATTTGTTGTTGGAGTCACGATATGACTGTTGGGAGATATCAATCTCAAAACCCTTGGGCAACTTGGGTACCAGTATGGTATGGTGCACACGAATTTGGAACCAGACATTTTTTAGACCACTCGTGGAATTTTGTAACATATAATGCATTTGTTTCTATTAATAACAGTGAATTGCAGAATATCGCAAACCAATACAATATTCTTGCATCAGAGTTACAATTGCAAATAACTCCGTCTCATTTTAATTACTACCCATATTTTGGTTTCCCATCATGGAACTACAATGTCTTACTAAAACCAACAAATCAAACATCATCTTTGCATTTATATAATTATACAAATTCGCATGAATTAAACAACGAGATCGATTGGGCAGGCAGACTATCCATCGACGTAACAAACTACGTCCGCAATTGGATGGGTCAGGCAATAATATCCATAAGCGAATCAAACCCCCAGCCACACTACGCATCCCACTTTCATAACCCAACATTGGTCGTTCGTTACGTCGCACGGACCAGTTCATACAACTTCACCCAAGAAATGGGTCACAACGGCACAGCAATTCTGGACTTGTCATCTGGGCATCTTTCATACATGTACAACAGTATCTTTATCGAAGACGGGTTCATGCCGATAATAATCAACCATATACACGACGAGACCTTTGGCAACGGCTTTAACGTGGGACATAATTTCAGATTAAACCTGCACCAAAGAATCCGATGGGATAACCAAGGCAACTTTTTCACCTTCGAAGACGCAATCGGCGAACGCCACCATTTCGATGCACGTACAATGTACAACCATGACTTGGGTCTACGCCTCTGGCAGGAGGGCAACCTGCAATTCCTCGTGGATCGCACAGGCAACTCAATGGTGTTCAGCCAACACGGCTTTTTGTTAGAGGTTCACCAATTCCCATCCAGATACGGAAACAGACTTAACGGCTTGCATCTGCGAATTAACTATGTCGGTCAGCCAAATTACTTTAACGTGAACAACCACCAAATTGCATCAATAACAAACACAAACACAATGATCAGATTCGAATACACAAATGGTGTCCTAACATATTTGTACCGACAACGCGACAACACACGCCTTGCAAGTTTTTGGCATGGTAATCCATCTTTTGGTATTAAAAGACTAATCAACGAAACAACAGGCGCAACACATGTAACAGGTTTTGAATTTAACAACGGTCGATTGGCACGGGTTTTCGATAGGGATCATAATTTCTTGAATGCACTCCGTCCATACGGCGAAGAAATCTGGTTCCATCACACCAATAATCGGGTCACCAGCATCGAAAACCGCCGAGACGACGAAACCCTTTATATCGAATACCGAACCGAACCAAATGTGCAAACAGGCGCAAACATACAAACCGCTATCGAGCGAACAACGGTGCTAAATATCGATAACAGATTCTTCCGCCATGTCTCATTTGTGGGCGACCGCGTCGTGTCGGATTACGCATTTGAAACAACCGCCAATAACGGATTCATCCCATTCGTTGCGTTCTCGAACAATTTTAATGAATTGGCGTTCATGGATACCTACGCAAATACGCGTAATATTCATCCGACCCTACCATTGCGACCAAACACAAACCAACAACACAATATCTTCACACACAGCTTCACCAACCTAACAGGCACCGATGGCACACACAGCTACGCAATATCCGTCTGGGTGAAACAAGACGCCCGAACATCACTGCCATCAATCGAACTTCGCCTTAACGGCGGCACCCAACCAATCCGCTTCTTCACAAATGGCCAGGTCACAGGTTGGCAATTCGCGACAATAACCCTGAACAACGTGCGCAACCTTAACCGCCTTGACGTAACCGTGCGCGGCCACACAAACAACCTCATCCGCGTTGGCTATATAAACGCCGTGCGATTACCCCACACTCCAAACGAAGACCAACAACGCGACCTCCGCCCAAGATTCCTCCCAAACGGCCAAATTCACAGCCAAAGCCGCTTCAACCCAATCGACAACACGGTAACCATGTTCCATTTCGAGTACTATCCCGCATGGTATTGGAACACCCCGCAAAGATACCCAAACAGACTACGCGCGGTCACCGAAACAATCCACGGCGTCCAACAAAGTCGCATCGTCTACATATACAACGCCCAAGGTCACCTATCCGAAATCCGCGAATACGGAAAAAATAACATCGCAACCACCTCATCCATGGGCTTTCTCCCCGACGGCCGAATAAACTTCATCATAGACGAGAACGGCGTACGAACAAACTTTACCTACAACGCCAACGGCACAATCACCACGACAGTAGTAGGCTCCCCAGGGGGCAGTCCCAACCAAACCCGAACAAATACAACAGAGCAGAGCACAGGCCTCCTAACCGCAATAAACACCAACGGCATCATAACCAACTTTGGCTACAACGACCGCGGGTTTCTCAGCACAATCAGCCACAATAACTTCACAACCAATTTCGCGTACAACAACTTTGGTAATTTAAGTCGCATCAGCATCGGCGCTCGCGACCTAATGACCTTCACATACACACCCGACCAAAGAAACCTCGCATCCATCTTACACGGCAACGGGCAATTGGTGCAATACCACCATAACGACGTGGGCGAACTCACCGGCATCCAAGGAACGCACAATTTCAACGTTAACATAATCCGCTATGGCACCAACAACCACAACATCCAAATGCAACACTCAACGGGCGTACACTACTGGCACGAAACCCGCGACACCATGCACGTCACGGCAATCCGCAACGGAACAACCAACGTGGAAATCCAACACCGCATCCCAACCACCCCCAACCAATTCCGCAGCGACGTCTTCCTAAACAACACCCCGCAATCCCAACAAACCCTAACCATAGACAGATACGGTCGACCGGTAACAATAAACAACCACAACCGCTTCACGGTGGCATACGCATACAACCAACAACACCAAATGCATACCCGAACATTGACCCGAGGCACCACCAACTTCCGCAACACATTCGCATACACCAACCACCGCCTAATGCAAGACGAGTTCCGAATCAATAACGCTGTCCGCGACAGCCTCAGCTACACCTACCACCCAAACGGTAACATCCACCAGGTACGCATAAACAATGTACTCACCCAATCATTTTACTACGACCAACATAACCGCCTAACAAGATTCATCGACCACCGACAAAACCAAAGAACCGAATACTTCTACGACAACGGCGGAAACATAACCCAAACAATATTGCGCAACCACACCACAAACGTAATATTGGGCACAAACAACTACCAATACACCGACCCAACCTGGCGCGACCTGCTAACATCATTCAATGGTCAACCCATCACCCACGACCCCATCGGCAACCCGTTAATATACCGAAGCAGCAGCCCCGGACGCCCGCAAATAGAATTCGAATGGCAGAACGGACGCCAACTGCGCCAGATAACAAACGCGTGCCGCGGCCGAGGCATGGGAACCGTAACCATGGAATACGATTACCAAGGCCGTCGCACCCGCAAACAGAACCAACAATTCGAGGCAAGATATTTCTGGAACGGAGACAGATTAATTGGCGAACAACGCCTTGGCGAATTCATCTGGTACTTCTACGACGACCAAGGAATCGCAGGAATGAATTGGCGAGGAAGAGACTACTTCTTCCGCCGAAACATCTTGGGCGACGTAATTGCGATCTACAACTCCATCGGAACCTTGATGGGCACATACAGTTACGACGCCTGGGGCAACCACACCTGTTATGCCTGGGACGCCCCCGGTAGCGTCACCCGCTGGAACCCATTCCGCTGGCGCGGCAAATTCTGGGACGAGGAAACTGGGTTTTATTATATGCACTCCCGCTTCTACGATCCCCAAACCGGCCGCTTCATTAACGCAGATGATCCGCGGATGTTGTTCACGGAATCTAAACTCGCCCCTGTTCACGGTGCAAATCTATTTATGTATGCATACAATAATCCTGTTATGTTCCGTGATGATTCAGGGTATGGGTTTCTTAGTTGGGTATGGCAAGGGATTGTTGAATTTTTCCAAGATACTTGGCACGCTGTTACAAATCCAAGTGAGACATTATCGAATATGTGGGAACATATTTCAAGTGATCCTCTTAGGTTTACGTGGAACATCATGCGAGATCCAATGGGTACAACAACTGCTAGACATCACATGATTAATTCTGCTATTCAAGGAGATTGGCAGGCCGTGGGTAATGCATTTGGTAGGCAAATCGGATTAACAGTAATGGTCGCTGGAACTATGGCTGTTGGGTCTGGAGCGAAAGCATTATGGAAATTTAGACCAACATCAACTGTAGGATCACATCAAGCACCTAGAAGTGGATTTGGTAGACCAAATAGCAGATATACGCAAGTAACACCAAGAGGTACAAGTGTTACTCAGTATAATATGAGAGGGAGACAAGTTTGGAGAATAGATTATGGTGGTAGGGCGCATGCAGGTTCATCACTTCATATACATAGATTTACTTGGAGCAATCGTAGTGGTGCTTGGAGATGGAGTCAAACAGTTCATCCATTTCCATGGTTTTGATATTTAAGGAGGTTTGTAGTGAGCACTTTTATCTTTGGAAAAATAAAATTTAACCAGATATCAGACGGCTTAAAGTTAAAAGGGTATCAAAAAAACGATATTCACATCTTTTTATGTGTAGAAAAAAATGATTTAATGGATTTAATTGAGTTGGATGCGGGAGAAGTTTATTTTAATATTGCGTGCGGTTATGAAAACATTGATTTACAGAAATATAATGTTAAATATTGGAATTGTCATGAGGATTTTTTTCAACCTGATTTTTTGTTGCAGAAAAGGAAACTTAAAGATATTTGCTATAACAAATTGCAGATGCGTTTAATACAGTTAAACGAATTCATTATTAATTTGTATAGCAGAGAAAGCGTAGAAAAAATTACATATTTTCACACTTGTACTGGAAATGAGGTCTCATTAGATGAATATGAATTAGTTAATTGGGAAATTGAAGAATTTGCTGAAAAATTTTTAGAAAGAATAAAGCAACTTCCAGGTGGGACACCCACTATACAATGGGTTCTTAAAAAATAATTTAATTGATTTTCATTGCCGTCGAATGGTGTTATAATAAATTATGGGCTGCCCCAAACTCGACTATTATAACTACGCCTGGGACGCACCGGGCAGTGTCACCCGCTGGAACCCGTTCCGTTGGCGTGGCAAATTCTGGGACGAGGAAACTGGCTTTTATTATATGCACAGCCGCTACTACGACCCCCAAACCGGCAGGTTCATTAACGCCGACGACCCCCGCATGCTATTCGCCACGGCAACAATGGGCACGGCAAACGGCGGCAGCAACCTCTTCGCCTACGCCCTCAACAACCCGATTATGTACTACGATCCGACGGGGTATATCCCATCTTTGATATTCAGAGGAGTTGTAGATTTCTTTGTGGGACTGTATAATACAGTAGTAGGCATAGTTACAGGTGATGAAGAAACGCTGACCCAAATTGCCTTGGCACCAAGCCGACCTGGAGGAATAGTCTTTGGTGGATACTTTGACAGACTGAGACAAAACCGCCAGGCATACCTACAACATGGCTGGGGAGGCCTGTGGGTATCCTCTCATTACCAGTTAGGGCATACCATTGGACAGACAGCATTGATGTTTGGTACCGTGGGGGCTTCAAAGGTTGTTGGGAATACGATACGAGGGGTGCATGGGTGGGCGACAAGGCCAATGACGCAACACCAAATGAAGAGGAGCTTCAAAAAAAATCCACAAATGTGGAGACTAACTGGTTCAGAAGTTGGTCCAGCAACAGGTAGAGCATATAGAGGAGGCATGTCTATCGAGAGATTTTATCAACATAGATGGACTGGTCAAGAACTTAGAACGCATGTTATTATTGGCGGGCGTAGGCCGCATCCATTCCATTTTAGATTCCCACCATTTATATAGGAGATTAAAATATATGAAAGAATTATTTATTAAAGAAGAAATACTGGCGATATTATCGCTACATAATGGAACTAATCCTGAGGATGAGATTAGGTTAATGGGAATGTTTGAGGATGAAAATGATGTAAGTATCAATGACGTTAGAAACAGTATTTCAGAATTAGTAAAAGAAGAACTTATCTATGTCTGTGGAAGATGGTCTGGTAATTCTAATGAACCAGAGACTGATTGGTATGCTCTAACAAAAAAAGGGAAAGAGGCATGGGAACAGATTGAAAAATTGCAGGAGAAAAGATAGCGCTGATAACGTTTTGGTTTATCGGCTAGTTTAAGAGAGGGAAATATGATTACTTTGATAAAGTTGGATAAATACGGTTTTGCCAATAAAAAATTTGACTTCATTGTGGATGAGCATCAATTTGATATGAATGATGCGTATCACGCAGTGGAGTTTCGTTTTGGCGATAAAATAATTAATGTTGGAATAAAGTCTGGAACAGTTGGAATTGACCCACAGGTAGAATTGTATCGCGAACATCTCTTAATAGGAATGGGAGGCTCATTCAATGTTTATAAGTTGAATGGCGAATTAGTTAAATCATATGAAGTTTTTTATGTGTTCCATGAGTTTTTGATAAAGAATGAATGTATCCTTGTTGTTGGTGAGTTGGGGTTGTTTCTGTTAAATTCGTCGTTTGAAAAAAAATGGGAAAAAGATTTCAATGAGATAATTGGCCTCATTGAAGTCAAAGACAATTTTATTCTTTTGGAAGATTTTAATGGAAAGAAAATTAAATTGAATTTTAATACGGGGACAAAAATTAAATAAAGGTGTTGTTTTTTTGTATAAAATGCTAAACTATTTTCATGGGCTGTCACAAACTCGACCATCAATTTTTAATTCCTGAAAAGGGCTTTGTCCTCTATGAAAACGACGCCCACGGCAACACGAGGGTCTGGTAAACCGCCAACTCCCGGTTCGTGGAACACCACGAAAACAACCGCGCGAACCTCAACCCATTCCGCTGGCGCGGCAAATTCTGGGACGAGGAAACTGGGTTTTATCTAATGCATTCCCGTTTTTATGACCCAATGACGGGCAGGTTCATTAACGCCGACGACCCCCGCATGCTATTCGCCACGGCAACAATGGGCACGGCAAATGGTGGCAGCAACCTCTTCGCCTACGCCCTTAACAACCCAATTATGTACTACGATCCGACGGGGTATAGTGCGGTTGGGAACTTTTTTAGGGGCTTAGCCATAGGAATTGTAACCACGGTAAGTAATATATTGTCTGGCAGAATTATTACAGATCCAGTATCAAACTTAATAGACGACCCACAGCAGTTCATGATAAATAGTATTATAAACTCAAATCCATTGCATGCTCGCTATTGGATCCAAACTTATGAACGCCATGGATGGTTTGGTGTAGGGTTCTCGGTTGGTGGGGTCATAGTGGTCACCGCGGCTACTTTGGGTGTTGGATATGGTGCCGGTGCAATTGCTAGGTCTTTTTCGGCACCGCCTAGGCATATGAGAAACGTGCCTCAAAATCAATGGCGCTTACTCAGACAAACTGTTGAGCCAAGTACACAATTTAAGCATGGTACTGCTACGTATAGTTTGTTTTATAATCCACGAACATGGGAGTTATTCGGTGTACACCGTTTGACCAGAAATGCGGCTGGCACTCCTGCGCCAAGGCACCCACATTCTTGGCTTCCACATTGGGTACCGAGGAGGTAGAAGTAAATGACAATTAAAAAACACATTTTAAACAGTTTAGCGGATGGTCGTGATATTGGTGAATGCGAGATACAAATTCAGGGATATCTTGAAGAGTTTTTTGAGCATGTAAGTTATGAAGTAATCAGAGAAAAAATCAGTGAATTAGTTGTGGAGAAAATGATTTATGATACGGGCTGTTTTGGACCAAAGAAATTACCAATGTATGCTATGACAAAAGAGGGGTGGGAAGCATGGAAAAAAATTGATTGGCCTGAGGAGGAAAATATGCCGTAATGTTTTTAACATGAACCCATTCCGCTGGCGCGGCAAATTCTGGGACGAGGAAACTGGGTTTTATTATATGCACTCCCGCTTCTACGACCCCCAGACCGGTAGGTTCATTAACGCCGACGATCCTCGCATGCTATT
>WRAS01000006.1 GCA_009780065.1 Bacillota bacterium | reverse complement strand
CCAGGCTCAAATAATTTTCCATGGTTAATAGTGGGAATAATTGCGGCATGTTTTATATTACTGGCAATCCTGGTTTTCTTTTTACTTAGACGCAATGCACTTAATTCTAGTTTTAAGAAATAAATCTAAATTTTTTCGAAAAAGAACAGTTTGACATAACCATGGATTATGTTATACTCTAACCAGTTTTTCAATCTACGGGCGAGGTCATAACCTCACAGATATAAGATAAATACAAAACTTAATATTTCTAAACTACACCTTGTCTGGGATAATAAAAACGAATAAATCAAAGGAGCGAAATCATGCAAATATTTAACATGCTTTCTGCTTCCACAGCACTGTTGATAATTTTGCCTATTGTTGCTGTTATCGTTGGTCTTGCTGGTGGTTATTTTGCTGCACTAATGCTAAATGGTAAAAGCGCAGACAAAAGCAAACAATCCGCCGCCAAGATTATTGAAAAGGCACTGGCAGACGCTTCTACGGTGAAAAAGGAAGCATTACTAGAAGTCAAAGAAGAAACACACAAGCAAAGAACAGAACTGGAAACCGAAATACGTGAACGCCGCGAAGAAATCAAGAAACAAGAATCACGAATACAATCCCGCGAAGAACAATTAACAAAACGCGAAGAAATTTTATCCAACAAAGAACTTGCAATTGAATCCTCACGTGCAGATATTGAAAACACAAAAAAACAGGTCCAAAGAAATTTGGAAGACGCGAAAACAAAAAATTCCGAGGCAATAGAAAAACTGGAAAAAATTACCGGACTTACCAAAGCCCAAGCCAAAAAGGAACTTGTGGACTGTATGGTGGATGATGCAAAGACCGAGGCCGCAGACCACGTCCGCAAAATCATGACAGACGCCGAAGAAGACGCAACCAAGCGTGCTCGTAACGTAATTGTTAACGCGGTACAGAAACTGTCAACAGATGTCATCAGTGAAGTCACCACTAGCACCATTCCACTTCCCACTGACGAGGTCAAAGGAAGGCTTATCGGGCGCGAGGGGCGTAACATCCGCGCAATCGAAGCCGCTACCGGTGTTGACCTAATAATTGACGACACTCCAGAGGCTATTACAATATCCAACTTTGATCCATACAGACGCGAGATTGCAAAGTTGTCCATTGAGAAACTTATCCAAGATGGTCGAATTCACCCAGGAAGAATCGAAGAAATCGTGGAACGCAGTAAACGTGAACTTGACAACGAAATTAAAAAAGCCGGCGAAGACCTTGCATATGATTTGAAAATTCATGGTTTGGCGCCCGAGATTATCAAGACATTGGGAAGACTAAAATACCGAACCAGTTACGGCCAAAATGTATACAACCACACGCGCGAGGTTGCATTGCTATCCGGAATGCTGGCGATTGAATTGGGTGCAAACGAAGCGGTTGCAAAGCGTGGAGGATTGCTACACGACCTTGGGAAGGCTACTGATCACGAAACCGATGGGACACACACACAGATTGGTGTGGATCTTGCAAAAAAACACCGCGAAACTCCAGAGGTCATCCACTGTATCGAAGCCCACCACGGAGACGTTCCATTCAACAGTATCGAAGCAATAATTGTCCAAGTCGCCGACGCACTGTCCAGTGCAAGACCAGGCGCTCGACGCGAGAACCTTGAAAACTATGTTAAACGACTACGCGATCTAGAAGAAATTGCCAATGCTAAGCCAGGCGTGGAAAAAACATTCGCAATCAGCGCGGGACGTGAAATTCGTGTTATTGTAAAGCCAGAGCAAATCACAGATGAGCAGGCTCTTTTCATGGCAAAGGAAATCGCAAAAGAAATTGAAGAAAAACTTTCTTACCCAGGTCAGATAAAGGTCAACGTTATCCGTGAATCGCGCGCAGTGCATATTGCAAAATAATCTGGTAATCTGCATATAATGAATTAAAAACAAAAAGGCCCATAACGGGTCTTTTCACAGGGAGAGGAGGTCACAACATGGATCAAATTAAAAGGGAACTAAGTAACGCAGACATTGTCGGTATAGTTGATGACTTAATGATGGCAGAAGGAAATAGAAAGATATCATCAATTATGGGAAACAACGAACTAAGTTCAAAGGAAAAGAAAAGAAAAATCATGGATGTAATGGGAGAAATGGCAAAGTTTAAAATATTTGCAAACAGCCTAGAACCCAGTGATACAAAGGTAGAGGTTATTTTGGAAGATAAACAAAAAATGTCCAGACGAATTGACGGCCCTATTATATTAAAACCGCAAGGTATACAAAAAGACTCCTAACGGGAGTCTTTTTTTGCTTTCTTGCGTGCGGCCTCACTCTTTTTCTTTTTTCTTACGCTTGGTTTAACGTATTCCTCTTTCTTTCTCATGTCGCCAATAATTCCATCTTTTTGTACTTTTCTCTTAAAGCGCTTTAAGGCACTTTCCAAACTTTCGTTTTCGCCGACTACTACTTGTGTCATATCTTCACCCCCTTTCAGGTTCTGTTTTCTAATGAACATAATACAACATGCTTGAATGCTTGTCAATGTAAAGATTTGTTAATTTTATTGCTGTATATGCTTTGATTGGCTATCTAAATTATTTTCCACAACTGCCTCATTGGCACCCAGTTGTTTTCTTTTTCCAAATTTGATGTAAAATACAATTACCGATACTATTTTTACAACTGACATAATGGCTCCCATGATATTTGCAAACATTATCGCATTAAGGGCAATAAATCAATTATTTGAAAAGATACTCCATTTCATCCAATGAATACTCATAAATATTTTTGTGAACTTTACAAAAATTGCTCCGACAGCGATGATAATATTTAACCACGACCATTGCTCATTCCAAAAATGCCAGACAATGTACATCGCAATAGTGTAAACCGACGTAAAGAATACAAATACAGAAATTCTGAACAAAGTCGATATCTTTTCTTTTCGGACATCCATCCAGGCAAATGTCAAATTTTGAACAAAAAGAATAGATATCGTAAAAACCATAACCATGTTCAAAATCAACAAGTTGACGACCACGGAAATGGCATTAACACATGCTGTCATATACATCTGTTTTGACTTTACTTTTTGTTGTAAAACAAAAAATGTCAATACGATAGCAAAAACACCCAATCCTTGGGATATCCACCACATCCACATCGGTACATGAATTTGGAAAAATTCCATATTCACAAATATAGCATGAAATAAAAATATATGTTAATATAAAGTTATGAACTTTAACAACAAACGTTTTTATTATCCAATCATACTGGGTGATAACATAACCCTCTATGGACCAGAACATCATCATCTTGCTAATGTGTCTCGTTGTAAACTGGAGGAAAAGGTTACCGTTTTCAACGGTGATGCCTATGATTACACATACGAAATCGTCGCCATTCAACGTGATGAAACAAAACTGAAATTTATTTCAAAGATAAAGAATACAAAAAATCCAACCGTTAATTTAACCGTTTTCCTTGGATTGATAAAGTTAGATAACCTTGCATTGGTGGTGGAAAAGTTAACCGAAATTGGTGTGACCAAGTTGGTACCTTTTGTTTGCGGTAATTCTAATATTGGTGCAAAAACGATACGCGTGGAAAAATTAACCAGTATCAGTGCCCAAAGTTGCAAACAGTGCGGTCGCAGTATTCCAATTCAAATCGAAAATACCCTCAGTTTCCAAAACATGATTTCCGTGATTCGTGGTATCGATATGGTGTACTATGCGGATTTGACCGAGACCGCAAATCGAATAACTCGCACTGGAAAACTGGGTACCCAAAGGCCAAAAGAAATAGCAATAATCATAGGTCCCGAAGGTGGATTTACCAAAGACGAGACCATCGCGATAAAAAATAATTCGACCCCAATCACATTAGGCGCACGCACGCTTCGCAGCGAAACCGCGGCAATTGTGGGCGCAACATTGGTATTAAACCTGTTCGGAGAAATTTAACATGGTACGATTAATAACACTTGGGTGCAGAACCAACCAAGCCGAAAGCGACATAATCGCAAAGAAACTAACAAAACGGGGCATAGCAATAACGGATGGCGATAATGCCGAACTTTTCATAATTAACACATGCGCTGTAACAGGCGCCGCAGAGCGTAAATCACGGCACGAAGCCTCCAAAGTAATTCGTCGCAACCCAAGTGCGCGTGTTGTCCTTGTGGGTTGCGCAACCCAGAACAATGTCAAACAGTTTGCAGAACTTAACGTAATGAAAACTTTTGGCGCAGACAAAAGTGGTGTAGTGGATTACGTTGCAACATTAATTCAACCTTCAAACCAACCAATCCAATCGAAACAATCACGAACAAAACAATTGTTTGTAAAAGTTCAAGACGGTTGCAATAATTTTTGTTCATATTGTATTGTGCCATATCTTCGCGGTCGAAGTGTTTCCGTGCCAATCAAGCAAGTCATCGACGAAATTAACTCGGAAACTGATGCAAAAAAAATAATCGTGCTTACTGGTATCAACCTTGCCCAATACGAAGATAATGGAAAAACAATATTGGATGTATGTCACGCCGTAAACAATTTGAACAGACCTTTTCACCTCTCGTCTTTGTACATTGACGCCATTGGTGCGGGTTTTATTTCTACACTTGTACACATAAAAAACTTTGTCCCAAAATTTCACCTTTCTATTCAAACATGTTCGAACTCTGTTCTGGAATCCATGGGGCGCAGATATACCAAACCAGACATCCAAAACGCGATCGAACTAATTCGCACGAACTTTAAAAACCCAATCATCTCTGCCGACATCATTGTGGGTTTCCCAACCGAGACAGAAGATAACTTTAACGAAACGCATGAATTTCTTAAAATGATAAAATTAAATCATATACACATCTTTCCATACAGTCCTCGTACAGGAACTCCCGCCGCGGACATGCTTCAAATTAAAAATTCTATAATAACCAGACGTGCCAAAATTCTCTCTAATTTGCAAAATGAAAATTGAATTTAAATTCTGTTACTTGCATACTTTAATACTAAATGAATCAAACATACAGAATTAGGGCAACACGCTTTGCGACATCACTTTCACAAATCTCAAACACCATGTCAAAGTCCCCAAATTGTAATATCGAATCACACGGTAACGAAATTATTATTCACATTTCCACAAACAAAACCAAAGAAATCTTGGAACAAATTTTCGCAAATATCATCGCAAATGATTGCAAACGTCATTATATCACAACCAAAATTCATTTCAAGATTTCATGCGAATTAATGCATTTCACATTTATCCAGGCGCTTTGTCAATTCGATTATCAAACGGACAAGTTCATCGCGCGAACATTGCTGGAAATTGGGCATACATTCGATTTAGACAGTTTCTATGACTTCTGCCTGGACAAATTAAAAAAAAGATGGGACGAGGTCATCACCATAGCCAACGACAACATGCCATTGTTACTATGCCGACAAACATTCACCGAATTGCTTTCGTACCTTTTAACAAACCTTGAATCCAAAATTGACACAATAATCCTAAAAGAAGAAAGCGGCAAGATAAATGTCTATGACAGGTCACTAAAACCAATTATGCCAAAGTACACCAACCAAACATTATGTAATGACAAAAAAATCATAGCAACGTTGATATCACTCTCGCCGCGCAAGATTTTATTTTTTGGAAACCACCCACTATTTGAAACTATCAGTTTAATGTTTGGTACGGGGCATTACTTGACAAACTATGTGACATCATTTAAAATGCCTCATGAAAATTGAAGAAATCAAAGACCTCGAACTAAAGCATAGCGCATCACACGTCCTTGCAATGGCTGTGAAAAACATTTATCCAACGGTGAAACTTGGAATAGGACCGGCAATCGCGAACGGCTTTTATTATGATTTTGATTTTGCAACGCCAATAAAGATGGAGGATCTTCCAAAAATCGAAGCCGAGATGCAACGCCTAATTAAACAAGGGCTTGTGTTAGAGGCAATTGAAAAAACTCGTGCCGACGCCAAAAAACTTCTTGAAAAACAAAAGGAGCCATACAAACTGGAACTCCTTAATGACATTGCTCGTGGCGAGAAAATCATGTTCTATAAATTGGACAATTTTATTGACCTATGTGCAGGACCTCACCTTGCAAAAATTGACAAGATAAAGGCGTTTAAACTGACACAGATTACTGGTGCATATTGGCGTGGTGACAGTAAAAGCAAAATGCTGACACGTATATACGGTGTCGCATTCAATAAGCAAAGCGAACTAGAAGCATATGAATTACAACAAGAAGAGATCAAAAAACGTGATCACAACAGAATAGGGCGTGAATTGGAATTGTTCACCGCCGTGGATTTAGTGGGGCAGGGGTTACCGCACATGATGCCAAAGGGTGCAAAGATATTACAAATTCTGCAACGCTTTGTCGAGGACGAGGAAGAACGCCGCGGATACATGCACGTTAAAACGCCTCTGTTTGCGAAAAAAGAATTATATGAACTCAGCGGTCATTGGAATTATTACAAGGACGGGATGTTTGTGATTGGCAATGAACTTCTGGATGACGAGGTCTTCGCGCTTCGCCCCATGACATGCCCATTTCACTTTTTTATATATAAACAGGGCATCAAAAGTTACCGTGATTTGCCTATAAGATACGGCGAAACCAGTACACTTTTCCGAAACGAAAGTAGTGGCGAGATGCACGGCCTAACCCGTGTGCGTCAATTTACATTGTCCGAGGGGCACATTGTGTTGCGCTCAGACCAAATACAACAGGTTATTGATGAATGCGTTGATCTTATAAAATATATGATGAACATACTTGGAATTGCGGACAAAATAACATACCGTTTATCAAAGTGGGATTCAAACAACCGTGCAAAATATATTGGCAAAGCCGAGGACTGGGAACGCAGTCAAAATGAATTACGTAGTGTATTGCAACGACACAAGCTTGAATTCGTCGAGGTCGATGGCGACGCCGCATTCTATGGACCAAAGATTGATTTACAGGCACGTAACGTCTACGGCAAAGAAGACACCATCCTAACAATACAATTGGACTTTGCACTGGGTCCAAAATACGAAATGACATACATGAACGAACAGGGCGAGCGTGTTGCACCCGTCATTATCCACAGAACATCTGTCGGGTGTTATGAACGTACACTTGCGATGTTAATTGAAAATACAATGGGCGCATTTCCAGTATGGCTGTCACCAACTCAGGCAGTTATCATGGGAATCTCCAATCGCCACGATGATTACGTGGAAAACGTATATGCAAAACTGAAACACGAAAACATCCGCATCGAAAAAGACATCCGCGCAGAAAAGGTTGGATATAAAATTCGCGAACACACAAAGTCAAAAGTTCCTTTCATATTAATTGCAGGTGACAAAGAAGCCGAAACCAACACAATATCCATCCGCACGCGCGAGGGCGAGGATCTTGGATCAATGACCGCAGATGAATTTATAAAGCTTATCAAAGAAAAAGTTGACAAATTTCAATAATTGTTATATGATATTTTTATGGACAAACTTAAAACACAACTAGATCTATCGCAATTGGAACCTTGGGAACAAGAGGTATACCTTTCTGCTTATATCAATTATTTGGGTTGCGACCATGAGATGATAAACACTAGGACAAAAGAATGGACAAGATTTGAAACAGCTTTGGACGACAGGGACGCGGCACGTGATAGATTAAAGGATATTGGGAAAGAATTTACCGATGTATATGGCGAAAAAGTTTTAGACAGAGATTAATTGTATGTTACAATAGCATATGAAAAATCTTTTAATTGGAATAATATTAAAACCTCGTGGACTTAAAGGCGAGTTAAAGGTGAAAATCCTTACAAATAAGCCCGAGGTTTTTTTTGACCTTGAACATGTTTTTTTGGACGACACAAAACACGATGTGGTGTCTTCCAGTATCCAAAACGGATTTGGATATATAACCTTAAAGGGTCTTAATAAATTTGAGCTTGTGGATGATCTGCGTGATCAAAATGTTTATATAACAAAAGATCAAATGATAATCGAAGATGACGAGGTTCTTGTAACCGACCTTATCGGTTTTGCTGTGGTCGATACCCTGGGAAAAGTTTTGGGAACACTTCGCGCTATTGAAAATTATGGTGCGGGAGAAATCCTTGTAGTCAATGATGAACTAAATATCCCGTACGAAGACGACTTTATAATGGAAACCAACATGACCGAGAAAAAAATAGTGGTAAAAACATCAAAACCTGTAAGAAGACTATCTGCAAAGACAACGCAAAAGTAGGTCACATGAAAATAACAATACTAACATTGTTTCCGCAAATGTTCTCGGCATTGGAACACAGCATTATCAAGCGTGGCACAGATGCAGGCAAATTAAAAATAGAGGTAATCAACTTTCGTGATTTTGCAACGAACAAACATAATCGTGTGGATGACACCCCATATGGCGGTGGTAGTGGCATGGTTATAATGGCCGAGCCAATTGTAAATGCAATTGAATCAATTGACCTAAATCACAACGCACATCGAGTCTATATGACTCCTGCCGCACCTGTTCTCACACAAAAACGTGTAACTGAAATTGCATCGGGCGGGAAAGACCTGATTATACTATGCGGTCATTACGAGGGTATCGACCAACGTGCAATTGATTTATGTATTGACGAGGTCATCTCGATCGGCGACTACGTCCTTACTGGCGGCGAAATCCCTGCTATGGTGTTGGTGGATGCGGTTGCACGATACTTGCCTGGTGTTATAACCGAGGGCAGCCTCGACAACGAATCATTTTCAACAAATTTCCTTGAACACCCGCAATATACAAAACCACGCGAATTTCGTGGTCTAACAATCCCCGACGTCCTTGTCTCAGGTAACCATGCCCAAATCGAAAAATGGAAACAAGAACAAAGCCTTGAAACCACCAAAAAACACCGCCTGGATTTGATTAACCAAGACGGTTGAAACTACTATCTCTCTTTATCTTTGGTGGTGCCTTTAATTTTTGCGACAACATCTGAGATAACTGTCGAAGCCGTTGTTTTGATTCTAGAAATTGGATTGTTTTGTAACTCTGCTAGTTCAAGCGCTTCTAACTCAACTTGCGCTCTATCTAACTCGGCACGGCCTTCTGGGAATTGTTTTGCATTTTCTTGATCCCTCTGTTTTTTTGCCTCATCCCATTCCTGAATTACCATTCTCCCTTCATGATAAAGTCGTTCTCCTGTCACATCTGGATAACGTGTTTTAAGTGATTCGCAAGCATCTTCAACAGCTTTTGTGAGATCAGCTTTTTCTTTGTCCATTTTGGCAAAGAAATTAAGAGTGGTATCAATAAGAACTTTTTGCACGAACGTCGAAATAATGACGTTACCCTTTTTTTGATTTTTATCTTCACCAGGAAATTCAGCTACTCTGTATCCTTGCTTGCTTGATTGTTCGTCATGCAGGGTAATTGAAAAACCTTCTGTAAGTAATGATTGGACAGTTTCTTCATCCAATGATTTCAATATATCGCGCAGAAATTCTGATGGTTTAGTGCCAAGGTGAACATGTGTCAATTTGGAGAGTTCTTTTTCAACTTGCTCTTGTTCAGATAAATTCCAGAAATCCATTCAATAATATTATCACATATTTTGTACGTTGACAAATATAATCCATGTTATAATTGTCCCATGAACGATAATCAAGACTTGAAAATTGAATGGTATCCAGGTCACATGGCAAAAAGCCTTCGCCTAATTGGTGATGAACTTAAACTGGTGGATGCCATTGTTTATATATTGGATGCGCGTTGCCCGATGTCATGCATCAATCCCAAATTTACCCAATTCACGGGGCGACGTCCCACATTGTTTGTGTTGAATAAAATCGACCTTGCCAAACGCGATGCATTAGATAAATTTAAAAAGGCAATGCCAGGTCAAAATGTTATAACGCTGAATTCAACCCGCAGTGGCGACACGAAGAAGGCAATCACCGTTCTTGAAAAAATGCTTGTTGAAAAAATTAATAACGCAAAATCAAAGGGAATTACCAGAACCCTGCGTGCTATTGTAATTGGTGTTACAAACACAGGCAAATCCACATTCATCAATAATATATCCAGCAAAGCCAAAACCATTACCGGCGACAAACCTGGTGTTACACGCACAAAGCAATGGGTCACGGCGGGGGATTACCTGATGGTGCTGGATACGCCCGGAACACTTTATCCTAACATAGGCGGGAAATCAGAATCTGGTGTTTGTCAAACCGCAAAAAACCTTGCGTACATCGGTTCTATAAAAGACGACATTCTGGACATTGTTCTGCTTTCCAAACATCTTATTGCCGATCTGGAAAGACTGCAACCTGGTTCTGTCACAGCACGTTTCGGCGCGTCCGACTTTGATGGCATATGTAAAAAACGCGGTTACGTGTTAAAGGGTGGGGTAACGGACGAGGAACGCGCAGCAAAAGCAATCCTTGTTGAATTTCGTGCTGGCAAAATCGGTGCGTTTAATTTGGATGAATTGCTTTAATCATGACACCGCGTCCATTTCCAACATACCTTTTGCAACTTCACATCTATGTGTAATCTCTCTTTTAACTTCCTTGTGTCCTGCGAATTTGCCTGAACTCTTTGCACCCGCAAGAAGAACCTGTTTCATTTTGATTGATGCATCGTGTAGATGGTCAAGTGGATTTGTTCTTGAAACCTTAAAAACCTCAATTGGGTCAATGATATAAATCCCTTCAGTTTTTTTGAAATAGTTATCCGGGTTGTGATCTAAAACGATTCCCATAAAACTTGAAATCAAGCAATCATGCATAAATCTTTCGTATACATCATTGCTCATGTTTGCAATCTCGTGTGCGCCTTTTACATTATAGTCTAACAAAAGTTGTTCCAATTCTTTTTGCTCTTTTCTGCTTTCTGGGAATGGAATGCCTTGATGAATGCAAAAAAGCTTCAACGCATTTGGCTGATACAAATCACGGTACCCAAGAACAGGGGCGTCTATCATATCTTTAATAACGAATGGACGACCTTCGCTTGATCCTGAATAATGTATTGCGGGTGTCAACACTCCTCTTTGGATGGCTTCTTTATTTATTTCCTGCAAATATCTGTTTTTGTGTACTGCACCTTGTAAGTTGGGTCTGTCAATTGCACCTTCTTGTTCAAAGTCTGATTGACTCAAAATTGGTAATGCTTCTTTGTCCTCCACAACGGCATAATCCTCTTGTTCTGCAATATTTTGATATCTATAGCAACTTTTAAACTGACCCTGACCAATCATGCCCCCAATTTTGGCAATTCTGTGAATTTTATGTGCCTGCTCGTCTGTTATTTCTTTCATATAATTATTATAGCAAAAATCTTTAACAAAGTCAATTTAATTTTAACTTGCAAGGCTTTTTAAAATTGTGTATAATATAGACGTCCATGTTTCCGTAGCTCAGCTGGATAGAGCATCTGCCTTCTAAGCAGAGGGTCGCAGGTTCGAATCCTGCCGGAAACGCCAAAATACCATTACCGCAGATTCACTGTAATTAACATTGTTCACATAACCGCTTTATTGCAGCATGTTTCCCTTGCCATATTCGTATCTTTTATATAAACTTTGTAAAGTATTAAAGGACGGATGCATATGAAATTAATCACAGAATCATTTAGGGAAAGCAAATCTCTAAAATTTATTTTGATGGGTGTATTTTTTGGACTTGTTGTCTTGATGACGATCGGTACATTTTTTGATTATCAAATTGCGCATGCGGTTGCTGCAGAACCACAAGGATTTCTTTTTTGGTCATTTGGTGTATCGTTCGAGGTTCTTGGTTTTTTACCCGCAATTTTGGTAAACATCAGTCTATTTGCAATTCTTTCGGTATACCTAAAGCGCAAGGGCTGGAAAATTTTCTTTCATGTTATGACTGTGTTCGGATTGGTAGGTGCGGTTTATTGCAGCATCTTCTGGACACTGTCTAACCACGGGGTGGACCTAAGATCTGTCATTGTCTGGCCAATTTGCACAACAATAGGGATCATACTTTCTTTTCCGGTAATTATGCTTTTCAAGAGAATCAAAGACGAAACTATTCAAAAGAAATTGATCTACCTATTGATAATAGGTGTTGCGATGGGTACTTTTGCAAATATGATTCCTGGTTTGTTACAGGTGTTTTGGGGTCGCTACAGATTTTTTGACGTAGCGGATTATGGTTTGCCATACCTTCCATGGTACCAGCCAATAGGCAGGGTTTCAGGGATAGGGGCAAGTACTGCTTCGTTCTCATCGCTGCACGCATCCAGTGTCTTTTCCATGATAATTCTGATGATGGTGGGATGGAAACTTGGATTGAAAAAGAAAACACAAATCATACTTGCAAGCATTTCAATCGCTATGCTCGTGTGTGTTCCGCTATCGCGCATGGTACTCAGATGGCATTACTTAACCGACGTTGTATTTTCACTAATAACTTCTCTTGTCGTGCTGATTATTGTAACCATTGTGCTTGATGCAATATTTGGTAAACGATTAAAAAACTTCATTGGGCAAGATATCACGGAGGAACAAACAACTGAAAACATCAATTAAAAAAAGTATAATAAAACGCGCAATCAAAAAACGCAGAAAGAATCAACATTTTGACGAGGTCGCAGCAGAACTGATGACATTGCCTTCGGATGCATCCATTGAATATAACAACAGTTATTACTTTGCCTCACATGATGAAAAAGGCAACGCTTTTTTCTTTCGTCTTGGGCAACGTGGAGGTGTTGATGGACCTATTGCAGAGATATGGTTCGGCGCTACGACATATGACGGTAAAATGTATATGAACAGCCAGATGATTTACAAATTGGATCAAAGTCCTGCAACGGTCAAATGTATTGAACCACGCAAAAAATGGGAATTCGCGTTCAGCGGAAAAATGATACCGGTTAAACCTGGCAAAGATTTGATTGCTGAACCATACGGTAATCAAGTCCATGCCGAATTCCGTGGCGTATTTACGTCGGACAAAGGTATATTTGAATTCGGACGAGACACGCACATTGATGCTTTTGCATCCGCAATGGCAGCAGAAAAATGGACAAAAGATTTTTCCGCAAACATGAAAAAGAACGTCCAAAGCCAAACCCGTACAGAACAAATTGGGCACGTTGCAACCACCTTCAAAGTTGGAAATGATGAATATACAATGGATGCACCTGCACTTCGTGACCAAGCATTCGGTAAACGCATCTGGAGTTACATGAATCATTATTCGTGGCTGGTCGGCAGTTTGGTGGATGGGAATGCTTTCAACGTTGTTACTGTGTATTATCCTGTAATTAATGTAAAAGGTCTTCCAACTGGTTATCATCTTCAGGGTGACAAATATATAAACTTAAAAGACGCTCAATTCCCGCGGCATTTCAAAACAGATGGCATAGCACCAGCCCAGGGTTCGGTGACGGCGCAATTCTCGGATAAAAGTAACGTTATTGTTGATTTTGAATCAAAGATAATTTTTCCGTACGTATTTACGGATGATCATGGCGGATATAATGTCTTTGAATGTATTACAACTTTTAACTTTAATGGTGTAAAGGGTATGGGAATTGCAGAGTTTTCATATAACCAAGACAAGAACAGGTTGGTGTAAAAAGCGAATGAAGAAAATCAATTTTGGTGAACTGGATAACGATTATATAAATCGGGTTGGTGGAAAGGCACGTGGTCTTCATCAACTTGTAACTGCGGGTTTTAATATTCCGGATGGTTTTATTCTTTCAGAAGTCAATTTGGAAAATGACTTGGATACAGCGTTAGAATATTACAAAAAATCTAATTTTGGTAATGTGGCAATACGTTCATCAGCCAGTACCGAAGATGGCGCAGATTTTTCCTACGCAGGCCAATTCGTTACGGTATTAAATGTGAATGGTGAACAGCAATTCAAAGATGCCATTCGCAGATGTGTAGAATCGCTGGATGGTGTTGCATCCAAAACATACCGTGATCAGGTCGGCGGAAAAAAACGCGCAAACATGTCCGTTGTCGTGCAAAAGATGATAGAAACAGATATTGCTGGTGTTTGCTTTACATCTAATCCACAAGATAAAAATAAAATTCTTATTGAAACTGTACGTGGTTTAGGCGAACAACTGGTCTCAGGAACAACCAAACCAACGACTTATAATATTGCAAAGTTAGAAATTGATTCAATTGCAAATCAGGATCCTTTGCTGTCTATCGAACAAATCCAACAAATTTGCAACCAAAGTTTACGCATGAAAGATATTTTGAAAACCGAACTGGATTTGGAATGGGGAATAAAGGGCGGAGAACTTTATTGGTTCCAGGTACGCCCAATAACGGTAACTGAAATTTGTGAAAGTGACGAATTCAACCCAAAACAGGATCTAACAGGACAATCAATAACTCGCTGTAACATCAGTGAGATGTTACCTGGTGCGGTGACCCCGTTATCTATTTATACTTCCGTACTTGCAATTGACTGGGGAATCAGAAAAATGTTGATGGTCAGCGGTGCCAATAAAAAAATGCGGGAATTGGAACCATTCTCATGTGCGTTATCGGCGCATGGTCACCTATTTTTGAATCTTAGCACTATGTTTCGTATGACAAAAACCACATACCTTGCAAAAACCAGAGATGTTGAACTTTCAATTTGTAACAGATATCTTAACGAAGAAGAGCGCGGAATTATCCCCGGAAAAAAACCTTGGTTCTTTGCACGGCTAATAAATTCATTCAAATATATCCGTTTTATTATGTCATCCAAAAAGGCGAAAAAACGTATTGCTGAACTAAGCGACAATTTCACAATCGAAGATAATGCAAGTACGTCACAAGAATTATACGATGCAATTATCCAATCTCAAAATACTGCAAACCAAGTCGCATATCTGCACTATGTTACCAGCGGTCA
Organism: Bacillota bacterium; assembly: GCA_009780065.1. Lineage (GTDB taxonomy): Bacteria > Bacillota > Clostridia > Christensenellales > UBA1242 > WRAD01. The sequence goes on along the minus strand of WRAS01000006.1, from coordinate 59,862 downwards.
TTCCGGCGCAATGTCCAGTGCAACAACAAATGCGTTGAACAAAAAATTTAATGATCGTGAAAAAAGTCGTGCAGTACTGGCTCAAATGTTGGAACGGATTGACGGCATCGAAAGCGTGGATATTTTGGCATCATTGTGTCGGCTTGCGAATGCAATTGTTGAAGATAACCCTATGGCAAGGAATTACACGGCCGAGCAACTTATTAATTACCTGGAAACTACAAACCAAAATGTTAAAACTGTTTATAACGAATTTATGTCACGACACGGTCATCGCGCAATTCGCGAGGCAGAGTTGCGCAGCAAAGGCTGGTCATCCGATAACAAAGCATTTGCCCAATTTCTTAGAACAGTAATCCAAGGTGACATGCCTGAACCTGTAAAACAAGCGCCGCCAAACCTAAAAGACATCGTGCGCGAGCACGGGTTCAAAGGAACAAAAGCCAGGATGCTGGTTTATTATGCTAACCAAGCTCGCGATGGTGTACGAAATCGCGAATTTTCTAAATCAAAGTTGATAAAGGTCTTTGATGTATTCAAGCAGGCATATACAAAATTGGCGAATCAACTGGTCGCTAACGGAAGATTACCGGACGAGGATTCAATCTTTTTCTTAACACCAGACGAGATCGGAAAACTTGTTAAAGATGAAAATGCAACCTTGGTTAAAAAAGCACTACAACGGAGAAATCTTTTAAAATCTCAATCTGAACTAAGCTTTGCCGAGGTTTACGCAAATACGCCCCAGCCACTGGAACAACAGGGCTTTGTCGAATCCGGTAATGTTCTATATGGCACTCCCGTCAGTCGCGGCAGGGTGGTTGGCACAGCACGTGTTGTAAAATGTGTCGAGGATGCTGCACAACTTCAAAAAGGCGAGATTATGGTAGCATCTTTTACAGACATAGGCTGGTCTCCGTTTTATTGTCTTATTGATGGATTAATTACCGAGGTCGGCGGAGCCTTATCACACGGTGCAGTAGTCGCGCGCGAGTACGCGCTGCCACTGGTTTCCAATATCACTGGTGCAACTGTTTTAATTAATACGGGCGATAAAATAATATTGGACGGTTACACAGGAACTGTGCAAAAGATTGAACATACACAATGAAATTTTTTTGTATTTCCTAGATTTTGTGGTGAATCACTTTCTTTGAATACTAGGTATTTAAATTATGTCTAATTTGAATATTGACTTTATTTGTCGCATGCATTATTATAGCCTATAAAAATAGGTCAACTTGGCCATTTTCGTCATAAACATATAAGATAAATTGAAATTAAAAAGGAGTACCAAAAATGCAAGGCAGAAAATTAAGTTACGTTCTCTCCGTGGTAATCGTAATTGTCTTGATACCTGCGATTGTGTTGCCGATAATCTTTTCCAACCGTGTCGGCGCAGACCCACTACCCCCAGTCGACCCTCCAGACGACCCCCCAATTGTGTTACCAAATCCAGGTTGGATGACCCAGGGTCATTTTGAATTGTTCAACTTTATTTTGAACAATAATGAAATTGATCTGAACAACATTGAATTGAATGCACTTCTTCGTGACACAATGCGTGACCCACTTATCGCATTCTTGCAAAGTGAACACGCACACGAACTATTACCATTGATCCGCGAACCACTTATCGAGTTCGTAATGGCAGGGTTCGAGGACGTGTTCTTCCTGGTAACCGACGAACTACGTGCACTCGCAATTCAATATATTGAAACTCAACTTCGTGATGATGTCGAGGTATTTGCCGAAACTCTTGCACAATTCCTTGTCAGTCCCGAATTCTTCCAAATGGCACGCGATGCACGTAACCTTGTAATCTTCTTGTTGGATACTTTTGGTGCCGAGTTTGTTGTTCCATTCCTGCGCGACCCGGCATCTGACCTTTTCCGTTCATTGATGGGTATTGATTTTGAAGGTGCTGTTCGTGATGTTGTAACTGACAATGTTATGGGTCTTGATTTAGAGCAACTTGTAATGGATCAAGGCGAAATGCTGCTTGACCTTATTGGTGACCTTGATATGGGTGACATGGATGGCAGTCTAGACCAAATGGTCGTCGGTGGTCTTGTTCCAATGCTTTCTGATATTATGATAAATAACCCTATCGTTTTCCTTATTGCTGGTGCGCCAACTGGTCCAATTATGAACAACATGTTTGTTCCATACACACATGGACTTTGGATCAATGACCCTGCATTTGCAACATGGCAAACAAACTATGATACATGGATGAATGCATGGAGAACCAGTTACAACAACTGGTGGAACAATGTTAATGCATATATTAATACACCTGCATATGTTGAATTCAAACTTAATAACTGGGAGGCGTACACATCACGTCCTGTATATCAAACATGGTTGCGTCAAAATGCAGAATGGCAACTTCTAACATTACAACAACCTACTCGTCACGCTGCACGTCCTTTTGTCCGCCCTATTTACCCAACACCACTTGCTGGTGCACCTGCTGGATGGCCTGGTGCGGCACCAAACATTCCTAACACAAACCCAACTGCGCCTGCAGTTATGGGACGTGGTAATGGTTCAGGTTTTTACTTCTTGCAACTTGCAAACCCAGTCGCACGTAACAGTGTAGACCGTGTTCTATTTGACTGGCTATGCTTGACCGACATAAGATTCTATTCAACTGCTGTTAGAACAAATGGTTTTCCTGCAAATATTTTGAACGTTTGGAACGTAGCAGATATTAACCAAATCGTTGCTGCTCACCTTGATGATGTGATGGCTGCAGGTTACTATATGGGTGCAATCCCTCCTGTACGCACAATTCTTAATAACATGGATGCTCTTGGAATGGCTGGATTGATGGGTGATATGGTTGTTGGTGAAATTGCTGGTGATGATCCACTTATTGCGGCAATTCTTCCTGCAATCATGGACCTTATGATTGAGGTTATTATTGATGTACTTGGTCAAGGCAAATCATTGAGTGATGTTATTGAAATTGCATTTACCGAGGTTCTAACAAACCGTACTACATTTAACAATTTCCTTTCTTCACTTGCTTCTGTTCTTCGTGATGACCTTACTAGTGCAACTCCTGACCTTATCAGTTTTGATGATCTGTTCGACTTGCTGAATGATTTGCTTGGTGACTTATTAGAAGACATGCTTCCTGGTATTAATTTAACAATTGATGGTGGGGTGCGTGACTTTTTCGAGGGTATCATCATCGAACTTCTAGACAATCTAGACAACCTTGGCTCGCTTAATGCCGCATTTGATGCAACAATTGAAACAATTTTGGACACATACATCGACATCATTGTTCAAAACATTCCTGCAATTAAAAACGGTCTAATGGACCCGCAAGCAATCGCAAGTTTTGAAAACCTATTCGGTCTTGTCAACGGTCTGCTTTCTGACCTGCTTGGTTTTGAAATTCATGCTGACTCACGCGAACTTGTCGAGGCATTCATCTTGCGTTTCCTTGGTGCAATCGAAACGACCCAATCAATTAACGAGGCATGGAACTACATTATCCTTATCGTGTTGAACGAAAACCCTGTATACTATTCTCCTTACGTTATCGACCGTATAATCCTTATGTTCATTGACGAGGTTATCGTACGTCTTATAGACAGCGACACTATATTTGACTTCCTTATGGAAATTCTTGCGGATAACGCACACGATATCTTGGATATGGCTGTTGACGTAATTGTTCCTATGCTTGTTGCAAACGTTATTGAAAACGATGAATTGTTTGAACAACTTTTCGAAATCTTGCTTCCAATAATGGTGGCAACCAGTGACGCATTCATGGAAATTATTTTCCAATTCGCACTGGACAACATTCCAACACTTCTTATGGATGATGAACTATTTGACATGATTATCGATGTCCTGCTTGCTGAACTTATTGGCGACGTCGCAGACATATTTGACGTTATCGCAATGCTTGGATCATTTGGTTTTGATGTCCACGAAGATGTACTTGGATTTTATCTTGGCGACCTTATCTATCTTGATGAATCATTGGGTTTAATTGTTGACTTGCTGGACAACATCCAATACGAAATTGGCGCAAATGGTCACCTTAACTTGTTTTACTTCGGTGTTGGTTTGGACGAACCTATTCCGTTTGTCAGCATTCTAGGGGGTGCACTCGGTATTGCTGGAGACGCTCTTGGCATGGATATTGGTTTCTTGTTCAATGCTTTAACTGCTTCTGTAATTTACTACGACGGTACAATTACACTTAATGTTACATTGCCGCTTGACCCTATTCTTGCTGAACTTCTTGCACCAATCACCACAGGTGTTGCATTCGACCTAAGCCTTGTATTCCACCACGTTGCCGCATAATTCCTTGTTGACATTTCAAAATTTGTTGTGCTATAATAAACACATCCGCATAGGATGTGTTTTTTTAAGTGCTGAACCAGCCACATATCATAGCGAGATTGGAGGTAAGGAGGAAAATCAATATGACATACGCAATTGTCAAAACAGGCGGGAAACAATATCGCGTCGAAAAGGATACCGAGGTCTTTGTAGAAAAATTGGAACTGGATGTGGACAAAGAACTGGATCTAGAGGTTATCTTAGTCGTCGTGGACGGCAAGACGCAAACCAAAGGCAAAGTCAAAGCCAAGATAGTGGAACATGGAAAAGGCGATAAGATGCGAATCTTCAAGTACAAGCCAAAAAAGAACTACCGTCGTACACAAGGTCACCGACAGCCGTTTACAAAACTAAAAATTACCAGCATCGCGTAAAAAGGTGCAAATGACAAAAGTAACTGTATCAAAGAATCTGGGTGGGGAAATAATCAAACTCAGCGCTACTGGTCACGCAGAATACGCAGCACTGGGATACGACATCGTGTGTGCAGCCACCAGTGCCATCATACAAACCGCTTGCCTTGGTTTAACAAAATTTGATTGCTGCGAAATCAAAAAGAGCGACGGAAACATATATATCAAAGTATGTGCCCCCACAACACAAAATCAACTGATTCTTAACACCATGATGCTTGGGTTACATGATTTACAAACACAATATCCTAAATACATAAAAATCAAGGAGGAAACGAAATGAACAAGGGAAATTGCGGAAGCTGTCCAGGCGGCTGCCAAAAACCAAAACCAGAAACTAAGCGAGGTCTTATCAATATCCAACTTTTCGGATGCAAACCATGCGGAAAACCATGTGGCAAACCATGCGAGCAACGTGGTTGCGGCGGTTGCTGTAAACCAAAACCAAAGCCAGAAAGCGGTTTTATTGACATACAACTTTTTGCAACCAAAAAAGGTGGGGGAAGTACAAAAAACGGACGTGACTCTAACGCGCAACGTCTTGGTGTAAAGGCATCTGACGGTGAACTTGTAAGTGCCGGCAGCATAATTATCCGTCAACGCGGAACAAAGTTTTTGGCGGGCGACAATGTTGGTATTGGTACCGACCACACACTTTTCGCACTTAAAGAAGGCAAAGTCTGCTTTAAAACAACAAAAGACAATCGTAAAAAGGTCTGCGTAATCGCGTCCTAATTGGGTTGGTAAAAAATATAAACGGGGCATTGCCTCGTTTTTTTTGGCATTAACTTTGACATCAAAACATATTTATTGCTATGGAAAAAAAAGACGGAATTATTAAAGGTTATATCAAGGCGGGTTTGTATACGCTGGTTCTAACACTTGTACTGGTTTTAATACTTGCACTGTTTGTCAAAATTGCAAGCCCAGGCGGAACAATAATCGCGGTAATCACCCAAATCATAAAGGTACTTGCGATCTTTTATGGGGTAGGTGTTGTGACACGATATGTTTCAAAGCGTGCATTTATACACGGAGCAATCTTTGGAATAATCTATACTGCTGTAACATTCTTGGTTTTCAGTTTACTTGCGACAAATTTCGATATCACAACTGGATTTTTGTATGACATGCTATTCGCAACTGTAATCGGTGTGATCTCGGCATTTTTGCTAAAAACTGGCCGTCGCGAAGCAATGTAGTATTGAAAAATAAAAAGCAGTTATCAACTGCTTTTTTAAACTACTTTCTTTCGCGTACACGTTTGGTATGGTCCAATACTATTTTCCGTATACGTAAATCTTTTGGTGTGACCTCTAATAATTCATCGTCATTCAAGAATTCAATACATTCTTCCAGCGACATTTGTTTAATTGGAACCAACTTCAACGAATCATCCGCACCGGAAGAGCGTATGTTGGTTAATTGTTTTTTCTTGCAAACATTTACGGCAAGATCCATCCCTGCTGGATTTTGTCCAACCACCATACCGGCATAGACTTGGGTACCTGGCAATATTATTAATGACCCGCGTTCTTGTGCATGGAACAATCCATATGGTGTCGTTTCGCCTTGTTCAAATGCTATCAGTGCTCCAAAGTCTCTTTTTCTAATGTATCCCTTATATGGTTCATACTTTTCAAACAGAGTATTTATTATGCCCCTACCGCGTGTGTCTGTCATAAACTTTGTTCTGTAACCGAATAAACCGCGACTTGGAACCAAGAATTCGCACTTGGATCGAACTTCGCCAGTATTCATTGTAACCAGTTCACCTTTTCTCTCGCCCATCTCGCTCATAATTGCACCCACATTTTCTGTTGGAACATCTATGAATACACGGTCAATTGGTTCGCACTCGACACCATCAATTGTTTTGTACAAAACTTTGGGAACACTTACCATAAATTCATATCCGTCGCGTCGCATATTTTCAACTAGTATAGAAATATGCATCTCACCACGCCCAAGTACGCGGAACGAATCCGCAGAATCCGTCGGCAGAACCTTTAAACTCAAATCCTTGATTGCGGCTTTTTCTAAACGATCTCGTAAGTGTCTGCTGGTACAAAACTTGCCTTCTTTACCTGCAAATGGTCCATTATTAATGCTAAAAGTCATTTCAATACTTGGTGCAGAAATATTAACAAATGGTAGGGCAGTGTCAATAGACTTATCACAAATCGTATCCCCAATATTCACATCCAAACTGCCTGCAATATTTACAATATCGCCTGCAAAGGCTTGGGCCACCGCAACTTTGGCAAGTCCGTCAAAAAGGAACAAGTTCGCAACCCTGAATGATGAATTCTTCGTCTCATCGTGAAAGTTAACCGCTTTCAAATTCATACCCACCGAAACATCGCCCTGGACAATTTTTCCAATCGCTAATTTACCCAAGAAATCGTTTTGTTCGGTGGAACTAACCAACATGGCAAATGGTGCATCCACAACAGTGGGGGCGGGAATATATTCGACAATTTTTTCAAACAAGGGGATAAAGTCTTTTGCTTCTTTTTTCATGTCAAGTGTTGCCACACCTTCGCGTGCGCTTGCGTATACGAATGGACTATCTAACTGTTCGGCGGACGCATCTAACTCTAAAAATAATTCAAGAACCTCGTCTTTGACTTCGTCCAGACGTGCATCCTTTCTGTCAATTTTATTTATGACTACAATAACTTTGTGCCCAAGTTCCAAACTCTTTTGCAATACAAAACGGGTTTGCGGCATTGGCCCTTCAAAAGAATCAACCACCAATAAAACACCATCTACCATCTTCAACACACGTTCTACTTCACCACCAAAATCTGCGTGACCTGGTGTGTCCACGATATTTATTTTTTTATCACCATACATACATGATGCATTCTTACTGAATATTGTGATTCCGCGTTCGCGTTCCAACGCATTGCTGTCCATAACACGGTCGGTAACGGCTTGGTTCTCGCGAAAAACACCACCTTGTTTTAACAGTTCATTAACCAAACTGGTTTTCCCATGATCCACGTGTGCAATGATTGCAATGTTTCGTATTTTTTCATTTTTCATAACCAACCATAATACCAGAAACAAAATAATTTTGCAAATGCTAGTTATAATTACACGCCTATGTTACACTGGCTTATGGAAAAATTACTGGTAATCGACGGCAACTCACTGTTGAATCGCGCTTATTACGCATTTGGAACCGGTTCAAATGAACTCAGTCATAATGGTATGCCTACCAACGCCACTTACGGCTTTTTGAATATGCTATTCCGCGGTCTGGAAGACATCCGCCCAACGCATCTTGTGGTCACATTTGATGTACGTGGAAAGACTTTCCGCCATGAAATATGCTCAGACTACAAGGCAACCAGAAAAGGAATGCCAGATGACTTGGCGGTACAACTTGGTGACTTGAAAAAATTACTGGAAATAATGAACATCAAAATACTGGAAAAACAGGGGTTCGAGGCTGACGATATCATCGGTACGCTTGCAAAGCGTAATCTGGCATCGGCAATTATTCTCACCGCGGATCGCGACGCGTTTCAACTTGTGGATGATAAAACAGAACTGCATCTTACCAAGACTGGTGTAACAAATACAGACATTTGGACGACAGAGAGAGTGAAAGCCGAAATGGGGGTAACGCCAAATCAAATCATCGATATAAAGGCACTCCAAGGCGATAAATCCGACAACATACCGGGGGCCGCGGGTATAGGCGAAAAAACCGCAATGCAACTTATCCAAGACTTTGGCAACATTGAAAACTTGTACAATTCGCTTGCAACTATAAAGGAATCAACCAGGCAAAAACTAGAATCCAGTCGTGATAACGTATTCAAAAGCAAAATTCTTGCAACCATTAACACTAGTGTACCAATAGAATTACGCCTTAACGACTTTGCACTTAGATTTCCTTTGGAAAAACCTGTTTTTGATGCATTCGCGGAACGTGGATTTAAATCATTATTAAAGCGAAAAAACATATGGGCGGACGAGTTTGCGACTACGCCTACTGAAATACAAAAACCAATTGCGGTGACTCAATATGAAATCAAAGATTTATCCACGCTTGAATCATATGTTAAAACTTTTGATAAAAAACAAATCGCAATATCATACGATCAATCTGCCTTTTATCTTGCCACAGATGTAGGCAGCGAACACAAAATAACTGTCTTTATGAACATGTTGGATGGTGGTATTGATTTTGAACAAATTCTTTTAACTCTTGCACCAATCTTAGAAGGCGATTGCGAAAAACTGGTATTTGATTCCAAGGGATTCAAAGAACTTCTCGCCACACGTAACATCAAACTTTACAACGTGAAACTGGATGCAAAGTTATATTTTCACTTGCTGACATCGCGTACGAATATTGAACGCATAACAGATATTTTGCCTGGCAATGCTGCTGCGCTTTTTTCGGTTGATTATGAAACAAAACTGCGCTCTGTTGGTATGTGGGAACTTTATCATGACATGGAACTGCTGATGGTGGATGTTTTATTGGAGATGCAAAACAATGGCGTCAAAGTTAATCTACAAACCTTAACAGAGGTTGCAGGAGAACTCTCCACAGAAATTAACGATATTTCCAATGAAATTTATGCCAAGATCGGCGAAACATTCAACATAAATTCGCCAAAAGTTCTGGGTGATATTTTGTTTAAAAGACTTGGATTGCAAACAGTCGTCAAAACAAAAACAGGTTATTCAACAAACGAGGAAACCTTGCAAAAGATTAAAGATCATCATCCGGTGGTTCCGCTAATCTTGCGCTATCGCCATCTTTTTAAACTGCAATCTGGATTCGTCCAGAGTTTTAAATCACATATGCGCGAAGATGGATTGGTTCACACAACGTTCAATAATACTGGAACAGTGACAGGCAGACTTTCTTCCAGCGAACCTAATATCCAAAATATCCCTAAGCGAAGTGACTCATCCGACCGTGTCAGAAAAATATTCACCAGTCGTTTTGATGGCGGTAAACTTTTGTGTGCGGATTATTCCCAAATTGAACTTAGAATTCTTGCGCATCTGTCCAAAGACGAAAATATGATTGCCTCATTCCAATCCGGTCAAGACATACACACTCAAACCGCACTTAAAATATTCGGTTCCACGGACAATAAACTACGTCGATATGCAAAGGCAGTAAACTTTGGTATCGTCTACGGACTCAGTGCCTATGGTTTGTCACAAAGTATAAACGTCTCTACAAGTGATGCTGCACTGTTTATTCAAAAATATTTTGACCAATTCCCAAAAATCAAATCATATTTGGACAGTTGCCGTGACTTTGCAATTGAAAAGGGTTATGTCAAAACAATCATGGGGCGTCGAAGGTACATCCCCGAGATTTCCAGTCAAAACCACCAAACTGTTCAATTCGGCACACGTGTTGCGATGAACATGCCAATGCAGGGCAGTGCCGCGGATATAGTTAAAATGGCAATGGTTCGAATCTTTGACCAAATGAAATCCAAAAAAATGAAATCTCTAATAATCGCCCAAGTCCACGATGAATTGGTTTTTGATTGCCCACCAGACGAAATTAACCAGATATCTGACCTTGTAAAAAATGAAATGGAAAAAGTAATTAAACTATCCGTTGAACTAAAAGTTGATATCGAGATAAAAGAAACGCTTTGAGTTTTTTACCAAATGTGATAAATTAAGTTTATGAGTACCGAAACGCAAATCATAAACACGAACCAAGAAATCAAAACTATTAAAACGGATAAAGATGGCAAAGCAGGCATTTTTGGATGGTGGACGAATTCCACACTCGCAACCAAGATTACATACATACGCCTTGCATTCGTGCCACTAATTTTATTTTTTTACATAGGTGCAATCGAATTCGTGGGTAGTGACTTTTTCTTTTTCTACGGCAAGCTTATTGCTTTTATTTTGTTTGCTGTTGCGTGTGTAACTGACTGGCTGGATGGCTATATCGCACGCAAACATAACCAAGTCACAGACACGGGAAAATTATTGGATCCCATCGTGGACAAGGTACTTACCCTATCTGCGTTTGTACTTATCGTGACCGATGCACAAATTCTCGGTGACGCCGACTTTGACAGATTCCTGCCTGTATTCGCGGCTGCGCTTATAATTTTTATCCCGCTTGCGCGCGATTATATCGTGAACATTATTCGCCAACTGGCTGCTACAAAAGGCATAACAATACCGGCAGATAAAACTGCAAAGATTAAAACTATGCTACAGTTCCTCGCACTTGGTATGTTTCTGTTCTATGCTGCGGACTACAACATGGACCCGTCAATTTTGGGGCTTGGAATGTTCTTTGACATCTATCGCTACGTCGCTTGGTTTGCTATGATTTCTGCGACCATACTTACTATCGTATCTTGCGTAATATACGTTAATAAATATAACAAGATAGTTAAAACAATTGAATCAAAAGAGGAGAATTAATAATTAATGGCAACAGCAAAAGAAAAACCCGAATCTACAAACGAAAAGACAAAGGCACTTAACCAGGCTCTCGCCCTTATTGAAAAGGCATATGGAAAAGGCGCAATAATGAAAATGAGCGATGGACCTATTATTAAAAACGTTGACGTAATACCATCCGGATGTTTGACATTGGATTTCGCACTTGGTATTGGCGGTATTCCTCGCGGTCGTATAACAGAAATCTACGGACCAGAGAGCAGTGGTAAAACAACAGTCTCCCTGCACGTGGTGGCCGAGGCTCAAAAAATGGGTCTTACCTGCGCATTTATTGATGCCGAGCACGCATTAGATCCAATCTATGCTGAGAAACTAGGTGTAGTTCTTAGCGAACTTATAATCTCACAACCAGACTCTGGTGACCAAGGTTTGGATATCGCAGAAAAACTTATTTCCAGCGGTGTGGTGGATTTGGTAGTTGTGGACAGTGTCGCTGCACTTACTCCACGCCAAGAAATAGAGGGCGACATAGGTGACACACACGTAGGTCTCCAAGCTCGTCTTATGAGCCAAGCCCTGCGTAAACTGACTCCTCTCACACACAAAACAAACTGTTCAATTATTTTTATTAATCAACTTCGTGAAAAAATTGGTGTGATGATGCCGGGGCAGAGTCCTGAAACAACCCCAGGTGGAAAGGCACTTAAATTCTATGCCAGTGTGCGTTTAGACGTCCGCCGCATCGGTAGCATAAAGGAAACAAAGGATGGCGAGGAAAATATAACCGGTAACAAAACCAAAATAAAGGTCGTTAAAAATAAACTCGCGCCTCCGTTCAAACTTGCGGAATTTGAAATCATGTTTGGAAAGGGTATCAGTCGCGAAGGTTGTATCATAGACATGGCGTTGCAACATGGCATAATTGAAAAGAGCGGTGCATGGTTCTCATACAACGGTGACAAGATTGGTCAAGGGCGTGAAAATACCAAAACATTCCTAGAGGCCAACCCAGACCTTTGCAACGAAATCCTTGCAAAAGCAAAAGAAAGACTGGAAGACAAACCAACAAAGAAAGAAAAAAAGGAAAGTGAGTAATCCGCGGAAAGGCAGCATAGCCTTTTTCGTTTGCTAAAATATAATTTTACGTTTAATATATACTATATGTATTAGAAAATTCTTGGGGGAATTGGAAATGCTTAAACTAAGGAATCTTACAAAAATTTACAAAGAAACGCCACCTGTAACCGCGTTGGATAATGTGTCCCTTTCTTTTGGTCAAACTGGATTGGTTTCAATCATTGGTAAAAGTGGCTCAGGTAAAACCAGTCTTCTTAACATCATTGGTGGTTTAGACGGATATAACTCGGGTGTGCTGGAAATTAATGGGATATGTACCGTTGACTATTCTGCACGTGACTGGAATGCTTATCGTGCAAAGCACGTAGGTTTCGTGTTTCAAAAGGACACAACAATTCACCATCTGACAACCGTAGAAAATGTAATGCTATCGCTCCAGGTCCTTGGTAAAAAGAACGAGGAATCTATGCACCTGGCACGCGAAGCCCTTGGAATAGTTGGTCTTGCCGAACACGAACATAAGGTTGTTACCCACCTTTCCGCGGGTGAAATTCAACGTGTTGAAATCGCGCGCGCCATCGTCAAAAACCCAAGCATCGTTCTGGCGGACGAACCAACCGGGAATCTGGACGAAGAAACTGCGGACGAAATTATGCGTATTCTGCGCGAGGTCTCTAAAAAGCGCTTGGTAATCATGGTCACCCATAACAAAACCTTTGCTGAAAAATATTCTGACCGCGTCGTGGAACTTAAAAAAGGAAAAGTAATCGGTGACAGACAACTGCGTCAAGAACGTAAACCAGTAAAACAATTCGAACCACTAACAAAACCAGACCGCGTACCAGGTATTGGTTTTGTTTCAACTTTTTCCCTTGCTGTGCGACACATGTCATCTAAAAAATTCATCACAGCCATGGTTGCATTTTCGACTGCACTTGGGATTGCGGCATTATCCATATTACTCGCATTACAGGCGGGGTTTGGTTATTATCTGGACACCGTTCGCAAGGACAACCTTAATATGCCGGTATTGATTTCTGCAACTCCTACGTCTTTTAATTTGGTAACCGGAACATACATGCCTTCGGCGGGTTCCGCAAATTTCAATTCACACAGAATCAGTGTCATTGACTTTAACCAACCAACCGCCAGATTCGAACGTCTCATCCCCCAAAGTTTCCAAGCACAACTTGAAAATGGAGACTTGAACACAGAGTACTACAATGCAATGTTATTTACCCGTGCTCTTGAATTTAATCTCCTTGTGCGCGAGACTCCAACATTTGTCTCACAGTGGCAGGGAAGTGAACTTGGGTTCCAAGAAATCTTTAACATGGACGCTGTGCAATATCACTATGATCTTATCCATGGTGAATGGCCGCAGCAAGCCAATGAAATATTGTTGGTGGTGGACGAATTTAACAGAATAAATTTGTCCAGTGTCCGCCCATTTGGTTTTACCGCAAACTCTGTTAATGATTTTGATGACCTTATTCAAGACATGCGATTTGTATGGATTGGGAATGATGACTATTTTGTCCAAGATGTCACAGGCAATTTCATCCGTGCATTTGATGATGGTGACCCTGTATTGGATTCTTTTTATAACTCTGTTGGTATAACAGGCGACTTTTTTGACATAGATGTCGTCGGTATCATCCGTAAAAATAACTATACTAACGTTAATATATTCGCACCAGGCTTTGCCTACCTAAGGGAACTTGCCAATGATGTAATCTTTGTCAACGCACAAAGTGACGTAGTGTTGGAGCAAATTGCCCGCATCGACCAAACTGATTTCCACAGCGTACTTGATAATTCACCAATCTCGATGGCACAGGGTCAAACAATATTGTCTATGCTTGGCTTTAATAACTCGGCAATAATGATTCACATTTTTGCTAACGGCTTTGATGGCATCCGAGGTATCGAAAATTTCGTGGAAAACTTTAACTACCAAAGTTGGGATTTTGTATTTCTAACCGACCCATCGCAAGCACTAGGAGATATAATAAATGGAATCATCAGTGTACTTGCAATATTCTCCGTAATCGCTCTTTCAATTGCAACAATAATGTTGGGTATCATTGTTTGGACAACGGTACGTGAACGTGCCATAGAAATTGCAATTCTTCGAAGTTTAGGCACAGGTCGCACACGTGTTACATTCCTTGTAATACTTGAATACCTTATGATTGGTCTTGTGGCGGCATTGGTGGGTATAACAATTGGTCTAATATTGTTATGGCCTGTTGGCGTCATAATTGAACGTGCAGCGGGTCTTGGGTTGCTGTTAATCACATGGCAAAACACGCTATTGGTGCTTGGTCTAGGTCTCGCAGTCGGCCTAGTTACCAGCATTCTCCCAGCACTCATAACCAGTCGCCAAGACGTCGCCAAAGTCCTACGTGATGAATAAAAATTACATTTTAAAAAGAGTGCGTGGGCACTCTTTTTAATTAATAAACGTTTTCTTTGATGTCTAAAAAATGCTACCAAATTTGAATTCAAACGCGATTTTGCTCGCATTTTTTTATGACACAGGAAAAATCGCCAGATTTTTCAGTTAGATGTTGTGACAGCAACAAACAAAACGGCACAAAAAAGGTATTATAGGCGTTCGTCAGAACGCGTCGAAGACGCCTTTTTTATAACAATTTCTTTTGTTAACACAGAATCCGCCTTACCTTGGGTTATTTTCATAACTTGACCCATAAAGAAATTTACAACTTTGTCTGGTGTGGTCGTATAGTCTGCAACCGCCTTTTGGTTTTGTTTTACCAAGTCATTTACAATCTTCTCAATGTCGCTTGCGCCAATGCCACCAAGAATTTTTAATTCGTTTGCACACTTTTCGGCATCTTTATCTGTTCCCCAAATTGCATCAATTAAATCAAGAGAGTTCTTTTTAGAAATTTTCTTTAAATCTACTAATTTGATTACATCAACAAACTGTTTTGGTGAGATCAACACACGAAAGTTCTCACAACGTGCTAGTACATCTGTAATCAACCAATTCGCGACCTTCTTCGGTTCGTTTAAAAGATTTAAATTCTCCATATAAAATTGCAAAAAGACCTTATCGCGTGTCAAAATATCGGCATCATAATCGGTCAATCCCATCTTTGACAATTCATTTCTCCATTCATGTGCAAGACGGGGCAACGCCTTCTTTAATCTTTCTATCTCTTTTGTTGGAATACTTATAACTGGCTGGTCTGGATCGGCAAAGTAACGATAATCCGCCTCACCACTTTTTCTTCGCATAGGCAAACTTACACCGCGCCCATCATTCCATTTACGGGTTTCTACACTAACAACACCACCATCATCCAAGACACTAGATTGACGTTTAATTTCATACTCAATCGCGCGCCCCACCATCTTGAACGAGTTCAAATTTTTCATCTCAATCCGATTCCCAAGTTTCTTTGATCCTGACGGCTTTAATGAAATGTTCACGTCACAGCGCATTCCGCCTTCTTCCATTTTACAAAATGCAACGCCTGCAAATGTTAAACGTGAACGGACTTCTTCCAAAAATTCCATGGCATCTTGGCTGGATGAAATATCTGGTTCGGTAACCATCTCAATCAACGGCACCCCCGCACGATTCAAATCAATCAAAGTTTCTTGGTTAACCTCGTCATGCATACTTTTTCCTGCATCTTCTTCAAGATGAATTCGGTTCAGACGAATTCGCTTGCCGTTTTTCAAATTGGCGTGCCCACCAATGCACTGTGGCATCGCCAACTGAGAAATCTGATACCCAGCAGGCAAGTCAGGGTAAAAATAATGCTTGCGTTCAAAAAAAACCTTTTCGTTGATAACACAGTCAAATGCATGACCAGCCATAATAATCTTTTCAATTGCGGCTTTATTTACAATAGGAATTGCCCCTGGCATCGCAAGACACATTGGGCAAACATTGGTGTTTGCGGGCGAATTTGTATCATTCGCACACCCACAAAACAACTTTGTATTTGTATTAAGTTCCGCATGTATCTCCAATCCAATAACTACGTCGTATTTCATCTTGCCTCCTTCTGGCTCTTTTCAAACCACTTTGCAATATCAAACATCAATCCGCCATTATACTTCTGTGTCAAAATCTGTAGACCCAACGGCAATTTGTTAACACCCACTCCGCACGGAATCGAAATAGTCGGTATACCGGCAATGTTAGATGGCACTGTGAACAAATCCGCAAGATACTCTGCAACCGGGTCGGATTTATCTTGATCCAATAATGTCGCTTCACCCGTCATAGATGGCATCAAAATTGTGTCGCACTGTTCAAAGGCATGTGCAATTTCTTGCGCGACATGGCTTTGCACCATCTTTGCTTTTTTGTAAAGTTCACTGGATTCATGTCCTGCACACGCCAAAAAGTTTCCCAGCATTATACGCCTTTTAACTTCCTCGCCTAGGTATTTGGTGCGCGAATTCACATATAACTCATCCAAGGATTCGCTATCCACCGCTTTGGTATATCTAACACCATCCAAACGTGACATATTGGATGCAGCCTCGGTGCATGAAATTATGTAATAGGCCGGCAACGCCAACGATAAATTTGAAATGCTGATATCCACAATCTGTGCGCCTGCTTTTTTAAAAGTAGTAAATATGTTCTCATATATCGGAAAGTATGGCGAACTCTTATATCCATCCCAGACCTCTTTGATTCGACCAATTTTCAATTTCTTTATATCAAATTTCTTGTCTTCTAATTTTTTGTGTACCGTGGTCATATCATACGTATCGTGTCCGCGAATTTGTTTTAAAACAGTCAAGGTATCTTCGACATTTTTTCCAAATACACCAACTTGTTCGATGCTGCCTGCGTATGCCATTACACCATAGCGCGAAATAACGCCATAACTTGGTTTCATTCCAACAATACCATTATACGCAGCAGGGCAGCGCATACTGCCACCCGTATCGGTGCCAAGTGCCGCCAAACAATACCCAAGTGCAAGTGCAACCGCACTCCCACTGCTAGAGCCACCTGCAACATGTTTGTCTGACAATGCATTCAATGTAGGTCCAAACGCACTGTTGCGTCCGGTACTTCCCATTCCAAATTCATCCATGTTGGAACGCGCAATAATAACGGCACCCGCTTTTAACAACAATCTAACAACATATGCGGATTGTGGCGCAATGAAATCTTGTAACATCTTCGAACCTGCTGCACATTTATGTCCTTTATACCAAATATTGTCTTTAATTATAATGGGAACACCTGCAAGTTCACCTGGGTCTTCGCCGTCTGCAATCATCTTGTCAATTTCTTTTGCACGTTCTGACCATGAATTAAAAACTTCTAAAACGGCATTCTTTTTATCCGCTTTGCATTTATCAACAAAAGTTTTCACGGCATCTGTTGTCGCGAATTTTTTTGACTTTATTCCTTTAACGTATTCGTCAATTGTCATTTTACCAAAGTCCATACTCAATCTATCCTTTTAAATTAATCCACAACAATAGGCACAACAAAATACCTGCCACGTGCTCTTGGAGCATTAAGCAATGCCTTTTCAATCGGTAATGATGCATGCAGAACATCTTCACGAAATTCGTTGTATGGAACAACTATTTTATCTGCCGCAAAATTATCCGCTTTATACTTTTCCACTTGATGCGCAAATTCAACCATAGACTTCAATTGCTTGGACAGTGTTTCTAACTGTACATCATTAAATTTTAACTTGGAAATTTCGGCAACTCTTTCTAAATCTACTTTTTTCATAAAAACTCCTTATCCTAGTATATCAAGGCGATAACCTGTCCGGTCCACGGAACAGATAAATTACATCTTTAACGCTTGGCAACCCTAAAATCTTGGAAACAATACGTGCTAAGCCAATACAATAACCACCATGAGGCGGACATCCATATTCAAAAAACTGGACATAAAAATTCAAGTCTTCAGGGTTCATACCTTTGGCGCGAATGCTTTCGCGTAAAACATCCGCACGGTGTTCACGCTGGCCGCCGCTTGTTATCTCTACACCACGATATAGTAAATCATATCCGCGTGTGAATTTTGCATTCTCGCCCTTCATGATATAGAACGGGCGCGCCGAAACAGGAAAGTCCGTAATAAAAATAAAATCCGAACCCCACTTCTCGGCAGAAATCTCGCACAATAATCTCTCGGATTCCGGGTCCAAATCACCCTTTGATGCCTTTGGTACCTCATACCCGCGTTCTTTAAGCAGTAAATCATATGCCTGCAGCAGGGTAATACGCGGAAATTTCTTCAAATTACCATTAAACTGGATATCAAGTTTCTTAAATAAATCCGCGCAACTTTTTCCAATTTGCTTGAACGCTGCCGCTAACATTGCCTCTTGCGCATCCATTACGTCGTGCTCGCTATCTACGAACCCAATCTCCACATCCACACCAAAGAACTCGGTTGCATGACGGCTGGTAAAAGATTTTTCGGCTCGGTAACTGGCACCCACCTCAAATACCTTTTCAAATCCTGCGGCAATTCCCATTTGTTTGAACAATTGCGGACTTTGTGTTAAATATGCCTTCTTGTCAAAGTACTTAACCTCGAATACCTCGGCACCACCCTCGGTTGAATGCCCAGTAATCTTTGGCGTCATAATTTCGATATATTTGTTTTTCACAAACCATTCACGCATCGCACGTAAAATTTCGGTTTGCACCTTGAAATATCCGGTTTTAACAGGGCAGCGTAAATCCAACCAACGATAATCCAATTGCAAATCCAAACCACTTTTCTCGTCAATAGGCGATACCGCTGCGCGACTGGTAACCGTTACTTTGGTTGGAATAATTTCAATCCCACCCAATTTCACATTAGGTGCAGCCACAACACGCCCATCCAGTACGACCGTACTGTTTATTTGAATCCCTTCCAACGCGTGTGCAACCTCGGGATACTCTTCTTTTTTGATTATTACCTGAACCAATGATTCACGGTCACCCAGTATCAAAAACATAATGCTTTTCTGGTCACGGATACTGCGTACCCATCCATGCACACGCACCTTTTTGCCTGGCTTTAAATCCTTTATTTCTGTTCTTTTCATAACCTATATATTAGATTAAAATCATCAAAAAGTCAATGAAATGCCATATGAAAAAAGTCCTTGATTTTTCCCCGCAAATTGTGTAGGCGCAATGGACTTTGGTTGCCCGGTTCGCGTTAGCGAACAAATAAATCTTAACCTTAATGCACACGAGCGAAGCGAGTTCCCCCGTCATCGTTAACCAAATCTTCTTGCAACTTGCCACATATATCAAACGCACAAAAAGTCCTTGATTTTTCTGTACAAGTTGTGTAAAATGGTAACATCCGTAGGGGCGTCGCCAAGCGGTAAGGCAACGGACTTTGACTCCGTCATCGTTGGTTCAAATCCAGCCGCCCCTGCCAATTTTTTTGGAGGTTATTATGAACTTTCAAGGTAAGAAATTAACAGATATAACTCCCGCAGATATTGCAGAATATCGGGCAAATAAGTCTTCTAGACCAAAATTACAACGTATGAGATTTCCTGATGTGGATTTAATGGATATCTTGATCGCAGGCGCAAAAAAAGATAATACTCCTTTAACTACTTGTGTGCAACCAGACCTAGAAGTTCCTAAATAAAAACCAAACCAAGTGGCTTGCTAAACCACAAAAAAAATAGTATACTTGCACATGAAACGTACAAAATCATTTTTGCGACGCACGTTATCCAGTTTCAGCGTCAGCATGAACCAACGCCCCATTGTGATGACCATTATGTTGCTTGTCACCATTAATTTGGTTTTCTTAGGTTTAGCGGCTGTTGTGGCAACCGCAATTAATCCCGAGCCTTATGCAACGTTTTTTCATGCCCTTGCCGCGGTATTTTCATTTCTGGTCGTACCTGCCACCGTTGCAGGATTGGAAGACACAGGGATGATTGTTCTTGGAACAACTGTTGTGGTTGTGGGGATGCTGTTATTTACTGGGACTATCATTGCTCTTGTTACAACGACACTACGTGATTATTTGATTAACAAGGGTGGGGCGCGGGGCAAGTTAAATATATCCGGGCACATAGTTATTTTAAACTATAACGCCGAGGTTCCAGCAATGTTGGTCAAATTAATGTGCGCGGACGAACGACGAACGGTTCTTGTACTGTCGGACAAAGAAAAATCTCAGGTACGTGCCGACTTGCTGTCCAGTCTTGCCACCTTGGATGAAAAACCCGCTGGCAGGTTGAAATTAATCGTACGTCAGGGAAATCCGTCAAGTCTATGCGAATTACACGAAATAGGATTGACCAGTGCCGCAGGATTGTTAATAGTCAATGATAGATCGAACCAAAGCGATCAACTTGGTAATGCTGATTACCTGGGTGTGTTAAAGCTTGTCCTTACAATTTCGAATTTGGATTTTCCTGAAAACTTCCCAATTGGGGTGGAAACATGTACCCAGGTCGCAACAGATACAATGACACAAATGCAAAATGATATTGATGGATTAAAGAACAAAAACATTCACTTTTTTTCGCATCACAAAATGTTGGGCGAACACCTTGCCTCGCATATCGACACAAAAAACTTGTACGTCATCGGCGAAAACAAGAAACTTAAATACATGTTGAATGCACTTGCCGATATCAAAGTTCGGCAATTTAGAAAAGACGAAATTGCTGCTATGGCAGATTCATTGGCAAAAAACAACGAGGCGAATGTAACATTGGTAATTCTTAGCGACGATACGACCTCGCCCGAGGCGTATGATGCCAACGTTTTTTTGGCACTTATTGAATTATCCCAACGATGCGGTATTGCTAACCGCAATTTTAAAATCATCGCCGAGATTATCGATCCGAATAACAAAAAGAACTTGGAAAAATTCAATGTCCAAAGCATAGTGATCAGCACCGAGATAATCAGTTCCTATGCGGTAGGCATAATTGAAAGTGCATCTTGATTTGGGTAACCCAACTACGCTATAATATCCAATGATAAAACCAAACGTAAGTAATGAATACGGGAAACTAAAAAAAGTTCTAATGTGTAAACCTTTTTTTGGAATGTCCGCAGAAGAGGCGCGAATAATGACTGGTGGTGCGGACAACCGCATCCCACATTTAATCCAGGGATACAAAGATTTCACGGATGTGATCGAAGAGCACGGCGCAGAAATTTTGTACACAGACGAATTTCCGGTTCAAGGGCAAATGTTCACACGTGATCATTTTGCGGTGATTGGAAATAAAATTTTACTTTGCCCGCACAATAAACCAGAACAGGATGTCATGCATTGGATGGCTGCACTATCATCACTTGGTAAAATTGCAGGTAAAAGTTTAATTGACCCACCACTTGATGCAATAATTCATGGCGGTGATGTAATTCTTCATAACGATACGTTATATCTTGGGCAGGGTGGTTCTGGTACGGATAAAGCCGGATTGGAATTTATGAAAAGAAAATTCGGCGAGCATTTCAATGTAAAGCCCATCAATATGGGCAGATTTCACCAACTAAATGGTCGCCCTGCGGTGCATTTGGATACGTTATTCAATCCACTATCGAAAGACAAAGCCCTAATATACCCCGACGGAATTGACGATAAAGATATTTATAAACTGGAAAAGAAATTCGAATTGCTACCAGTCGATGCACAAGAACAAGATAGCCTCGGAACTAATGTTCTATCTTTGGGCGATGGGGTAGTGGTGTCTCAAAAAATACATGGTCGCATAAACTCGACCTTGCGTGACAAAAGTTTCACCGTCAAAGAAATCGATATGCCTGCCATGCAAACGGTGGGCGGTGGGTTTAGATGTGCAACAGTCCCGCTGGAACGGGAATAAACACACCTATTGCAAATATTAACACCATTATGTTATAATCACGGATTATGAAAACAGGACCAATAAAAAAGTGCACGTGCACAATAAAATGCCCAAAAAGAACAAGACTGGATCTTGCACGCGAGGACAACGCAACCGCAAGCACGATGCTTCACCGCGAAGATCGTGCAGTCACAGACACAACACCTCGCAGAGAGGTATATTATGCGGATGAAATAAGAAATCTGCTAAGTGCCACTGAAACAGAAATAGAAACCGCAGCAAAAGCCTGCTACGAGTGTCCAAAGTCTATTGAAGTATAAACTGCGAGGCACTCTGGATGGACACTGATTTTGTGATTAAATTAACTCAATGCAAATGATTTGACATATTTTGTCATATATTATACCATTGACTATGGAAAAAATGTTTTTTGACGAATCCTTGAATGGCTTTCTTCGTAAACTTGTGGAACAAAATAAACTGAACGAAGACGAACGAATCGTCGTTAACTATCACCTTGCAGGTCTTAGCAACGACAAAATACGTCTAATTTTGGGTCGTTCGCACCAACAATTTCTTTTTATCGAACAAGACGTTTTGGAAAAAATCGAACGTTTAAAGCATGGTAATGGTGCGCCAGAGACCCAACCTGAACCACGCGAACCAATTAACATAACACTTGCAACATGCGACTTGACTGACGACGAACTTTTTATCGTTAAATGTCGCCTTGAACAAATGAATATCAAAGACGTCACAAAAAAAATGTGTGAACGCCTTGGTAAACGAATAGGCGAGGAACGCGTAAAAGAAATCGAACGGAATGCGCTCAGCAAACTCCAGCACCCAACATACCGTGTCCAACGTCGCGTTGTTCGAAAAAAAACAACTGCACCGAAATAGATGCATGCTTCATATAAAGGAGACATATGAAAAAAATATTAATACGCACAATGGTTGTCTGTTTTGCCGTCATAGGCATGTCGGTTCTTTTGTCTGGTTGCCGTAACAGAGACACTCTTCTGGAAGATGGAACAATGGAACATACACACTAAATAGGACATATGTCAACGGTACAAGACAAACCAGCGGTTTCTATTTTGATATTGTTTCGCAATGGACTTTTCGTGTCGAGGGTTCGTACATATTTGTAACAATGCCAAATGTGGGAATAACAGATTGGCAAGTTCGTCACAGAATTCGAGATGGTTACCTCGAACAACAAGAACTTGTTTCAAATGCGCCTTGGATTCGTGAAAATGGCTCGGTAAATTCTGGCTTTGGAACGACACGTGTGGAAAACGGCGAAATAATGATGCGCGCTGCAATTCCAGGTCAGCCTGTTTGGGAATCATTTTTCAGCCTCGGCGAAAATAACCCAGGCGGCGGAAGCATATAAATATTGACATCATATGACCGAATATATATAATTCATCATGAATAAAATCTTACTGCCAGAACTTTCGAATGGCAGACTTATACGGGTTAACAAACCATCAATACCACTTAAAAACAGTATCGTTTTAATCGGTCCCGACGGATCGGGCAAGTCAACATTATCACAAACCATCCGCGATCAACGGCCAAATCTTGAACACTATGAAAGATATTTAAATCTACCAAAAGACCAGGATATTGCCCTTCAAAAGTTCAAAGAACTAAAGGCAAACGCACCCATCATAAACGGTCAACATGAATATTGTCCAGAAACAACTCTGCACTATATGGTTCATGTAATTGTAACTGACATGACAAAAGAACTCAACACTGATCCAAAATTCGTAGAGGGTCTGCTTGCGCCCAAGGTTTATGCATGTATAACAAAATATCTTCACCAAGCCATGAAAGAAAAAAAGAATGAATCTGTTCAATTATATTCGCAATTACAAGAAATCGCTAGACATGTACTTGGTCAAATGTCGAACATACACGAAAATGTATTTTTTCTTGATGTGCCACAAAATGAATTAACCAGACGTATTGAATTACGTAATAGGCAACATGGACAGGCAGAATACGACTTTTTCGATAAACAGATAATGGGCAAAGATACGGATATATATTTCGAGGCTCTGGGGGATGCTTTTGATTTACTAAACGCAAAGCAGGTTTATGCAAACGTTCCAAAAGAAAAAATGTTGCAAGTGGCGGAAGAAATAATCGAACGTAGCGGCCTTTAACAACATGCAAATATGAATATACGCAAAGATAATTTCGCTTGCCAAAATTACCTTTTTTCACTAATATAATTCTATGGAACAATATTCATTTCCCCCAATCTGTAATATCAAGGTAATTGGTGTCGGTGGGGGCGGTAACAATGCAATCAACCGAATGATCGAGGTTGGTGTAACAGGGTGCGAATTCATCGCGGTTAACACAGACCGCCAGGTTCTTGCACTATCCAAGGCATCCAAAACAATCGTCATAGGCGAGAAATTAACACGTGGTCTTGGGGCTGGCTCTAACCCCGAGGTTGGTCAGCGCGCGGCCGAGGAATCACGCGCCGAAATCGAGGAAACCATCAAAGGTGCGGATCTTGTGTTTATAACCGCTGGTATGGGTGGTGGAACGGGAACTGGCGCGGCTCCAGTCATTGCATCCATTGCGCGGCAACTTGGAATTTTAACCGTTGCGGTTGTAACCAAACCGTTCGAATTCGAAGGCGCACACAGAACACTTAACAGTGAAATTGGAATCAACAACTTGTCGAAATTTGTCGATACCACGATTATAATCCCAAACCAAAAACTAATAGAAACTACCAGCGAAAACACATCCATGACCATGGCATTCCAAATCGCGGACGAAGTTCTTCGCCAAGGTATCCAAGGTATAACCGACCTTATTATCACACCAATGTACATTAACCTTGACTTTGCGGACATCGAAAGTGTCATGCGCAACTCTGGTATCGCGCATATGGGTGTGGGTCGTGCAAAAGGCGAGGGACGTCTTTTACAGGCAATTCGTCATGCTGTGCAAAGCCCTATGCTGGAAACATCTATTAATGGTGCAACAAAAATTATTGTATCCGTAAAGGGTGGACAAGACCTAAACATACACGAGGTTGCTAACTGTGGTGAACTGGTGCGCAAAGTTGTAGACCAAGGCTGTAACCTTATATTTGGTGCGGACATTGACAAAAATTTCAATGACGAGGTCCAGGTCATAATCATTGCAACAGGCTTTCCAAAACATTCATATGTTCAAAGCCGTAACCAGTCATTCAATCAAAAACAATCCGAAGTGATGCACCAGCAACAGGTTGGTGACCTTGCAAAACCGCAACCAGTCCAAGAAAGCATGCTTGAATCAACCGAAGACCCAAACATTCCGCCATACCTCCGTAGAATGCGTGGAAACAGGTAACAAATTAATGTTGACACTAGTCGCATTATTTTGATATAATGCTTATTAGTTTTGTAAAAGGAAAGAACACATACAATGAAAACTCAAAAAACTTTTATGGCGAACGAGGGTAATATCCAACGTGAATGGCTTCTTGTGGACGCCACAAATATGCCAATAGGCCGTCTTGCAAGCCAAGTCGCAAGTATCCTTCGCGGTAAACACAAACCAACATTCACACCACACGCCGACACAGGTGATTTTGTCATAATTATCAACACAGACAAAGTTGTCCTAACTGGTAACAAAATGGAAGACAAATACTACTTCCATCACACCGGACACCCCGGCGGTGACAAACATGTCCAGGCAAAGAAAATGATAAAGGAAAAAAGCGACCGTGCTGTAGAGCGTGCTGTAAAAGGTATGCTTCCAAAAAATTCTCTGGGTCGTGATATGTTCCGCAAACTAAAGGTCTACAAGGGCGATACCCACCCACACGAAGCACAACAACCAAAACTAACCGTACTTGACGGAGTACGTGACTAAAAGTCATCATAAGGAGTCCAAAAAATGTCTGAAGAAGTAAAGCAAACAGAAAAGCCGCAAATCCGCGTGCAAAAAACCGGCAAAGCAATTAAACAGGTCGGTACCCCAGCAACAGGTCGCCGCAAAAAATCTATTGCCCGTGTGCGTCTCATACCTGGAAAAGGTAATATTATAATCAACGACCGTCCGCTAAACGAATATTTCGCAGATGGATTTTTGCAAATTGTGGTTACACAACCATTAAATCTAACTGAGACCAAAGACTATGATATCATTGTTAATGTTCACGGTGGCGGTTTAACAGGCCAAGCTGGTGCAATCCGTCACGGAATTTCCCGTGCACTTATAAAAGACAAACCAACGACCAAACCAGAACTTAAAAAAGCCGGTTACCTAACACGGGATCCACGTATGAAGGAACGTAAAAAATACGGTCTTAAAAAAGCCCGTCGTGCCCCACAATTCAGCAAGCGTTAATCTTTATATATTTCAAAAGCCCCCTCAAGGGGCTTTTTGTTTGACATTTTTCGTAATTATGTTCATAATAAGGTTATGAGACGTTTATTGTTTTTTATAATATTGGCTTCCAGCATCGGTTTCTCGGCATTGCTGGTTCTTTTTCATGATGACTTTTGGGCGATTAATACGGGCTCGGGAAACGCATTCATTTCCGAAAATGGTTGGGACAAGGTCTGGTACTTTGTAACAAATATCACCAATCACGAATGGGCATGGAACTCTGCTAACTTTTTGTTATATTCAACAACTCTGTTCGCCATTGTTTCTGTCTTTACAATTTTATTGCTTGTGATTTTAATCCTCGTGAACATCGGCAACCTTGCACGTACAAACAGACTATACGTCATGGCGGGTAACTTTTATTTCGTCGCAACAATTCTTACTGGTGCATACATCTGGCGCGCAATTAATGTGATGAGTACTGTTAACGGGGACTGGGGCATTGGCACACTTCCAATCTGGTTTTATGTCCCAATTGTACTTTCCATTGTTCTGATAAACTTAAGACTCTTTGTATTTCGCCCAGGCGAACGCGACGAATAGTAAATAGAACAAAAAGCGTCTACAAAGACGCTTTTTTAAAATATACATAAAGAATGAAAATCTTTTTCCACCCACTCTTTGTTGTTTTTGTAATTCTCGCATTCTTTGCGGGTGTGGGCGGTTTTGCACTGGCACTAATAATCGCAGTCCTTGTTCACGAATTCTCGCATATAATTGCGGCATCACATTTTGGAATTAGAACGAAACAACTTTGCCTGCTCCCATTCGGTGCCCAGGTCGAAATTAATGCCGCGTTCCTCGTAAAGCGGGAAA
This sequence comes from Bacillota bacterium, assembly GCA_009780065.1. GTDB lineage: Bacteria > Bacillota > Clostridia > Christensenellales > UBA1242 > WRAD01. The sequence goes on along the minus strand of WRAS01000006.1, from coordinate 32,510 downwards.
GAATCATAATCCTACTCGCAGGCTCTTTCGGAAATATGATTTTTGCGGTACTTTTGGGATCACTGCTTTGGCTTTTTCCAATGTTTTTTGTTTCGCTCGAGATTCTTATAATTGCCAATGCTATACCTTCAATTTTAAATTTACTTCCAATATATCCACTTGACGGTGGTAAAATCTTCGCAATGCTGTCCGCACGTAGTCAAAGATTTATCCAAATCTTTTCCAATTTACTCTTTGCTTTATGTATCGTGATTGGGTTTATCTTTTTGAATTTGATGCTGATACTTTTTTCTGTAACAATGCTTTTCATGATTAACTTGGATTTCAAAAATTCAACATTTGTATCCAAATTTAATCATCAAAAAAAAATAGGCAAAATTCACGAAATCGCAATAACATCGGATGCAACATTGTTCGATATGTACAAATCATTGTCTAAAACAGCATACACAAAATTCATAATAACCGATAAACAAAACAAGGTCATCTATGAAAATGACCTCGAGCAATTGCTACTGGAAAATGAAAAATTAATTCGCCTTGACCAACTTTTGTAATAACTGGGGATTATTTAATAACTTACCTGCCGCCATGATACTTGCATGAACACTCTTTTCATTTAATACAACGTTCATACCAATCTCTATCTGTAAAAATTCGCGAGCACCCACAACGGCTGCGCCTTCACCCATTACAAAGATTCTTCCGCTTTGTAAATCACGAATAATATCCGGACCGCATTGACGAACAACTTGGCATATTGCCTTTGCAATTTTTTTATAAAGGGGCAGTGTCATCTGGTACGTATCACGCGCAACCAAAACAGCAGAACGTGGAATCTGTGTCAACATATCTATCCCGGTAACCAAAAATTCGGTACCATCATTTTCATAAAGCGTCTGGGTCTCGTTTCTGGCTTCGCGCGACATATTGTTCCCAATCTCAAGATTGAATTTCTTACGTATTCCTTCGCGAATGGCATGCGTCATTTTCGCACCACCTTCGTCCAAACCGCCGCCACGAATAATCCCACCAAGTGATAAAACGGATATATCCGTGCCATCCTCGGAAATATTTATTCCAAGTGCGCTCTCCGCTAACTCCGGATTATATCCCAATTCTATCGCGCCTGTCACAACGCTAGGAAGGAATGCAGCATCCTTGATATTAGACGAAAATACAACACTCTTCCAATCGTTAATCTCATCACGGGTCAAGGTAGACGGAATAACAAACACACACGCTGGTTTGATAACACCCGCAATCTTTTTAATTAATTCACGGAAATATGTCTTCCCAAGTTCAATGTCCGCAATGCGTCCCAACTTTACTGGGTTTACTACAACAACATCACCGCCAGTTCTGTCCATCATCTTTGCGGCATCATTTCCGATGGCAACAACCTTAACCTCACCTCTTTTGACAACATAGGCAATACATGTCGCTTCGTTCAACACAATCCCTTGATTCTTTTTAAATACAATTGTTCTCGCGGAATCCATTTTAATTGCAAAATCCATAAATAATTATATAACCAAATCTTGAAAACGCAAAGTTAAATTACACATTAATGTCAAATTCCATAATAGACCCATCAGGTCAAACACAATAAAAACATTCACTAATCACTGATTTTGTTGTACAATGAAAATATGCTCTGCGAATTATGCAAAAAAAATCGTGCAACGATACATAAACTCAGTCCCATGCATGGGCGTTCTATCGCCGTATGCTCGGGCTGTCTAACAAAACCACAAACAGTCTCATTTACGGTCACCAGCACCAATTATGGCATAGGCATCGGTCCTACCATAACGTCAATAGAAAAAACAATCACCAGTTTCTCACCATCCATAAGTTCACTTCACCAACAAAGCATTGAAAAAAACATCGTCTGTACGAATTGTGCGTACGAACTATCTGCGTTTAAAAAAACATCAAAACTTGGATGTTCTGTTTGCTATACAACATTTAAAACACAACTGGCACCAATTATAAAACAAATTCACGGAATCTAAAATAAAAGGGGAGACTATGAAAAGCCAAATTATCGACCAACTTATTATCTCCTCACGCGTGCGCTTTGCACGCAATTTGGACTCCATCCCATTCAAAACAACACAGCAAAATGTCTTTGAACCAATCTCGATAACCATTAAACAAAAAAATACTGGTTTCATTTCATGTCGCATTGACCAATTATCTGACAAGGTCGCACACGCACTCTATGAACAACATTTGCTCAGTCATAACATCCTATCCAACAAACAAAATGGTATGATAGTTACCCACGAAGACAAAGAAAAAAATCGCAGAACATGTATCATGCTAGGCGAGGAAGACCACATAAGAATCCAGGTCATCGAACTGGGTTTGGGTCTTAACCCCGCACATGCAATTGCAAAAAAGATTTCAAACGATATCGAAAAATCACATAAAATCGCACACACAGACGAACTAGGTTACCTTACCAGTTGCCCAACAAACCTAGGCACCGCAATGCGCGCCAGTATTATGATGTTTCTGCCCGCACTAACAAAAACTAAACAAATCGAAAAGATAATAAATAACCTCCGCGGACAACGCATCACAATCCGCGGTGTCCATGGCGAGGGTAGCCAAGCAGTTGGCTACATGTACCAAATATCTAACCAAGCATGCCTTGGTCTGACCGAAGAACAAATCATTGAAAAAGTCGCAGAAATCACAACAAAAATTGCAAACTTGGAAATCCAAGTCCAGCAAGACATCTTCACATCCAGCCCAGATGAAATCACAGACCAAATAATGCGCAGTTTTGGTATTTTGTCCCACGCCCACATGATAAGCAGCGACGAAGCAACCGAGCACCTTGCATGGCTTAAACTAGGACATTGTCTGGGTATAATAAAGTTCAAGCCTCGCGTGCTGGATGATCTGTTTTTTTTAATACAGCCTGCCACAATATCCACCCAAAATGAACGCGCCGAAAGTCCGCAAACGCGGGACAAAATCCGTGCAAAGAAAATTTCCACCGTATTGCGTACCAGCCGTATCTAACAAGGAGATATCATGAAAAGAAAATCTTTACCGCTTGCATTATTACTTTGCCTAACACTGTTTGTTTTTGGTATCGCAGTATTCAGTATTCCAAACGAAAACAAAACTATATCTGCCAATCCTGTGGGACCTTGGACGATAACATTTCAATCCCCCACCAATTTAACTGCAACTGCATGGGTAACCACCACTTCAACTGTGATCACTGGGCAAACTGTTACTGCGCCATCACAAAATCCAACACATCCGTTGGGGAATTTCGTTTTTTGGGCATCTTCTCAAACCCCAACTGTTCCATTTAATTTCAACACACCAATTACTGCCGACATAACATTGCGTGCTGTGTTCACGGGGAACGGTGCATATATACCATCATCCAACGTCAACTTTTGGCACCTGTACCAATCATTTGAAAATGTTCCCGGTGCATTTCCAATCACCAATATTGCAGGCACTCGCAACGTCCAAAGCCCTCTACGTGGCCCCGCAATTGGTGTACATTTTACATCCACAATACTGACGATGGACCCAATTCCAGCAGGCCTGCGCCCCGCAACATCTATGGCATTTTCAATAACCCCAGTCGCTGCAAACCCTGTCTCTGTAGATCGTTCATTCATAACAAACGCGCGGCTTACTGCGCTAAACCTTGATTATCGCGAATTCTCTGCAACCATGATTTCTCCCACCGCAACCACACCAATCACACTTGCCCAGATTGAAAATCTAATAGATGGGACCAGCCAAATTAACATTGGTCTAACCAATTACATAACCGTTCAATATCGCGTACATGGCGGAACGCCGGTAACGCAAATTATTCGCCGAAATGTCCACTCAAACATAACAACGATTGCAACAAATCAATCGACCCAGCGCATTGGTCACATATTTCTTCACTGGAGCCTCACACAAAATGGACCCCAATTCGACTTCACTCAACCACTAATAGACCCAATCACACTGCACGCTGTATGGCGTCAACCAACCGCAGGCGAAGTCCGCGAAATAACTTTCCATACAAATCATACAAACGCAGGTATTTCAAATCGCGAATCGATTACACGCAATGTCCCATTTGGCACACATCTCGTGGGGGTGGGGCATTACTTTCCAATTCCATCCGATATACCAAATGGATTTGTTTTCCGTGGATGGTCTACAATACCCAACATGGCAAATCCATATGCCGAAATCCAACTGGGTTCTTTCACCAATGTCACTGCGGGCAATTCCATCGCTTATCATGCTGTATTTGCACGTGGACATCAACTTACGCTGAATATTGGTGGTAATGCACAAACTGGCCAGCACACACGTCATTTCGCAGTCCTCGAGGCCAATAATACATTCAACCTGCTATTCGTAACACCAGACGAACGCGAAGGGCAAACTTTCCGCGGGTGGGCAACTTCACGGCGTGGTGCCGTTGTGTATGCCCCTGACGCGCAAATAACTATCACAGGCGACACAACCCTATGGGCTGTTTGGGAGGCTGACTCTGCGTGGTGGATAATGCCATCAATTGCACTTGGTATACTGGCATTGATTGCATTATTGTTATTTATCTTCCGAAAAAGGCAGTCATAATCGCTATCCAAACTAAATTTTATATTGTAAAATAATGACATGAAGATTACACCAAACATACACAAAATAATTGGTTTTGCAATGCGCTCGGCACAAAATGCTGGCACGAACAAACCTATGCCTATACACTTGCTTTATGGGGTCACATGCGTTCCTAATTGTTTGGCTGCCAAAATACTCGCGGACAATAAAATAACCAAAGAGGCATTGGAAAACATCCAAACCGCTCCCGTACCGAACATGACATTTGAACAAATAATGGAGACCGCAAATAGCATCAGCGCTAAAATGAACCAACCCGCAGTGGTCTCCGAAGCACTGCTTCTTGCACTTGCGCGCGAAGAACAAACAAGGCAGGTTCTTGAACGACTCAGCCCAGGTTCTTCATCGCTAATCGAAAAAATCCTTTCCGACATCGACCCAAACACAGCAGACGCTGGAGGCGTATCAGAATCAACCCTTCCCGAAGACATAATGCGCATGGGCGCGGATTTAACAAAAAAAGCCCGTGATGGTAAAATCGATAACATTATTGGGCGTGATGACGAAACACAACGTGTGATTGAAATCTTGTCGCGTAAAACAAAAAACAACCCTGTTCTGATTGGGGAAGCAGGCGTGGGTAAAAGTGCCATTGTCGAGGGTCTCGCACTACGTATTGTCGCGGGCACTGTACCAAAACAACTGGAAAACAAAACCATATTTTCGCTGGACATCGGTTCCCTTATGGCGGGTACAAAATACCGTGGCGAATTGGAAGCACGTTTGGAAAAACTACTAAAACTGGTCGAAGAACGCCGTGATATAATTCTATTCATTGATGAATTGCACACAATAACAACCGCAGCCTCCAAAGAGAACGAGGTCGGTATCTCCGAAATCCTAAAACCAAAACTTGCACGTGGCGAGATGCAAACAATCGGTGCTACAACCACGGAAGAATACCGCCGTTTCATTGAAAAAGACCCCGCTCTTGAACGCCGTTTTGCCCCAATCATTGTCAACCCGCCAACAGTTGAACAAGCCATAGAAATCCTAGACGGACTTAAAGAAGGCTTTCAAACCTTTCACAGCGTGCAAATCGGGCACGATGCTGTGGTTGCTGCGGTAACCCTTTCTGATCGTTACATAACCGATAGGAACCTTCCAGACAAGGCAATTGATGTTCTGGACGAAGCCTGTGCCAAAGCCAAAATAAGAACCTCAAACGAAACCATAACCGCAGACCACATAGCCGAGGTTATAAGCAAATCTACAGGCATTCCTGTACAACGACTTAATTCAAGCGAAAAAGAAAAATTAAATAATTTGGAAGCCGAACTAAAGAAAAATATAATCGGCCAAGACAAAGCAATCGAAGTCATTGCAAAAGCGGTGCGTCGCTCGCGTGCGGGTGTGGGTGATGAAAACCGTCCGGTGGGTTCGTTTATGTTTCTTGGGCGTACTGGAATCGGAAAGACCGAGGTCTGTAAACAATTGGCTAAATTACTATTTGTCAGCGAAAAATGCCTGATTAAAATGGATATGAGCGAATTCTCAGAATCTCACAGTGTCTCTAAACTTATTGGATCGCCACCAGGGTATGTGGGCTATGATGATGCCTCAGCACTATGCGAGCGCGTACGCCGCAATCCATACTCGCTTGTGTTGTTCGACGAAATAGAAAAAGCCCACCCAGATGTCTATAACATTTTTCTACAAATTCTGGACGAAGGTCGTCTAACAGATAACAAAGGAAAGACCACTAGTTTCAAAAACTGCCTAATAGTGATGACCAGCAACGCTGGCGTGGAAAACCTGTCCAAAACCAAAAAAATCGGTTTCGCAGGCGAAGATAACCCAAGCGAGGAAGAAGCCCTAGTAATGGCGGGACTGAAAAAAAGATTTAAACCAGAATTCATAAATCGTATAGATAACATAGTAATCTTCAATAGTCTCTCGCGCGAGGACGTAACCAAAATCGCACGTATCAACATCGAAAAATTGGTTAAAAAACTGGCAGCGATGAATATTACATTATGGCTAACCGATGCTGCAATTGACCATATCGTGGAAAAAGGCTTTTCGCCTGAATACGGTATTCGTCCGCTGCGCCGTATGATTCAAACAGAGTTGGAGGATAAAATTGCCGAACAAATTCTTACAAAAGACAATGTCCGCAGGGTAGAGGTCACTGCAACCAGCGGTGCTCTTGAATTCAAATTTAATTAAAGGGGTAAAGATGAAAATATTGGTAATATCAACAGGCGGTACCATCAGCCAATCACACGACGAAAAAGGCATTCTCAAAAGTGACGAGACCAGCCAAACAGGTAACGATTTTGTTCGAATGCTAAAAGATAAATTGGGTCCAGATATTTCTGTCATTGACGCAACCACAATCCTAAACAAAGACAGCGCAAATATGATAATGCAAGATTGGCAGCAAATCATCGATACCATCGTTTTCCATTATGATGCATATGATGGTTTCATTATCACGCATGGCACAGAAACTATGGGTTATGCAACCGCTGCAACTGCTTTTGCTCTTGGTAATCTTGGCAAGCCCGTTTGCTTCACGGGTTCTCAGGCTGCATTTGGCACACTGGGAAGCGACTCCATCCTTAACCTTGAAAACTGTCTGCGTGTACTCTCATCTCGTCGTGATTTGGTCGGCGTATATTTGGTCTTTGGTACACAAATCATTTCTGGCACGCGCGTTGTAAAACAGAATGAAATTGACTACGATGCATTTAAATGCACACATCGCTTTCGCCCTTTGGGAACAATAGGTGCCGCTATTACATTTAACGAGCCAGAAATTGCCCACCATTTATCACAACTACAGCCATATGCCAAAACTGTAAAGTCATTGAAAATACGTAATACCTTCGAAAACAATATTGTGGTGCTTTCTGAATTTCCTGGATTGGACAGCCAAATAGTAACCGATCTTGCCAACACAGGCACAAAAGGTTTCATTCTAAAAAGTTACGGCAGTGGCGTCCCAAACATCGCGCCAGATACCGCCGCATTCCCAAACTTGCGTCTTGCCTTTAAATACCTGCAAGAAAAGCAAATCCCGCTTGTAATAACATCCCAAGCCCCAACGGGTTGTGCATGCATGTCCATATACGAACCATCTGTACTTGCGCATGAATTGGGTGCAATCCCTGCACAAAATATGACTATCCAGGCTGCGGTTGCAAAACTGGCATGGCTTCTCGGCGGGGAAAAAACATACAAGGAAATCGCAACACTAATGCAAAAAAACCTCCGTGGTGAGATAATTTAACATTTACAAAATTTGCGTTCCTCTGATATAATCATGTCATGAGTTCAAAATGCACAATAAAGCACAATGAAAAATACTGTCGCCTTGATGACTTTTTTTCAAAAATCCCGCGCGAGGTCTATGTTACCAGTTTTAATAACATCGAAAACGATGCAATCAAAAAAATCCTCAACGACCCCGAGGATCGCAACACTGTCCACGTATTTTTGCACAACAATCTAAACATCAATGCCGCATCTAAACAACTTTACATGCACCGCAACACTCTTATATATCGTCTTGACAAAATCAAGAACGCAACTGGCCTCGATCTTAAAAAATTCTGTGATGCATTTATTTTCCATGTCCTGATGTTCAAACACAAAGATTAATCAGGTTGCTTATATTCCTCCAAATTTATAACCTTATTTGACGGCGTACTTTGCTTGCCTCCTGAAAATATCCCGCTATTCGCAAGCAACGGTAACAACGTGGCAATATCCGCGCCACTTTTTTTTGAATCCTTTTGCAATAGCGGCAATAACATTTCCATCATTGATTTGTTATCACCACTTCCAAGTCCACCTAACAGCGGTAATAACGCTGTTAAATCCAAACCGCTATCTTTTTTGTCTGTATTAAAATTTTCTTTTTTCTTTTCTGGTGTTATAACAACAGGCGGGGTAGATGCTTTCTTGACCTCCTGAATCGGCTCGTGTTCACTACTATCATCAACCTTTTGTATCACTTCTTTTTTCTTACCACACGAACATGCGGTTTTTTTTTCTTTGCTCTCGATAACTTTTTTTTCTCGAACAATATTTTCCTCAAAATTATCTTCCTCGAATTTTGCATTCAACATTTCCTCAGGCTCGACCCAAGTTTCAAAATCAATCTTTTTTTCTTCTATATCAAAATTTTCCATCAAATTCAAATATCCAGCATCTTTACTATATCTTCCAATCTCTTCCTTTGCTCATCGTTCAAAACCGGTATAATCTTCTGAATCACATCACGCATATTGGATGCATTACCCTTGTCTTTTTGAATTCCGACTTGCTTTATTAATTCTCCCATTAATTGGTCGTTACTCATTTTTGAATAATGCGATATTGTATCGCGAACATGTTTTTCGTCTACCGGTTTGACTTCATCTTTCAAAATTTCTTCATCCTTGCTTGGTTCAACCTGTGAAAAAGATTTTAAATCCATACAAAGATATATGCTAGCAACAACCGATTGTGGTACAATAAATTTATGCAAAGCGATAAAATTAACGAAATATTTGAATACATGACAGAATTATTCGGAAAAAATCCAGCCAGCGAACTTAACTATACCCACCCACACGAACTTCTAATTGCAATTATCCTATCCGCTCAATGCACAGATAAACGCGTAAACATCGTAACCGGAAAACTTTTTAAAAAATACAAAACACTAAATGACTTTGCAAATGCTAACTTGGCCGAACTTGAACAAGATATTTACTCAACCGGCTTTTATAAGAACAAAGCAAAAAACATAAAATCCATGGCACAACTGGTCATACAAAATCACAACGGTGAAATCCCAAATACCCTTGCCGACTTGGAAAAACTGCCTGGCGTTGGTCGAAAAACGGCCTCGGTTTTTATATGCGAATACCTAAAGCAACCCGCGATCCCCGTAGACACACACGTTCAACGTGTCGCTAATCGTCTTGGCTTTTCAACATCCAAAAATCCACGCGGGATAGAGCGCGACCTTGCCAAAATTCTTGACCAAAACAACTGGGCGCGATACCACCTACAACTTGTGCTCTTTGGACGTTACCACTGCAAATCACAAAATCCACAATGCCAAACCTGCGAAATTAAACACCATTGCAATTATAATAGATAATATCACTCCAGATATTCAAACTCAACTTCTCCTATATGCACAACATTGCCCTCAACCATTCCTTGCTTTTTTAATTCTTGCATAATTCCACTATCAACCAATCGTCTTTGGAAATACGCAAAACTCTCTGTATCTGTTAACACAACCCCGCGTATCAAATTGTCCACCAGACCGCCGCTGACCCAAAATTCACCTTCGATATTTTCCACAACGAATTCACTCCTGTCCACAAAATCTTCCAATGTCGCGGTTGCAAAAATAATCTCTTTCTTTGGTAATTTTGATGCCGCGGAAACCACCTCTTTCATCAATTCTTCCACACCAAGATTTATTACTGCACTTAACTCGAAAATTGGATATTTCTTGCCATACTTCTTTCTAAAGGCTTTGATTACATCCGCCTTTGCCTGGTCAACTTTGTTCAATGCAATTATCTGCGGCAAATTTGCTAAATCCTGTGAATATGATAAAAGTTCTTTATTAATGGTTTCAAAGTCCGAAACCGCCTCGCGCCCCTCGCTTTCACTGATATCCACCACATGAATCAACAGACGGGTTCTGGACACATGGCGCAAAAAATCCAACCCCAGCCCAACACCCTCGCTGGCACCCTCGATTATTCCTGGAATGTCTGCAACCACCACATTCTTGCCGAACATATTTACAACCCCAACATTCGGAAACAGAGTAGTAAAGTGATAATTTCCAATCTTCGGATTTGCATTCGAAATTACGGACAACAACGTACTTTTACCAACATTAGGAAATCCAACCAAACCAATATCTGCAATGGTATCTAGTTCTAACAGCACACTGTATTCTTTTGTGATTATGCCTGTCTGAGAAAAATTCGGCGTTTGTTTCTTGGCGGTCGCATAAAATGCATTCCCACGCCCACCAGAACCGCCTCGCAACGCGACATACTCTTGCCCATCGACAAGAATGTCTGCAAGTAAATCTTTTTCATTATTGTTCTTGTAAATTTTGGTTCCAAGTGGCACCTGAATAACCAAATTCTCACCATTTGCACCTGCTTGGTTTCGCTTGCCACCATTGACTCCATCTGGCGCTAAAAACTTTTTCTGATAACGAAAGTTTATCAAATTATCTTCGCGCGTGGTACCCACAAAGACAACATTTCCGCCACGCCCACCATTTCCACCATCCGGACCACCCGTCATGGTCAACTTGTCACGATAAAACGACACATGACCATTCCCGCCATTGCCAGCCTTAATCGAAATTACTACTTTATCTAAAAACATAATTCATATTATCACAAAGCCTATTGAAATCCAAACCAGAATATTGTAAACTGTCAAATGGGAAAAAAGAAATCAACACAAATGATCGAGTTCGAGGCCCGAATAAAAGCCAACGCGGAGCAACCATTACACAGACCAGATTCAAAGGGAAAAACTATCGCTGCTCCCATTTCTCCAAATGACATCGCACAAATGAAATCTGATCTCATAGACAAAATCACAGAAGATGCAAATGATTCATCAATGAATGCAACAATCGGTCTTGACGGCAACAAACGTATGGATGCATACAATTATAGCGAACCAACCGACGATGAAATTAAAGCAAACGTCGACGAAATGGTCACCGACACCAACGAGGCATTTTTAAAATATACAAAGTTCAATAGAATATTTGGCCTAAATTGTGCAGAAGCCGTGATGCAAAAACTAAGTGGAGCACTACAAATGCAAGTTGTAACAAGAGGTGAATTCTCTGCTTTGAAAAATGACCCAAGAAAAAAAGAACAATACGCAGCCTACAAAAGAGAACGAAATAAAATAAATAGACACAGCAAAGCGCGTTATCTTGCCGAACAGAACAAAACGACACCAGTTTCTGGATTAAAAAGTAACGAAGAAATGCAACAGGACTAATAAAATCCCAAATTATATTTAGAATCTACCGATTCCTTACACCCAACCCCTGTGGGGTTAAAATATACTTGTGTTTATCTAATGCACGGATACTGCCACTCATGGCACATATAACACCGCTTAAAAAATCTAAACGACGTTGCGCGTCTACTAGCGGTATATTTTCTAAATTAATCACACATGCCTCGCCGTTTTGTAAATTCTGGACGATGTTTGTGACATCTTGGTTTGTGCTTGGCGCAATTACCAACACATTTCTATTCCCCAATACTTGTCCATTTAAATACTGGCTTTGATCATTAAACACGTGCGAATTATCTAACTGTTGTTCTTTGAACAATGGTGTTGGTTGCTCACTCATATAATCCACAGGCGGCTCCAAGGTAACCGTTCCGCCTTTTTTCTCTTTCTTTTCAACCTTAACACCTTTTGATATAAATCTCCAAAATCCCATACCTTAAAATCCCACATTTTGTCGAAAAAGGCAAATGAATTCGTTGCGCTAAAAAAAGACAAAAACCCTATTTATTCAAAAAAATTTTTACCCTGCGTTCTACTATCATAATCCCACGCATATACATGTTTCACAAGACCAAGTAAATATGTAACAGCGCAGGAGGGCATCCACCATCACCATCTATATTGAAAACGCAATCATAGACAACATGGTTATCAACACCATGCTTTTGTATTTCGTTTTCAAAACAATCAAAGAACATCCGCCGAAATGGCGCATAATTGCCAGCGCAACCCTTGGCACCGCTTTTGCTCTTGTTATACCACTTCTAACCTTTACTGGAATTTTTGCCGTTCTTATCCGCCTGTTCATAGGCGCCTCGATGATATACATCGTTCAATCAAAATCCATTCGCCGCTTTGTCTTAACCTACATTCTTTTTCTAACTTACACATTCGCTCTGGGTGGCGCAATCTACGGAATTCTGTTTATGTTCACAGACACCGCGGGCGGGCTACAATTCTTCACCTATAACACATCCATTCCAATGGGTCTGCTTATCGGGGTGGTTATCGGTTTTTACTTTCTTATGCGTTTGCTTGTCAAGTTCCTGAATATCCGCCACAGCCTTTCCAATAATCTCCGCGACATCATAATTCACCACAGGGGGGAACGTTATAAAATAACCTCTTACCTAGACACAGGTAACCGCCTAACTGACCCCGAAAATGGTGCACCAGTGGTTGTTATAAGTCTCTCGCTGTTTTTGAAAATGTTCCCTGATATATCTCCAGATCGCATAGTTCTAAATAAACTGGGCGACAGCGACATCGAAGACGGCCGCTACATCCAATTTTCAACCGTAGCGGGCCAAGCCAACATGTTTACCTTCGCAACACAAAAGTTGGAAATAACAGGTGGCAAAACGCACGAAAACGTACGCCTAGGGCTCAGCATGAAGGGGTTCAAAGATGCCGTTCGCTACGACGCCCTGCTGAACGCCAAAATGGCATAAAATGGCATAAAAGGAGACACAGCATGAAACTAATTCAAAAGGCAATCAACCTGTTTAACCGAATCACAAACGCAAATCTTTGGGATGATGATTTTGTCTATTTTATCAACGGGACCGAAGCCCTCCAACGCCCCCTACCAAAGGACCAAGAGGAACTCCTGTTATCTGAACTTCATTTAGGTAAACCGGAAACAAAACAAAAACTTATCGAGCACAATCTGCGTCTCGTGGTCTATATCGCAAAGAAATTTGAAAATACAGGCTTGGATATCGAAGACCTTATCAGCGTCGGCTCCATCGGTCTTATAAAAGCGGTTAACTCATTCCAATATGACCGTAACATTAAATTGGCAACGTATTCCAGTCGCTGTATCGAAAACGAAATCCTTATGCATTTGCGAAAGGTCATGAAAAACCGCGGCGACGTTTCCATCGACGAACCAATTAATACCGACGGTGACGGCACAGAAATTCATTTGGGTGACGTGGTTGCGGTTCAACCAGACGCCGTGCCAGATGAACTTGAAATGGGCGTGGAAAAGAACCTGCTATGGCTTGCAATAAATAAACTGGGCATCCGTGAACAGGAAATCATGCAATTGCGATTCGGTCTAACAGGGGGTGAGGAACGCACCCAAAAAGAGGTCGCCGAAATGTTAAGCATCAGCCAATCATACATCAGCCGCCTTGAAAAGAAAATCATCGCCCGCCTAAGGCGCGAAATCAAAAAAATAGACAATTAAATGTCTATTGACTTTAATAACTCCTTTTGGGTATAATGTTTGATTAGCAAAAAGGAGTTTTTACATATGGCATTAAATTTGGATCAAATGTTAATGGAAATCAACGGCAACAAAGCAAGAAGTCTTGTCGAACAAAGCGACAAACAAGCAGAATTCTTCGGAAATGCAGCAAAGAACGCTTGGGAAGAATTGTACAATATGGAAACTTCAACAATTCATGAATCAGATGATGGAGAGAAAGATAATCTAAGACTAAGATCAAAATTAAACGCTAGTGTCCACATGGAATCATTAAAACAAGGTGAATCCGCACATGAACAGGCAGGTAGACTTGATTCTCAACTATGGCTTTCTTTGGAAGATGATGCCCAAGAACAAAGATACTTCCCAAAAACCACAGAAATGGCAAATTAGTCAAAGGATAAAATATGAAATACACAAAACCAAACATAGGTATGCAAAACTTTTTTGCCAATCATTCTTTGGATAATAAATTAAAAGAATACAAATATACAATGGACAGCGCCAGTCGTTACGAGGTGACATCTGGTGACGCTTGGGAACGATTATATTATTCTCCAACTTCTATGATTCATAACGAGGTAGACTTGGTTCCAACAGATATTGATGGTTGGAATAAATCATTGAAAAAATCAAAACATTATGCGGGTGCGCACGTCGAAACATTAAAAAAGGCTGATGATGCGCTTGATTATGCTGGCGACCTTGCTGCAAAACTTTGGTTAAATTTAACAGATAAAGAGGAGCAAGAATTCTTTCATAAACACGCCGAAATCGTCGACCCAGAAATGGCAGACTAATTTAACAAAACTCCCCAAAAGGGAGTTTTTCTTTTCATTGATTTATGTTACAATAAAATCATGAAAGACAAAAAACTATCGCCAGACCAACTTGCAAGATTGGATATCATAAACGAACAATACATCAAAGAGGTCGAGGCTGGCAACATCGGTCCATTTCCAAAACAGGTCTTTGATGCACTGCGCCCTTTTCATTTTGGCGGTATGCCGTTGTCTATACAACTTTTTATCCCTGAGATGTGTAATGGCCTTTGTTATGATAAATCAACTTTGTTGTCCCTTGCATTCGCGGAATGTACCCAGGTACATGCAGACATCGAATCTCTGCGTATCAAAACCGAAGGCGACCCCTCCCCAATAGCCGCGCAGCATGCCTATATCGAGGCATATGGGTATGTATTTGATACCTCGGTTGGTCTTATTTTCAAAAAGGACGCCTACGACCGTATCGAAAAACCAACGATAAACAAAACCCACACCAAACAGGAATGTCTGGAATATCTAAAACAAGACGGAACCCTGGCAGGGGATTTTGAACAGGACAAACATTCACTTGTGATGGTATTGCCAATTGTCGAACACGTTGTAAACAACCCAAAACATGTCGCAACAGAGCATAACCAAAGATTTCTTCTGGAAGAAATCGCCAAACTAAAAACCGGTATCAACTTTGGTGAAATGGTTGCCGAACACGAGGCAGACATGGCAATTATGTACAGCCAACCCGAGATCCTTGATGCAAAGTTCGGAATCGTTCGCGACGCACACGGCAGGGAGGTCTCACGAAACGGCGTTCCAAATCCATATTACACCGATCCAACAACATTCGAAGAAGATATGAAAGACCCAGTTAAATTGGCAAAATTTCATGCCGATTCACACGCCCAAATATTAAAAGAGAATCAAGCAACAATCACCAACGCCGAAGCATTTCTTGAAAAGGTCGAACGCAACCCTGGCATAAATATTTACGAAATGGCGGACAAAGACTAATTACTTTTCCTGCCTTGCTTGACTTAAATAGCAATGTACATCCGCCATTGTTAATTTCGGATTCTTGGTAATGAATGCGGCTGACGTCTGCAATTAATAAACTTATTCCCACATCTTTCATGCAAGATTTTATCACAAAATTTATGTAACTTCAATATTAAAAAACTATTGACACCCCCCATAATTTGCTCTATATTTGCTTATTAAATTTATTTAAAAAGGATTGGTGAGCATAGCGACCAAAAATCGATAACAAGGGGGTTTTGTATTATGACGAAAGAGGCTGTAAAAAAGAAAAACCTCGAAACTATTATCGAACTTAAAAACCTCGTAAAGGTTTTCGGCAAACAAACCGTTGTGGATGACATCAATCTCAAAATAAAAAAAGGCGAATTCGTTACATTACTGGGGCCCTCTGGTTGTGGCAAAACCACAATTTTACGTATGATTGCTGGTTTCGAAATGCCGTCCGATGGAATAATATATCTCGAGGGCACCGACGTCACCAAAATCCCTCCACACAAGCGTAACGTAAATACTGTATTCCAAAAATACGCATTGTTTCCGCACTTGGATGTCTTTAACAACATTGCCTATGGTCTTAAACTTAAAACCAATCCACGCCTTTCCAAAGCCGAAATAAAGCAGCGTGTGGACGAAAAACTAAAACTTGTTGGTCTTGCTGAATACGGTCACCGTGACATAGATTCACTTTCAGGGGGCCAACAACAGCGTGTCGCCATAGCCCGCGCTCTTGTTATGGAGCCGCGCGTTCTTTTACTGGACGAACCGCTGGGTGCGCTTGATTTAAAAATGCGTAAAGAGATGCAACTGGAACTACGCCGTATGCACCGTGAAATCGGTATAACATTTATATACGTTACACACGACCAAGAAGAGGCTCTTACAATGTCCGACACAATTGTGGTTATTAACGACGGTCTAATTCAACAAGTCGGCACGCCAAAGCAAATATACGACAAACCGGTCAATGCTTTCGTTGCAAACTTTATCGGGGAATCAAATATTCTCGGCGGAACAATGCTAGAGGACCACAAGGTCAAATTCTTGGGTCAAACCTTTCGTTGCGACGGTAAAGGCTTTTGTAAAAATCAACCCGTGGACATAGTAATAAGGCCCGAAGATATAACAATTTTATCCGTTACCGACAAAAACGCCGAACTAAAGGGCACTGTGATTTCCTCCACCTTTATGGGTACTTATTATGAAAAAGCGGTGCTTGCAAACGATTACGAATTTACAATCCAATCCGTGGACGAAGTTAAAGAGGGTACCGAGGTCGGTCTAACAATCAAACCTGGTGACATCCACATAATGTCCATGGAAACAACAATTAACGAATACGAAACATACATGACAGGCGAGGACACGCTGGAAATCTCTGGCGTATATTTCCAAACCGCACACGCAATCGAAAAAACAGAAACAGGCGACGAACCATTCAAAAAAGGTGACCCAGTCACCGCGCGTATTGCATTCAACCATGTTGAAATTGTGGACGACGAAAATGACGGAACAATCGGCGGGTACGTAACCCAATCCATTTACAAAGGTTCGTATTACAACGTTAACGTGTGGACAGACAATGACACATTGTTTATCGTTAACACACCATACGAATGGGACACAGACGACAGGGTCGGTCTAATAATAAAACCCGAAAATATCATCGTCGAAAGAAGAGAGGAAACCGAAGAAGAGTAATCAATTAAACCTAAGTTAAAAGGAGGGTGTCAACATGAAAAAAAATAAACCAAAAACGCGCATGTCATATAAATTTCTTTTTGCCCTTCCTTTTTTCATCTTCATGATTATGATGGTGGTGGTTCCACTATCTCTGTTATTCTTTTATGCCTTTTTCGAGGACGGCAGTTTCACCTTCGCACACATTCAATATTTCTTCACCGACAGCGTGTCTGTTCGCATTTTATTCCGTTCACTTGGTATTGCTTTGCTGGCAACTGTAATTGCTATTTTAATTGCCTTTCCAATTGCGCTCGGTCTTGCAACCGCAGGCTTCAAACGTAGCCACACAATTTTAATGCTTTTCATTATGCCAATGTGGATTAACCTTTTGCTTCGTTCATTCGCATTGCGCGAATTATTCGGAATAATAGGTGTCGAGCGTGGACTATTCGCACTTGTATTTGCAATTGTTTTGGATTACCTGCCTCTTGCAATCATTCCAATATATGTGGTTATCAGTGGCACCAGCAAAAAATACATCGAAGCCAGCCAAGATCTAGGTGCCAATCCCACCCAGGTCTTTACCAAAACAATCCTGCCTCTGTCTGTCCCTGGCATAATGGCGGCATTCTTGTTGGTCTTTACTCCTGCAATATCAACATACTTTTTGGTTCAATACTTTGGTGACAACAGCACCCGTATGCTTGGGTGGCTCTTGTTCCAACTAAATATCAACAGTGAATTCGGTCGTGCCAGCGTCATTTCCATCGCGTTGCTTATCATTGTTGTGTTGACTATATTGATAACAAACCGTCTCAGCAAGCGCGGAAACAAACGTGGCGGTCTGTGGTAAAAATATTTAAAAGGAGGGTGACATCATGAAGAAAAAAATAATCTACGCTTCATTTATATTTCTTGTAATTGCACTTGTGTATGCACCTATCCTTATGCTCGTGGCTTTTTCATTCTCGGAGACACGAATTATGCAAACCGATAATTTCCAATTCGGTTTTGGTACATGGCGCGACCTTTTCCAAAATCAACGTATAATGTCGGCTTTATTTAATACGATACTAATTGCAACCTTATCTGCTGCCTTGGCTGTTATCATCGCAACATTTGCATGCATGGGAATAATTAAAATGAAACGCCGTGCACAATCTGCAACAATGATTTTAAACCAAATCCCATTTATCAACGCAACCATAGTCACAGCATTTTCTTTGGTATTACTATTTGCTGCATTGGGTATTTTTAACGCTGGTTACTTCAAATTAATTCTTGCTCACACACTAATCTGTCTTCCAATATCGGTGCTGGTAATATTGCCGCGCCTTCGTTCAATGGACCAAAATATGTTCGAGGCCGCCCAAGACCTCGGCGCACCACCCATGCACGCGATGTTCAGTGTCGTCATCCCGCAACTTATGCCCGCTATGATTGCTGCGTTTTTGCTGGGTTTCAGTTTATCTCTGGACGATTTCATAATTACCCAATTCAACAATGATGGTGTGCATACAATCTCCACAGTTGTCTACAGTTATACTCGAATTCCTCCGCCGCGCGAACTCCGTGCTCTTGGGGCACTTATATTCGGGCTTGTGTTGGTAATTTTGATTTTCGTTAACATTTACCTCGGTAAAAGGCGAAAGAAATCGGAGGTGAATAGATGAATGAACATTGAGATTTTAACCCAAAAAAACAACAAAACAAAAAATAAAAGGAGATTTAAAAAATGACAAAAAAAACAATTGCTATCATCTGTGTTGTGGTACTGGTGCTCAGTGCTGGGCTCACAACATGGCTTCTACTTCGCGTCCCTCGCGAATACCGCCTTCGTCTATACATATGGGCGGGTGTTATTAACCCTGCAATCATTACCGAATTTCGTGACTACATGCGCGCAAACGTGCACCCAAGATTCCGTGTGGATGTGGAATTCTATACATCCAACCGCGAAATGCTCTCTATCATGGAGCAAGGCAACAACGACTTTGACATAGTCATGCCAAGTGACTACGCCGTCGAGCACATGATTCGCCACAACATGATTCGTGCCTTGGACACAGGCCGTATACCTGCAAACAGCGTATTTACCCAAAACGTAATGGACCAAGTAATATTTTTCGAATCAGAATCCCAACCAAACGCGCAAACACCACAACGTTTTTCCGTTCCAATTGTTTATGGAACATTGGGCATCCTTTATGACCACAGCATTAACGGGTTATATGACTTGTTAAACGACTATGGATGGCAGGCAATCTGGGCAACTGGCACTACTTACAATGGTCAACATATAATCGCGGATCGCGCGCGTGTGAACCCTATTATTTCCGCTGCACCCAACAACCTAAACCCATCTTTCAAATCAAGTGGTCGTGACGCAATGCCAATCGCTCTAATGGCACATCCAACACATCGTGCAGCACTCCAGGCTGCGGCTGCAATATCACCGCAAGCCCACCAAGACGCCCTTCGTGAAATTTTTGTGCAACCAACCACAACAATGTTCAACCAAGCCGAACACATGTTAAACAGACTTCACTCTAGCACCAGATTCGAAGAGGACGAGGTCTATATCGAAATCAACACCGCTTCTCGTTCAACTGACCTTGGTCTAGAGTGGAGCATCTCCGCCGCTTATGCAATGGCAATGAACACAACACAAAGTCTCAGATACTTTATCCCCGAGGAAGGCACAAACATCTGGATCAACACATTGGTTGTTCCAACAACAGCCGGCGGTAACTCACAGCGTGCATACGACTTTATTAATTTCATGTCCAATGCAAATCGTGCTGCGGCAAATATGTCTGTAATGTGGGGGACAACAGCAGTTGCCGAGGCACAAACAATATTCTATGACGAAATTACAACTGAAGACTGGTTTACTGCCTCAGAGTTATCATGGCGACAAAACTTTCTCGAGGCTATGTTCCCAACAATGGCACACTCATGGCTAGGTGGTGCAAGGGTAGCCGACAGGGCCGAGGTCATGCGTTACTTTGACCAGGCAACTTGGAACTCTCTCACTGGTATGATGCTACGTGTTATGTCTTAGTAGAGCATTTCATGATTTATACATTTATCACCCGCGATGTGACAGCCAACCCAAACAGGAATGTGGCAAAGATAATGTAAAACAGGCTAAAACTAACTACAAAACTTGCCATCAATACTACCAACCCAACAAGCACGTATCCACGTGCTTTTTGTCTTTGTAA
Organism: Bacillota bacterium; assembly: GCA_009780065.1. Taxonomy (GTDB): domain Bacteria; phylum Bacillota; class Clostridia; order Christensenellales; family UBA1242; genus WRAD01. The sequence goes on along the minus strand of WRAS01000006.1, from coordinate 11,877 downwards.
AAACATATTTCTAATACCCAACCACGTTATTCGTGACTTTGATTTCGTAGCAATTGACAAATTTGGAAATATCTCGGCCTTCTTCAAATATTCACTATAGAACTTTTCAATATTCAATAACTCTACATCAATTTCCAATATTCCGAAAAAATTTCTTACTTCGCGCGAAAATTCTTGCCCAACAACAACCACTTTTTGGAAATCTGCTTTGCGTACAATCTCGACCACATCTTCAATCGAAACATCTTTGTGCAGCATGGAAAAATAACTTTTACCATCTACTAAAACCCTATCGTATTGTTTCTCAACTCCATCCTCATTCAATTTCCCAAAAACCAAATACAAATTTTCCAACGCCTTTTCCTTGGTCATAAATCGATACGCAAGACTTATCTTGAACATGTGCTCCTGTTCTTGCTTGGTAAGGTTAACCTTGTTCCTTTTTTTCGTGTACAAAATTGTGATAAAATAATTCGCAAGCACTGTAATTAAAAATGCAATCAAAAAATTAACAAAGAAACCCCTAAAAAGATAACTCGCCCATAAATAAGCAATAACAAAAATGAAAAATGACCGAATAACAAGATTTGACAAAACCGCAAACTTCATGACACAATTATTGACATGAATATTAAAAGCAAAGCACAAAAAATTGCATCAAAAATTAAACGCGGAGGGCGACAAATATATTTCCTAGACGGGGAGATGGGTGCGGGAAAGACCACACTTGTTTCCATGGTGCTTAAACTCACGCATCCAAAAATCCATGTCCAAAGCCCCACATTCACAATCATTAACCAATACGAACCCAATATCTTTCACATCGACCTATATAGAATCCAAGACTCATCCGCACTTGAACATCTCGACATTGAAGATATCTTGTCGGGTAACAATATCGCCTTTGTCGAATGGTATTCGCACTTAACCCCCGAACTAATTAACCGCGCAAGGCCATATACTACAATTTACCTAAAAGGAGAGTCTCAATGAAAATCCTCTACATTGACACAACCCAGCGCACGATGAAAATCGAATTAATTACCGACAAAGGTAACCATATCTTTACAAATAACCTTGACAACAAAAAACATGACGCAATCGTGGCTTTTGAAACAAAGAAACTTTTATTGGCTGCAAACATATCTTTCGCCGACCTGGATGCGTACGCAATCGGCACTGGCGGCACATCATGGACAGGGAACCGTGTCGGCATGACAGCAACAAAGGCCTTCCACATGGTGTACCCGCATCCCATTATCATGGCAATATCCACCGAAGACGCCATCCAAAAATTCAAAACTAAAACATTCGCCGACCCAATCACCCTTGAACCAATTTACGACAGCGAATTCGTCGTATCAAAAAAATCTTGATTATTCTCGCTTCAACATTAACTTTCTTGTCCCAATATCCGACGCAATTCCTCTTGGTGCAAACTCTTGGATACCTCTTTTCTTATTCTCACTTATTTTTATGTACCCAGCCTTTTTGGCAACACACAGCGACTCTAAACTATCCATCTTGATTACCAATTTCGGAACCAAATTCTCCTTACACTTTCGGGTGGTTTCCGCGACTAGTGCCTCAGTTGCATAGCCATTACCGCGGTGAGCGGGATTGATTTTATACGAAATGTCGCATGTGCCATTCGGAAAATCTGACGTGGTTATTATTCCAACTAATGATTCGTCGGCGATAGTCATAATCGCATTTTTGTGCGAACCAAAACAAAAATCACCACCTTCGTATGATGAAACGGTAGAAATCAGCAACCTTTTTGTAACTAAATCCTTGCGTCCTTTCATTTCTCAATTACCAGCCTTTTTGTCTCAATATCGGATCCAATTCCACACGGAACAAATTCAACCCTTTCATCAAATAATTCGCCGGCCGGAACGTACCCAGATTTTATTGCAACCCTTTGCGACCACAGATTTTCTTTCTTTATAACTAACTTTGGAAGTTTGTCCTGCTCAAATTTTTTCTGTGTTACCGCCTTTAATGCCTCTGACGCATAACCATTTTGTCCGTGGAACATTTCAATGTCGTAACAAATTTCACTCACTCCATCAGAAAAATCGGATGTTGCAATTCTCCCAACTTTGCATTCATTTGATTTCAAAAAAATAGAATTTCGTGTCACAAGTGCCCCAGACCCCGAACTTCTATATTGGCCGGCCCTAGATATCACAAGCCGATCTGTTGTCATCAAAAATTCGTCATTTGTCATCATGTTTCTCCATGACAAGTTCTCTTGTCGTAATGTCCGTTGCTATCCCTTTTGGACCGAATCTAAAATCTTCCATCTTACCTACCAGAATGTACCCAGACTTTTCTGCAACCCTTTTTGATGACGGATTATTCGAAAGAATCGACAAAGATGGTAATTTATTTTGACTAACCAATTCTTGCGTTAATGTTAACAATGCCTCTGGCGCATATCCATTTCCCCTGTGTTTAGGCAAAATGTCATAGAAAACATTACATGTCCCATCTGGCATATTCGATGCACCTATACTTCCAATTTCGCATTTTTGCGTTCGCGAAAAAATATTACTCTTAAAAAATTCATCATGCTGTATTATTGTTGTTATTTTCAATCTATCCGTAAAGATTTTGTCCCCGTTTCCCATATATAATTATACAGTAATTACAATCCGCTTTCAATAGGTAACAAAAAAACAATGCAATCATAAGTTAAACCATGCACACACTTTTATTCTTGCATGGTTGGGGCGGCAACGAACACAGTTTTTCCAACATAACCCCAATCCTGCAATACCACTTTAACTGCCTGAGCATTTCAATGCCAATGTTCCAAAAAGACGACCTAATATCCCCGCAAACGCCATGGACGCTCGAAGACTATGCCGCATATGTGGAAACATTCCTAGACTCACACAATGTCGAAAAATGTCACATCTTGGCGCACTCGTTCGGTGCACGCATAACCGCACTCCTTGTCAACCGCAATCCCAATCGATATGAAAAACTTGTGCTAACTGGTGCCGCGGGTATAAAACCGCGAAAATCACTAAACACCAAATTAAAAATAGCCCTCTACAAAACACGCAAAAAACTAAACCTAATCAAAACCGAGCAGGGCAGTCCAGACTATAAAAAACTAACCCCAGTGGGAAAACAAACATTCAACAACATAATCAACCGCGACCTCAAGCCAGAAATTTCAAATATCAATCACCCAATTCTTCTAATTTTTGGCAAGCATGATACGGCAACTCCACCAAAAATGGGCAGACAATGGAAAAAACTTGCAAAAAATTCCACCCTTATAATCTACCCAAACTCTGGTCATTTCACTTACATTGATGAAACCCAAAAATTCCTTGCTAATACACTCATGTTTTTAAAAAACTAATTCGCATCTTTGGCGCGTGAACATTGCGACATCGCGCTCGCCACCTTCGCAGACCGCAGGTCGAGGACCAGTGGCGAGAAAGCGAATGTCGAATGTGAACAAGTAATTAACTAAGTGATTTACTTAAAATTATCCGGCAAATCATTGGAAATCAACAAAACATCACCTTTACTCAGTAACTTTGCATATAATTCCTTTGCCCCATCCAATGACGAAACAAAATGAATCTTTGTATTTTCAAAACCAGCATCCTTCAACCCATTAATCAAGGCATCTTTATTCAACTCGTTCACTACAATAACTTCATCCGCAATATCTGCAATCATTTGCCCAATCTTGAAATTTGCATCATATCCAAATTTACCCTGTTCTACTAAACCAGGTGTCTGTACAACCTTTTTCCCATCAAAAAAACTCAACACTTCTAACGCCGCCCGAATACCATCTTCACTTGCATTATATGAATCATCCAAAATGATAATCCCATTTCCGGACTTCACCATCTCCAATCGATGCGGAATCGCTTCTAATTCACCAACCGCCTCGGCAATTAAACCTAATGAAACCCCAAGTTTATACGCCATTGCCCCGCACATCAAAATGTTCTGAATATTATGTTTCCCAAGTAATTTTGTCTTGCACTTTACCACCTCGCCACCCATAGTCATTTCGAACTCGCATCCCTCTGCCGACATTTTTATGTCTTGTACACTCGCAAAAACATTATCGCCATCGGTTACCGAAACCAAGAATTTATTCTCCAATTCCAACTCGCTAAATAATTCCACACATTTTTCACTCTCACCATTCAATACCGCAATCCCATCGGTTGGCAATGCCCGTAATAATTCCGCCTTCTCGTTCTTGATATTTTCCACGGTTCTCATCGTCTCGATATGCTGCGTCCCTATACCTGTCAGAACACCATGCATAGGCCTAAACAATTGCGCCAAATATTTAATGTCACGCCGATACCTCAATCCCATCTCAAAAACAAAAACCTCGTGCTCGTCCAAGATATTATTAACCGTCAACGAAAACCCAAGCGGGGTATTATACGAACTCGGACTGCTTGCAACCGTATATTTCTTTGCCAGCATCTTTGCCAAAATGTTCTTGCAACTGGTCTTTCCGTAACTCCCTGTAACTCCCACACGTATTAAATTTTTGTATTGCTCACTGAATAATTTCTTCTTGGCACGCTTTATATAAAAGCCTCTTATCCACGCTTCAACAGGGAATAACACCCACGATGCCATTATCACACAAAAAGGCAATATCAAAGCAACCCCAGTAACAAACGAAAACTGTATCCACGGACAAAATGACCCTGCCCACATTGCAAAGAAGGATAAACCAAATATCAGCAAAAACATAACCATATATAATCGCTTAACACGCGCGGTAAATTTCAACCCTATCTTGGCTTTTTGTTGAAAAATGCTTCTACATAAAAACACTGCCAACAAAAAATAAAATGCAAAGCCAATATGCGCCAAATAGCCAACATCCACAAAATTTTTGAACACAACATTTACAATGAACATCCCACCAAACCCAAGCAAAGTTAACGCGATTAGCCGTGTAAAAAAACCATTCTCCCGGTCAAATACCCATTTAATAAACGGGCGATTTCGATAACCGCCCAACTGGTAAATATGAACCAACTTATACGCAACCAAACATAATAAAACCGCATTTATTAAACTAAGACCAATTACAATTATCATTTGCGGAATACTGCTAAAACCTAACATAGTTATACATATTCTATCACGCTAAAACATGTTTGCGCAATTAAAGAAAAGTACCAGAAAAAAATTATTGCTAAACAACCATCAACTTGTGTATAATGATTCCAGAAGGAACGGAAAAATGAATGTAAATGCCAAAAGGAATGGGCTACTGACGCCCACCGAACTGGCGGTTTACGACGGATTTGGTTTTTCGGAAAAATTTGCCAGGCTTCTAAATATAAGGGGCATCGACACGCCCGGGAAAGTAAAAGATTTCTTTAATTTTTCGATTAACCGTCTGCATGACCCTTTTTTGCTTAAAGGTATGCAACAAGGTGTCACCAGAATCCAAACCGCCATAAAGAACAAAGAACGAATACTTATAATAGGCGATTACGACTGTGATGGTATTTCTGCAACCGCGATTCTTTACAAGTACTTGCTTACACGTCGCGCAAATACGCGATACTTTTTGCCTAATCGTGACGCAGACGGCTACGGCTTAACAATAGAACTACTTGATAAATTGCACAAACGTTTTCAACCAAATCTAATAATAACGGTAGACAGCGGTATCTCATGCTATGACGAAATTGAACACGCCAAATCTCTGGGTATGGATGTTATTGTCACAGACCACCACACAATCCCGGAAAAAACACCAGACTGTATCTGTATCAACCCAAAATTCGAAGACCAAGAATACCCCTTCCAGGACTTGTGTGGTGCAGGTGTATCATTAAAACTTGTCCAGGCACTCTCGCAAGCCAACTTCAACCAAAACCAAGACAAGTCAATTGATGCACGCACATTTGGTCTGAATACCGTTCGTGATTATGTAGATATTTGTGCACTTGCAACTATTGCGGATATTGTCCCTCTTAACGACGAAAATCGTGTTATCACCGCAATTGGTCTGGAAATGTTAAACAAAAACTCTTCACCCGCGGTAACCGCGTTGGCAAAAAGTTCCAATATCTTCGGCAAATTAACTGCCCAAGATATCAGTTTTAAATTGGGTCCAAAAATAAACGCCGCAGGGCGTATGGGTAACGCAAAGCGCGGATTGGATTTACTCTTGGAAAAAGACGAAATAAAAATTACAGAAATAATCACCAGTCTATCTAACCTAAACACAGCACGCCAAAAACTTTGTAACGACATCTTTGCCGAGTGCGATACAATAATTGAAACCAAAGGTTTGTTCCAAAATAACATTATTATTTTGTATAACGATACTTGGGATGGTGGGGTATTGGGTATTGTTGCTGCGCGAATCACGGACAAATTTGCAAAACCAGCAATAATCTTATCCAAATCAAAAAACATCTACAAGGGCAGTGGACGAAGCGTCGGTAAAATAAACATCATCGAACTGTTAACGCGTCATTCCGATGTACTCGCATCCTTTGGTGGTCACGCCATGGCAGCAGGTCTCAGCATAGTTCCAGAAAACATCACAACCTTCGTTGAAAGAATAACATCCGACCTTGCTAATGTTGTTGGATCCGAATCAACCACGGATAAAGAATATGACTTCGACTTGCCCCTTGATGAGATTAGCCCCGAATTTGTATTGGAAATCGAAAAACTAGAACCCACTGGCTGTGGTAACAAGCGCCCAAAATTTGTAACAGAAATAACGTCCGTAAAGACCCAGGTGCTTCAAAATCACCCAAATCACGTTCGCTTTGTTACTCCGCAAATCAATAATGTGAACATCAGTTTCATGTTCTTCAATGCCGCCCAGTATCTGGAAACACTTGCACACCACTCAAAAAAACAAGTTCTTTTCGAATTCCAAAAGGCTGATTTCTCGCTTAACTCTAAAACAAAAAATGCACCAACCACACTAAAGGCGGTTGTAAAAGAATTCTATCCAATTGTGACCTGCGACGAAAGCACAGCATTGGCTCTTGCAATCAATTTAAAATCGCCTGCGTCGGATAAATTATTTGCTGTGCATAAACTAACTGTTGACAGGGATGTGTTTGTGCGATACTATAAAGTAATAAGAAAGCAACATAAAACACGAACAAACGGACTAATTGAACTGTATTCAAAAGCAAGAAAGGATGACCAAGATATTAACCTATTTCAATTTGTGTTTTGCGTGGCGGTCTTTACCGAACTTGGCATAATTAATATAAAAAATGGCTATGTTACAATCAACGAAAAAGTCAACACAGAACTAACAAACAGCACAATCTATAACCAATTACTGAACCAATCAAACATGTAACACATGTTAAAAATAAAGGAGAATCATGGCAAAGAATTTAAAAGTAATCTTCCTCGGCGGGGTGGGGGAGATTGGAAAAAACATGACCGCGCTGGAATTCGGCGATGACATCGTCGTCGTAGACGCAGGTCTGGGTTTCCCAACAGAAGACATGCCAGGCATAGACCTGGTGGTTCAAGACATCAGTTACCTTATAAAAAACAAGGACAAGGTCAAAGGCTACGTCATAACACACGCGCACGAAGACCACATCGGTGGTCTGCCATACGCACTTGCCGAGGTTCCAGCCCAAATATACGGAAGCCGCTTGTCACTTGCACTTATTGACAACAAACTTCGTGAACACCCTGGTGTAAAGGTAAAAGCCACCAGCGTCAAACCACGTTCGGTCGTGAACATCGGCCCATTCGCAGTGGAATTTATCCACGTCAACCACAGTGTCGCGGGATCCTTCGCACTTTCTATAACAACACCGGTTGGTGTGGTATTTATCAGCGGTGACTTCAAGATAGACCTTACCCCACCGGACGGACAAATTATCGATTTGACACGAATAGGCGAAATCGGTAAAAAGGGTGTTTCGCTGTTCCTTTGTGAATCCACTAACGCAGGCCGAAAGGGCTTCACCATGTCCGAAACTACCGTCAGCGAAAAAATGGATGAAATCTTCGAAAAGAGCAAAGACAAACGTATTTTCGTCGCAACGTTTTCCAGCAATGTCCACCGTGTTCAACAACTCCTAGACCTTGCCGAAAAACACAAAAGAAAGGTCGCATTCTCGGGTCGCAGTATGATTAATGTCACCGACACCGCAATTAAAATCGGCGAAATGCGCGTTACCCAAGGCCAAATCATAGACGTCGCACATGTTTCAACATACGCAGACAAAGAGGTTCTTGTAATACTGACAGGCTCCCAAGGTGAGCCTTCCAGTGCCCTCGTACGTATGAGTACCGGCGACTTTAACAAAATTCACCTTGGTCCAAATGACTTGGTAATTTTATCCTCACACCCGATTCCTGGAAACGAACGCAGTGTCAACAACGTTGTCAATAATCTAATCAAGCGCGGGGTCGAGGTCGTGTACGAAAGCCTTGCCGAGGTTCACGTCTCTGGACACGCATGCGAAGAGGAACTTAAAATCATGCATGCACTTCTAAAACCGCTTTTCTTTATTCCGGTACATGGTGAACAAAAACACATGCGAAAACACGCCGAGATTGCGCGCCGTATGGGCATGCCCGAGCGCAACATCGCAATCCCAGACATCGGCGATATCTGGGAACTTTCCACAAATAACCTGCGCAGGGCCGGCAGCGTCCCAAGCGGTATCCGTCTTATCGATGGGAAAGGTTGTGGTACAACTGACTCAAATGTCTTGCGTGACAGAATGACATTGGCTGAAGAGGGAATATGTATCGTGGGTATCGGTTATTGTAAAAAAACAGGCGAGATTTCCAGCGGTCCAGATGTCATGACACGTGGACTTCTTTTTCCAGAAGAGATGGAAGGGGTTATTCCCGAACTTAAACAAGTAATTCTTGAAAGCATCTCAAAAATATCTTTAACAGGCGACGATGCAAATAACATCCGCAACCAAATTCGCCGTGACGTCCAACAATTTTTTCACAAACAAAAAAACCGTCGCCCAATCGTTGTAACCATGCTCCAGGCAAACTAACAAGGAGACACCACAATGACATTTTTCCTAGTTGCCCTAGTACTGGCAATAGCAATCGACATAACGTCAAAGTACTTAACATATTATCGTTACATCGAACTAATCCCCGAGGTTCTTTCAATTCACTTCGAACGGAATTTTGGCGCGGCGTTCTCCATGCTGGATGGTGCTGTGTTGTTCCTTATTATAATTTCTTCTGTTTTCATCTTGGGTTTGGGTGCTTTTTACATCCTGCACACTCGCAGAAAAAAGATAAAAGGACAAAATGTACCAAAATTTTTCCATATCGGGTTTGGATTGTTCCTTGGCGGTGCACTGGGTAACCTGTTCGACAGAATCTTCTTTGGCTATGTACGTGACTTCATTCGACTGGATTTTGTTAACTTCCCAATCTTTAACTTTGCGGACATTTTTATCAATATTGGACTTGTCATGATTATAATTTATCTGTTATTCTTCGACAGAAAGAGTTTCTTCAAAAGCAACAAAAAGGAAACCACAACTGATGAACCAACAACCGAGTCCGCAGCAGATTCAAATCAATAACGAAAACATCGGCAAGCGGCTGGACACATTCCTTGCCGACTTTTTTGCGGGCGAACATACACGTAGCCAAATATCCGCATCCATTAAAAATGGCGACATAACATTGAATGGAAACATTGTTAAAACAGGTACTATTTTAAAACTGGACGATATAATCAAATTTTCTATGACTTGCAACGATATTCCCGCAACGCCGGAAAATATCCCCCTCGATATTGTGTTCGAAGACAATCACTTAATCATTATCAATAAACCACGCGGCATGACTGTGCATCCGGGTGCGGGCGTTAAATCTGGAACGTTGCTAAACGCGCTCTTATACAAATTTAAAAAATCAGACGCTCTGGATCGTGCAGGTATTGTCCACCGCTTGGACAAGAACACCGCGGGACTTATTATGGTTGCCAAAACCAAAAAAACCCAAGAAAAGTTATCCAAAATGTTTGAATCACACCAAATACAACGCACATATATCGGCTTGATCGAGGGGCACCTTCACGGCACAGGCACCGTCAACAAACCCATAATACGCGACCAAAGAAACCGCACGCGGTATACTGTCGCCACACCAAACCAAAAAAATGCACGCATTGCAATAACTCACTATGAATCAATTACTTTGTACACAACCAAAACATCCAAAAAACCTATATCACTTGTAAAATTTAATTTGGAAACAGGCCGCACACACCAAATTCGCGTACACATGCGCTCACTAAATCATCCCCTAATTGCCGACCCTGAATATAACCAAAATTCCACAATAAAGGTCTCCGGACAACTCCTCGAAAGCATCCAACTAGAATTCACCCACCCAATCACCTCTGAAAGCCTACTATTCAAGATAGAGACAACACCGGAATTCAACAAAATCCTATCGCTGCTTGACATTGTTAAATAATTTTGATATTTGTGGTTAAAGGAAATAATAATGGAACAAAACGAGAATAAGCAAGAGAACGGGCAATCCAGATTCCAAAGGCATTTGGGAGATATCATGGTTGCCATTAATGCGATGAAAAATATCGCCGCAAATCTAATTAACCGCAAGACAGTCGGTTTGGTAACCGGGGTAGGGATAATGGGATCCGCTATCCCAGCAGGCCTGCAAGCCAGAGAAATTCAAGGTAACGTAAGTTTCATAAATAACATGAGCGAAGAAACACGCCAAAAAGTTTTCGAGGGGCTCTCTAATGCGGAAATTGTTGGCGGAGAAATCGGTGGAAGAACAGGGGAAATGGTCCAAAATTTCGTAACACAAAATCCTTGGGTATTGGATGCTGCGGGGCATGAACTAATGCCTTTTACTGTTGCTGCTGGTCTTTTTGCTTTGGGCGGTGCAATTTCAGGTACGGCAGCATATAAACTAGACAAAGAGCGCACCGCAAAAAAAGCCAGTCTTAAAATGACCAATGAAAATGAAACCCCTATGATTGACGTGGCAATAGAAAATTCACCTATACTGGGCGACTTTTATGGTATAACAAAAGAACAATTGACAGAGTCATCTTATGATACATATCATCAAGAACTGGAACTAGGCAGACAGCAACTTATAAACGCTTTGAAAAATGCTAAAACAAAAAAAGAAACTGAAATTGACTTGTAACTGGCGTTTTAATTTGACATTAATAATTTAACCAACTATACTCATACTATATAATACAATTAAAAGGAGAAAGGCTTATGGCAAGAAGAGGTAATGGTTTAAGAGGCTTGATTAACGTAATTGCATTCGTTGCGCTTATGTTGATTGGTGCGGCACTTACACTTACACTGTTCAATATCGGTAGTGACCTTCAAAGTGCATTCATAACAATTGCAAACGTGTTGGCATACATTACGGTTGCTTTCTGTGCATTTTTCTGGGCGCAGGGTACAAGACGCAGAACCATACTTTGGCTCATTTTGTGGGCTGTCGCTGTTGTTCTTATCGTTCTTCACTTTATTCTTTAATATCGAATTTGGGGAACAAAAAACGCCTTCGATTGAAGGCGTTTTTTAATGATGCAAAGCGCATTAAAAATTGACTAATGCAAAAACTAATATATAATTATTATAAAAATATTTGACAAAAGTGAACAAAGGTGATATTACTCAAACAAATATGGGGGAACAAATGAGAAAAATAATTTTAACTTCTTGCCTAATGATGATGGCTCTTGCGTTCGCAGTTGGCGGAATCGGTTTGCTCTCGTACACAAGTAATCCAATCGCAAAGGCGGGAAACATCGGTATCCAGCCATTAACCCCGTTACCAACATTTACGGCGGACTTACCTGCACATTTT
>WRAS01000005.1 GCA_009780065.1 Bacillota bacterium | reverse complement strand
TCTTGTTCGTTTTCGGCACGGGCAATCATAAATACTAGCCATACCGCGAATGGTACCAACACAACTGCTATCACAACAAAAATTATCATTACTACACTCTGTAATTGTTCGCCGAAGGTCATTTAATTACCTCCGCAAAACGATAATCCAGTGAAGATGCTTTTGTCCAGTTATGTACTAAAAACTGAAAAATCCCCATCTTTTCCCCTTCTTTAGTTTGGTTTATTTATCAATAATATATCAACAAAATTGGCGATTTGTAAATTAAATTATTGATCTATTTATTTCACTTGCGTACACGCTGGCACACGTTTAAGACCCTGGCGTGCAAAAGCCCAGACGAACAGACCAAAGAATACCACCGTGTTTGCGGCGATTATAAGAACCGCACGTAAAATGTTGGCGCCGGGCATCATGATTTCGCCAATTTGGTATGTGAAAAGAAATTGGGCAATGTTTGCAAACGTTTCATTAAATGCCGCAAGCATTGGCAACATCCCAAGCAACATTCCGGCACCTATTGTTATACTGCCCGCCTGTTGGACGGATTTTGATATTAAACCAATTGTTGCACCCACAATAATTGATACCAAAGAACCAAATATCATCGCCGCAAAGAAAATCAAGAAATCAGTAAAACCAAAGCCGCCAATAAAACCAAATATCAAAATTGGTACAACGGATATCAACATTACAAATATTATCGTCGCCGCCAAGTAATGCCATGATTTTACACCCGCCATCATCAGGAATCTTAGTCGCTTGTACTCGATATCTTCGGCGATTGCGTTACTTGCCACACTGATTGGTCCGAATGCCAAAAACATTGGCGCGAACATAATAACCACACCAAGACCCACGGAAACACCCTCGTCATATGGCTCGATAATAAATGACATCAACAATGCCAAGATTGGCATTAATATAATGCTGATTAAAATTGTTGGTTGACGCAAAAAGTCATACAGTTGTTTTAAAAATACGCCCTTTATACTTTTCATTATATCCCTCGCTTAATCCAATTTTATCCCGGTCAAGTTCACGAACACGCTTTCCAAATCTGGGATAGTTTTGTATGAATTGTGCTTTTTACATATTTCTTTTGGATCTCCCTGTTCAATGACCTTTCCCTGGGACAATAATGCAATTGTGTCGCAAAGATCCACGGCCTCTTGCATGTTATGTGTGGTTAAAAATATAGTTGTCCCCGCCTCACGCAGATTTCTTATTAACCCATGTATCTTTCGCGCGGTAACAGGATCAAGGTTAGACGTTGGTTCATCAAGAAACAAAACCTTTGGTTTGTGAATAACCGCACGGGCAAGTGCAACACGTGAACGCATTCCACGTGATAATTTATTCACGGGTGTATTCATCTCGCCGTCCAATTCCACAGACCGCGCAATATCCAAGCCAGCATTATTCGGCAACCCATAAATGGTCGCAAAGATTTTCAGATTATTTGCAACCGTTAATCTTTCATATAACCCGTCATCATCCAACATCAACCCAATTTCAAAAGGTTGCGCGTCCACCCTTGACACACCCGCATTCGGTGCAATTTGTTCGGTCAATATGTTTATGATTGTGGTTTTTCCAGATCCGCTGGGACCCAGTAGACCAAAGATTGTCTCGCGCGGAATTTCAAACGAGATTTGGTTAAGAACCTGTTTATTCCCGAAACTTTTGTCTATCTTTTGCATTGAAATCATAACAACACCATATCACATAATGTAATATCACACAATTAAGTTTTTGCCCTAGTCTTGAAAACATAGAAGTTTTTTGGTACAATCTGGCTATGAGAAAAGCGGACTATGTCTCACCAGAAAAATTTTTAGAACAAATGAGGGCAACTGGCTTTTCCCTTGCCCAGCTTTATTATGCATTTGTTCAATGGGCACACAAAAAAGCGGAATATCCAGTTAAAGTGGCTTTGAGAGATGGTGCACCTATAATCCATACCGCAGATTGGCTTAACAAACAAAGTATAACCGATACAACAGATTGGTCGCCTGTTTGGTTAAATGAATTTACAACATATAGCTATTTTAATGATCAAGTACCGCTTAAAGACATCCCAAATATAAAAAGATATTTTGCACAAGAAGGATTAAACAAACCCTTTACATATGTTGATACCGGTTACAGTGGCACATTAACAGAACTTTTTGATGACGCAAGACCACATAGATTACAAACGTTATTTTTGGCTGGATCCACAGATTTCTTGCAACCCAATTTGAAAAAATCGCGCGAGGCCTTCCTAAACGAAAATAAACTTGAACAACTTTTAAAGCGTACTTTTAAAAAAGATATGCCCATTGAACTTAGTTATGACAATGATTTTTATGAGAATTTTTGTATCGTTTTATTTGAAAATACCCCAAAAACCACGGAAAGTCACGAGGACAGCACGCTTAAAAGAAAACGACTTTATAAGAATGTTGATGGCAAACTGGAACCCATATTAAAACCACGTTCAGAATTTGAAATTACGAGCTATGGTGAATTTATCAAAGGCTTAGACAAAGGGCTTGCCGCTTGTTCTGATGCCCAACAAAATGCAAACCCAAAACAATGGCAAGGTTACTTAAAAGAATTATTGCGTGCAACACCTTCAATTGAATGTTTCATGCATTCATTTACATCTTTTAAAAAAAGACGATTCACCTCTGAAAAAGTGCCTGTATTGTATGCACCCGCCTATGATGAATTGCTAAAACATCGCGACAACATCGAAAAGATTTACGATATGTCTTAACACAAGTATTTCTTTTTACCTGCTATTTTGGTTAAATATCCACTGTTATTCGCAATTTCTTTTAACCTGAATAATACGGCCTTAGGGGACATTGTTATGTCTTTAAACTTGAATTGCAAGTTACCACCGTCGCAACAATCATATTCGAGCGCCCTGTTTTTTTCTTTATCTTCGTAATCATCAAAGTGAAAATTTTGCCCGTGCAAGTCGCTTATACTACCTAATAATTCGCCATCTGTAAAATAGACCATATAATCAAATTTTTTGTCTTGCCTTTCTTCTACCGTAAATTTTGCCGTTAGACTAAAATACTTTTTATTATTAAAATCATAGTCGCGTCTATCGAAAAAGTTGTTCCAATCATCATGAATTTCATACTGTTCAATTTTCATATATTATTCCTTTTTGGTCTTGTCTAACTTTTGTCTAACTTTGGCTCTGAGATATATCCCTTCTTAGGAAAGGTGAGAATAGAACGGTTATTTATTGCAAATTTAAGCATCCAATCGTTGTTGCTATATTTATCCGCCCCTTCTTCAAAGACGAAACCATCACCGCCGAGCAATGACGATGTTAGGGTTGCAAGACCATTTTCGTTTATTAGTAACCCAAGTATTGCCAGTTTTTCTTGGTCTGATTTAATCTCGCCCATCTTTATTTGTTCGGACATCGTTAAATCGTTTTTACTGAGACCTAATTGACTTACAAGCAAGTGGAACCTGTACTTGTCAAAAAAAACTGCGTCTGGTGACAATCGTGCCTGCAAAACACGTTTTTTGGAATCTTCATATTTTCCTGGCTCTGGCGTTGCATATGATAGCGCACCTTCATAAGTCGAATGGAAATAGTATCCAGGCCCCCGAAGTGAACTTTTTTTGGAAAGATTGCCTGGAACATGAGACATATATTCGCCAGTATCAGCAAGACTCTTTTTCATTTTATTTGACCTAAAAAATGTTGGGTCGCCATGGTAAATGGCAACATTATCAATATCGTCATACATTGCATCCGAAAAATGCGCAGTCTTCCCCGCCATGCCCAGTTCATGAAATAACTCGCGTATATCCCGGACTCCAGTTCTGAAATTGTCATACATTTCTGGGAAAGTCTCGGTGAACCCCAGCCTTTTAACCATGTCGACTAACTTTTCTGCACTGTCGCAAAGTTTCTTATCCGATATTGTGATCATAAGAAGACAATTGTATCATAAACCAGTACTGACCCGCAATACTATCCCATAAATTAAAATGACAGGTTAAATACCTTCATGTGATTGTGTTGTGTATTCAATACGAAAAGTTTTTTGATTTCGCAATTAAAACTTTCTCAGTTCGTTGAACAATGTTTTAATTATATCGACATTCACGCTGTTTCCAAATTGTTTATATGCCTGCAAGTCATTTATATCGCATACAAAGTCTTCTGGGAAACTTTGCAGCCTAGCACACTCTCTTGGTGTTAGCCGCCTTTTGTATTTGCCAATGATTGGAATTTGAACAATAGCAACAAGCGCTGGAAACAAATCAGGCGTCTTGACCCTTATACCAGATGGTCTAAATTGAATTACTCCTTCCCATATTGATTTGATCTTTTTGCCTGCTTGCCACTCAAACTTTCTGTGCGTTGGTTTAAAATCTTTTAGATAGTTATGTTTCTTCTCCCATTTGTCGATGAATTCTTTGTTTTCTTGATAAAGACTGTTGTTTTTTATCACGAACTCTTTCTTCCATGTAGGCAAAGAATCACAAGCCTCCTCTTTGAAATAATCATACCAAACAGGAAAACCAATAACTTTTAAGTTTATGCCTTGGTAAAACTCATCCCAAGTATGGAGAACTTTTTCTTCATATTCGTTAATATAATATTTTTTGTCCACCGGTTCTTTGATTATGTCAAAAATATCATTACGCTCTTTTGACAGCAACAAAGGCAGATTTATATCTAGTGGTAGATTCACATTTTGTGGGTCGTAGATACCTAGAATATAGACTCTCTCTCTAAACTGAGGTATACCAAATTGATGTGGGCTTAGAATTAACGGTTTCGCAGTTAACCGATAGCCAAGATCTTGAAGTAGCGTCTGAATTATTTTCCATGTATTTCCGTCATCGTGAGAAAAAAGATTTCGCACATTTTCTAGGATTATATATTTGGTTTTGTGGTGCTGCAATATCCTACAGATATCGAAAAACAATGTTCCCCTTGCGTCATTGATACCTGCCCTTTTTCCGGCCTTCGAGAATGCTTGACAAGGAAAACCCGCACATAGCACCTGATGCTCTGGAATATCCCTCTCGTTAACTTGCGTAATATCGTTCTTGCAATTCTGTCCATAGTTTATTTTGTATAAACTGTCACAGTTGTCATCAATGTCAGCAGCAAAAACACACTCACCACCAAAAGATTTTAGTGCTTGGTGAAAACCACCTATCCCACAAAATAAATCAACAAACTTAAAAGATTTATTCACTTTGCACCTCAAACAACTGATTACATCTATATACAACAAAGTTATCTAGATTCCTTTTGTTTATCAGAAACTTAACTCTTCTCGCATTACCATCAGTTTGACGCCCCTGGTTGAAATTACTTAACACATTTCTAAAATTAATCCTATTCAATTCTATGATCACCATATTAACGAACTGTACTTGATTTTTCATCCTTGACGAATAACTTAGTTCGTCAAACTCTTTTCGCTTATTCCACTCATCATTATCTCTTAAAAAGTGCGACCTAAATTTTGTTGCTTCAAAGTTTCTGTCTTTGTCTTTAATTGTATTGTGTTCGTAGATGACATACCAAAACCTATCGTACTTGTTTATACATTCGATAAATGCCTCTTGGTCATTACCAGGAGAAACATCATATCCCATATCGCTTGCTTTTAAGTCGCCATAAAATTTATCGCCAGCAAAATACAAATCAAAATCTAGATCATCATTTTTCTTCTGTGAACTACCAACATAACGTATTGTATGTTCCAATTTGTTTGATTTAATGAAATGATCAATTTTGAATTCTAAAAACCACCCCGGCCATTCAGTCTGTTTCCATTGCGACCATTTGTTGACATACATCTCGGTTATTGCGTTTTGCGCGGTAATCCAATTATTAAACCCAAGAGTAGAATTAAAATC
The DNA here is from genome assembly GCA_009780065.1 of Bacillota bacterium. Taxonomy (GTDB): domain Bacteria; phylum Bacillota; class Clostridia; order Christensenellales; family UBA1242; genus WRAD01. The sequence goes on along the minus strand of WRAS01000005.1, from coordinate 69,118 downwards.
TTCAAAAATCTTAAACAACTCTGCCTTAGTTTCAAATTCATTGTTAAAATATGATTTGAGTTTGTTAAATCGGATTGATATGATTTTATTCCCAAAGTTATCAATTTTTTCAAAAACTCCATTTCTCATCGCTTGAAATAAATCGTTGATGTAAATGTGTGCTGCGGAATTATTCATCCTCTTTTGCAAATAAGTTTCCTTAACAAAATCTGCAAAGACTATATTGCCTTCATAATGATAGACGCCCATAAATCGGACATTGTATTGACTGTTATTTGCAACTTCTAAATAAACATTTTTAAATGCTTGCTGCAATTGTATTCTCTTCTTGAAAATTGGATGCTGGCCATTTCCTCCTAAGTACGTAATAGCGGCAAACAGTAATATGTCTTTGATTCCGTCATAGCGCGTGTAAACTAAAGTCTTCCTGCCCGCGAATATTTCAATACTACAACGCTCTTTCCCTAGGCAAGCAATAAAAGCATCCATCATTTTTGTTGGAGTTAATGGTTGATCAAGTGCAATATCTAAACTTAAATCACTTCGTATCTGCTCACTTCTTAAGTTCATATTTAATGATATCATATATGAACTCAAAAAGCTATCAAAACCGCATAGTTTCTTAAAGAAAATTTGACGCCTTGAACAAAAATAAAGTCCAAATAAATTTCGTGTTTTTATCATACTTATTTCTTGCAATTGCAGACAAAAAAAGTCTTAGCGAACTAAGACACTTTTTCGTGCTTTGGCGCACTCGTAGGGAGTCGAACCCCAAACCTCTTGATCCGTAGTCAAGTGCTCTATCCAATTGAGCTACGAGTGCATAATATGCAATTATACAGTGTCGAGCAGACATTGTCAATTACGTTAGCTAAGAAAAAACCGCAAGTATGCGGTTTTAGTTGTTACGCAAGTCCGCGCCCGTCGAATTCAGGCTCTTTAACCACAGGGGGAGTTTCTTGTCCCTGTGCCTGCCCCGTTTGCTCCTGTTCTTTTAGCCCTAGCAAGTGTTGAATAACGCGGGTTAGTTTTGTTACTTCATCTTGAATTACCTCTTTGAATGTTGGGTGGTCTTCACCTTGGATTGTTTCTCCGAATGTCATATTTTGTTCTCCTTTAAATTTTAATTTTTGCAGCAGGTTTTATTTAAATTCTCGCCAGTTCCTAGGAACGATATGTTTTATTCATTAATATCTCCTTTATTATTTTATGTTGGGGATATTGATAAAGGTCACTGGAAATAAAAAATACCCCCTGCGTTTTGCAAAGGGTATTTTTAAATATCTTTAAAATACAAATCCCAAAACGCTACGATTGGTTAATCGCATAGTTGGAGGATGTACAAAGAATTGCGTTCATAGATTTTTACTCCTGACTGCTTATAGCAATATTATATTGTATTGCATCAAGAAATGTCAAGTTGATAATTTTTTTGTGATGTTTTATTAACCAATAGTAGGCAACGCAAGAATCTGACCATTAATCATTTGTTGGGTATTGCCTGTGTTTTGACTTAATGTATTTGTTCCAGAAACATTGACACCCATAATGCCACCAATTAGGGTATTGTTTTCTCTACCTTGTCTGTAGACATGTGAACCTGCTGCGTTGTTAAAAGACAGTGAAGATCGATAATTTCTGCCAACAATTATGCCTATGTGTCTTTGAACACCATAATATTGGTTCCAAACACGAATACCTGTTACATTGTTATTAGCTATTGTTGCATGGAAAGATTCGCCCACAATTCCGCCAGTATTTCCGTTCCCACGTAAAAATAAACCAGTGACGCTATTAATGCGCAAAGTTCCCCATGCAGCAGCCGAAATTCCACCAGAACGTGATTGATGACGATATACTGCCACTTGATTAGTGCCAATAACACGTACACGCTCTATTCTTCCGTTAGTGCCAACGTTTCCAGCAATTAATCCCGCATTAATCCATCCAGAGCCTGCCTGATCACCCCGTATTGCAATATTGCTGTTGGTTATTGTTAGGTTTCTGACTGACCCATAAACACGTTCAAACAACCCGAAATAATGATTTACGTTTGTATTATTGATTGTTCTTGTGATGTTAAGATTACTTATTGTATGACCGTTACCGTATAAATGACCCCTGAATGTGTGTATCGGAGTCCATTGAGGGAATGATGATAAATTAATATTATTTCCCAATGTAAAGTTTGCATTCGGGCTATTTCGTATATTATGTAGATCTTGTGCAGATTCAATGACGTAAAGTTCTCTTACTCGCTGCACCGCTCTGGCTGCGTTTAATCTGCCACCACGCGCCAAGTTATTATCCCAACCAGCGGGTCGGTCTGATTGAAATCTAATAATTTCGGCGGCTCGGGCTGGGGTCAACCCAGGGTGGATTGATAGCATGAGGGCGGCGGTGCCGGCGACGTGGGGTGCGGCGGCTGAGGTGCCCATATAGTGACTAAATGTACTTCCAATAGTAGTTGTCCATACTCCTGCTGGGGCGAATATATCTACCGAATTTCTACCATAATTTGAACTTGGATCATGCGTACCATTAGCTCTATACCAACCACGATTACCACTCTCATTTACTGCACCTACTGAAATTAAGTTGGGTAGTCTAAATTGGGCTATGTTTGGCAAAGAATCTATATTCACACCATGGTTACCTACAGACCAAACAAAAAGTCCTGGGAATTGTCGGACGGCTTCTAACAATTCAATATTTGTTCCGAAACCACCGATACTGTGATTCAAAATGCTAATTTGCCGAGAAGTTCCCCATAAATTTCTTGCATACATAATAGCCCTCACTCTCGCTGCAGTACTGTGTGACACTCCATATCCTGATTGCATAGGCACAAGTGTTACATGTTGAGCAACACCAGTCACACCTATTCCAATATTACCTTCAGCACCAACAACACCAGCTGACATAGTTCCATGTCCATTTGTGTCTGAGACCAGCGTTCCAGGGATATTATTAGGAATATTCGCCATTCTATAGAAATCTCCACCACTTGTAAAATCCACATTTGCATTTAAGTTAGGATGACGCGCAATTCCTGTGTCTATTATGCCTACTCTAACTGCTCGTGTGCCAGTGGTTATTCCCCACGCTCCAGGAGCATTTATTCCATTTGCTCCATTCAACGCCCATTGCGCTCCATTTTGAAAATAAGGGTTATTTGGATTTAATGCCAAAATCTCGTCATAAATATTCGGACCAACGTGTCTTATCCCTTCAACGCGCTGAAGTTGCCTTACAACATCCAAGACATTTTGCCTACACTCAACATCTAACTCAACATGCAAAATTTGCCTGAAAGTTATAGTTTCCAAATATTCTCTTACTGATTGAACATTACTAGTAGTGAGTCCATGAGCATTAGCACTCATCATATTACCACTTGGCAATGCTGTCAAATCTGTGATTGATCTAACTCCAATTCCATTAAAAACAGAATTGTTTCTGAGAACATTATCTTGAAAAGTTGACTCTGTTGTTATCTGGCTATGACCTGTTTTCTTTACAACCATGATAGAACTGGCACAAAAGTTGTCTTCTAATGTTGCAGTGGTATAAATTCTTGTGTCAGGGTAGATTCTCCCTGGGTCGCGCCCTATTACTTCTCGCTCCAAATCTGAATTCACAGTGGATTCAACTCAATGAAGCAACCGCCGAAACCCTTGGTTGGATGTTTATGTTGGTTGGAACAACAAGGCATACCACCATAATACAAACTACTAATCCAAAACAAATTATCTTTTTCATAGTTCTCCTTTTTTTGTATATTGGATGGTATCGTAAATGTTCAAATTCGCACGATACACATCACTTCTTTGATTAAGCGCATACACTGCCTTCAACACATTATCTCTCCCCGAATTTCCCAATGTTAAAAGTAGTGTTAAACGATTTATGGGTGGGGCAGGTGTCATAAGCACACTGACTTCACCTAACACCACCTCTGGAAGAAAATCAGCAGGCACCCAAGTCCTGTCGAGAGCAGATGCCGATACGGTCAAACTCACAATAATAGTTTCGTAGCAAAATTTACCGCCGGGGTCTGGTATTTTGCCATTATTACCATTACCACCACACGCAATAAGCACGAGCGAAACCACCAAAAGCACCGACAATAAACCTATTGATTTTAGAATTTTCATTCTGCCTCCTTAATCTTTTATACCATAACAATTAAATATGCACAAATTAATATAAGTTACGTATAGTGAAAAAGTAACTATTACAGAAAGGGTTTGAATTATGATATTGATTATCTTGTTGGATTAGAAGACTAAAAAACCCACGCATGGTGGGTTTTTGGTTTTTGAACAAAATAATTATTTAAGTTCGACTGTTGCGCCGGCTTCTTTAAGTTGTGCCTCGAATGTTTTTGCTTCGGCCGCTGGAACTTTTTCTTTGATTGTTTTTGGTGCGCCGTCAACAAGTGCTTTTGCATCGCCAAGTCCAAGACCTGTGATTTCTTTTACAACTTTGATAACTGCGATTTTGTTTGTTCCTGCGTCTTTAAGGAAAATTTCGAATTCTGTTTTTGCTGCTGGGGCTTCGGCCGCTGGGGCTGCTGCTCCGCCTGCTGCTGGGGCTGCTGCGACTGCCATTGCGGCTGCGCTTACGCCAAATTCTTCTTCAAGGGCTTTTACAAGTTCTGCTGCCTCAACAAGTGTTAATTTTTTGATTTCTTCAACAAGATTTTTAATGTTTGCCATTTTATGGTTTCTCCTATTTTTTTTTATAATTTTATTTTTTGGGGATTACCCCGTTTGTTTTAACTTGCACGTGTATTTATTACCATCGCAAGGTTGCGTGGGACTGCGTTAACCACGCTTGCGATACCGCGCGCACCACTTTGCAACAAACCAAGAAGTTGCGCAACAAGTTGCTCTTTTGAAGGCATGGTTGCAAGACTCTTCACACCCGCTTCGTCCAGAATTTCTGTTCCAATAAGACCAAATTTCATATTCATTTTGTCTTTAAACTTTTCTGCTTGAACAATTTTGGCGGCACTGATTTCGTCTTTGTTACTAAACGCAACCGATAATGTGCCGGTAAGTTTTGCATCAAGACCTGTGATCCCAAGATTGTTTAACGCACGCTTTACCAAAGTATTTTTGTAAACGCCGTATTTTACCCCACCTTCACGAAACTTGTTTCTCAACTTTGTTACCTCGGCAACCGTAATCCCTTTATAGTCCAGAAATATTACGGATTTGGCTTCTTTCAGTCTGGTCTCGATTTCAGTAACCAGTTTTTGTTTTTCAACAAACGCCGGACTTTGCTTTTTTTCGCGTTTTTTATTTGCCAAGTATCTTTCTCCTTTTAACTGGCATACCACCAGAGTTTCAAGAGTTTGTTTTGAATAAAAACAAACTCTATATAAAAACCTCCGCGTCTTTTGGTTTTACCCTAAGAGCAGAGGTGCGAAATCATTGTTACATAAAAAATATGTTATTGATTCCATCCTCGGCAAGACTTGTGATGTTACCATCTGCTTGCGGTCTTAGGCGGAGACTTTATAACTATATTATATACCATAATTCAAAAATGTCAAGTCAATTTCCTTGCCAAATTTTGGATTTTACAATATACTAAAACTAGTATAGCAAGGGAGATATTTTTAAATGGACGATGGTATAAATTACAAGCCTGAGCCCGATATATCACCACGATGGAAACAAAAGCGCCAACGGAAAAGTCGTCCGTTTGCGCTTTTTTTAATTACTGCGCTGCTGATTTGTATTGGGTTTGGTGCATCGGTATTGCTTAGTTCAATTGGACCATCCCTGGCGGATACCCTGCCTTGATACCAATTAAAACAAATTCGGAAATGCAAGATCCAGGAAAATCACAACAGATGTGACCATAATTGTTACGAATATCATAATAACCGCAAAAATATTAACCTTTTTCAAAAATGGGCTTTTAATTTTATCGATAGATACCTTTAATGCGGGAACCGCAAGAAACATACAAAACAAGTACGTGCCCGCAATGCTGTGTGCTCGTGAATTACTGTAACCATCAAATATTGTAATGAAAAATGTTACTAACGCGGTTACTGTTAAAATGTCGGTGAACGCAAGCACGCAAATATTCATCAACTTGTGCCTTGGTGCATCCTTTTGTGGTATTGGCTTTTCGTCTGTCATATAAAATCCTCCAACAATAATATATCAAAAAATTACTTGAATTGGCAAATACTCTGTGATACAATATGTTCGTTGGGATTAGTCCCACGCAAACCCAAATTACTAGGGGAACATAGTTCAGTTGGGAGAGCGAACGCCTTATGACCCGTGCGACGCAAGGAGCACAAGCAGATGTCTAACATTAATGTCCAAGGCGAGAATACACCGAGTCCAGTACACACCACATGCCCAAAACACACTAGGGAACATAGCTCAGTTGGGAGAGCTCTCGCCTTACAAGCGAGCGGTCACAGGTTCGAGCCCTGTTGTTCCCACCAAAATGACCTACGGGTCATTTTTTTATTAGGCTTTATATGGTGCTATTGACTAGTTACCATTTTGTGTGTTACCCTTTCCCAATGAAAAATTGTGTAGTAGAAGATTGGTTATATGCGGACAATATATCTTTAAAACAACAAACAGTTGTACTAAGTGCACTAAGGGGCTGTGATGGACAATCCAGGCATGATTTATCCAAAAAACTGGCACGAAAGATACGATGTACAGTTTTAAAGAATGCCGCAACATCCAGCACCGAATTCATGCAAGATTTAATGACATTGGACGAGGTTAGAGATTTCGCGAAAGACTGTGACAAATATCCCGTGCACTATTATATACATGTGATTCATTGTTGCGAGATCATTGGCTACAAACACAATTACGAGAATACAAGAAAATGGTTTTCGGACGCATACAGAATAATGGTGGATGCGTTGCACCTTAGAACAGAGACCGAGAAAGAATGCGATTACAGACTTCGAGATGGTGTAAATTGACAAGCAATAAGTATTAATGTTTCACCAAACGTGATATAATCAACCAGTTTTTAATAATCGAGGGGAAACTGCGTGAAAATTTTAATTATCTACAATCCCAATTCCGGACGAGGCAAAGGCGCAAAAATTGCAACACGTCTTGAGAAACGATTGAACAAGTTACGTACATACGAATGCTGCCTTCATGCCAGCAAAAATATCGCCGATTTCTATGAATACAGTGCCTCTAATAAAAATAATCCACATGGTTACACCCTGGCAATAATTATTGGCGGGGATGGTACCCTGTCAATTTGTGTTGATGCCATGGTGAAAAATAATTTTATCATTCCTATTTATGCCTTTGGCGGGGGGACTGCAAACGATTTCCCATCATATATGAAAACCAACAAAAGTGTGCGTCGTGCGTGCAAAATCATTATGAATAATCCAAAGAAATGCCTAATAGACACATTGCGTGTGATACATGAAAATAATGAACAAGAACCGTATTATGCGATAAATGTTGCATGTGGGGGTGCATTTACAAATGGTGTCACCAAATACAATAGAAATGGAAAGAAACTACTTGGAAAGTTATACTATATGCTGAAATCTGCCCAATCTGCGATTACCATGCAGGGACAACAAACAAAAATAACCATAGACGATATGGAATACAAAGAAAATATATATCTGTTTCTAATATTAAATACAACAAATGCTGGCTCTATCAAAAGTATTACAAGGGACGCGTTGCCATGGGATGGTCTTTTGGATATTGTGGCAATTCGCAAATGCGGATTTTTTTCAAAGATTGGTCTGTCTTTCAGTATTCTATTCAGAAGGCTGTATAAAAACAAGAACGTTTTTGTCGCGCGTGGTAAAACGGTTCAAATAGAGATAATCGGAGACCCAAATCCAAATTTCATAAGAACAGACATCGATGGCAATGTGGGCTATAATTTTCCGATGAAAGTCGAACCCAGCGACAATACGTTAGAATTTATCATTAATAGATAATTGCAAATTGAACTCTATGTTCACTATTTACGGCTCATTAATTTTTCCACTTTTTTAACTTGGAAATCACTTCCTAATTTAATTGATAATCCTTTTGCTAAATTAATTAAATCATCTATTGTTTGACCTTGCTCTTGTTCAATCTCCATAAAGAGACCAAGACCGTTTATTTCTTGGAAAAATATTTCTTGTCCACTTTTATTTTCAAACACAAACAGGGTTCCTTCAACACTGCACCATTTGTTTAAACCAGCCGCCTGCATAATTTGATTTACTGTTTGAATACACTCAATTTTTGTACTTAACTTTTCTTCGTTAATTAGATTTCCATCTTTATCGAATGTTTTTTGTTTATTTTCAATGCGATAACCATAGTCATCAGTCCATCCACGTATTATTATGGAATCGTTTATTAAATCACAAAACGCTTCCCCCCCCTTAATTTTCTATGCGTCCAATATGTATCATTAATTTTGGATTCGGATGTTTGTAAAAAACCCTTTGAGTTAATGGATTTTATTACCTCTTCAAAAGAGGACAGAACTTCAACACAAATTTCTATCATATTTCATGATATCACATTAATGATTTGGTTTAAAATACTTTGATCATGTATAATAATATTATGTTCAAAGATAGACGAATTAATTTATTGATTGGGTTAGGTCTTTGCGTTTCGGTTATTGTTTTGTTGATGTTTAATTTCACGACCACTACTGTGGTTACTTCGATTGCTTTTGGTGAGACCCGAACCACAACGACGTTTAATGGTTTTACATCGATTACGATGTTGTTTCAATTTGATAATCTTGCCCAAACTATGCCTGAGATTTTTTGGATGGCGGTGATTTCATTGATTGCTATTGGATTGGCTCTTTGCATTTTGGTTTTTATTGCGATTTATTCAATGTACAAAAAGACATGGATGTTGGTTGTTTACAATATCTTGATCCAGTTATTGTTTCTGTGTGCACTTGCATTTATGGCACCGTTCATTATTGCCGAGGACAGGGCTTTTCAGGCAAACAACAGAGACGCATACATATCCACATCTGTATATGCGGCACAGATAATCCTTTGGTCATTTGCATTGGTCGGTGGTTTTATGGCAACGTTATTAAGTTATAAAAACAAGATTATGCTTTTCTTGTTATATTTTGCAGGCGGTATTGGATTTTTAATAATTCCAATTATGATCATATTTTTCAGCAAAAACGACAAGCGCATTCAACAACTAGAACAACAACTAGAAAATTCTGGAAATCCAATAAATTAACAAAATAAAAACGCCGAACTGGCGTTTTTTCATTTATTATTCCAAAGGAACCTCGTATCCAAGCAGTAGTTCATTTGGATAAAGCGGTGGTGCGTATCGATCCCCTGTCCAGATAAAACCGGATTTTTCATATGTTGCTATCGCAGGGGCATTATGGTGATTGACCATTAATCGCACGGATTTACAATTGTTCTCGGCGGCAAATTCTTTTATTTTGTTCATAAATGGTCTTGCATAGCCTTTACCTTTGTAATCCATAAAAACACCAAAACGATTGATATAAATCGACTTGCCTTTGACTTTCCAATTGAAATGCATTTCGTGTGTAAAATCATCTGTAAGTGCAACCGCACCGATAAGGTTTCCGTCCTCTTCGACGACGTACAGTTGTCTCTTGTCCATATCTTCGCCCAAGATGTTCATTGGATAGCCATCGTACCAGATCCTGACTTCTTTAATTTCATGTAGGTGATCCACAATACCCTTGTACAGTTTTTTCAACGTTTCCAACTCGCCCTGTCTTGCCAATCTTAATTCCATAGCATGTAATATACCATGTTTTGAAAATATGGCAAGCAAAAACCTCGGAAGACCGAGGTTTTATTTCAAAAATATTAAAGTCTAGAAATATCCATAGCACGAATAATTTGGTTCAAGCCTGGACCTTGGAATATTTCGCGCTGTCTGTGAACGGTTATACTGCCCGTGACTGCATGGTAAAGTCGTGCATCCAAATTAAGGGCATCAATAGGAGGCGGAAGCCCAACGTCAAGTTGGTAAAAGTTTGATCTGTAAAGATTAGAATTTTCAAAACAAATAAACGCGTAATCCCCATTATTAATGTTCATAATTGGTATATTCAACCACATGTGCGCCCCTTCCCAATATGCAACGTGCGAATATGAGGTTGGATTGGTATTTGGGTGCCCAATAACATCACGTATAAGGTTTTGTGCAATTTGGGAAACATTTGGTACAGGCAATACATAATGCATTGGTGTGTTAGGTAATTTAAACACAGGGAATACAAGATCCGCAAGACGTATCCATGTAAGGAAATAATTGTGCTGACCTTCCAAAACAAAGTGAGTCGCCGCATCCGTATCATCCAAAATTACTGGAACAGTAGATATTTCGTACACAACGATATTTCTTGCAACGATAAAGTTACCGAATCTGTGGTTTATTCCTTGAACTTGACCTCTGTCGTTGTTGGCTCTTACATATACACCACCTTCTGAACCTGTCGGACCACGAGCATCAATTGCGGTGAATCCAGCATAACGAAGCACGGTTGTATCCACTCGAAATGGACTGTCTGCATTTATCAGGGAAAATACACCGATTAATATCAGACCTTTTTCAATGATACTGTTCTGAACTGTCAAATTGGCTGAATAACTTCCCGGCGCAAATACACCATTGGTGTGGCGATTTCCCACTTGGAAATCATAATGTCCACCACCAAGATTAGCCGTTCCAAGAACACTCACGTTGCGGTATTCGTTAAGAAGGGTTCCTCTGCCTTCTGGAATTTCGTGACCAGTCAGTTGTATGTTACAGATTGTAGAATCATTAGCAAGTTGATAGAACGCAAATTTGTGTCCCCAACCACTTCCACGTCGGTTACTCATAGATTCGTTTTCCATACCTGTATGACGCCATGTTGTACCGAAAACGTTTCTCCAGCGGTTGGCTGCATTATTACCATATGGTGTTGCGTCTAATTGAAATCCGTTCCCGTATACGCTTCCAAAGAACCATGTACCCTCTTCCCATGTTTGCATATTATCGCGGATAACGATGTCTTGGTATCTAAAACTTGGTGCCCATCTAGAGAATTCGCGGAAAAATTGGGTTCCAGGTCCGCTTAGGTTGTCTTGGAATGTTGTTTGTCTTACAAAATGTTGCGATAAAAGCGGGTTTGTTGCATTAAGCGCTGTATTTGTAAAGTATCTTGCAATCCCTGTGGTTGGATTAAGCGGATCTGCAAGTGGGGTCGTTTGCCCAGGAACACCGTAAATAATGTATTCCAAACGTGAGAATTTTTCAATCATCTTGATGTCTTCGAAAACATAAGCGTTAACACCATCCACGATATTGAATGTGTATCTGTATGATGCTGTCCATGGTGTTGTACCTGCACTGCGTCCACGAATTTCCACTGTACGTGTTCCCGCACCAAGAAATTCAACGTATACAGTGTCTTCCCTTGTTATGTTTCCAATCGTTGTGGTTTGTGGTGTTATTCGGATAACCCCGTCCTCTTGTCCAGGAACCAAGTTATTATCTTCGTCCAAAATTCTAAATTCCAACTGTGGTGTACCACGATATCTCCAAGCCAGTCTTATTGTACTGCTGGATGTTACGTATCTATCTACACCAGGGTTCCATGTTCCACGTTCGCCGGCTTGGGTTGGCAGATTATATGTTTGTCCGGTTATTTGGTAATCTGGGTTAAGATCCCAAAGACCAAACATACGCTCGTTCGCAATACCTTGTACAAGGTATTGAGGTCCAAGGTGATTAGGAGAAAACAGTGTTAAGAAGGTATTTTCCTTTGTATCACGCAAGTTGACTGTAAAATACAAAATTTCATTTAATTGGTAACCAGTTATTGTCGCACGGAATACAACTGTTGCACGTTCATATTCTGGGATTGGAAAAAGGTTAAAGTATGTGTCATCGACGATCCGTGCAAATATTCCTGTGTTTTCCTGTTCATCAACCATAGTCACAATTTCCCATGACACAGTTGCGCCCTCTGGTAAATTAATTACGCGTGGCAATGCGTATCTGTTTGTCATGTTTGTAAAGGCGATGTTCCTTGTTGACTGGCCTTCTAGATGGATGCCTTGCGGCTGGGCGCCAGAGTCTCCCATAGTTACGATTATTATTATGATTGGTGTAATTATCAGAACCAGCGCCACCAAACATATGGTAACTTTTTTCATTGTTTTATTCATTTTATTTTTACCTCTTGAGATTTCTACTAAATGGTTATTAACCAGTTTATTTTATATGTCTATATTATCAAAAAGGGGCTTCCCTTTTACATTATTATAATACTTGGTCAAAAGGTGTTATGTCAACACTTTGGAAGAATTTCGTCCCAAATTTACCCGTTAAATCCACTAAAACCTAGTGGATTTCTACCCATAACGAGAAATGAGTCGTAGTTTGATACATTACCCGCACAATTATGTGGCCAACTGGTGTCAATTCTGCTGCACTCATTACCCCATTTGTAATTGTTATTGCGTTTTGATTTACCCCGCCATGGAACTCTTTTTCGAAATGAAGTTGTGAAAATCTGGCTCTGCCTGGTTCTACTATTAATAGGTTTGCAAAATTCAACTCTTCCCCAACACTCATATGGATATCATATATTTCTCCCAATTGGAAAATGCGTTGATATTCTGCACTACTATGATTCACCCGCACACCCGTAACACCGACATACATAATTTCACGCCCAACAAATCCCGCAATCATATATGCAAGCAAAGTTATAATAACCGGAAGTACTAATATTAATATCAGGATAATTTTTTTCATTCTACCTCTTTCCTACTGTTCCAACTTTTTGTATTGCCTTACACCATCTATCGCCAACAATAAAACTGAAACCACGGCAAATATCCCCGCAAATACAAAGAAAACAGTTTTAATATGTTCACCCATAATTGCTATGGTTCGTATCCATTGTGGTGCAAACGTTAATAAATCTGCAAATCCACCAATCATCGCCAATATTCCCACAACCGCACCAATAACAATTCCGATTCCCATAATATTGTTTACATGCTTTGTAGGTTTTACCAGTTCACCGTCCCCCAATTGGTTACACAGTGGATTACGTAAATCAAAATAGGTTCCAATGCAAACATAACCAACCGCCATAAACAAGCCCACCAATAACAAATACCAAACATCCCAACCATGTAAATACTGGGGCGGTGCAAGAATATCCGGCTGAAAAGGTATTCTCAGCATCAATACACTGGCAACAACCGCCAATATAATTGGAATCATTACAATAACAATTTTGACGAACAATTGGCGAATATAACTTTGCGGGATTATTTTTGTGTGATAAATATTTGGACCTTCGCGCGTAATGTTGCTGGCCGCGAAACTGGAAACAAGTGGCAACAAAATCAACAATACAAATAAACTTACCCCAAAGGCTATGCCTCCGGCCTGATCCAATTCGCCCATGTTTCTGAATTCTTGGTAACTGGAAAAGAATGCGATTCGGTTTACAAAGAAAACTAACATCGGAGTAATAACAACCATTAACAACAATTGAAATGTATAGTTAGAACTTCTTAATATGTTCAATGTATCTTTTTTAAATGTGGCATAAAGCGGCGAACGCGGATTAGACACATGTGAACGTGAAATTGAACGATATCCACCCGACGTTTCGTTCATATATGTTTTTTTATAGTTCGCACCCGCAATAAAATAAGAAATTGCCAATAATGCACCGCAAATCCCAATCAATACAAAGAAACTCCATAATATGGTCAGAGGTTCACCTGAGCCCATGTTGGCAAAAAGACCTTGTGGGAAGAACATTCGCCCGACCTCTCGTATCCGATATATATTATCTTCCAGTTGCAATCTAAAGTTCCCGCTGTCCATAATTCCTGCCATCACGGTATGGATTGCCTGCATATACAGATATATTGCAACAACAAGACCCACCAAATAACTGACAGAAGTTAACAAGGCACGACTCTTCATAAATTGCACCGCTTTTGTAACTGGATACAAAACCAAACTGGAGATAAAAAATGGTATCGCAGGCAAGAAAATCAAGATGATCGGAACAAATAAATAAAATCCCCAACTCATAGAACTGGCCAGCCCATATGCAATAAGAATCGGTAACATAATTATTGTCGCGAATAATATTTCACCAAGATAACCAGTAATCATTTTAGACGCAAAAATCTGCTTGTGAGTAATTGGTAATTTAAGTAACAATTCCCTTTCGTTATTGATATCTAAACTTTTTACCATATTGGGAATCAAAAATACGGTTTGCAGAACCTGGAATCCCAATATCGTAAATATTAAAAATTCACGCCTCAGGTCAAGAAGCGGATTATCACTTACAAACTGGTTTGCCAGCAACCAGTACACAAATACAAACAAACCAAACAACGCAAACAAAGAAGCAACGATTATTCCAAATTTGATTTTCTTTTGTAAACTTGGTTGTTTTTTAAGAGCAACTCGCGCCTTGAATTGTAACTTTATCAAAGTCCAAATAGTTTTCATTAATTTTCCTCTGGATTTTTATATTCAGAAACATTTTGAATTTCGGCCGAAACCTCGTCCATTATTTCCTTTATTATCATCTTGCTTGCCTTTACCTTGCCATGTTGTTCTGCAAGTTTTTCTTCTTTAACCTTCAGTTCAGCACGCTGCTTGTTTTGTTCTATTGTCGCATTTTTGGTTAGTTCAATAAATTCTTCTTCCAAATTTCTGCCGCTTTTTCTGTATTCGTTTAAATCAACTTCGCGAATAACTCTGCCGCCATGGACAATAATAGCACGGTCACAAAGACGTTCCACCGTGTCCAAGTTATGGCTGGAAAAAAATACACTGTTCCCTGCTTTTGCATATTCACGCATGTAGTTTTTTACCTGAAAAATGGACTGCGGATCAAGACCCACCATAGGCTCGTCCAATATCCAAAGTTTTGGTGCATGAATCAATGCACCAATAATGGAAATCTTTTGTTTCATCCCATGCGAATAACTCATAATCTGGTTACTTATCGCATGTTCCATGTTAAAAATTTTTGCAAGGTGCAAAAATCTTTCAGCACGATCTTCTTTGGATACCTTATAGATATCCGCCATGTAGTTGATATATTCACTACCCGTTAATTTGTCGTACACCGCATGGTTGTCCGGAACAAAACCGAAATTACGCTTTGCATTGTATGCGTCGCTGTTTATATCGTGTCCGCAAATTTCTATGGTGCCTGACGAGAATGGAATGATTCCGGTGATACACTTTATTGTCGTGGACTTTCCCGCACCATTGATTCCTAAAAACCCAAAAATCTCACCTTCATTAACTTGGAATGTTATGTTTCGGGTAGATATATATTTTGAATTTTTGTAATGTTTGAATAAGTTTTTTACCTTAAGTATAGCCATGCGGATATTATATCATAAAACTAAAGAGTGCAAGAAGTAAATTTAAATACAAAAGCCCACATAGTTCATTTATGGATGATATTTCCACTTCCAACAATGAACTTTTTATTCTTGAAAGATGCCGCTGTTTGTTTTTCCATGATTAACAAGTCTAGCAAATTTGAAAAACATAATCAATAGGCATACTATCGTGACAATTACATCCAAACATGTTAAAATATTTGAATGAGTCAATTTGTGCATCTGCATGTTCATACCGAGTATTCGTTGCTGGATGGGGCGGCACGTATTTCAAAACTGGTCAAAACCGCCAAAGCACATGGTGCACCCGCAGTTGCCATATCCGACCATGGCGCAATGTATGGTGTTTACAAATTTTTCAAAGAATGCAAGAAACAAGGGATAAAGGGGATTATTGGCTGTGAAATTTATATCGTGGACGATATGAATAATCGCAACCACAAAGAACATCGTGGACATTTGGTGTTGCTGGCAAAAAATAATGTGGGTTATTTGAACCTTTGCAAAATTAATACCGCCGCTTGGCGGGATGGTTTTTATTCAAAGCCACGTATTGATTACAAATTCTTAAAAAAACACAGCGAGGGCCTTATTTGTCTATCCGGATGTCTGGCCGGACATATCCCAAATTATTTATTAAAGGGTATGTACGACGAAGCCAAAAAGTATGCCCTTGATTTAAAATCCATGTTTGGGAAAGATTTTTATATTGAACTCCAAGACTTTGGGCATCCGGACAATGCATTGTCTAATCCATTGTTGATAAAACTGGCGGGTGATATTGGTGTCGAATTGGTTGCAACCAATGATGTCCATTATATAAACAAAGAAGATGCATTTCTACAAGACGTATTAATGTGCGTAGAAATGAAGAAAAGTTACGATGACCCTAATCGCCTAAAGTTCCCTGCAGAAGAATTTTATGTAAAAACATATGACGAGATGTATAAACTATTTGGCAAGACTGCGCCCTCTGCTCTTTCTAATACCATTAAAATCGCAGAGAAGTGTGATGCCAATCCGTTTTTTGAACAACAACTGATTCCTGTGTTCCAAACACCGGATGGCAGCACCAACGTCCAATATTTCAGAAACCAAATAGAAGACGGTTTAAAAGAACGATACGGTAAAATCACCCCCGATATTAAAAAACGATACGAACACGAGTTCAGTGTTATCGCAGACAATGGATTCATCGATTACTTTTTAATTGTGGCTGATTTTATGAAATTTGCAAACGACAACGATATTGCGGTCGGCCCCGGCCGTGGTTCGGGTGCGGGGTCAATTATTGCGTACGCATTGAATATTACAAAACTGGATCCATTTAGATATAACCTGCTGTTTGAAAGATTTTTACACAGCGAGCGTATCAATATGCCAGACTTTGATTTGGATTTTTGTTGTAACCGCCGTGAAGAGGTCATCGAATATGTTCGTAATAAATATGGGGATGCCCATGTTGCACAAATCGTAACTTTTGGAACGCTAGCCGCCAAAGCGGCGATCAAGGATATCGCCCGTGTATTCAACATGCCATACCAAGACGTCGACAAAATAACAAAACCCATGCAATTTGCCCAAACCATGCGCCCTCCTATGTTACCGTATGTATTTGATCTAAAAGACATCCAGGACCCAAAAAAGGACCCCGGATTCAAGGACTTGGACGAACGGACACAAGAACGCCTTATTGACGACTTTACTAAGGATACGAACAAGTTAAATGAACTAAGAAACCGCGAGTTAATCGAAATCTACCAAAATGATGAACATGTCCGGAAAATTGTGGATATGGCAGTCAAAGTCGAAGGTTTTCCACGGAACTGCTCTACCCATGCGGCGGGAGTTATTATATGTAAGGAAATTGTGGGTAACATAACCCCCCTGCAAAGAAACGGCGAGGATATAACAACCCAGTTTGATATGAAGGAATGCGAGGAACTTGGGATGCTGAAGATGGATTTTCTTGGACTGATTACCCTGACCGATATTCAAATGACCATCGAACAATTGCGTGCCGCCAAGAAAAAAAATCCGTCCGCGTTTGAAAAATGCCCGTTGGCACGTGCAGACTTTGACTTTTATAAAATTCAATATAATGACCAAGACGCATATAAAATGATGGGCGAAGGTGACACAGACGCGGTATTCCAAATGGAAACGGGGGGATTCAAACGATTCTTGCGCGATTTAAAACCGGACTGTATCGAGGATATTATTGCCGCGGTTTCTCTGTACCGCCCAGGACCCATGGATATGATCCCAGACTATTGCAAGAACAAGCACAATCCTGCCCTTACAAAATATGATCACCCATTGCTTGCAGATATCTTGCGTAATACCTATGGCCAAATCGTCTACCAAGAACAGGTTATGGATATCTTTCGTGTTATGGGCGGATATAATCTGGGGCAAGCCGACATGGTGCGTCGTGCAATGGGTAAAAAAGATTTAAAAGAAATGGCGCGTCAAAAAGAAATTTTTATTTATGGTGACGAAAAAACCAAGATAAAAGGCGCAATTTCAAAAGGCGTTACAAAAGAAATCGCAACAAAAATATTTAACAAAATGGCAAAATTTGCGGGTTATGCATTTAACAAATCTCATGCCGCATGTTACGCATATATCGCATATCAAACGGCTTATTTGAAATTTCATTATTATCCATATTACATGGCATCTGTATTGAATAATCGCGTAAACAAGTGGGACGATATGACGTATTATATTGTGTCGGTACGAAATAATGGAACAAATGTTCTGCCCCCAGACATTAATAAATCCCAAACATATTTTACGGTGGAAGAGGGCGAAAATGGCGAACGACCAATCCGTTTTGGACTAAGTGCCCTAAAAAACGTAGGAACAGCCCTTGTAAATTCAATTTTAGAAGAGCGCACTAAATGCGGTCCATTTCGCAGTTTTCAAGACTTTTGCAATCGTGTAGAAGGTGGGGCTCTGAACAAACGATGTTTAGAAAGTCTAATTTTCAGTGGGGCTTTTGATTCAATGGGTAAACGCAGTCAATTGATGGCGGTATATCCCGCCATAGTAAAACTGGTGTCTAGCGAGAAAAAAGCCACAGACGCAGGTCAAGTTTGTATGTTTGGAATTGGTAAATTGGATGAAAGCACAGCAATTCCCCTGCCCCGTGTACCCGAGTTTGATGAAAGTACAAAGTTAAAATTTGAAAAAGAGGTCGTAGGAATTTATCTAAGCGGTCATCCCCTAAGTGATTATTCCAAGGTATTCGAAAACTTAAACTTTGATACACGTCATATATCCAAAGAAACAGACGAAGAAAATCCCGCAGAACAACCCACTGAATTCGAACATAATGCGGTTATAACAATGGGTGGGATTATTAGTGATGTTAAAAGGCTGCAAACCAAAGCAACCCGCAAAGATATGGCAGTAATAACCGTGGAAGATTTGTATGGTATATGCGAAATTATGATTTTCCCAGCGGTCTATGACAGATGCAAAAACCTACTGGAAAAAGATGCGGTTATAAAAATTAATGGGCGATTATCTGTCCGAGATGGCGAGGCCAATATAATCCTTGCGGATTCTATTGAATCGCTTAACGGAAAACTGGACGACACAAAAAAGAAGGAAGAACCCCCTGTTTGCGAAGAATCCTGTCTTTACCTCAAATACAATATGTCAGACACATCGTTGCACGACGATGTCATGCGAACCTTGGAATCGTTCAAAGCCAAAGGTACCATGAAAATTGTTATCCGAAACACAGCAACCGGAAAAGCAGTCAGCCCCACACTAAAGGTTCGCAATGTCCAAGGGCTAATAAGCGAATTGGAATCAATTTTAACGATAGACAATGTTGTGGTACGTTAATTACCACTCTCTGTATTCTTCGGTTGGGTCTTCGTCCCCAACATTCACCCCACCAAGTTTCATTACTCCCACAATAAAGTCATAAAGCATTTCCCTCTCCACCGTTTCTATTGCATCGGTTTCGTCTTGGATGTGATTTAATTTTTCCACAAATGTTTTAACAAGTGATCTTATCTTGGCTTCGTCACCTTTGTTTTGTATTACCAGTGACAAGAACTGTTCACCCAGTTGTTTTACCGCACCAAAGTGTGCGATAGATTCGTCGCCCATAAACCCATCATCCGCATCAATTGCCATATTGACCATAGTATTTGCGATTTCGTATATGTCCTTTAATAACTTCAAAGCATCATCGTGATGTGATGTTTTATTATAATGTTTGTATCCTTTTCGCAATTTTTCCGAAATTTGCTTCGCAACGATTGGCGAAACGTCTTCATCTGTATGAATTTTTACATCCACCTGGCCCATTGTTCCATTTCGTCCATAATGTACAAACGTGGAGTCATAAAAGTAATTGATATGCCAAAACTTGTCACTGGTCCCATCTACGAATACCAGCCTCGTCAGATTTTCTTCGAAGTTGAATTGTATTTGTTCATCATCGCTATAATTGGGAATATCCATTCTGTCCCAATCATCTGGAAGCAATGGTAGCAGCAACTTTGTCATGCGTTTGCTGACAACTTGTATTGGTGTTCGTTGTTCAATCATTCGTAAAAGAAATGTTTCCAATCCCGTCATATATGGACGCACAGAGAACTTGTCTTCCGCGCCAGTTGGGTCGATAACTTTGATACTTAACGTTCCCATACTGCCGTCTATTGTTATTTCATGCGCACCTGCTATATTGCGGAAATCAAATTCGCGTGCTCTGCCAAATATTGTGGAAACCGTTACGTTATCACCTTTGACGATGATATTTAATCTTCGCACCAGCAATATCATAAACAGCACAAACGCAAGTGTCATTGCCACAATCAATGCAAAGATCTGATCATCTGCGTTATTTGCACCAAGGTCGGTAAATAACGTTAACCCCACAATAACCGCCAAAATTACCGCGACACCCAGAAAAAATAATTGTATCCCTTTTCCCGTACGCATTACAAAATCCCTTGGGTCGTTTTCACGTTTGGTCCCCATGTAGATAACACGATATACCAACAGTGGCAATACGAATAATGCTGTTACACCAATTAATAAGATTCCTATGATATGAAATGCGCCCATTTACTACTCCATAATTTTTTTTAAACGGTTAACTATACCGCTTTTGGTTATACAAAGAATCTTTGCCAACTCATCGTAACTGGCATCTGGGTTATCCAAACGCGCTAGTGCGGTTTCTTGTAACTTTGGTGACAACCGGCCCAACGCACCGCTTTGTGCAAGATTAGTTATGAATTCTATTTGGTGTTTGGCGGCATCAATTTGCTTTTGAATATTGGCTGTATCACAATTGGCGGCACGGTTTGCATTATTTCGTACGGTTCGCAAGGCAATCTCATTATGCAAATCCATCAACGCATTGCCCGCACCAATAAGTGCCAGCAGATTACACAAACACTCGCCACTCTTTAAATATACAAATACTTTTTCATTCCTTTCCATCAACTTGGGAAACATATCATAAGCCGCCAATGTTTCGCTAAAATCCTTTGCCGTATCATAATTATCAAAAGAAAATTCCACATGGTAACCTTTGGTCACAGAACCACTTGCATTATAATAAAACGTATTTGCAACCGAAGCCGCGTCCTGGTCGCTGTAGGATTTCTTTTGGATTTCGTGTTTTGCTTTGTTGATTATGCTCATTAATTAATTGCTTTTTTCCTGATTTCTTTTTCGCGTTTTTTCTGTTCCTTTGCAAGACGCTTTTGTTCTTTCTTATCAATTGTAAAAATTTCGTCTTGGATAATATTCGTTTCGCCATCAATTTGGTGTTCTTCAATTATTTTTTCCAAAACATGTGATTCACGTTTTAATGGACCATGCAGGTTTACAATATCACTCTCCTGCCAGTCACAGTTTTTCAAAAACTCGGTCACCCTGTCTATTTGACCGACGTCTTTGGTTCTGTGTGCGTCACTGTTTATTACGAATTTTGCACCGACTTCTAACATTCTTTCGAAATCTATGGGACGAAAGTTAATCCCCTGTTTTCCGTTCAATTCTATCAACGTACCCCGCTCGACACATGTTTTTGCAACCTCCAATACATTCAGTTTAAAGTATCTGTTTGGGTGTGTCCAAATGTCTATATCATTCTTTTCAATTGCATTAATCATAGCGTGGGTATTTCGGCGAACTCGGCTTTTTGGAAACCATCTGAAAATAAAACAAAAGTAATTGGGAATCAAAAATGTAAAAATATCCCAGAATTTTGCCGGCCAAACCCCTGGATGAATTCCGCACAATAAAATGTCTATGTCACGACGAAAATCCTCGGCAACATCAATTTGCCCGTTTCGCCCTGTCAAATTGGCCTCCACCCCGAAATATACGGGAATTCCATATTCTTGTTTGGCTTTATCTATTAGGGCGCGTATATGTTTATAATTCTTGGTCTTGCACCCGTTAATAAACGCACGTGACCCGTGATCTGTTATTGCAATTTCGTGCAATCCAATTTCTTTCGCGGTTTTAACCATGGCATCAATAGTTGCAGTTCCATCGCGCGAAAATTCAGAATGCGTGTGGTAGTCTCCGTAGATTTTCATGTCATAGTTTATCACGTTGTAACAAAGTTAACAAAATATTTATGATACTGTTGCGGTATATATATTCATTGACGGGAATGCACAATTTAATATATAATTAGTATAAATTTAGAATAATACAAAGGAGAACTTCAATGAAACTAAAAGAACTTGAAAAAAAGGTTACCTTAATAAAAGATCCCAAAGACAAAGAAATCGCAAACGATATATTAGATTTGCTGCGTACAAAATCTCGGATACCATTTAAGAGCCCTGACTATAAAATGTCACCAGGCAATTCTGACTTGAATTTAAAACGTGTTGCACCACAACAGGCAACAGCAGTAGCAATTGCTTCCAAATTTGAATTACTTCCAAAAAATGTACAAAAGATGTTTAATGATCATTTCATCGCAGAAGCAGAATATGCACAATCAGAAATAGCAAACGAAGCAGTCGAGCATGGCCAAAAAGCCTGTGAAAAAGAAGATGTGTGCGAAATTCAAAAGCAACACGCCCGTTTAGGAGATTTCAAAGTGGGTTACAAATCAGAAACAGAAACCACAAGAGATACAAAGAACATTGAACCCTTTTATAAAAATCCGGCTAATGATCCCACCATCGGCGCGGAAGTTGAGCGTGATTAAAACTTATTTACACAAACTTTTTATCTATTGGAGGTTTTATGGCAAAGAAAAAATCATACTATGCAAAAGATCCTATATTAACTAGCAAGCAAAAGAAGGCTGCGGCGGCGTTGACTCTCCTTGCCATTGGCGGTGGTACAGGTGCAGTTTTGCTTTCCGGAGACAGTGATGCTGCTGCAACAGGTTCACAATATGAACACAAAATAAAGCATGCAGAAGAGACACAAGACACTCTCCTTGCCACCAAAGAGGGCTTTCAGGTTGCAAGACCAGGCGGTTTAGAAATACCTGCAGTGGACAAGTTAGAAAATCTTGATAAACCCGATGTTGGATCAACTGGGATGTCACAGACTGTACAAAGTATTCTAGAAACAAAAGAAGAAGCCATCCAAAGAATTCTGGAAGCACAAAACGACGCAGTTCAAACTAACGATACAGTTCTAACCGATACGACTCAAACACAGGGCGACACATTTATCCCGGGTTCAATTCGTGTAGGTTCGTCTCCTCTTGCATGTATTGGTAATCGTACCGCGTATGTGGAAATGAGAGATGGACATGTATGGTTGTTTGATGAAAATGGAAATTGTTTATGGGATTTGCAACGCCAAGGCGGGCATATCAGCGACTGGGTAAACGTTTACGACAGAACAACAAATTGGGTCTACCGTCTTTTTGAAACATACGAAACAATGCGAGCAGAAGAAAGATCGGCTTTGCGAGCATCTGAACCCTCCAGAAATCCAGCCGTGGCCTTCAGAGAAGCGAATCGAATTGAATCAGAGGATACCGCCCCGTCTGGAAATTTATCCGCAGCACATATAGCAGAGCGAAATATCCAAGCACCTTCTAGTCATTTGTCTGCAGCACACATAGCCGAGAGAAATATACAAAACAAACACGCCGAAAAATCTGAACGAACAGAGACACCAAGAACAACTATCCGAAATTTGGAAGAAATAGGGCGCAGTGTATTATCTATCTTAGAGGACAAAGAACAAGAAGCGGTGGGAAATACATCAGAATCACGAAGAACAAGAGACCAAGATTAAAAAAATAAAAGCCGTCTGAGCGGCTTTTTTTCTTTTTGCACCAAAATTAAAACTTGCCAAATTGTTAATAAATATGTATAATATATTGTTTGGAGAGTTGGGTGAGTTGGTCTAAACCACCTTCCTGCTAAGAAGGCACCGGTCAAAAGCTGGTCACTGGTTCGAATCCAGTACTCTCCGCCAACTGCGGTCTAATTTGAACTCTTGGTTCGGGTTGGATCGCTTTTGTTTTTGCATCATTTTCACTCGAGTCTTGAAAATGAAAAACATAAATGATATAATTTACGATGGAATATAAAGGTCTTGTAAAGCTGGATAATTACTTTGATATTTACAAAGGGTCTATGCCTAAAGCAGAGATTGCAGCATGCAATGAAGTATTTTCAATTTTTGATACAGAAGAGTCGCAAGAATTTTGCTTTGAGGATTCAGTGGCAATCTTTAAAGCCGAAAAAGAATTTGACAAGGATTTCAGTTATGGCAGAAAATTAAATACAATTCGTGCTTTAAGTGAAGGTTCTTGTAGAGATTTGTCCTTAGATCCCAAGCCGACAGTATTGTTAGCAACAATGCAGAATCCACCTCCTAATTGGATGAGAGGATGGGGTGGAGTTGTGCTTGAAGGTAGTAATGATGTACTTTTCAGGATTTGGGACGATGGCTTTACCCCTGCAAGTTACATGAAGAAATGGGTGCCACATGAATTGCGACATATCTACCAAAATCAACAATATTGGCCTAGAGTGACCCAACTGCGAGAGTCCGATGCAATCGAATATTCCATGCTCTTTCTCAAGAAATATTTCCAGCAATATCTAAACATGCCTGATCATGCTATAAAATCAAGTGCTATTTCGGAAGCCAAAATGTTATATGGTGCAGACCAAGAATATGACTACAACTAATTTATATACACAATTATCCCAGCAACACCATTAACAATGATTACAAGATCATAATCTTGGTTCAATTTAGAACACCTGCTCTCCGCCACCAGGGGTGACCCCTGGACCCACTAGGGTCTAGGTGGTCATTTTATTTTGCGTTGGGTGTATCATGTATGTTATAATTTGATTGGAGGTTTATATGAAAAAAGGTTTCGAAAAAATGGTTGCTATATCGATGGCGGTCATGGCGTTGATTTTTGTTGTGTTTACGCTTGTGCTGATTTTGAATACAGATGTTGCGGTGGAGGCCAATAACGGCGTGGTACATTCATTGTTTGGTATATTTGCATTGATATTTATTGCATTGGTTACGGTAAATGTTTGGTCCGCATTTTCCGAGCGCGAAAAGATTAAGCAAATCCTACTGTTCAAAACCAAAGATAGCATCTTAAACGCATCTGTGGGGGTTATTCGTAAACTGGCAAAGAAAGCGGTTGCCGGGATCGAGCACGCGAAGATAAAACACATACATTTGTTCGTGGACAGCAATAACGAAGTTATTATGAAAGCCGCAATTAAAATAAAAGCAGACGACGAACAAGAGATTAAAGCAGGCATAGTTATGGACAAGGTCAACAAAGCCCTGACGGACGAATACAAACAAGCGCTTGGCTTTGAATTCAAGACATTGGAACTGAAACTAGTTTCATTCAAAGAAAATAAACAAACTCGCCCAGAACCAATACAAGAGAAGCCAACAACAAAGACAAAGCCAGAAAAACCAAAACAAGACACCAGCCCAGTTACCGAAGATGTTATATCCGTAGAAATCGAGAATGAGGCAAAACAACTTGTAGAGGCATAATCATACCAAAGTTGCTATTTAAAAAGCCGAGAATAACCTCGGCTTTTTTTAAAACTTTACCAGCAACAACAGTGGCAGCAATGTCTGTGGCAACAATCATGGTGTCGACGGCGTTCACAACGGTCGTGACGATGTCCACACGCACAACATCCCCAAAGACCACCAATGGCAAGCCCAGCAAGTAATGACATAAATATCCTCCTCTTAACATATCTTCCCTGTTTGGAATGATATGTAAACAGAGACTGTCATTACATTATATGTTCAACGGTTAAAATTGGTTGTCGCGAAAATCTCGACAGAATTCTTTGAATCTTTCTAATTACGAAGAATGTCTGGATCCTCCTGATAGTTATGTGCTTCTAGATACTTTGAAAATTTAGTTTTTTGCATATATTCATTACACAATATACCAAAAAACCCACCTTTTGTCAAGATGGGTTCCTTTTTAGTTTGTTAATATTAATCTTCTTTTTTAGAACAAAGCAGTTTCTTTGCACCCTTTACCAGTGGGAATAGACCAAACACGAACAATTGAACCACGACCGGGAATATTACAAACTTTGCCCAGGTGTCTTCCGCCGGAAGATGTTGTGGTGTTCCAAATGGACGGTAAACATGTTCCCAGTTTTGAATTGTATCCGCCAACGCAAGTGACATAAATGTGGTAACAAGAACACCCACCACCAACAAAATCCATCCACGAATACATTTGCATACGTTCAGAATGCTACATACACATACCGCAACCACACCAGCAAAGAATATGGCGTATCCAATCACCATTGTTAATCCCATGAAGTCCGGTTGAAAGGCTTCTGGTAATTGGTTGATACTAAATAAATATATCAACATCAAAACAAGTCCCGTAAGTGCAATTGCAGCAATTACAATTTTCGCACCATTCTTTTTAATAAATTCCATTTTTATCTCCTAGGTTTTTTATATTATATATTATAATAACTTTTTCATTCAAACACAAGCAGAAAATTTATTTCAGCCTAGTTCGAACCTCGTCGTTGCCCAATACCTTCATGATTTCATACAGGTCTGGTGTGTTAGGTTTTCCAGTTACCATTAGTCTGATTGATTGTGTGACGTCGCCGATGCTGCCTTTGTATGCGGCGGGATTGTTTTTATAGTCTTTCATATTATCGGCATACCCCAATTTCTTTGCAACTACTTTAATTTTTTCAAACCATGTTTCCCTATCATCTTTTATGTTGAATGTCTGCAAAAATTCTAATGCTATTGTCTGTTGTCCTCTGTCTACAGATATATTCGGACGGGTTATCATATAATCATACTCGGTTAATATTTCACTGTATTTGGCGATATCTTTTCGCGGTTTTGGTGATTCACGGTCAATGGCAAGGATCCCAAATATCTTTTCCATAACACCTCTGGACTGGGGGTTGTATTTTGCCAGATATTCTGTTACCGCATCGTTGATTTGCTTCTTGGTTTTTTTGGAAATTATTTCGCGCGATATATGTTCCAACTTTTTAATATCAAATAATGGGTTATTGGTACCAATCTTTTCAAATCTAAAGTTAAATTGTGTATACCCCGCATCCGGGTTTTGCAACCGCCATTTCTCAAAGTCACCATTATACAGCGTTAAAAGATATTCAATGACCGCTTGTTTTGGATACCCTTCTTGCAACAAATTATCTGCAAGTGCACATTTATCTTTTCGTTTGGACAATTTTCGTTTGCCACCATCATCCATAATCGTAATTACCGGCATGTGTCCATAAGACCATGTTATTGCACCCAATGTGGCTTCTGCTATTTGAATATGTTCCGCGGTAGATGGCAGCCATTCTTCGCCCCGCAAGACATGTGACGTTCCCATTAAAAAGTCATCCACAACATGGGCAAAATTATATGGCGGCAGTCCATTAGACTTAATTATCACAGGATGGTTATTAATTGCGGGTAATGACATCTTTCCGCGTATGTCATCGTTCCATTCTATACGTTCTACTTCTCGCGTTTTGTCTGGGTTAAATCTTATAACAAATTCTTTTTTATCCTTGACAAGTTTTTCAATCTCTTCAACTGACAGCCCTGCACATCTTGCATATTTACCATGATAGCCAATTTCTTGCTTTTTCCCTGCTTGTTCTTCACGGATTTTTGTGATGTCCTCCGCACTGCAAAAGCATGGGTATGCATTTCCATCTATCAAAAGTTTTTTTGCAAATGCTTGATAAATTTCTGTTCGGTCGCTTTGTCTGTATGGTGCATATTTTCCTTTGTTCTTTTTGCCATCAAATCCTTCGTCAAATGTAATTCCAAATTCATCTAAGGCTGCTACAAGGAGTTCTGTTGCCCCTTCTATTTCTCTTTTTTGGTCGGTGTCCTCGACACGCAGAAATAATATTCCTTTGTTATTGGTGGCAAGAAAACGACACGCCAAGGCCATTCCAAGCCCGCCTACATGCAAATAACCAGTTGGACTGGGTGCATATCTAAACGCATTTGTTTTTCTCACGGGATATTTCTGGGTCCAATAATCCGTTGGCTTAGCACTTGGAAAAATAAGGTCTGCAATCTTTTGGTTCATGTATTAATGATACCACAATTGTTTATGCCAGTAAACAAACACTTTCAAACATACTTACTGGGTCTTGTGAATATTTGATTAACAATTCAATTTCTGCTACGGATTTATATACCTCACGTATTCTGTCGCGGTTGTTTGATTCAATGTACATTTCTTTTAAAACATATAAAAAATCACGAACTAATGCATTAACATTCACACCTTTTGTAAATATTGATTCCAAATGCTTTTTTGTCTGGTTTATATTTTTTTCAATAACAGCCTTCCCAAGTTCATTTAACTTCTCATGTGACACAGTTCCCAGGATTTGCACTACGTCTTGTTCGTCGAATTTGTCTGATTTGTATGCAAGGGTGGCTTCCAAGATACTCAGGCAGTCACGTACACTCCCCCGTCCTGCTTTTGCTATTTGTTTGATTGATTCTTTGGTGGCTTCCACGTTTTCCTTTTTAAGGATTTTTTCAATATGCTTTTCGATGGAAGTCAAAGATACTGGTCTGAAATCAAAACGCAGCACACGGCTTTGAATCGTTTGCGGCAACTTGTGAGGCTCGGTCGTGCAAAGAATAAAGATAACGTGACTAGGGGGTTCTTCCAAGGTCTTCAGGAATGCATTAAATGCACTGCCAGAGAACATGTGAACCTCATCAATTATGTAGACCTTGTAACTGGATTCTATTGGTGGAAATTTAACCTTTTCAATTAAATCGCGGACATTATCCACACTGTTGTTGCTGGCAGCGTCTATTTCAAAAATGTCTAATAGTTTGGCAACCGCATTCGCAAAGATTTTTGCAACCGTGGTTTTACCCGTGCCACGCGTTCCACAGAAAAGATATGCATGATTCAGTTTATTGTTCTTTATTTGGTTTTCAATTGTTTTAACAACATGCGATTGTTCCACAACATCAGAAAATTTTGTGGGACGATATTTTCTATAAAGCGAGTTAATACTTTTGTTCATTCTTTAATTGTATCATATTTTTTTTATTAAGACATCTCTTTCGTGTCCTGAATTCATAACAATACTGTCGACCTTTTGCAATCCGTTTTTGCTTAATATATTTATGCTTGCAAAGTTTTCTGGGTGGACATATGCCATCAATATGTTTACATAATTTTCTTTTTTATTTATTTCTATGATTTGTTTTACAAGATTACTTGTTATTCCCCGTCCTTGGTATTCTTGTTTTGTCATGTAACCAAATTCACCGATTATGTCACTGCTATTTAAATTTAATTTTGTTTCATATTTTTTTAAAAACCCTGACAACCAAATGTCACACCAACACAATGATGCATATCCAATCATTTCATTGTTATCAAAAGCCGCCAACACAATTCCCTTGTTTATCAGTGATTTTATTTCTTTATCATCGCCAGTCATCATGAAAAATTCTTTTCGCTCCATGTTACTTATAACATGGATTTGAAAACTCATAATATTAGATATTTCATCTACTGTAAGAATTCTGGATTCAATCATATTTTGATTATATCAAAGTTATTACAAATATGTTATATTAAAATTGTGGATGAATTTGATATAATTACCCTAACCCCAGATATGAGTGTGGTTTGGGGCAATCTACTGAAAAAACTACGCGAACGTAAAGAGGAAATGTTATATTCAATTTGTGCCAATCATGCGGATGTGGAATTTTTGTATGATTCAATAATTGCGTATATTGATAATAATGCCTTTGCAAAAATATTACATGATAAACGCACTTTGATTGATTCTATTATTGGCGAAAGTATATTGATGATTATCAATAAAAAGGAATCTATCATAACTAATGAAAAGGTGGCAAAGTTAAAAAAACTTTTTGGAGACAATCTGGTTATACTTGGTGGTTCCTCGTGAACACTAATGAAAGATTTTACTTGTGCGACTTCGTCACACGGGGTATATTAAAAAATAATATAGGAGACTAAAATGAAAAATAGAGGTTTTGGACAACCAAACATGCAAGCCATGATGAAACAGGCCGAGGAGATGAAAAAACAACTGGAACGCGCCAAAGAAGAATTGGCGGAAACCCTAATAGAATCATCCAGCGGTGGCGGGATGGTAATGGTAGAGATGAGCGGTGCGTATGAACTGTTAAACATTAAAATCAAACCAGAAGCCGTAGACCCAGATGATGTAGAAATGATGGAGGACTTGGTAATCGCCGCAATAAACGAGGCACTTAACCAAGTTACAAAATTAAGAGAAGAAACACTCCCACTCTAGACTTTTAATCAAAGTTAACTTTGTAAAACAACAAAACACAAAAAAAAGTAAAGCACAATAGTATATCAAATACAAATTTGTGCTTTTTAATTGGTAATCTTAGATACGTTAAAAACAAGCATATGCAGACAAATAAAAAAACTATAAAATTCAGCGCAGACAGAAGGTGTGTGTATACTGTGAATTGCATACACCAAATATATTCAAATTGCTATCGGAACATGTTTTTGACCGAAAACCGTTTGCTTGTTACGGATGTGTACTTTATCTGATTCACAACTCCGCCTAGTTCCAGTATCCCCTCTTTAATAGACAAGTTTTGAACCGCAAGGTTGCTCCCACTAATAACTGTATTACAATTCTCCAATTTAATAACAACCATAGTAGGTTCACTTGAAATTACTTTTTTAACCCCAGATAAACTAAGACCATTCCTATTTATTAATGTTAATTCTGATTTTGTTGTTTGTTCCATGTATATATCTATGAATAGAATTATTAAATTGTTTGCGGCTCAATGATAGTATAAAGATATTATTAAATAATAATATTTATATTAATACATGTGGAAATGTGGATAACCATAATCCTTAGTATTTATTTGAAGATACTGTCTTGTAAAAACACTAAATATTGTGTATTTTAGTTTCACACACAAAAAAGTTGTGTAGATAAGTTGTTAACAGAATTTATAATAATATCCACGGAGAATGCACAAGATATGAAAATGAACATCAACTTTGGAAAAATTATGCAAGACATCATGACTGCATCCAATCTGAATCAAATGGAAGTCTCAGAAATGCTTGGGGTAAGACAAAGCCAGGTAAGTAACTGGATAAATGGAAAAAGTTTACCTGGATACTATTCCATTAAGATGATTTGTGAAAAACTAAAAGTTAGTGCGGATTTTCTTTTGGAAATTAACGATAACAATTAAAAAAGGCGTTACGCCTTTTTTGTTTTACAGATATTATCTTGTTAAAAAGTATGCAAGAGCCGCGGCGGCACCTATTGTAAGGATAATACCAAATACAAGACCGAATACACGTCTTCCACTTACGGGATATCTACCGGTCACCTTTCCTGTTGCCCCGTTAATATAAACGTTAAAGTTTTTGTCTTTGTACTGGTAGTTTGTTATGTAAAGAGGAAGAAGAACATAGTTAAATCTCTTGTCATTGTAACGTGTTTGAATGTCCAAAAAAGAGACGCTGTCTGCACGGTGCTTGCGAATAACGCGTGTACGAATATCTTGCTTTATAAAGCGTGAAAATTCGTTAAAACACTCCTCAAGGGTTCTAGAATAATGCTCGGCAACTATACCGCTTAGATATTCTTGGCGGTATACCTTTACTTGGCGTAAATCAAATGGTTTTAAACGATTAAAGTTTTTGGATGTTATACGATTTCCACTTTGATAAAATACATCCATGTAATCTTGAAAAATCATACCACTTACACGGAACCAATGTGTGGTAGTTACCGTCCTTGCATTCTGTCCGTGACCTACGGTTCGTGTCACGGTACGCCCCAGTGTTCCATTGTAAATGTTTTCTGTTTTTGTGGAAAAAGACCAGCAAGGTGTATACAGTTTATTTATATTCTTTCGCACATCACTTCTTTTAAATCCTTTGGGTGCAAAGAATTTGGACTTAGCCCATTTTCGAAATCGGTCTATAGACGATTGTTCGGTTATTTGAAATGGTATTACCGAATCCGGTTTGATACCTGGCATTTCGTTGATATCTTGAATCTTTGCGCTGCCACAGAATACGCATTGTGTTGCGATATCTGTCTTAGAAAGAACCTCTTTGGCACCACAGTTAGTACATTGCGCAACACGACCGTCTGTCCATTGCTCGTGAGATTTTAAAATATCTGCGGTTATTTGCCTGCGCTGAACTTTTTCATCGTCATTAAATTCTGTTGTATTGCCACAATGGCCGCATTTAAGTCCGCCAGAAGCCACATCAAAATTCATGTTTGCACCGCATCCACCACACTTATTTTGTTGGATATTTGCGGCTTCTGCTTCGCTGATTACTGTTTCTTGGTCTTGGTTTGTTTGTTGTTGATTGTTCATGGATTTAGTATAACCCGTGCGATGAAGTCGCACAAGTAAATCTTACACTAGTGTTCACAAAGCGTAGCGAATAAAATACAATAAATTTGTTTGATAAAAAAACTTTTTTTGTATATCATTTGATATGGAAGACAAAAGAACAATTATAGTAATCGAAGGTGCAAGTGGTGCAGGTAAAGACACAACAATAAAGGAATTAATTAAACGAAATCCAAAATTTGCAAAAATGCCATCCGTGGCGACACGAAAGATGCGTGAAGGTGAGAGCCAAGGAAACCCGTACTTTTTTTGTTCAAAGGAAGAATTCGAGGAAAAGATAAAAACAGGTGCTGTGTTTGAATATACACAATTGGGTCGCGACGGCGAGTATAGAGGGATGAGCAGCGATATAATTGACGACATGTTGAAACAAGGTAAAATTCCGTTAAAAGATTGTGACAATATTGGTGTGACCGCGTTAAAGGAAAAATATGGCAAAAAATCAGTATTAACAATATTCATGGATATTCCAAAAGAAGAGATTGCAAAAAGACTTTGTGGACGAGGAGGATGCCCGCAAGATATACAAAGCAGATTGGATGAATACGAATCATATGTCAAATTGAACAAACCATATTACGACCATATTGTAGACAAACTAGATCTGCAGGAATGTGTGGAAGAAATTGAAAATATCATTTGTAAAAATACGCAAAAATGTTTAAACTAGTACTATACGATGGGGATAATACAATTTGCGCAGACCAGGCCGTACAAGATTATTTTTATAGCGTGTTTGGGACTTGCATGTCTTTTCTTGCTGCTTGGTGGGATTTTTGCAATGACGGGCGGCGATACCATGCCAACAAGCATAGTTATCACAGGACTTAACCAACGTGGTGATGGCGAATATGATTTGGTTATGAATTCGCGCAATGCCCCGCTACAGGTTAATACAACGCCTGGGAACTTGACAAATACACCGGTTTGGTTTGATATCCAAGGTGCGGGATCTGCAAGTATAAGAATAGAGCCAATGCAAATGAAAAGTGGTGAAACCGCTATGGTTCATCTTAACAATAATCCATATGGTGTTCCCTTTTTTACAAATCCGGCCCAAGCGGGTAACATAAGAATATATGTCCACTGTGGACCACACGTACGTGTTATTAACGTAAGAATTGATTTACCGCAAACCGCAGTTAATCTCCGTGTTGGTATGGACAGATTAAATGAATGGGGCAGTTTTCAACCGCACCCAAGCAATGAAATCAGCATATCCAATTATATAGAAGGCTTATATTCTTGGCCTTCGGTAGAAAGATATCGTTTAAGAATTGAATTAGATGTTTTTGGCATAACAAATGTATTTACGAACGTAGGGTTGTCTTGGAACCCTACGGTGGGATTGCCAATAATGAGTCCGCAGAACTTGTTCGGAATATCAATAGAAGAAGCAGAATGGAGTGACACCGAAATAGAAATTCGCGAGGGCGGGATAATATTTATCCCAGATTGGTCTAGAAGTCCAGACATAGAAGCCAGATTTGAAATAGTTCTTAGATACCAAGGTTTTGAATTCCGAGAAGCAATAACCTTTAGAACAGTTGCATAATATAAAAATATCAAAATAAAAAGGGCACGCGCCCTTTTATTTACTTAACTTTTTTGTTATGTGATTTACTAATTTCTTTATTGGCACACGCTCTTGCTTCATGGTGTCTCGGTACCGAATTGTTACGCAATCATCTTCCAAAGTTTCAAAGTCCACGGTTACACAAAACGGTGTGCCAATTTCATCTTGGCGGCGGTAACGCTTTCCGATACTTGCTGTTTCGTCGTATGTTGTCATAAAGTTTTTTGCCAATAATGCAAAGATTTCGTCAGATTTTTCGCCCAAATCCTTTTTTTGCAGCGGCAAGACCGCAACCTTATAAGGTGCTAAACAAGGTTTTAATTTCAGCACAACACGTACGTCATCCCCTTCTAAAGTTTCTTCATGATACGCATTACAAAGCACAGCCAGAACAAGGCGGTCACATCCGTGACTGGATTCAATTACGGTAGGGATGTATTTTTCGTTTGTCACTGGATCTACGTATTCCATGTTTTTACCACTATGCGTTTGGTGGTTTCCAAGGTCAAATGTACCGCGGTGATGTGTTCCGCCTATTTCACCAAAACCAAATGGAAAGTTATATTGTGCGTCTACCGCAGCCTTTGCATAGTGAGATAATGCGGTACCATGATCTTTGAACTTTAATTGCTTTTTTTCAATGCCAAGGCGCTTGATATAAAATTCCATCGCACGGGATTTAAACATTTCGTAATCATCCATGCTTGTGCTCGCGTGTGTAAAGTACTGATACTCCATCTGTTCGAACTCTACTGTTCTGAATGTAAAGTTACCTGGGGTAATCTCGTTTCTGAATGCTTTTCCTATTTGTCCTACACCAAAAGGTAACTTTAAGCGTGAAACGCGTTGAAGGTTTTGAAAGTTAACAAATTGGGCTTGCGCGGTTTCTGGGCGCAGATAAACCACACTGGAACTGTCATCTGTTACACCGCGATTGGTCTTGAACATTAGGTTAAATTGACGGATCTGTGTCCAGTCACTTTTACCACAATGTGGGCAATTAATTTTATTTGCTTCAACGTATTCATCCATCTGTGTCGTTGACATTGCATCTGTATCTATACTTTGCTTTTTGCCTATTGGACTGTTCGCAATCAGATTATCTGCACGGTGACGTGTTTTACATGATTTACAATCCTTTAATGGATCCGAAAAACCGCCAACGTGGCCACTTGCCACCCATACGTTTGGATTCATCAAAATACCACCATCTATACCTACGGCATTTTTGTCCTCTTGCACAAAAAATTTCCACCATTCGCGTTTGATTGAATTCTTTAATTCAACACCAAGCGGACCGTAATCCCACGTATTGGCAAGACCGCCGTAGATTTCGGAACCCGGAAATATGAATCCACGGTTTTTTGACAGTGCCACGATTTTGTCTAACTTGGATTGGTCATTTTTTATTTTTTCGCTCATTTAATTTCTCCTTATTTTTTAAAAAAACATCTATCGGGTTTTGTGATTCCGCCAGATGTTTCGTTTTCGAATATCTTGTTGCGGCGATTCAAAGATAATTCTTGCCCGCGCAACTTCTAAATGTGCGGACTACCTTATCCCGCCTCCCCCGTTAACCTTCTTGAAATTTATTTTCATGCAAACACAAACTCCTTAGATGTTATGAGATATTATATGTTATTTGTTGGAATTAGTCAATTAAATTATAATTTTAATCTCTTTCTTTAACACTTGTGGCTTCTGGGATAGAAAAACCTTCCCAACCCATAAACTTGCTACATTGACCAAATTTAATTTGTTTATCATATTCCAATTCAGGTCCGTATCCCACCCCACCAAGATCAGATTCATATTGAACCTCTCTGCTGCAACCAGTTATTTCTGACACGTAATACGTTGAACCTCGATTTTGCGACGGATCAACGCATTTAATTCCGCTTGGATAAAGTGCTCCACGCGGAATTCTTCTGTCATCAATGTACTCGGCAAAAGACTCGTCAACTGGTGCCATTTGATTAACAAGGTCGTTGATTTCCTTTTGAATTGCTTTTCTTTTCTCCAACATAAACCTGTCAGGTCTATAACTTGAAATCTGACTATCTCTTTTTTCTTCAAGAGCGTCAAATTTAAGCATAAGTTCGCTTTTTTTCTTCATTACAGATTATATCTTATTTTTGATATCAAAGTCAATATACGTATTAAAAATCAATTGTTTTCAAAATCTTTTTTTGAAAATGAATAACCCGAATACACAAACAATGCAAGGGTACACGCAACCACCACCCCGCTTACAAGAACAAATCCAAGCATATTTTGAACGAACAGGCTTTGTGTGGCTTGGTTCCCGCGAAAGCCTATTAAATCTAAACTGACACCAATAATGAACATTATAAAGGCATTACTAACCTTTGTGCAAAATGTTAAAAATCCCGCACTAACCGCGGTTTTGTCGGTATTGTTTTGTCGGTTGGCGCGGTCTATGCAATCCGCAAACATACTTATCGGCAGCGAGTACAAACATCCACTACCCACCCCACATATAAAAATGGTCAATGCAACCAATGGCAATACCGCATATGGGTTAATCTGGTTACGGAACGCAAGAGCCATTCCAAAAGCCAAGATACCAAGTATGACAACAATGATTGCCACGATAAGTGCGGTAACTTTGTCCGTTCGTTTGGAAAAATGATACCAAATCGGTTGTCCCACAATAATACCGATTATCAACGAAACCATTACGACGGGAATCTCATTTGTAGAAAATTGAAATGTAAACGTAAACACATGTAACCCAAGCGATGTAATGAATGCCGCAGCGCTAAGCGATATTGCATACCCCAAAATTAATCGCCCAACGTTCTTTTGTTTTACAACCGAGAAAAAATCCGTGATGATACCTTTGCTTTTTTCTTGATTTTCGTTTGGTATTGGCTTGTATATTGGCCGATGTTTATAGGTTCCAAAAAATACAATCAACCCACATATAATACACAGGATGGATGTAACTATCGCTATGTCACGATAGCCTTGGCTGGATGCGCCCATGGTTGCATATCGTGTCGGAGACAAAAAAACGATCATCAACAGTGAAGGGACCAGTAAACTTAGAAAACTAAAAACTGTTTTATAATTTTGCACAAGGGTTCTGTCTTGATAACTCTTGGATAAATCTAATCCCAGTGCCTGATACGGTGTGGAATAAAACGTATTAAATGTTTCAATCCCCAGCAACAATGTCAACAAAAGCACAAATTTTGCCCAAATAGGTAACCCAGGATTTATTGACCAAACCAAGATATTGAAAACTGCAACCATAATTGCACCAACCAACAAATATCCATGTCGCTTACCGAAGAAACGGCTTCTAGTTTTATCCGAGAAATGCCCCACAAATGGGTCCGTCGTCGCATCCCAAACTGTGGAAATTGCAATTGCAACTCCCATCAAAGCGCCTGGAATACCTAAAATACCGGTTCCAAAAAACATAAGAAACGAATTCATGGTTTGCACCGTCGAACCATATCCAAAAGCCCCTACACCATATAGGAGTTTGGTTCGATGTGAAACAGGTTTTGATGAAGTAGAATCTTCCACATCTATATGTATTAGATGTAAGGGTTATATATTATGGATTACTTCTCCAAGAAAAGCACACCAATCGTATTGCGGCCACAGTGAATTGTAATTGTTGGACCGGCTTGGATTTGGTGAACTTCTTGGAATCCGGCTGCTTTGACTTCTTTGGTTACGTCTTCTACAATCGCTTTATCTATGTCCGAGAACGCAATCATTGCTATTGTCTTGTCCGCGTTTGCAAATTGCTCAACCTTAAATGCGGTGTATTCTTTTACGGCTTTTGCAAATTCACCTTTGAACTTTTTACCTGGTACCAATTTGCCTTCTTCATTCATTATCAACGAAGGACGGATTTTCAACAGATTCGCACCCAAAAGTTGCAATCCGCTTGCACGACCGCCCTTGTGAAGGAACTTCAGATCCTTTATAATAAAACTAATGTTGGTTTTTGCAATAATGTTTTCCAACTCTGCCAAGATCTCTTCCAAAGATTTGCCCTGATTTGCCAGGTCTTGTGCCTTCATTGCAATAAAGGACAATCCCATACAAAGAGATTTTGAATCAACTACGCGGACATTTTTAAAATCCTTTGCAACACGTTTTGCATTTTCGTGGCTGGCGGATACGGCGGAACTGATGGACACATGAATATGCTGCCCGCCGTCTTTTGTGTATTTTTCAAAAATTTCGCGATATTGTTCTTCGGTTGGTGCATTAGTTTTTGGTGTTTTGTTGTCTACCTCGACCGCCTTGTAAATATCGTTGGGGGTAAGATCTTTATCCAAAAAGAAATCATCTCCTATGACTATACCGGTGTATGCCTTTTCGATATTATATCTATTAAGCAGTTCTTGGTTAAAATCTGCTGGACTGTCTACACTGACTGTAATTTTTGACATTTAAATTCTCCTTTTAGTTATGCCTTTAAGGGGCATATTACATTCTATATTTATGTTTTGCGGGTGTCAAACATTTGTAGTAACTATACAAGAAAAAAGGGCTTTGTAGCCCTTTTAAATTAAGTATAAATACGAATTACCATTTGTAATGTGCAAATGCTTTGTTGGCTTCTGCCATCTTGTGGACTTCTTCTTTTTTCTTGAATGCAGCCCCGGTTTGATTGTATGCATCAATCATTTCGGCGGCAAGACGGTCTTCCATTGTTTTTTCGTTACGCTTTCGGGAAAAGTTCACAAGCCAACGAATTGCAAGGGTCTGGCGACGTGCGGGACGTACTTCCATAGGTACTTGGTAGTTAGAACCACCAACGCGTCTTGCTTTTGTTTCAAGCAAAGGCATCAGGTTATCCAACACCTGCTGAAATGCGGTAATTGGTGCAACGTTTAACTTTTTGCCCATCTGTTCAAATGCACCATATACGATGGATTGAGCAACACCTTTTTTACCATCTAACATAATTTGGTTGATAAGTTTGGTTACAACTTCGCTCTTGTAGATTGGGTCTGGTAATACTTGTTTTGGTGGAATTCCACTTCTTCTTGGCATGATTTATATTCTCCTTTTGCAACGTGACGTTGCATCCGATACGCTTCGCGGTGCTTTGTCACTTACCTTTTATGAAAGAATTACTCTGATTTTCTTTCAAGGTTTTTATTTTCACGCGTGCCTCGCGTTACTTTCAGATGTTATATAAACTTCGTTATACTTTGTCAAGCATCGCTATCCCATCGGGTCACTTACATTAAGTAAGTTCCCCTCGTGACATCTTGCTTTCCTCGTCTAACTCGTTTCTCTGACATCTGCTTTTCAGTTAGATTTATTTTGATGTTGTCTTTGGCTTCTTTGCACCGTATTTTGAACGGGCTTGTTTACGGTTGGCGACCCCTGCGGTATCCAATGTTCCGCGTACGATATGGTAACGAACACCTGGAAGATCCTTTACACGTCCGCCACGCACAAGAACCACACTGTGTTCTTGAAGGTTGTGTCCGATCCCAGGGATGTATGCGGTACCTTCTTGCTTGTTACTGAAACGTACACGCGCAACCTTACGTAAAGCCGAGTTTGGTTTCTTAGGCGTGGTTGTTTTCACCTGTAAACATACCGCACGTTTTTGTGGGCATGATTCCAAGATTGGTGATTTTGACTTGGATGTGACTTGTTTTCGTCCTGTTCTGACCAATTGATTGACTGTAGGCATTTTTGTCTCCTTGTGAACCATGTGCATTATATGGATACATGGCTCGATAATTTTTGTCTTTTAAACTGTGTCACAGAAAAAAAGAAAGCCGAAAAGGCTTCAATATAATATCATGGCGTGGGATATGCGTCAAGGGGTTTGAATTAAAAAACTCAGGGAGTACCTGAGTTCAAAATAAATTTGATTAACTTCCTCGCTCGATATCTTCTGCGATTGTTGCTTGTTGTGTTGCGCCTCTTAAATATGCGAGAATATCCTGTGGAATACCTTGTGAGAATTCTGCTGTCATCCCAGATTTTGTTTGTTCTGGAAGATTTGTCTGGTTTTGAAGTGATCCACTTAATTTGTTCATCCCTGCCGCAAAACCTGTCGGAACAATTTTCCCATCCATAATGGTCATGTCTGGGAAATCGTTATCTCTTATTGTTTCCATGTGTCTACCTCCGAACTGCTATAACCAATTATAGGTCAAATTTTGAACTTTGTCCATAAATAATTTTACTATGTCAGTTATTGAAATAAAAACATTAGACAATATGTTATTCTTTAGGATAAAATGAAATATATTAAAGAGGGGAAAACATGCCAAAGTTTACATATCCAATCGTTTTCATATATAACCAGGAAGAAGAAAAATACAACGGGTTCATCCCGGATTTATCCATATTCGCAGAGGGCGAAAAGATGGAAGACGTATACGCAAGTGCCGAGGACCTTATCCACCAATATTTTGGTCTCGCATTAAAACATGACTTGGACTTTCCCGCCCCATCCACACTGGAAGAAATTTCAAGTAAATGGGAAGGATTCAAAATCAGTTTACTTACCGCAACCATCAAAGATTAATTACAAGAGGCAAAGAGCCTCTTTTGTTTTGTATTTTCAAAATATTGTGCTAGCCTTATTGATATAATATTTTAAGGAGGAAAAATATGAAAAATCAAAGAAACGGTATCGTTTCAATTATACTGGGGGTGTTGTTATTTGTGCCATTGGTGCTGCCATTGGTCGTGTTCAGAACAACAATACTTAACAGAACAAACGACAATGGTCAAAACGCATTTGACCTGATTGGGAATCTTGGTGACATCGAGAATACGTGGTTGTTGCTGACAGGAATCTTTTCCATTGTAACAATGGTTGTTGCGGCTTTGTTGATTGTGTTTGGTGTAATGTTGTTCTTGGCAAATAAAAAGAGCAAACTTGGGAAACGATACAGTCTAATAACACTAGTCGGATGTGCGGTTGGTCTTGTTACTGCGGTGTTTGCGATTATATTTGTAATATCCACAGACAACATTTCTCTGTTCGGAATTGCGGGTGCAGCAACACGTGTTGGAATTGGTGCAATAATCTTGGCAGTTGTTGGTGCAATCGGTATTGCTCAAGCATTTGTCCTGCCGAAAAAGTAAAATGAGGTAATATATATGTTCTTTAGAAAGAAAAAAGATCCCCTGCAAGAGGAACTGGAACAAATGCGCAGAGAGTCCGAGGCACGTCAATCACAACCCACTGCCAACTGGCAAACAACTCAGTCTACTGCTAGTTGGGATAACAGACCGTCAAGTTCGGGATCTTTCAGAATGATTGTCGAAGACATTTTTTCAATCACAGGGCGTGGGACGGTTCTGACTGGGCAAATAGAATCTGGACAAATTCGTGTAGGAGACACAGTTTTAATAAACAATAATCTAAGAGGCAAAATAACTGGTGTAGAAGCATTCAGAAGAACTTTGACAGAAGCACAAGCCGGTGAAAAGGTGGGGTTGTTGATAAACCTTAACAGAAACCAAATATCACGCGGAGATGTAATTACAAAGTAAAAACAAGAAGTTTTAGTCACACAAAAAAAGAGGCACTACGCCTCTTTTTTAATTGTAATTTGAATTATGCAAGTGGTGGTATAACCTTTACCCCAACACCCATTGTGGATGTAACCACAACGTTTTTCATGTAAACACCTTTTGCAGAGTTTGGTTTTGCCTTGTTAATTGCGTTAATCAAAACAGTATAGTTCTGTGCAAGTTTCTCCGCGCCAAACGAAACCTTTCCAATCAAACAGTGAATGTTATTCCCCTTGTCTAAACGATATTCTACCTTGCCGCCTTTTGCATCGTTAACTGCTTTGGTTATGTCGTTTGTTACTGTACCGGATTTTGGGTTTGGCATCAAACCTTTTGGTCCAAGAATCTTTGCAACACGACCCACAACACCCATCATGTCTGGGGTTGTAATACATACATCAAAGTCCAGCCAGTTATTACTGGTAATCTTTGTGATGATGTCCATTTCGCCAACGTGGTCGGCACCGGCTTTTTTTGCTTCTTCCGCTTTGTCACCCTTTGCAATTACAAGAACACGTAATGTTTTACCTGTTCCGTTTGGCAATACCACCGTACCACGTACTTGTTGGTCGGCTTGTCTGCCATCTACACCAAGCCGAACGTGTAATTCTACACTTTCATCAAACTTGGCTGTCGCATTTTCTACTACAAGTTTCAATGCTTCCTCTGCGGGATACTGTTTTGTTGTATCCACTTTTGATAATTTTTCGAGGTATTTTTTAGATTGTTTCATGTTTGCTCCTTATATAATATTAGTCAACTACCACAACACCCATTGAACGGGCTGTACCTTCGACCATGCTGATTGCACTTGCAATGTCTGTTGTGTTTAGATCCACCATTTTCTGTTGCGCAATTTTTTCGACCTGGGCACGTGTGATTTTACCCACTTTGTCTGTATTAGGCTTTTTTGAACCCGCAGGCAGACCAAGTTCTTTTTTAATAAGAACAGCCACAGGCGGTGTCTTTAATTCCCAGTCAAATGTTCTGTCAGTGTAAATGGTAACAACAACTGGTATAACCAGACCGGCGTCCTTTGCAGTTGCGTCATTAAAACCTTTTACAAATTGTGGAATGTTAATTCCGTGTGGTCCCAGCGTAGATCCAACCGGTGGAGCCGGGGTGGCTTTTCCCGCCGCGATTTGGAGTTTAACCTGGGCCTTAATTGGTTTGGACATAATTTATGTTTCTCCTTTTTTGTGGTGCAAACAAATCTACGCATAAAAATTTACGTGGATTCTCCCACAGGTGTTATTATATCCTATTAAATTTAATTTGTAAAGATTTAAATGCTATTATCCCAATACAGGCTCTTGGGTTAAATTGACCCCAAGTCTTTTCCAAACCATGGATTCTTCGTCAGAAATCATGTATGATGTGTGAACCTCGGCACCCTTCAATTGTTTAATTGCATCCAAAGCATGTGCAGACAATTCGTTTGTAACCGCACTGGACGCCAGAATAACCAGAATCTCGCCCAAACGCAGGTGGAATCTTTTCTCTCCCAGAATTTGGGT
The DNA here is from genome assembly GCA_009780065.1 of Bacillota bacterium. Lineage (GTDB taxonomy): Bacteria > Bacillota > Clostridia > Christensenellales > UBA1242 > WRAD01. The sequence continues at coordinate 26,070 of WRAS01000005.1, read as the reverse complement.
TTTTAATTCAGTGGTTTTTTGCATTATGTTATCGGGGATAATTCGAATCTTGGAATTAAGAGACAATAATTTTCCAACCGCTTTTAAAAGCAATTCGCTGGATGCACTGGTAAATCCGTTTGCAGTTGCAGATAAAATTTCGCCGGTTGAAAGTTGTATAGACGCGGAATGTTTACTTTCCTTTTCTTGTAACTTTGCTGTGTGTACCACTACCCCACGGTCAGTTGGGTTCAGTGAAAGTTGTTTCATTAACAAGACCATACGGGACACCGTGTCTTCACCCACCTTGCCTTGTTTGAAATAGCACAGGGTTTCAAAGTACCTGCGGATAATCTCTTGTTTGCATGCGGCTTCAACTGCTGCATTATCATTAATACAAAATCCTACCATATTAACGCCCATGTCTGTTGGACTGTGATAAATATCTTTTCCGTAGATATGACGAAAGATATTTTGCAGTAATGGAAATGCCTCGATATCACGGTTATAGTTAACCGCAACAACACCATATTTTTCAAAGTGATAGTGGTCTATTACATTCACATCATTAATGTTTACGGTAGAGGCTTCGTAGGCGATATTCAACGGATGCCTTAATGGCAAATTCCATACGGGTACAGTTTCAAATTTTGCAAAGCCGGCCTTTTTATTGCCGTTCTTGGCCTCATGATAAAGTTGACTTAACCCTACACCCATCTTACCACTTTTTGCACCGGGACTGGTTATTAGAACAATGGGCTTGGTTGTTTGGATGAAGGGGTTTACACCAAAACCACGATCGCTAAGAACCAAATCTACATTTGTTGGATAACCCATAATTTTATTAAAAAGATGAACTTTTATGCTGCGTTGTTCTAATTTGCGTTTATATGTGATCACGGATGGTTGGGAATCAAATTTATTAATTACCACAGAATTTACAAGCAATCCAACATCCTTGAAACTTTCAATAAGTTGTATTGTATAATCCTCGTAACTAATCCCTACATCGTGTCTGCGTTTACCAGACTCGATATCTTCGGCGGCGATGGTAATAATTACCTCAACCTTTTCCTTTATATTAAGAAGCATTTTAATCTTTGTGTCCGGATCAAAGCCAGGCAAACAACGAGAAATATGGTGGTCATCAAATAACTTTCCACCAAATTCAAGATATAGTTTTTTAAACTTGGAAACACGTTCTAAAATCTTTTCCGACTGTAACTTTATGTATTTCTGTTGATCAAATGCGTTCATTTTTAATTGTACAGATTTTTTTGTATTTTGTCCAATCAAATCTTTGTGATTTCGTATCCGTCTTTGGTATCTATAATCTCGTACCCAAGTGTTTTGATTTCCTCTCGTAACTTGTCCGCTGTTTTGAAATCTTTTGCTTTTTTTGCATCCATGCGTGCATTTGCAATTTTGGTTACCAGTGACGGGATTTTAACATTTGATTTGGCGATTTCTTTGTTAATCGCTTCTTCTAATGATAATGACAGTACACTATCAAATTCAATAATTAAATCATAGATTTCTTTGTTTGGTCCGTTTTTCACCAACTCCCACACCAGTGCAAGGGCACGTGGCGTATTCAAATCGTCCGAAATTGCATCATGAAAACGTTTACGATATTCATCAAAATCAATTGCAATTAACGCGTTGATAAGCGAAGTTTTGTGACGCACAAGTTCGCGTACAAGATTATCATAGCCAGTCTGTGCACCTTTTAATGCTTCGAAGGTGAAGTTAATAATTGTACGGTAATGAGTACCCAATGCAAAATATCGATATGCCAAAGGATTGAAACCCATTTCTTCCAATTGGGGAATTGTATAAACGTTGCCAAGACTTTTGGACATTTTTTTGCCATCAACCTTGACAAATTCGTTATGTATCCAAAATTGTGCAACCGGTTTATTTGTCAGTGCCTGGGTTTGCGCAATTTCGTTTGTGTGGTGGATTGGGATGTGGTCTATCCCACCTGTGTGAATATCAAAGGTATCTCCAAAGTGATGGCGTGCGATTGCGGAACATTCGATGTGCCAACCTGGGCAACCAACACCCCATGGTGAATCCCATTTCTGTAATGCGGTTGGTTTTGTGATTTTCCACAATGCAAAGTCATTTTGATTTTTCTTTTCACCCATTTTTATACGGGCACCGGCTTTGTCCCCTTTTTGTTCCTTTTTACCGCTTAGTTCATAGTACTTTGGAAACAGCGAAGCATCAAAATAAACACCGTCACTGATTTGGTATGTAAAGCCTTTTTTTTCTAACCCGGATACATGCTCAATCATTTGTGGTACATATTTTGATGCAGGTGCTAAAATCTTTGGATGGCGGATATTCAACTTTGCACAATCACGAAGAAATTCGTCCGTGTATTGTTTGGCAATTTGCATCGGGTCTAAATTGGCTTTGCGTGCGGCAACTTCTATTTTATCCTCGCCCTCGTCTGCATCACTTTGCAGATGTCCAACGTCGGTTGTATTGATAATGTCATTTATATCAAAACCGATATATTCCAGACTCTTTTTTAAAATATCTGTGAATATATAGGCACGCATATTGCCAATGGAGGGTGTACCATAAACGGTAGGGCCGCACGTATAAATGCGGGCTGTGCTACCATCCAGTGGTGTAAAAACCTCTTTCTTTCGTGTAAGAGTATTAAATAATTTCATATATAAATTTATACCTTATATTTGCAAAGGTGCCAAGCAAATCAATTGGATTGTTTTACAGGGTATTCATCAGTTGGCATAATAACAAGAGATCGCATGACAGAATCATCAATTATTCCCAATCTTTCCAAAAATGCGAGATACGACATGGACACAATGAATTGCCCTTTGGAAAAGTGTATTGTTACATTTGTGCTGGTGACATTGATTCGGTCAAATTCAAGATTATTATCTTCAAGATATTGTTCAATTTGGTTTTTATTCATTTGTCTTCCTTGAGTTCATTTTTAACACTTTCGTTTTCGTCCATGGCTTTTCTAAGACCGGACAACGCACGAAGAACTTCGCTTTGGTCGTATGTTTGGGTTGCGGTTACAGTGGACGAAGAACTCTTTGTCTTTTGAAAGTTATACGTTGGTACTGGTTTTGGAGATTCCTCTTTGACTTCTTTGATGGATTGAATCTCTTTCGTATTGGTAGAGTTCTCTGCACTTTGTCTAAAGTCAATGGCTTTTTGAGACGAAACAATTTGTTGCTCTTCGCCATCGCTCAGGTTTTTAACATGCAAACTTTCATTTAATATTTCCGCAGCGTTGTCGTTAATACGGTGTGTTTGTTTGTGTCCTGTCATTTCATATCCAGAAATTGAACCGTCTGTATAGCGAACTTCGTCGCGTGCATATACTGAACTGGTTACTGTTTCTGTACGCTCTACGGTTTGTCCGGATGAATTTGTTGTGACAATTGTGTTTGGTGTGGCTTCTTGTTTTACAGGGGTATTGGTACTTTGCGAGGCTGGCGTTGGTTTTGGCTCGGTTTTAACCGTTTCCTTCTTTGGTTCCACCTGTTTTGCGGATTTCACCACTTTGGCGGGTGCAACCTTTTTTTGCACTGGTTTTGCCTTTTGTGTCGCAGATGGTACACTCTCAGATTTTTTTGTTGCTGGTTTCGCTTCCTTTGCAGGGGTCTTGCTTGATGATTCTTTAACGGCTTCAGTTGGTTGAGAAAGTACCTCTCCAGGCTGTCTTTCTTCTTTTTCAACCTTTTCCTCTTTCATAGGTGTAGGTCCTGTAGGTTCGGTTTCTTTTGTCTTTGTTGGGGCTATATCTTTTTTTGACTCTGGCTTTGATTTTGGTTCATATGATTCCTTTATTGGTGCAGCAATAGGTGTTTCCTTTTTTTGCTTTGGTTCTTCTGTGGCGGGCGCATTATCACAGTTACAAAAACAACTACCCTTTTCACAGATACATGGACAAAGAAGTGAAGCAACATAATTAAATATGCAAATAAGACCAATTGCAACTAATGGAATCCAAAGCACCGTTGCGGCGGTCGCGGCAAAAATAAAACTAACAAGTGCCAGCACAACAAAAACAAAACCCAACACAAAAAATCCATTACGTGTATTGGATAAACGTTTTTGTTCGCGTGGACAGCCGATTTTGTCGCGGCGTTTTTTGTGGGTCGCCACAAATAAAATCCAAAGCAATAATACCAACCCGACCAAAGCAACCGCAATAATAGCAAGTACAGCAGCGGTCAGTATTCCCGCAAACGCGGATATTCCATTTGAAAGAAAGTTGTACATGTTGTCTCCCCTCTTTTGTAAATTATATATGTAAAAAGGATTGCACAGCGTTAACTATACAATCCTATTATACCATATTTACCTGTCAAAAATCTATACTTTCCTTAAAAATTATACCACTGGAGGACGACGTACAAAGAGAGTGGAAAGAATGTCGTCAATTTGGGCTTGTGGAAGATCAAGGTCGTTCATATGTGCTTCGAAATCATCCCAAAGGTCGTCTTCAATAGCAATTTGGATGTTACCAAGTTCTACCAAGTCAACAAACACCTGACCGGTTTCGTCGATAAGGTCGATGATTTGCTCACCTGTAAGATTCTGTCCATCATCAAGGGCGGTAAGAACATTATTCATACCATTTCCAAGAAGGTACATAGCCTCTAGTGTTTCGTACCATGTTCCGGTAAATGTTACGGACATTGTGCCATCCGCGATACTTAGATGGTCTTCAACAAGGTCTTCGATAATACCGGCTACGATTGGACCAATAACATTATCGTTTTTAAGGTTGTACATAAAGTCGCTGTTAAAAACTGAATCAATGATGTCACTGATGTTTCCGCCTGCAATAACGTTCAGCATTTGAATTGCACCTTGAAGTGTTTGTAGATGCTGGCGCCAGTTAAGGTCTGGATCCGGTTGAGCCAAACGGTCAAGGATATCGTTAAGAATTGTTTGTACTGTTGGGTCTTGGGCGGTAAGGTCGATATTATCATTAATGAAACGTGTTGCAACCAATCTGATATTGTGGCTGATACCGATTTCCATTGTAAATATTTGCAATATGTCCGCAACTGCATCACGAACGTTTGGATCCATATCACCAATTATATCAAGAACATCTGCATCGTCATCCAACATTTCATTGATACCTACGATCGCTTCGGTAGCGGTGATAAAGATACGTGTAAGGTCATACGCAGTAGCATCCCAGTTAAGGGTCCCCAGTTGCGCTTCTCCTGCGGTAAAGTTGAACATTTGCATCAATGGAAGTCTTACCAATGCAGGTGTTTCAAATGCAGGTGCAGGTCCTGCAACAAGAATGTGTTGAAAGAATCCAAGTTGGAACACAGATGTAAAAAAATCATTAAGCACACTGTCACTTGGATTTGCTCCAATAATTGTGGACAATGTGTTCATTGCATCGCTTAGGTCGCCACTGTCTTCGCCAAAGTTACTGATAACACCATCTAGACCATCAAACAATGTGTAGTATTCTCCGTTAACATTAAATGTGTCACCGAACAATGAACGGATGATGTTTATTGCTGCGCGCATGTCGCCGCGGATAAAGTCATAGTTCATTCGTGAAATTGCAGATACAAGTGCATTATTGAATTCAATGTTAACCGCGTGCCATTGTGCAGTTTGGTCGTCTTCGTCGTCTATATCACTGTCTCGTGGAAGAATTGTAAGTATTGGTGTACCATCTTCGTCTAGGAAAAGATCGGTGTCGGCTGCAAAACCTTCTAGACCCTCTGCACTGTTTGCAAGCAGGCGGAATGTGCGAATTTCAAATAACTTGTTAATAAGTTCGTGCATAGCGTCCCAGTACGCATCATCCAGATATCTGAATCCCTCGGTCATAGAACGTTCTTCACCATTTTCGTCAAACATCAACGCGTTTTGAATTGCAACAAAGTCACGCATAATTTCGTTACCGGTTAAGATATCTTGGCGAAGGCGAATGTTTTCTTGGCCTGGCATTCGGACGGTAAGAAGATACCCAAGCATAGGTCCAGACAAGGCACGCATTCCGGTAATTCGTGTAATAACACCGTATGCGGAACTGTTTATTTCATCGTTAAATTCAGACATATCTGTCAGAAAGTTTCGCATATCGTCGTTGTGCAGGTATTCCATGTTCCATGTTGTGAACTCGGGCTCGTAATTATCCATTGTGTTAATTGTCCCGAGAATTCCATTCACAGGAATCATAAGGAAGAAAAATAAAACAAGACCTTGCGCAGCACCTACCAACATTCCAAACAAACGTCTTCTTGGCATGTCTTTTGTTTCGACGCGATCCATACCATTGGCGGTTTTACCATTGGTAACTTGTCTTTGTCTTGGTGCAACCTTGCCGGCAAAAATCCAAAAAATAATCAAAGATATAAACCTTAAAACAAACAACAACCCAATAAAGACAACCAGGTTCAAGATAGCAAGCGGCATTCTGGAAAAAAATTCTGCTAATCCATCAAAATTATAGTGAAGTGCGTACAAATCGTTGTTACCGTAAAGTACTTCTTCATAGAACAATCTGTCTGCTGTATTTGCCATACTTCGGGTGAATAGCGGGGTCATAAAAAATGCAATCAGCAATGCAGGTACCAAAGTAGCCAAACGGAACCAGCTTTTTCTAAAACCACGACAAAGTCCAACCAGCATCCCGAGAGCAAGGCCGAATAACAACAATCCAAGTAATGAAAGTGTTACCGAACTTACATTCATAAAATCCCTCCTTGATTAATTTACAACATACATATATTATGTATGCATCAAACACACATAAAGTATCATGAATTAGGGACTTTTGCAAATGTTTTAATTTTAAATGACATAAGATCGTATAACTTCATTTTCAAAGAACAAAATGATCTAGTCATAATTAAACATTACGCTTTTTCTTTTTGTGCAAAAATAAAATTAGACAGACAACGAGTCCCAAGGCAACTAAGCAACCTGCGATAATTCCCAAAATGGCAGGTAAAGAAAGTCCATTATTATTACAAGGATATTTTTGAGAAACAAAAGTTACATTTATTATGGTATCGCCTGTAATTCCTGGAATAATAAAATATCCATTAGTGTTGGCATTGTTCAATGTTTGTGTATCAATTGCGATTCCGTTAATTGTGATTCTTTCAATTTCATCAATGGTTGGCGGAAATTGAACCGTCACGCCATTTCCACGTAAAACCAACCCAGACTCGGTTTTAATACCACTATCAATGTCCAAGTTTATTGTTACGTTTACAATTTCATCAAATAAATCAAGAGATAATCTCATAGCTGGCCGTAATGCGTTGTTGATGTTGCTGGCCTGCTGCCCGTTTTGATGACCACGGAAACTTATGAATGATGATGCCCCTCCTGCACCTTGGGCGGTGCGCAACCACCACCAAACATTCCCATCAAATTCTTCCCACCCCGCAATTTGATAACTCACACGGGCATTATTTGCAAGGGCGTAATCAGTTGCCCTTAAAAGACGTTCCCCACTGTTTTCGTCCATTGGCATATTGCTGAAAACATGTGAATGTTCAACTACCTCGGAAAAACTTAGAATAAATATTCTATCTGTTGTTATGCTCTCGGGTGCACCCAAGCCTGTTAATGTCAAATCACTTGGACCATTTGTGGTGAGAACCGAGTACTCGATTAATGCCCTCTCGGCACTGGAAAATGCATCGCTAATAAAAGAATTTTTATCAGAAAAATTTAAACCGACATCGGTTCCGTTAAGCCAACCACGGGCGGTCGAGTCTTCCCAAATTGATATATTTGCGATATTACTAAAGGGTATATTAGCGGCAATAGATTCGGCGGTACATAGTTTGATATATGTCGCAGTGTTATCGCCGTCCGAATTAACCGTAGTTGGAAGATTGTCCCAATTTAAAATAATCCATCTTATAGGCTCCACTCTGAACCAATATACTGTGCCGGAATCATCCATTTCTGTGCCATCGGTGAAAACGGATACCCCACCCGCAACTGGTGCATTTCGCATGGATTCAACGCGCACGAATCTTTCGCCCCTGTATTCAAAACAAGGGTTAAGTTTTTCTATATACCCTTCTGCACCTGTGGTTCCGCCATTTGTTGCAAAATAAGATACCGCACCACGTCCGAACAGTTCTTGCGTGCCCTCGTTAAAGTTTTCTTCGAATCTGGCATTTTGTTCTTTGCCAACAAAAGTCCTCGGATATGAACCGAATTCTATAAAATGAAGTCCGTTTTCCTCCCATACAACATTATTTGTAACAGACAACATTGATTGTGCCGATACAACTACCTGCGAAGCAACTGGCACAATATGTATTGCAACTCCAACAAAACATACCAATGTTAGGAGCAGTAAAAATTTTTTCATTTGCATTCCCTTTGTTTTTATGACCTAGGAATTATCGCAGATAATTCAGCAATTGACAAATACCTTAATGTTCAAAAAATGCTACTAAGATATCATTCCAACGCGAGTTTGCTCGCATTTTTTATTGTATCACACTAAATAAAAATTGATACAAAATTAAACTGTGATTTGGTTATCTGACTTTCTTTTCAGGATTGAATACAAGACCAGCATGAATATAACTGTTGCCCCAACTCCTATTCCATACCAAATTGGTGTGTTTGCAAAGCGATCGAAAACCACAATTTCGTCAATCATATTGGCGTATGTTGATTCAAAGAAATAAAAGTGGGTGTCTATGGTGCGTTGGTTGCTGGTTGCATTGGTACTGGTACGGCGAATTGGAGACGCAAGTACATAAACCAAAGTAAGGTCATCTTTATTCGCACCAAACTGTGCTGTGAAATGATTAATTATATCCAACGTACGGTTAGAGTTGCTTTCAAAAAATGTTGCAAAAGGATTAGGCATTGTTATTGTGCGTTCCACGAAAAATACATTGCGCTGGATATCAATTGTTTGTGTATCATAATCATGCGGAATTCCGTTAAAATAGGCATAAGAATCAAAGTTATCAAATTCCAATGTTAATCGAATTGCATAATCTGCACGTTCCAAGGTGTAATACATGCCAAACGTGAACGTTAAAGACTCGCCATTGTGGATAACGGTGGTTTCGCTTCGGGTGGTTGTGAGACCAAACTTTGGGTCACCTAGAAAGTTATATATCTCGTTTGTGTCGAACAAGTTCTGTGTTGTTGTTTCGTCAAAACGGAACTCTACAATTTGCAAAACACGTCCATCTGGGAGACGTGAAACCGCAGCAGTAACAGACGAACACCCCACAAAGGTAACCGCCACAAATACAAGCAAAGGTATTATAAGAAACTTTTTCATAATACTATTATATCGTATAATTTAAGAAATTAGGATTAAAAATTGCACAACACAATTTCCCCACTCGTGGGAACAAGAATATCATTATTACCAGACATTTGACCGCCCCAGCCTCGTCCTGCACCACCCCAACCAAGTGAACCGAAATGAGTAGGTTGGGAGACAGATAAGTTGCCGTAGTTCATAGATGATCTGTGACGACCAAAATGATGTACTGTGGAGTTTTGGAATTGCCCTACAATTAATCCCATTGCTGGGGCTATATGAGATGCATTGGATTGTCCGCCATTGCGTACTATTACATCGTGAATAATCGCCCATTCCAAAGTTGCACTGGTGTTAAAGCCCACTACCCCGCCTACGGACCTGCTGTGGTTGACTAAGAAATGTTGTATCGTCGTATGATGCACGTGTATATTTCTTATATGCCCACGCCGACCGTAGCCAGTGGTGTTATGTCCAGCCACTCCACCAAGATCTCCGTTTCCATATATAATGGTATATGCGCGGTTTGTGTTGTTGTTTGTGATATTAGAATATTGAATTGTTCCGACGTTAACTCCTGCTATGCCACCCACGCGCGAGTTTATCCGTCTAACCCGAATTTCTGCACGTACCTCTACTCGGTTAATCATGCCAAGATTCATTCCTGCAATCGGCACCTACGTTGGTTATTGCTGCCCCATGGTCTGAACGAAAGTCTATCCGCACATCCGAGAAGATTGTGTTTGCGATTATACCGTAGTTTCGTGCAACAAACCCTGTATTGGTTGTGCCACTGGTTGGTACGCTTGGGTTGGATATGTTTATTCCACGAATCTCGCGATTATTGCCGTTGAATGTTCCGTGGAAATTAGGGATTGGTGTCCAGTTACTGGTTAAAGTGATGTTGTCCGCAAGTGAGAATTGCGCTGATGGGGCGTACCTCACATTATTCAAATGTGTTGAATTACTGATTAAAAATGGGTCAATCGAGGTGCCGCTGCCGCCTGCGAAGAAATTTGGTTCGACGATGTTAAAACCTGTCCAGCCTGCGTTGCGGTAGGCTTGCGTGGTTCCTTGCGGAACTATTACTGTGATTTGAGACCTATCTAATCTGGCGAAGGTTGCAATATTAATTGGTTGCGGTATTGGACTTAAATTTGTAATCGTCCATAAACGCGTTGCACCCAAAAATGCATATGCCCCAATTGTCCTTATGCAAGATGGTATTGTTACATGTTGTACCGTTGTATTTCCGTTGAAGGCATAATTTAAAACTCTGTTCCTTGGATTCTGTTGTACCGTAATATGTGTCTCATGTGAATAGTTACAACGGGGCACAAAGGTTTCACCAGAATGATGTTGCGCCAAACGTCGCGTTAGTTCGGCAGAACATACCAAACAAAAAGAAGTTATACGCCCACTACTGCGTGACATTAAACAACCGCCAGTAATTCCTAACCAATCAGTATCATATCCGCGGGGGACGTATCTTCGCACATTTTGACCACCAATTGTTCTAGCAGTTATTGCACGTGGTTGCCCGATATCTACAATACCTATCCAATGGCTCCATGGAACGTTATTTCTGTCTGTAGCCATGTTTGCTATATTATTCCATGCATGTGATCCATCTATTTCATCTGCCAAGCCACCAAATGAATGTCCGAATTCATGAATAAATGTTCGTCGCCAACCACCATGATTTGTGTGGACTGACGTCAGCGCTATTCCAACAATTGGACTAGTAACTGGGGTCGCACCAAAAGCACGACCACCAAATCTATCTGAATTTGCAATTACCTGAATCATATTTAAATTTACACGACCGCCTGCAAAGTGTTCTGCGATAAATCTTACATCACTTTGTCCCTCTATGGGCATATCAATTTCATTATTTCTTGGTTCAAAACTCCCGAAACGATTGCGCACGTTAATATCTGAAAGCGGCCATGGTCTGGGTCTGGATATGCCAGATTGTGCGGATATGGTTTGAATTGCGTAAACCGTAAACAAATCTTCGAACAGACTGAATGGATATGTCTGCATCATGAAATTTGTTGCACTGCGTGCATGATACAAAAATGTGCCTGAGGCTGGGTTTGGCCAATTTCCTTGTTGGGATGCCGTGAATCCATCTCCCATAAGAACTACCACAATACGATTATTTTGATTGCTGCTTTGACGGATTATTGTTCGGCTGTAATGAAGAGATGGGTTAAATCCTGTTAATGGTTGACTACGCATTTTGTCTGTTTCTCTTTGGATTTTTTCTGTGATTACACTATCATATGGTGTGTGTATCCGCACGAATTCGCCAGAGTGCTCTTCAACCATTTGTTGTATATTGTTGATACGATGACCACCGCGGGTAATATTGTCGTTGCAACAATTTTCACAAAAACATTCAACACAATCACAATATATGCAATTACAATTTGCATTTCTTGTGCTTGCAAGAACGTTTCGCATTTCATATTTATTCATTAATATTATGAATGGAGTAAGTGCAAAGATAAATAGTAATGTGAGTATTGATATTTTTCTTATGTGTTTTTTCATATTTTTTCCTTAAATTATCTTAATTTTAACTACGTTAGAAGACAATTCTATTGTTCGATAGCTGGACCTACCAGTACTAAACCAAAATAGAGTTCTTACTAACAAATCATGCTCTCCAATTTTTGTGTCGTTTGGTATACGCAGTGTATATAAATTCCAAAAACCAGTGTCGAGCACTCCCTTTTTTCTTATACGACTAGAGAAAGGAAGACCAAATGGAGTGTGATCACTATGGTCATACACATCTGCTATATATGGACAAAAAATTCTCCAATGCGAAATCCTCTGCGCTCGCCATGTGTGATTTTTCAATGATATGTCAATATAAATTCGATCCCCCGCCTGCACGGTTGTTTCTCTTACTGATATCGTTAGGGAAAAATCATCCTCGGTGGCATTACTTCGACCCCAGCCCAAAAACATGATGGATGATAATATTGATATTCCGACGATGACCACAATTATTGGGATTATAATGATTAATTTTTTCTTCATTTGTCTCCTTTGCATTATTTTATAAATAATTGTTCAGACTGTCTACTCTTTCATCATTACAAAACAAAAAAGGCAATCGCCTTTTTAATTTGTTTTGCTTTTCTCTGCTTCCATTACGATTTTGGACATATAGGTTACCGTCTCCACGGGGAAATTTCCGGTTGCGGATTCTGCGGACAACATGACTGCGGATGCGTCCTGCCAGACTGCGTTGGCTACATCGGTAACTTCGGCACGTGTTGGGCGGGGTCTGGAAACCATACTCTCCATCATTTCTGTTGCAACTACACAGAATTTTCCTACCTCACGTGTTTTAGTCACAATCAGTTTCTGCAATGTCGGAATCTGTTCAATAGGATATTCCACGCCAAGATCCCCGCGCGCAACCATAATTCCCCATGTACGCTGCAAAATTTCATCCAGGTTTTTAATTCCGTCACTGGATTCGATTTTAGATATAATTGGCATTTCGCATTTATTCTTTCGCATGAATTCATTCATTTCGTCCAAATCTGCACCATTGCCTACGAAACTTGCTGCCACCAGTTCCGCACCATATTTTTTTCCAAGAATCAAATCATGTTTATCATAATCTGCCATGAATGGCAAACCAAGGTCACAGTTTGGTGCGAACGCGGTTTTGCGGTCGGTTAATCGTCCACCTATTTCGATTTTGGTTATTACGTCGTTGCCCTTTACTTCTGTGACTACAACATGAATCATACCGTCGCTTAGTAAAATTGGCTGGCCAACTGCTACCTTTTTTGGGAGCGGCGGACAATTAATCCACACACGGTTTTTGGTGCCTTCACATTCGTCGGTTGTAAGCGTAAAGATATCACCGGACTTTAAATCAACACCACCCTCTTTGAATGTTCCGATACGTACGTCTGGACCCTTTGTATCCAGCATAATTTTAAAATCAAGTCCATGTTTTTCACGAGTCTTTTTCAATACTTCAAAAACATGTCGATTACCTTCTGCTCCGCCGTGGCTGCAATTTACACGGGCAATGTTCATGCCTACGCGTGCCATTTGTGCTATTGTGTCTTCCTTATTACTTGCCGGACCTATGGTGCAGATGATTTGTGTTTGTTTTGTTCTCATATTTATCATACTGGGGAAGTATACAGTAATGTTCAATTATTGACAAATGTAAATTTTAATAAGACTTTTAAATTTGAAATGCTAATAAAAACATACTAATACATAAAAATGCGACAATCATGAAAAATTGACTGATTATAAAATGTTTGTAATTAAAACGAATCCCATATTTGTGAACACAAAAAATAAAAAGTCCAACAACAATCCCACCAAACATGACCGCTGCACAAATCAATGGACGATGAGCCAGAAAATACAGCACAACTAACTGGTACAAAAACATGGAAATCTCAACCCAAAGATAAATTCGCGGGATAGGTTTTTCACAACATTTTGTTTTCCCCCGAAGCATTAAATATCCGGTTACAGGAAATGTATGCACGGTTTGAATCACATCGCCGCAATGATCGCAAAAACAACCCTCTTTTCCACGGACTAGTTTGCCTTTGTAATATGGGTCTACCCGCGAAACTATGGTGGTTGCGATGGCACTGGTATACCATACGGTCAGCAGAATCATAAAAACTAATATTACGTTAAACATTTATTTTTTGGATTCCCCGTTATCCACTGCGATACATAAACGTCGGTTAACACCCTCGCCAAAACTGTAACTTTTTACGCCGGTAATTTCTTGGACAGCGGTGTGTATTATTGCACGTTCGCGCGCTGTCATAGGTTCCAATGTTATGCGCTTACCGGTTCTAAGTACGTATTCCGCTTTCTTTTGTGCAAGTGCTTTTAATGTGTCTGTTCTTTTCTCGTGATAGTTTTCGATATTTACGTAAACACGTTTATTATCGCCTTTTGCATTATTGATTGCAATTGAACTGACAAGTGTTTGCAAGGCATTAAGTGCTTCACCACCCTTCCCAATAAGTCTGCCAACATCCTCACCGCTGATGTTGATAATGTATCCTCGGTCATTGGTTTCGCAGGATATCGTTGCATCATTTTCCAACCCAGCAAGAATTTTCGTAACAAAATCCACACACGCATCCAACTTGGCGGATGAACCCGCAGATATAGGCGTTGCAGGCGTTTTTTGCGGCACAGGTTTTTGCGGAATTGGCTTTTGTGTTTGCTCTGTTCTAGCCACCTCAGATTTTGTTTCAATTTTTGTTTCTTCGATTTTAACAGGCGCAGGGGTTGGTGTTTCTTGTTTAACTTCTGTTTTAACCTCGGGTTCAATTTTAACACCTTCTTTCAGTGTTAATTTAACCTTTGCTTTTTTGAACATCCCGCCACCGGAAATGATTTCCACGTCCACATCTTCGTACGAAGCACCAAGTTGTTCCAGTCCGTCATTTACCGCTTCGTCTATTGTTTTTGCGCTGGTTTCGATTGATTTAGCCATGTCAACTCCTTCTTTAGAAATTATGTGCAAGTTTATCACAATGCATATAATTTTGTACATTACTTATTTTTAAAGTATTTTGCATGTGGATTTATTATTGTCATGTCCGGCTGTTTTTCTTTTTTCTTTGATTCTTGCTTTTTAATTATTAATTCCACCAATTTATTCAGACCAAGACCGATTAGGGTTGCGAATAAACTGCTCATCGTAATATAAATCGCAAGTGCAGCGGTGTTGGTAAGTGTAAAAATTATCATAATAACGGGCATCATGAATTTCATCATTTTCCCCATCATTGCGGGGTCCATTGGCGAGATTGGTGCTTTTGTTCCGGCTGGTGTTTCGACCAATGCATCGCGAATGCTGTAACCAGCTTCTTTTTCCTCGTTTTCCTTCTTCTCTTTGTCTCGTGCCTTCATCATTTTTGCGTTAAGTACGACCGAGAAATACGTTGTAGCACCCGCCAATAAAACAAATAACAAGAAACCATTCCAACGACGAGCGGATGCATCAATGTTGGAAAATATAAAATTATACTCGCTTTCCAGATTCTGACTTGTAGATAATGCGGTTACGCGATAATCACTGTGGACATTATTTATTGCACTTTGGAATTGGCTCCAGTTAAGTGCTTGGCGTGTCCATGGTGCATCTGGACGCCACATATTGGAAACCCACAGGAAACTTGGTGTGGTATCGTTAAATACCTGGTTTATTTCGGCATGGAAGTATTCGTTTTCCGCCAATTGTTCTCGTGTATAACCTTGTTGTCTCCACTCTTGGTAAACACCTTGCAGATGAGTATATTGATTATTCACGTTAAAGTGACTGATTTGGTTTAAACCTTGGAACACGTTAATGAATATAACCATCATAACGACAAGGTTCAAAATGGTAAACAGGCAAAATCCGCCCATACCTGCACCGTGTTTTTTATACATCTCTTGGCGTGCACGTTGCAGACCCATCGGGTCATCGGCATAGGTGTTTTTTAAACGTTCTTCCTCTGGCTTTAATTCTGCCATACGAATACTGTTTCGTTTGGTAAAGTACTTTGTTGCAAAATCAAGCGGGATAAACGCAACACGCAAAAACAATGTAAACATAATGATTGCCAGACCGTAACTGCCTGTCCATGAATAAATCCATGAAATACTGGAAAATACTATGCCGCGAATTCCACTGCCTGCTGGAAATACAAGGGCTGAGATTAAGTTAAACATTTAGGTCTCCTTTTGGGCTTTCGATGTCCTGTTGAATGGACTTTTTTCTTCTTAAGGTTTTGGGTACGGGGTCATAGCCATAGGCGTTCTTGTTAAATGGGTTACACCGCAATATTCTCCATACCCCAAGCATCCATCCAATGAATATACCGTGCTGCTTTATCGCCAATATCGTGTACTCGGAACATGTGGGTGTAAAGGCACAACTTTTTGGCAACCATGGCTTAATAACAAACCTGTAGAAGTATATAGGAAAAAGTGCAAAAAACTCAATGATTTTTTTCATGACATTAATCCTGCCCTTCTAAGTGTATTTGCCATGGCTTGGGTAATTTCGGTTACATGCTTTTTTTCAACACCTTCTTTTGCCACAAATATAATTGAATGGTTTTCTTTTATCATTGGTACAAGTGGTCTGCACGCCGCACGCATTTTCCGCGTGGCTTTGTGTCGGGTGACGCTGTTACCAACTTTCTTAGAAACCGAGAACCCTATCTTTATGTGCTTCATCTTGGCAGCAACAAATACAAGGGCAAGGGTTTCGTTGCCGACGTGCTTTCCCTTCTTATATATATAGTTAAAAGATTTGCGCTTTTTTAGACGATATTGTTTGGACAGCATTTGCTAGTTTATCATAAATGAACAGATTGTGCAAAGGTCAAAAATAAAAATATACCTTGCCAAATATCAAATACACCACATTGCAGAACTTTGGTACAACAAAAAACATCCACGTAGGATGTTTTTAAAAATGTTAAAAGATACGATTACGCCGTAAGGGTTTTTCTTCCGCGTGCACGTCTGCGCTTTAACACACGACGTCCTGTTGCCGTTTTCATACGTGCACGGAATCCGTGTACTTTTGAACGTTGTCTTTTTTTAGGTTGGTAGGTTCTTTTCATGATTTATTCCTTTTAAAGTGTTACAAGCACCATTATATAATAAAAACAGTCATAAGGTCAATAGTTTTAATTCATTCTGATTGGCAATACAAGGAACAAAAAATCACCCTCTTTCGCACTGGTAATTACACATGGGGATAATTCACCACTAAAAGATAATTTAATAAAATCTGTGCTAGTGTTTCGCAGGACATCGAACAAATACTTTGCATTAAATGATATTGTCATATCTTTACCGGTAAGGCTAGCAGGTACGCGTTCATTAATTTTTCCTATTTCGTTTGTGGACGTGATCAAGATTGTTTTGTCCGCGACCTTTAATGTCACCAGATTAATGCGGTCACTTCGAACTAATAATCCCGCACGCGAAACAGCTTCTTCGAACCCGGCGCATTCGGTTACCACATCCGCCATGAAAGATGCGGGGATAATTTGTTTGTAATTGATATATTCACCGTCAATCAAGCGACTTGCAAATGTTGTATTTCCGATGTTAATTTGAAAGAATTTGTTTTCAATTACGATGTTAATTTCACCATTGTCATCAGCCAGTAATTTTCGAACCTCGTCCAAACTACGGGCTGGGATAATTACTTTTAAATCTTCTTTGTGATTTGCGATGGTTTTTGTTACTCGCGACAGACGGAATCCATCCAACGCAACTGCGGTTATCTTCTCACCCTCAATTTCACATAACACACCTTTTAAAACTGGACGCGCGTCATCTGCAGACGCACTGAACGTTGTTTTGGCAATAAGGTCTTTTAATGCCTCGCTTTTTATAGAAAAATGTGGTTTGGCTTTTAATGTCACGATGTCTGGATATTCCTCGATCATTAAACATTGAAAGTTACAGACGTTATCGCCGTGGTTAATTACCACGGTTGCACCGTCACTGGTAATTGTGATTTGACTTTTTTCCAATTTTTTTACATAATCTGCGAACAGACGACCCGGCACAATAACCTCACCATCTTGTTTTATGTCTGCGCGGATTGTTTTCTTTGTATAGACCTCTAAATCAGTTGCAGACAATGTTAATTCGCCACCCTTGGCTGTTAATTTAATTCCCTCTAAAATTGGGTTAATAGTTCTTGCTGATGTCGCACGAGAAACGGTTGCGACCGCATCGGCTAAATCAAGACCATCTAAAATTAATTTCATTGTGTATACCTCTCTTAGTTACATATACAACAATTTTACCAAAATCCACGATTTGTGACAAGGGAAATAACAGTAAAATATTGCTGTATTTGTGAAGCATACATAACATTATTGTCATCCCGACCGAAGTCGAGTGAAACGAGACGAAGCGGAGGGACCCAGCGACCAAAGGGAGCGTGATAATTATCATAACATGAAACATTAAATTGAGAATAATTACGCACGCTTCGCGTGCTGGCCCCTCGGCTTCGCTCGGGGTGACACTAATGCAGTAATGTGCAATGACGACTATGGTTCTGACCGTTATTACATCTTGTTAATTATGTGGATATGTGTTAAACTTTGCGCAATGGATATAAAGCAAATTTGGAAAAGCGCAAAGAAAAAGGTAATGGACAAAGTCAGTTCCATCAGTTTCGATTTATGGATTAAGCCCCTAGAAGCCGAGGAATTTTCCAATGGGGAATTTGTTTTGTCGGCACAAACATCCATGGGCAAGCAGCAGGCCATGAACGACAGGCATTTCCCACATATCGAATATGAAATAAAAGAAGCCGCACCTATCGTGGAAAAAGTAATTATCATAGACGGCGTGGAAAAAGAAGAAAGATATACAACAGAAAAGGAAGTCAAAAAGCCCCAAACCACGGTAGGTAAATTCAGTATAATAAATCCTCTACAAACATTCGAGAGTTTCATCGTGGGTAAAAGTAACGAGGTTGTGGCGGCCGCCGCCGAATCGGTTGCAAACAATCCCGCCAAACGTATTAATCCCCTGTTTATATATGGTGGAAGCGGTCTTGGAAAAACGCATTTATTAAACGCAATTGCCAATCACATTGGGGAAAACAATCCGAAATTGAAAATCGCGCTTGCAACATGTGAAAAATTTACAAATGACTATGTCGAGGCATTAAAAAATAAAACGGTCGCCAGTTTTCGCACGGCATACCGAAACATAGATGTTCTATTGATTGACGACATTCAATTCATCGAAAACAAAGTCAGCACCCAAGAAGAATTTTTTCACACATTTAACGATTTATATCAAAATAATCGTCAAATAGTACTCACCAGTGATCGACATGCAGATAAACTGGCAACATTGGAAGAACGTATGCGCTCACGATTTAAATCAGGTCTAATACAAGATGTTTCCAGTCCAGACATCGAGATGCGCATTGCAATCTTACAAAAAAAGGCAACACTGGAAAACTATCGACTTGAACCCGAGGCAATTGAATTCCTTGCAAAAAAAGGTGTCGAGCAAAACATGAACGTCCGCGATATGGAGGCTGCATTGTTCCGCGTGATTTTCTTTGCAAAGTTAAAAGGCCGCACAATTCCAAACCTAGAAGACTGTATAGGTGCGATGAACGAACCCAACGAAGACAAAATTTCCAAAACAACCGCAAAAGACGTAATATTAAAGGTTTGCAAATATTTCAATATATCAAAGGACGACATTGTCGGTAAAAAGCGTAACCGCGAATTTGTGGAACCTCGTATGGTTGCAATTTATTTGATTTGCGAGGTTTTAAATATTCCCCTGGTGAACATTGGGCAATTACTGGGCGGACGTGATCACACCACCGTATTACATTCACGTAACAAAATTGCCACGCAATTACAAAAAGACGTTCGCATGAAACGAATTGTAGAAGACCTAAAATCCATGCTGAACGAGTAACTCATATCTCCTTCTCTGTTTGAACATTATGCTTTTGTTTTTCGGCTATTATTAATTTTATTGCTTCATCTGGGAATATGCCTTTTTCTTTGTCGCATCGCGCCAACATATCTATCAATTCCTGTTTTGCTTGCGTTTGTGATTGCTCATCTGGTGCTGATTCAATTTGTTTGTTGTACATATTCAAAACATGTGAAAAAGCGTCTGAATAATGCATACTTGCTTCGTGCCTCTTTTTTTGATCCACACTCTTTATCTGACGTAATTTATTCATGATTGGGTTAAGACCTTGATCTATACTGTGAAATTTATCTAACGAAGTCACCATTCTAAGGTATGAATGTGTATCCCCCGTCATCTCCGCCATTTTTTCTTGTAATATTTTTGGATCAAGCAGCATGGATTCGACAAACAAATCTTCACCGACCAAATGCATAATTTCACGGGCGAGAAATGTTTCTGGGCCATAACTATCTTTAAGAGGTGATTCGTCCATGGGTTGGAAACCACCCTGTAAGAATACTTCGGATAATAAATTTGTCGCACCTTCATTAAAACCTCTGCCATGTGTTGTCGGCAACATAAAGTCTTTAGCGGTACCTCCACCAATAAAATGGTCGAAAACAAATATGGGTACAGTGATTGGATTCAATATATTGGATAGTGGTTGCTTGCTTAATGCAGAAGGTGAAACTGTTATGAAACCATTACGAGTATCTTTTGACCCCATCATTATTCTTTCGCCCAGTGTCACACCTGACTCACCAAATGCCCCTGCAAATCTGTGCACCATTTCATGTGCGCGTAATGATTTGCTTAGACTTTTTAAAAATATATCGCCGTTATCTTTACAATATCCGTCCACACGAGAACGGATTATTGGCGTGGTTAAATTTGGATTGTAGTTATAAACACCTGGTTTGTCTTGCTCGGCATCCGTCTTGGTTTTATATTTTAATTTATTGGTGACATCTGTTTCTGGATCCAATATGCCACGCTTCTGTAGCAATGGTGCAAAGCGACCAACAAAATTATTGGAAAACTTTTCAACGTCTTCGTGAAATTTATTTTTACTAAATCTTGTTATAAAACTTTGAAATTCTGGCGACAGTATGTTCCAAGTTTTAGAACCTTTGTCTTTATATTCTACTATAGGAGTTTCCTTATCGCCGACAAGAACTGTAAATGGATTGGACGCCTCAATGGCATCTTCCATCGATCCACATAGTTCACCACCCATTTCTTCGGCATACATCTCCATTAGCCTAAAAATATTTGAACTTTCTCGTGATTCTTGTTGCGTTATGCCACCATCCTTTTCGTACAAAATTATCTCACCGCGCAGTTCCGCCTCATCAAAGGCATATTTTATCCGCAACGCCGTATATATTTCAACATCTTGTATCCAATTACCCGCCATATCGGTGTATTGGATGTCGGGATTCATAATGTCGGTTGAGATAAATTCTTTGAATTGTTTTTGATTTAAATCAACAATATCAACAAACAGGTATTCCCTGCCGTCAATAATTCTAATTTCATCATTTTGCATGGTTTATTATAGCCTTTTTTGTGATAAACTGGAAAGTAGTTATTTAAGGAGAATTTTATGGGAAAAGTTGTTCTAGTAGGTTGCGGAAACGTAGGGATGAGTTTCGCATTCAGCCTGGTCGCCAGCCGCAACAAAGTAAGCGAAATCGTGCTAATCGATATCGACGAAAAACGTGCAGACGGCGAGGCACAGGATCTGTTGCATGCATCAACATACAGCACCAACCGTTTAAAGATAAAGGCGGGTGATTATTCGGACTGCCACAACGCCGACATTGTTTGTATTTGTGCAGGCGTTGCCCAAAAAAAGGGCGAAACACGTGCAGATTTGTTGAAACGAAACTATAACGTAATGAAAAGCATCGTGGACGAAATCGCCAAAACAACATTTGACGGCATATACGTAATTGCAACCAATCCTGTGGATGTGATGACATACGCGGTATGGCAACTAAGCGGTTTCCCACACGGACGCGTAATCGGCAGCGGCACGACATTAGACACAGCAAGGCTTAGACACATGATTGGCGAGGAGTTAGACATCCATCCAAAAAACATCCACAGTTACGTTATCGGCGAACACGGTGACACATCATTTATTCCATGGTCTTGCTCGGTCATCGGTTTGAACAAAGCGCGGAACTTTCTTGATGACGATGCATGCTCACGTATTTTATACAAAGTCCGTACCAGTGCCTACGACATAATAAATAAAAAAGGCAGCACCTATTACGGAATCGGAATCTGCCTAAAAGACATCGTTGATTCTATTTTGGGGGATTCAAAATCAATAAAAACAATTTCTGCGTACCTTCCTGATTATGACGTATTCATGGGCATGCCGACCATTTTGTGTGCCGAGGGGGCAACCACAACGTTTGATTTGGAACTGGATAACCTGGAAAAAGACAGATACGACAAAACCATAAAACAAATACGAAAAATGATCCGCGAAATGATGAAATAAGGTTTTTAGTTTAAATGTTTTGATATACCAACCAAAACAGTCTCTATATAATCTTTTGCATGTGGCACAAAATCTTTGGAATTGAACAGTTTAATAAATTCTTGATGTGGGACGTATTTTATATCTGCGACCTCTTCCCTTTGAAGTTTTAATTTTTCAATGTCAATTTTTGTTTTAAGAAAATAAACGAAACTGAATTCCTTCGCGATATCTCCGGGTGCAAGAACATACGTTTTAAAGATTATATCCTCTTTCAAGTCGCCAAATGTCCACGGAAGACCTAATTCTTCTTTGAATTCTCGTTTCGCGGCTTGTAACGGTGTTTCTCCTGCACTCACATGTCCGCCGACGGATATATCCCAAAGGTTTGGAAAATTTTTCTTATTTTCAGAGCGCAATTGTACCAGGACATTTCTACCATCTGTAATCCAAACATGCACGCCGCGTATCCATACATCTTTTTTACGGGCTTGCCATTTTTCCATTGTTCCAAGATGGTTCATACCCTCGTCAAATATGTCAATCAGTTCGTTCATATTAACATAATATCATATTTAATCCAGGTATTGAAAGTACAAAACACTTTATGATACAATGATACATGCAATTAAGATTTTTGGGCAAGGGATCAGGTTTCAGTCTATATAACGGCAATACCTCGGCTTTTTTAAAAGAGGGCAATAAATCAAAACAAATGTTGCTAATAGATTGCGGTGGCAGTGTTCTTAACAAACTTTTGCGCTGCGGTATATTAGACGACGTTGAATTGTTGGATGTGTTATTGACGCATCTTCACAGCGATCACGCAGGCAGTTTACCTAATCTTGCCCAATATATGAAATGGGTAAAGAACAGCAAATTGAATATATATTTGCCCGAAAATTCGGAATATATCAATGACGTGGAAAACATGTTGCAAATTGGGGATGTCTCACCAGACTGGATTAACTTAGAGTCCGAGAGTTCACTAGACGGTAAATACGAATCATTTGACCGTGCAAGATATATTAAAACCAGGCACAGTAATTTCCGCCCAAGTTTCAGCCTAGACTTTGAATCAACCAACGGTGATGTTTTCTATACTGGCGATACTTCGGAGCCCACGCATGTTGCAAGAAAACTTGTACAAGGTCGCCCAATAAAACAGATATATGCGGACATGGCAACTATTTCTGGGGATCCTGTCCATACATCGGTGAATGATTTTGAGATATTGGTCAATCCATCAAAAAGACATCTGGTAACAGGCATGCATTTTAATGATTTCAAGACAGAACGATACGCACAAACCGTGGGATTCAACGTACCCGAAGTGGTAAGGTAAGCTCATTCATTCGAACGAATGTGAGGGATCTATTATAACAGACACATTCACCCCATGTCCCCACGTCATTGCAATAGCACTAATCCCCCCTACCTGCTTGGATTTGCGCTTTCAATTAAATAAACCTTCTTTCTCTTCGCCATTTTTTAATTTGTTTTTCTCGTAATATTGCGGAATCTACTGATGTTGTATGTTCCATGTATACAAGTCTATAACAATTATTATCTTGAACGAAATTTCTGTGCGGCGAATATTCTGGATTATTTTTATATTCAAACAATCTTCTTTGAATGTTATTTGTAACCCCAGTATATAAAACAGTCCTTGTATAATTTGTTAAAATATAAACCGTATACGTATTATCCATCTCTATACATTATCACACTTTTGTAAAATAATGATAATACTCACGCACGCTTCGCGTGCTGGATCCCTCACATTCGTTCGGGATGACAGAGTATGTATACAAGAATATTATTCCCTCCCCAACAGTTCATCAATTGAAACATCAAATATATCTGCAAGTTTTATCAGATTTTCATAATCGGGTCTACTAATACCATTTTCCCAATCACTTATGTTTGACTGATTCAGTTTTAGTTTTTCAGCTAGGTCTTTTTGGGTATACCTGAAATCTTTTCTCAGTTTTTTCAAGTTTTCTGCAAAGTTCATACAAGTATACTAACAAATATGTGTATAGCACATTGACAATTATGTGCAATACACATTACAATATCTGTTATGGAATCTATCACCGGAATAATCCAACAAATTGCGAAAGAAAACAATACAACACCCGAAAGCGTAATTTATGATATGGAATGCGCAATTGATCATGCATGGCAAACAAATTCAAATATTCGCGAAATGTTTACACAAAAGCCAACGTACAAGGAATTCATACAAAAGTTGGCTGATGTTGTATCAATGTACGATAAATAATTATTTATCGACATCAAGATACTGGCAGCCTTTGTTGACTCTTGGCCTTGGTTCACGGGAAGGTAACCGGTCCTTGTTGTATCCACGTACGAAGCCAGTTTCATTGCCAGAGTGCATACAGATACTCTTTTTATGTGCCGAGGCTCGTTCCCAATTCGTATAAGAACTAATTATTATATTGTGACACGGATAACAACTCGCACCAACTCTTTTAAGTTTTCCCATAAAATTCACCTCACGGATGTATTTATTTTTCTTTTGAACTTAATTTTCCAATTATAAGTTTCGCAAGCAAAGAAACCCCACCCGCAATTGCAATGCCAGCGGCAATTTTTCCCACCTTTTTTGATGGTTGATCTTGCACTTGTGCTGTCACAGGTTCTGTTGAGACAAAAGAACTATTTGCTTCATTTTTGTTGGGCTGGAATGACTCTGTTCCAAAAAAATCACCGTGCGACCTGCCATCGTTAAATATACCAAATGCGGTGTCTCCAATCCATTCTCCATCAATTGCCATGTTTTCCTCCTAATGTGCTTTATCAAGATCTTTTATAACCAAATTATCAAAACTTGTCAACTCTGGTTCACGCGACTCTGCTAACAATGCCCCTGCTATACAGGAACGAAGTTTTTCTTTTGACTGTCCACGCGCATAATTTATCACGCTTCCCGTCCAATTAATATCATCGGCATTGTCACAAATAACGGCATCAATCCTATCATTGCCATATGATAGTACATCTTCTATATTATAACTGTCACCTTGCCAAAAATACTTGGCAAGCAGCTCGGTTGAACTAGACTCGCTACCATACTCTTGAAAAAATTGCGAAAACTTTTTATGTATCATGAACAATTATATCAAAAACGTCTTACGAAAGTCAATAATGCATACAAAAAACCACCCGTTCAGGTGGTTTTCTAATGGAACTTGCGTCGTCCTACTTTTCCAATTCGTCGCCAAATTAGTATCCTCGGCTCTGCAGTGCTTAACTTCCGTGTTCGGGATGGGAACGGGTGGAACCACTGCGACATAGACACAAGTAATGGTCGGGAATGATTAACTCTGTGGCATTAATCAACTCCCTGGATCATACAATTACATACTGTAAATGTCAAGAAACAAACATGTATAACTCATGTGAATTTATATATTTTTTGACTTGTTTTTTGAACAAGCCCTCGACTTATTAGTACCAGTCAGCTGAACACATTACTGTGCTTACACCCCTGGCCTATCAACCTTGTTGTCTACAAGGAGTCTTACTCTCTTTCGAGAAGAGATATCTCATCTTGAGGTTAGTTTCACGCTTAGATGCTTTCAGCGTTTATCTATTCCGTACTTCGCTACCCAGCTGTGCCGTTGGCACGACAACTGGTGCACCATAGGTACGTCCAACCCGGTCCTTTCGTACTAAGGTCAGATCCTCTCAAATATCTTACGCCCACGATGGATAGGGACCGAACTGTCTCACGACGTTCTGAACCCAGCTCGCGTGCCACTTTAATCGGCGA
>WRAS01000004.1 GCA_009780065.1 Bacillota bacterium | reverse complement strand
TCTTGTTCGTTTTCGGCACGGGCAATCATAAATACTAGCCATACCGCGAATGGTACCAACACAACTGCTATCACAACAAAAATTATCATTACTACACTCTGTAATTGTTCGCCGAAGGTCATTATTCTTCCTCCGCTTGTTCAAATTGTTCTTCGGAAAACTCGTTTCTTATATTTCTTGATGAAAAAATTTGGAATTTTGAAACACTGTTAAATGATGAATTTATCTCGCATGGATTGGAAATGCCTGTTTGTTGGAATTCAGTCTTATCAATCGGTGCCATTAATGACATAGGTGCAGTCTGCAGATCACGTATTCTGGTAGTTGTCCAACCAGCAGAAGTTGCATTATCAAAAAACGGCATCGCACCCGCCCAAACTAAATTATGTGGATTACTAATTGTTAAATTGTGTTGGAACCAATTCCCGTTACTTAAATTTGTTCTCCCATTCAATGCAAGCCATGCTGCCTGTGTACTTGATTCTGTTCCCCATCTAGCATTCCCTGCGTTGGTAATTGTACTGGATGCTCCACTTCCTATCCATGGTTCATATTGATTTGTTGCAGACATAACAGAATACAAAGACGAACCAAATTCAGCCGAACTCATCCATCTTCGCACAACGACCTCGGCAACTGCGATTTGGTCACTAAAGTAGTCATTTACATCCCCTCTTACATTCCATCCAAATCCAACACCAGCAAAATTTCGCGTAGCGGTCGAACCTGTTGCACGTTCGGCAAACACTAGCCTAGACAACATTGCCATTTCCCACGGTGTAACAGTTCCCGTAGTAGGATGCAAGTTTGTACTTCCCCCACTTCCAACTGCAAAAGGCGGCATATCCGCAGCAGACCCACCCCAAACTGTACCAGGCGGAAGATCCACCGTAAAGTTACCGCCTCCATTACCACCTGATCCTATCTCGAAAACTCTGAATTGCTGGGAAAGTATTGCCCGCTCTCGCTCTTCGCCTGTAAACCAAATCGTGACACGTATTGTCACCGCACCAGGAGACACACCCTGTAATATAAGTCGTCCTTGTGTATCTTTTCTTGTTGTTACATACCCTCCTCCCGATGTGAATTCATATTCAACAGTATACCCTTCAAACATGTGTAATTCATGTATATTGTTACGCCTAATTCTTACAGGAGTTTCACTGTCCACTCCTACCCCAGCAACGTGTAATGTATATCCATGCCCACGCCCAGGGGTAAATCCATCCATCAAACCGGATAATGTCAACATCCCAAACAACAACCCGACAAGGATCATCGAAACCACCACATGTACTATACGGGTTTTGGCTTTCCTTCTGTCTTGTTCATTTTCTGCACGCGCAATTTTAAATACAAGATATATTGCAAAGGGCACCAGCACCGCAGTAATTACAGCAAAAATTATAAGCAAAATTCCCTGTAACTGATAACCAAAGTTCATAACCCCACCCCAACAAAACTAAAAAACAAAGAAACTGAAGTTTCCTCTATTAAGACCAGAAAATCATCCAGAAAAGTCCCCATCTTTCCTCTTCCTTAGTTTGCGTAATGTCTAAAAAAGTATAGCAAATACAGAAGATTTATCAAAACAAAAAGCACCCCGTAAGATGCCTTTTCACTTTAATCATTTTACTTATCAATTTTCATCAAGCAACTTTCCGAGTTCGGTGCACAATCTTTTTTGATTACATTTGCCATACATGCAAAAGGTAATCCCATTGTTAAAGACACACCAAACAATTTTTCCGCCGGAACAGGTGAATGTAAATCCACACATTCTTTCACGACTTCCCGTCTTAACCCTTTACATTCGTTGGAAAAAACTTTTTTCATAAAACATTATAGCAAAACCAAAATTAACTTGCAATACTCATCATTAAAAACCTAATGTCTTAAAACTGCTACCTAGTTCACGAAATTGTTCCTTGCGTTCCCCTCTCTTAACAAACGGGAGTGTAAGTAAAATACAAAACCCAAAGAAAATAGGTAAAATTGGCAGCAAATAAACCAATGGTACTGGAATCCAACCCCAAAGTTGATCGATAATAGGGAAACCTCTGGATCCCATAATAAACATATAGTTCGTGTGATCCCCCGGCCAACTTGCAACATCCAACAGAATATTGATTCCCAACAATATTATCCCTAGCACCAAGAACAAAGTCACCGCCAACAAAGCATCCTTGAACCTTAACTTGTACCATCCAAGAACTTCCATCAAAATCGGAATAGCAATCAGATTAGCATGTAAGAAAAAGAAATCTAAAAATTGTGGATGATAAAAATCCCTTACTAAAATCGAGTCCGGTACAAAAACAAATGCCATCAGCGCGCCAATAAAATTTATATAAAACGAAAACACGAACAGGAATCGTTTCTTGAAAATAATGGTAAACGGCAAAACAAATGTTCCTATATTACATAATTCCAAAGGCAACAAACCACCCCATTGCCCTGGACTTAATGGCTCACTTTGGAAAATTGCATTCCACCAACGCATTGAAAACAACGCAACCCCCGCAATTGCCAAAGTTAAAAATACTATGAACTGGGTACGTTTACTACGCTTGCGTAACAATAAAAGTAACAACACCGTGTAACCAACCACAATGCCAAGCACCAAGAAATGTTGCCATGAAAATAAATTTCCAATTCTAAACATAAAACCTACCTAGCCACGTTCTAAACCTGGGTTTTCATCTAAATTTTTAATACGAGAATTTGTTACGCTTCGCGTATATGCTGCGCGTGTAAAATCTTTGTCCAAACCACCTTCACCATATTCCCGTTTAAGACGTTCGTGTACACCATGCTCAATTTCTTTTATTATTGTGTCCGCAGTTAACTCCGGATTATCAACACCCATCTCAGTTAATTTTTGAATAATCCTTCCTTTTGTGTCCCCTTCGATAAGTCCAGAGATACTGCCAACCATACCATCTTTTAATTTAAACAGTTCCTCGATAATTCCCATAAAACATCCTCCTGCGCAAATATATCACAAAACGACAAATGCATCAAAAACTTTTACAACATTTGACAAAATTGCAAACTAGTATCATAATTAACATATGGGTAAAAAAGATACTTTCCGCGCATTCATGGGAAAAGACGCAAACAAGTTCTATGTATTCAAAAACGATAAACGTCGTAAAACATTCAAATCGGTGGATACGATTTTAAAGATAATCTATCGACTGGCACTGGCTGTATTCTTTGTAATGCTTGCATTAATTGCCGTGGGACTTGCTATATTCATCTTATCATTTGTATTCATTGTCGGGTTTACCATACCCATTGCAGAAAACCCGGGGGTACGCTTAATGGAATGGTCTTTTGGAATAATGCCAATCGCACTGATTGTCTTCTTTGGTGTTTACCTTCTAAAGTTCATACTTGAATATATCTTTCTGGGTACCGAGATTCGCGAATTACGCAAAGACAGCCAGACCAACAAAAATTACATTGATGTTGGTCGCGCCGTTATAAAATCAAAACTGTTCGGCCTGTTAACAATGGTGGTTGTTGTTGGAATTCTTGTCGCTATCGGTCTTATCGTTGGCACGGACGACGGAAACATTGAAGGCTGGCACTTTGCATTGTTGGGACTTGTCATCGTTGCATTAATCGTTAATAAAATAATTTCCACCAGAATCTTCCTGCGTGTTCGCCCGCAAATATCTGAAATCAAAGGCGAACGCAATCCGCAACTACAACAACCAGCCGTCACACCACCGCCCGTAACAAACCAATAAAAAATTTCATAAATCCAATTATGATTACTGGCATATTTCAATATGGCACATGGATACCCTCTTTACAAATTGGGAATGGTATTATTCAAGGTCAATACGTGGATAGAATTGGTAACTGGACAAGAATCGGGCATCAAATTTTCGTAAATGCATTTTTTAAACTAAACTATAACCAATCACAAGTTCAAGATGCCATACAAAGAAACACCACCGTCCAAGAGGTCAGAATCGGAACACTACCCTACGAATCAAACAGCGGTGCGTCAATCTTCAATTTGATGATTTCAAATAATAATTTCATACAAAACACCAGACCAAATACAGAGGTTTTATCCATAGGTGCAAGAAGCATTTGGGGAAGTCCCCGCATGCGCGTTTACGCCACCATCAGTAACGCAGAATCAAACCAAATGCCAATTTCAAAGGATTTATCAATTCAAGACCTTAATCCGTCTACCAATGGAAATTTTATCGAAGTCCGTGTCTCTGGCGTCTATACCGCTTTTCCCGATTTGGCAACAACAGACCCGGTCAACACACCGCCACCAATGATTACACAACCACCAATTACAATAGGCTCACTTGTTCGAATCAATCAAACCGCACAAACCTGGGCCACAGGCCAAAATATCCCCCAATGGGTCATTGGGCAAACATTCAGGGTCATTGGTCTTCGAAACAATAACCGCGAACTTTTATTAGAGGGTGTTAATTCTTGGATCAATATCAAAGACGTTACGTTGATTTAACAAATTTTGTTTTATTTTAAAAGACTAAGGAAAAAGCCTTACGGCTTTAATGCTATTTTAACAACAATCTAATTTCTTCCGCTACTTTTCGATGACCTGCAACGAAAGGCACAACATAGTGTTTGTTTCTGGTTTCAATGATAACTTTGCCATAGTATTGATCAGCAAAGCCAGTCGTATGAATTTTTCCTTCTACCCTTGTAATTTCACAAAGTTCAAGTACATGTTCCTCACCCCGACCTGGGCGAACATATAATCTCCCACCAACCAGTTCTATTGAATTTTTTGGAGGTGCTATCGTAAGGTTATACAATCCCCAAACCAATCCCACTGCCATTACAACTGCACCGCCAATTAGACCCGCAAACCAAACCACATTGTCTCTTAACAAAACTATCCCTATAACAAGTCCAACCAAAGATAGACCACACAAAATTGTACTACCCATCAATCCAAACCCAGTCCGCATACCTATGACCCTGTCTTCCATTTCACCTCCTAAAAGCGCTATTGTTACAGGTCCAGATTTAATTCATTTGGTGCAACAACTGTAACTGAATTCACTATACCACTTGTTCTACAAAATCTTCAAAACCCATACAATTCTTCCCATCTTCCGAAAGACGTGGTGCGATATCCAGCATTTGGCAAGAAGGTTCTGACTTACAACCTTTGCACATCTTTTCTTGAATGCTAAGTTTTTGCTCCTGAATTCTATAGCTTGGATTGCTTTTTAACAACTCGCTCATAATTTCCTCCTTATCTTGGGTATAGGGAAAAATCGTTTGGTGAACCCTACGATGTGTCCCTTTACCCTAATTGTTGCTCGCCTTCATTTGAAAGAAAGGCATATCTATTTGGTCGTGATACCACTCTTGAGAATCCTGAAACAACTGCATCGGCATCTATTTGATTGATTGTTCCAAAATTTGCTATTGGTTCTACCCGCTGTGGATATTGTCCAGATTCCAAAAGTTCAACGAGTTCGTCTTTCTCATTAATAACACCTATTTCTTTCGCAAATCGTGCAGATGGCGTTAATCCAGTATGTTCTCTCATTATTACTCCTAACTTCGGGTATAGGGAAAAATCGTTTGGTGACCCATACGGGACTCGAACCCGTGACGCCGCCGTGAAAGGGCGATGTGATAACCGCTTCACCAATGGGCCATACACGTTATTATATAGAATAGTTACACATTTTGCAAGCATTTTTTATTTTCTATACCATTGCATTCACAATTAATAAAGCAAAGTTCATAACTTGTCATAAAAATCGTTAAAGAATCAATACTGCAATTAATCTCCATTTTTAATCTTTCGACTTAACGATATTTTATGACAGTTATTTAAAAAAGTTACAAACTCAAATCCTTCTTTTTAAAGAAAATTGTACTTAACACAAATGATACCGCAACTATTACAACATATCCCACCATAACTGCAATCCACCATAACGATGCTGTGCCTGTTGCAACCTCGGCTGGGACAAACCATCCGAATACAGACAACCATCTAAGGAAATTCAAACTGGTGTGCAATTGCGATGCCATGAACAAGATATATAATACAACAGGTACCGCAATTATCAATGCCATCGCCGCTTTTTTACCCGCAAACATAATCCCAAGGAACAGCGCAATAAACACAACCGCCGCCAAACACAACATGGTCAACGCAACAACATTAAGGTAATTCACAAAGGTAAATTCCTCGCCCATAACCAAGAACGACAATATCCCCGTCGCAAATATCAGTACAAACAAAATTGCCAATTTCATTAACAAAAATACGCACGCTGTTATCATGTACTTTGTTCTGGAAATACCTGTCATCAACGTCATAGACAGCGAGCCCACGTCAATCGGCTTGTACGCCAACTTAAACACCAACATGATAAACAAGATTAAACCAAATGTGTACAGCAACTCCCCTACCATAGCACCGGTATACGAACCAATATCACCAAAATTAAACAAGTCACCAAAGATATTATCCTCACCTTGCAACATCTCGGTAATCATCGGATACATTAAAATAACCAAGAAAAAATACGGAACAATCACACCAATAAACGCCCAATATAGCACAGCATTTTGTTTGAACATTTTTCTTAATAATGGAAAACTCATGATATACCTCCCTGTTCAACTTGCTGGTCTTGCTTGTAATATTGCATGAATACCTCTTCCAATTTTATTTCCTTTTTGGAAATGTCTTCGACCTTTAATTTGGAAATAAATTTTACAAAGGAATCGACCTCGTTGGTTTGTACCGAGAACTCGACCTCGTTCTCTGCCAATACATTAATTACAAAATCCTTTGGCATTTTAGAAAATATCTCGTCCTTTGCGTTACCCGCACGCTCGCCAATTCCATCACCCGTTACATAGAACGATTTACGTTGTGCTTTTTTCAGATTCTTTACCTGGTCCTCGGCTACTATACGCCCGTCACGAATTATCAAGACGCGATCCGCGGTTCTTTCAATTTCCGCGAACATATGACTGGAAATTAATATTGTTTTACCGCGCTTTTTTTCGTTTTGAAGCATGTCAATAAACTTTGCTTGCATTAATGGGTCAAGACCACTGGTTGGCTCGTCCAAAATAATAACCTCGGGATCGTGCATAAATGCCGCAACAATTGCGGTTTTTTGTTTCATCCCCTTACTCATCCGTTTTATTTTTGTGTTTGCATTCAATTCAAAATATTGCACCAATGTATTCATACGTTGGGTCAATATTTCTTTATCTAGTTTATTTTCACCCTCTTTAACTTCACCCTGTTCACTTATTCTAAGGTCTATTAAAAACCTAAGAAACTCTATCCCTGACATACCGTCTGGAAAACTTGGTTCACCTGCAATGTATCCTACATACTTTGCAACCTGTGGCGCATTATTGAAACAGTCAATTCCATTCACCGTAACCGTACCACTCTGAGCCTTCATAAAGCCCAAGATACAACGAATTGTCGTTGTCTTACCCGCACCATTGGGTCCCAGGAAACCTACGACCTGACCCTTTCGAACTTCGAAATCAATGTCAAAAATTCCCTTACCGCTGGACGGATAATTGTAATTCAAATTTTTAATTTCAATCATGGTAATAAGTATACCCATGTTGAATCATTTATGTCAAACTAATACCTGCTTTTTTAATCTTGCTGTTCCCCGCTAAATGCTATATAATATTATGTATGCGCCTGTGGTGAAATGGATATCACAGCAGTCTTCGGAACTGCTTTTCGGGGTTCGAGTCCCTGCGGGCGCGCCACATAACAACTAGCACAAGATGCGTTGTCGCAAAATCAAAAGTTTGATTATTTTGAATTTGCGGAAATCAAATTTACATGATAAATATAGTTTATGAGTTTAATCATTGACTTTCATGTCCATGGGAAATTAAAAAGTAGTTTCCCCTTTTGCGAGAAAGCTTTTTATGAAAAGATTAAGGAGGCAAAAGGTGCTGGACTAAATGCATTCGCTTTGTCTGACCATTCCCATGCTGTCGATTTTCTAGAAAAATCTGACTACATGTATAAAAATTATGAACTTGTTGACGACTGTTTTATTGTAGACGGATTTAAAATATTTTCAGGTGTTGAAATTACCACAAAAGAGGAATTAGATATAGTTGTTATTGCAAATCCGAGTTTTATCCGTGAATTGCAACCAAAAGTTCCAAAAGGCATTAGTTTGGCAAACCT
Organism: Bacillota bacterium; assembly: GCA_009780065.1. Taxonomy (GTDB): domain Bacteria; phylum Bacillota; class Clostridia; order Christensenellales; family UBA1242; genus WRAD01. The sequence continues at coordinate 80,176 of WRAS01000004.1, read as the reverse complement.
TATAATGTTACTTCCACATGGAAATGATATCCTTATTTTTCTTGCACATCCATTTAGAAACCATAGCGACTTCCCAACAGTTGATAAGAAAACATTTTTAAATTTTGATGCTGTCGAGTTGAACGCAACGGATTTAGCAACTTTTGGTGAAAGCGAGAACAGACAACAAGTCGAAAATCTCGCCAACGAATTGAAACTAAAAATCGTTGGCGGCAGCGACACGCATTTTTCGATTCAATGTGGTTCTATTCGAAATGTTTTCGAAAAGGATATAACAAAGATTCGTGATCTCAAAGGCGAAATATTCGCATATTCATTTACAATTGAAATTGATGCCACGCTTACTACAAGAGTAAAAAGTGCAGCAATTATAAAAGAACTTATGGTGCAAGAACACGAAAGAAGGCAACTTATTGAATAGGCAGTTCAAAAAGCGCGCGGGAAGTTAATGACAAAATTTTTGCGTCACACCCACCTAACCTTGCTTTCATCATAAAATCCGCGACTGCCAAAGTTTTCGGCGGGTACACCGATTGCGATAACACAGAATGGTACGCGATTTGCGGGAATATCGAACAGTTCCCTTGTACTTTGCATACGTTCATTTGACGGATGTAACCCACACCAGCATGTTCCAATATCCATCGCCGCCGCCTGTAATAATATATTTTGCGTGGCGGCGCCGCAATCATGTTGCCACATTTCCATATTAACCCTTGTGCCATTCAATACATTTGGGTCTGCGGTCATTATAATCGCGACGGGTGCGGTCTTTAACATTTGTGCATATGGATGATATTCGGTTATTTTGTTCAGCACTTCCCTGTTACGCACCACAATAAATTCCCATGGGCGACTATTCACTGCGGACGGTGCCAACATCGCGGCCTCTAACATAACCTTGATTTGTTCGTCTGTAATTACTCCGTTTGGGTCGTATTTGCGGATGCTTCTTCGTTTTTTAATTATTTCGTTTACCATGATTATGTATACCATATTTCGCTTGTTAATGCGTTGTTTTTTTGATATACAACGTTATGACAGAAACAAAAGCACTTGCAATCCTTAAAAAATACACCACAAAGCCAAACCTAATTAAACATGCCCTGGCGGTGGCCGCCACCATGCGCCACTTTGCCAAACTAGAGGGCGAAGACCAAGAATACTGGGCTGTCGTGGGATTATTGCATGATATTGATTATGAACAATTCGAATCCGAACACTGCCACAAATGCGTCGAGTTATTACAAAACGAAGGCTTTGACGACAAATTCATTCACGCAATACAAAGCCACGGTTATGAAATCTGTACTGACATTTGCCCAAACTGCTACATGGAAGAGGTTCTTTGCGCAATTGATCAAATCACTGGATTTCTTATTGCCTGTGCACTGATACGTCCGGACAAGAAACTGGCAAACGTGGAAATGTCCTCCATATTGAAAAAGTGGAAAACCCCGTCCTTTGCCGCAGGTACAGAACGCCAAAGAATCGAAGGAACTTGCGCACGTATGGGAAGAACATTGGAATACATGTTGGAACAAACCCTTGTTGCTTTGAACGATATCTCTGATAAACTTGGGCTTTAATTTTAAACAAACGCCTCGCTAATTAATTTGTCTATTGCTTTGTCTGCATTCAATTTTATTGCGTCTTCAATGTCGTTTATCTTTTTGCCCGAACCAATTCCCAGTTTTGTTTTAACAACATCTTTCAATTCACCTAGTGACAGCAAAATTTCTTTCCCTGGCAAAGGTTTATTTGCAAAATCCTTTACCCAGTTCAGTATCGTAATATGACTGTAATGCAGTAAATTCCCCACTTTTCTAAGCGAAAATCCCGCACAATATAATGTAATCGCGGCACTCTTCTCACGTTCAGTGCCAGAGTTATCGGTGGTATATTGACACCCGCAAGAACGGCACAAATAATTTTGCTTTCCATGTTTGATACCATTCTTCACATTTTCATGCGAACCGCATTTATTGCAAGACAAATCTTCCATGACCTAATATATCATATATTTTGATAATCATCCACTTATTACCAACAACTATATAATAAAGATGTTAATCTTTACATAAGGTTTTTAAAAGAAACCTGCTTTTTAAGGAGAATTTTATTATGTCAAAAATAACAATCAGTGTGGACAACACATCCGATTTGGGTCCGGAACTTTTTGAAAAACATGATTTAAAAGTTATTTATTTTGGTATCGCAATCGGGGACAAACTATTCCGTGATACCGAGGTCACACCAGACGACATTTATAACGCCGTAGAAAAAGATAATTTGGTACCAAAAACAAATGCAGCATTAGAGGTCGATTACCGCGAATTATTCGAACAATCCACAAAAGACGGGGGCTCAATAATACACCTGAATATGTCAGGAGCACTGTCCGCCAGCCATTCAAACGCATTACGCGCGGCAAAGGGTCTGGAACGTGTTACCGTGATTGACACCCAGAATGGATCTTTGGGAACTGGTATCCTTGCAATTCATGCGGCCGAATTGGCAAAAAGTGGTAAATCCGTCACAGACATCACAAAAATCATCACAGACATGGTAACCAAAGTGGATACCAGTTTTATTCTAAACGACCTTAAATATCTGCACAAGGGTGGCAGAGCCAGTACGCTAAAACTACTCGGTGCGAATTTGCTAAAGATTCGCGCGTCACTACGCGTAGATGAAGCCGGCAAAATTGTTCCCGACAAAAAATTCAAAGGCCAATTTGACAAGTCCGTAAAAGAATGGACTGAATACAAATTGTCACAGCCATGTTCAAAAGACGTTGTATATGTTCTACACACAGACACGAACAACAAAATCATCGGCGACACTGTACAGGCATACAAAGACGCCGGTTACAAAGATGTCCAGCGCGTTTTGATTGGACCTACACTGACCATTCATATTGGGCGCAATGCCATGGGTGTTGTTCGAATTCGCGAGTGAAAATAAAATAAAAATTGACAAATCTCAAACTTTTTGCTATACTGCTTGAATGGACAAATCGATTACACTTGTTACTGGAATAAATAATAATGCATTCGGGAAACGGAATGCAGATTCTTGGTTGTTCATGAATAATAATATTTAATAAAAATTTATTAAAAACCGCTGCAAACCCGTGACCAAAAAAAATCAAAAAGGTTACGGGTTTTTTGATGACACGAACAATTTGTCCAAAAAAATTTTATAATGAAACATAAGGAGCATACATAAAATGCAAGAAGATAAAAAATACACCAGCACACTGGAACTTCCAAAAATTCAAGCACATTCGCAAATACGCAAACTCAGCATGCCTGAGAGATTTGTGGCTATCGAATTGATAAAATCACACTTTAAACACGAGTTGACAAAAAACCTTGGATTGTTATCTGTCCCTGCCCCACACTTTATCGAATCAGGACGCGGATTCCAAGATGATCTGACTGGCATCGAAAGACCTGTGGGTTTTGAAATACCAGGGGCCAGCAAACACGTCGAAGTCCCACACAGTCTTGCCAAATGGAAGCGCGATGCCGTGTCCAGGTATAAATTCGGCCCTGGAACTGGTTTGGTTGTTGATGGCGCATTTTTCCGACCAGACGAACCTGTGCTTGACAACACTCATTCAGTTTTTGTTGACCAGTGGGATTGGGAAAAAATAATGCTAGATACCCAACGCAACCCACAATTTTTGAAAAAAACTGTCTCCCAAATTCACACCGCGATGCTACATACACAAGAAGAATTAGTCCACGAATTTCCACAATTAAAACGACAAATATCCGAAGATTTCAGTTTCATCACCGCCCAAGAGTTAGAATGGCAATACCCCGACCTTACACCAGAACAACGCGAAGCAAAATATGTACAGACGAACCCATTCACATTCATTCGCGGTATCGGCAACAAAATGCAAAGCGGTGAAAGCCACGGTACACGCGCCCCAGATTACGACAGTTGGGTGGATCAATTAAACGGGGATATCGTTGTGCACAACCCTGTACTTGGAACTGCACTGGAACTAAGTTCTATGGGCATTCGCGTCAACCGTGATACATTATTAAAGCAATGTGCATTGCGCGGCACAGAAAGCAAGTTGCAAGGAGAATACCATCAACAAGTCCTAAACGGCGAACTGGACCAAACAATCGGAGGCGGTATCGGACAATCCAGATTGGTAATGCAGATGTTGGGCGCAACACACATTGGCGAGGTTCAAGCATCCGTCCATTCACCCGAGGTCATTAAACGCGCAAAAGACGCTGGAATTGAATTGCTATAGGCAAAAATTTAAAGGAGGGTCCATCCCTCCTTTTTAAATATCTTTTGTTTGATTAATCATATCGTCAAACCTTGCTTTTCTTTCTAACTTCCTAAGTTCTATATCCAACCGCTCCAATCGTGGTGCACGCCTTGCTTGATCATCTTTAACAAACTGTATAAAATCATCTACTTGGCACAATGGCTCCAGCGGCATCGGCTCTGCCATTCTTTTTCTATATTCATCAAAGTCAACCACAGGCTTCGGAGGTCCATCCGGTTGTACACCATCATTGGGCTTTCCATACTTTTCGTGATAAAAATCAAAGTCTATCATTTCTGGTTCTTCGGATTTTGGCTCTAGACTGGCAAAATCCTCCAACCCAACAATATTTCTAAGCGCAGACCACGCCTTGTATCTGAATCTATTGATAAGAGTTTCTTTGTTATCCATAACAAACTCCTTTGTCCAGTATATAACAAAATAACATTACTTGTAAATATCTATTATTTTCTTGCAAAATTTGTATAAATCTTTTTCTCTGTCGGCGGTAAAGATATTTTTGCGCCCAACATCGCCGCCATATTATTACCCAGTATCCGCATTGTTTGCAAACCTTCTAAATCTTGTTTTACATCTTCTGGAGTACTTCCATGAACCGCGTTCCAATAATTCGAACTAGGAATAAGCATTTGATTGATTAAAAAGTATTTATTCAACCTATCCAACGTTGCGGTGGTACCCGCCCTGCGCGCAGACGAAACCGCAGCCGCTACCTTACCCTTTAATACCATCGCACCATATGCAAAAAACAACCTGTCCATAAATGCACACAACGAACCATTAGGCCCCGCATAATAAACAGGCGAGCCAAACACAAAACCGTCCGCTTGTTTGGCTTTTTCCATAAACATTGTCACGTCGTCATTGAATATACAACCTTTGTCCGTTGTTCTGCACTTATAACACGCAATACAACCTTGAATTGCTTTGTTACCTATCCAAAATATTTCTGTCTCAATCCCATTATTTTTCAGTGCCTCTGCAACCTCTTCTAACGCCGTGTTGGTACATCCATTCTTTCGTGGACTACCATTAACCAATAATACTTTCATTGCCCCTCCATTTTATAAATTATATTAACACGCCCTAACTTTATTTCATATCTTAATTGTATGAAACAATGTAATAAATCTACCAACCTTTGTAAAAGTAACACCGTGGAAACCTTCCAAATAATTGAAAGTGACAGAGGTCACTTTGTTAAAAGTGTTCACGGCGCACCACCGCCAGTTCAACATAGTCCACCAAGAATTATCAAAGAGGTTGTCAAAGCCGAATCAAAACAGCCACCCAAAGCCGCCACCGAAAAGGTTCGTTTAAAGTTTGGAAAAATAATTGTAGATATAAAAAACGCAAACAATATCAAGGCACACGAAGAAGATGGTTCAATTGTAATAAAACTTATAAATGAAAACTAGGAATTCTTGTCTTCTTTGCACCGACCTTCATTAATTTTTTCCTCACCTTTCATTTTTCGCGACAGTTCTTTAAGTTTCTGTTCCAATTCCCTGTATTGCTTACTTTTACCGATTCTAACTCGCCTAAGTTTTTCGTCATCCATAAGTTTGTCTAGATAACTATTTACCTTACGAATCGGACTGACTTGGATTTTGATTGTAATCATCAAAAAGGCAAACCAAAGTGCAAAAAGCCCAATCTGTGCCAGCATAATAACAAATCCCATACCACCCGCACCTGCTTCTGGTTCACCGCCAAATGCCATAATAGGACCAATTATCATTCCAAGAAAACGACTGGTTCCCAAGAAAACTGCGGTAGACACCGCGGTTGTTAAAAACAATCCCCCTGCCACCGTTCGGCTGCGCAAAAATCTAATAAAGCACATAACCCCAAAAAAAATGGTCAACGCACACGCAATGATAGCACCGGTCAGTGTGGTTGCCATATCCACACCACCCTCTTTTTTCGCTGTGCTTACCGCCCAAAACAAAAATGCCGTCAAAACAGCAAGGAAAATAAAGAGTCCAAAATATAATTTGGAAGCAAAACTCATCTTTTGTTTGGCCACAAAGTATTTTATGCAAAATTACATTAACTAAACGTCAAACCATCCTATTACCAAGAGCATCCTAATTAAAGAATGCTCTCCTCGTATCCCAATATTCTCGTAGTATAAACCTATGTTGCTTCAACAACTCGTTTATTACAAAAGAATTAAATTCTGGCAACAGATTATCGGCAAATAATTGTATTCCTCTACCCAGTTGGCGAAAAACAGTGCGCTCATCCCGCTTTATTCTGCTGGCAACAGTTTTCGACGTCAACCCCACAAAAAAATAAAATCGGATAACTGTTTGATACTTTTCTGGCAATTTGGATAAAACAATTTCGATTTTATTCTTTAGTGATTTAAGATTATTTCTTTTGTACAGTTGCCTGATTACCTTTTCTGATATCTCTTCACATGACATTGGTATTTCGAAAGCATAGTTGGTGGTAACCTGAATCTTTTTCCAGTGTAATTCTATGTAGCCATCAACTTTCCTATAAAGTGTCAGCAATGTTCTTGCAACAATAATATTGTCCACCATTTTGGTCACAGTTTTCCTCCCTTTTGTTTGAAAAACATCATTCCCCCAACCATGTGGATTTCAAAAAATTAAATTTTTTTGCGCGCATATTAACTTAACCTATTTGTCAAGCAAGGAAAAGGTATGAAAAACTTATGATGATATAAGTTAAACTTAAAGCACTATCGTGACAACCCAATAACATCAAGCGCCTTGTCACATACTTCTTTCTTCGACATATGTGTCGTCTTGAAAATTTCATAATCGAAAAACTCCGCTATGGTGTCTTGCATTATCTCTTCCATGCGTTGAAATTTTAGTGGATTATTAACTATCATCCAATCAGACGCTGTGATACTTGGATCATGTGCCCCGTTTAAAGACTCGATGTAGTTTAAGAACCTTCTTTGCCTTTCTTTTAATTCTACATCAAGATATATCAATTTTGTCTGCGGCTTTGGATGTTCCCGTAAAAGAGCCTTGAAAGCACCGATATCTTTTTTACCCACCTTTCCATGTTCATGGACATTATAATATTTATATTTGGAAAAATAAGTTATCAAAAACGAACCGTCTTGTATTATATTTGGCACACCATTTCCAAAATTCTCTTTGTTTTGTTGAATATCAAACCATCCGGCTTGCAAAAAATTTCGTATGTTAACTCTGCTGTGATCAACATATTTAAGTCTTTGTCTTTTTGCCTGATCATAAAGTTTATTTTCATCACTAAGCAACGTCCACCTTGGTTTAACAGAACCAGACGGAAAAGCCTGCACAACCTGCTCTACTACTGTTGATTTTCCTGAAAAGTGCCCACCCCCCAAACTGGACAAGTATATCTGATTTGTGGGTCATAATTACTTTGATAATAAACCACTTTTCTTGATATTCAAAACAAATTACCATCTGTCTTTTTTCTTACAGGTATTGAAATTTTATTTAGAAAATGATATAATCCACTCATGAGAATCACAGATATAAATTTAAATCTACTTTTTTATCCACTGCGTGCGAGCCGAAAAATAGGCGACAAAATGGGGTTTTGTGTGTAGAAAATGGATTTCACTCACATTTTCACGCATAAACTCACGCACAATCGTGGGAAATAAAAAAGAAAGGAGTTTGAAAAGTCAAAGCCGATGTTGTTTATAGAATGGGTGCTACATGGCACTCATTTTTAATGCACAACCACACGGCACGGCTCGTAAACTTGCCGCCGTGCCGTGTGTGGCATTTTGCATACTTGATACACAACAAAAGTCACCGAATAAACGAAACGGCAAGGCAATCGCCGTGCGGTTTCGGGGTGCGGGCTGTCGCCACGCACACCACGAAAACCGCAACGGCGAACAAGACCTTTGCCGTTTCTCGTTTATTAAATTGGTGGCTTTTTATTGTGGTGTGGACTTTGAGTCAATTATTTTATCAGCAATATCTTCCAAGATTTCCATAAATCTTTTTTCGTTGTCGTAAAAGAAATTGTCAGCAATATATAACTCATGCCCTTTATCTCCAACCATTTCGGCGGTTTCAAAGTTGTCTTTTTTGAAATCGTTATAAGCACGCAAATGATTGTTAAACAAATCATCAGGCAAATATTTTTTGATAAGACTGTTGGCTTTATCGTGTTTCCAATCTTCTTTGTTTGAAAAGAATTGTTGATAGCCACCATTGTTTACTTCCGATTGGACCCAAAAAAGATAGTAGGCAACTTTTTCAAGTTCGCTATTATCTGTTTTTATTATGTCGAAGTAATCATCGCCATAGCCAGTATCTACACACCAATCACAAAATTTGTTCCAATTACAATCTTCAAATATGATTGCTTCTTTCTTTTTCTTTTTGAATAATCCAAACATGACTTATTATACATCTTTGCAACGAAAAAGCCAAGACTTAACTTGGCTCTTTCGTTATTTCTTTTGCGTAATTGAAACAACAAACTCTTTTTCAGTATGTTCATCATTTACGACCATATCGAATGACGCACTTTGTTCATTGTCTTTGTTTTCGTTGTGCTTTATGCTTTTGACATTATCAATCTCGGTAAATGCTATTTCACTAATTTGGACTAGTATGTTTTCGCAGTCGTTCATTTATCCCCCTTTTGTTAGTTTCAAGTGTTGCAACCTTGTAAATAATTATATGTTATCTCGACGCATTACACAAGTAATTTATACGCCAAGATAACATATTGGTGGTATAATGAAACATGAGTTTAATGAAGTTCTAAAAGACCTAATGATTGAAACAAATACCACGAGCCAAAAACTTGCAAAAGAAATAGGTGTGTCAGATGTTACAGTCAATCGTTGGAAAAGCGGAAATATATCCGATTTGTTTTTGTCTAGACTTGTTATGCTTGGCAATTATTTTCAATGCACACTTGATTATTTGATAGGCAGAACAGATAACCACAAAAAACCAAGTAAAACGAGTATTGGAAACTTTGGAGAAAGTGTTCGTGCGATGATGAAATCAAAAGGAATTACGACATATCAAATTCGCAAACAAACAAAATTTGGTGGGAATCATTTTCACGATTGGGATAATGGTGCAGACCCCAAACTTGAAACTCTTTTAGATTTGGCGAATTATTTTAATTGTTCGCTTGATGAGTTGGTGGGGTTGGAGTGATTATCTAACTTCTGCATCTGCTTTGAAATCACGCAATCTTTGTGCAAGAGTTTCTGCATCTTGTTGTGCCATTCCTCTTGTAACAAGTTGTGGTGGATTATCAACAATATTTTTCGCATCGCCAATGCTCATGCTTGTGTTGTATTCTCTAATAATTTTGATTAAGTCAATTTTGCTTGTCGTGTGTGCAGGTGGCACAGACATCAGCCAAACCGAAAACGCACCACTTTGATATGGTCTTTGCCTGCGTTCTTTTTCCCATGCGTTCAATTCCTCCGATGACATTCGTGGTCGTGAAAATGTAGATGTTGAATTGATGTCGGCACGAGAGTGTATTTTTGTTGGATTGTTTCTTTTTCTGTTTCTTTTGAAAATTGCAGGCAACAAAAGAAGTGACCCAACGACAATCACAATACAGCCAATAATTATCAGTATCGTCCAAAGACCGCCTTCCCCACGAATTGCGATGTCGCTTTGTGGTATGCGTAAAATTTGCTCGACAAATGTGTTGTCTGTATATGCAATCATAGTTGTTGAATCATGGTAATGGTATCCAGTCGCAAAGAGTGTATGAAGTATCCCATAACTTCTTGAATCTCTTGGGCGGTATATAAATGGGTCTAAACTGGTCGAATTTGTAAGGGCTTGTGGATTTACAAAAATTGTATGTGGTCGCACATTTACAACCCAATCCCTTACTTGACTTCCGCTAATATATTGACGATTATGGGTCGAACGAGGAAAAGGTTGTATTGCACGAAATGTTGTTCCGTTATACTCAAATTGAAAAATCATTAGCGGTGTTGTTCGCCAAGCCATGCCATGCGGAATAGGGTTTCCAATTTCAGGGATAGCAAAACCAAGTTGATAGCCAACAACCGTTGCTTGTATCTCTGTCCAATTACGCATTCGGTTGTTATGTTGAACATTAAAAATTATTCCAGTTACAAGAACACCTATTCCAATGAGAGTTATAAACAACCCTGCACAGAACATCATTATTCTTTGAGTATCTCTTTGTTTACGCATACAGCATTATATATGATTTACGAATTCCGAGCAACCAAACGCACAAGGAAAGATTTCTTGCCTACGGCGTGGCTCGGGGAAACAATGTTTTGGTCGGTGGGTTGTGCGGTGTTGGTGCGTGCTTGTTTGTTGCCCATCGCCTTTTGTTTGTCGCACAAGCCATAAAAATAACGCAAGGGTAAAATGCACGAACAAGTTCGCCCTTGCGTTATTTTTGCGTTTGTGCGGTTGATTTTACGGCGACGGGAAACAAACAAGAAGCACCACCCCTTTTTCAATCGGTTGGTGTTTCGGGGTGTTCAAGTGGGAGATTGAATTTCTTTTCTACTTTGCAAATTTGCTTTAACAAAAGTTTGTTTTGTTTGATATTTTCGGATATTGCCCATTTTAAGAAATTGCGGTTTTCGGCATCACGGCTAAACGCAAAGACACTTGGCTCGTTTTTCATAAACTCGACTATACTCTCGATTATGGTATTGTTTGAACCCATGTTGCCCAACATCTCACAAATGGCTTTGTGCAAAATCTTTGCCAAAGAATTGAACTCTTTTTCAATTATCTTTTCAAGTTCTTTGTCGGTTTTCTTTTTCAATGATTTTTCTTTTTTCATGATTGCACCCCCATTTCGATTTGGTCTATTTCAAACGGCAATAAGGTTATTTTCGCACCTTGCTTTTCAAGTTTCGCTATGGTTTCATCGGTTGGTCTACCTTTTTTCCAAATGTAATGATTGCGTTCTGGCATATAGATAATTTCATGTATCCTACGCAAAAACCCTTCATAACTCGGTTGCTTTTCGGGTCTATCGTTTTTGTATTGATGGTCAAGCGGATAATTGGAGATGACAAATGCTTTTGTGTAACAAGCAACCTTGTTGCCATATCGTGCCTTTAAGAACGAACTAGGTTGTCCGTCAAGATAATCATTCATTTTGGTCAAAGGAATTTGTGAAAGGAACTCGTCAAATAAAATTATGTCGTGTGCGTTGTATTCGTCAAAGTTGGTCAGGTTGCCGTTGTAATCAATAACCTTGCAAATGGTTGATGGACAATATCCCAAGACTCGTCTTGGGTATGTTGTTTTTCCTGCGTCTGCTTTGCCATAGATATAAGTTACATGAAGTTGCCTTTCCTCCTTTTTGAATCGTTCATACAAGTTGTCTTGTTGTATTTGTGCGATTTTGTTATACATCTGCAAAGTCAAATGCGGATACTTTTTGAACAAATCAATTTTTGACATACCCGAAAGGACATCTTCCATATATTCGTTCATGTCGGTTCGGGTGCGTTCATCGGCAGGAACAACACCATGCGAAAAGAAAGGATAGTCGACAAGTTTGGTTTCGTCTTTTCGGCAATAGTCAATGTAATATGAATTGACTTCGGAACACTTATCCAAATGAATGGTCGGGAAAATTGAACGCACAACATTAAAGTCCATCGCCTTATAAAAGTGCATAAATCCTTGCAAGTGCTTTGTGCCTGTCAACGCACCTTGCTCGTATTGAAAGCAAACATAATCTATGAAATCAATGATTTTGAAATATTCTTGTGCCATTTCGTATGACTTGAAAAATATTCGTTCTGCGACCACCTTTGAAAATTCCATGCCAAACTCTTTTTGCTCGTATTCGCAAATAGCAAAGTCAAAAAACTTTTCATATTCGGGAGCTTTCAAATCGGCATAACTGTTGTGGCGGTTCTGGTTGCGTTCATAGAGTTCTTTTTGCTCGTCTGTCATTTCGTCTGGGTTAAGAACCTTGATAGCAACATCGGACAATATAGGGTTGTTTATGGTAAAGCGGTAGCGGTTGGCTCGTGGGCGAAATCGCTTCGGTTTATTGAAATATTGCATATTCAAGTGTAAAAAATATATGCCCGAATGGGTTGGGACATTTTGACAAATTATGTCGGATATGGTAGAATATAGATGTGAAAATTACTTGAAAGGAGGGCGTGAAATAAAACAACATCGGTTTTAACTTTGAATGTAAAAAATGACATATAAAGGAAAAACCATCACAAGACACCAACGGGGAAATTGGTATGTGCGAGTTAGGTTCAATAGCAAGGTTCATACGATTTACGGCAGAACGCAAATAGATTGCTATGACAAATTAAAAGCGGTTGTCGAACAAATCGAGAACAACAAAATCATTGAACACGCAAAACTATTGCAAAAGTTCGCACCACCAACACAAGAAATCGCAAGAGTTGAAACAGTTCCAACGCAGAAACAATACACTTTGCAAGAATGGTTTGGCGAGTGGCTAGGTTCATACAAAATAGGTAATGTTCGGGCAAGCACAATAAACGGGTTCAAACAAGATTTCAAAAAGTTAGAAAAATTGCATGACTTGAAACTTGGCGAGATAACAAACATTATGCTTTCAAAAGCAATCAATGAAAGTTCGCACAAGTCAAAGGCAGGAATTTATAACTTTTCAAGTCTAATCAAGCAAATGTTCGATGTCGCATTTAACAACCGACTAATCGAAATGAACCCAGCAAGAAACTTGCCAAAACCTAAACACTTTGCAAAGAACCAAAAGAGAGCACTAACCCATGAGCAAGAACAAAAGTTTATCAACCTATGCCTTGCCGACCTTGACAAATACGAACCATTATTGATTTGCGTTTTGCAAGGGATACGAAAGGGCGAAATGCTTGCACTACGACCAAATGACCTTTGCTTTGTGAAAAACACCTTGCGAATTGACGAAAGTTATGACGAACAAAACCCCAACGATTTGCTTACCAAGAACCAAGACAGCAACCGCACAATGCCAATGTTTGAATTGACTAGACAAGTTCTCTTGAAATATGAACACTACGAGCCAACACAACGCATATACACAAAGAGTTCTGCTCAGTTATCCAAACTGCTAGGCGAGTTACTAGAAAAAAACGATTTACCAAGATTGACAATTCACGAGTTGCGACACACATTTATAAGTCGTTGCCACGAGAAAAAGATTGACGAGATAATCGTTCAAAAATGGGTAGGTCATGCAATAGGTTCACGAATGACAAAAGCGGTTTACACTCATGTTTCAAGCGAAGCCGAATTGAATTTTATTGAAACCATGAACAAAAAGACCGCATAACAAACAAAAATTTCACGCACATTTTCACTCACACACAACTTAATATTTATCGACTAGTTTCAGATTTGACTCAATTTTAATTAAGTTTTATTTGATTTTAATGGGTTGGACATGGACACGCAGTGGATAAAAAAGTAAAAGTAAATCTATTTAAAACATTTATAACTGTCTTCGAAAATGGTAGTTATTCTCAGGCAGCAAAACTACTAATCGTTACACCTTCTGCCATCAGTCAAAATATACGCGAACTTGAAAAACATCTCGGTGTCCAATTGTTTCACCCAAACGTAAAGGGAGTAAGGCCAACCAAAGAGGCGGGAGAACTTTATGAACTTGTCAAAACATCTTTTTCCAATGTTAACAAAGCAATAGAATCTATAACCGAATTCAAATCTTCCACAACTGGTGAAATAAGAATAAGCAGCAACCAAAGCACCATCACATTAATACTAGACTATCTTGATGAATTTAATCAAAAATTCCCGCGCGTACTTTTAAAACTTTATACCGAATCAAAAAAAGAATCTATCTCCAAACTTAAATCTCACGATATCGATATTGTCGTTTCCACCATTCCAATCGAAGATGAAAAAAGCGAATTCAAGTTCATAAAACTGATAGACATCGAAAGAAGTTTCTTTACAAGCAAATCTTTTGCGCAAAAAAACGGAATTGAACACGAACTTAAACAAGAAGATTTCAGAAAATTCCAATTTCTGCTCCCAGACAAGACTCGTAGCCATTTCAGAAATTTGCTGGAAACCTTGGATATTAATACAACAATTGAAAGTTTTGGTGGCACCGAACTAAGATTTAACTTGGTTAAAAAAGGTCGCGGCATCGGATATGCAACAAAGGATTATATCCTTCAACGCAATGATCCAGAGATAGTTTTATTAAATACTGACTTACAACTTCCCGCCTCTACCCTTGTTGCCGTAATTAACAAAGCCGAAAAGAGCAAGCCTGCATTGGAATTTGTCAAAGGTTTGGCTGAATTTTGCAAGAAAAAGTAACAAACCTAGTCAATATATGTTAAACTAAACCTATTAATAAGGAGAAATCATGAGCGGAGATAAAATTAAGTTCAGTGGTGTAAAAGTACATTTCGAGTCAGGTGCCACCAGAGAAATAAAGGGAAAAGATAAAGGAAGGTGTGATTTGTTACCATTAAAAGCAGTTGCAAAGGTTTTACAAGAAAAAGACAAAGACGAGGTACTAAAAGATATCGGAGAATTTGTAGAGACCGGCAACATTGACTATATCGCAAGTGCAATTCGAAAGTTTACAAAGACCCACACGAAAAAAACCGATTGCGAAATGATAATCGAGGTATCAAAACAATACCAACAAGGTGCGGAAAAACATGGTGAACGAAATTGGGAAAAAGGTTTCCCTGTTCATTCATTTATTGACAGCGGTGTAAGGCACTTTCTTCTACACATAGACGGCAAAGTTGACGAACCGCATGACAGAGCTTTTATGTGGAATATGCTTGGCTGTATGTGGACAATGGAAAACAGACCAGAATGTATTGACATTAACTTCAGAAAATCAAAATAATTATTCCATGCTATCATCATTTTCAATGTATTCATTTACATTTACAATTCTATAGTCTTTTTGGGTATTTCTTATTATAACTGTACTAATCCCAGAATTTATTGTTACACGTTTACACATTGTACAAGATTCCGTATTGGTCGCTAACTCGCCGGTTTTTTTGTCTTTTCCAACAAGATACATTGTCGCACCAATCATATCTGCGCGACGTGCACTTATAATTGCGTTTTGCTCAGCATGCACACTTCGGCAAAGTTCATACCGTTCGCCTCGTGGAATATTCAATTTTTCCCGTTTACAAAAGCCTAAATCCACACAATTCTTTCTTCCCCTTGGTGCACCTGCATAACCCGTTGCAATGATTTCATCATTTTTTACGATAATCGCACCATGGTTACGCCTAAGACATGTTCCGCGTGCCAAAACACCTTCTGCCAAATCCAGATAATAATTATGTTTATCAATCCTGCCCACAATTTCCTCCTTGGTAATAACGCCAGTGTAACATAAAGCCCATTTCATGAGCAACTTGCAATATTAGATAATAATTATTTTTTCAACGGCGCATAAAACATCTCGCCATCATGACTCTGAAAATAAACACCAATTATCAATTTTTTCCGGCTGTTAATTATTGTATATGCTGCACGCTTTCGTGCCCCGCCCATAATATTACCACTGGTTCTAAGGTTGGCTTCCACAAACACATTGTATGCCAAAATATTTCCCGCATTATCCACCACGGTAATTCCATCAAACTCCAACATACTCATAAACACCGCGGAAATTGCATTCAATTTCGGCTCGACGTTATGCTGCCCTTGGATATATAGTTTGGAAAACGAAATAGGTTCACGCAGCCAAATACCATCATCCAAGAAATCGTCACGGAACTCGCTTGTTGGATAATCTTGGTCTACAACCACACAAATTGTTCCATGAATATTCCTAAGTACGTTTTTAAAGATATTCTTGTACATCGTCTTGATTTCAGCAGATTTTTTACTGGTCGCTTTCAGTTTAGAAAAACTGGCATCCACGAATGCATTAATTTCCCCGTCCCAATCATTTACAACCTTTATGTCTAATGCAAAATTAATACTGATTTCATTGCCTTTGATACTCTTCATTGTGACTGCCCATGCATTTTCTGCATACGCATAAATTCCAAATACTTTGTCAGACCGATCTTTTAAATGAGGACTTTTAAATATCACATCCTCCAAACCTTGTTCCTTGATACTGTTAATATTTCGGAATATACCATATGTAATCTCATCCTCGCCACAGTTAACATAAATACACCAATCGTGTGATGTAAACGGAACCAACGCTTTCAAACGTGACGCAAACATATGTTCGTTTTCATCCCGGAAAAGTTCAAGTTTAGACGGAAAAGGTAATGATTTAATAACTGCCTCGATATTATTTGTAAACAAAAGCCTAGGTCTGTACTTGTGCCCTTCTTCCTCATAATTAACCATCTTAGGAAAAAAGTTAAGAAATCGGTTTTGTAATTTAATCGGAAAATCATCATAATTCTCGCCAAGAAAGTCGACGATTTTATTTTTCGCATCTAAATAAAAGATATTCTCATTCATCGCCATGCCCCCTTGGCAGTTATCTTTTGATTATTGCCTAATACCCTACACTAATATAAAAGTATATGCACGGTGTGTCAATACTAATTATGTATTATCCACCACAAATCCGTTTTTTCGCCCGTGTTCTACTATTTGAAACCATGTCGCGTTGATTTCTTCACCTGTCAAGGTCCTGTCTAAACTACCTATCGTGAATTGTACTGTGTAACTAACCTCGTCGTTGTCTCGTACATAAACATCTTTTAATCGGTATCCCATATTTAATTCATGCTTAAATCCATCAAATACACGTTCAAGATTACTATAAATTTTATCCGTCGTAATTGTAAAATCCAATGTTGTTTTTGGGTACTTGCTGGTTACATTTTGTTTGGTCTCTGCACCCATTTCTGGCAAGAATTCCATGTTTATCTGTGCAATCGCCATATTTAACTTTGGGTCAATTGCGTCTTGCACTGTTGGATGAATAATACCAATCTTTGCCGACATCTTTCCATTTGTTAAGACATCCGCATTGTTCTTTGGATGCATGTATGCCTTGCCCGCCTTGCCGATTTCATATGACACTCTGTACCCCAAAGTACCCAACACATCATTCAACAAATGCGCCAGTTCCGTATAAAGTTCACTGGATTCTTTCTTCCGCGACCCCAGCACAATCCCAACATAGGTAAACTCCACACCATTTTTATAGGTCTTGCCTGATTCAAAAATTCGAATACTTTCCTTCCCTTTGTTCTTAGAAACAACATTTAGCAGCGACGGTAAAATCTCGCACCGTATATTTTCCATACCAGGTGTGACACTGTTGGTAATTTTTAAATATGATGGCGTCTCAACCTTGATTGTCTTCAGTGCTTTTGTATCATTCCAAATATAGGTATGAACCTCATTAAGCGCGTATTTCGACACAAGCAAGTTCTTTAACAAATTCATACGTTCTAATCGTGCAAGAGGTTCCACAGGGGCAAGTTCCACCCTTGGTGCCCTAGGCACAATATTATCATAGCCAAATGTTCGTACAATCTCCTCAATAATATCTACTGGGATATTTATATCTTTGGTTGCACGCCATGTTGGTGTGGTAACAACTATTTCATTCTTTGTAATAACCGGTTCAAATCCAAGTCCCTTAAGACTTCTCTTAACATCTGCATAGTTAAAACTCTGCCCGCAAAAGCGCTCTAAATATGCCTTACTCAACCGAATGGTACCACCCTTGGTCGCACTGGCAACCTGATGATTAAAACTGGATACAACACATGCACTTTTATCGTTTTCCAACAAAATCTTTATTACACGTGCCGCACCCTCGCGATTTAGATTGGTGTCCAAACCCTTTTCATATCGCGTACTGGAATCACTGCGAATCCCTAGTTCACTGCTGGTTTTTCTTATCGTCGTTGGATTGAATGTCGCAAATTCGAATACAACATCACGCGTGGTCGGACAGATCAATGAATTAGCACCACCCATAATCCCCGCAAGCGACACAGGTTTACCATCACTCTTAATAAACAAATGGTGTGGCTTTATTTGAATTACTTGGTCTTTCAATGTAGTAAACTCACCACTATTCACATTACCCGCGGATAACTTGCCGATTTTGGATGCATCAAACGCATGGTTCGGTTGCCCCAATTCCAACATAATGTAATTGGATAAATCCACCAAAAAGCCATGTGAACTAATATCACAATAAAACAAACGAATCTGCATCCAAATTGGTGAAACACGTCTGTTAATATTTTCCACCTTAAATGCACCAAAAGAATAACAATCTTGTGCGTTTTCAATTGTTACAGGCACACTTGGTAAATCCTTGTATTTCTCCAAATCCGCCACTGGCAATTTCTTTAATTTCTTGTTAAAGATTACCGACAACTCCCTTGCAATCCCATAATGTCCCCAAAGGTCTGGTCTATTTGTAAGACTCTTGTTATCTATTTCAAAGATAACATCTACAACAGGAATCACTTTTTCAATTGGTGTCCCATTCACAAGTTCACCAGACACGCACGCAATCAAATCAATGATTCCATCATGATCCTCAGAAATCCCAAGTTCTCTGCCACTACAGCACATACCATGACTTTCCTCGCCCGCCAAATTGGCAACACCAACATTAATGTCTCCGATTACCGCACCCACTTTTGCAAATGCAACCTTCATACCAACACGACAATTAGGCGCACCACAAACAACCGGCACAACATTTTTACCATTATTCACCGTCAATTTCCAAAGCGGTTTCTTGGACGTCGGATGCGGAACACATGTAACGATTTCGCCCACCACGATGTTTTTTATATGGTTACCCCGAACCTCAAATCCTTCTACCTCGGCGGTAGTCATACTTAAACGTTCTACAATTTTCTCTGGTAATATACCCGCCAAATCAACATATTCATTTAACCAATTAAGACTAAGTTTCATCCTTTCCTCCTACTTAACCGCACCCAGTGCCTCGATATTACCCGAATTAAACACACGCACATCATCCACACCAAACTTCAACATCACAAGTCGTGTTAAACCAAATCCGAATGCAAAACCCTGATACTCGTTCGGATTAATTCCACCCATTTCCAGTACATTCGGATGAATCATCCCACAACCACAGAATTCAATCCAACCAGACTTCTTGCATACATTACATCCACTCTCACAAAACATACAACTTGCATCCAATTCAAAACTAGGTTCCGTAAATGGAAAGAAGCCGGGACGCAAACGAACCTTGATATCTTTTTTAAATACCGCACTTAAAACACGTTTCATGAAATAAATCAAATTCGCAATAGACACGTCCTTGCCCACCATTATTCCATCCACCTGAAAAAATGCCATATCGTGGCTGGCATCTATGTTTTCGTTACGATAACATCTGCCTGGAAATATTACACGGCATTCCGGCCCATATTTTTTGTATAAATAATTCTGCAATGCCGTCGTATGTGTTCGCAGCACCCCACCATTATCCAGCCAAAATGTATCCTGCATATCACGTGCCGGATGATTTGGCGCCACATTCAAACTTGTAAAGTTTTCATATTCTGTCACAATTTCATTGCCATCTTCAATAATAAATCCCATAGTTGCAAATGCTTCGGTGACTTCACGCATTACACGTGTAATTGGGTGCAAGAACCCTACCTCGCGACCAATGTCTGGAATAGATATATCCACCAGTTTATCTTGTAATAACTTTTCATTAATCTCTCGTTCCTTAAATTCTTTTTGCAATACAAAAAGACTACCCTCCACATCCCGTTTTAACACGTTTAACTCTTGGGCAACGCGTGCACGTTCATCTGCCTCTAACTTCCCAACATCACGTAACAACAGGGTTATCGCCCCGCCCTTTCCCAAATATTTTTGATGAAATTCATTGCAATCCAATTCTGTCTTCAACCCTGCAATCTCTGCATCAATTTCTTTTTTCAACTTTGATATTTCCATACGTAAATAATATATCTTTTGGTGACAAAAATCAAGTCAATCTTGTTTAACGTCAAGTGAGATTTAGTTTTTGTTTATTCCACCACAAAACTCCCCATCGCATTTTTGTACACACCCAGTACTCTTTTCAATAAAGCGTTTGTGGGGGGGTTGGGGGGAATAAAAAATGCGAGCAATCTCACGATAAAAACACATCTTTGTAGCATTTTTTGGACACTCAAAAAGAACAATTAATTTTTTAAACTTAATTACAGCATATATAATTGTACTCTTACTTCACTTTATGTTAAACTGTCTATTATGGAAAAGAAAAAATTAGATTCAATCGCAGACATCAACACCGATTTCCCACAATGGTATACCGATGTCGTTGTCAAAAGCGGCCTCGTCAGTTACTCTGGCGTAAAAGGCTGTATGTACATCCCACCATACGGAACCGCACTTTGGGAAAACATGAAAGTTAACTTGGACGCACGATTTAAAAAATTAGGCGTGGAAAATGTCACCATGCCGTTACTAATCCCAGAATCATTATTTCAAAAGGAAAAAGACCACATAAAAGGTTTCGCGCCCGAAGTCGCATGGGTGACTCACGGAGGCGAGGAAAAACTGGCCGAACGGTTGCTAATCCGTCCAACCAGCGAGGTTCTCTTCTGTGATTATTTCGCAAGCCATATCCACAGTTATCGTGACCTGCCAAAAAAATTCAATCAATGGGCAAACATCGTTCGCTGGGAGAAAAATACACGTCCGTTTTTACGAACAACCGAATTCTTTTGGCAAGAGGGGCATACACTACACGAAACAAAAAACGAAGCGATGAAAATGACACTTGCAATACATAAACTATATTGCGATTTCGCACGCGAGGTTCTTGCAATACCTATGTTGGCAGGTAAAAAGACCGAAAGCGAAAAATTTGCAGGTGCGGTCGACACATTCACAATCGAAGCCATGATGCACGATGGAAAAGCATTACAAGCGGGCACCAGCCACTTTTTGGGCAACGGATTTTCCAAGGCATTCGGAATCAAATACCAAAGCCGTGCGGGCAAAGAACAATATCCATTCTACACCAGTTGGGGTGCATCCACCCGTCTTATAGGTGGTATTGTTATGGCTCATGGTGACGAAAATGGTTTAATATTACCGCCACATGTCGCACCTATCCAAGTCATCATCGTACCAATCCAAACACAAAAAGAAGGCGTATTAAAAGCGGCGAAAAAATTTAAAAAATCCATAGAACGGGTCGTCCGCACACACATGGACGAAACCGAGAACAGCCCAGGCTGGAAATTCGCGGAATGGGAAATGCGCGGTGTACCAATTCGAATCGAATACGGCCCACGTGACATTGAAAACCAAACATGCGTCGTCGTGTTACGAAATACCCGGGAAAAAATCTCGGTTAACATCGCCGACTTAAAAAAGGAACTTCCGAAACTTCTGCAACGTGTTCACGACGGAATGTACGAGCGAGCCCTTAACCGTCTTAATGAAATGACTTATGACGCAAAAAATATGAACGAAATCACAACCCTAGCAAACACAAAACCAGGTTTTATCCGCGCTCCATGGTGTAGTGCCGAGGGCTGCGAGGACAAACTTAAATCCGAATTCGGAATCACCAGTCGTTGCATAATAAATGACACCAACGAAACCAAATGTGCAATCTGTGGCGAACAATCAAAATACATTGTCGTCTGGGCACGCGCGTATTAATTTGTTAGTTAACTAACATGTCAAATTATTTTTGTAAGTATTACTTACAATATTATTATGAACAAAAACGAATGGGAACAGATTGCAGAAAACTTAAAAAACGAACTGAAGCAATCTGAAAAAACACAAGAAGAAATTGCTAATCTTATAGGGATTGATAGGACAAACATATCATTCTATTTAAACGGACAAACTCTTCCAAGCCTCGTCACCCTTAAAAAACTCTGCTTTGTTTTAAATTGCACCTACGAAGATATCTTGGGCAAACCAGAGTTATAGCAACCAAATAACTTAACCACGTCATTGCTTTGTTCGCAAATATACTCTTCTTTAATGCGCTGGGGTGTCAAGTGCGCCTCGCCAACCCCTCTTAGGGCTTAATGTCCATGCATTATTATCCCACAAAGTGGAACAATCCCTATCATAAACTAAACCAGTACCTTTACAATAAAGCGTTTGTGGGGGTTTGAGGGGAATAAGAAACCATCTGCGATGGTTTCTTGGACACTAATGAAAAATATAAATTAGGAATTACCCACTTCGTGGGATAATTCCTGGGTCTTCGCAAACCCCCAATGCTTTTTTGTTTCTTTTTCGCCACGCAAAAAAGAAAAAGTAACTTATACCTTCACCGCAAACAAATTCAACTTTCCAACCTTGATTTTTACACTTTTGTTAATTGCCTCATCAACCTTATACACCATATCTTCGTCCAGATTTCTAATTGCCCCGCTTTGAAGCAACCTTTTCAACTCGCCCTTAGACGCGAACTTTCCACTGGTATTCAAAATATCCAGTAACATATCCCCTGCATTTGCATTAATTATAACAAAGTCCTCATCCTTGTATTCGCGCTTGGAAAACTTTTCCTCGAACTTTTTACGTTCATTTAAACCCGCGACTAAATCACGTGTTTCCAACGAAACAAAATAAGTTGCCAGTTGCTTCTTTGCCTCCATTGGGTTTTGTTTAATGAACTCCTCTAACTCGGCTAACTCTTCCTCATACAAATATCCAAAACTTTTAAAGTACGACATTAACAAACCATCTGACAAACTCATTAATTTTCCAAATTTATCTTCGGGACTCGCTAAAACCGCAATATAGTTATCGTATGATTTACTCATCTTTTTGCCGTCCCCACTCAACCCCTCTAATATAGGCGTCATAAAAATGTGTTCGGTTTTTTGCCCCATTATACGTTGAACCTCGCGCGTTTGCTGGAAATTCAACAACTGGTCAATTCCGCCCAATTCAATCGTCGTATTCAACGCAACCGAATCCAATCCAACCAATATCCCGTATAATGTCTCGGCTTGGGTTAGACCGCCCTGCTCCATTCTTTGACGGAAATCATCGCGCTGCATAATCGTTGCCATATTACGTTGTTGTGCGATTGCAATTATCTGCGCCAACTTAACCTTTTTCAACCATGTACTGTTCTTTATCACATGTAATTTGCTTACATCGATATACCTAGATATTTGCATCTCGTATGTTTTAAAGTTCTTTGCAATTTGTTTATCCGTTAAAATCGGACGATCCGATACACGACCACTTGGGTCTCCGATTTTTACCGTAAAATCGCCAATAATAAAATCTACGTGATGTCCTGCCTTTACAAACATGTTCAACACAATAATTGGGCAAAGGTGACCAATGTGAATGTCCTGTCCGCTGGCATCTATCCCAAGTTTCACCCTTTGTGTTTGTGAAAAATCAATTTCATTCAAATCCGGCAGAATCTTCTGCGCCTTTACACGCAACATACTTTTAAATTTCTCATGCGGCATACCGGTCCAATCCGCAAAGTATCTTTCAAACAAAATTTCATCAAATCTTTTCATATGTGTCTCCTGTATCTTCAATTATTTCAAGTTTTCTGGATTCAATCCGTCCAACTCTGGGACGACAAATCTTCCATCTTTTCGTATCATAATACCGTCAAACCAAATTTCACCCCAGCCATAGTCCACATCGTGGCTTTGCACAATATCCCAGTGCAGTTGACTCCGATTACCATTATCCGCATCCTCGTACGCGTTTCCCAGTGCCAGATGTATACTCCCCCTCATTTTCTCATCAAACAGCGTGTCATACATTGGTTTCGTAATATATGGGTTCACACCAAACGCAAATTCTCCGATATATCTTGACCCCTCGTCCGAATCCAATTCATTTCTAAGCGCCGCGGTGTTACTGCTGCGTTCACTTACCACCTTACCATTTTCAAATACCAGCGTTATTTCGTTATGTACAATCCCTTTATGCAGCGACGGTATATTGAATTTTATTGTGCCATTGACACTATCTTTGACTGGAGATGTAAAAATCTCGCCGTCTGGGATGTTTTGGTGACCACTGCATATAACTGCTTTTTGTCCCTTTATTGAAAACGCAAGATCCGTATCCGGTGCAACAATTCTAACTTTATCTGTACGTTCAATTAATTCCTTCAGCGGTTGCATAGCCTTGTTCATCTTGCCATAATCCAAATTGCACACGTTAAAGTAAAAATTCCTAAACGCCTCTTGTGATGTATGTGCCAACTGTGCCATAGACGCATTCGGATAACGCAAGATAACCCAATTGGTCTTCTTTACACGAATTTCAATGTGAATTGGCTTTCCGTAATGTTTGGTATGAATGTTCTTTTTCTCGATCGGCACATCCGCGGTTTCAAACACGTTGTTGGATACGCCTATACCGATGTATGCATGTGCGTCTTCGAATAACGGCTTTGCATACTTGCATGCTTTTTTTGAATATTCCTCGGTTACACCCATCAAAATCTCACGCGCAATTGCATCGTCACTTAATCTCACAAATGGATAACCGCCAATTTCATAAACACGACGCACCAATGCAACAATTAAATCACGCGCATCTTGTGACCCCTCGATAATAATTGTCTGACCTTTTTTAAAGTTGCAACTGTGCGACAATAAATTGTTCGCCAGTTTAACTACCCTCTCATCCATCTTCCCTCCTATCCAAATATTATACATAAATTAACATGACTTGAACAGCAAAAATGTCATTTAGTAACTAGACTTATGCAACACTTCATTGTATAATGTGTTCATGGAAAACATAGAAAACGAATTCACAGGTAACGAAGACCTGGACACAGGTGTCACGCGTGTGGCATTCAGCAAATCCGCAATGAAAGAAATCGAGCGTAACCGCCGACGCAAGCGCAGGCGAATTACCTATTGGATACTTGTTATTTCTTTTATCACACTATTACTAACCGCCAGTACTTTAACGCGCCTAATTTTTGGTGCAGATTCATGGATTCACCAGGCGGCACTGGATAACTCGCTAGACGTGCGCAACATTGCCAACCTATTCACGCAGGGGGCTGGATTTGGTGTTTTGCTACAAATGTTGGCAACCACCTTTATCGTTTTCCTTATAATCAAACTTAGTTGGCTTGTAACATCACTTCTTTCAAAGGGTTCAAACAACCGCCGCAAGACAATCATGTCCATGCTGCAAAACTTTGTAAAATACACCTGCATCATAGTACTTTTCTTTATCTTGCTTGGAATGCTTGGCGTGCCTATCGGAACACTTGTCGCTGGTGCTGGGGTTATTGGTATTATTATCGGTTTTGGTACACAATCCCTGCTTGCAGATATCCTAAGTGGTGTCTTCATAATATTCGAAAACAGTTTCCAGGTCGGCGACATAATAACATTTAACAACTTCCGCGGCGAGGTCGAACACATCGGAATCCGTACAACAAAAATAAAGGGTGTGGACGGTAACGTTTGTGTTATTAATAACTCAGAATTGCGTGTTGTTATTAACATGTCCCAATACCGCAGTTTCGCCGTCTGTGACATAACAATAGATTACACCGAAGACCTCGCGCGGGTAGAAAAACTAATAAACACCAACCTTGATCGTATCGCCGAAAAACTGGAATCTATTTTGGAGGGTCCAAAATACATCGGCCCATTCGAATTCAGCGAGCGCGGTGTAGGCCTAAGAATAGTCGCCCAATGTGAAGAAGTCTCCCGATTACAACTTAACCGTGACCTTAATCGCGAATTCAGAACGTTGTTTGACAAACACGATATCAAAATTGCAGTTCCCCAGGTCCACATCAAAACCAGCGAAACAATCACAACAAAAAAATAATACACACCCCCTTCCAAGGGGGTTTTCCATTAATAACCGCGCATTGTAAATACAAAACTACATTCACAAATCCAGCATTTTATTTCTGTCATCATATCGCCCACCAAGATACGGTGTCCCTAAAAATACATTCACAATCTGCTTTGCATCGTCAATTGGCAAAAATCTTCCACCCAAACAAAGCACATTGGCATCGTTATGTTGTCGCGCCAATTGCGCATATTCAACACTATGGCATAGTGCCGCACGAATACCTTTGTGCCTGTTCGCCATGATACTGGCACCTATACCTGCACCACAAATAAAAATTCCAACATTATCTTTACCAATAATTTGCTCCACACCTTTTTTAATAAAAACCGGATAATCCACCATCTTATCAGACTTTGTTCCAGCGTCTTTCACTTTGAACCCCAATTCCGCAAGATAAATTTTTAATCCTTCCTTCAATTCAAAGCCACCATGATCACTGGCAAGTACTATTGTTTTCTTCACTTTTTCACCCCTCAGAACGATTTTTTTTATGACCCAGGAATTACCGCACAAAGTGCGTAATTCCGAACTAAAGTTTTACATTAATATCCAAGAGAATTGCTCAAAACAATTTTCTTATATATATGTATCAGCGCATTTTGCAATTGCTTGCACACCATTGTATAAATTTCTAAACTCGCCATATACGGATCCAGTACATCCCCGCACCCGCTTAATTCATCAACGGTATACACATTTGCAAAGTCCCCTATATGCTCGGCCTGTGCCTTATTCATCGTAATAATATAGTCAAATTCCGCAACCATATCCGAATGAAATTGTGTCGGAATAAATTCTTCACTAATGGGTTTTTCACCACATTGCAAAAGTGCTTCCCGCGCGGTTGGCATCATCTGCCTGCTGTGGATATATAAACCTGCACTTTTGACGACAATATTGCTATAACCACCACTTTCACAAAGCCCCTTGAAGATAGACTCCGCCATTGGACTGCGACATACATTACCCACACACACAAACAAGACTTTCATAATATATTATATACCAATTCCCATCATCGCACCAAGCACAAATAATAAAAACCCCTTTACAAGGGCAGAGCAAAAATTGATTACAAGCAACCTTAGACCGAGCCAGGGAAACCCCTTGCCAATCTATGGACTCCTCGATGCTAGGTCACAGTTGCATACAATCATTTTTTTGCGAGATTAATCCACCCCCAAGGCATTTTCCATCCACATCATATAATACCACCCACTGCCCTGGTGTTACCGCACGTTGTTTCTTTTCGAATATTACCCAAACATTTCCATTATCTTTGATTTCAACCATACACGCCTGATCCGGTTGCCTGTATCGCGTTTTTGCAAAACATTTAAATGCCTTTTCATCTGGCGTATTCGGAATAAAATTAAAATCAGTCGCAATCAATTCAATTGAAAATAATTCCTCACATTCGCCATTGTTTACGTATAAAATGTTTCTTTCCAAATCTTTTTTCACTACAAACCATCTGTCTACGTCGTGTGCATCCACACCCTTTTGCCCGCCAATGCCAAGACCCTTTCGCTGCCCAAGGGTATAATACATTAACCCTTCGTGCCTACCCACTACACGCTCGTCCAACGTACGAATTTCACCACTTTTGTTTCCAAAATAGGTCTTCATAAAATCCCTAAACTTGCGTTCACCTATAAAACAGATTCCTGTACTGTCCTTCTTTTTTGCGGTTACCAAACCCAACTCCTCCGCAATCTGTCGCACAACACCCTTTTCCAAATGCCCAATTGGGAAAATCGCCTGAGACAATTGCTTCTGATTCAAACCACATAAAAAGTAACTTTGATCTTTTTTGTCGTCTAACCCCTTTAGCAGATACGTGTCACGCCCTTCGCGATGAACTTGGGCATAGTGCCCGGTTGCCACGAAATCCGCCCCAATCTTTTCCGCATGGGCAAGGAACGGACCGAATTTAACCTCGCGATTACATAATATATCTGGGTTTGGTGTAAAACCACGCTCCAACCCGCGCAAAAATTCCATAAATACATTGTCCATATATTGACGCGCAAAGTTCACCGAATAATACGGAACATCAATAACTTCACACACACGTTTAACATCACGAAAGTCAGCTTCGGCAGGACAATTCTCACCATCGTCCTCCCAATTCTTCATAAACAGTCCGATTACATTATACCCCTGCCACTTTAACACGTAGGCACTGACACTGGAATCCACTCCGCCACTCATCCCTACGACAACCGTGGAAATCTCGTCACCGTCCTTGAATAATTTCTTAAATCCATATTTTTCTAGCATTCCTAAGTATAGCACAAGCGCCTTAATCGAAAACACTTGATTTTTTTTTCACGCACTATTCTCTTTTTCCGCCACAACAGATTTTGCTTTTTCTTGCTTTCCTGCACCACCCGTGATGGACTTTCTCTTCCCATCCTCAGTATCTGCATTCTTTTCCTTCATTTCCAAGACCTTTGGCAATCTCACTGGATATTTGAATCTTTGCGTTATTACAACCGCCACCCAATCGTAAACCCAAATGAAAACCGCAAGTAACCCGGGTATATCCAACGGAAACCAAATTCGCATATTATCAAATTGTTGACGCAGTGGATGCATGTCACTAAATCCCGCATCCGGTGTTCCAAATGGGAATATAATTGCCGACAACATAAATATAATAAACCCACCAAGAACAATCCAACCACGTATCCGTCTCCCAACATAAAAACAATGCGCCCCAAATAAACCAAGAAACACCACAAACATAATCATCCGCGTAAAATTCACATCATCGGGGCGCACACGGGTTTTCAACACACGACCCTCGGCCTGTCCTTTAATTATTTTCTTGGCTTCTTTATTGCTGGCATGCCTAATTTGTTCTTTTGTTATTCCACATTGTAAACATTTTTTTGTGTATTTTCTGATATAGGCACGACAATACGGACACTTTATCTTTTTACTATAAAGTCTCTCCAATTTTTCATCATGTTTCTTCCTGTGTCGTTCCACAGGTTAATATAACACGTAAACTAAATAAGTCCAAATGCAAGTATCAATTAATTCTCAATAATTTCTTGAAAATCATATAGCGCAATTTTTATCTTGGAGAATGTGTCTTCGATTATCTCCATATAACTTAAAATCTTTGTTATCAATTCTTGTTTACTTTCACTGTAATCTTAGTCTTGTTTTTCTTTTTGAATTTCCATTTTCACTTCCTTCAGATTCGTACAGTCTTCACGAATATTTTAAAGCATATCGTAAAGACTGTACGATGTCAATATGAAAATATTCGAAAGACGATTAAAAACACTACGAGAGGAAAAGGAACTTGCAAAGACAACCGTTGCAAAATTTCTTGGCATCGCAGAGGGTACTTACAGGGCTTACGAAAGCGGCAGAAGCGAACCCAGCCAAGAAATGCTGGTCAAAATCGCACGCTATTTCGGAGTAAGCGTAAGTTATCTATTGGGTGAAGAAGATATATAACCCATATCCATCAATGATATCTTCAAACTATCATTCTTTCTACAAAAAAAGCAGGTTTCCCTGCTTTTTAAATTTAAATCAAAACTTACTTCTTTGGTGTGCCTACGCCTTTTTTGTTCATGATTTCGCTCATGGTGGTGAACATTGTTGCGACGTTCTGTAATTCACTTGGCACGATAATTGTTGTGGCTTCACCCGCTGCAAGTGCTTTTGCGGCCTCGAACCCCTGAAGTGTCAAGTATGCTGCATCCGGCTTTGCAGAAATAATTTTCTTAATAGCCTCTGCTTGACCCTCGGCCTCTGTCAGCAATGCAATCTTACGTGCCTCAGCCCTAAGAATCGCGGCTTGCTTCTCACCCTCGGCGACCAGAATGTTACTACGCTTTTCACCCTCAGCCTGAAGAATTGTTTGTCTTCTTTCACGTTCTGCACGCATTTGCTTTTCCATACTTTCTTGGATAGCAGGTGGCGGAAGAATGTTTCTCAGTTCAACACGGTGAACCTTGATACCCCATGGGTTGGTTGCATCATCAATGATATTACGCATTTTTGCGTTAACAGTTTCACGTGAAGTAAGTGTTTCATCCAATTCCAACTCACCAACAATGTTCCTTAGTGTTGTAGCAGTAAGGTTTTCAATAGCCTGCATCGGTCTTTCAATACCGTATGTGTAAAGACGTGGATCCACGATTTGAAAGAAAACAACACTGTCAATCATCATTTTAACGTTATCTTTTGTAATAACTTCACTTGGACGGAAATCTGCAACCTGTTCCTTCAGCGAAATCTTTGCCCTTGTTCTATCAAAGAAAGGCATAATAATGTGAAAACCAGTCTCCAATGTTTTACGATACTTTCCCAACCTTTGCACAACTTGTGCCATACCTTGCTCAACAATTCTGACGTTCATCCCGATGACGATAATCAATACACCAAGAATCACCAATCCAGCAATAATCCCACCCATCATGTTAATTTGTCCTCCTAATTTTTTATTAAAAAAGCATCTTAGCTTTTATTAATCGCTTTTACCAAGAATTCGTTACTCTCGGATCCAACAATTTCCACAAACGAATCTTTTTCCAACCCTTCGCCCTCTACTACTCTTGCCTTCCATGTAACACCATTCAATTCAATAAGTGTATTTCCGTCCACAACTTCGCTTGTAAGACGAACTTTCTTACCAAAGTTAGAATCCGTTATATTAGTATGCACAGTTTCCTTTATAAGATACCTTTTCAAAATAGGTCGCAATGAAATAATGCACAGGAAAGACAGCACCACAAATGTTCCAATTTGCCACCACATACCAACATCCACAATTGACATAATCAATGGTGGTATGGCCGCTGGTATAAACCATAGCGCAACCATCTCGTATGTAAAAGCCTCTACAATAATGGACAGCACAATTACAGCCACCCATACAATAAGCATAATAATCCAAATATCCATGCACTATTTATACTACAAAATTATTGCTTATGCAACCATTTTTAGATGATTTCAAACTTTTCACCGCAAAACAGACCTTTGTCCGTTAATTTCAGCCATGGAATCACAGGTAATGATATAAATGACAAAGAAACAAACGGATTAAAGTCACTATCCATCCCAAGTTTTTGTGTTGCAAGTTCCAACTCTTTTAAATGTGTCGCCAATTCTTCCGCATCAATATCCGCCATTAACCCCGCAATCGGCAACGCAAGTATCTTTATAACCTTACCATCCTGCACCACCGTTATCCCGCCCCCAACATGTGCAAGTTCATTAACCGCAATCGCCATATCGCTGTTATTTGCGCCCAGCACAACAATATTATGTGAATCGTGCGCAATTGTCTGGGCAATCGCACCACGTTTCAAATTAAATCCATTTATGTAACAAAGTCCAATATTCCCTGTTCCCTTGTGCCGTTCAACAACCGCCAATTTATTAGAATCTTTGCCAACTATACCACGTTCGGTAACCAAACTGCCTTTTATGAAATTTATCGCAATATCCTTTCTTACATCTTTAAATGATTTGGCACTTATTGGTTTTATTTTGATTGTACTGGTTGGCTTTTTTGTATTTGACTTATCGGATTTTTCTACCCTTTTACCTTGTACAAATACCCGATTCACCCTGAAATCCACCACATCGTCAAACACTACCAAGTTCGCGATATAACTCGGCGCAATTGCGCCCATTCTTCCAATACCATAACATTGCGCCGCATTCAATGTTGCAATGGTCACCGCATCAATTGCCTCCATCCCTGCCCCAACCGCCAGACGCATATTTTCGTTTATATGCCCACGCGCCAATATATCGTGCCCGGATTTATCATCGCTGCAAAATGTGAATCTGTGCAAATTCTTTGAATTCACCGCACCTACCATTTCGGCAAAGTTCTGGGTATAACTCCCCATCCTAAGTTGCACATAGCAACCCCGTTGAATGTTCGCAAGGGACTCCGCAACTGTCGTGCACTCATGATTCGTTCGCATCCCCGCTACAAAGTATCCGTTAAGATCCTTTTCATCCACACCAAACATATGCCCATCAATTCTTTTGTCCTCATACCACGCAGCCAAAATTTTATCAAGGCATTCATCATCACAATTCAATACACCTGGATAATTCATAAATTCGCCCAAGCCATAGCATTTTTTAATGTGTTGTGAAATTTCCTTTGGATTAATTGTGGCACCGCTGGTTTCAAAGGTTGTTGCCGGCACACATGACGGCAACATAATCCGCGCATCTAATTGGGTCTTTGCAAACTCCTCCGCCATGTATTCCACACCCGCAATGCCCATAACATTTGCAATTTCATGCGGATCCGCAATTATCACTGTTGTACCGTGTGAAAGCACCAATTCCGCATAACGTTGCGGCGACAACTTGCTGCTTTCCGGATGCACATGTGTATCAATCAAACCTGGTGTTATATATTTTCCGCACACATCAATTTCTTCTACACCACTGTAACTTCCCACGCCTGCGATTATTCCATTTACAATTGCAATATCATTCTTAATCCATTTGCCGCCAAAAACATCCACAACCATTCCTCCCTTCAATACCAAGTCCGCTTTTTCCAAACCACGTGCCACGCGGATTAACTTTTTTAAATGTTCTTTTGGCTCCACTATTTTCCCCTTATTTCCCTTTCCGCTTCTCTGTTCAGATCACGTTCTTTGATTACCTGTTTCTTGTCATGCAACTGTTTTCCGCGCGCAAGTGCAATCTCGGCCTTTAAATATCCGCCCTTGCTAAAATATAGTTTTGTCACAACGCACGTAACACCCTTTGTCATTACCGCCCGATAGAACTTTTCAATTTGTGCACGACGCAATAACAACCGCCTATCACGCCTAACCTCTTGGTCTTTAACCACACCATGCTCGAACGGTGAAAAATGCGCATTCTTCAACCACGCTTGAATATTGCCCTCTTTTTCACCTTTTTCACGACCAAAGAAAACAAAAGAATCTACTAAACTAACTTTACCCGCACGTGCAGATTTGACCTCCCACCCAAGCAATTCAATACCAGACTCTTCCTTATCCTCAATAAAGTAATTGAAGTATGCCTTTTTATTATTCGCAACAATCTTCATCGCATTACCCCATTATACTTTTTCGTATCCGATCCAACGTCTTTTGTGCCACTTTACGTGCTTTTTTTGCCCCATCCTGCAACAATTGCTCCACTATTTCTGGATTTGATTTAAAGTAATTATATTTTTCACGCAATGGTGTCAATGTGCGATTCGCAACACGAAACAGTTCATTCTTAACCTCGCCCCAACCAATTCCATTTTCAAATTTTGACTTCATTACGTGAACTTCATCATCTGTTGCAAATAGTTTATACAAATCAAATATGACGCAATCTGTTGATTTTGGATCTGTTGGCAAACTTGAATCAGTTACAATTTTCATTATGTATTTTTTTAACTCGCCTTCTGGGGCAAACATTGGTATTTGATTGCCATAACTTTTGCTCATTTTTCTGCCATCCAGACCTGGAATCGTGGCCTGATCTTTTGTTATCTTTGGCTCCGGCACCACTAAAACAGAACCATAAATTGCATTAAAAGAACGTGCAATTGCTTGGGCAATTTCCACATGCTGTTTCTGGTCTTGTCCCACCGGAACAAAGTTCGTATCAAATGCCAAAATATCCGCACTCATCAAAATCGGATAACAAAACAATCCCATATTGACATCCACGTCTGGGTCTTTGCCTGCATCCACCGCATCCTGTACAACCGCTTTGTACGCGTGCGACCTATTCATCAAACCTTTTGGCGTTACATTAGACAAAATAATAGCCAGTTCAAAAATCTGTGGCACATCACTTTGTCGATAAAATGCGGTTTTTTTCAAGTCCAACCCACACGCAAGCCATGTACATGCAATCTCGTTAACATTCTCTTTCATTTCGGCGGCACATTTCACCGTGGTTAATGCATGATAATCCGCAATAAAAAGAAACGAACGCATATTTGCCGCCTTAGCGCCCTCGATAGATGGTTTGAACGAGCCAAAATAATTCCCCACATGCGGAATCCCCGTCGATTTAACACCTGTTAATATAGTTTTTTTCATAAGCCATTTTATCACGTAACAGAAAAAAATCAATATATTTGCGCAGTGCTTTATGATAAAATTTGAACATGAGACATGTTATTATCAACGATCATCCTATGGGACTTACAGACGGTAAATATTTCTATTCAAGAACCGCCAGCCAAGTATATTTATTGCGAACATATAAGGGTAGAACCCAAGTTCTGCTACAATTACGATCTGGCAAAATTGGTAACGGATCATGGGACTGTTCCAGTGCAGGACATTGCGATGAGCTAGAATCTTTTACAACTGCGGCAAAACGCGAATGCAGAGAAGAAATCGGAATCCAATTTGATGATAAAGATATCTTGTTCACAACAATAATTCACGTTGGTAATTACAATAATGAAGATAAGTCATGCCCACAATTCGTTAATGCCCATTTCTTTGTTAAAAAATTCAAAGGCACACCCAAAGTATGTGAATGTGACAAGGTCAAATGTATTGAATGGTTTGACATTAATGATTTACCAGAAAAAATGTTCGCAGATAGACGCGAAGCAATTTCAAATTTTATAAAAAAAATAACTTACAGCGAAATAATGTGGAAAAAAGATTAACATTGTTTACTTTGTCTCTTTTGCAATTTTTGCCAATTCACCAATCCCGAATGATTTTTCCTTTCCATCCTTCATATCTTTGATGACTATCTTTTTATTTTCAACCTCTTTTTCACCAATTACAATCACATGTGAAATGTTTTCCTTGTCCGCATACTCCATGGCACGCCCAACCTTTCCACCTGTCCACAACAGTATCTTTACACCCTCCGCACGCAATCCATCGGCAAGTTTATTCGCCCCAACCAAGACCTTGCCACTTTCCTGCATTGACACGACCATTATATCGACGTAACTTGCTTCATTCTGGTTTTCGTTCATTGACAACAAATGCATAACAGGTTCCAATCCAAATGTCATCCCGACCGCAGGATATTCCAAACCATTGTCAATCCAATTCGTTATAATTTTGTCGTATCTCCCACCACCACCAATTGATGATGCAATCCGACCCGCTTTGTCATAGACCTCCCACACCGTACTTGTATATACATTCAACCCACGCGCAAGTGACGGCGAAAACACACAATATTCCAACACGCCAAAGTTATTTAATGCATCTTCTAACACCAAAACTTCTGCATTCTTTTTACCCTTGCCAAGTTTATCTAATAATTCCTCGGATTGTTTTTTGGTCATAAACTTTGAAAGCTCCGAAAGAAACTCCTCTTTCGACAATTTTTCAAGCCTGTCAATAACACCTATAACCTTATCCATATTATTGCCGACATTAACAACGCCCGCAATAATCTCCACCAATAAATTCCGATTCCCATATTTAACCACAGGCACAATCCCAAGTTCCAAATAACATTTTATCCCAAGTGCGATAATCTCAGCCTCAACGACCTGACCTTTTGTCCCAACTACATCGATATCACATTGATAAAACTCACGCAACCTTCCCGCCTTGACCGGACCATTACGCCAGACCTTGCCAATTTCATAACGTCGAAATGGCATTTTAAGATTTCTGTTGGTTGCAATAAATTTTGCAAACGGCACGGTTAAATCAAAACGCAGACCCAAATCACGTTCGCCCTGATCCTTGATTTTATATATTTCGCGTACGATTTCCGCGTTTTCATCATATTTGTACGAAAGAACTTCCAAATAATTAACCATAGCCGTTTCTATCGGTGCATATCCATAATTTTCAAAATTTTTCCTTAGCACACCCGTCACCCTGTTACGCAACATTTGCACCTGGGGCAACATATCAGACGCACCCTTTATATTCGTTGGTTTAAATTTTTCCATACATCCAGTATAGCCTAAATTAACCAGATTTGTACACCATTAACACCGACCTGCACAAAAATATATTTTATCAAAAAGCGTTTGTGGGGGTTTGGGGGGAATCGCAACCCCCAATGGCTTTTTTGTTACTTTTAGCGCCACAAGCAAAAAGTAAAAATAATACCCACGGTAATATTTTGCGATAATTTTTCTAATACTAACCCAATGAAATTAGAGGCATTTAAAAAAAAGGTCCTAACTGACTTTACCGAGCCATTTGATTTAAAAGCACGGGATTTTTTGATTGCAGGTAAAATACCCGCCGTGGCTTTTTTCATTGATACCATTGCAGGTGGCGGACGTGTTGCACTGGAAATTATTAACCCACTCTCCCGTCTTCAAGATGCCAAGGGCAAAGAAAATCTAGATTTTATTACAAAGGCAATTTCCAGTACCTGTTTTTTCGAAATCAAGGAAAAATACGAAGACATCATTACCGAATTACTAAACGGAAAAACCATAGTAATTGTCGAGGGTCACACAAAAAAATATATTTCTTGTGACACAACCGTAATGCCGGGTCGTGGTGTCGCCGAACCACCAACCAACAGCGTCGTTATGGGCCCACGCGAGGGATTCACAGAAAACCTGGTTGTAAATATCGGATTGATACGAAAGCGCCTGAAAACACCAGATCTGACACTGGTTAATCACAAAGTCGGACAATACAGTCAAACCAACGTTTCAATTATGTATATCAAAAGTATTGCCGATGACGACATCGTTAAAAATGTGGAAGATCATATAAAATCAATTAATATCGACGGAATCTTGGACAGTTTTTATATTATGCAATATCTCCAATCCGAGGCATTCAATATTTTTCGCCAAGTCGGCAGCAGCGAAAAACCCGATGTCATCGCAAGCAAATTGCTAGAAGGCCGTGTAATTATCATCGTAGACGGCAGCCCAATTGTTCTCAGCGTCCCGTACATATTGCTCGAAGATCTCCAGGCCGCCGACGATTACTACAACAACAATACAATTGTATCCGTACGCCGTTTTATTCGATTACTTGGTGCTGTATTCGCAATTACAATTCCGGGTCTTTATATTTCATTACAACTTTATCATTATAATATTTTGCCATTAAATACACTATTCCTGGTTACCAACAGCATTGAAAACACGCCATTCTCACCCTTGCTAGAGGTTTTAATAGTCCTGATATTATTCGAAATAATGTACGAGGCATCTTTGCGAATGCCCCGTCACCTAGGTGCCGCCACCAGTTTAGTCGCAGCCTTGGTTCTTGGTGGTGCGGCGGTGGAGGCGGGATTGCTAAGCAGTCCCGCAGTACTTGTCAGTGCCCTCAGCATGATTATGATGTACATCCTGCCTAACCTTGCGCCCCAAATTTCTTTACTTCGTTTTGTTTTCACTATAATTGCGGGGATTCTTGGATTGTATGGACTTATTATGGCGGGGATATTACTTGTTATATATCTGGCATCTTTGGACAACTTTGGAACGCCGTTACTTGCCCCATTTGCCCCTTACTGTCCAACCGATTCCCAAGATGCAATCATCATGAAAAACATCCGTGACCGCACAAAACGCCCAACATCTTTCCCCAATAAAAATAAAACACGTGCCAAAAATCCAGGGGGTGAATAATGGGCCTTAAAAAGATATCCACCCGACAACTGATAATATTCTTTTGCATCTATTCCTTTTCAATTAAATTTTTGACATTACCACAACTATTATCGCGTGGGGCTGGTAACGACGCATGGATCTCTGCATTAGTTGGAACCATTATTGAATTGTTGCTTATTTGGCTTGTATTGAATGTTCTAGTCAAAGGTCGTGACAGCGATATTTACAGCGACCTAAGAAACAAGCTAACAGGTGTTGGTGCAAAGTCCATCATTTTGCTGATGTTTTTACTACTCGGTTTGCAATTGTTGATTTTAATGTGGACATCATTTACCCTCACAAACGAAAATCTATTCGCATCCATAAACAAGCACCTGTTTATTCTACCTCTTTTGGTATTTGGTGTTTTATTCTGTTTCGTACCCGCACGTGCAATATTTCGCAGTGGCGAGGTCTTTTACATACTAATCATTGTCGCACTGGCACTCTCGGTCCTGCCCGTCATCCCACAAATGCGTCCAGCCGAAGTCACACCGATTCTCGCAAACGGATTCGGCCCTATTTTGAACACAGTATATCGAAACCTGATATATTTTGAATCCGTCGCATTTTTATTAATCTTCAGCGGCGACATAAAACTGGACAAGGACTTCAAAAAGAAATTCATGTCAATAGCAGCCCTCATCGGTATTTTTTTCGTATTTTTCGTTTTCATGTTCCAAAGTTTATTCGGCCCCCTTGCCGAATACAAAAGCATCGCAATCGCAAACCTTGCAATATATACAAAATTTTTAACCCAAGGCGGACGCTTAGACTGGGTACTGATCTGCATTTGGCTCTTGTTATTACTACTGAGATTTGGTGTAACATTTTTCGCCTCCTTTGCTTGCATACGTTATATCTTCAATCTTAAACATCGTGCCGGTTACATCGGTTTTGGAATCGCAATTTCGCTCTACTTTATCTTTTTGTTCGTTTTAAACA
Source organism: Bacillota bacterium (assembly GCA_009780065.1). GTDB lineage: Bacteria > Bacillota > Clostridia > Christensenellales > UBA1242 > WRAD01. Next base: position 41,466 of record WRAS01000004.1, on the reverse strand, counting down.
CCAAAACGCGCTTGGATAATTTCATAATAACGGTGGCACCTGTAATTGCTGCAATATTCATACTGATTCCGCTTATCAGTTTTTTGTGCGCAATTCTGGCTAGGTCAAAGAAAAAAACCTCACGAAAGGAGGTCGAAAATGTTTAAACTGGTTTGGGAGAAAAAGTTCCTTATATTATTCCTCGTCCTACTCATTGCTATTTTACCTGTTGCACTAACTTCGCAACCGCTCGTACTGGAAAAAGGTTTGGTCACCGCAATAGGAATCAACAAAGTCGGGGATGAATATCAGGTAACCTGTGAAATATTTATCTTTGCCTTCGACCCATTGGGTGCACCTGAACGAAAACCAGTTACTACAACCGCACCCACAGTTGAACAAGCCATAACCAAAATCGGCCACAATAATGGGCGTGATATATCTTTTTCGCACTGTACAGTTATAATCTTAGGCAGCGGTCTGGACGGCGAAAATATTGACGAACTACTCTATTCATTTTTTAACGACCCGCGTTTAAATAATTCCTGCATCGTTATTTATACCCAAAGTGATATTCCCACACTTTTTGAAACTTCCAACGCACAAGGCGACCCGCGCAGTGCAAAGTTACAACAAATCATCGAATACAACAACCGTAACAAAAAATTTACCAGCACCAATCTGGAACAATTTTTCAAAGACATCCGCCGTAACAACAAAACCAAGGTTGCAATAATAAATGAACAAGACGGGGAATTGCTGAATACAGGACTTTATAAAGAGATTGTTATCTAAAATTCTTCGTTATTATTTTCAACCAACCGTGGCGTAAGCCATGTCGCAGCCCCGCTAACCAAACTTAGAACTATTATCGTAATTGGAATATTCAAATATGGTTCAATAAACAAACTTCGTATATTCATAAATATTAACAAAGCACTGAACATAATCTTATACGGAATGTCATATTTATCTGCCAAAAACAATCGCTTGTCCTCTATCCGCCCCACAAGGAATCCAATATAAATCAAAACAAGAATCAGCCCGCCAAAGAAAAATATCGGCATAAAAAACAACGGACTTAAAAAATCATCCAAGAACACACGTGCATGCATAAAAAAGAATAACGAAGCCGCAAACCAAAGAATACATGCGGTCAGTATCTTTATTATCACAATCACTTTGTTCGAAAAAAGTGGTGGCTTTTGTTCCTTCATCTTACATTGATAATAGATTGTTATACAAAGCATGTCAAGCAAACAAAATAATCAACCTCAACTCCCCATCTCTTGCTCGTCGTCTTGCTTTTGTTTTTCTTGCGGGCGCTTTGTATTGTCATCACAGACTTTATTGCCCATTTCATCTATTGCTTCCATTGCCATTACACGTACCTCGTCATTTTTTGGTTCATGTACACAAGTATACGCACATGCAAGAAATGCCTGGGCATCTCCAATTTTTTCAGATTGCTCACCATCAAAATACTTTGTATATTTTAACACCACAGCACCTTTGCCTTGGTCTTTTTCTATATCCTGCACCGCCATTTCAATAACCTGCTGTTCTTGAGTTCGGACATTTTCACGCGGTTTCATGAATTCAAGGTTTGGTCTGGTTTCCTTGTTAAATTTATTACACAAAGCATTAAATTCTTTGTTACCATCTTCCACAGAATATGATGCATGGTTTTCCAATTTAAACTCGATATCCGCTTTTCTATTGCGCAACCAACTAAAGGCATCCATTTCCCATTTTATCTGACCCTTCTGCTTTTGATCCAATTTGTCTGCATTTTCATTCATGTATTCATGCAACTTATCCACTAACATGTCGTCACGTAACGCAGACACATGCAGTTTCTTTATAAACGCCGCTTTGTCCTGTTCATTCACCGGCTTTGACGGTTTCTTTTTCTTGTCGTCGTTTCCACCTTTACCATCAAAATTTGCCTCGAAATCATCCCCAAATCCAAGTTCCTCGTTACTGTACACACGCCCCTCTTCCGTATCCCTTCCACCACCGAAACCACCGCCAAAACTCTGCCTTGGATTAGACTGCTCATCCGAATAACCAAGTTCTTTCGCAGCCTCTAGACCATCCAATGCATCTTCGATACTAACACCGGCATCAATAATTTTCCATAGATCTATAAACTCGTCACCTTCTATAGACCAAATCATCTTAAACTTTTCATTATCAAGGGAATTAATCTGATCCGCATAATCAATAAATTTCTGATATTCCTTGATTTTATTGTCATCAGACGAAATTATTTCATCAGTAAATCTTTTCACTTGCTCCGGCTTGGCTCCCGCAAAAACCATTGGAAAAGATTGAATAAACAACTGTGCAATCACATTTCTATCTATTTTTTCGTGTGCTTGGGTATTGCCAGTCTTTTTCCAAATATCCTCCTCATCGGTCGTAAGAGTTTGTGATTCACCCTCGATTGCATAACCTCGTTTCAAAAATGCTGATACTGTTTTTGCATAACCACCAGGATAATATTTCTCCCTTTGTTTTAGATATTGCAAAACATCATTTATTTCCTCTGCCGACAAATCTTTGCCTCTATTAAATTTGTCAAGGTTAACTTGATTTTGTAAATTTGTATATAGCAATTCGTAAAGTTCGGGAGTATAAATTACCACTCTTTTTTCATCACAGTTATACTCATACACATCTTGATCTACGTTTTTTACCAAACCTTCGTTTAATTCAACGAACCTTATCGTACCACCAGCATGTCCACCATTACCATCCAATACAATTGATTCCAGTTCGTTATTATCACCTATTTTGGCAATACCATCATATACTCCTCTTTGCTTGTGCCCATATACAACTGTGTAACCATTAATCTTTCTATCAACAATATGCTGCCCACCACCATGACTTGAACCATCTTGCCTTGTTCTGTTATTCTGGCCATCATCTTTCTGTCCCCACGTAATTTCGAACTTGTCATTTTCCGTCAGATCTTCTTCCTTTTTAATTGTCCCATCATCGTTTGTCATAACCCAGCCAGAATGTGACAAGACAACTTTTTCATCTTCAAAAACCATTTGATGTGGCAAGTTATCAAAATATTTTTCCATGTCATCAAGACCTCTTGCCATTGCTAAAAGAGTCTTTAATTTATCCTCATCCAGATTCTGTAAAAAGTTAACAACTTTACCAAATATGTCCTTGTATGCCTTATCAATTTTCTCGTTACTTATAAAGCTCTTAAATAAAGAGATCTGGTTTCGTATTTTCTTCTCACACTTGTTGGTATTGATTTCTACTTTTTTCGTATCAAAAGAAAAAACTTTGCCATCAACATTCATCATTGCATATGTCGCATTGTAAAAAGCCGAATTGCTTATTTGTCCTTCTATCTTAACCTTATTGGGTTGGACATCAATATGCCTAAATATTCCTTTCAGCGTTTCTTCTCCACCATTGCTTGGATGCAATGCATTTTTGAATCCTTTGGTACAAATACCTTCGGTAAAATAAAGATGTTCATCACTTTTATAAAACACATCGTGATTTCCCAGTATTTGTTTCAACTTTGGATTACTTTCAAAGTATTGATAAAGCTCATAACTCTTCTCGCCTCTATCCATTATGTCGCCTGTACAGATGATTTCATAATCATGACCAGTTTCATCGCACATTTGTTTAACATATTTTTCAAGTTCTATAAACTCATCAAGTTGTCCATGCAGGTCACCCACCACAAATTTTCTTACCTTTTTTACTTCTCCCGCCATACTTCCTCCTGTTTGTTGGCTACCTGCATCCTTTCCCTGTTCATTCAGAAAGACATCAAACATTTCCAAATCTCTCATAACGGCTTTATCAGGGACATAGTTATTTTCATCAAGCCAATTTTTAACATAATTTGTTTTTTCTTCCGCAGTCTTCGTTTTCATTCCTATAACATGCTGTAATAAACCAAGGTAATCTCCATCTTTCATTTCCAATATCTTTTTCTGTGCCATTATTAATTATATCATTTTCACAACTAAACCCCAATCAGTTTTCCATGCACGGTGCTGTAAATGTAACTTTTTACTTTCTTTTTATGTCCAATTGATATCGCATTCGCATACATTCCCAGTTGCGCCGCGTATAGTTCAACCAACCGTGATTCACTTGCATTAGTCGTTTTATAATCAATCATTATTACGTCATCGGCAGACACAGCCATCAGGTCAATCACCCCCTGAACCAGAATTTCAACACCATCCCGTTCAATCTTTTGTAAAAACGGAACCTCGCGCATAATTGTATATCCGCGCAGAAATTCACGCAATACAGTCACACACTTTTGAATATTCTTGTCTTCATGCAGGGCAGTTCCAAAATCCACGTTTTGCATAATGTTATGAAATTTTGTTCCATAGTCTGCACCACGATCTGTGGTGAACAATTTTCGTGGTCTAATATCTATGAATTCTTCCTCGTTCTTTGTTAAACTGGTGACCGAGTTCTTTAATACAACATCCACCCCACTTGCCGATTCTATATGAAATCTGTCCTTTAATTCCGCAACCATCTTACTGTCCGCCTTCCCCGCCAGCACCCGCCTCGTCGTATCTGTCTTGACAATCTCGATTTGGTTCATTCTAGTAACATCAAATTTAAAATCACATTCCCTCACATTCCGCAAAATAGTCGGAAACAAAAAATCAAAATAGTTATTCGCACCCAAAATCTGAAAATCCTCGGACTCATCCGCAATTGTATCCAACCCGCTACTTGCCCCAATTATTATCAATTTGTTCTTTGCGCGTGTCATCGCAACGTACAACAATCTCATTTCCTCGGCCACTTGAATTCGTTTTTCCAAAATTACCGCCGCCATACGCGCAAGGCTATTCCGTTTCACATATTCGTCGATATCACTGGAATGAATTGTTATGCCAAACTCTTTACTAATAACCAAGAACTTTCTCAAATCAGCATTCGAAAACCGTGCCCCCACATCAAACAAAAACACGATGGGGAATTCCAAACCCTTTGATTTGTGCATAGTCATCAACTGGACACAACTACCTGCCACGTCCGAGCCAATTTCAATATCCAGCATTTCATTTTCCACCAAATACAAATATCTTGACAGATTCCGTCCATACATCGCCTCACGCAATATATTCCGATATTTGTTAACATTGGCAACCATATCACTACCACCCTCAACAAGTAATAGTTTTTCACAAACCAGAAACTCTACCACAAACATATCCAAAATTTCCGCGACAGTATGTCTTTTTGATACTTCATTATATCGCCCCAGCACCGCAATAAAACCACGTAATTTTAAAGACAATTCATTGCCATTTCCTTCTATATACCTGCAAATTTGTTTATAAAAACTTTGCTTCTCCCCATTTGAATGAATTTTTATCTGCGCTAAATCATTCGCGGAAAATCCAAAAATAAAACTTTGCATCGTTAATACCAATGGTACATCATTATAAAAATTGGAAACTGCAAACAAAAAATTATTTAAGGTTGCAATTTCAAATAATTCCACCGCACGTTCATTTCGCTCTACCATACAATCAATACCAACCGATCGCAAAGTTTTCGCCAATGTTCCAAGATGTGTTCCACTCCGCCCAAGCACCACAATATCCCCATGCGTTACCTCACGAAATTTCTTGCCCCGTTCATCCCAAATTTGTTTGCCCAGAATTTCACTAATCCGACTTGCAATTACTGCGCTTTGCGCTTCAATTCGTCTAAGTTCGTCCTCAACCTCGTTATTTTGCTGTTTAATATCATATGGCTTTGTAATAGTTAATTTTTCTTTTTTATCTTCTTCATCCTTTTGTGTATCCAAAACAATTATTTCTACATTCTTTTCGTCACCATTACTTGGATATGGTTCACCCAGCGCAAATTGACTGGTTCTCGTATAATCTATTCCCGCAATGTCGCATCGCATCACTTTGCCAAATACGCGATTTATAAAATCCAAAATAGTTGGGTTTGAACGAAAGTTCTCGTTTAATTCCACAACCTTTCCACTCAGATTCTTTTCAAAGTCCGTCATCTTGTCCGCAAAAATAGTGGACTCGCACCCGCGAAAGCCATAAATACTTTGCTTGATATCGCCCACCATAAAAATATTTTTATGTCCACCAAGGCGTGACAAAAATCCCTCTTGAACTGGGTTTGTGTCTTGATATTCATCCACAAAGATATATTTATACTTAGCTTTCAATTGATTAACAATTTCATTACTTTCCAAAATTTTCAACGCAAAACGTTCCAAATCAGAAAAATCCAATACACCCTTTTTAAACTTTGCTTCCGCATACGCCCGAATAAATTCACGTACCAAAAAGATTATCTGTTCTATTATTTTTTTATCGTATTCATTCGCACGTTTATCCAGGTCAGAAAAATTATCTCTTACCTTCTTCACTATTTCTTTCAAATCTGTTCTTTGTCCCTTGAATATTTCGTAATCACTGAATTCCTTAGCCGCTTTTAACGTCGTAAATATATCCGACATCGCACCCACTTCTTGCAAACATTTCAATCCCGAAATACCACACAACTTTTTCGAAATTTCCACACATTGTTCCACAAATGGAATAATTTTTTGAACCCCCTCGTGTTCCGCAGTCATCAGATGATTTTTGAACTTTTTATCGAAATACTCGCCCGCTTGCTTGTAATAACCCACAATCATTCCAAGGGCACAATCCCCCTCATACGATTTCAACGCAATATTATCCAAATATCCATCTACATCATCTCTACTCTCCAGAAATTTAGCAACATCCATAATAATGTCCTTTAGCGTGGTTGTTCTACGCGAGGCGCAAAACGTATCAATTGCCAATGTTGCACGTTCATAGTACTTTGCAATCAATTCGTCTAAGATCTCGTTCTTAACGATACTCGAATCACTTTCCTCCATAATTGCAAACGCCGGATCCACACCCGCTATATTGAAATATGTTCGTACTAAATCTCCACAGAATTTATGGAATGTACCAATAGAACTCATCGGCAACAAATCTATTTGCGATTGCAGATTACTGTTTTCGCGTTCGAATTCTTCCAACCTTCGCCTTAATTTCAACCGCATATCACTGGCGCTGGCATTCGTAAAGGTTAGAACCAAGACTTCATCCATACCCACCGAACCATCCACAATCATTTGCGCAATTCTTTCAATCATTACCGTGGTTTTGCCACTACCCGCACTGGCCGACACCAACATGTCCTGCCCGCGTACACCAATCGCACTTTGTTGATTCTTTGTCCAATTTATTTTCTTCATTTAATCACCTCAAACACCTTCGCGGTGATACTTTGTGATTTAATTTCTTTGGCACGCAAATCTTCTTTGTGCGTACACGTGCAACGCGCCAAACAATACTCGCATGTTTTTTTACAAGAACTGGAACGCATTATATATCCGCTTTGAATATCGTTTACTGCGCGTTCCGCCATATACCGTGCGTAACAGGTAATATTATATATTTGCTCAACTGTTTGACCTTTGTCAATTTCACCCTGCTTGTTTTTAAGCACAACAATACCGCTAGAATAATTCACGCTTGCCAAGTCTCTGTCTAAGGCAATCGCATTATTATAATCGGCATTCACAATTCCGCGCATCATAGTTTCCTTGGAAAACCCGCCTTTTAATGGCATATACACCGCCCCACCTGGCGTATAACCTGCACCACCAAAGAAAGACAAATAAAGCGGCAACTGTAATTTCGTACCAATATACAAATCTCGGAACGAGAAATTCACATTCCCGCCGGTTTTATAATCAATAATGAATGCATGCTTTTTCCCATTAATTTTTGCAACATCCACACGGTCGGCTTTCCCAATCAGACTCACATCCCCAATTTTTGTTTCCATTCTCCTTTCAATATATTTTGGAAGATATTCCCCTTTTTCAATATTTTGGATAATTTGCTTCGCAATCACACGACATTCTTTCTTTAATGCCTCTATAATTGGTTTATTAATAGAATCATTTGCAAAGAACTTAAAATCATCATGCGAAAGAATTTTTAAAACAATATCGTCAATTTTACATTCAACACCCTTAATCTTGCACCGCAAAAATTCCTCGACAATCGCATGGATGATATTTCCAATTACACTGGCTTCAACCTTATGCCGTTCGCGCACCCTAACCCCCAAACCTTGTTCCAAAAAGTGCAAATACGGACACGCATAAAATTTCTCCAATTGTGTTACTTTTGCAACACTTTTTCCAAAAAACAGTGCATTCCCATCTTTTATATTTACTTCATTTGCACCCAAATCAAGAATTTCAATGGACGTATTCCCAACAGCAGACTTCAAAGAATTGTAAAATTTCGCGTCCCCCATAAATGCCTCACCCGTTCCAAGGTCTCGAAGCAATCTTTGTTTTGCATACCATTCACTGGTAACATCTTTGGCAAAATCCTCTGTAATAAATATCTGCGGATTTCTTTCCAGAATCTTTTCTACAATCTCACTTCGCGCAACTATTTCGTTTTGACTATTACTAATTGAATAACTTATAACCATACCCTTGATTGAACACTCTACAATATTCCATGCATGCCGCCTACTGCGTGCGTTTTGCTTACTTGGACTGGGTTCTATTTTAACTTTCATGTGTTTAATATCAAATTCGGTGATAATATCCGTATCGTCTTGTGGTGTGGGGAAAGATTTCTCTCCCGCTCCACATACAAACATATACGGAATACCAGACGGCACAAATTCACGTACATCCACCAACAATACCCTGTTCACAAATGCAGGCGGACTAGATAACTTTGTTGCGACCATCAATGCATTTAACATGTCCATAAATTCATCCAAGGTGAATCTTGTTTCGCCCAATACATCTTTCACCGTTCCCAGAATCTGCAAAATTTTCTTTATGGCAAGTTCCTCTACCGATCCCTCCACCTCAGCCACAAAATTTCCAATGATTTCACCCAATACATCGCAAATATTCCCCACCTTTTTCGCAGATCTTAGTTTTTTCAAATATTCACCCAACGCAACTAAAATTTTATCTGCACGGTCTTTTGCACCCTTTAACCCATATCCTGTTTTAAGACAAAACGCTTCCAGTTCAAATTCCAAATCTTTGTCAATCCCAACAAATCGACTCTTTATAACCGTAACAAAGTTCTCTGCATTATCACGTATCCCAAGTTTCAAAATATCTTGGACAAAATTACCAACCCCACTCTTATCAATAGATATCCCAACATCCATATTCACAGGGATTCCGCATTGATTAAATGCCTGAGCAAAAATTTCTCGTGTACTTTCATAGTCACACAGTACAACCACAATATCCCGATAATCTGCCCCGCTTTTAATTACTTGGCGCACCATATTCGCAATACGACCGGCTTCGTCATTTATATTGTTATTTTCGATTATCTTGATATTTAATTGCTTTGGTTGTTTTGCAAAAGTATGTGCCGAATCAATCGTATATGCAAATTCGCTTCCTCGCACCACTCCAATCGTACATTCGCACGCGTATCTTACAATTTCATCCATCACCGCCATACGTTGCAATGACAGATGGTCAAATCCCGCAATAAAAACATGCGCCGATTTAATAACCGAACTTCGTTTCAAATTTTCAATCAGAAACCCCAGCATCCCACTGGAATCCGTAAAATCACCAATTAAACGTTTGTATTCAGCATGAATCAACGCAATATCCCGCATTTTCTTTTGTGTAATTTCTGACTTAGCATTTTTTTCCAGATTGCTAAAATTCACCATACTGGACGTCAATTGATTCTTTGCGTTAAACATCTTCTCTGCAAACGAATAATGACCAGAACTTCGCGCAAACCATTTCAAATCTTTTGCAACATTTTGAATTGCACGCCACATAAAAAGAACAGACGATGTTTTATCCAAAATCCGTGTTTTTTCACACCCAAGTTCATCCCGTACCAAATTAAACAACATAGAAAATGTCAGCACCCGCACATTCAACAACACCGCCGTGCCTTCCAACATCATTTGCTCACATCGCAACGTAAATCGGTCGGGCACAATTACAAAAATCGGTCTACTCCCATCCGCACGCGAAACAGCCTCGCTGATAATTTTATCAATTGCATCCGCAAACGTATTCGTTTGTATAATTTTCACATTTTATAATAACATAAATTTAATTCTCAAACCAGCATCCACAGCATTTCGGTCGCGGCTTCCACACCAATCTCACCGCTTTTAATTTTATATTCCAGACCCAGTGCATGCTTATAAACATTCGCAACTTTGCTTGCAAGATGTTTATTGTCTCGACGTGCAAAGTTAATCGCCCATGGACTACACTTTAGATATGCTGCAACTGCATCATTGGATGCCTTTGTACCCAAAGAATAATAAACACGTCTAATCGCAGAAATCAACGAAGCAAAAACAACATAATCCTCGACTCCCACACCTTTAAGACGTTCATGTATCTTATTCGCACCAACTTGATCACCTTTGAACAAACAACTTGCCAGTTCATATACCTGGAATTCTTCGTCTTTATGGATTATTTCTTCCACATGAGTCGTATCAATTATTTTTTCATCCGAATAAAAATTCAGAATCTTTACCAATTCATTATCAATCTTGGCATAGTTATTTCCACAATACTTCGCAACCAAACCCGCTGCAGTGGTCGAAATCGTCTTCCCCACCGCCGCCACTTGGTTCGCAATCAGTTTTAATACAACATCACCCTTCATCGGATTACAATCCACACAAAGCACACTTTTCGCACCCGCCGGAGCCTTTTCACTATCCACAATTAAAATCAACACACATTCCGGATTTGGCGCACCGAAATATTTGGAAAATTCTTTCACTGTGGAATCCACCACCCTCGCCAAGATAATCCGTTTCCCGCCAAACATAGACAAGGTATTACACGCACCTATAATCTGGGACGCACTTGCACTTTCATCAAATTTTGAGACATCATCCGTCTTTAACGTCCCAACTATTAAATCAACTGCTTTATTAACCAAAAAGATATCCGCACCAAACAAAATATAGACAGACTCTACCTTTTCCTTTAACGACGCACGCAGATTCACAAATTCCATCATTAAATGATAACATCAAAACAAGGTTTGGTAAAGAACATAAGTTTCTCAATCGACAAAATTTGTATCAAGCAGCATATCTGCCGATACATTAAAATAATCACTAAGTGCTTTTATTAAATCATAATCTGGCTTGGATTTACCATTTACCCAGTTTAAAATTTCGCCTTGACGACATCTAAGAGCATTTGCGAGTTCAATTTGATCTAAATCTTTTTCATCCATAAGTTCGCGTAATATCTTTTGAAAATAAGTCACAGACCCTCCATAATCGAGTATAAATCGATTATATCGAGAAATACTCGATTATACAAGTGGTTTTTGCAGATAATAATGTAATATGACAAAAAAAGAATTTGGCTTGCGTCTTGCTAAAGCAAGACAAGAAAAAAATATTTCAGCATATGAATTAAGTTTAAGAATTGGAAAATCCACAGGATATATGCATTTACTTGAAACAGGAAAAGTAAATGTCAGCGTTGATATACTGTTCAAAATTTGCAAAGAGTTAAAAATAGACCCGAAAGAATTATTTTAAATTAAATTTACCACAATCAACGATACCACATAAACCCCAAAGCAGATCGACGCCACAATTATTTTGGTTCGCCTCTCCATGAAAATGAATCGCGAAATCACAAACAGCCCCACGAAATAAAACAAATACCACGCCCCCACCGCATCCAACTGAATCGTACCCCAACGCGCTCCCGCCAACCAATTGGTCACACCCAAAATAACACGAATAAACGGATCCACCAAATGTAACAACGGCCAACCCACATAAGTAATAATTGCAACAAAAGTTGCCTTAAAAGCAATCAATAATATCGGTATCAACAACACATTCGCAAAGAAACCCGTAATAGACACAAAACCAAAGTAATAAATCAAAAACGGCGTGGTTGTGATTGACGTCACGGTATATGCCGATAAACTATTCACAATAACTTTACTAACACGACTCTGCCCCAAATATTTACCAAGCCAATCTGCAACCGGCCTGTAAAACAATGCAAAGCCAAACATACACCCAAAACTTAGTTTAAATGAAACCGAAAACAACGAATACGGAAACAAAACCAAAACAATAATCCACGCCAGACAAATACAGGTTAATAAATCAATCCGCCGTACAAACAATCGCATAAACGCAAATGTAAAAAACATAATCGAAGACCGAATAATAGAAATGCGAAAATCACACAAATACATGTAAAACAACAGAAAAAACAAAATTAAAATAATCTGCGCTCGTTTATTTAATTTCAACGCACCCAGAATCCATAAAATAACCAGAACCAATATCCCAACATGCATTCCACTAACCGCCAAAATATGTGCTATTCCCGTTAATCTAAAACTGTCCCTAATTTCATCATCCAAGGTACTCCTGTCCCCGAATAACATGGAATACATCAATGTCCCCGCGTCGTCCGACATATGTCGCGAAATAAATCCATCGACATGTCGCAAAACAACACTACGAACATCACGCGCGTCCTGCTCAAAAACAACTTGACGTGCGTTTATTGTTGCCGTATATCGTATCGAATTATTTATTGCAAAGTTACTTGGACTGGTGCCGCGAATATTTGTAAAAACACTAACAACTGCACCTGTTCTGATGTTCTCTATACTTTGCGTGTTTAAATTACGTACATTCACCCTCACACGGCCACGGACATTTTCGTTATTTAAACTGGCATTGGTTAACAAAAAGCTCCCTTCTCCATTTTCATTAATATTAAAAGACCGCACCGTGCCTTGCAATGTACCATTGCCTGTAAATGCTGGTTGATTGGTATATATTAGGGTTGTAACCGTAAACGATATCATCACAAGAACTATTAAAATCACACTAACCACAAAAAAAACCTGACTGGTACCCAAAAAGTTTAAAAACTCATTCTTTGGTTTAATTTTCTGCAACACAATAAAAAAGACAACCAAAGCCGCCAACCATACAACCGCCCAAATAATTGCCCAATTCAAAAAGACAACTGTCAAGAAAACAATAAACGCCCACAATACAATTGGTCGCACGTTAAATAATTTCTTGGATGATTTATCTTCTTTGGTTTTATTCACGTGAAATAATCTATCACCAAGTAATTATCTTTGCAAAATAAAAAACCCCTCTAGGGGGTCTTTTTTTAATTTTTAATATTCTGCTCTGGCCTCTGCACGATCGCGGTCACGAGATGCTTGTTCGAATAACACCCCACTAACAATAATTAATGACGCCCATACAAATACAATAATTCCAATAACCAACCATCTATAGAACCAGTGATCGAATTCCGCACCCGCCACCAATACAATACCAACAATCGCACCAACCAGTGCTGCAACAAAAATCAAAATCCCAATTAATGTTTTCATAGCGGTATTATATCATTATATGCAAAAATAGTCAATAGTTATCATTAAAATCACAACATAAAGAAAATAAGAAGATATTTTTAAATCACACACGCATTTATTTTCAAAATCATGTATACTAGGCAAGTTAAAATAAAGGTAGGTGTCTCATGTTCGAACTTCCTGTGGTTTTATGGATGTTTATATTGTCCCAGGTTTTCGGGGCAATAAACATTGTAATTGCGTTTATAAAATTCCAATACAAAGACAAAGCCAAGACCTTACAACTATCTGCAATTGGCAACGTTTTCAAATCGCTTAACTATTTATTCTTGTTAAACTGGTCGCTTGCGGGATTAAAGGTGGTCAGTATTTTTAAAAATCTCTTTTTTGCGCAAACCAGCAAAGGCACAGTCAAACTATGGAAATCCATCCTCGGATTTGTTTTATTCAGTCTTGTCTCTTTCGGTGTTGTATTCTGGGCATGGTGGTATTCACGACTTTGGTTTGAATGGGTTTTGCTTGCCGTGGTTTTATTTGCAAATTTCGGTAAATGGGTAAAAGGCATTCATATCTTGCGCTCCAGTCAATTGGTCTACCGACTGGCAATGATTGTTAACAGTATCTTCTTTTTCCTCAACCCAACCAATTTGATAAAAGCCGTCGCGGTCATTACATCAATTATTATCTTTTATGTACGAAGATTAAAAAGAAAACCAGAAATACAAGACGAACACGCTAAAGACTTACAAGATTCAAACCCAGTATTGACTTCGACTTAACCAAATTGTTATAATAATTAATGAAAGACCATAAAAAGTCAGCACTAATATCCAGATTTCTTGTGGCCAACCAATTGAAAGACGTCAAACGGTATTCAAGCCAAAAGCGATTCGGCGAAAGCGTTGCAGATCATACCTACAACATGATCTTTATGGCGATGGAATTAATCGAAAAATATAACCTTGATCTTGACGTTAAAAACGTTATTGACCTCATAAGGGTACATGATCTACTGGAAATCGGCCTTGCACAAGACTACGAATCAATAAAAACAAACAAATGCGAAATCCTAAAAGAACAAAAAGCCGAGTTCGAAGCAGAAAATATGCAAAGGATGGTTGAAATTTTTGGTAATAAATTCCATGAATTAATTAACGAATACGAACAACAACAAACCCCAGAATCCAGATTTGTAAAAGCATTGGATAAATTAGAATGTTGTGTACATAAAATGTCACGCGGACTTAAAAACATTGAATCCGTCGAATTTGATGCAACCAGTCCCCACAAGCACGTTGCAAACTATCCCCCATTAATCCCATTTTGGCAAGAATTACAAGGTGAAATGAAAGTACAATACACGAACGCCGGATTTAATTGGGATGACAAATTTAACTTCAAACCAAAACAAGGACACGAATATCAACGTCCCCTTGAACAACTCCAATGGTTTTAGCCTATTTCAAGAACTCTGGCTCTACCTCTAGTTTTTTATTATTCAAATACGCCAAAGAAAACTCTGGCGGGAAATTAAACCCAATTTTTACCGCAGACAAACATTGCTTCGTATATCCGTAGGCGTTGTTCATCTTTGCGTTCCCGTATTTTCCATCTCCCACAATATACAAACCAATAGACGAAAGATGTGCACGAATTTGATGGGTACGACCCGTAATAGGACGAACGCGAACCAAAGATAAATCCTGGACCATTTTTACGTGTTCCACCACGGTTTTGATTGGCAAATCCTTTTTTGTTTCACGTTCGCGCGATACCGTTACCAAACCACTTTTTGCGTTTTTACTTAAAAACCCCACCAAAGTTAATGGCGATTTTTGCAATGTACCAAAACAAAGCGCCAGATACTCCTTATCCACATATCCGCGTTCAAACCCCATCAACAATTCGTCTTCCGCTTTTTTATTTTTTGCAAACACCACCAAACCATCGGTATTTGTATCCAATCGGTGTACAGCGATCAACTCCTTGTTTAACTGTGTTTTTAACACATTTTCCAATGTATTTTGGTTGACCTCGCTGGTGGTTTCGATTCCGCGTTTTTTAAATACGACCAAAACATTTTTATCTTCAAAGAAGATATCGTACGGTTTATATTCACTAATATCTTTTTCACTATAAAATATTACAACCTCATCCCCCGTTTGTAATTGCATGTCTTTTGATATCCGTACACCATTTACACGTACATCTTTGTTCTTCAACACCTTTTTACAAAACGCATATCCCGCACCAAAAATATTCGCCTTAATAAGGGGCAACAACGTGCTTTCCTTCTCCACCACAAATTCAACCTTTTTCATTAAATCCCCTTAAAACCAATTATTTGCAAGCGCACCAACAAACACACCACCCACCACAATTACAATTGTAGACATAAACGCAACCATCAGCAATCGTTCGGTCTCGGATATTTCCAATCGGTTACCATATATTCTGTTATGCAAAAACAACAACGTAATCTCAATCGCCAACACAGCCAGCGCCAACAACGTATATACCACCAAATGAAAATTGGATAATATAAAAAATACCGTCAAACCCAAGTTAATCAAAATCGCAATTACAAAAAAAGTATACAGCAACCCAAGCGACGCATCACCATAGGCACTTCCCACATATGCTGTTTTCAATTCCTGCATAATTTCTAAATACTTTCTTTTTTTCCTGCCCTCTATCTTGTTTTCTACATATTCTTCAAACATGTTCACGTATTCCATATTTCGTACAGTCAGGGCTTCACTTAGAAACTCTTTGGCAAATGGTTGTTTTTTTCGCACACCTTTGAAATTTGTTAGATAGTTTTTAACCGCTATTCTGTCATAATCCATCATTCGAACAAATAAAAAGGCAAGTTCCTCGTTCTTTGGAAACTTGTCAATCAATTCGCCCAGTATCAATATCGGCAAAACCACACCTTCCGCAGATTCCAACTCCAAACACTTTGCAATAGTTACCGAAGTATTCGCAGGCAAACTGATAAACTCATCAAATTTTTCCGAACTTTCTTCCACTGAAACCTTTTTCGCACAATATGGGCACATAACAAAAGGCGTCCTGGTTTCCGCCAAGACAAAAGCATCACACACCTTACACATTATCGGTATATCATTCATAATTGAAGTAGTATAGTACCAAAATTAAAAAATGCAAAGTAAACAAGTTATGAAATCATTTTTCAAGACATTTAATATACTATGGATTCAATACGTCTTATATTTGAAAGCGATGAAACAATAATAATCAATAATGATCTTGTTGTACACGACTTCCCTTTTGCCATGGATTGGTTCACAAATGCAGACCTTATTATACAATTGGCTAATAAATTGCATCCAAAATTCATAACCCAGTTAACGCTTAACACCAATCACTTGGACAAATTTCCGCATACCATTTACCAAATTACACCGAAATTGTTTTTAATTAAATTAAAAACCCAGCAAATATCTAACACCTTAAAAGTCACACATACCAGCACGCATTTCATCTTCCCAAAAAGATACACCGTGGAAATCGCACAAAACGAGAACTCCAGTTTCTTCACAATATTTTCCAAAAAACACGACAAATTTGCGGTATGCCTAGACACAATTGTGCAAAACCCAAACATCAGTTTACAAGACAACAAAATTGTACTGACGGACAGCAACATTCATTTCGTTTATTGCCCTGCACACAATCGTGTTGAAAAACATCTAAAAAAACCATTCAAGCACGCCCCACTACAATTAATGTTCCTACAACACATTTTATTTGATGAATACAGCAAGGCACGCAAATTACTTTCATTTGATATCAGCGAGACTTCCCTCCGAAATTATTTTGGCAATTTTGAAATATTGCTCAACAACTATCTTGGCGACCAAAATATCGTAACAATTATAAAAGAAAATAAACCGCAAAATCTGCGGTTCGAAATTCAAAACAATATGATTATCAACATCCAATAATTAATCATTTTCCGTATCGTTTATCAAATGCGTTTCCATTAATTTTTTCAAACCAGTTTTAATCTCGTCTTCTTTCTGACCAAATCCTTCAGACAATCTTGCGGGTTTAAATCTTACACTCCAATCAGGCAGCAGTTCCAAATCATCCAAACGCAACTTATCAATAAATCCCGCCATCTTAAGTGCAGGTGCCACCAACTTCTTCTGACGTTCGGTCAATGCATCCACGTATTGCGTTGTAAATTTAAATGTTCTAAAGTCACCAGACTCAGTCGTATTTCTAAATGTCATATCCAAAAAGCCATCAAACAACTCGGTAAAAATGGCCTCTTTAATTTTTGCCAATTTTTTTCGTTCTTCCTCTGTTGGCAATAATGAAATCGCACGTTGGTTCTCGGCAAGAACCTCTTTTATGTATGCATCCAAACTGTCGTCGCCTATCGCATTCCGTACACGAGCCGATAATTCCATCAACAATTTCGCAGGCTCCTCTATCACAACTATCTGATTAATTTCATCCAGAATGTTTTTCACCATTTTATTTAACTTACCCACTTCACGTGCGGCCTCATCGTAAAAGAAAAGACTGGCATAAACATATCCCTTTTCCAATGGATTTGTAATTGGTATACGTTTGGTAATCTCACCACTCGGAGATTTTATCGCCAAGAACGGTTCAAAACTTGCATCCAAGGCAAAGTGGTCATTAATCATTTTTGTTGATCTGTATGTCATAACTGCATTATAGACTGAAAATTAAAAAATGGAAAATGAAATTGACCAAAAATTCGATTGTTGGTATTCTATTAATAATACAAATGAAAAACTATCCACTGCACCTTAAACAATCAAAACAACAAAGCGAACTTCGTGTTGTTAATAAACGAAAACGTGCCGCCAACAAAAGGTCCTCCAGTCCCCTTATCCTTTCCGGCGTACTTATGTTGTCTTTATCTGTGCTGGTTTTCTCTATCTTCAGCCTCACTACCGCTACCGCAGATCCAACCCCAATCCCAGAACAAGAGACCCTACCAATATACGGAACATGGCAAGACAATCACTTCCACACAGAATGGTTTACAGCACACCCAAATCGTGGAAATCAACAAAATCCATTCATTATAAATACAGATGCCGACATGGCTGGACTTGCATATCTTGTAAACTCGGAAACACATGACTTCCGAGACCAATTTATTACTCTGGGAAATAACATTAATCTATCTACACTTCCATGGGTTCCGGTTGGATTAACCAACAACACTACTGTCTTCCAAGGAACACTGTATGGTGGTTTCAACACATTAACTATGCCGAACAAAATCCTAAACCCAATCGGCAACACATTCGGGCTATTCGGAACAATCGGCGGTAGCGCAACCATACGAAATATTCAAATTGACGGCGAGATAAATACCTTCGTGGGGCAAGACGGCATATATTCAATTGGCGGACTAGCCGGTTCCAATCCACACAGCGCTAGTTTCAGCGGAATAATTAACCGCGCAAACATATCCGTTCAAAGAACAACCCATCTTGGCGGAATTGTTGGCTTTTCACACAATTTCGTTGCTCACAGTGTCGCAAACTACGGTTCACTAACCACAAGTGATAACGCAGCAAACATAGGCGGGATTGCAGGTCGTGTTGCAGGCGGCTCAACCATCAACAGTTACAACCGTGGAAATATCTCCGCACCTAACTCAACAAACATAGGCGGGATTATCGGAACACGTGATTACATACATTCAATTAACAATGTATTCAACCTTGGTATACTTTCCACGCACAGCGGTCAAATCATAGGCCATAACAACTATGGTTTTGCACCAATTACCAACGCACTGGGACTAAGCCACACATCTTTGATCGCACATGGGAATGCAACTCTGGTCTTGGTTGCCATAATATCCATAGACGGACAGGTTTGGAACTGGCACAGTAACGACACCCCTACACTGGAACTTGCGCGGAATTATGACCTTTTCACACAAATGGTACAGGGAAGATTATTACTTCCCACCGGCGAATCAACATTGCCTTGGGCCCTAGCATCTGGTTCCGCTTTCATCCCGCAATTTATATGGTGAGTTTCGCTTTACTTTTCCCCATTTTTTTCATATAATTTTGTATATTTCAAGGAGGATTTTCTAACATGCGATTTATCACAAGACAATTATTGAAACTGATTGAATGGACGGATATGCGTTCCGACCTTATCGCGTACAAATTTCCAATGAACGACCGTGCCGAGATTATGAACGGATCTACCCTAGTTGTACGCGAGGGACAGGTTGCAATTTTCGTCAAAGACGGAAAACTGGCAGATATATATGCGCCGGGGCGTCATAAACTTACAACCGCAAACATGCCTGTGTTGACCACACTTATGAACTGGCACCATGGTTTTAAAAACCCATTCCGTTGTGACGTTTATTTCATCAACACAACAATATTAACCGGTCAAAAATGGGGAACAGCAAACCCATTCACAATGCGCGACCCTGAATTCGGCGTAATCCGTATTCGCGCATTCGGAACATATAACTTCCGCGTTTTGGATCCAAAAATGCTTCTTCTAAGTCTTCTTGGCGCAAAGAGCGAATTCTCGGTAACAAATATCCGCGAGAAACTGCGCAGTATTATTACCAGCAACATCTCTAACGTGGTCGCAAGTTCAAAATACAACGCAATCGACCTTAGCACCAAACTTCTTGATTTTAACAAACTGGCACAAGATTCATTACAGCCTTTGTTTGCTTCCGTTGGCTTCCAATTAACGCTGTTCGTTGTGGAAAATATTTCCTTCCCAGAAGAGGTCGAACGTGCAATCGACAGCCGTTCAAGTGTCGGGGTACTATCAGACAAAATGGGTTCATTCGTCGCAATGCAGCAGGCACAAGCAATGCGCGACATGGCAAACAACCCGGCAGGAATCGGCGGCGCATTTATGGGAATGGGTATGATGGGCGGAATGGGTGCCGGTCTTGCAATGAACCAGGCGCAAGATGCAAACCTCGCAAGTGGGCTGCAAGCCACTCCTCCACCACAACCAAAAGCACCAGCCGCTGCACCAGTCGCACAAGCCTCAGCGCCAAGCACAAAACCATGTTCAAAGTGCAAAGCCCAAATCGCACCTAACAGCAGATTCTGTGGCGAATGCGGCGAAAAACAAGCCCAAGAAAAAGCCTGTCCAAAATGCAGTGTCAAGGTTAAAAAAGGCTCCCGATTCTGTGCCGAGTGCGGGGAAAAACTTGGTTAATCCATTAAATGGAATTATTACAAAAAAGTTGGCGTGTCCAACTTTTTTTGATATATTTATATATGACACAACAGCAACATCCATACACCCAAGACGTCGCCAGATTTCGATACATAAAAGATGCACTAATTCGATACAAAGACAAAATCCGCGTACCTGGTGTCCGCGATTTAACACCCGAACAACGTAAAACAGCCATAAAAGATGGTATTGAAATTTATTCACTATCCATTCAAGATGCTGAAAAAATCGCCCTAGATATCGAAAGCAATCCCGAACTTATAACAGAAATAATTGAACAAGACTCTCAAAATTATATCGGTCAAGAGTCAGACAAGAAACACGAAGTTGAATTCAGCGAAGAACATGAAATCGGCATCTTAGATGACTTTTTCACCAATAACAAAGATGGTGAACCATCATTCGTCCGATTCGAACTATATCTAGAAAACCTTATCGGCGACGAAGAATTCAAAAAAACCGACAAAGGCCGCACCGCACACGATTTATATTCACGGGTTAAACATAATCGTGAACAATACATCGAAAAACATTCCGATTATATCGTGAACAGCATAAAAAATAATTTCCAAACAGGTAAAGATGCTGACGATAACGAAACACGTCGCCTAATTGAATTCTTAAGATTCTCGCCAGCATTTCCATTATTTTACGCTATTGACAAAAGCGATAAATCTATCGGACAAATGAAACCGGGCTCAATGATAATTTATACACGTATCGGAGACGAATTTCACGCTATCCGTACTGTCCAACTAGATGACGAACAAAAGATTGGCCGAATTGATCAACAACCTTTGTCACTATCCCCTGAACAAATGTCTGGGTCAATTAATCATCAAAAGACCGTTACAATTTCAAACTCAGAAAAACAAAACTATCAGGGCAAAGCAATTACAATGATTGAAAAGGAACTGGGTCACGATTTGTCTACAACATGGGATCCAAATCAAAAACACGCTGCATCCGGAGATAATCGCGCAAAATTGCTGGATATAATGTACGACACACGCAGATTCAGAGAGACAGAACAGCAAACAGACAAACAAGACGACAAAGAACAATTGCAAGAATTTATTTAATGTGATATATACAATAAACAAATCAAAGGAGATTTTTAAAATGCAATGCAAACAATGTAACAAAGGAACATGTATTCTTATAACCCAGCAAAACAACACACGTACGCGTGAACGTCGTGGTTTTTTGGTTTGGTTGATTACCTTGCCTATACGAATTTTTCGTTGGTTATTCCGCTTCGGTGTCCAAAGTCAACACCAAGATTACGGCGCAACCACCGTTTGGCGCTGCAACTACTGTGGTCAAACAACCCCACAGGAATTCCCTGAACAATCAATGGCGCAAAGCACCGAACTAGTAAAAAATCCCGAGCAAGAGCCACAACTTTAAAACATAAAAGCGCATTATGCGCTTTTTAATTTACATCCCACAACACATTTCCAGTGGCGCAACTTTTATCTTTTCTTTTGCACGAAGATATCTTACATAAAACAGAATTATCGAACCGATTATTATAATGTCTGTAATAATTTGGATATAGTTCTGGAACATCACACTATTAACAATCCAGATGCACGACATAATTATTTGCCCAAACCGAATGCGGTGTATTCCACGTGCCCAAGATGTATATGTAACCAAAATAATTCCACCACCAATAACAAAATCAAACCAGTGCCCGGTAAAAGTAAAATAAAGCGAACCCGCAGACAAAAGTATAAAGGCAAACAAAATAACAACCGATGCCTTTTTCCAAACTTCGCGTCTTCTTTCCAACCATGCATAGGCCACATTGCGCAATGCACTTACACCAAGCATTCCCGCCGGAACATAATTTTCCAACAACACATTCATCCATACGCCCAAAAATAAAACAAATGCAAAGATTAACAATGTTCTTGTTTTGTTTTTCACCTGAAACGCAAAAAATACCAAACCAAGATTGATTACTGCAATAACTTGGCTTAATATCCACTGCCATAATGGAACGTCAAATTCAAACATGCTCCAGTTTATATCAAAACTCAATCATTGACAAACTTTGGTCTGACCCATTTATATAATGCCGCACTAAATAGATAAAGTATCACGCACGAAATAATTACCAAAACAAACAATCCGCCCATATACAATGGATCCACATACGAATCAAATATAACCCACGGCGAACTCATACTCGGAATAATATTCTCTACGACCGCTATTGGTCTCGTAAAGTGGAAATTTGTACCCCACAATGGGTTCAACACAAACCCCGCAAGCAAGTATACCGGAATCAACCAAATCATATTCACAAGCGCATGTTTTACACATGGCTTAATCTGCCCCGTTAATATCATGAACAATGGGATTATAATCAACAATGCATGAACAAAATATGATTCCCAAGTATGGTAAAACCAAAAATAATTTGCACTATTCACATTATGAATTTGTGTGTTATTGATAATTCCACCAAAAACACCCATCGTAATCATAAAGTTTTTAAACATCTTATTATCTACCAAAATTGCCGCCAAGAAAAGAAGCGCAGATATATTACACAAATTAAAAGGAATTCCATACTCCCAACTGGCAACTGTGTTACGCGTACCCATTTGCGGCATTATTATTGGCCTGGTCAAAGGCGACAACAATAAAACCCCCGCCATAACACATGCGACAAATTTGGCTTGCTTTGTACCCTTGCATAAATAAGCAAGCGCAAAAGGCATTATAAACGTCGCAATCAATCCATACGCATGTAAAAATCCAAAAAATGTCCACGGTGTGTGAAAGTATCTAAAAGCAAGATAAGTAACAGCAAAAAACAAACCAATTGAAATATGAACCAAGGCATCAAACGTGGTAATCTCTTGCCCTCGCAAGACATCGTGTCCCATTATTCTGGCTCGACGTCGCTTAATTTCATAAACCAATATCACAATTGCGAACAGCAAAACTACTACAATTGCGTCTATTACCTGCCACATAATTATCTCCTGTTTGATAATTTTGCGACCAACCACAAAATATCAATCAATAAGTTAACAATAGCAAGCACAAAATCCGCAATAAATGCTTTTACATAGGTCGCAAACATCTCTTGGATATTTGGGATAAATTCTGACGGAACCAAATTATATTGTTGAATCTTTTCTAATGCCAACTGCCCTGCCCTGCGTTCCGTTGGAATTACCATATATAATGCCCCCATTGCAATTAACGTATATAAAATCGCAATACCCACGAAAACCAACGTTACAATTCCAAACGCGCCATCTGCAATATCACCGCCATTTACAACAAGATCAATTACCAAACCAATTGTAATAATCGGAATAAACAAATTGGGTGCCATCCGCGTCCAAAATTCCCATCGTGCACGGAATACCATCTTTGGCTCGCCTGCGCGGTGCTGCATTACAAGACCCACTTTTTGTGTTGCTAGTGCAATTGCCGTAACTGTACTACTGTTCAAAATATTTCCGTACAACAGAATCTTGTTTCGGCGCGGGCTGTATCGATTCCCCCAGTTTTGAAAGAACCAAAACCAAAAGTAACTCGCACGCACAACTTGAACATCATGATATCCAAGATTATCCAACATCTGTCTTGCAACCTGCTGTGCGGTCAACCCATGCCCAACATCTATACGATTATTCCTTCTGTATCTGGAAAAAATTTGGATTCTCAGAATCATACTCCAAATCCCTACGATAATCGCAACAATTACCAAAACAATAATTGCAATCGCCAAAGGATTACTTACACCATAGAAAATATAATCTCCGTTCAAAACAGCCTCCCATTCATTAATATTCCATTTATGATAACAAAAAATCACAAAAAACACAAGAAAAAAGGCGGGTTTCCCCACCTTCATTTTTCTCGCTTAGTTACATTAATCCCATAAAAGCAGTAACCAAGACAAAGTAAATTATCAAACCCACAATGTCTTTTATAGATGTAATTATTGGTGCTGCACCTGCTGCTTGATCCGCTTTTAATTTAATAAGTATATACGGTACCAAGAATCCAAGGAAAGCAGCCAAAGTCATAGTCACAAACAAAGACAACCCAACCGCCAAGCCCAACATCGGCATACCCTGCCAAACACCACCTATTATACCTGTTATTACCCCAACAATTAAACCTATACTTGCACCAACCAAGACCTCTTTGAGCAAGTGACGCCAAAACGTTTTCATTTCAATATGCCCAAGAACAACACCACGCACGAATACCGTGGTGGACTGTGTACCTACGTTACCACCCATGTCCATAATGACCGGAATAAATATTGCAACCGCAACACCAATGTATTCCAATGTTTCTTCAAAACCATCAATAATCAAACCCGCCGCCAAACCTGCAACCAATGTAATAACCAAGAATGGTAATCTAACCTTCCAAATCGCCCACACACTTCCACGAACAAGAACTTCACTTCTGTTGGTTTCTTTACCCGTTATATCGGCAAGACCCGCATGATCATATATATCTTCGGTGGCTTCTTGTTCCAGGATGTCAAGCGCGTCATCGATCGTGATTATCCCCACGATACAACCCTCTCGATCTACAACTGGAATCGCAAGCAAGTCATAGTCCTTTAATTTTTTTGCTGCCTCTTCCCTATCTGTATCTGTCCAAGCCATAATCACGGAATCAATCATGATGTCTTCAATCTTCTCTTCCGGCTCTGCGGTCAACAACATCTTCAACGAAACAACACCCTCTAATTTCTTCTTATCACCCGTAACATAAAGTGTATAAATCGTCTCCTTGTCTTTGGCCTGTACTCTTACTTTCTGAAGTGCCTCATCCGCAGTCATATCTCTGTTCAACGCAATAAATTCGGGCGTCATTATACGTCCCGCGGTCTCCGGCTCATAACCCATCAGCATATTTGTTATCTTGCGCTCTTCCACTGAAAGCGACTTAATCAATCTGGAAACAACACTAGGCGGTAACTCCTCGAATAACTGAACCCTGTCGTCCGGGGCCAATTCCTCAACAATTTCTTTTGCATACTCATCCGTAAAAGATTCCAACAATTCCTTTTGAATTGATGTATCCAATTGTTCAAAGGTAAGATGCGCGCTATCTTTTGAAAGCAATCTGAAAACAATAACCTTTTCTCGGTTAGTAACCTCGTTCATTACGAATAATGTTTCCACATCATCCAGTTCACAAAGAAGATTCTTTAAACTTTTTATATCTTTCTCTTCAATAAATTTGGAAATTTCTTGCTTCAGGTAATCCAGGTCTCTGATGGTCATAACAACACACCTCCTTTCTTAAATAATTTCGCCCAAGGAAAAATAAACGCTTATCCAGCGTACACCACCCCCTATAAAAAAGGCAACCCCTATTTTCGCCATTTATGTAATGGTTCAACTATATCAGTATATTTTTACTCATCTTTTTTGTGCTGCCTTAATAACATTAGACAACAACATTGCAATCGTCATTGGCCCCACCCCACCCGGCACAGGCGTAATGTACCAGGCAACATCTTTTACCTCGTCAAAGCATACATCGCCATATAATTTATCACTATCACGATTAATTCCCACATCAATAACAATCGCACCTGATTTCACCATATCACCACGCACAAATTCTTTTTTACCAATTGCAGCAACCAAGATATCCGCCTGCTTCGTATAATGCGCCAAATCTTTGGTTCGTGAATGGCACACAGTAACTGTACAATCATTTTGCAAAAGCAAGTGCGCAACCGGCTTTCCCACAATATTACTGCGCCCAATTACAACTGCGTGTTTACCGCACATATCTTCGCCTGTTTCTTTTATTAACTCTATAATTCCAAGCGGTGTGCACGCAACCAACGTACCATGCCCCAACAACAGCGCCCCCGCATTTTCCGTATGAAAGCCATCCACATCTTTCTTTGGTTTTACAAAGGCAAGAATTTCACGCTCGTCCAAATGTTTCGGCAGCGGTAATTGAACCAATATCCCATCTACCCTTGCATCCTGATTCAACTTTTTTATAACTTTTATAACATCTTCCTTTTTTGAATTCTCGTCCAATATGTGTGTAAAAGACCGAATCCCCACATCTTCGCACGCTTTTGCTTTGTTCCGTACATAAACCTGGGATGCCGGGTTTTCTCCCACTAAAACAACTGCCAAACCTACACGGCGTTTGTTTGCCTTTTCAAATTCTCTTGCCTCAACTTTCAAACCTTCGCGAACCCGTTGCGCCAGTGTCTTCCCGCATATAACTTTTGCCATTTTAAAATAATCCCTTTATCTTACCATTTTCATCAATGTCAATTTTTTCCGCTGCTGGTATCTTTGGAAGACCCGGCATAGTCATAACATTTCCCGTCAACACAACAACAAATCCAGCCCCCGCACATAACCTAACCCCGCTGACATTTATATCGAAATTCTCTGCCGCACCCAATACCTTTGGATTATCCGAGAACGAATACTGTGTTTTCGCAATACAAATAGGCAGATTCCCGTACTCCATTGATTCAATCTGCTTAATTTGTTCTTTTGTTTCCGGCGACAAAGTCACACCATTCGCACGATAAATCTTTTTTGCAACACTTTCAATTTTTTTCTTTATACTGTCACTTTCTTTATACGTAAATCTTATCCTTGGTTTTTTGGAACACAGTTCCACAACCTTTTTTGCCAACTCCTCCGTACCTTTGCCACCCATTTCCCATGCCCTGCTTAAAATTGCCTCTACCCCAAGTTTTTCACATTGCCTTTGTATCGTTTGAATTTCGTCCTTGGTGTCCGTCACAAAATTATTTATTGCAACCACCACATTCAATCCAAAATTTTGGACATTTTCAATATGACGAACCAAGTTTAACACACCTTTCCCAAGTTCACCCTCGCCATGATACTTCAATGCACGAACAGTCGCCACAATAACGACCGCATCTGGTACCAACTTCGAGGATCTGCATTTAATGTTCAAGAACTTTTCCGCACCCAAATCCGCACCAAATCCCGCCTCTGTCACAACAAAATCACCCAATCCCATTGCCATTTTCGTTGCAATCAATGAATTACACCCGTGCGCAATATTTGCAAAAGGTCCACCATGCAAAATGGTAGGTGTCCCCTCTAGGGTTTGTACCAAATTTGGCTTTATCGCATCCTTTAACAATGTTGCCATCGCGCCTTGTGCTCCTAAATCTGATGCCAGCACCGCTCCGCCATCTGTGTTATATCCAACAATAATACGCCCAAGTCGCGCCTTCAAATCTGACATATTTTCTGCCAAACAAAGTATTGCCATAATCTCGCTTGCTGCTGTTATATCAAATCCATCTTGCCGCGGTGTCTCGATTGTAATATTTCTAAGTGCCCTGTCATTCATATCCACACATCGACGCCATTTAATTTTTTCCAAATCCAATTTTAATTGATTTCCTTGAAAAATATGATTATCTATCATCGCCGCCAACAAATTGTTCGCCGCAGCAATCGCATGAAAGTCTCCCGTAAAATGAAGATTAATATCCTCCATCGGAATCACCTGAGAATACCCGCCCCCTGTGGCTCCACCTTTTATACCAAAAACCGGACCCAAGGACGGCTCACGCAATGCAATCACCACCCTTTTACCAATTTGTCCAAGACCATCTCCTAATCCAATCGAGGTCGTTGTTTTACCCTCACCCGCAGGAGTCGGTGATATAGCAGTAACCAGCACCAACTTCCCCCGCTTCTTTCTTTGTCTAACACTTAAATCAATCTTAGCCTTGTTATTACCATACAATTCCAATGCGGCTTTTGCTATGCCCGCTTGCTTCGCAACATCCAAAATGTGTTTTGGTGTAACACTTTGTGCAATTTCTATATCTGTTTTATTCATACTATCAGTATATCAAAAAGCACCTTTTGTTTCAAACTCTTTGTATTCTTTACGAAATTTTTCTATTATCCCGGTTTCGCTAAAACTGAACTTTGCGTTATCCCCAAAAATCATATGATCCATAACATCAATCCCCAGTGGAAACAACAAATTCACCAGTGTCCTGGTTACCCGTAAATCTGCAGAACTGGGACTAACCCCACCATCCAGATGATTATGCGCAAGCAAAATCCGCACTGTCTTAACACGTAAAATTGTATCCAATATTTCGCGGATATCAATACCAATTGAATCTAATCCGCCTACAACTTTCTCTTGTAACAGAATTTCACCACGCATTCCAAGACACAATATTATAAAAACCTCGGTTTCATATGTCGCCAGTAATTTCGCCAAATACGTTTCGGCTTCTTTAGGCGAACGTATCGTAATGGAATCCAACTCCTTGTTCACACTGTATGTAACAAACTGCTTCAAAAAATGCAGGAAAAAAGATGACTGCTCACCTATTCCGTCAATCATCTCTAACTTTGTTGGATGCGCCGAGATAACACCATTCAATGAACCAAATTGATTAATAAGACGATGTGCCATCGGATTTGTATCCATTCGCGGAACCACAAAACCCAACGCAAACTCCAAAACTTGGGTTTCGTTAAATGTTTCCAACCCAAACTTATCAAAAGTATCGCGCAGTTTCTTTCTGCGCCCCTTGTGAATCTCGGATAATGTTCTTTCGTCCTTTATCTTTGGCATGATAAATACCTTTTAAATTTGAACTAGTTTTACATCCAATCTATTAAAAAGCACATCAAACTTACCCAATTTAAGTTCATTTTCAATAAATATCGGCCTCCACTCATTCGCCACAATTTTTAACCATTTTGCAACTTTTGTACACGCGCCCGGAACAAACGGATATAATACACGTGCCAAGTTTGCAATTATATTAATTACATCCATCAAATCAGATTTACATTTTTCAACATCATTTTTAACCGTCTTCCATGGCTCACACGCATCAAAATATTTATTTGCAAAGTGCACCAAATCCATTGCACGATGCAATGCCTTATTGGTTTTGCCTTTTTCAATCAATTCACCGACTTCCATATATGTGTTTGCAATTTCTTGTTCCACGGCACTACATCTTTTACCTGTCACAAGTCGCCCGTTAAACTTTGTCTTAATAAAACTAAGCGTTCTGTTAACTAAATTACCAAAACTGTTTACAAGATCTGCGTTTATTGTTGCACAAAAATCTTCCAAGGTAAAATTCACATCTTTCCTGTCATTCACGTTTCTTATAAAGAAATATCTAATAAGATCCACGTCAAATGTTTTTACCAAATCTTCGGCACGAATTATATTACCTTTAGATTTACTCATCTTGTCGTTTGCCATGGTTACATACTCGCTGGAAACAATTTGATCTGGTAAATGATATTCACCATCCCCTGCCATTAACAAACCCGGTAAAATTATCGCATGGAATGGTATATTATCTTTCCCATGAACGTAATAGTGTAATTTTTCACTTTTAACATTATCTAATAAAAATTCTCGCCAATCCCTGCCCGTACGCTCACACCATTCTTTTGTCACAGACAAATACCCAAGAACGTTTTCCGCCCAAATATAAATCTTTTTTTGCTTCAATTCGGCATCACTGAAATTAAATGCCTGCTTGGATTCCTCTTTAGGTAATTGTACCCCCCACTCAATATTTCGTGTAATCGCACGATCTATCAACCCCTCGTTTAAATACCGCCCTGTCAACCCAATTGCATTATTCGCCCAAGATTCCTTTCGTGCATTAAAATACTCGCGAATTCTGTCCTCCAACGTTGCCAGTTTTAAATATAACTGTCTTGTCATACGTGGAATAGGCTTTCCTGCACAAAGTTTGCATTTTGGCTCCAATAATTCCTCGGGTTCTATCATCTTGCCACAACCATCACAACTATCCCCTTTTGACTCGCCTTTGCAAAATGGGCATATCCCTTCCACATATCTATCTGGAAGATATTTATCACACGATTCACAATAAAGTTGCTCTGCACCTTGTTCATATATAAATTTTTTATCACGCAAGTACATACGCGCATGAAAATCCCGCACAAAATCATTATGATGCTTCGCAGTGGTTTTGGAATAAAGCGAAAACGTAAATCCCAACGATTTGAAATCTTTGGCATGAAACTTGTGATATTTATCACTTAGTTGTTTTGGTGTAATCCCTTCCTGCTTTGCCGCCACCAAAATTGGCGTACCATAACAATCACTCCCTGTAACAAATGAAACGTCATTTCCCGCCATCCGATGATACCGCGCCAACACATCGGCGGGCAAACTAGATGCAACGTGTCCTATATGAAGACGACCATTTGCGTACGGCCACGACAGGCCGATTAAAACTTTTTTACTCATACATCCATAATAAAGCAAAAGCGCCATTTTATCAAGCGCCTTCTTTATGTTTTATCTAAATTTTTCTCGGATTTTCTTTTTTTCTGCATTGTCTCGATTTCGCTCTATTTCACGAAGTGCACCTGGCTTTACATGTTTTTTCATTTCCATCATGTCATGTATTGTAATTCGTTGCTGTTTCAGATGTTCACGTACCGCTTCATAATGCGCTATATATTGTTCAATTATCTGTTCCACCCCAACCCCGTCCACAGTGGTCGCCAACACATGCCAATGAAATAACATCTCGCCCAAGATATCCGCCATTCGTTTTTGACGCTCGGCACTATATTGTTGTCCGGCAAAGCCCACTCCACTGACAATCTCTGTGACCTGTCCCGTAACTTTGGAAAGACCAAGACCTGCATACGCCAGACTGTTTCGGAGACTGAATTCCTCCTCGGTTAAAAAATCATTTACCAAATCTGCCATTGTCTTCATTTGTGGTATCCTCCTTGGGATTTTATTAATATTATTATAAGCCCTGCTACAAGATTTCGCAACCTAAATAACAAACACCGTTACAATCGCCAATATTACCAGATATAAACTAAACCAATATAGTTTAATCCGCCTAACTATCCTAAGCATGAATTTAATAGCAAAAACCCCAGACACCAACGCCACCAAGAACGCAATCACCAGTGGGAAAATCTCAATATCTGATGACACTGGACCAGACACAAGTTCCAGTACCAGTGCCCCAATAATGATTGGAATCGACATCAAAAACGAAAACTCTGCCGCAGCTTGCCTTTTTGTGCCGGTTGCAAGTGCCGTTGCTATAGTAAAACCACTACGCGAAAAACCAGGCACCACTGCAATTGCCTGCGCCAAGCCGGTCGCCAATGCGGATTTTTTTGTAATCTCCAATTCGGCATCATCTGTATTTTGATTTGGATTCTCGCGTACAAATGTTGTTGCAAATAAAATAATCGCAGTTATAAAAAACGTTATCGGCAATACACGCGCAGTGAATGTTCTATCTATAATATCTTTAAAAATCAAGACAAGTGACACGGTCACAATTGTCGCCAATACCAGTGCCAAGTTAGTCTTATTAAAAGGATGTCTCACCAACTGCCAAATTCGCAACCGGAAAACAATCAACACCGCCAGCAATGTTGCAACATGCAAAATAATATTAAAAAGAAGCATATCTTCTGGCAAGTTAAATAAATACTGTGCCAAAATTAAATGCCCGCTGGATGAAACGGGCAAGAACTCGGTCAATCCTTGAATCAATCCCAGGATAATCGCAACATAAATCGGCATGAGATATTATATGCAAAGTATCTTTTAGATAAAACTTTCAAAAAGTCTATATTATTCTTCCATAGATGGTGTTTCAAGTTTCTCCTCAATATCCATTCCAAAACAAAATTTTGCAAATTTCGCTTTCTCCGGAATATCTATAGCACGCATTTTCTCCTCAAACTTTTTTCGATTAAACTTTACATTGACACGATATATATCAAAGTTTTTGTCATCACAAATCTTGTCATTGATATCAAAGTATGTATAAAAGGTTGTATCCCCTTTCACACAACCACTGGAACCCACACAAATATAACTTTTACTTAATTCATCAATAATAATCTTTCGTGTGTGTATATGCCCGAAAAACACGACATCCGAATTCTTCTCACCAAAAAGATTATGCAAGTGACTCTCGGAAAACTCGTCATAGTCATCACGCACCACCCCTTCTTTATCCAAAGAATAATGCGTAAACAAGATATTAAATCCTTTATAGTTAATTTTAATCTCATTCTGCATTGTCTTAATAAATCTTAGGTCTTCGTTATCCAAACTGTGATAAATAAATTCCATATGCTTTATACCCGCATATGTCATTGTTCCCACAGACTTGTCGTATCGTATCATGCGTTGCTCATGATTCCCAGTAACGCAAGAGATTTTATCCCTATGCTTTGCAAGCAATTTCAAACACGCGCTAGAATCTGGACCAAATGTTATCGCGTCACCCAAAAAATACGCCTGTTTAATTTTTCTGTTTCTCTTTATATCTTTTAAGATGGCTTCCAAAGCCTCTAAGTTTCCGTGGATATCCCCAAATATTGCTATTGCCATAGTACTATTTTACGCTAGAAAACCTGATTTTTGCAAATCATTTTCCATAGCCAATTTACAAATTATTTTTTCTTTCTTTATCTGGGTCATTGTCAAGGTCATGCAAATATGCCCTCTGAACAAGCGCTTGCCGACTCAAATCCACTTTAATAGGTTTAGTTAATTTTGGTGTATCTTGACCTTCTTCTGTACTTTGTTCGGCGTCATCACGCATAACCATCGCACCTATTACCTTTTCTCCACCAGTCTCAGTCTCAAAGGATATCGCCAATTCAATTACCTGCATATCAGTCAGATTATTCAATCCATTTCGAACTATTCGCTGAATTGCTAAACATCCCTCGGACACAGCAATAAACTGCGGTAATTTCTCTACTACATCCAAAATTTCATATATTCTGTCTTCTGCTTTTTCTCTAATTTCCTGTCCACCTAGCACCTTATATTTACTTTTTGTTTCCATTTCATTCCTCTTATTTCGGCTGCCTTGCCAAGAATTCTTTCGCCAGTTGCCCATATGCAATCGCGCCCGCACATTTTGGGTCATATTTTGTAATTGGCAATCCATGACTCGGTGCTTCCGCCAATCTTATATTTCTCGGCACTTTTGTTTTGAAAACTTTTTTGCCAAAAAACTTTAAAATTTCATTTGATACTTGGTCTGTCAAACTACTTCGCTTATCATACATTGTCAACAATACCCCATCAATATCTAAATCTGGATTCAAGCCCTGCTTCCTAATAAGTCGCACAGTATTAATCAATTGTGATACACCCTCCAATGCAAAGAATTCACACTGGATAGGTATTACCAACGCATCCGCCGAAGTAAGTGCATTCAACGTCAACAACCCAAGCGAGGGCGGACAATCAATACAAACAAAATCATAACTATTGCGCACCTTTTCCAAATACTTTTTCAACAGACGCTCACGCCCCGGCATACGCACAAGTTCCACCTCAGCACCCGCCAAATCCACGGTCGCAGGAATAATTTCCAACCCCTTTATAGGCGATAACGTCACCGCTTCGCTTATATCGCATTGTTCACACAAAACGTCATAAATCGTCTTGGTTTCTTTATCTTTATCTACACCAATCCCGCTGGTGGCGTTACCTTGAGGATCCACATCGATTATAAGCACTCTTTTACCCATTTCCACCAAGAATGCCGACAAATTAACACATGTCGTAGTTTTCCCTACCCCGCCCTTCTGATTTGTAAAAGCAATAATTTTTCCCATTAATAATGTATACCATATTTCGACAAATAGTTCAAGATGCAATTTGATTCTTTATGCACTGCTACATATTCATTATAGATATATTCTATAGATAATTGTTCCACGTGGAACAATTCACAATTCCCTACAACCACAACCTTCACCCCCTCTTTTAATACATAATACATCCACCCGACTACATTTAATCGTTCAAAAAAAAATGTTCCACGTGGAACATTTTTTTTCTATAATCCTACAAAACTCCTACACCAGTTTCTTCCTAATTCTTTCAAGGTCGGCCTGGTTATAATATTCAATAACTATTTTGCCTCGATTTTCATTCCCTTGTACCATCACCTTTGTTCCAAATATTTGGGTTAATTCCAGAACCAAATTCTTCAACTCAACACTCTGTTTCTTGGGCGCGGCAGACGTTCCTCTCTTAACCTCATGCATATCCTTAAGAAGATCCTCCAACTCCCTAACACTTAGCCGACCAACAACACACTTCTTAGCAAGTCCTATGCACTGCTCCGAGTTTGAAACAGCCACAAGACATTTTGCATGCCCAGCCGACAACTGCTCGCTCTCAATCATTGATTGAACCTCACGCGGTAAATTCAACAAACGCAAGGTATTCGCAATCGAACTCCTACTCTTTCCAAGAACAACAGCAACCTTCTCTTGTGTCAAAAAGAATTCATCCATCAAACGCTTAATCCCATTTGCAAGTTCGATTTCATTCAAATTCTCTCGCTGCAAGTTTTCTACTATCGCTATCTCAGCTATTTGTCTTTCACTATAATCGCGCACTATCGCCGGTATCTTAGCCAACCCAGCAAGCTTAGACGCCCTCCAGCGCCTTTCACCCGCAACTATCATGTATCTCGCACCAATCTTCTTCACAATAATTGGCTGAAACACACCATTCGCGGATATACTATCCGCCAATTCCTGCAATTGGACCGGGTCAAATATTTTACGTGGCTGATTAACATTCTTATCAATCAAATTCACATCAACCTCTTGCACACCATCTTGAACCTCAATTGTTCCACGTGGAACAATTACAGACGGCTTTTCAACCTCTTTGACAACTTTCTCTACCTCTTTTTTGGATTCTTTCACAGTTAAATCCTGGGTCCGTTCTTTCTTTGTTGTTTCAATTTCTTCATCAAACATTGCAATCAATGCACCCAGACCCTTACCTAAACCTCTTTGAGCACTCATAAAACCTCCTTACATAAGGTTATATACCAAATACCCTTAACTCTTGTCAACAAAGAAATGTTCCACGTGGAACATTTTCGTATAGCAGTTTTAAATCACTAATATAAGGTTTGACAAATTCGACAATAATTGATATAGGATATTATGGTAGTAGACGTTATAGTTGTGGTACTAATACTTACATTCGCCCTCGTTGGGATGTATGTGGGTTTTTTACGCGGCATCCTGGACTTTGTCTCTACATTCATTATAATAATAATCTCAGTAGTTATCGCAAGACCATTTGCATTACTACTGGACAGATGGTTCGGTATCGCTGGACCATTATCTTCAATATTCCAAGGCGAGTCCGCATTAGACGAAATGGCGCGTAATAACGGACTCTTGCTACTCACAGCAATCATCGCAGTCGTCTTATTCATTGTAATCAAAGTCGTCATTGCAATCCTCAGAAGAAAGATCATGAGATGGAAGGAGAGATTCCCAAGTTTAAACAGCATAGACAAAACACTAGGCTTCTTTCTCGGCCTATTCAAGTTCATGGTATACGCAACTATATTCTCTGGTTTCCTTTTCATCATCACATCAATCGCAGCGTTCTCCGGACTACACGACTGGCTACTAGAGGGTAGCACCGTGGTCTCATGGCTGTATGACGTATGCCTAAATATTATCGGACCACTACTACGCGTCCTCGGTGCCAGAGTAGGAGAGATGTCATAAAATATTTTCCATCAAACTCTTTTTTAAAAAAGTAGTCTAGACTACTTTTTTAAAAATTCAAACCAATGTTCCACGTGGAACATTTTTATTAATTAATATATTACTACTATAGATACTATCTATAATAATTAAAGTACGTCACCTTCTCTAATTTTAAATGTCTTTGCAGCACCATCAACGTTTTGCGTGGTTGTAATTACCGCTTGAACCCCCTTAATCGCCTCCAGAAGCCTTTCTTGGCGACTTTCATCCAATTCAGACAGAACATCATCCAACAAAAGCACTGGCATTTCACCGGTTTGCTCTTTAAAAACTCGAACCTCAGCAAGCTTAATCGACAGGGCAACGGTACGCTGCTGCCCCTGACTCGCGAACTGTCGAACATCTTTACCGTTGATAGAAATACATATGTCATCTCTATGTGGACCAAT
Organism: Bacillota bacterium; assembly: GCA_009780065.1. GTDB lineage: Bacteria > Bacillota > Clostridia > Christensenellales > UBA1242 > WRAD01. The sequence goes on along the minus strand of WRAS01000004.1, from coordinate 4,716 downwards.
GGTGGTCGTCCGCTGACGCATATCTTTCTCACGTGCAATCATCAATGCTTCCAGAAAACACTTCTCAATATCTTCCTGGCATCCGTCCAACTTCAAATTACTCTCATAAACTATTTCAATAGACTCACTTTTATTTGTCAGAAATGAATGAACGCCTTCCACACTCGGTCTAATTTGTTGCAAAAAATCTATTCTTTTATAAATAATTTTCGCACCTTCCTTAACCAATTCATTGTCCCAAATATCTAAACCGCGTTCAATATCCTCGGTCGTGGACTTCAACAAAGAATTGCGCTGTGCCAAAATTTTATTATATCGCAACAGGGAATAGAAATAATTCTTATCCAATTGACTCAAACTGATATCCAAAAATCTTCGTCGATCCGCTGGCGCATCTTTTATAAGACGCAATTCATCTGGCGAGAAAAACACACAATTAATCTGACCCATCAACTCGCCCATTTTCTGAACCGGGATACTGTTTATTTTAATTGCCTTTTTCGATGTTCGCGATAACAGAATCTCGACATTAACATCGCCATATGATTTTTGCGCAACCGCCTTAACAACCGCGGTATCCGCATCAAAGTTTATCATCTCGCGATCATTTCGCGTCCGCCACCCACGCCCCACACACGTTAAAAAAATTGCCTCCAACAAATTTGTTTTACCTTGTGCATTTTTGCCAACAAAAACATTTACACCATTGTCCAACACAATTTTGGTATTCTTGTGATTCCTGAAATCCTTAACTCGCAATTCTCTTATCCACATACTTTGGAAAAGTATATCACAAAAGCATCCATCTCAGGACAACAAAAATGGTTGCGAAAAAATTTGCCCCGCTGAATTCGTAATTACAAATCTTACATACGCACGCAAATCCAATTCAGTAACAGAAATTTGTGATCCAGTCGCCACAACATCACCACGTGAAATCCATTGGATTTGATTACTATACTCAGCATCAATCTGAATAGTAAGAGCCTTATTACAAACATTAATGTAATTCACCTGCGGCAGTAACTGTCCTTGAACCACACGATTGGTTAAAAAACTGTGACCACTTTGTAATGCGACAATAATGGCATCTTGATTATTTGCAGATACCAAGAAAATCATATAGGAAAGACCAATATGTTCACGACGATGTGCGTCATCTGTTGAAATACCCCAAATCGCACGCTCTGGCGCCTTTTCAGTCAAAAGTTCATCCCACAAAAGAATACAACCCTCATTATATCGCATTCCCTGATTTATAACCTCCATCCCAACCAATCTATCAGAAGAAAATCGTGAAAACACATCCATATACCAATTGACCGAGTAATTGTATCTTGATGGATGTGCAAGAAACATAATTGCGTCGGACTGATCATAATTTGCCTGCAACAATTCCAAAGAATTTCTTGCACTAAATTGTGCGGTATCCGTGAAAAGAGAAACGAAATGATGACGCCTGCTAACTTCTACACCTTGAATTACCAACATCTCACGCCCATCGATTATTCTCAAACCAGTTGACTGGGTTCCCGCAAACGTATCATGATCCGTTATCGCGACCACATCAAAACCGGCCTCTGCGTAAAGACGCAATTTTTCATCCGCATGTTCACGCCCATCACTTGCCATTGTATGTGTATGCAAGTTCGCACGAAGACGAAGAGTACTTGCCCAACAGATATAACGATAAGGATTTATAATATAAGAGGGAACCGGATGATTGTTTCGTGGCACAAAAGCATTACTACTCCATGGGCTTATAATCCAAAGAAACAAACTTACAAGCAACAGGATAGAAAGTGGATATCTAAATCTCATTTATCATTATACAACAATCTTGCGACATCCGTCAAAAAATGCTATATTATTTTCGTGGCAAAAATAAAACTTTTTTGTGGAATGGATTTCACGGGCAAATCAACCCTGGTTTCTTAATTACATAAATTATTTCCAAATAAAACCGTTGCAAGAAGAAAATTCATCTCGAACCACGAAACCGTGATCAACTTTCGCCGCGATTGGCTGGCTAACAAAGAAAACAATGTCTGGTACACTAATAACAAATCATGGGAACCAACATTAGAACGAATAATAAAAGTAACCGAAAAAGACATAGCATCATACCGCGACGACGGCAGAGTCATTATCTGCGACAACTTTTGGCTATTCAAGTTACTTGTTGGTGTGTATGCACTAGGCGATGGGTCCGAACAAATTATCAACAAAATGCGCCAGTTATTAAAATCACTCCCAGAAATGGACTCGTATTTTATCACCGCATCAACCAAGGTCAAATTGGAACGCGCCAAAATCCGCGAACAGGAAACAGGCATCAGCCCATCCGACAGCCTACTCATAAACCACCCAGAAATATACGAAAAACGCGAACAAATTTTCAAAGACCTTATATTCTGGCGATTTCCAAACACAACAATAATTGATACATCAGACAAAACACCAAAACAATTGGCAAATGAAATTGCAAATGACGGAATATTCACAAGGGACATGCAATGACACAAATAAATCTAACCCGAAACGATATTGTACGCGAACGCGAGATTAAATATCTTGTGCACGACAAATTGTCACTGGACGATATTTTAAATGTATTTATGAACAATGATTACGAACTTGCAAATCCACCACACAAAAAATCCAAAGATGAAATCTTTTACGACGACGAACATATGACAATATTAAACAGAGGCGACGTCTTCCGCGAAAGTCACTACCGCTTTAACAACGACCAAACCACCCACGATTTCATGTACAAAATGCAAAACAGCAATTCTAACAAACCCTATGTCGAGCGAATCGAAATCCGTGCCAAGACAAATTCCATCGACGAATTCAAAACGTTATTCGGGAACAATGTTCCGCAAAATGTACAGCCAGTCCTGCATGCTTCCATGGAACGCGATTATGCAACCGTCCAAAAGGGCGACTTTTTGGTAATCATCACACTGGACAAAACCACATATACAAAAAATGACAAAACATATACCGAATACATGGCAGAATTCGAAGACATCTCCTACGTAATATCTGGCATCGACAACGACGCACATCTGGACAACGTCCACAAACTATTAACAAAATCTGGATTACCACTTGAACTAACCAAACAAAGCAAATACCAACGCGGATGGCAAAAATTGGGTAACTATTGACAAATAATTGCTTGTATTGATATATTATTTTTATAAAAGGGAAGGTACAAAATGGGTCAAGAAAGTTACGTGAAACCTAAACATGTAAAAATAACCGATGATGAAGTCGCTATGATTAATGCACTTGAAGCCCAAATTAATAAAATCAAGGATAAAAAATTGGCCCCCTTATACGCGGAAATAAGTGCAATACACGGGGAAGAAATAAATCCACTTCGAAGACAAATTGAGAACATTAGAACAGGCGCATACAGAGACAAGGGAAATAAAGCCCCGCAAAAACTAAGAAGTCCACTCGAATTCATCAAAGGTCTTTTCACATCACGCGAACAAACTGGAACCGTAGACACCTCTAAAATTGACCGCTCACGAAAATAAATAAAAGCCCACACGGGCTTTTTCCATTCCTTTTATTCCTTTCACCTAAAGTAAACAATTAATGTATATATGGTTATTTGGCGTATATGAAAAATGCATAAATCGCCCTTCGGCGACCTTATCTGCATTTTTCATCAAGCGAAGCGTCAGCCAAATAACCATATATACATTAATTGTTTACTTCTACCTCATCCCCATCATTCGGCAAAAATATATTTGGATTGGTCGGCGCATGATACTCACCTCTATGCGTTATATAAAATTTCTTGTTCATATTTGGTGTTGCAATTCTTTGAACATCAATAAGACCCATATGTCTATCTGAATCATTTTTTTCAATCGGGCAATTAATTACCCACACAGGCGCACTTGGAATTTGTTCTTCCAAAACACGATTGCAATATGTATCCCCGGAGAATCCAATTTTATCCCCGTAAATATCCAAAACATACCCTAAACAATGATGCTTCTTTGAATGTACAGCAGGAAAGGACGAAACCCGAACACCTCCCACATTACATGAATCAAACTCTGTCATCTCGATTATCTTGATACCCTTCATATTATTATAAAATGCCATATCCTGTAAAGTTTCTGCCGGACCAATACATGTACGATAATACCCCAAAACATATTTACCAAAACCCGTTGGCGCAATTATGGTTAATGGGTGGACCTCCTCGCGTGCACCACGTCTGGACAGCATCCACCATAAATCACCAATATGGTCATCATGAAAGTGCGTCAAAATCAATGTATTAATGTTCTCGGTATTTAAATTCTTTTCCCAAAGTCCAGTAATCGCACCGTAACCAATATCAACCAAGATCTGATCATTCAACAGCGTCGCCGAACACCTGCGCGTCGCCGACGAAAATTTTCCCGTTCCTAAAAATGTTATCTTCATATTTTAATAATATCACACAATTTACCCCATTCAATCAAAATTAAAACATTTCGAAAAATCCAATCGTGGGTAATATCACTGGACCACTTCGCGCGCGATGACGTATTCTTTTCTTTAATGCGATGGGGAGCCAAGAGGGGCCTCGCTAGCCCCTCTTAGGGTTTTTTGATGACCCAGGAATTATCCCACGCAGTGGGTAATTCCGAATTTATATTTTTCATTGGTGTCCAAGAAACCGTCTCAGACGGTTTCTTA
>WRAS01000003.1 GCA_009780065.1 Bacillota bacterium | reverse complement strand
TGCCGAAAACGAACAAGACAGAAGAAAAGCAAAGAAAAGAATAGTACATGTAGTGGTATCTTTGATACTATGTGGTTTGTTATTTGGTATGTTGACTATAACAGGTTTGGTTGCACCGAGGGGGCGAGGCGGTAGCCCATTTATAATTACAACCGCGAACGCGGCCCTTGATAGACCTTCGCCTATAAATGTAGAGCGTAATCGTCGAAATGTAGCAATTCTTGGATTTACAATAAGTCCTACGGTGGTGGATGGGACTGGTTCGGCTACTGTAGAAGAAAATGATGGTGTGTGGGTGATTATAGGAGAGGAAACTGGGTCAGTTTCACTTACCGTAGATGTATATGAAGGTACAACACAGGTGGGTAGCACAACAAGAAATGTCAACATTTTCGGCTCTGCTGGTTGTATCGGTGATTTTGATCCAGCACCTGGGGGCCCGACTGGTGGTACGGCTACTGGTGATTGGTGGAGTTCACCGCCGCCGCCAACTTTGACAAGAGATGTAAACGGCCCACCGCCACTTGCAGGTAATCATCCTGCTGTTTGGAGATGGCCTCTTGTTAATAGAACAGCCAATCATGCTGGACAGTTTGCTGGTTCGCATCCTGGTATCGATCCTTTTCCTCCTAATCAGAATAGCCCAATTTTTGCACCAGCAGGAGGAATGATAAGTGTAAGAAGGCATATGGTTAGGGGTGCAAATAACGCTACTAATAGTACCCAAGCATATTTTATAAGAATCGATCATGGAGCAACTCCACCGTTTAGAACTCCTACATCATTCTTCATATTATACAGTACAGGAAGCCCTGCCTATAGTTTGGTAGGAGGGACATGGGTTCGTAATGCTAACAGGCCGGGGATGCCTGGTATACGTCAGACTCCTCTTATGAATGGTTCAACAATCCCAATAAGTACAAATTTTGGTAATTGGTTTCCTTCGGGTCTTGGTGGTCAAGGTAGGACAACTCCATGGATAGCAGGAACACGAGTAGAAAGAGGAGAGGTTATTGGACATACGGGAAGTGGGCATATTCACTATGAAATTTGGGGTGGTACAGATTTAAGTGGCAACTGGCATCCATATCGACTTCTTGGGGGGCCTGTACCAACTGGATGGGGACCAAGGCCAACGTCTGGTCAATTATTACCAGAATTTCCAAGTTTATTACCAGATAATCAAGTAATGCAAAATCAAAGAATTTATTGCTATGTCCAAGTAGAAATATCAAATTTTCAGATGATTACAATCCTTGATACAAGAAGAAAGAATTACATAGCACCTTACTTGATAAATAGTTTGACAATGGCAGATACCAGTAATAAACTTTAATAAAATGATAGGAGGAATTTCGTGGAAAATATGGAATTAATGTTCGAGCCAGTTTTGGAAAAGAATGAAAAGATTCTGAAAATTTACAAACCGAATAAATGTAAGTTTGGGTGGTATGTATTTTTGCTCAGTTTTGTTTCATGGATATGGTTGCTTGCGGTACCGGTTGGTTTTCTTTGGTATGATGGTGCATGGCGTGGCTTTGAAACACCGTTTTGGGTTGCGCTATGGATAACTTTAGGGGTGCTTTTGCTGGTTGTGTTGATAACAATTTTTTGCAGCGTGCTTTGGTACAAAAACAGATTCTATGCGTATACCAGCAAGCGAATCCTTGTACGTGGCGGGATCATCGGAATAGATTACAAAAGTTTGGAATTCAAATCTCTAACCGCAACAGTTGTTAAAGTAAGTCTTTTGGATAAATTGGTGCGTAAGAATACAGGAACAATAAAATTCGGCAGTCCATCCAGTCCGGTATTCAGTATGATGGGCAGTCATTCCAACCAATATATGTTTAACCACATTGAAAAACCGTATGAGACGTTAAAGGAAATAAAGGAACTTATTAATACACAAGAATAATTGAGAACAAAGAAAATCCGCTTAATGCGGATTTTCTTTGCCTTGTGGCATGTTTATTGATACAATGTGATATGGCGCAAACAAGAAAATTTGTTATTGGGAATGTTAATGGGCAATTAGATATGTTAAAAAGGTTAGAAGCCCAGATTGATTATGAAACCGGCGGGAATTATGAAATTATTATAAATGGCGATATCACGGGCGGTCCGCGTGGCTATGAAACATTTTTATACGTTCGTGACAAAGTAAGCCAAGGTAAATTCACACATATTTTGGGTGGCGTGGACGATGAAAAATTTGCAAATCTCAACATGGTAGGACAACAGGGACCAAAGCGGCTGGAACAAATGATTAATCCAAAAGATGGGAAGAGCAAATTGCCATTGTATATAGACAAAACGGAAACTGTATTTGGCCCAAGTGGTATAGAACAACAAGTTAGATTTGGCGAATTGGAAAACATCAATAATATGATGGCATACTATGAGGATTTGGAAAGCATTCCAGACTTTGGAAATTCTAAATTTGTTGGAATTGAAAAGAAAGATGAAGGCAAAACAACATCTGAATTGGGTGATGAACAAATAGTCTCGCCTGCGATATTACAGAGTGCGGTGTTTTTATATGAATTTTACATTAAAACAGGAATTTCAAATAAACTTAAAAACAAAATTTTGGGTTCAAAAGATTTAGATGTAGATACCAAAAGGTTATCGCAAGAAATCATGGACGTCCAAGAGTACCTTAGTAACCAAAGATTCGAGGGTGATATTTCCGCAAATGCGTATCAACACAAAACAAAATATGGAAATGATGATACGAGGGTAATTTATTTTCTTGCAAATGTCCTTGGTCAAATGTGCGAGTACTTTGAAGAACGCGAATTAATCAAGACGGTCGAGGAGAATGGCAAAAAATATGTGATAACAAATACCGGATTCGTGCCTTTTGACAAAGAGGGAAAGATTTCTATGCAGCCGACGGAAGATGAGAGACCACTGATGCTGCATCATTGGAGAAGTGATATAGACGAACTGGATGGTCCAACGCCAATGGAAAAGCGTTATTCCGCATTTTACCCACCATATGACCCAGATGAAAAAAAAGATTTCCATTATATAGACAAGCGTGTGGATGATCACATTGTATTATACGGAAATCAATCAATCCAAGAGATGGAAGATGACAGACGTGTGGTCGCTGTGCAAGATGGGCAGTTGGCATCTGTTGCATTGAATGGGATGATGAATGACCGAAACAGAAATATGCAAAAAGGTTCAACCATGCGGGCAATTGAACTTGGAACAGAAAATATTATGTTTCTTTATGATAATGGCAATCTTGGGAAGAAAACTGTTACCCAATACGCCAACGAAGAACACAAGCAAAAGATACAAGAAAGACAGAAAGCCGCGCAACAAAAGACAAATGCAGAACCATTCAAACCAACCAAATCATTTGAGTATACCCAAAGTGAACCAAAAGAAGAGATGGAGGACGAGATACTGGAGGATGACTATGAATTAGACCCAAGTAAAAAACGTCAACCTGTTCACGAAAAAACAAAAAAGATTAACGAACCTGACAGAAACGAACTACGGAAAAATATTCATATATCCGTACTTCGTGATGATATGCTGATTGATAAGTTGGCAAATTATCTTGGGGAAAATAAAAAAAGATTATCCAAAGAACAGACCGAGCAACTTGAATGGGAAATACAAGAGTTTTCCAATTTACGTGCTGGGAAATCTGACATTGAACATAAATTGTTGTATCACAATTCATACACGATAAAAGAAGCAAACAAGGAATTAAATGAACTAAGTACAGACTTTAACAAAAATGTAAAACCTGGGCTTCAATTTATGAAACCACGTACTGGGGATGAAAAGAGAAAGCAAGCCGTGCAGGTTATAGATATGGTGCACGATGAAATAAAGGATAACAAAAAAATCCGTAAGAAATTCGAGCAATACTTTGAACAAGATGCAAGTAAAAAGGCAGACGTATTTATTAATACTGTCGAGTCTTATAAATCAAATCCAGATGATAATAAAAAATATAGAACTCAACTTGTTGGTATGATGAACGAAATGGGAAGTACAGTTTGCAAGCAAAATACAATGAGACCATCAGAGCGACAGAGTAATGAAATGGGCGACGATGATGACAACAGAGACGATAACAGATAAGGAAAATTAAAGAACCACTTGACCTTTTTGATGGAATTGATTAAAATGGTCTGCATATACTTGGATATAAATTCTAATAGGAGGAAAAATTGGAAAAAGTAAACAAAATGGAACTAAGAAAATATTTTGCTGAATTTCTTGGAACAGCAATATTAGTTACCATGGCGGTAGGAGCCGCTGTTTTTGGTGGGATATTCTCGCCAATTGTTGGGGCACTTGCATTTGGTTTGGTATTAATTGCCATAATCTTTATGTTTGGTGCAATCAGTGGGGGGCATTTTAACCCTGCGGTGTCGCTTGCACAATTGATGGGAAAGAAGATTAGTGTACGTGACTTTGTTGGATATGTAATTTCCCAGGTCGCAGGTGCAATAGTCGGTGCGTTCTTTATATTTCTTATCTGGCAACTTCTTGGATTCAATGCCGAGGCAATTCGCGGTATGATGGGAATTAACACATACGAACACTTTCAAGATGGATTTGACTTTGGACTTGGAATTGGTGGATTGGGCGGAGCAACAATGGCAGGTGCGGTGTTCGCAGCATTCTTGATTGAAGTTGTGCTTACATTCGTATTCGTATTCACAATTCTTGCAGTAACCAGAAAAACCGAAAACCGTTATGTTGCCCCAATCGTTATAGGTCTTGCACTTACACTTGTTCACCTTGTGGGTATTCCACTTACAGGTACATCCGTTAACCCAGCCCGAAGTATCGGTCCAGCATTATTTGGCGGATGGGAATTGTTTAGACAACAATGGTTGTTTATACTGGCTCCGCTTGCTGGTGGTGCGCTTGCAGCCATAACCGCAAAATTCATGTTCAAGGGCGAGGAAGAAAAAGAAACCCCTGCAACAGCAAAAAGCGAATAATTCAAAACAAAAACAAAAAAGCGCATCCAAGGCGCTTTTTTGTTTGGCGAAAATTGAATGTTATTTAACGCCTTTAATATTTCTTCGACCGCTGCTTGCTAAAAGGAAGAGTACAATTGAGATTAGCACAAGTAATCCCGCACCTGCAATTAAAATCCATGGAAGTGTGTCCGTAGTGAAATTTGATTCATTTGTTATATTTTCCCAAACCGCGGTATGTGTTACTGTAATATTACCGTTTGCGGCAGTAGTAGTAACAGTATCCCAACGAACAAGTTTCTGCTCGATTCCATTAATAACTCGTGTGTCTTCAATGCTTGGGCGTGTTCCTGTGTAACCTGTCCAAGTTTCTGTAAACGTTGGGACATGGACTGGATTTTCTTGTAAAAGACCCTTTGCTTGGTTTAATGCAATGTATGCCTCCAATAATTCTATCAAAGACATTGCGTTGTTGTGGGTTATTGCTGCATGTGCAGCCTCGAACAATATCCAACTTGCTGTTGTGAAGTTATTAATGTCCAGATTTGCTATTTCTGTCTCTATTGCCGATATTGATGCCAGTATTAATGCTGTACTTGGTGGGGTTTCCACAAGTTCCCAGATTGCTGTAAACGTATGCGTTCTGTCACCAGTTGTTGCATTCGTAGTTGTTGTTACGTCCCAACGAACAAATGTGAATGTGTCACTACCTACTGTTCTGTCGGTAAGAGGTGCAGGTGCAGTTGGGTTATAAGTGATTAAGTGTGTTGTTTCGGTATATTGTGAACCGTCTGCGAGTTCCACTCGTACGGTCAATACTGGATTTCTGTCCCATTGTGCTGTGTATGTTATTGTTGTTCCGCTTTCGACTCTGATCCAACCACGGAATGTGAAGTCAGTACGCTCTGGGTCTTGTGGTGTTACGATGTTTGCAAAATCATATACAACCTGGTTTGTACCAATTTGTTGAGAATCTTCTGTTATTCCGTTCATAAAGATAATTGTAAACTCTTGCGCCCATACTGCGTTGAATATGAAAACCCATCGTCCATTATTGTCTTGTGTAGGTGCGGCAAGTTCCCAACCCATAAATTGCCATCCAGTTCTTTCTGGATTGGTTGGTGTAACTCGATTTTCCTTGTCTTCTAGAACTTGGGTCGTGCCTATTTGTATATTCTGGCTTCTGTAGATAACGTCTACTGTTACTGGTTGTGGAATTACAACAGTTATTTCAAGTGCATCGGACTCATCACCGTTACTTGCAACTGTTCTGATCGAAATTGTGTGCGAACCAGGTTCAAGATCTGAAAAGTCAAATAAGTTTCCAGTTTGAATAGGGCGGTTGACACCATTAACTGCTACCAGGAATTCTGCCCCAGTAATTGTTCCCCATGTAATTGTTCCACCACTTAGGTTAAGACTACTTAGAGTTGGTCTTGGGACATAGATTTGCCATCTTGCGTAGATATTTATTGTTGTTCCGTCTTGTACGGTATCAATAAATGTATTTGAATTGACACGTGCTCCCCAATTTCCGCCGGTACCGTCCTGTGTCCACCATCCACCAAAGACCAAAGTATCGTCTGTCGGTTCAACCAAGGGATCACCGACTGCACCTGCAAATACCACGTTTTGTGTACCAACGCTTTCGGTCGTACCATCATAATTGACACGTACAACAGTTGCTTGGTTTTGTTCCCATCTAGCATAGATTTGTGTTATTGGATCCACTGTTTCTGTGTTTCCGCGGTTCGCTACAATTGTGCCAGATGCTACTTGCTCGCCACCTATACTTGGTGTTGTCCACCAACCATTAAATCTGTGTCCACCTGGTGCTATTGGAATACCAACAGCCGTTGTAAAAGAATTCTCGGCAATTGCGGTAGAATCAATTGGGCTTGCCGCAAGACCGAATCCAGTGGGCCAATTATATGTTCTTGTTACTGCCCAATTATTCGTTGTATTTGCAACTATGTTGAAACCATGTGGCACTTCAGAAAGTTCTAGGTGGGCGACTCTTCCATCTTCGGTGTACCAGATTTCAAATCTACCCATTACATTTGTTGTCGCAGTTGGGGTATCTGTTGGTGTGAGAGTGAATTGGTTTACACCAGTTCCGATTGTCAAAGTTTGCACTGTGTTATGTGCTCCTGCGTTGAAAACGATTGTTTCGACACCTGTATCACGTTCAATAACAAGCCTGTTTTCAGATGATGTCGCTGCTCTTGATGATGCACTCGAGAAGTCGACGCCTATATTTGCATATGTCAATAAATGACTAAGGCTTAAGTGAAATGCAGGTACAACGGAAAGCCACGCATTTTGAACTGCAATTGATTCGCTAACACCAGCAAAAGTATTAGATCTTGCATTTCCAAGGTTCCCACCTTGCGAAGTTCGATGCCAAGCTTGGTTCCCAAAGCCATTTTGTATGTATCCGCGTTCGGCTTGTGTTAAATTCCATAAGTTACCACCAGTTCCTAGTTCATATGAAGATGGAATCCAAATTAAGTCATTACGAGCCCCTGCTTCTAATGATTGGTTTATTGGATTTGCACCAGTATCTGGTTGATTATTTTGCCATTGTCCTGGGATATTATTGGGTGTAACAAAGTGCGAATGAATATTAAAATGGTTATCAAAAAGATTTAGAACATTGTCAAATTCTTCGATAAGGTTTTGTCTCAGATCAGAGCCTTCATAACGAATATCAGTACCCCAATTAGGGTCTGCAGTATGCATTCGGTTGCTTCGAAATGCTTCGGTCATTCTGAATGTAAAAACCGGGTCGCCACCACCATCTGGGTGAGTGATGTAAACAAGTGTCCACCCGGAGTGAGTGAAATTATCACGTGATTGATTGTTCACCATTCCTGTGGAGGGCATTCCGTCTGTTGAAAATGTTCCATATGGTTCAAATATTCGTATAGCGGGCAATGAACCATCGTTAGCGCTTCGTATGTGATTTGCATCAGATACCGTAATCCCAGAAACGCCTACATTATTTACATGAAGATTTGGCAAACTACGCTCAGCATTTTCCGCCAAATACACTAACTCGGCAATTAGTTCGGTGTTGTATGTTCCATCAAGATTAAACAATGGTGCCGTCTCTATTATTATTGGACCTGCAAAGGGCTGCGGTGCAATTGGATTTGCAGAAATCCTTGTTGATCCTGTTTGAAAAACGGTGCCCACGAAAACTATACAAAACGCAAGGCCCCCTATTCCTATCATAAAGCCTAGTCTTTTTAATTTATTTCCCATATTTTCTCCTTTGTCTTTTAGTTTGTATCACTTTTATCGAAAAATGTCAAAAAAGTTATTTAAATTTTAATTTGGTATTCTTTCATATTGAAGCGGATACCAACTCATTATGTGGTGAATGGATACCCCAAGTAGATTTTGTGCCACGAAATCCTGATTAACTACATATCTTAATCGATTCAGTTGATAATACATTTCAATTTTACCTGCCTCATGGAAACGTGTATGCGGTCCAGTTGATTCATTGACTGTTGCCATAAGGAAGACAGGAATGTTGTGTTGAAACGCATATTCGACTATGTGACTAGAGATATTGTACATATTGACTGCTGTGGAGCGGAATGACATTACAAGCACTCTACCACCTTTTGTACTTCGTGTAATTTCATTAATTATTGCTTGATATAACTGGGTATTTGGATTGCCATTATGCGTAATTAATTGATAGTCATGTCGAGCATCCCACCAAAAGGGCATACACCAATCAATTCGGAACATATCGCTGTACAAAGTTGTTATTTCCACAACAAAATCTGCTTTCATTTGCAATAAATCGTTTCGGCGTGTTTCTCGTGTCAAATTTCTGTTGCCCACGATAACATCATTTTCAAAGACATTGCGCCAATTTCCGTGTTGGTGTGGCTCGATATTAAATTGGATTCCAGTTATTTGTTCTTCTGGACCTGAAATATGATTGAATACTTGAAGTCCGAACATTCTGCGATGGAAATTGTTCTTGCTTGGACTGTTTGGAAATATAATACCCCCACCGCTATCGAACAAGGTGTACACATTAATTCCACGAGAGAAAGCGGAACGTATAAACGTCTGTGTGGGTGCAATAAACCGTTCCATTAGGGATGCATTAAAACTGCCATTTTCAACAATTCCAGCCGTGGCACCACTTACGTTCACAAGATCATTCATAGTCAAAAAAATGTCTGTGATACCGTTACGTTCAACAAAATTCAAAAGATGCAGCGAATTTTCCAAATTATCGTTGCTTATTGCACGCCACCAATATACACCTGCGTTGGCAACGTTGGGTGTAAAGAATATTCCATTATATTTGTCGTCACAATCGTCATCTTTATTGTCGTCACAGTTGCATTCGTAGTAGCAGTCATCGTCTTTATATCCATTACCATTATTGCAAGTTCTTAACAAATAGATTCCCAATGCTAAAGAAATACCAGCATAAAGCAGCATACCAATTGCAACGATTAAAAAAATTATCCTTTGTTTTTTCCCCATATTACTTTTTATTTAGTTTACCTCAATTTATTCAATTTAATCAACGCAAAATATTGATGATGGATATCGTTGTGTCACAAAATTGATTTGTGTCATAGATTTCAACATGGCAACAATTGTAGTAGACGCAGGTCATGGTGGCACAGATTTTGGTGCAACCAGAGATGGTCGCATGGAAAAGGCCGATGTCCTTGGGATGGCGGTGGCGGTTGGGCGGGAATTGGAAAGACGTGGGCACAGGGTCATATATACACGGGTGTCTGATGTGTTTATCCCTTTGACTGAACGGGCGCGCATCGCCAATAATGCGGGTGCGAATTTGTTTGTGTCGGTGCATCGTGATGCTTTTACAAATACAACAGCAAATGGTTCCAGTGTATTCGTACGACCAAACGTAAGTGCCGCAACCAATGCGTGTGCGACACAGATGGCAAGCAGGATGGCAACGGCAGGGAATTTTGCAAATCGTGGTGTACATAATGGAAACTTTACTGTACTGACCGCTACGAATATGCCCGCACTTCTTTTGGAAGTCGGATTTATATCAAACCCACAAGACAATACGCGTTATGATACAAACTTTATACGTATTGCAAATGCAATAGCGGACGGGGTAGAGGCCTGTTTAACTGGAGGTGTTGCGCCTCCGCCTCCGCCAACGTCGGGCGCAGGTATTCTGGGACGTGTTACAACCACAGGTGGGGGATTAAATCTTCGCAGTGCACCTAACACAAGTGCACCAATTGTTACCACAATGCTGAATGGTTCAAATGTGACAATTTTGGGCGAGCAAAATGGTTTTTATAGGGTTTCGTTCCAAGGGCGCGAGGGGTACGCATCCACCCAATTTATTACCCCAACACCAACACAAGGTACAATAACGACGGCGGGTGGTAATTTAAATGTACGTAGTGCCCCCAGTCCAACCGCAAGTATTCTTGGGACATTGCCAAATGGTTCTCGTGTGACGATTCAAGATATTCGGGGTGATTTTTTTCAAATCAATTTTAATGGACGACCTGGCTTTGTCTCGCGCAGTTTTGTGCGTATTTAAGTTAAACTCATTAATATTATGTAAAAGCGTCTATATGACGCTTTCTTTAATAGTGTAAAATAATACAGGAAAAAACTTGATAAGTTGATAAATGTGAAGTACACTAGGTGCTAGTGACTTTTATTACGGAGGAACAATGGAACTTAAAAAACAAGAGATGTTGGACAAAAATATCAGTGAAAATCCACTAACCCGTTTTGGTGTTAGACGGCCTCATACGGTTTTCGTTATGATTATGGTTATTATTATTCTGGGTTTTTTTGCGTTCTCCAGTATGAATGCGGAATTATTTCCAAATATGAACATTCCTTTTGTCGTTGTGATTTCTTCTCATGAAGACCCAAGTTCGGTGAATCCTTTGGATCCCCTTGCAATGGCGGCTACATTAGAAATTACTGAGGAAATAGAGGCAAGAATGCTTATGATAAATGGTGTGGATAACATTCAAACCATGACAACAGCAGCCAGTGTTATCACATTCATTGAATTCAGCACTGCCGTAGATATAAATACGGCCTATTTCGAGGTTACTATGTCAATGTTGGGGATGGGTAACTTTTTAGTTGATCGCAATTTTTTACAACAACCAATGGCTTTTAGGCTGGATCCAAATATGTTGCCTGTGTTAACGTTCTCGTCCAGTTTTGTTATATTAGATGGGAGCGGAGACATTGATGAATCTGCAACAATTAATTGGTACAATGACATTTTCGTACCACAAATTCGTACAGTACCAGGTGTTGCGCAAATTAACGGTGCAATCATAGGTACGCCAAGGCCTGTATCATTTGCGGATATGCCGGGTTTTGCATATGTGAATAACGAACCGTCTTTTTCTTTTTCAATTCAACAAACATCTGGTGCAGTGACAACCCAGGTTGTGCCTGCAATTATATCTGCGATAGACCAATTACGGACAACACACCCAAATTTTGAAATAAGAATCCAAATGGATCAGGCCGAAATTATTAACGACAGTATTGGTGGGGTTCTTAATAATCTGCTGATTGGTGGGGCACTTGCGGTACTTATTTTGTTTTTGTTTTTGCGTAACTGGAAGTTAACTGTTGCGGTGGGATTATCTATTCCGTTGTCTGTGGTGGGAACATTTATTTTGATGTATTTCCTTGGGATTACAATTAATATTGTTTCGCTTGCGGGATTGGCGCTTGCCGTAGGAATGTTGATTGATAACTCGATAATTGTGGTGGAAAACACGTTCCGATTGCGGGCCAAGGGTATGTCCGTGAAAGACGCTGCGATTAAGGGGGCAAGTCAAATCTTCGGCGCGATAGTGGCGGCAACATTAACAACGATGGCGGTGTTTGTTCCAATGTTCTTTGTCTCTGGAATGATGATGGAAGTCTTTATGGATATGGTATATGTGATAATGTTTGCGTTGTTTGCATCTTTGGTTTCCGCGGTGATGTTCTTGCCATCTATTATATCTGCGTTCAAAATCAAATGTAACGTTCCAAGAAACTGTCCACTGGCCACTGATACAGAAACAAAAGAAAAAGCCATGGTAGAACAATCAACAGCAGAGGCAGAGATTGTGCAACCAGTACAACCAACAAAAAGTCCTGGTTTTGGTGCGAAGTGCAAGACTGCGATGGGTTCATGCAAGGGTACTGCGGATCGTTGGTATAATTCGGCATTAAAATTTACTATTAAACAAAAATGGTTGACGCTTGGTGTTGCGATTGTTGCATTCGTGGGAAGTATATTTCTTGCAGGGATTCATGGGTTTGAATTAATGCCGGCCGAGGATACAGGAACTTTTACTGTGAACGTCCAAACCAATCCAACATATAACATACTTAACAGTACATTTGATACCGCACATGACATAACAACGGCAAACGATGGTCTTTACCATGTTACCCGTCAAACACTTGGAAACAACGCCGAGCAAATTGCAATATCATTTGGTGGTGGCATGATGGGAATGATGGGTGGCGGATCTAGCATTGCAATTAACGTAACCCTGACAGATAACAGAAGCATATCAACCGTAGGGGCCAGTCAACTTCTTTATGCTGCGGTAACGCAATATCTGGAAAATAACAACATGCTATTGCCGCCTGGTACACCTATGCTGGCTTCTGGTGGATATTTTGCAAGTGGTGTGGGAATATCTGCGGGTGGAATGAACGCAATGGCGGCAGATAGTGTTGTTGTGACCCTTACTGCGCCTATTGGTGACAATATTGCGGTATCTATGGCTGCACTTCAAAATGCAATTAATCTTGTTGCGGATGAACTTATTGATGTGGAAGGTGTACATCGTGTAACACACACATTTAACCAATTCAGCATTACTCGCGTTAATCGTCACGTCGCCGCGTCTGTAACAGCAACCATAGTTGACGGGTACAACATTGGTCACGTTCAACAAAGGGTAGACAGCACAATGGCAGACCTTCGTGCTAATAACGCCGCAACATTCAACGGTATTGGATATCTTGATGACGGATTTGGTGCACAATTTAACGATACAATTACTCAGATGGGTATTGCATTGCTTGTGGGATTGTTGTTGATGTACCTTGTCATGGTTGCAATATTCCGTTCGTTTAAATCTCCATTTATTATGTTGATAACCATTCCGCTTGGATTTACTGGTGGGTTCTTGTTTCTTGCGATATTTGGAATGCCTATTTCGATGGTTGCGATGATTGGTTTGTTATTGTTGATGGGTGTTATTATTAACAACGGTATCGTTTTGGTGGATTATATTAACCAGGCAAGGGACGAAGGCCTTAGTGTCCGCGATGCCGTAATTGCCGGTGCAAATACACGTATTCGTCCAATTATGATGTTGTCTATTACAACAATCATGGCAATGTTACCTATGGCATTTGGTTTTGGTCCAAGTGGCGAATTGATGCAGCCTATGGCGATTGTTACAATAGGCGGACTTGTGTATGCAACGATTATGTCGTTGCTGGTTGTACCTGCGTTCTATGTGATATTCAACAAGGACAAAAAACAAAAGCCAGTCGAGTTAGAAACCAATGCTTAACAATTAGATAAAAGCCCAAAGGGCTTTTTCTTTTGAATAAATGAATAGAGTTAATATTTTTGCATAACCTATCCATACAAATTTAAATCTTATGGAGGAAAAATGAAAAAAATATTAACATTATCTTTGGTATTGGCGTTGATGGTAACGCCGATGATTCTGTTGTCTGGATGTAATCGGGATTGCGATGATAAGGAGTGTTTCCAACCCACATTAAGTATGGCAATATTTCGCGAGCAACGTGCCCCAAGTCTAGCATTCTATGCCCCAGGTTCTGGCCCAGTCAGCCATGACGAGGAAGGTGTCCGCGGACACTTTGGTACCCAGGCCGCAAATGCAGTAACCGTTAACAACAGCACGCACACAGTAACCGTAAACGCATCTACATATGCAACCCAGGTTGCAGTAAACGTTCGTAGAATGTTCCCGATGTTTGATAATCTAACGAACTTGCGTATTCGTACCGCTGCGGTTGGGCAAACTGCTGCTGGAGATTGGGTTTATTTGCGCACAACGGCGGATAATGCAACAACAAATACAGGGAACTTTCATGTATACACAACAAATGACAATGGTTGGGTAACGACAGGGAACCATATGCCTGCATACTTTGTGGTAAATACACCTGCTGCCCAAGCATCACGAACAATAGAGGTAGGTGGAACTTATGATGACTGCGACTTTACGTTCTTTGTAACAATCAATCGTGCGTAATTCAAAAATGTGTATCTTTTAAAAAGAGGATTAAAGTCCTCTTTTTTGTTGGATATTGACTTTGCCTGGCTAAAATGCTAAAATTTAAAATGAAAAACGAAAGACAAAATCCTAAACTCGGAATTGTGTTGTTGCCTGGTTATGACGATTGGCGGGGTCAAAGCGTACACGAACACCTGAAACTCGCAAGGGCGTCTGAATCCAGATTTCTTGTTGGATTGGATGCAAAAAGATTCGGCGACGGCGAAGCAACAGTAATGTTCAAAGGCGGCGAACCAACTGTTCGTGGCAAGAACTTGGTTTTTCTTGCAGACGTGACAAACCACGAAAGTGCATACCAAATGCACGGGCGTGAAAACAGACGAAGTCCAGATGACCATTTTGCCGACTTGAAAAGTGCTATAAACTCGGCATCTGGAAAATCCAATTATGGTACAACTGTGGTAATGCCATATCTTTACAGAGGGCGAGAGGACAAACGGGCGCAAAGAGGCGGATTGGATTGTGCACGCGGGTTGCAAGAACTGGAAAGACTGGGTGTCGAGCATTTTATAACCGTAGACGCACATGCCCCAACCGTGCAAAATGCAATACCCAACAGAAGTTTTGATAACATATTACCCACATATCCAATGGTAAAAGCAATATTGGATGATGAATACCAGGAATTCAACGACAAGAATATGATGACAATCGGACCAGATGTAGGATCAGCCGGACGAACAAGTACATACGCAAGTATATTAGGTTCGCCTATGGGACTTTTTCACAAAGAACGTGATTTTGAAACATTTGAAAATGGGAAACATCCAGTAAAGAATCATGTATATACGGGATCCAGTGTTGAAGGTAAAACATCAATCATTTTTGATGACATAATCGCAAGTGGTGGCACAATAATTGAAACCGCGGCCAGATTAAAAGAAATGGGCGCAAAAAGTGTCCTTGTGTCCGTAACACATGGGTTGTTTAATGGTGGATTCAAGGGTTTTGACAAAGCTGTCGAAGACGAAATTATCAAAAGGGTTTATGTAACGAACTCGGCGTATATACCCCAGGAAGGAAAAAACCGCGAATGGCTTAGACATGTTGATATAACAGAAGAAATTGCAAAAACAATAAGTGCATTGCAATCAGGTCAAAGTCTAACGCCATATGTACGTGGTAATGACAGATTCGCGGAACTTCTTAAAGAAACAAGAGAGCGGTAATATTCGGTTGATTTTTTGCGAAAGTCACAATATATTAATATTACCAATCAAAAAGGAGAATGAAAATGTCCGTAACAAAAACAGTAAACGATGCAAACAGAAAAACAGCCGAGGCCAACCGTACCGTCAATAATGCCAATCGCACCAAGCAAAACGCTGACAACACAGTCAAAGGTGTGAAAAGATTATTCGGAAAAAAGTAAGCATCATATAAAACAAAAGCCCCTTAGCGGGGCTTTTTTCTTTTCAAGAGGTTGACGTAGCATCTTTCATAATATAAGTTAAATCATGAATTACTTCTTTGGGTATACCCCAACTTTGGTGCGCGAGGTTAATTGGACCTTTTCATTGAATCATTTATTTTTATTTCTGGTTGTATGTGCAGCGTTTGCTGCATTGTACTTTGGTTTGCATGCAAAAACCGAGCGGGGGAAACGAATTACTAAACTGGTGCTTGCATCCGTGCTTGCGGTGTTCGAGATTGGCCGATATATATTTTTTGTTCTACAGTATCGTGCGGCTGTTGGCTCGCTTGCGGGTTTTAATTGGGTGGGCACAATTCCGTTCTCGCAATGCGGTATTATGAGTATCACCATGTCAATTATATTATTCATAAGTGCCCTTAAAAGAACACCAAGCGGTACCGTTATGCAATTCTTTTATAACCTCTTGTTCGGGGTGGGTCTTATTGGTGGGGTATTGACATTCACCACCAACGATAATTTGAACGGTTGGTTTTCAATTTTACATTGGAGAAATATCCAAACCATCGTCGTACATCTATTGTTGGTATTTGTTCCGATTTACCTAATTAAAATTGGTGAATTTCGTCCGCGCATGAAAAATCTTTGGATGATTGCAGTTGGATATTTGAGTATAGGTATTATCTCCATGACGGGTTCGCAGATTGCGGGAGATAACTTTGCATATGCTTTGGGCATTTATGTGATTTTTGAAACTGTTGGAATTGATTGGATTACTATTCCATTTCCATGGCATTTGTTGCCGTTGCTTGGGGCTATGATGTTGTTGGCTGCTGCATTGTATTTGCCCTTTGAGATCTACCACAGAAAGAAGCATGGTAAAGACCAAAAACCAATAATCCAAAACACACGATTCCATATTGCTCGGTTTGTGACTTTTATTGGGGGATATATATCGACATTGGTATTATTGTTGGTAATTCCGCAGGCATTTAATGCAACACCTATTGTCAGTTGGTTGGGTCTGGTCTGCCTTGTTCCTTTGCCAATTTTGATTGGTGTGGTTTTACTTTCATGGCACTTTAAAGGTCGCGCATTAACTAGGTCAATGATATAATTATGCATGTTCAAAATTTTCATAAAACAAAGTTGGCCACTGTTGATTATTGGCTCGGTTATGGCGTTATTAATTCCTTTTGCGTATATAGGTTTTTATTCAAAGTGGATCCTTGATATCAATGTGTGGTTGGGCGAAATATTTTTCAGTCTGTTTTTGTTTCAAATTATGATGCTGATAACACAAAAAATCAAGAATGATTATCTCCAATTGATTATAAGTTTGGTAATCACGTTATTCATCGGAAATACATTAAGATTTACCTTTTTTGATTCGTCTCACCTATGGTTGAATATTGTGCAAAGTATTGCCTTGGTTACGGCCTCGAATCTTGTGTTTTATCATTCGTACAAAAGAGGATGGATGAAAGGTGTGAAATTGGTCGCACGGGAGAGGCAAGTCTTTAACCAAACTTATGAATCATTGGATTCAAAACAAAAGGACAGGTTCAAAAAGGAAATAGACCAGGCAATTAATTTTATAAAAAAGAATCCATTTGCAACATATTTTTTGCAAAAAGGACATACGGAAAAAGATTTTTTGGAACTTAAACAAAATTTGTTGGAATTGGATGTAACAAAATAAATGTTTTATTTTATTGGCATGATTGTGCTAATATAGTTTATGGAATTAATCGGACTTTATATTGTTTTAGGGGTAATTGCGGTTACCTTCATTTTCATGGTTTTAAGACAGAGACGCGGACGGATCAACCCAAAAAATCGTGTTGAAACGCATGCGGTGGTTATGTCGTGTACCTATCAGGGAACCAATCATGCAACGCGGCACACGCAATTAACACACCATTATTTCATAACCCTTCAGGTTCATAATTTCGAAAACCCTGTTCAGGTGGAGGCGATAGTTCGTGGCAGATCAAACATGTTTAACGTTGCCACCACAACTGGCGAACAGATGATGCCGTTTGAATCTGGTCAAACAATTAATATTGCATACGACAGCGTAAATACGCAAAAATTCGAAATCATGGATAAGCGTATTTGGAATACGGTCAGAAGACCAGGTTAAAGTTTATGAAAAAACAAGAATTCAAAAGAATACCAATGCTGCCAGAATTTCGTGTCCGCGATTTCGAACACAGTCGGCGGTTTTATCTTGACCTTGGGTTCGAAATATATAACGAACGCCCAGAGGACAAGTTTGCCCTAATCCAGATGCAAGACCTTTATCTAATGATCATGCAATTAACAACAACCGCCGGTTCATGGAATGGGTATGCACCTATGGAACATCCATTGGGTCGCGGAATGCATTTGCAGATGGAGGTTTCCAACGTGGACGAACTATACAAAAGGGTAGTGTGTCTTGGAATCCCATTATTTCGCGACATGAAAACAAACCAATACCGCGAACACGACAAAATGTTAAAATGCAAAGAATTTCTTATCCAAGACCCCGACGGATATTTGTTGCGGTTCTCAACGACAACATTGTAAAACTGTTACGTGTCCAAACGTTTATATAATTCAAATCGCGAAAACCCAACGGGGTAGTCCTTTAACTCGCCATAAACAACATAGCCAAGTTTTTCATAAAAACCATGTGCCTCGAAACTTAATGTGAAGAATGTCACGCCAATACAACCAATTTCAACTGCGTATTCTTCAACCTTTTGCATAAGCTTTGTCCCAATATCATTTCCGCGATGCGTTGGGTCAACATAAAACGAATCAACACGCACCCAGCTGCCTTTCATAATTCGTCCAGAAATCCCACCAATCAACTTTTCTTTATCATATGCGAAAAAGCCAAAGCCATCTCTTTCAAAGGTATCTTGATCTGTGAACTTTTTAGAATGTTCTTCAAGACCTCTTTCCAAAAAATCTTTTTCCTCTTGCGTGCTCGAAGATCTAATTTCCATAAATCATTATATCAAAAAAACACTTCAAACGAACAAAAAAGTTATTAATATCAAAAGTCACCATAATATTCGACCAGTTCAATGATCTTATCATCCCTGAACCTGAAATATGATACGGTAAAATACGGTGTTTGATTTACGGACGAGGTTATTATCGAAACCCACGATCCATTTGCAAGTTCGTCTATTCGTTCGATAGAATATTTGCAATCCAAAATATCTTTATATTCAAGACAACTTGATGCCATTTCGTCAACAGTTATATTCATCATTTCGTCTTTTGTGCGGCAGTTGTATATTGCGTCTGCTGCAAAATTTTGTGTGATTTTGATTTTGTCTTGGGTCGTTATGGCAATGTGCATATCTTCCCAAAATTTTTCAATTAATTTTTTCATGTTTCAATTATATGTACTTTGAAGGTTTTTAACAAGCAAAAACCAATCCAAATGGCGTATTATTTTTGATGGAATAACGCCTTGACTTGATTGATTTTATTCGATGCAAATGTCTTCAACTTAGTTGGAATCGAAATATCCTCGTTTTTGGCCAATCTCTGGCTTATCACATCATGATACTCAGATAGTGTTGACAAACCGTCTGGGAAATTCACGTACAACATCGATTTTTGGTCTTCAATCGAAAATTGTTTTGCCATTTCCAAAACTTCATTTAATTTCTGATCATTGGAATCCCTTTCTTCCCATGCGGCTTGTCTCACTATATCACTGAGAAATTCAGGGTAGATGCCGTTTATCTTTTTACCAAGTTCTCGCATAAGCATCGCAGTTCTATTTTTGTATGCTTGATGATGTTTCATATGTTCATTATACAAAAGTAAGCATGTCTTGTCAATCGTGGGTTCAAGTCTGACCAAACATTATTGGATAAGTTTATTCTTATGCGCATTTACTGTTATTATTAAGTTTCCATAAAATATATACCAATTTACAAATAGGAGATATTCTTTGGAACTTCCGGAACTCGGCTTCGCCTCGTGCGCATTAAGGTAATCATACAATGTTCGCTTCGCGAACTGGTTCACCGGACTCTTCTCGTTCGACCGAAATCTCCAAAACAAAAAAGGCTTGCGCCTTTTTATTTTGGAGCTTCCGGTACTCGCTCTGCTTGTGCCGGATTAATGAATTATACAATGCTCCAAACGCTCCACTACGTTTCGCTTTTTGGAGCTTCCGGTCGGACTCGAACCGACGACCTGCGCATTACAAGTGCGCTGCTCTACCAACTGAGCCACGGAAGCGTACAATGACTAGTATACCACAAAAACTGTACTTGTAAATAATTTTTAGCAAACTTGCGCACACCAAATTAATGAGGATTCTTGTAATAATTGGTGGTGTTGTATTATTATTGGCACAGGCTGCGCTTGTTTGTGTGGCTGCGATTGCATTTTACGGGGCAGTGCCTTTTGGTGCCGAAGTTAATGGAGAGCCAGTACCAATTCATCAAAAAGTTATCATAATCGACCCGGGTCATGGTGGCAGAGACAAAGGGGCAAGTGGCAAACACGGCGTTTACGAACGCGACATAGTCCTGTCCATATCACAGTATATAAAAGAAGAATTAGAGACACACGGCATGCGTGCAGTGTTAACACGCGAAGGCGAAGCCAGTCTCGCCGACCCTGACGCAGATAACCAAAAACGCGATGATATGAAAAAGCGTGTGGAAATTATAAAACAGGAAAGACCGGATCTTGTGATATCCATTCATCTGAATAACTTTGTGCGTGACCCAAGCGTACATGGTATTCAATGCTTTTACGATGATGACAGCGATCAAAGTTTTATATACGCTGACCATATTCAAAAGCATTTAAATAAAAACCTGGATAACGATAGAAGGGCAATGCGTGGGGATTATTTTATTTTAGAGACAGAATTCCCAGGTGTGTTAATTGAGTGTGGCTTTTTATCCAATCCGGATGAGGAAGCAAAATTGAGTACCACGGAATATCAAAAGGAATTGGCACAATTAATCACCCAAGCGGTTGAAGAAATATTAGAAAAAGGCAGTGACTTTTAAACAAAAAAAATCCCCTACAGCGTCTTTCGGGGATTTTCTAAAATTACATTCCGCACTCTTCTTGTGTGTGTGAAAAGCAGCAACTGGTCCAGCCTTCGCCTTCTTCCGTTCCGCCTTGGTGACCGTGACCTGGACGCTCGCCGTGGCCCGGTCTTTCACCATGACCCGGTCTTCCGCCTTCTTCTTCGCGCTGGCAACGACATCCGTGTCCGTGACCTGGTCTTTCGCCTTGTCCGCCGTGTTCACGTTCTACTTCGACCATACGGCAACGTACTTCGCAACGACATTCACGTCTTGGTTTTGGTCTTGGGCGTGGTGGACAGACACAGCAGCATCGGCATGGACGTGGACGGTGATGCGGTGTACAAAAAAGTTCTCTTAAGCAATCTAACATGTTATTTGTCTCCTTGAAATTTGTATTGTTCGGCGCCTCCTGTGTCAGTGTATGTTGAATACCAGATCAAAGTGAATTTCCGTTGTCATTTGGACGTATTGCAGGTATTATTGTTGTAGAATGGGGGCATCTAGTTCTTACGTTAGATACAATGACAAACGCTATACAGTGGGCACAAAAAGGCTAATGTTCATAGCGATGTTTTTCATGTTGGTGTTAGAGGGACTGGCGCTGTATTTCCCCATGTTATTACAGCGTGTTACGGAAATCATTATGCACAGCGCGGATTCGGCAAATACTGCGGGTGAAACAATTACGAGTATCGTGTTAAACGCAGTGATGGTGTTTGGTTTTATAATCTTGATTTTGATTGTTAATGTTACCGCAGAGTATTTTATGATTGCCTTTACCAACAAGTACTCGGCAAATATTCGTAGTGAACTTTTTAATAAATTTCAACGTGTTTCTAGTTCTACATTGGAAAAATATGGGCAATCCAAAGTCATGCCTGTTATTCAAAATGACTCGCACTGGCTGCGTCAATACAAAAGACGGGTTATCAGTTCCATCATATTCATTCCGATAACCATATTTGGTTCGTTGGTAATGATGTTTTTGTTGGATGTTCGGTATTCTTTGATTGCGTTGGCGGCGGTTCCTTTTATTGGATTATTCTTTTGGATTTATATGCGCAGAATGAAAAAAGTAATTCCGCAAAGTGTCCAGGCATTTGATGATTATTTCATCAATGTGAAAGAGGGGATCACGGGTGCCAGAGATATACGAATTCTGGGAAAAGCAGATGAACGTGCCAAGCAGTTCGAGAAATTGGTATATTCGCAACGGAGACAGGCTATGTCCGCGGATGTGGGTATAAACCTTAGTATTTCTTTTCACGCGATTATATTTACCATAATCACAGTTATTATTATACTTTATGGAATTCATTTTAATATGCAGGTTGCCCAGGATCTGGTTATTCTTAATACAATATTGCAATATCTTACCAGAATTCAAACCGGGTCACACATATTGTTTACATGGTTCGTGGAACACATGCCGAGAATTAAACTATGCAAAGAACGGATAGAAGAAGTTATAAACCTGCCTGAAATTGCCCAAGACAAAGGTCTGACGTCACTACCGCTTATTGCAGAGCCACGATTGGAAATCGTGAATGTGGAGTACGCATATCCAAATGGAACGAACGCGTTGACTGGTGTGAATATAAACGTGCCACATAATGCCCGAATCGCAATAGCAGGAGGTGTGGGCAGTGGTAAGAATATGCTGGCGCGAATTATCCTGCGTGAAAAAGCCCAAACCAGCGGAGATGTTCTTTTTAATGATATTGACACAACATCTATAAGTGTTAGTTACTTGCGTCGCCATGTATTTTCTTATTGCGGACCGCATGCAAGGATTTTAACCGGAACCATGCGCGATAACCTTAAAATGTTTGCACCAAATGCCACAGACGAAGAAATCATGCAATTGTTCGAGGACATGGATGCCATAGATTTCACCCAAAAATTTGGAAGCAATTTTTTGGACTTTAAATTGAATGACAGAACCCCGCTGGGGGATGGTACAAAGAACTTGATAAATATTGTGAGGATGACATTGAAACCTTCTTATATATATGTATATAACCAATGTTTTGAACATGTAAGGCCAGAATATCTAACTGGTCTTATGCAGCATTTGAAAAGGGAAAAGAAGACTTGTTTAATGGTTACATACAGTGGGCATATCTGTCGGTCATGTAACCGCGTCTACGTGTTAAAGAATGGTAAAATAACAGGCGAGGGTAAACATGCTGACCTTATGGCATACAATGCAGATTACAAACGCTTCTATGCATCTACATTGGGTATGATACAAGACGAAGAAATAAATTACGAGGAAAAAACTGCCCAAGAACAGAACGATAATAAAGAAATGGCGGCACAAGGTTTGGATGAATTGCCGATGTTTGATTCTTCCCCTGAGTCTAAGACTTCTCATGGGGGGGTGGCACCATGATAGAAAAAAAGAAAAAAAAGCCAAAGAACATTATGCGTGTCGTCGCAACCGCAAAACCATACCGAGGACGAATTATATCTTTGATTTTTATTGGTATTGTGGGTATTGTGTTGTTCTCGTTCATGCCGACCTTTTTGCAAAATATATTCGACAGTCTGGAAGAAACCATTTTGGATGGTGTGAATCCGCAATTTACATTTATATACCAGCAGTTAATAATATTCGCTTTGCTTGCATTATTTAACGAGGTTTTCCAGGTAATTGCCGCGATATTTTTGCTTAAATATGAAAACGACCTTCAAGAGCAGAGTATCAACGGTATTAAGCGAAAGTTAGATGTTTTACCGATTTCGTTTTTGAATGGTTTTGCAACCGGGGACCTTTCGCGAAGGGTAGGGGGACTTGCGGGTGGTCTGTATCGAAATACTCTTGTTGTTATGTACCGAATTGCACGAACATTATTCTTTTATATTACCAGTGCGATTGCAATGTTTAATATTAACTGGATTTTGGCGCTTGTAGTTATTTCGTCATTGCCGCTGTGTTTAATTACGGCAAAAATAGTTTCCAGTCGCACCCAAAAATACTTTGACCGAAACAATGCGGTAATATTAAAGACATTTACTTACATCGAACAAAAAACCAGTTTACACGAGTTCTATAAAATTCATGGTATAGAAGGTGCGGAAGAAGAATATGCCGAGATAAATGAAAGAGAATTGAAAGCAACTACTGCCGAAGAAATGTGCATGCAATTGAACACAATCTATATAACGTTGATCCAAAACTTTATGTTCCTTTTGGTAACCGTTGTTTTTGGTATTTTATTCGTTAATAGAATTGTTCCGGAATTTGGTGCATTGCCGGCGTTTCTTGTGTTCTCTAATCGTTTCCTTGCAAATACAGTTATTGTAACCGAGGCCACGAACCGTATTCAAATTGTTAACGCATGGGCGGAAAAGGTCTATGAAATTATGGATCATCCAGATACACTTACCCAGAATGAACATTTGGATGTAAAACGAATTGGTGAAATTGAATTCGAAGGTGTATCCGTCGAGGTTGAGGGTGACAAGATCCTAAGAAACATTTCTTTTAAAATTCAGCCAGGTACCAATGTTGCAATTGTAGGACAAACTGGGAATGGCAAAAGCCGAGTTGTGGAATTGTTGGCAAAGTTGGAGGTGCCTACGACTGGGCGTATCCTTATCGATGGTGTGGATTTGCAAGAGATAAGGCGTGACAGTTATTATAAAAAACTTGGGATTGCCTTTGAAAAACCATTTATTTTCCGTGGCACGGTTGCCGAAAACCTGTTGTATGGTGTACGTCGTGCGATGCCAGAACGCGTTATGAGCGTTACTAAGAAACTGGGTAGCCACGAATTCATCGACCAATTGCCGGAAAAATATGAAACCGAATTAACTGCGGATACGCCGTTGTTGGGAATCAGTCAACGTCAAGCCATAAACATAGCAAGAACCGTTCTTAACGGTGGGGACCTGATAATATTTAACGAAGCACAAAGTACAACAGACACAGTCACCGAGAAAGAGGTCTATGAAAAAATTATGGCGATGAAAAAGAATCAAACCGCAATTTTTATAACACATCGTTTGGCAAGTATCGAAAAGTGTGACCACATAATCTATTTAGAGAAAGGGCGCATCGTCGAAGAAGGTACGCACCAGGAACTTATGAAGAAAAAAGGTAAATATTACCGCAGTTTTGTTACAAGTTAAAACTTTCGTTATTTTGCCAAAAATTAGACTTTTAGGTGTTGAAATATTGACGCATAATGTAATCAAGGCTAGGCTAGGATAGTGTGAGTTATAAGGAGTAATAGATGTTACTTGATGTTATTTTGATTGCTTTTGGTGCGGGTGTTGTTGGATGTTTTATTGGGGGATTGATTGGTGTAATAATTAAAAAGCCAACAAAAACATATATTTCACTGATGCTTAGTTTCGCGGCTGGCGCTATGCTGGGTGTTGCGATGTTTAAATTGTTGCCAGAATCATATGAGTATGGTGGTCTTTGGGCGGCATTAATTGGAACATTGCTTGGGGTTGGTTTTGTTTTCTTTATTGATTTACTAAACAAACGTAATAGGGATGAAATTGGGGACAGGCTGGATCATTATGCAAAGGATGTTTGTGTACGATGTGCGGAAGGAGAAGTTTGCAAGTCCGCAACCAGTGCAAGCGATAAATACAAATTGAAAAAAATGGGTATTGCGGTCTTTTTCGCAATGATGTTACACAGTTTGCCCGAGGGGATTGCAATAGGGGCGGGAGAATATCTTGGAATTGGGTTATTGCTGGGTGTTATTTTTGCACTTCATTTTGTGACCGAGGGTCTGGCGATTGCTGTGCCAATGAAAGCCAGTGGTATGAAAACGTGGAAGGTTTTAATGTTCTCTGCAGCGGCAGGTCTTCCCGCAGTCTTGGGGGCGATAATCGGATACTTTGTTGGTATAAATGATACATTACTGGCATACTGTTTCAGTTTTGCAGCCGGGGCAATGTTGTATGTAATACTTGGCGAAATGCTGCCAACCGCATACAAATATTCGGACCGACATAAATTAATTACTTTCATCGTAATTGTTGCAACATTGTTGATTGTTATATTTTATGATTTATTGCACTAAATCTTATAGACGATGGTATAATATTCCCATGAAAAACTTGGATTGCATTAATGCGTTGATTAATTGTTTTACAAAATTGCCTGGTGTTGGATATAAAACTGCAGAACGATATGCATACAGAATTATTGAGGCAGATAAAAATTGGGTTGATTCATTTGCTTTGGCGTTGCGAGATGTCAAGGAAAAGGTGAAACTGTGTGCGATATGCGGAAATTTTGCCGAGATTGAGAAATGCGGCATATGCGAACGTCGCATACAAAACGGAGTAATTTGCGTTGTAAAAGACCCGAAAGATGTAATAGTAATTGAAAAGAGCGGTGCATTTAGCGGAACGTACCATGTTTTACATGGCGTCATATCGCCCCTTGAAAAAAAAGGTCCAAACGATATAAATTTAAAGAGTTTAATCACACGCGTGCGCGAAGAAAATATAAAAGAGGTCATAATTGCAACCAACCCCGATGTTGAGGGTGAGGCCACCGCTAACTATATCGCGTCACTAATTAAACCAAGTGGGATTCGGGTAACACGTTTGGCGCAGGGTCTTGCGCTGGGAACCAACTTGGAATACGCGGACGAGGTAACCTTGGGTGCCGCAATATCAAATAGAGTAATTATATAGTTCATCATTTTCCAACAAAATTCGCGACAAAGTACTATTTTTCTTTGTCGAAATTTTGCTAGTTTAATCATATGCAGAAGAAACAATTCATCGCCGCAATGAAACCCGTTGCAAAGTATTTTGCATTTTTTGCAATTTCATTTGTATTGACGTTTGCGCGTGTGGATGCGGCAATTTCGCCTTTTGCGTTTGCATTTTTGTTTGCAACAGTTTTTTTGCCATTGAATATGTGGATAACGGCGGGTGCAACGTTTGCGTTCTCGATGTTTACCAGCATTGAACACAGCGCAGTAATAGGTAATCTATTTGCCACCGTGATATTTATTTTATTTGCAAATATCTATCGCAAAAAACGTGTTGCAATTGAAAAGCGAAATTTGGAATCAACTGTGGTTATTGCCGCTTTTGTGCTTGCGAATTTATTGAATGTTTTTTATGCGTTTCAATATGCTTTTTCATATGTTTCATTAACGCACGAAGAATTTTACAAAGCACTGGTATCCGTCATTGTGGGTTCAATATTCTTGTTTTGCCTTTTCATTCTTGCAAAGGCACTGCAAACACGGAAGGGTGTTGTACCGTGGACGATTGACCAAAAAATATGTCTAAGTGTATTTGTTATATTTTTCGCACTGGGTCTGGGTGGGTTGGAAAGTGATTATTTCTCGATGCACAAGTTTGTGACGATTCTATTGATTCTTGTCGGCGTGTACCACTTTTCGCCACGCAGTACATTGCTGTTTGCAATATGCATGGGTCTGGGTCGCAGTTTTGTTGCATTGAATCTTACGTATGTTGGAATATATGCAATACTATGTGCGGTCGTAATTGGGTTCAAACATCGCCATCCGTATTATTCGATAATTGCTCTGGTATTTGCGGATATTGTTTTGGGTACATATTTTAATGCATATATTGTATATAACGTCTTTTCTTTGATTCCTGTGTTTCTTGCAATCGTTTTATTTTTGTTAATGCCGCGATTTTTTATCAGTTGGCTTGATTTTTCTGTGTTGCTGCTTGGGGCTTATTTGGTGGGGAAAAACACAATTAATCAAAATAATGCTTTGGTTTACAATCGTATGAATCACCTTGCAAATGTATTTGGTGAAATGAGCATGGTTTACAAAGGTATGCTACAACGAACAAATTCAAACGAGGAGCGTGCAACCGCCATAATGACAGCGGTTGGCATGCGGATATGTGAAAATTGCCCAAATCGTGCGAATTGTATGCGGGATGCAATAAGCGCAAAAGAAATGAAAAACGCAATATATCGTTTTGCACATTTGGGTCTAAACCGAGGCGAAATTAATATATTAGACACACCGCCAGAATTATCGATGAGATGTGTTCGCCTTAATACCATTACATCCACAATCCACGAAAGTATCCAAGGCATTGCGGAGCGCAATTGTCACGAAAAAGCAATGGACGAAGGCAAAATTATGCTGGCTAATTTATTAGATGGGGTGGGCAGTCTCTGTCGTAACTTTGCCCAGACTGTGTCCAATAAAATAATCTTGGATGTAGAGAAAGCGGGGATTATAAAAGAAGAATTGTTGTTTAAAAATATTGTCACCAGTGATTGCATAATAACAAAAACGCATGACCAAGATTATATGGTCAGTGTTCTCGTTCCCACCAAAGATGCAAATTCGCCCATGATTCCAAAAATTATTGGAAAAAACTGTCGTCACAAAATGATTTTGGATAGAGTCGACCCAACCGAGACCGCGGGTTTTTCCATTGTTACCACAAAAAGTGCCCCGCGCTTTAATGTAACATTTGGTGTGGCTACGGTGGCAAAAGCGTTTAATATGGTCAGTGGGGATGTGTATACAATATTAAAACTGGATTCCAAGAAAAGTTTAATTGGAATTTGCGATGGTATGGGGTCTGGGGCGTTGGCACAGGAAGCCAGCGCCCTTGCATTGGGGTTAATCGAAAATTTTTACAAAGCCAATTTTCCCAGTGATGTTATTATGCAAAATGTGAACAAATTATTGACAATGAAAGGGGGCGAGAGTTTTTCTGCCTTAGATGTGGCAATCTTTCATTTGGACACAGGTCTTGTGAATTTCATAAAAGTGGGTGGGGTAGACACATACATCAAACGTAATCGCGAGGTCGAGGTCATAACAGCAGGGTCATTGCCATTAGGTATTCTGGATGAGGTTCGCCCAAAAATCACCGAAGCGGTGCTTGGGGCGGGGGATTATGTGGTGTTGTTGAGTGACGGTATTTTGGATTCGTTTGCTGCGGATCGTGTGGGGCTTGGGAACTATATTAATAACCTTAACACCCAAAGCCCTCAGGAATTGGCGGACGAAATTATGCGCGAAGCAATCAACCGCGGCGGAAAAACGCCAATTGATGATTTGACAATTGTGGTTACGAAATGGCATGAATAGGATAAAAAAGTCTCACTGATGGTATTCAACGACCAAAAGTATTTCCAGAGTTTTATGAAAAAAAGATACACGATTGTGTTGGAGGTAAAAAGCCAATTGATTGGGTAAACTGTGATGAAAAAGAAAATCTTTAATACATGAATTATTGACAAGATGTCAATTTCATCATATTATTAATCTATGAGATGTCAATGTGGCGCAGCCATGCGCGGAAAGAAATTTTGTGAATACTGTGGCACAGACCAAAGAAATAATTTCGAGCGCAAAACCGATAACATTATGCAGACGGGGCAGCAAACCTGGACCGAGGCCGCTCCTGTGGTCAAAACCCTTTTGTGGGTTTGGGTCATTATGGCCATTGTCGGTTTCGTTATATTCGGTGTTATCGCATTTTTTATTATCCGTTCATTCCGTGACCCTTTTCCTGGTTTTGAAGGGTTTAGAATAACCTATATCCGAGATATTGTCGTTGGTATGATAGGACGATAAAAAATGTCAAAAAATGCTATAAACAAATCAAATGACGCGAACTTGTTCGCATTTTTTATTGTTTGCTTGTGCAAACTGTGCTATAATTTGGGTTATGGGACTATTTCAATCTGATAACACCCGAAATGTGAAAAAACTAAAGATTCTTGCGGACAAAGTTTTGCAATACGAAGACGAATATAAACAAAAGACGGATGCCCAACTTCGTGCAATGACGGATATTTTTAAACAACGTCTTGTGGATGGGGAAAAATTAGACAACCTGTTACCTGAGGCGTTTGCAACGGTGCGAGAGGCAGCGTCTCGTGTGTTGGGACAATTACCATTCTATGTCCAGATTTTGGGTGGTGTTGCACTTCACCAAGGGCGTATCGCCGAGATGAAAACGGGTGAGGGTAAAACCCTTACGTGTACTATGCCGGCGTATTTGAATGCGTTAACTGGTAAAGGTGTGCATATTGTCGAGGCCAACGAATATCTTGCAAAACGTAACACAGAATGGATGGGAAAGGTTCACCGTTTCCTTGGGTTAACCGTGCGTTTCAGTCGTGCTCATTCCGAGCACGCAGAAAAGAAAAAGGCATATGATGCAGATATAACATACGTGACCAGCAGCGAGGTTGGATTTGATTATCTGCGTGACAACGTAGCACGTCATAAAAATGACCGTGTTCTGCGTGGGCATCACTTTGCAATCGTGGACGAGGCCGACAGTATTCTTATTGACGAAAGCCGTACGCCACTTATCATGTCTATGCCAACCAAGGATAACAGTGATTTATATCGTGTTTGTGATCGATTCGCACGCGGATTACGCGAAGGCGATTATGAGGTAGACTTAAAAGAACGTGCGGTACGAATGACCGAAGACGGTATCGAAAAAGCCGAGCGTCAATTTGGTATTGAAAATATCAGTGATGCCGCACATATGGAATTAAATCACTTTATTAACAATGCGCTGCGTGCGCACTTGCTGTTTGAAATTGACAGTGACTATATCGTAAACAAAGATAAAGAAGTCGTTATAATCGACCAAAACACAGGGCGTATGATGGTGGGTCGTCGTTACAGTGACGGACTTCACCAAGCAATCGAAGCCAAAGAAGGCGTACCAATCAAGAACGAGGATAAAACGGTTGCAACAGTCACCATACAAAACTTGTTCAAGATTTATCCAAAATTGTCTGGTATGACGGGTACCGCCAAAACCGAAGAACGTGAGTTCCAAAAAATTTATGGTATTGACGTTGTTTCAATTCCAACAAACAAAGATGTCCAGAGGGAGGACGCCCCGGATGTTGTGTTCCAAACAATGGAAGGAAAGATGGCGGCAATTTTGGAGGATGTATTGTATTGTCACGAGCGTGGTCAACCTGTGCTTATCGGTACAACCACAATCGAAAAGTCCGAGGAGATTTCCAAATATCTTAAAAAGGAAAAAATCAAACACGTTGTGCTTAATGCAAAAAATCACGAACAAGAAGCCGATATCGTTGCACAAGCCGGTAAAAAGGGTTCTATCACAATTGCAACCAACATGGCGGGGCGTGGTACCGACATTTTGTTGGGTGGTAACCCAGAGTATCTGGCAACAAAGCAACTTAAGAAAGAAGGATATGACGACGAACAAATATACGACATAACAGGTGTCCACGATATCGAGGACGCGCAGATTTTAAAACTACGTGAATATTATAAAGAAATATACAAGGAATTTAAACAAGAAACAGATGCCGAAAAGAAAGAAGTTGTTGAACTTGGTGGTCTTCATATTATAGGTACCGAACGTCACGATTCCCGAAGAATAGATAACCAGTTGCGTGGTCGAAGCGGTCGTCAAGGTGACCCGGGCTCGTCTATTTTCTATATATGTCTGGAAGACGACATAATGAAACGTTTCGGAAAATCCATCGTGGGTGGCATGATGAAGATGTTGAAATTGGACAACGTTCAACATCGCATGATGACTAAAATGTTTGAAAAGGTTCAAAAAGCGGTCGAGGGTCATTACTTTGATGCGCGTCGTTATACTTTTGAATATGACAATGTATTGAACGCACAAAGAGAACTTATATATAAAGAGCGTAATCAGATTCTAGACGGCGAGGATGTTCACAAACAAATTCTGAATATGTTCCCCGAGGTTGTCAGCAAGGTGGTGGCACAAGCCATAGATACCGAGAAAAATTGGCGTGAATGGGATTTAGAGCGTGCGAACAAAGTATTGGGTCAGCAACTTTTTGGTAAGGAAGTTAATTATCTGGATGCCGACAATACTGAGTCTGCGGATTACACAGATGTTGAACAAATGGTGTTGGATGCGGTTACAACCCAATATCAGGCAAAGGTGGATAAACTGAAAGCCGAAGATGGTCTTGATTTCTCGGAAATGGAAAGAAGTGTCTTGTTACAGGTTGTAGACAATAAATGGATGGATCACATTGATGCCATGGTTAACCTAAGGAATGGTATTGGTCTACGCGGATATGGTCAAAAAGACCCATTAATTGAATACAGGCGTGAGGCAATTGGCATGTTTAACGAAATAGTGGAAAGCATTAACGAACGTGCATGTATTTTCCTTTTCCGAATTCAATTGGAAAAGCGTCCTGTGAAAGAAACTCCGTTTCGTAATACGCAATTAGTAACTGGGCGTGGGCAAGAGGTTGGCAGCGGTAACCCAGATCAATCTCAACCAGAAGCCCGTGCACAAAGACCACAAGGAACATATACCAAAGAGTCCAAGAAAGAGGTTGGGCGTAATGACCCATGTCCATGTAAAAGTGGTAAAAAATTCAAGGCATGTTGTGGAACGGAGTCTTAGAAGAAAGTGAAAAATTCCTCTTGACATCGTGTATAGCTTTTGTGTAATGTGTCATATATTGAAGAAGTGAGGGGTATATGAGCAAAAGCGTTTATGTAAAATGTCCGCGATGTGATTTAAACTTTATTCTGAAAAAGGACAAAGTTTGTCATGTTTGCAAACAAGAAATGCAGGCATTGTCTACAAACTATGTGGATGATTCCAATACGTTGGGGTTTTGTCCGATTTGCCGTGTTAATTACATAACCGATGAAGAGACTGTGTGTGAAACATGTGTGGTGGAAAGCGAACTTTCAAAAGAGGAATTGGACGCCTTATATGGCGGAATTGAGGTTGGTAAAGAAGAAACCACAGACACCGAAGACGAAGATTTAGACGATGAAGAGGATTTGGAAATCGTTTCTCTAGGATTAGAGGACGAGGAAGAAGAGTCTCTTGATGAAGACGAAGAATCCGTGGATCCATTATCCGATTTCGAAGAACTGGACGATGATGACTTGGAAGAAGACGAAGAGGAAAATATTTAAACAGAACAAGGCGCGAAATACTCGCGCTTTATTTTTCGTTTGGAAAATAAATTACTTTTGGATATAATATAAAATATTTCAAAAATTTGGAGGAAATCAAATGACAAAAGCAACAGTAAGGGAACTAATAAACTTAAAGGGTGCGCGCGTATTCTTGCGTGCGGATTTAAACGTACCCCAGGATGACAACGGAAACATAACCGACCAAACCAGAATAACCGCCAGTTTAAATACATTGCGCTACTTATTGGATAAGGGTGCGCGCGTTATTATGGCATCTCACCTGGGCAGACCAAAGGGTAGAGATGAAAAATATACATTGAAACCAGTGTTTGAGCGAATCCAAGAATTGTTGCCAGACGTAAAGATGTTTTTTGCAAATGATGTTCTTGGCAAGGATGTAAAGGCACAAATATCCCGTTTAAAAGATGGGCAGATGCTTCTTTTGGAAAACGTTCGTTTCTATAAAGAGGAAGAGGAAAATAACCTAGAATTTGCAAAAAAACTAAGCGAGTATGCGGATTACTATGTAAACGATGCTTTTGGTGCGGCGCACCGTGCACACGCATCTACCGAGGGTATAACAAGATATCTGCCAGCAGTTGCAGGATTCCTTATGGAAACCGAGGTTAAGATCCTGGGCGAAGCAATTCGTAGTCCGCAACGACCACTAACCGTTATTATTGGCGGAAAGAAAATTGCGGATAAAGCAAGTGTTATCAGCGGACTTCTTGGTGTGGCGGATAACATTCTGATAGGCGGGGGGATGAGTTATACTTTTGCCAAATCACAAGGCGGGGAAATAGGAAACAGTATTGTTAATGAAAACCTCCTTGATTATGCAAAAGAGGTAATGGCAACATCAAAGTCTAAGGGGACCAACCTTGTGTTACCGATTGACAGCGTTGTTGCGGACAAATTCGGTCCAGACGCACACACAAATATTGTTCCAACCAATAAGATACCAAACGGATGGGAAGGATTTGATATTGGACCAAAAACAATCGAAGAGTTTAAAAAGATAATTAAAAAGAGCAAAACCGTGATCTGGTCTGGTCCAATGGGGGTGTTCGAATTTGACATATTCGCAAACGGAACACGCGAAGTTGCAAAAGTAATCGTAGAAAGCGAGGCAGTTTCCATCATTGGTGGCGGTGACAGTGCAAGCGCGGTGGTAAAGTTTGGATTCGCGGACAAAGTAACCCACATTTCAACAGGGGGTAGTGCGAGTCTAGAGATGATCGAAGGTAAGAAATTACCGGGTATCGAAGCAATTCTTGGTATCGAGGCCAAAATCAAATAAAATTGTTTCTTCTTTTTGCCATGCAAAAAAGAAAAATAATTTCCCATAATTAAAAAAATGTGCTAGGATTGAACTAATTATTAGGAGGTCTTATCATGCGTCGTACTATGTTTGTTGCTAACTGGAAGGCACTTATGCCATCTAAGAACCAGGCATTGCAGTTCTTTTCAGAATTTGGATCCGCGTCTTCGTCATTCACCAAGGAGGTTGTTCTTTGTCCGTCATATGTTTATTTGGACTTGGCGTCTGCGAAAATGCCGTCTAACGTGAAACTAGGGGCGCAAGATTGCAGCCAGTTCTCGAACGGACCATACACAGGAGAAATCACCGCAAGTGTATTGGCGGACCTTGGCGTTAAATATTGTATCGTAGGACACATCGAGCGTCGTGCAATGGGTGAGGACGACAAAATATTCAACAAAAAGATAAAACAACTTCTTGCTGTTGGAATCCAGCCAATTATAATAATCGGCGAGAATTTGGTGGAATATAATAACAACATGACACGCGTTGTCATAGAAAAACAAATGATGGAATGTTTGGATGGGGTGAAAGAGTACGATAAACTTGTGTTTTGTTATCAACCGGCATGGTCTATTGGAACAGGTCATTTTACCAGTCCAGAATACACAGATATCATCATAGACTATATGAGAAAGACATTACAAAAAATAAGCGGTATTCCAATGGCGGGTAACGTGCCAATCATGTACGGCGGTGGAATATCACACAGTAACGCAAGGCAGTACCTTGAATGTCCTCAGGTAGACGGAATCATGTTTGCCGTTCATTCAACCACCGTAGAGGGTCTTGTAAAATACGTGACCATGCCATTCACACCGCGAGGCAAATAATTGAGTAAATTTAATAAAACGGTACTTTGTATAATTGACGGACTTGGAATTAACAATTCCGAATTTGGTAATGCAGTGCGTGCGGCCAATATGGTGAATCTGGATTCAATTTCCGCATGTTATCCATACGCAATAATCAAAGCCAGTGGTAACGAAGTGGGTTTGAGTGACGAAAAGGATGCAGGCAACAGTGAGGTCGGCCACAATGCAATCGGCAGTGGCCAGCATATCAAACAAGGCTTGACACTATTAAATGATGTGCTGCAAAGCGGTGAAATCTTTACAACAGAACAATGGAATAAATTGGCGGATAATGCAAAGAAAACAAAGTTAAATGTCATTTTTTTATTAAGTGATGGTCGTGTGCACAGCGACATTGCGCATCTTTTTAAATTACTGGGTCAATGTGCAAAGGCAAATATTTCGGTCGCAATACATGCGGCGCTGGATGGGCGTGATGTACCAACACAAAGCGCAATTAAATATATAAATCAAACACGAGAATTTATTAATAAAATTGGTGTTAACGCAAAAATAGCAACGGTGGCAGGTCGTAGTATATTATGGATGGACAGATATGAAACTAACACGGATTTACTGGCAAATGCTATAGAAGTCTGTGCACGGGGTAGAGGTACAAAATCAAACAATATTGAAAATGATATTAACGCTGAGTATGCAAAGAACCCAACTATGACGGATGAAACAATGTCGGCATTTATTTTGGAGCCGGATTGGCTGATAAACAATGGTGACAGCGTTCTGTTATTAAATTATCGTGGTGATCGTGCCGTTCAAATATGTAATATGTTTGAACGGGGTAAATATCTTAATAAACAACAATACGGTTACATTGACCAATGCCTTTTCTTTGGTGTTTTGCAATACGATACAGAATTAGATTTACCAAAGAATTTCCTTTGTGCTCCGCCTATTATAAATAATACATTATCTGAATACCTTTGCGGTTTTGGCGTACGTCAATATTCTGTAACAGAAACGGTAAAGTTCGGGCATCTGACATACTTTTTTAATGGGAACCGCGCCGAGTCATTCGACAAGAATTTGGAAACATGGAAAGAATTTAAAAGCGATGTTCTTTCAAACATGTATAACCGTGCACCCAAGATGCAGGCCGAGAAAATAACAAAAGATACGATAAAAGCAATAAAAAGCAATAAATATGATTTTATTCGGTTAAATCTGCCAAATCCCGATATGGTGGGACATACGGGTGATTTTGATGCGGTTGTCATTGCATGCAAAACTGTGGATGATTGTATAGGGGAATTGGTACGTGCATGTCAAGAGCACGAGGTAAATCTCATTGTTACATCCGACCACGGTAGCGCAGAAACCATGATAGACGAAAAAGGAAAGCCAGTTAGTTCCCACACAAATAATCCCGTACCATTCGTGTTATTACCATTCGGCGGTGTGGATTAC
Source organism: Bacillota bacterium (assembly GCA_009780065.1). GTDB lineage: Bacteria > Bacillota > Clostridia > Christensenellales > UBA1242 > WRAD01. Next base: position 54,821 of record WRAS01000003.1, on the reverse strand, counting down.
AAAATAAAAAATGCGCGCCCAGCGCGCGTATTACGACGCGTACCGCATTTTTTGGACATTAATGAATCCAAAAATTATATGGAAAAATCTGACAATTTTTCCTGGGTCATAAAAGACGGGGAATTCGGCCTTACAAATATAGCCGCAACCATTTGCAAATTACTTGGAATTGAACCAAGTAAACATTTTAATAAAAGTATGATTTAGGAATATTTTGGCGTTACTCTAGTAGATATTAGTGAAAAATATATTTGTGCAACTTCGTTGCACGGGTTATAATTAAACCATGCAATTAAAATTAAACGTTCGACGAACGTACTTTATTGGATTTGCCTTTTTCGCGGTGTTGATGTTATGGCAGGTCTACATGCACTACGCCCCATTATATATGGAGTGGATGCTGCTAAACCGTCTGGGTGAAGATGCCAGCGTCAGTTGGATTGTCAACACTATAATGGCGATTGATAACATATTTGCGATATTCTTGGTTGCTGTGTTTGGTTGGCTGTCAGACCGAACCAAGAGCCGCTTCGGCAGACGTATGCCATGGATATTCTTTGGTGGATTGGTCAGTTTGCTTTTGTTCCCATTAATTGCGGTGATGTTTCTGTTTAACAGTTTTATATGGTTTGTAATTATCGTTGCGCTGATGAAGTTGGCAATGGTGGCATGGCGAAGTCCCGCGGTTGCAATTATGCCGGACATAACCCCAAAGCCGTTACGTGCAAAAGCCAATGCAATTATTAACTTTGTTGGGTATATTGGTGCGATACTGGGTGCGGTATTGGCGTTCGTGCCTGCATTCCGGTTTTCGTCTCACCCAGACTACCTTGCATATAGCCAGCCATTGTCTATAATCCCGTTTATTTTAACCGCGGTTGTAATGTTGGGTATTTTATTGATATTATTCTTTAGATTCAAAGAAAACAAAGTTGTCGAAGAAATGGCAGAAGAAATGAAAATGGGCGAGGAATATTCCGAAACCATTGAAAAAGTGGAAGAGGGAAAGCCATTATCAAAGCGTGACAAAAAGAACATGTGGATTTTAATGGCTGCGATATTTATGTGTTGGTTTGCGTTTAATTCATTGCAAACGAACTGGTCACGATATGGTATAAATGTTCTTGGTAATGGTGTGGATTATGGTGTGTCTATGGCACCTGCGTTATTGGCGGTTGCGTCATTAATTGCTTTCTTGCCGTCTATTCGTCTTACAAAAAAAATTGGGCGAAAAAAGACAGTATTGATTGGTCTTGGTATAATTATTGTGTCGCTGACCGCGGCAATGTTTATTGATTCATTTGGTATATTGATGTTGGCAATTTTTGCAATCAGCGGTGTGGGTTGGGCAATTGTTAACGTGTGTACATTCCCAATGTTGGTGGAGATGGCGTCGCCAAAGAATGTCGGCAAAATTATTGGAATTTATTACGTGGCGTCTCAATCCGCGCAGGCGTTGTCTAGTGTGATTTCCGGATTTGTTCTGGATTGGGTGGGATGGAGATGGACGTTCTTCCCATACGCGATAATATTCATGTCAATTGCGTTTATTTTGTGTTTCTTTTTCAAAACAAACGAATCACGAGCCAAAGAATTACAACAATCAACACCGATTGAAGATGTAATTGCAACAGGCGAAGAACAAAACACAGAACAGGAGAAAATTATATGAGTGAAGAAAAACCGCGCGAATACACAAAAGGTGTTCGTTCAATGCATCCTGATTATATTTGGGGTTGGAATGTTGGTCATACTTTGAAGATTACAAAAGATATGAAGGGTGATGAACGGCGTTCAATGGCTCTTTTTGAAATGGATATTATTAAAAAAGAAGGCATGGAAAAGAATGCGGAAATGTCATATCTGCAGCAGGGATTTGTGGATGGATACAATACCTTGGTAGATGAAATAGACGGCAGAGAATAACAAAATTTTGATCAAAATTCCTATAATCCAGTTGTAATTCAAGTAACTTTCATGGTATAATTTTGATTATGACAAGCAAAGAAATAAAGAAATACAACCTTATCCTTGAAATCGGACGAACCGATCCAACCAGCGAAAAAATGATCGAATTAATCATATCTTTGGCGGGTGTAGACTTTCAAACCGCAGTCGACATGTGGGAATTTATAATGGGCAAGTACGAAGACCTTTTGTCCAAACAGGAGACCAGTTATAACCTCGAGGGTCGTGTTTTTGCAGGTCTCTCCGGTGTCAGCGACACCAAACTTAAACAATTAATCACAGACAATGCACCGTTGCTTAAATTAATCTATGGTAATGCGGCAACCGCAGGTACTGGTGCAAACCTTTCGTTCCTTGTTCAAATTATTTTGGCATCCAAAATTGAAAAAGCCGACGAAATATTAAAACACATCGCAACCAATAAAAACAAAAACATGGAATTTGGCGATCGCATGAAAATCATAGTGGACGAGGTCTTTAATCAACAATGCCAAAAAGCAGGCACAAAAGTACCAACACTAAATCGCCGTCAAACAATGCTGTTATTGGAATACGCATTAAAAATAAAGGGTCCAAACAAAAATTTACTTGTACAACGAATAAAAGAACTTCAATAATTCTAACTACTGAAAAAGGAAGCACAAATGGAATTTATAATTGCGGGGATCATCATATGTCTTATTTTGATAATCGCGGTTGTTTACGCACTAAAACGAAAGAAAAAACCTGCACCAGACAAAACTGTTGAATTGAAGGCAGACGATGTCCAGGAACTGGTAAACTATGTAAAAATACAAAAAGAACAACAGCAGCAAGAGCAACGCCAAAAAGAACTTAAAAAAGCCGAGTTAAAAGAAAAAACCGAAAAATTCAAACAATCGCGTGAACAAATCAAAGACAGGCTAAAATCGAAAATTGACGCCCGCGAATGGAAACCATTACGGTCAATACTAGACAGCGCAGACAAGGGCGGTGTAGGGATTTATATCCTATACAACCAAACCAAAGACAAATACTACGTGGGTCAGGCAAAGCAATTATACAAACGAATCCGCGACCACTTTAAAATCGAAGGCATCGCAATGGACTTTCTGTCGGGAGACAATATAACGGTAAAGACCCTGACTGCAAATGAATTGGATTCGGATTACCGTCTTGACCATATTGAAAAAACTGGAATTGAAATTTTTAATTCAGACAAAGACGGTTACAACAAAAACACGGGAATAATGTAAAAGGAGAATAAAAAATGATAGACATAAATTTAATCCGCGAAAACCCAGAATGGGTGAAAGAGCAACTTTTTAAACGTATGGACACAGTCTGTTTCGAGGAATTATTAAAACTTGATTTTGACAAACGTAAACTACAAAGACAGAACGAAGACTTGCGCGCAATGCGTAATAAACGCAGCATGGAAATTGCGCAACTTAAATCTGCAAAAGCAGCCGAAATACAAGTCGAGGCAATCATCAACTTGATGGTAAAAGTTGGTGAAAAAATCGCCAAAACAGACAAAAAAATTAATAAATTGGAAGATCGTATTTTTACGATCTTATCCGCATTACCAAACATTCCATCACCCGAGGTCATCCCAGGCGGCAAAGAATCAAACCGCGCGGTAAAAACATTCGGCACAAAGCCCGAGTTCACCTTCACACCAAAAGATCATATTGAACTTTGCACGAAACTTGGGTTAATTGATTATGAACGTGGTGCAAAAATGTCTGGCAGCGGCACATGGGTGTACACGGGAATGGGTGCGCGTTTGGAATGGGCACTGCTGAATTACTTTGTTGATTTTCACATTGCAAATGGTTACGAATTTATCATGCCTCCGCATTTATTAAATTACGAAAGCGGTTATGCTGCAGGTCAATTCCCAAAATTCGACGACGACGTATTTTTTACGAATTACCACAAAGATCACAAACAAAGCCGATTTTTACTACCCACCAGTGAAACCGCACTAATAAACATGTTCCGTAACGAAACAATAGACGCAGATAAATTACCAATTAAATATTTTGCATACAGCCCCTGTTACAGGAAGGAGGCGGGCGGCTACGGTTCCAGTGAACGCGGAATGATTCGCGGTCACCAATTTAACAAAATTGAAATGTTTATATTCTGTCGCTCAGACGAAAGTGCCATATTATTTAACGAACTTGTTTCTAATGCGGAAAAACTGGTTGAGGGTCTTGGGCTACATTATCAAACCATGGCATTGGCGGCAAAAGATTGTTCCAGCGGTATGGCAAAAACATACGATGTGGAACTTTGGATCCCAAGCATGAACGGCTACAAGGAATGCAGTTCTATTTCAAACGCAACAGATTTCCAGGCACGCCGTGCAAACATCAAAACAAAATTGATGGATCACGTATGTGACGGCGATGGATGCAAGATTGTTAAAACAACACCGTTTGTACACACCCTAAACGCCAGCGGCCTAGCAACCAGTCGTCTTCTCCCCGCAATCGTCGAACAATTCCAAAATGCCGACGGCACTGTAAATGTACCATCGGCACTACAAAAATACCTCGGCGGGATGAAATTAATCAAGTAATTGTCCGGTGTATATTGACTTTTGACCCCATTTTTTAGTATAATATTAATGGAAAAATTAAGGGGGAAATAAAGGATGGTACCATTTAATCCTGCACAACATGGTGCATCAATTGAAAATTATGGCATGGTAAGACGTGCGGGTTTTCGATTTACGATGGTGGGCGCGGTCATTTTGGCATTTTCGCTTGGCATTTTTGTTTGGGCGAATTTCTTTGGTGATAGTCAAAACCCATGGTTGGAAATTTACCTTCCGTTGATATTGCTTGCATTTGGGTTTATTTTTACTTTTATTGGTGCAATGCGTCTTTCACGTGCGGCATATTTTGAATACCGCTTAGGCCGCCTTAGACAAAATGGCATGGTAACACGAGGCACGGTAAAAAGATTCAGGCACGAGTTTATTCTATTCGGTGCAAACCGTAGATGGTGGCAGACACGTCAAAGTCTGGTCGAGGAAACCGGTTGGTATTATAACGTCACATATACGTTCGAGGATATGGATGGACAATTGGTAACGCGTTCCGCCAGAATAATAGACCGTGTGGGTCCGAAAAATTTACAACCAAACCAGCAAACTGTTATCGACCCAAATATCCCGCGCGTGGGCATGTTCGTGGATGTGTTGTTTGATGATTATTCCAGTACTATTTTAAGGTTGATTCCACCAACCGCGAATATTTAATCTTCAGAAGCCTTTCGGGGCTTCTTTTCAATTAAATGCCATTCCGCGTCTGGATGTTTTTTAAAATAAAAGAACCCCGCAATTGTAATCAAAATAGCACCTAATATATGCGAAATGGAATCCCACATTGTGTCTACCAGACCGCTTTCGTATGGGGCGGAATTTGTGTTGCGATCCGCCCAACGTTGCATATTTTGACCACTGACCAACGAATCTACGGAAAATTCAAAGACCTCCCAAACCAGTGCCAATGATAACGAAAAACAAAAAGCAAATATAGTTATAAACAAAAGGGGGAACGTGCGAAACTTGTTGCCTGCCAATAAAAAACCAATTGTAAATCCAAGCATGGTTAATACGGCTCCACTTGCACCGTGAAGGGCTTTATCAAATATTTCGTTATTTTCGTATAATTTAAAAATCTTGCCAAGTATAATACTGGCAACCACCATAAGAAAGATATATATATGTAAATATGCGGGTAATTTTATCCGAAATATTATGGAGACAATAATTGTCAAATGCAAAAATGCAAGCCCACCGAGTAACATTAATAACATCTTGGTTCGCATATCACCAGACTTTGTAATCCACACATAAATCGCAACACCAATAAACGCCAAGACACAGGCGAGATACACAAAAAACGTAACATTCAAAAATCTTTTCACTAAGGCATAGTTTGTGCAATCTTATTCGTTTAAGTCATAAAAAATGCGAACAAGTTCGCGTTAAAAATATATCCCAGTAGCATTTTTTGGACATTAATGTATTTGCCAATTATCGAAAAATCTAACGATAACTCATGCGCGTTAACGCGCATAGTTATATTTCTTCATTAGTGTTAAACGCCACAGGCGGATATTTTTCTTAGGTCATAAATCAATGCTTCGCAATTATTTGGAACAGGGATGTTTGTATAATCCCCGTCAAAGTCTTTTATAAAATAACTTTGAATGACGCGCATAATGCCGCCATGACATACAACCAGGACTGTCTTGTTCTTGTATTTCGCCCGCATTTCGTCTATAAAATCAAATGCGCGTACTTTGACATCATTTGCGCTCTCGCCATTTTCAAATTTTACATTGTGTGGTAAATTCCAAACATCATCAAAATTATGAAAAACTTCGCCTTCCATTACGCCAAAGTTTCTTTCAATTATTCTTTCGTCAGTAATAACTTTGTCGCCGAAAATAACCTCGGCGGTTTTCTTGGCACGTTGCAAAGGACTGGAGAAACACATGTCGAATTCAACATCTTTTAAATCCCCTTTGGCTTTATGTGCCTGGGAAATACCTGTTTCATTCAACGGGGTATCCACAGAACCCTGTAATTTGTGTTGCAGATTCCAATCTGTTTGTCCGTGTCGTAAAAAATAGATCATTAAACATCTTAGCACAAGTAATAATTTTGTCACGCATATTGCAAAGATTGGTTCAATTATGTTAAAGTATAAAACTCATGCTAGGAATGAAGAAAAAATCCGTCGAAATAGCGGAACATGATCCACATTGGGAAATAGATGCCCAGACGTTTATTGCCGAGTTAAAAGAAATTTTGGCTGGACACGAAACGAGAATAGAGCACGTTGGAAGTACAGCAGTAAAAGGATTGGCAGCCAAACCTATAATTGACATTTATATTGGGATCAAGGATCCAAAGCAAATGGAGGGGGTTGCTAACGCTATTGCGGCTGCCGATGCTGGATATACAATCAATGGATTGACAACTGAGAAGATTGAAAAACAGTTCTTACCAGGCAATATTTTTATGATGGCACAAGACGGTGAACAAACTTTTGTCAACGCACATATTTGTGTGGTTGGAACCGAGAAATGGAACAGAACGATGGCGGCACGTGATTATTTAACAGAATTTCCATCCGTTGCGGCTGAATACGCAGAATTAAAAAAGAATTTAGCAATCAAGGTAGATGCGCAATTAAAAAGCGGCGAAATTCAATTTTCGGGGTTTGGGGATAAAAAGAATTTCTTCCTTGATGAACTTTTTAAGGAAGCATTTGCAAGATATGGTATAGAACTTGACCCAGAAAAAGATAAAGCAGCAATAACAGAGTGGGAAAGAGTCACCACCAAATGGGGTGGACGAGAGAAATCTGAAAATTAATAAAAAAATTTACCCAAAATAAGCAATCAAAGCAAATATGAACACAGTAATTACGATAAGTTCAAAAAGTTTTCGCATAACTTGATTATTAACAAATATGTGATATATTGAACACATGGACGAAGTTATTGGAATACGCCAAAGAATTTGGCATACGGTGCTACCGCTGACACTTTATGTTGCGATGTATGTGATTCTTATTGTTTTCCGAGATTGGATCGAAGATTATGTCTTTGGCTTTTTGGGGGACGGAACGGTCTCTACCGTACTGTACTGGGTTTTCTTTGCGGGGTGGACGGTGATGATTTTCCCGATTCTTCATGCTGTTGATATTTTCTTTATTATAACTATGCCGCGGAATCTTGTTACATTGACGTATAATGGAATCAATTTGGGAAAGGTTGTAAAAATAAAAGATGAAAAAGTTCGCGGTGATATTATCCAGGTAATTGAATCCAGAAACCCGCCAAGATGGCTGCAACCCAAAGAAATTGATGGTGACCATATTTGGGAACAATGGTGGCACGGAGCACAGGAACTTAACCTAGACGATATTAAGGCATTTGCATTTCACGCAGATCATAAAAACATCGAAAAACGTTTGCAGAGCGGTCGTACAATCCGCGGGTCATTGGTTGTGCTTACTAACGATGGGGATGTATACGTCCAGCCAAAATTGAATGATTTGAAATCTGTTTATGAACGCTTGCCGAGTAGGTAGTTTAAAAAAACTAGGTAATGATCCACACAATTATTCCCGCGATAGTGCCCCCGATGATAGTTATTGAAAGCGGTACAATTATATTCCATAAAACTTTCTTATCTTTTCTGGTTGCTATGGTAACAGAATTGACTTGTAGATTATTGATTTTATCGGTTTCTTTTTCGGTTTTAATTTCCTGTTTGCGTTTCTTTATTTTGGGCTTTGAATTCCCGTTTGTAAAATCTGACGAGCCATTGATTTGAATTACATATTCAAATTCAACTTCGTCATTTAAGTCACCACGTGTGTCGTCTTTTAATGATAGTATTTTAATTGCGGCAAAATAACCATTAATGTTCTGAAGAACGACAATTTGATTCAATGATGGGGCTCTTGTTCTTGATGACGAATCATAAATTGATGTATCCCTTATCATGTTAATATCAGACACATCTTTTACCAAGGCAACAGTTTTAACAGAAGGCGAGTCACTGTAAACATGAATACTGGTATTGCTTGCTTTTGAAAACTTTAGATCGAAAAGATACTCTCCCTCGCCGATGCGGTATATACCATTATTATTTGAATAGTCAAATTTTGCTATGCCTTCGAATTTTGTTGAATGATATTGGCTATTCATAGACGCGCTTACTCCTTTAATGGAATTGTATCATACCATTTGCTATGGCAAGGATTTCTTTTCGCAGCAAAAATTTGTCCAGAGTTAGAACATCATTATAGGAATGGGAGGTCTCTAAAATAGAGAGCATCAAGTTTTTTCGATTTGCTTTTGTCTTGATTTAAGAGAGTAGGCAAATCGGCTTAGTAGCGACTTCGCTTCTTCTCTGTAGTACTTGGAGTTCGCCTAATTCTTTCGAAATCCATAGGACTTATTCTTTTGGTAAAAGCAACTGATGTTTTCTTCTTGTCCATTTGATAGACCTCCAAAGTTATAGTTCGTTTTAGACCGCAGTTGTCTATCGTAACATAAAAGTAAGCATAAACCTGCGGGAAAACGGTTCAATGGGTGGGTAATCGGTTCAGTAGTGGTTCACGAATTACAATCTTGTGAACTCGGGGGTTTTAGCAACTCCTGCCGAGTCCAGTAGTAAGGTATCAGACAAAGCCGAACTAACGACCGTCTCCGATAAATGATTCCGCGTCGGCTGGATGACTTTGCCTAGTTTCGACATACTCATACCTTCCATTTGCGTGTGGATAGGCCAATCCTTTTTTAAGGTCAAACCGTAGCGGTCTGTCAACTTCCCAATCTTCTGCAATGTCAACAGGTTCGGGTTTTTCTTTCTTAAAAAAGTTTTGTATACCTTCACCCGCGACACTAAGAAGTGGCCTTTTACCATAAACATGGCGTTTGTCAAAATGCATTGCACTAGGTACTTTTAACTTTGGCACTCTAATAACAAATTGTGACATTGTTCACCTCCTCATGATAGAAATATCTTAGCATGATTACCGACAAATAGCAATATTCTCAGGCGGGAAAAAGGGTTCGTAACAATAAAGTAAGCATACCGCAATAAAAATCTCCCACCGCAAGCGCAATATATGCTTACAAATGGGAGACGTTCTATGGAGGAGAGCAGGTATTCTAAATCGAATACAGACAATCCACTTGATAATAGAACTTTATGCGTTAATGTACAAGGGGTTTTTGGTATTGTTGTATTTCGTGTATAACATTAGTTTGTAACTTCACGACCAGAGAACTTTTTGCTTACATTCTCTAGCCCATGCTTTATTTTGTCAATAAATCTTGTTGGCTTCATAAGTTCAGCAATTAACATATCCAAAGTGATGCTAGGGTTTTTCTGTAATTCTTTTTCAACTATTACTAATTCATCAGCGCTTAATGTTTCCATGAGTTGGTCAATACTTTGTGTTTCGTTCTCATTACCGTGACTTTCCATCTCATCAATTAGTTGCTCTATTTCTTGCGGTGTAAGTTCCGCAAAATCACTATCTGAAAATAAATCAATTTTTTGTTCTCGGGACATTTTTGCAACATTCAAACCCGTTCTTGGTTCGTAGACAACATTTCTTGAAAGGTCAACATCCATTTGTTCAGGAATTACTAACCCTGTTTGTTCATTCTCTTTCCATTTTCTAGCGAAACTTTCGCCCTCCCAATTTACAATCATATCGCAATAATCAAGTCCATTTTCTTTTAGAGTATCGAACATGTTGTTTATGGAAAACTCATTATCAGTATGAGAAAATTGTTTATGGAAATCTCTGTTTGGGGAATTTTCATCAAACGGGTGTGAATGGGTCAATACTATCGTATCGAAACTATCTACACCCAACCTTTGCCGATAAGTGCCATTTGTTGCTTTTTCCAATTCCGCTTGAATTAATCTAACAAGGTTCGCACCATCTACATTAAGTCCACTATGTGTGGCGTTAGCATCATCGAGATTAATTGTTTTAAGCAAATGAACAGACCCGTTCATTTTTAATCCAAACCCCAAAGAATACTTTTCTTTACGTTCATGCTGGGGAATAGGTCTCTTTGGTAATAAGTCCAAAAGATTATCATATACACCTTGATTAAATCGCATTGTAGCCATGATTCATTATATCACATAGGCTTTTTAAAAAGCGATCCAATCAAAACCAAGAGTTCAAATTAGGCCGCACTTGGCGGAAGGGACAGGATTTGAACCTGCGATAGTTTGCACTATACTCGCTTTCCAAGCGAGCTCGTTCGACCTCTCCGACACCCTTCCATGCAAAGCATTATATCATTCAAAAGCCAACCATGTCTATAACCATTTTTCTCTTGAATATTTTTTTTTGCTGGTGTATAATATTGTTGTATCAAAATATTGGAGAGCTACCGAAGTGGTCATAACGGGGCGGTCTTGAAAACCGTTGGAGTGAAAGCTCACGGGGGTTCGAATCCCTCGCTCTCCGCCATCAGCGGTCTAAAATGAACTCTTGGTTCGGCTTAGATCGTTTTTGTTGGGATTCTTTACTATGTGAAAAACAGGGGGCAATCATGAAACTTAGACATATTCCCAATATCTTGGGCGTCTATCGAATAGTGACAGCAGTAGCGTTGATTCCGTTATTTCTTGTCATTTTGTTTGGTGATCATCCTTTTTCATCAAGTAGTACTTTGGCAATCGTAACGATAATAATATTTGCTCTTGGTGGTTTCACAGACATTATAGACGGAACAATTGCACGCAGTATCAAGGGCGGGCAAAGCGATGTTGGTGCAACATTGGATGGTATTGCCGACATGGCTATGGTCATAGTTTCATTTGTAATTTTTATTCCAATTATGAGTGTTGGTGGATGGGTTTACCCCGTGTTTCTTGCTGGTCTTGGGTTCAAGATCGCCAGTGGTGTGTTTGCTCAACTTAAACATAAAGAGAATTCGTTGTTGTTGCACACATACGCAATGAAGTTGCTTGGATTCTTGTTATTCCTTACCCCAATATTATATTTTTTTGCCGGACCTGCTGCTTGGTTCACTGGCTGGTTAATATTTGTTATTGTTACGCTAGTAATTGTTATCGTTGAGGAAGTGTTAATAAATGTTCTCTTGAAAGGTGCAAGCCAAGACATCAAAACCGTTTTTAAAGTCAGAAGTGAAAATGAGAAAATTCTCGCACGAAAAGCTGAAGAAGTTGAAGAAATGGTAAAACAAGATTAAGAAATAGTATTCTTCTAATACATTGTGAATATTAATTCTTAATGAAGAAAGGCTTTGACGGTTATTATGTAAAATGTGTGGACAATGATTTTGTCGTGGCGGTGATATTTGGCAAGAACGCAAATAAGCGGGAAAGATCTTCGTTTATACAGATAATAACAAAAGACAAAGCATTTTGGTTTGGATTTGGATATGGGGACTTTACAGTAAATCGTAAAAGTTTCTGCGTTAGTATCGGGAATAACAAAGTTGATTGTGATGGCATGAAATTGAATTTGGACGATGGGAATGTAAAAATAAAGTGTGATTTAAAATTCAGCACCTTTTCCAAAATAAAATACGATGCGATGGGGCCGTTTAGGTTTCTGCCATTTATGGAATGCCGCCACAGGGTTGTCAGTATGAATCACAGGATTACAGGCATATTCCAAATTGATGAACACGAACATATTTATAATGAGGCAGATGGATATATAGAGGGCGACAGCGGGAAGTCTTTTCCAAGTAAATATCTTTGGACGCAATGTAATTCGTTTACGGAACATCCAAACATTTCCGTCGTGGCAATGTGTGCGCGGATTCCATACATGGGCATACGATTTCGGGGCAAGATTTGTATTATACATATTGATGGACGCGAGTATCGTCTTGCGACCTATCGTGGTGCGCGGGTACGGGCTTTTGCCAAAGACAAGTTGGTGGTCCGGCAAGGGTGGGGCAGGCGTAGAATGTTATTGGAAATAACCGCACAAAACCCGGATGAAAACATGAACGAATTATTTGCACCAATACGCGGGAAAATGAGCAGAAAGATTAAAGAAAGTATAATAATAAACGTGCATTATAAATTCACAATGGGTAAAGGCAAAAATGAAAAAATCATATTTGATATTACCAGTGACAATGCCGCATTCGAATTTGGTTGAAAAAAATTATCTGATTGTCCTGTCCCAGGATGAATGGCGGTGGGGTCTTTTAAGTAAATCTTTGTGTTGTTTTGCAAGTAATGTATATGCTTTGTATGCTTTTCTAAGATTTGGGTTTGTGAATGCTGCTGCCATCTTGTTATTTTCTTTGCAATATTCGAATAATATTTTTGCTTTTTCAAAGAAGAATCTCGCAGTTCCAGAAATTTGTATTTCGCGGTCCGAGTCGTCCTCGATAATTTCGCGGATGGCAATTTCAAGAGCCTCTTGGTCCAAGATTGTTTGTTCGCTGTAACCCCTTTGGGTAAATAAAAATTGCCATCCATTGAAACTACGCATCAATGCATCGGTGTTTGATAATGGATTTTTTAAAAGGTCATCGTGTTTTGAGACAGATGGTTTGTGATATTTGTTTACAACAGAACTTATCTGGCGGCCTGAAAAATTTTTCTTTTTATCCATGAGTTATTTTACTACAAAGCAATTATTAAATCAATATTGAAGAGGGGTATGGTCAAAATGTTGCAATCCATAATTTTTTGTGTTAAATATAACCATATTAACAAAAGGGGAGTGTGCTGTGTTAAAAGCAATTGCAAAAAATGAAAGAATTAAAAGTATGTGTCTTATTGGGCTTATATTTTTATCATTGATTCTAACAGTGGTACAGTTCATCAGTTACAACCCCACAACCATTACAATGAGTTCCATAGGCCGCGCGAACCCAACATGGTTCATTTTATGGGGTATAACCACGGCATTTGCGGTATATCTTAATTTCAAGTTATTTGCCGAGAAGTTGGGAATCAGAAGCAGGCTATTTGATTGGACGTTGATGATTGCATCCGCCGGAATGATTGCTCAGGCATTGATAAACGGAACATCGCCATGGGAGGGATTTGTCCACATGATGACCGCCGCAACCTTTGGTGTACTTGGTACAATTTTATTGGGTACGATGTTAATCGTTAAACAGAAAAAGCACGGCTATACAATTCCGCATTTTGTATTACTGGCTATCAGTGCCGCATGCTTGGTGGTGACGTTCTTTATGATGGGTTTTGTCGCACTGTTCCAGGTGCAGTTGATAATCGTCGCCTTGATAATTGTATTTGCAATTAATTTTGTGGAGAATTGGGCGATTGTGGAAAACAAACAAGCAATTACAGGAGAATGTAAAATTGACCAAATAATTGATAATGTAATTGAACAAATTATGCAAGACGAAGCGGAAGACGAAAACACCATTAAATAATGTATATATAATAATATTGTTGTCAAAAATTCCTTCTAAGGAGGTAATTCTTAAATGACAACAACCACAAACAAAGTACGGGTGGCATCACGACAAGAAAAACTAAGGTCAAGGGCGGTAGGGATATCGGCCTTGCTGATTATACTAATGCTGACGGTGGCAATTACTTTTACGGCGCTCAGTTTGGCTCAGCCGCGCCCACCAGAGGAGGAGGACGACCCACCAGTAGGTGGACCGGATCCAATTGTATTTGGATTGCCGATTGATGGAGACTTTACCATGTTAAAAGGGTTCTGTGATGTTGATTTGCAGTACAACGCGACCCTAAGACAATGGCGCAGTCACAGGGCAATTGCAATTGGCGCAGTTGAAGGTACTAGAGTAGTCTCTACATTCGCTGGTCGTGTGCAAAGCGTGCGTAACACAATTTATGGAACCACCGTTATTGTTGATCACGAAAATGGATTGTCCACAGTATTCAAGTCACTTGCCCGTGATACGGCTGTGAATCCAGGCGACCGTGTGGAAAAGGGTCAAAAGATTGGAACAGTCGGTACCACAAGCACGGTTGAATTCACAACCACACCACACGTCCGTGTTGAAGTTCTGCAAGATGGTACACGAATCGATCCAAATGAATTTATCGATTTTGGTGACAAGTAATTAAATCATCCAGAGTTATTAAAACCCCCACTAGGGGGTTTTGTATTTGACATCAATTAGGATTATGTTTATGCTTCAGTAAATATCATGAAACTAAAGAAAGTATTATTTTTTTGCACTCTGACGACATTTGCCGTCACGGGGATTTTATTTTTGAACATTGGTGTAAACACCGTGGCTTCTGCTGGGAGCAATGCATGGGCGGGACAGGGGACAAGCGGCGACCCCTTTCGCATTTATGACAGGGTGGAATTAGAACACCTGGCACAACGGGTAAATATACATGGTGATAACTTTGCCACACAATATTTTCGCCTTATGACCCACATAGATTTGTCTACAAGTCCATGGACAGCAATCGGTACACAGAACCTGCCATTCAGTGGAACATTTAATGGCAATGGCTTTACGATAACACTGCCTTCAACTTTGAATGCAATTGTCGAAGGCGCGGCACTGTTCGGTGTT
Source organism: Bacillota bacterium (assembly GCA_009780065.1). Lineage (GTDB taxonomy): Bacteria > Bacillota > Clostridia > Christensenellales > UBA1242 > WRAD01. Next base: position 39,773 of record WRAS01000003.1, on the reverse strand, counting down.
TTTGGAAGTGTTGTTGACGCAAATATATCTAATTTAATAGTCGAAGGAAACATAACAACTTGGACAACAGATATTGCAGGGTTGCAGCAATTTCGTGCCTCGGTGGCGGGTCGTGCGGTAAACTCTACTTTTGTGAATGTAACCAATCGCGCAAATCAAATCATGATTTCCCCCATGAATGTACATGTTGGAGGTATTATTGGAATCGCAACAAACACAACCCTTATAAACGTTGCAAACTATGGAAATGTTGTTGCGGGTAGCGTACAAACCATCGGCGGGCTGGTTGCCACCATAATTGGTCAAAACAATCAAATTGGCGTTAAAATAATTAACAGTTATAATAAAGGGAATATACAAACTCAATTTATCAATAGCAACTTCCATGCAAATATAATAGGCGAGATGTCAATTAACGAAACCATAGTTGTTTTGGATAATGTGTTTAATCTTGGTACGAACACAGGCGCATATCAAATTATTGGAAATTGTACTTTTGCACGCGGAGATATAATCGTTACCAGTGTCTTTGGTCTCGAGGGGGCTGCAATTTTTCCGTCATTGGTAACATGGGATTTTGATTTTGTTTCATATGGTACTGCTAATTTGGTGAGAGATATTATTTGGAGTGTCGGAACAGGAGAGGGCAGTTTGCTGGAACAACTTAACGCGCGCCGTAATCAGTTACCGGTGGATTACATAAATATTGCAAGTACCTGGGTTACAAGTGACTCGCCCACGTTTCCGCGCCACACTGTGTCTTTTGTTTGGAATAACCAGACAGTTTCCGTCCAAAATATTCAACATATACATGGGCGTGTTTTATTGCCTACACCACCTACACGAACGGGGTTTACGTTCTATGGTTGGGAGAACGAATTGATTCCTGGTGTGCGTGTTGATGACTGGATAAATATGGAAATAACTGGGAGCATCACATTCAACACAATGTGGACGGCGAATGCGGGGATTGTTGCTTTTGAATCCGGTCACGCAAGTGTTACGGGAAGCGTTCCCAACCAAATTACATATTCCACCGGTGAATCTTTGCCGTTGAATGTTGTGCATGCTTTGGTGCGGCCTGGATTTAACTTTACAGGGTTTTATCATAATGGTGTACAAATATTTGATGAAAATGGTGGACGCGTTGCAGATAACTACTTTGTAATTGCAAACGCTGGTGACACAATAACTTTAACTGCAGGCTGGGTTGGTTATGCGACATTTACGATCCAATTCTATTCACAAGACGTAAGGGTACATACATCAACGATTCTTATTGGTGAAACGGTCACAGCACATGTAATTAATCGAGACGGATATACTCTTAGTCACTGGGAAAGCGCGCAGGGTGTAAGGATAGATTTTCCACTTGTGGTTGGTGAAAACCTTACCATTCATGCGGTATGGATTGTGGACGAGAATTTCACCCCATATCCACCTGAATACAAACCGAACGGTTATAATGGCGACGAATCAAATTGGGTGCAAATTATGGTAACAATTATTATTATCGTGGTCGCAGGTGGTGCTATTGCCTCTGTGGTCATTATTGGTAAAAAACGTGGTTGGTAATATCCAAGTTGACTTTTAACCCGCAAAGACGTATAATATCATATATGGCACCGTCGCCAAGCGGTACATCCGTGCCGCATTAGGATTATTATCCAATGCGACGCGACCGTCATATACATTCCGGCACCGTCGCCAAGCGGTAAGGCCGAGGTCTGCAAAACCTCTATCCCCGGTTCGATTCCGGGCGGTGCCTCCAAGACACGCTTCCACGGTTTGATGACCCGTCCGCATTGCGGACAAGTATATCTTACCTTAGTGTCAAACGCGCATCGCGCGGATATTCCGGGCGGTGCCTCCAAAATTAAAAATTATATACATTGGGGAATTTAACAGTCGGAGGGCTATATGAATTCAATTGCCAAACTTGGGTACTTTATCGGCGATAAAATTGCACTAGGTGTACATAGCATTGGCACAAAAGTTATGTTACACCAGTTACAAAAAGACATAAGAGATGGGCGTGTCGGGGAAGATGTTATAAAACAAATCACAACGTTTGACAACGAATCCGTAATTAACGCATTAATGCAAAGCAGAGTGCCTACTAGCGATGATTTGGAAATATCTCGGACGGACCAAATTGATTACGGGGCTAGTCATTTTCGGGGTGATGATCTCAATTGGGAATTAATTAATCAGAGAGTACAAAATGGGGAAGATGTTTCAAATTTGACAGCGACGAGGTTCTGGATGAGATATCCATCTTACGTGGTAGGATGGTTTTCAAGCTTTCCAACGGAAAAAGCGGGTGAGGGCGAGGCTGTACCTTGTAAAACAATTGAAATAGGCAAAGACGGGAATATTGTAACAATGTTGGACGATGAACTTGCCAGGGCGCAGAAATGGATAGATGGTAATCAGTTTTCTTCACGTAATACCCTTGGTGAATTGGGCAGAGATGATTTACGGCGTGCCCAAAAGGCTTTGTATGGAATGATGGCACGAGAATACAAAAATATAAAAAATATTGATAAAAACAACGACAAAGAGGTGGTACAGTAAATGGGATACAGTGTTCAAGAAATTCAAGACAGATACATAAAAGTTATTAATGATGACCCAAGATTAAAGGGTAAAAGTTTTGGAATACCAAGAGGTAAAGTAGCTTTGTTGGCATTGTTCTTTATTGCAAAAAAACATTCGAAGGCTGATCTTGTTTCTGCGGCTTATTGGCAAGGGGCTGGCAGTACATCAGATTTTGATAAAACACCAGAAGTAAACTATCATCAGCTAGACGGTATAAAAAACGTTAAGGATGATTTAAAAAATTGGAATGACTTGCCGCCAGAAGTATTAAAAGATGTCATGAGGTATACGTTGGAAACGGGTAGAGAGGGTTGGGATCTTACACAAGATTTAGATGAGGTATTTAAACTTGTCGAGGCCGGATATGAACCACCTGAATGGGTATATGATGAATCCGACAGGGCTTCTGGGAAATTTACACGGTTGGCGGTACAAGGGAAACCTGAATCACAAATAAATAAAGGGTGAGTAAAGTTTAATTAATTGAGTCTTGAAATAACGAGGGTAAAAATGTTATAATACACGATGCAACAAACCGCCTTGTTTAATAAACTTAAAAAGCAATGCACATATTCTCAGCAGGAAAAACAAGCCCTGCAAATTTATGCCAGCATAGCTTACAGAATGATAAACAAATTATCTGATAAATTGCCAAATCCAAGGATAACCGAATTATTTACCTAGCAGAAGTTCTTGCAATATTGTGAATCAATCCAATTCCACAATCAGCTTTGTGACTTGGGAATGGATCTGGGGTCGGCAAGGGCACATCTTTCGCCGCCATTCCAAAAGAAAACGATCCAATCGCGGAAAATGAAATTTTATTATTCAAAAATACATTGCAAATAAAACAAACAGGCAAAAAAGAATTCCAAAGTGATTTTGGTCTTGTCAAGACACAATGCTTTGATGTTGCGCCAATTAAATAATTGTACCTCGATGCATGATTTATTTCTGTTTAAATATTGACTTTAACAGGTGTGTAGTATACCATTGTATATGGTAGACATTGAAAAAGCAAAATGGTTTGCGAAAATTAAACATAATGGTCAAATTAGGAAAACCGGCGAGCCATATGTAAATCATCCGATACGGGTTGCCGAGATTATTAAAAGAACAAAACCAGATTCAAGCGGACTTGACATATTGATGGCGTCTGCATATTTGCATGATACCGTGGAAGACACATACACATCGCCAAAAGAAATAGAAGATCATTTTGGACAAGAGGTTTCCAGCACAGTTTTGGAATTATCCAGTGCGCCATTTGCAAGTGATTATTACGGCAAAGAAAAATATTTGGCGGGTAAAATGAAATTGTTGACACCATATGCGTTGTTAATAAAATTGGCGGATAGATTGGATAATATTAGAGACATGAGTCCAGAGATTTTTAAACCAGAAAAACGTCTTAGAAAGTTCGCGGAAACCATCAATATACTTAAACATCTTAAAACAAGCAAAACATTGACCCAGCATCATTTACAATTAATTGCCGAGATTGAAATTGCAATGGAGACATAACCAGAAATTACTCGTATAAACTTGCGGAAGTCAAAGTTTTAATATATAATATCTGCATGCTCGGGTGGTGGAATAGGCAGACACAAGGGACTTAAAATCCCTCGGGGGCAACCCCGTATCGGTTCAAGTCCGATCCCGAGCACCAACAAGCATTAAAATTATTTTTCCAAGCCAACAAGATAATCAATCGTCACACCAAAATATTTTGCCAGTTCAATGAATGTAAAGATGCTTGGCGCCTTTGAACCATTTTCCCAATTAATAATTACTGTATGACTTAAGCCTAATGCTCTTGCAAGTTGTGATTTATTCATCCCTTTTTCATCTCTTAATTCTTTGATTATTTTTGCAAATGTTTCCATACGTTATTATGTACCTATTGGTTGCAAAGTGTTTGACTTGTCTCTGTTGGTTACATTATAATTCTGTCATGAATAGAATAAATGAATTTAAAAAACAACTAGTCGAATTTGAAAGAGAAATACGGCATATTGACGCATTCATAAATTGCTACCTCCCAGAGTCGATGATATCGTTTGATTTCGAGGGGTTGCAAGGTTATCTTAAATATCTTCGTGGATATATTGACTGTATGATTAATTTCGAACTGAGGCTGGATTGTCAAATATGTCAATAATCATCGTGTATGACGGGTATTATTCGTATTTTGGTGTTTTCGTTATCCGCGGCGATTTATCTTTTTATAATGTCCAAAACACTTGGAAAGAAACAAATGGGCCAGTTGGATGTTATTGACTATATGCTGGGCATAGCGGTCAGTTCCATCGCGGCGGAATGGGCGATTGATTCGGGCAATGCGCCTTTTTATCATTATTTGGCGGCAATGACGTTTTTCTTTTTGGTTAATTTGTTAATCATATTTTTGGAACGAAAGGGGAGGCGGATTAAAAAACTTATCAAGGGTGTACCCCTTATGGTTATATATGAGGGCAAGATAAATTACAAATCATTGAAAAAAAGTAAAATGGACATAAACGACCTAATGGCAAAGGCACGTGAAAAGGGATACTTTGATTTAAGCAAAATTGAATATGCGGTATTTGAAAACAGCGGGGCACTAAGCATCATGCCAAAGGTTGAACACAAACAACTGGTGGTCGAGGACATGAATACGGCGAAACCAAAACCTATGCGGTTACCATATTATCTGGTGGATGACGGCCACATAATATATTCCAGTCTCCGCACATTGGAAAAGGATGAAGCATGGCTTTACCAGCGGTTAAATATCCAAACAAAAAAACAGTTGAAAAACATTGTCCTTGCGATATATGACAAAGAAAAAGATAAAGTTGATGTTAGTGAGAAGTCAGCACAATAACTTTTGTGTATATTTTCCACTTGACATTGTGGGGTAATATTTAATATAATAATGTTGTTATTCCCTTGTAGCTCAGCGGTAGAGCAACCGGCTGTTAACCGGTAGGTCGCAGGTTCAAATCCTGCCGGGGGAGCCAATCATAATAAAAGATGAACCCACTAAATAGGTGGGTTTTCTTTTAGTTCTATGCGAGGTAAATATTATGTTATAATAACTGAATGAGAGAGGATAATCCGAACAACCTTGTCGAGCAACTTGTTTTCCATGCGAGTGCTAATCCGCTTTTTTCAGAATTAGTTATTAATGATTTTAACCATGCATGTAAGATTAATAAATCGATCCAGGAACACATTAAGGCAATCGAGTTTACTAAGATAGAGTATACCCGTCTACATCATAAAATGAGAGTTCAGATGGGTGGAGAAAAGAAGGTGCAAGACACAGCAATACAAAATTTGTTGTTTAACATGTCCAATAGTGACGCAGGTAACTTGCTGAGATATATTGATCGACGAACGCAATATTTAACGGATAAAACATTCCATGAATACGATGGTTTTGCGGAACCACAACAGATAGATGATTTATTGTTGTATACCACGCGGCAACATTTGGATGTTAAGTATGAAACCCCGTTCGCGCTAAAGTTTCAAATATCAAAGAATGAAAAGAACAGCGACAGATATACATTGCCAATTGTGTACTATGGTGTATCAGAAGAGGGGGGGGGTGAGAAAGTTGCCGTTGTATACGGTGTGCACAACATGACTGATGGTATAGATGTACCAGATGAAATTAAAAAAGCAGTAAACGGAGTAAATACCAATGTCAGCAAGAATCGCGGTTGTCCGCCCAAACATGTTTTGTCTTTAGCACGGTTTATATCTATGGCACATGAATCTGGCGTACGCCATATATTGGCGCCAGATTTTTTACCCGCAAGATATCAAGCGCGAAGCGAAAGGGTTGATTTAGACGGAAGAAACGATGCAATACAAACCAATCTTACCGAGGGTTTGGTTACATTATTTCTTCGGATGGAGGATCAAATTAATGGCGCCACTATAACTTCTTTCCCTGGTGACGGGGATGGATATACCCGGATGAAATTGGATGAAAAATTGTCTACCAGAAATGTTTTCCTGTCCAAAGCCGCTGGAATGGATTTATCCGCACAAAAAGAACAATACGACGAACGAAATATATAGATAAAAACAAAAAACATTATCAAAATGTTTGTGTTTGTACTCTTTTGTGATATTTTTAATTAATAGGTGAACCATATACGTGGGGGATATATTAATGGAGCAAAGTTTTGCAACCAAGATAAATTTTGATGTCGGGGTTATAAAGGAACTGGACGTTAATTCATTTAAAAATGTTTTGGTTTTAACCGGTACCCAGTATTCATTAGAAATTTTTGAAAAACATATAAAGCCACTTATTAAAACCAATGTACATGTTTATGCAAATATTGCAGCCACCAATTTAACGGAACACAGTGTTTATTCGGTATTAAATTTTGCCAGCGGAAATAATATAGATTGCATAATATCCGTCGGTGTTGAATCCGTGATGGATTGTGGCAGGTTAACCAGTTTATTATTAACCCATGGTGGTTTTTTGCATGATTATATCCCAGGTGGAACGATGGGTCCGATAGGGATTACGCCGAATGTTATTTATCATATAACTGTTCCTATTATGCCGGCTGCCGGATACGAGATTTCCAGTTACGCGTCCTTTATGCAAAGCAACGAAAAAAAGATGCTTATCAGCCCGTATCTAATACCAAAGGCAACATACATAGACCCAATGTTAATGACGGGACTGCCGCCAGATTTATGGGCGGTGCTTGGGTTTGATTGCTTTACAACCGCGATGATGGCATATGTTTCTATATATGCAAATCCAACCAGTGACGCATATGCAGAGCAAGCCCTGAAAAGTTACATCCAATTTTCCAAAAAGATTATTGCGAAACCTGCAGACATTGAATTGATCAAGCATGCGGCGGCGGCATCTATTAATTCGTTCTTGGCGGCGAATTATTCGTGTACCGGTCCGGTACATGCAATAGCAGATGTGTTGGCGGCAAAATTTGGCATGCGATATGGCATTGCGCTTGCAATGGTGTGTGCAGAAGTTTGTGCGTTTTGTTACGATGCATCTCCAGAGCGTTTTGATAGCGTTGTAAAAATGCTGGGAGGAAAGGGTGGCAGTGGTACTGCGGTTAAGAAGACGATTGAAAAATTGATTAAAGATGTGGGTATACAATTACCATCACTAAAAGGAAAAATTAAAGACAACGAGTACGAGAAATTTGCGCACGAGGCAATGAACTACGCCATGAAAGGTTGTGCAAAACAAATGAGTGTACGAGACATCGAAGCGTTACTAAGGAGATTGCCATAAGGATGAGTAAGGTATTTGTCGAGGAGAAAGAAATAAAGATTGTGGAAAAACCTCCCGCAGAGAGTGGCGAGCATACTATCGATGGCGACTTTTATGTATTACACAGAATAATTAAAAAAGAATTCAAATCATATATATACAAGTACTGTGAAACCGAAAAATTAATAATTAGCAAAGTTAATTTTTTTAACGAAGAATATTATAAAATAATATATGGTGATGACCACCAGGCAAAGGCTTGGAATCTTATTGAATTATCATCCAAATTAGATGTACGTGTTAGGCGATTAACACCCACAATGTTTTTGGTAATAGGTGATAACAAAAATAACCCGAATATTATGGCACAAATATCATTTTGCAGAATCAAGCCAAGTTTAAAGGTCGAGGAGTTCACGACCAGCTTTTCCAAACTAAATACAATATATGTACTTAAAGATAGCGTGTTGGTAAGTTACATGGACATTAGCAAGGATGACGAAGAAGACAAGGTGCGAGGCACAGTTGCAACATATAATTTTGATGGAAAATTGATTAAAACGCATTATGAACTAAGCAACGAAGATGAATACGACGATGATGACGATGAAATAGTTCATGGAGGGTGATTTTTTGTAAAATGAACAAAATTTGTTTTACATTTTTTTTGCCAAGTGATATATATTAAGAATATAGGGGGAACAAAAGATGTTAAATAATTTACTTGCGTCTGGCCTGTGGAACAATCCGGTTTTATTTGGATTGTTGATTGGTGGGATTGTATTGGTTGCGGTTGGACTTATTTTATATTTCTTAGTATTCAAAAAAAGAATCAGCAAGGGATTAGATGCCCGTAAAGCCAATAAAGCACTTAAGCGTGAAAAATATGCCGAATCCACAAGTCTTGCCGCAAGCGTATTCCAAGAACGCGAAGACGATGAAAAGGCAAGGCAAGAGCGCAAAGAGGCTGATTCGAAAGATTACCAAGACCGTATTAATGCTGCCCAAAAAGCAGATATTAATGCACGCAATTTTGGTCCGAAGCCAGAGAACAAGTAAAACAAAGGAGGGAATTTTGAGAGAACTAGAAGATCTTAAAAAGACACGCGAGGATCTTAATGGTGCGGTAAGTGAAATACGAAAAAACGCAATTAAGGACTTGGGTTTTTTGTGTTCAAGAACAGGGAACAGTTTATTAACCAATGTAAACTATCATGTCATTTACGATGCAAACAGCAAAAAGGTTTGCGACCTATTGGTTGTTGGGCATGATCTTGCAGAGAAAAAAGCGGTGTTTCCAAACGAACATCTAAAATCTGATGATAACTTGTATGTTGCACTTGTTTGTTATGAAAACGAGAAGGTAAAAGATGTGTACTTGATCGAAAGCAAGTTTTTTGCAAAGCCTGGATTATTTTCAATATTCGGCAATGACAAAAAGAAAGGGGTTTGCAGTGTCAACCTTGGGAACAGAGCAAAACTGGAACAACACAGTTTCGGTAATGTTATAAAAAACATTTAAAAAAATAAATAGGAGGAAATTTAAAATGCTTAAGAAAAAAGGTAAAGAGCAAAAAGTTGACGCATACGCAGGAAGGCCATTCAGTAGGGTGGTTGGTATTGACGTTGCGAACTCGACAATTAAAATTTGGACGGACAATGATGTTCACAAGGAATATCGTAATACCGTGCGTGAAATAAACGACGCAGGTCTTGTGTATTCTTTCAAGACGAACTATCAAATGTATGTTTTGGACAAAGAGGTTTATGAGGTAGGTGACCTGTCTGCTATGGGTTCTGGTGGACGTGGGAAAGCACGTTACAATAGCAAGGCATTCAGAATCGAAGCCCTTATTGGTATTGCGGGTGTTCTTCAGCCTGGAACCAACGAAAAAATTCGCGTGGTAACCGGTCTTCCAAGTTCGCTTAGTAAGAACGCAGCAATTGCAGAAGAAATTAAAAAGAACCTTATTGGTGAATTCAGTATTAAATCCGTAAAGTGGGACCAAGTCGAGGACATCACATTTGAAATCGTGGATGTTATTGTTGTACCGCAGCCATTGGGAACGCTTTATAATTTTGTTTACGACGAAAAAGAGCAAGCACTTAACCAAAAGTTTCTTTCACAGCGTGCACTTATTGTGGATATTGGGTGGGGAACAACCGACCTTGCGGTATTGGAAGAATCACGTGTGCGTGGCACATTTGGTTTCGAGATTGGGGTTTCTGATTACGTTGCAAACCTTCAGGAAGACGTTAACGACAAAATGCCAGAAGCCAACATTTATGCATTGAACTCTCACCAACTGGACATTGCACTTCTTGAAAGTACAACTGTGGAAACACCATTTGGTAAATTCGATCTTGCACAACTTGCAGAAAAACACAAAGAAATTCAATCAAGACGTGTATATGAGGCCGTTATGGGTCTTGGACTTGAATTTACAAAATTTTACAGAATTATATTGACTGGTGGTGGTGCGCTTCAGTACGAAAAATACCTAAGAACACTGTTCAATGACCCACGTTTAATTATCCAGCAAGATGCGGTTACCGCAAACGCAAAGGGTTTCCACCTTCTAGGACAGTTCTAGGGCTCTAGCACTACATAAGAAAAACAATTGGGGAGAATAAATGATACTGGGTTCTTTTGACAATATGTTGAAAACCATTTCCAATGACCAACAACAGATGTCATTCGGGAATAATTTCAACGTTGTCCGAGAACTGATGAACATTGTTTCCCAAGTCCAGCACTTTGCACATTCAATTCAAAGTTCTAGTGTTAATGACATGCTCTCTATGAATCTTTCGGGTAAATTGCAAGAGATAGAAAGCATCATTACAACCTTTGGAATGCAGCGACTTATGGCAAATGGAATTAATACAGGGGGGATGCAGCAAAACGCCCCCTTTATGCCTAATAATCCGATGCACAATCAAAATTTTTACTATCCTTCGATGGGGATGGGAATGCCAAATATGCAGATGCAACAGCCTCAAATGATGCAACCTCAACCACCGCAAATGCAACAAGCGGCACCGCCTTCTCCGCCAGTACCGCAACCACCTGTTCAGGCACCGCCATCTACTCCACCGCCTGCACCAACGCCGCAACCTTTGATGCAAGATACAAGCGGTGATGTTGCGCCAGCACCATCCAGTAGTGGTGGAGGGTCTTCTGGTCCTGCTTCTTCGTTTACTTTGCCTGGTCTTGGAGGGGGAGGTGGCGACGATAAACCGGCACCTGGACGGGACTATCTATTAAAATTACTTTCAGATGGATAATACGTTGATACGCGAAAGATACTAGTAGCAAGGGATGAAAACGGAGGTCATATGAAGAAAAATTTCAGAAAAACGTCGATAGCATTTTTGGCGGGTATGATATTCATGCTTGCGGGTGTTATGATGCTGGTCGTACCGCAAACCCGAATCGACAATTCGCAGGCTGCACCTGGTGGTGCGGTACCGATGTCTGGGTGGGTTGATGGGGCGGGAACTGGGACCTCGGCCAATCCGTTTCAGGTGGGAACGCGGGCAACATTGATAAATCGACTTACTACGGCACAGACTGTGCAAGGTACGCATATTATGCTGATTAATAACATTGACCTAAGTGGTGCTAATTGGGTACCTATGTCTAATTTCTCTGCGAATTCTATATTCGAAGGCAATGGATTTACAATTAATGGTCTTACGGTTAACTCTGGTACACAACGTGCCATGTTTATTAACTTTAATGGATCCATGAGAAACGTTACTTTCACGAACGCACAGATCAGTTCTGGTGCGTTTTATACTGCTGTTGTTGGTGCGCTTCCGACCGGTACTTTGCCTGCGGGGTCTTCTATGATTATGGAAAATATTCACATAGAAAATTCGCAAATTGGATGGCCAACGGCTTCGACAGGTAGAACCGGTGGTCTGTTCGGCAGTTTCCGTGTTAATGGTATAAACAACATAGATAGGCTAAATCTTGAAATTAGAAACGTATCGGTAACAGACGCAAATATCAGAGGTGGTAACAGTTCCGGTGGTATAATAGGTAACACTGAATCACAAAATATTAATGTCTTAATTTCTAACGCCTATTTTAGCGGGGTACAGAATAATACAAGTAATATTGTTGCAGGTATTCTTGGTGCTACTGTAAACGCTGCGCACAGAAGTATAATAATAGAAAATTCTTTGGTACGTGGTAGTTTGAATTCGGCAGGGACGCACAATGGTGGGGTTATCGGTTGGGTTGCAGCCAATAGTGCGGGACCAAATCATATTACAATCAGAAACACAGTTGTTATTGCAAGTATAACAGGTACGTCGACAGTACTTAGTGGTATCGTAGGAAACGTAGGGACAGGACAAAACACAGTGCTAATCCAAAACACTCACTTTTCTTCCACACTACTTCCAGGTAGACCAACTGCGCAAGGGGTTCCTGCTGCAAACATTGTTGGGTCTGGTCCAAGAACAACGGCAGAAATGAACAGCCAAACTTTCGTGGATTTGCTTAATGGGGCACAATTGCCTGCACCATTTATCTTGGGTCCTAATGGACCTGAATTGGTCACAACTGGTCAAAGACAGTTTTTGAACTTGAACGCAAATAATGGCTCGTTTTTATCAAACGAAACCATAGTTGAACATGACTGGGCAGTTGGTGAGGTAATTGACTTTTCTACGATTGAACTGCCAACACGATGGGGATTTATACTCAATAGTTGGAATACAATGGCAAATGGCGAAGGTCAAGTTTTCGCATATGATTTTGCCGATGTGAATCTTGAATTCTTGATTTCCAACAGAACGCTTTATGCACAATGGACACAACAACCGTTTATAATCAGCCCACTTGTTGATTCTACTATTAACCAAGAAATTACATTCCACGGTCCAGGTGGATTGGCAGACGTAATAACCCAAACACAAATCGGACAAAATGGTTTCGCAAGAAGCAGTATCAGCGGTGTTGTTGGCTATAACTTTGTGGGTTGGATGGCATTGCTTGCCAGCGAATATAATAACCCGGGCAACATTAATAATTGGATAAACATTGGTCTTGGTGAAGAGGTTCTTGGTGAACAACGCTTGAATTTCTATAATAACGGTGTATATCTGTTTGATGAGACATTCATGAATAACTTTGGATTTTATGATGCGGGTGTATATACAATTCGAATCCGCGCATTATACGAAAACGTTGCGCCGATGACATTTACGGTGGATACCGTAACACTTGGGCAACGTGATTTTGGTTCTGTTATGGTGGACGGCGTAAACACCACGTTTGGTGCACAAAGACAATTTTCTGCCACACACAACACACCGATTGTTTTGGAAATTTTTGCCAACAACTTCCGCGAATTCGATGATGTAACGGTCACAATGAACGCGTTACCAGTCTTGGTCAGTATCAATTTTTTAAGTATTTCACACGCTACGGTAACCATACCATCCGCATCAATAGTTGCAGGTGGCGCAATGGTGGTAGGAATTGAGTTTAGTAACGAAGACTTCTTTATATCTGTTGAAGGTAACTTCAGTACAGTTCCATCTGCCGCTATATCTGATACATCTGTACACACAATTGGTTTGGGTGATAATGTTCCATCAATAACCGTATCTTCGGCGGCAGGGTACAGATTGGTAAGTAACACTGTATTAAACGTAAGAATATTCAACCAAATAGCACAAAGGTATGACTATTTCTCGGCACCAGGTGGAAATATTGGCGCGGTCATCGCATTCAATAATCTTAATGAAACTTTCTTTGAAAGATATGCCGACATAAACAACGAAATAACAATTGTTGCAATTTTCGTAAGACAACATGCAATGAATATCAGTATAAATGATACAACTATGGGAGATGTACGTGTAACAGTTGTAACACCAGAGGGTAGAACACTTCATAACCAACCATTGATGGGTCAATTTGACCACGGCAGCACAATCCGAATTGCATTGATGCCAAACATGATTTATGCGGTTGACCAAGTATTTGGCGCAACTGTATCCGAAATTAATCAAAGCCAAACATTGATAACAATCGTATTGACATCATCCAGAAATATTGATGTGATATTTGTTTTGCGTGCATTCCAACTTGAAATTGCCGCGGTAGATATGAATGGAAACGAATTTGATGTGGTGCAATATCCAGACTTTGGTTTTACTACATCTGTGGTTGCTGACCTTGTTGAGGGGCAAACAATTACAAACATTAATAAAACATACGATGACGAGGCTTTTGAATTTGTTGGTTGGTTTGCAGATGTGAACGGGGAACTATTACCACTTGGTAGATTCCTTGATCCAAATACTGGCTCGCTTGTGGATATTGCGTTTAACCAAACATTCATCACCTTATACACTTTTAACGGGCAACTTAGAATTGTTGCGCAATTTACAAGAATTCATGCCGTTACAATTGATATAACAGGTAATGGTTCATTCGAAGCATTTGTTGTGACCCAGGAAAACGGAAATTGGGTAAAGAATGGAAGTCTCACAATCGACGAAATCGGAACATTCCCATTCGCAATGGGGACACACATAATGATAGAAGCAACTGCGGAAAACTTTTTCAGACTTTCTGGTTTTGATGGATTGGATCAATACACAGATCAACAGACTGGAAACAGCGTTGTTATATTGGTAAATGGTCTAAGATTCATCACAATTGTATTCGCGGAAGAGCAACTTGAACTGGATATCACTGCGAACCTTAGCGGCGCACGTGGTGATGTTGAATATGGTACAAACGTGAGAGTAATTAATGATACTGTTGTTATCACATTCAATCCAACATCCGGTTTTGAACTTTCTAACTGGAGAATTAACGAGCGTAGTATCGCCGAAATTTACAACCAATTTGGTAACATACGTCAAGAAGGAAACACAGTAAGATTAACACTTACAAGTGACTGGCTGGCTGTGCACCAACTTGAAATCCGTAACGAAATTACAACCACAATGAACCGTGCGTTTATGTTTGGTATGTTGGCTGCGTTAATCTTTATTCCGCTTCTTGTCCTTGCTCTTACATGGATGATGGTTTCTAATGCAAGAAAGAAAAAGCAATATGCAGAGTTGGAAACAAAGAGACAAGCAAATTCTGTGCGTATGGGTCAAGGGGACCAGTTGAAAAAACTTCGTGAAGACATGGATAAATAAAAGAGGAAAGGAGTAAGAGGTGCATATGAAAAACTGGATAAGACGTTCTTCAATTGTCGTAGGTGTACTTTTTGCGGCAGTTATGTTTGGGGCGGGGGCATTGCTGATTGGCGGTGGGTTTAACCGTGGCATTAATGACCAAGCACAAGTTGCTGCAGCAACATTCACCGGACCAGACGGTTCAGGGACAGGAACAGTGGCAGATCCATTCCGAGTGGGTAGTCAAGCCACATTGAATGGACTTGTACGTACCTATGCAAACGTAGCCGGCAGGCACTTTGTCCTTGTTAATGACATCGATATGGTGGGGAACTGGACAGTTATTCCAACGCTTGGTACTAATAATACCTTTGATGGACAAAATTTCACAATACGTAATATGACTATCAACGGTGCATCCAACGTGGGTCTATTTGGTATCATTAATGGTGCTACAGTAAGAAATATACGATTTGAAAATGTTCATATATCTGCGTCTGGGGCGCGTGTAGGTACGGTTGCAGGTGTTGTGCGTGGATCGACTCGTATTGAAAACATTATGGTAATGGATGGTATCATTAGACAAACAGTTATTGGAAGCACGACCGCACACACATTTGGTGGAATTGTTGGTGAAGCAGAGAGTGGTACTCACTTTATGGAGGATGTGTTCAACGGAGCAGATATAACAGGAAGTTATTTCGTCGGGGGTATACTTGGACATGCATGGCACAGTGGTGCAGTTAATACAACGATAAGACGTGCGATGAACAACGGGACAATAACAGCAAACCATGGAAGTTGGGGATATTCTGGTGGTATTATAGGACTTTCACAAGGATCATCTGTATCAACAATTGAATTTGCGGTTAACAACGGGGCAGTTATATCAGCAAGAGACCAAATTGGTGGTATACACGGTGTTGCATGGTCTGGGAACCACACAATAAGACATGTCATCAATAATGCGCCAATTACTGCAACAACCGGAGCAAGTATGGGCGGTGTAGCAACAAGAAATACATCAACTGTTACAATACAAAATGCATGGTTTAACAGCACAAAATTCGGCGGATTGTTAATTAACAACCAATTAAGTACAACAATTACCACCAGCGGAAGCCGTACAACAACCCAAATGCAAGAACAGGCGTTCCTTAATGAGGTGAACACGAATGCAAGTCAAAACATATTTGTTTTCGACAGCAACGGGCAGATTTTTATAAACACTTTGCTTATTAACCCAATTTTCACTTACACATTCGAGGTTGGTCTTGGTGTTGGTGAAGAATTCTATTTCACCGAATTACAAGAAAACCCAACAGTTACGCTTCCATACCAAGGTATGTATGGTTTCCCAGGTCTTCCAACACGTGTCGGATATATATTTGATGGCTGGTATAATGTAGACAGCAGTGTAACTTACGCAGCACAGGCCACATTTAATAATACAGCAGGAATTAACCAAGTATTTGTGGCAACATTCCGTCCAGCAGAATACAACGTGGTTTTCAGTGATAATTTTGCGACCCCACAATTTATATATAACGATGGTGGGAATATCAGCACGATCACATCAATCAGAATCGGGGATGATGATAGATATCTAACAACCGCAAGCGCATGGCCAATCGGTTTCTACTGGCTTGCACGTGTTTCTGGTTCTACGGAATATGTGATTATTGGAAACACACAAACATTATCTCTTTCAAATTTGTTTGACCAGCAATTTATTTTGGATCACGCATTTAGCGTGACCCAGGTGGGGGATACAGTAGGTCAAATATTTATCCGTGTTCAAAACGCAGCAACTGCAACCATGGTTAACATTGATGGGGCAGCAGGCATGGAAGGAGCCGGAACATTTGAAATCAGTATAGATGGTGAGCCACTAAGAAACGTAATCATAGGTAGTCGTGTTAGTTTGCCAACTTCCGGGGATATCACTACTATGGTTGCAACACCAAACGAGCATTTTAGATTCGTAAATTTTACAGTATACAACGGAGTTGGAACACCTGTTGGTACGTTTGCGCCAATTAATGGTATACATATTCCAGTTGGGTTCGACCTTACAATAATGCAGAACTGGACCATTGTTGTTAACTTTGCACCATATGAATATATCTTCGAGGTATTTGGTGCATTACGTGGAGAAGAAGATACAGTACTTGCGGGCGCAGTAACGGTTGCCAGCCAAACAACAGTAGAAATTGGCGAAGTCGCAACCGTGAATGCAGTCGCATTGCCATATGTTGGAATATACCGTCTTGTTGCATGGAAAATCCAGGTAAACGGACCGAACAATACAACATACTTTGTGTATCAACCTGTGGGCGTCGCGCAACTTAACCTAACGTTCAATATTGATGCTGCATTCTTGGCACGTCATCTGTCACAAGACGGAAGGATTGTTATTATCGCAGAATACTTGCCAACATTTAACGTCAATGTAGGGGTAGCAGCGGGTCAAGAAGCCAACGGAAACATTAATGTAACTGTTGTAGATGGTATAACAGGCGAGACAAATATTTTCTTTAATCAACTTAACTTGAACGTTGTATATGGTTCTACAGTTATTGTGGAAGCCCTTCCGAATCAATTCTTTGATCTATTAAGATTCGATGGAACCACCACAGAAGAGAACATCATAACATGGGAAGGATTTGTTGCCGAACTTCGCATAACCGAAGATCGTAGTGTAAGAGTTGAATTCGGTCCTGGTGTATTTGAGATTGACTTCCGTGCGCGCGAAAGCCAAGTAAATCGTGTAGGAAACGTTGGTGGATTTACAACAACGGTAAATGATTCGGCAAATCAATATAATAGATTGCGCGTTGGTGACACATTGAATAACATTGGAACAACCACAGCATCTTACAGAGATGATTACAGATTTGTAAACTTTACAATCAGAGATGCAACAAATGCACTTGTTCCATTTGAACCAAACATGTTACTGGATCTTGAGGTGATTTCAAGAAACCTTGACGACCTTGGCGAGCGTTTCGTTATATACGCAAACTATGTTCGTGTGTTTAATCTTAACGTTGCGATTGGTGGATTGTCACAAGGAATGGGTCACTTCCGTGTTTATGCAAATGGGATTCTGACAAGCGAACGTGTATTCGATGCAGGTACAAACATCGTAATTTATGCGGATGCGAACGACTTTCATGAAATTCTTTCATTTGGTGGCAGCGGAGATGGCGAGGTAGTAATTGCAACACCATACCGTCTTGAAATTCAAAATATTGTAATTTCAAGGACAATTACAATTAACTTTCTACGCGAACAATTTGACTTGACAGGTAACTTGACATACGGTTCTGGCGGGTACCTTTCTATTAATGAAAGAGAAGATCTGACAATCAATTCACAAGTTGTGCTGACCGCTACAGTTCCAGGCGGAAGGCAAATCAGAAACTGGACAATTAACGGTTATGATATCAACAGTCTTCCAAGAGACACTGTCTTTATATCAGGTGACTCTGTAACTGTTATACTTAACGCGGCTTGGCTAGAAAGACATCAGTTCCGTCTAGACAGCAATGTTACATTCCGAATGACCACAGGGGTACTGCTTGCAATTATCTTGCCAAGTGTTATTATTCCAATTCTTTTATTGCTTGCGGTTCTTTACTTCCTTCACTCTAGAAAGAAATACGCAACAATCAAAGCCGCACTTGTAGATGCAAACCGTCAAAAAGTTACATTCAACACAGGAAGTTTCATTGCTGATCTGAAAGAAGGAAAGAATGTTGGACAGGTAACAAAGGATGACGTTAAAAAAGCAATGAAAGACGACAAGGATAAGAAATAAAACTGGATTAAAAAACGACTCGCACGAGTCGTTTTTTTTATGACACAGGAAAAATCGTCAGATTTTTCAGTTAGATGTTGCGACAGCAACAAACAAAACGGCACAAAAAAGGCATTATAGGCGTTCGTCAGAACGCGTCGAAGACGCCTTTTTTATGACCTAGGGATTATCGTCAGATAATTCTATAATTGGCAAAAACATTAATGTCCAAAAAATACAACAGAGATGTCTTTCCAGCGCGAACAAAGTTCGCGTTTTTTATTCGTAAATATTATTATATTTCCAAGGTTGGGTTATACTGCCTTAGTATCTGGCGTACATTTTCCACTTGTTGCATAGTTGGTTCTTTAACATCTTTCAGGGTATAGTGCAAACCCATCTCGACCCATTTATGTGCACCCAGTTGATGAAATGGAATAATCTCGATTTTATTTACGTTCTTAAGTGTCGCAATAAATTTTCCAAGTTCATGTGCATGATTATCGTTGTCTGTGTAACCCGGCACCACAACGTGCCGAATCCATGTTGGAATATTTTGTTTGTGTAGATATTGTGCGAATTCGATAACAGGGTAAATTTCTTTTCCGGTAATTTTTTTGAATGTTGCGGGAACAATGCTCTTTATATCCAGGATAACCAGGTTTGTTAGGCTAAGTAATTCCTTTACTTTGTCAATTATTACACAATAACCCGAGGTATCCAGTGCGGTATGAAAACCTTGTGCGCGACATGCCTTGAATAATTCCGTTGCAAAATCTTTTTGCAAAAGAGGTTCGCCTCCGCTTAGCGTAATGCCTCCAGACGCTATATATGATTTGTATCTTTTAATATCATTTACAATGTCATTAACAGACATGTTTTTTGCACGGTCGCAACCCGCATTCCACGTATCCACATTATGACAATAAATACACCTAAGGGGGCAGCCCTGGGTAAAAATTATATAACGAACACCTGGACCGTCTACTGTTCCACATGTTTCAATTGAATGAATTCTGCCAATTAATTCCATAACCAATATTAACACATCTTGCAGTGAATAGTTCGCGCAATTACTTCTAACTGGTGTTGACGGGAGAGTTTAGTGAATTCGACCGCATAACCAGAGACCCGAATAGTTAGTTGTGAATACAATTCGGGTTTTTGCATTGCGTCTAGCAATGTCTCGCGGTCAAAGACGTTCACATTTATGTGATGACCTTTGTCACGAACATAACCATCCAGCATAGATACAAGATTTTGGACGCGCGAATCTTTTGATTTCCCAAGTGCCTCTGGAGTAATAGAGAACGTATATGAAATTCCATCTTTAGCGTGTGAATAAGGAAGACTGGATACAGATGCCATAGCCGCAATTGCACCTTTTTTATCGCGTCCGTGAATTGGGTTTGCACCAGGTGCGAATGGTTCACCCTTTTTTCTACCGCATGGTGTTGCACCGGTTTTTTCACCGTAAATAACATTGGATGTAATTGTTAATATAGACATGGTTGGTGTTGCGCCGCGGTATGTGTGATGTTTTTGTAACATTGTCATAAATTTTTGCACAATTGTGGATGCCAGTTCGTTTATTTCCGGATCGTTATTGCCAAAAGCGGGGTAGTCCCCCTCGACCACATAATCAATTGCCAGACCACTTTCGTTTCGGATTACATGGACGCGTGCATGTTTTATCGCGGAAAGCGAATCCACCACAACGGACAGCCCGGCAATACCTGTGGCTTGGGTTCGCAAGATTTCCGAATCGTGCAGTGCGAGTTGTAGACTTTCGAAATTATATTTGTCATGCATGTAATGAATTACGTTAAGGGTGCTCATGTATAAACATGCCAGCCATTCAAATGTGGTATCCAGTTTAGACATAACCTCGTCAAAGTTTAGATATTCATCGGTTATCGGTTCAAATTTTGGGCTGATTTGCTCTCCACTGATTTCATCACGCCCGCCGTTAATGGCATAGAGTAATGCTTTTCCAAGGTTAGCCCTTGCCCCAAAGTATTGCATTTGCTTTCCAACCCTCATAGCAGAAACACAACACGCAATCGCATAATCGTCTCCCCAATAATTACGCATAAGATCGTCGCTTTCGTATTGAATTGAATTTGTGTCGATAGAGGCTTGGGCGCAATAGTTTTTAAATTTTTCGGGTAATTGGGTATTCCAAAGAACTGTCAGATTTGGCTCGGGTGCAGGTCCAAGATTATATAGTGTGTGTAAAAACCGGAAACTGGTTTTTGTTACCATGGTTCTGCCGTCTTCACCCATTCCTCCGATACATTCGGTAACCCATGTTGGGTCGCCAGAGAATAGTTTATTATATTCTTGGGTACGCAAGAACCTAACCATTCTTAGTTTCATTATGAAATGGTCTATTAACTCTTGTGCTTCGACTTCGGTTAGGGTTTTATTTTTAATGTCGCGTTCGATATATATATCTAAAAAAGTTGAAACGCGGCCTAAACTCATTGCTGCACCGTCTTGTTGTTTTATTGCAGCCAAATATGCAAAGTACGTCCATTGAATTGCTTCGCGTGCATTTGTTGCAGGTTGGCTGATATCAAAACCGTATGACTTTGCCATCTGTTCCAATTCCTGTAGTGCACGGATACCTTCGCTGATATTTTCGCGGGTTATTATAGTGTGGTCAAACATGAATGCACAGTTTTCAACTTTTTTCTCGCGCATTTTTTGTTCAATTAATTTTTTTGTTCCATAAAGCGCAACGCGACGATAATCACCGATAATTCGCCCGCGTCCATATGCATCCGGAAGCCCAGTAATAATACCACTTTTGCGAGCCCGTAACATCTCGTCCGTATACACATCAAAAACGCCTGCGTTGTGTGTTTTGCGATAGTTGCTGAAAATCTCTTCGGTACGTGGGTTTAATTTGTATCCATATTCCTCTAATGCCTTTTGCACAACACGAAGACCCCCATATGGGAAAATCGCACGTTTAAGCGGCTTGTCCGTTTGTAATCCAACAATTTTTTCCAATTCCGCATCTACGTATCCCGGACCATACGAGGTGATGCCAGAGGGTTTTTTTGTTTCCGCAGAGAGTATGCCTTTTTTATTTTCGCGTTTTTTTAAATCCGAGACCTTTTTCCAAAGTATATTGGTTGCGTCTGTCGCATTTGCCAAAAATTTACCATCGCCTTCGTAAGGGGTATAGTTTTTCTTGATAAATTCGGCAACATCAATTTCGGTTTGCCAGTTGCCTTGTGTAAATCCTTCCCATACTTCTTTTGTCAAAATTACCTCCGATATGCAATCTATTTTAATTAAAGTATAACAGCAAAGCGCAAAGATTTTCAATAAAATTTATTATATCCAAAAACCATAAATCACCTACTGTTTAGCACCTAATTTTGCCGTATTTTGTTTAAATTTAGGGTAAAAAAAGCGATAAATTTTCATTAAGTACTAGCCAAAATAGGTCGGTTTATGGTATAATCAAGGATTATGAAAGAGACAATTTCTAAAATATCAACCAAGTACGGAAGCGACCAAATTCAAGTATTAGAGGGTCTGGACGCCGTACGTAAGCGTCCTGGTATGTATATCGGAACAACGGATTTACGTGGTCTTCACCACCTTATAATCGAGATAGTAGACAACAGTGTGGACGAAGCACTTGCAGGACATTGTACCGAAATCGAGGTTGTCATTAACAAAGACGGCTCTGTTTCTGTTACCGACAATGGGCGTGGTATTCCAACCGGAATGCACAAAACCGAAAAGAAAAGTGCGGTTGAGGTTGTTCTGACAAAACTGCATGCTGGTGGTAAATTTGGTGATGGTGGATACAAAGTCAGTGGTGGTTTGCACGGTGTTGGTTTGGCGGTGGTGAATGCCCTTAGTGAATGGTTGGATGTTATCGTATGGCAAGAAGGGAAAGAGTTTAAGCAAACATACAACCGTGGTATCCCGCAGCGTGCGCTGGCTCAAGTTGGTAGTACTAAAAAGCGTGGAACAAAAATATCATTCATGCCAGATGAAACAATATTCGAAAGTGTAGATTTTAACTATGATACCATGCGTACCCGTTTGCGCGAAGTTGCTTTTCTTAACAAAGGTTTGAAAATAATCGCAAGGGACGAGCGCCCAGGTCGTCAACGAAAAGACGAATTCTGTTATGCCGGTGGTATTGTGGAATTCGTAGATTTCCTTAACCGTAACAAAAATCGTGTTATTCCAAACACGATTTATATCGATAAAGAGGGCAAAAATTCTTCCGTCGAGATTGCTTTTGCATATAACGATGGATACGCCGAGAACATTCACACTTACGCGAACAACATAAACACAGAAGAGGGTGGGGTTCATTTGATTGGTTTTCGAAATGCCCTTAACAAAGTTATAAACGACTACGGAAAGAAAACAGGTCAATTAAAGAACGAAGCCGATAAACTTTCTATAGATGACTGTTTAGAAGGTATCGTTGCAATCGTCAGTGTAAAGCTAACAGACCCACAATTCGAAGGGCAGACAAAGACAAAACTTGGTAACGTGTTTATGCGTGGTGAGGTTGAAAAAGCCATGACGGATGAGTTTGGCAGATATCTAGAGGAAAATCCAAAAGACACGCGTGATCTAATATTAAAGTGTATCAGTGCCCGAAACGCCCGTGATGCCGCCCGTAATGCAAAAGAATTAACCCGCAGAAAATCCAGTTTGGAAAGCACAACCTTGCCAGGCAAACTTGCGGATTGTACAGAAAAAGATGCAAGTAAGTGTGAAATATATGTGGTCGAGGGAGACAGTGCAGGGGGGAGTGCAAAGCAAGGCCGTGACAGAAGATTCCAGGCAATATTGCCATTACGCGGTAAAATCCTTAACGTGGAAAAAGCACGACTTGCAAAGGTATTGGAAAATGCCGAAATTAAAAACATGATTACTGCGTTCGGTTGCGGTATCCAAGAGGACTTTAACAAAGACAAATTACGCTACGGCAAAATTATAATAATGACTGACGCGGATGTGGATGGAAGTCACATTCGAATTTTGTTGCTAACATTCTTTTATCGTTTCATGCGACCACTTATCGAGGGTGGACATGTTTATATTGCTCAACCACCGCTTTACAAAGTTACGCGTGGGAAAAGCGAAACATATATCTACAGCGATGGCGAGTTAGAAAGATATTTTGCCAAGAATGGTAAAAGCGGTACAGCATTGCAACGATACAAGGGTCTTGGTGAAATGATGCCAATTCAACTTTGGGAGACCACCATGAATCCCGAAAAACGAACATTGTTACAGGTAACCATGGAAGATGCATTTATGGCGGACGAGATATTTAGTACTCTGATGGGGGATAAACCCGAACTGCGCCGCGACTTTATCAGTGAAAATGCCGCAGCGTACGTCGAAAACCTTGAGGTGTAATTTATACAGATAGTAGATTTGGGGGAGAAGAAAGGTAAGGAGAAACTATGAGCGAAGAAATCGAAATGCAGGAAATCACAGACAAAACCCGTGTTATAAAGGTACGAATTGAAAACGAATTAAAAAATTCGTTTATGTCGTATGCAATGATGGTTAACGTGTCTCGTGCAATTCCGGATGTGCGTGATGGTTTGAAACCTGTTCACCGTCGAATTTTGTATGCTATGCATGAATTGGGTGTTGCGCATGATAAACCATACAAAAAATCCGCGCGTATTGTCGGTGAAACAATGGGTAAGTATCACCCGCATGGGGATTCATCAATTTATGATGCATTGGTGCGTATGGCACAAGATTTCTCGATGCGTGCGCCTTTGATTGATGGACACGGAAACTTTGGTTCTATTGATGGTGATAACGCGGCTGCTATGCGTTATACCGAGGCACGTTTGTCTCCAATATCGTCTGAACTTCTTCGCGAGATTGACAAAGACACGGTGGATTTCATACCAAACTATGACGAAACTGAACAACAGCCGGCAGTTATGCCTGCACGCTTTCCAAACCTTTTGGTAAATGGTTCGGATGGTATCGCGGTTGGTATGGCAACAAACATTCCACCACATAACTTGAACGAGGTTATTGACGGTGTAATCGCAATAATTGACGACGAAAACGTAACCGTTGATCAATTGATCAAAATTATTCCAGCCCCTGACTTTCCAACCGGTGGGGTGGTTATGGGACGTCAGGCGTTGCGTCATGCATACAAAACCGGCCGTGGTGGTGTGGTGTGTCGTGCAAGATGTGAAATAGAAGACAAACAAATTGTGGTGACAGAAATACCATTCCAGGTTAACAAAGCAAAACTTATCGAAAATATTGCAAACCTTGTAAAAGACAAAAAAATAGATGGAATTAATGGAATTAACGAAGAAAGTGACAGACACGGGTTGCGAATTGTTATTACTCTAAAGCGCGAGGCTCAGGCTCAGGTCGTTTTAAACGCACTTTATAAACACACACAACTACAGGTTTCCAGTGGTATTATCTTTTTGGCACTTGTTGGAAACGAACCAAAATTTCTTAATTTAAAAGAAATGCTTGTGCATTACCTTGATCACCAGAAAGAGGTTATCGTTCGTCGAACAAAGTTTGATTTGGAAAAGGCTCAAGAACGCGCACATATCTTAGAGGGTCTTGTAATTGCTCTTGCAAAAATTGATGAGGTTATCCGAATAATTAAAACCAGTGACGATAGACAAGACGCCCAGAACAAACTTTGTGAAAAATTCGTCCTAAGCGAACGTCAGGCAGTTGCAATATTAGATATGCGTCTTGCGCGTCTTGCAAAACTTGAGGTTGAGAAAATTAAGCAAGAATTAAAAGAACTTACCGAACTTATCGCAGAACTTAAATCCATTTTGGCGTCTCCGAAAAAAGTTCTGGATATCATCAGAAAAGAACTTACCGAGGTTAAAAATAAATACGGTGAAGAACGTCGCACAGAAATCAGCCATGACTTTGGCGAAATTGAAATTGGCGATTTGATTGATAAAGAAGACATTGTTGTTTCTATGTCACACTTTGGATATGTAAAGCGTTTGCCGCTTGCCGAATACAAGGCACAACGTCGCGGTGGAAAGGGTGTGAAAACCCATGCAACAAGGGAAGAAGACTTTGTCGAAGATCTGTTTGTGACAAACACACACCATGATTTGTTGTTTTTTACTAACCTTGGGCGTGTGTTCTGTATAAAGGCGTACGAGGTTCCAGAGGCCGCAAAGAATACAAAAGGCCGTGCGATTGTGAACCTGTTGCAACTTGGCGAAGGCGAGCGTGTGACATCATGTATTCCGGTCGAAGAATATAACCTGGGTCACATTATGATGGCAACAAAAAACGGTGTAATTAAAAAATCCGATATTGGTGAATTCAAACGTATCAAGCGTAACGGGAAAATTGCGATCACTTTCAAAGAAGAAGGCGACGAATTGGTATCCGTTCAACGTACCAGCGGTCGCGATGAAATCCTAATGGCGTCCAGTACCGGTAAATGTATCCGTTTCAGTGAAGAAGACGTCCGAAATATGGGCAGAACCGCGGCAGGTGTTAAGAGTATTAAACTGGATGCAGGTGGTAAGGATTATGTTGTGGATATGACGGTGTTGTTGCCGGATTACGAAATCTTGACAGTCAGTGCCAACGGTTATGGTAAACGTTCCGATGTGGATGACTATCGTCTGCAATCACGGGCGGGTAAAGGTATAAAGGCGGGTATATTCAACGCAAAAACAGGTCCATTGGTTAACCTTAAACAGGTTCGCCCAGACCAAGACGTAATGTTGATAAGTGACGACGGTACAATTATCCGAACACGTGCACGTGAAATATCAAAGATCAGTCGTGACACCCAAGGTGTTCGAATCATGCGCATAAAAAATCAAAACAGCAAAGTCATCTGTGTCGCAGTTGCCCAAGCACAAACGGAAGGCGAAGAGGGTGAGGGTGGCGAATTCGAGGTTCCAACGGAAGAGTAATTTAAAAGAGGCGTATAGCCTCTTTTTATATGCTATAATTTATTATGTTAGTGTATAGATCAATGCCCATAGATAAATTAAAGGGCTTGAAACAAAACAAACTGTTACATACAGAAAGTGATCTAAGTTTCTATACTGGTAAAGGTTTTGTGCCACAAGTGGGAACAGAAGTTATCCCACAGACTAAATCTGAGAAACTTGGACTTAATAATTTTGAATATCAAGTGGGTAAAAATTATGTTCATTTTTTCAAAGAAAGGGCACATGCAGAAAGTTGGTCAAAAAGTAAAATTACACCAGGTGGAAATTGTATTGTTGTGATTGATATTCCTGACGAAATATTAAATCGATACGAGGGCAAAGGTATATATGGCGAAGAAACCAAAACTGAATATGCAATACCAATGGATGAATTTGACCCAACATGGATTCAAGAAATTATAGAAGAAAAACCATCTGAAAGATCAAAAGACGAATTCTCACAAGAAATATAGAAATGTGACAACTATTTAAATCAACCCATACCATGAAATATGTGGATAGTAATTGCGGCATGTTTATTGGTTTCAATTGATGCCTTGTTTATTGGGATATCTTTTGGTGCGGAAAAAAAGTGCAAGTTTTGGCACATTGTTTTTATTAACATTGGATTATTTGTCCTTTGCTTGCTGGGATACTTTTTGGGTGTTTTAATTGGTGATGTGATTGATATAGAGCTTGATATTTTGATTGGCGTATTGTTTATAACACTTGGATTGTGGGTAATTGGATATTATCTATTATTTACACGCAGGGCAAAAGGACGGGGAAGCGAATCCAAGAACATAGCCCTAACCGGCATATTCATGAGCATCGAGGCAATGTTCATAACAATCGGATTGACACTTGCGTTGGATATAACCACAATCATAATACCAGTCGTTGTGGCAGGCGCGCATTTTGTATATTGTACGGTAACGTTTTTGCTTGCAAAATATCTCAGACGTACACCGCAACTTGTTGGCGTGATAATCTCGGGTGTTGCGTTAATTGTTTATGGAATTATGGCGATACTGATATGATATTGATTTTAACCATTTTTTAAGATAAAATGGGGTAAATGAATCAAAATGAATTTGTAGAATATCAACAACTTGTTGGTGATGAATACGAAATAAAAAGATTACTGGGTGGGGAACTTGGCGGAGGGGCAAGTACCCTTGCGTTTTTGCTGGAAGATAAAAACGGCGCAAGTTTTGTATTAAAAGTACCGCGCGGTGAAAAAGATATAAACCAGTGGTTAAATAAACAGCAGGCTGCATATAAAATTATCCAAGACAAATTTGCAGATTTTACGGGTGATATAAACCTGCCACAACTTGTTAAAATTGGTGACGGGTTTATGATTGAAAAATATCTTGGCGAGGAAATTGCAGGTAAGCAATTGACGCCAGAACAAAATCAAAAACTTGCACAGCAGTTGGGAGAATTTCTTGGCTTTTGTCATAGTCAACCAATTGAAGGAGTGCAACCTGCACCCCAAAACCGTGATATTCCATTGGAAGAATATTTTGAATATCTTAAAGACGGTTTGTGTGAAATTGATCAAAAAAAACTTTTACAAAAAATTAATGCATTCAAAAACCGTGATACTGGTGATGAAGAGCCAGTGTTATGCCATGGCGACGTTCAAGCCAGGAATATTTTGTACGATGAAAAAACAGATAACTTTTCAATTATTGATTTCGAGATTATGGGCGAATATAACATCTATCGTGATTTTGCATTTGGAGACAGGTACGATGTTATGTGGGCCCATGATTGACGAACACAACAAACATTCTGGCGCAAAGGCAGATTCAGAAAAGGTAAAACTTTTTCACGAAATAAAGGTGGTTGCGAGATGGTGTGAGGACGCCAAAAAACATCTTCAAAACGATGAAACTAGAAATAGAGCTATAGAATCAATCAAACAAGAAATATCACATATAACAAACACATATAAAAGTCATTTGAAACAAAACGGAATTTCCGAGCCAGAACAATAAAGATATGTACAACATAGCAATTACGACATAACACGATTTCGAACCAATGATGATATGGGGGCGCTTTTGGATGATTTATTGCAGTGGCTCACTACCCAAGAGTTGACCTGCTGTTACATTGAAAAAACTTGCAAGCATAAGAATTGCGTCAATATTTGGTTCTCTGCGACCTTGTTCCCAATTTGAATATGTTGCTTCGCGTATTTTTAATACTTGTGCCATTTGTGATTGCTTTAATTCTTTTTCCGCACGAAGTTCTTTTAATCTTTCTTTGAAATTATTCACAATACACATTAAATCAAATCGGTCAAAATGGCTTGACATCGGTCATTTCGGCTGATATCATAGCGCATGACAAAATCATATTTAATCCAATACTGTAATCTAATGTTTGAATGGAAATCAACAGGAACAAGTATTGATACAGCGAATGAAAAGCAAATTGCCGAGTTAAACGCACTAAGGGAAAAGGCAGTGGCACAAAGCGGATTGACGCAAAGTGAATTGAATTTGATTTACATGTGTCGCAGATATGGGATTTTTACCAAAGTGAATACCTACGCCCACAAAATTAAATCACAATGATATTGATTTAACATCCGTTTTAAATATGCTAATATAGACCATGCAAACACAACCAAGATTTACAAGTAACCACGGTATAACACGATTTCGTATTTATGACGATACGGTTATTTCTGGCGGGCGTTTTTGGATGATTTTGCTAATATTCGGACCGTTCATTGCGATAGGTACTTTATTTATTATCTTTGGTTCGTCTTTTGCGGGTTTCGGCGATTGGTTCATGTTTTTTGTGGGATTGGGTTTTATAATATATTTTTTGTATGCGATGGTTGCGTGGTCTGTTCACAAGGTAACAATTAACCGCGAAGGCATCCATGGACGGTTTATTTTCGGCAGAAGAATCTTTATGGGTTGGTGCGATATTCAACGTGTTCAATTGCATATTGAACCAAATGGCAAACAAACACTGTTGTTATACAGATACCAAGACACGGGTATTCGTCCAAAGTTTGCAATTGGCGCGGTACCAGAGTTATTGAATTTCATTCAACAATTTCATCCAATACATGAAAGGCTTGCCGAAGCGCAAACGGAACATGCAACAAATCCACCATATGTGATACCCCGTGTAGTTAAACGATTGCGGGTGACTGCATTGGTGTTCTTTGTATTATTTTTGCTGGTTTCTTTTATGACATTAACTATTGATGATTTGGCTGAGGTCTCGCCATCAGAAATGATCTTGCACACCGCAGATTTTGAATCGCATGGTAACTTTCCTTGGTCATTTACTGTGGACGAATATGATTCACGTTTGTTTATACCTATGTTGGCTTATTCACGCGGCTTCGTGGATATGGATGTGTTTAACAACGCGGAACAAGGTGATTTGGTTGCATTTTGGATACGTCCAGGCGACGCGCAAAGATTGGTGGATGGGGAAAACATCATTGTTGTGATGTTGGTGATAGAGGGTGAACTGGTCTTTGATATAGACGATTACAACGACGCTGTGTGGTATACATACCGCAACACATTGATTGGTATGATTGTATTTGCCAGCATATTTTTCATTGTTGCATTATCACTCTATATCGTGGCAAGTGCAAAACTTAAACGCAGTATGCGACAATATAACGAAACGAGGTTAAAACTATGAAACCAAAAATAATTTCTGTTGTAGGTCTGACCGCCAGTGGCAAAACGGGCATAGGGATAAAACTGGCAAAATTATTTAATGGCGAGGTTATCAGCGCAGATTCACGCCAAGTATATCGTGGACTTGATTTAGGTACGGGAAAGGTTAAACCCGAAGAAACCGATGGTATTTCGCACCATCTAATTGATATCGTGAATCCTGGTGACAAATTTGATGTATTCAAGTTTCAGCAACTGGCCTTTGCAACAATTGAAGATGTAATCAAGCGTGGCAAACTACCAATCATCGTGGGCGGAACAGGCTTGTACAGTAGGGCAGTTGTTGAGGGATACCAATTCCAAGGTAACGACGAAAAACCCGAATACGATGTACTGCAAATCGCCCTGATGCCACCCAAAGATTGGATTAAACCAAAGATTAAAAAACGTCTGGAAGAACGGATCGAACAAGGTATGGTGGAGGAGACCAAAAATTTGCTTGCACAGGGCGTGTCGGATGAATGGCTGAGGTCGCTTGGGTTGGAATACTTTTGGAATACGGAATTGATTGACGGCAAAATTACCATGGATGAATATAAATATTGGTTGTATACAAAAATTACCCAATTTGCAAAACGCCAACGCACCTGGTTCAAACGCGAACAAAACACACACTTTTTAGAAAACTATGACACATTTTTGGATGACAGCATTAAACTAGTAAAAGAATTTCTTTAGTTAAATTATGAAATTAATCAATTTGTTTTGAACATATATAACTTTCTTTGGTGTTTGACCTTCTAATATATTTGCGCATAATTTCATAACTTCGTCTTGGGTGGCGTCGGTCTTGATCGTTATGCGTTCCTTTATTTTGCTGTTGATCTGAACCACAATTTCTATTGTGGATTTTTCCAAATGTTTTGCTATTGGTTTTGGAAACTTTTGGTTAAAGATGCTTTGAATTTTGTTTGGATATATTTTTGAATATAACTCCTCGGCAATATGTGGAATCATAGGTGCAAGTAACAAAACCAAGTCGCGGACACTTTCACGCGACACAATCTTTGCGCCTGTAATCGCATTTGCAAATTCCATGCAACGGGCGACCGCGGTGTTGAAACTAAAACTGTCTAAATCTTCTCGTACGGCTTTAATCGTGGTTGCGCGAACGTGTTGTACATTATTGTCGGTTTCTTTGTCTGTACCGATTTTTTCGATTAATCTCATGACGCGCTCGGGAAATTTTGTAATTGTACGCAGGGTTCCATCATTCCATGGACCGCCATCAATATAGTTAAAACCAAACAGCATGTATAACCTTAGGATATCGCTGCCGAACTCTTCGATATATTTATCTGGTGAAATTGTGTTGTTTTTGGATTTACTCATCTTCTGGCCGTCTGGTGCTAGAATCATGCCTTGGTGAACTAAACTACTAAATGGCTCGTCAAATTTAACGTGCCCAAGTTTTTTCAAAACCTTGGTAATAAAACGTGAATAAAGCAAATGACCGCAACTGTGTTCCGCACCCCCGATATATTTGTCTACGGGTAACCATTTGTTTGTCATTTCAACGTCAAATGCAACATCATCGCGTTTGGCAAACATGTAACGTAAAAAATACCAACTGGAACACACAAATGTGTCCATGGTTTCTGTTTCGTGCTTTGCATTGATTCCACATGTAGGACATTTGCAATTTACAAAGTTTTCATCGTTCGAAAGCGGCGCATTTCCGCGTGGCTTGAAATCTTGCAAATAGGGAAGTGTTACCGGCAAATCCGACATGGGTACAGGCACAACCCCGCACTTGTCGCAATAAACAATAGGAATTGGCACACCCCAGTATCTTTGACGGCCGATACTCCAATCTCTTAAACGGTATGTTGTTTTTAAAAAACCAAGTTTTTTCTTTTTCAAATCGTTGGTTATCGTTTTTAATGCCACTTCACTTGAAAGTCCGTTGTATTGATTGCTGTTAATCAATGTTCCGTATTCTTCGGTGAATTCGTTGGTGTCATTATTTTGAATGACCTTTTTAATTTCGATACCATATTTGGTTGCAAATTCGTGGTCGCGCGCGTCGTGTCCCGGAACACCCATGACAGCACCCGTTCCATATGTGTACAGAACATAATCCGCAACATAAATTGGTACGGGTAGATTGCTGGCGGGGTTTATTGCGTAACCGCCTGTGAATACACCAGTCTTTTCGTGATTCTCCATACGTTCGATGTCGGATTTTTTTGCGGCTGCGGATATATAAGCATCTACGTCCGGTTTCCTATCTTTGGTTGTGACCTTTTGAACGATAGGGTGTTCTGGTGCAATTACGATAAATGTCGCACCAAAAATTGTATCTACGCGCGTTGTAAAGACCTGGATATCGCATGCGTTGGTGGGGTAGGTTATTATCGCCCCCTCGCTTTTACCTATCCAATTTCTTTGCATTGCCTTGGTTTTATTCGGCCAATCGATTTTGTCAAGACCCTTTAACAATTCCTCGGCATAGTCGGTGATTTTAAAGAACCATTGTTTCATTTGTTTGCGCTCGACTTCGCTGTCGCATCGTTCACATACCCCACCTTGACTTTGTTCATTTGAAAGCACTGTCTGACAATCGCCACACCAATTTACTGCGGCATCCTTTTGGTATGCAAGACCACAATTAAACAATTCAATAAACAACCATTGTGTCCATTTGTAATAGTCTACATCGTGGGTGGAAAAAGAATAATCCCAATCATACATGCCACCAAGCTGTTCTAATTGACTTATAAACTTTTCGATATTTTTGTTGGTGTTGTCCTCGGGATGGGTGTTGGTTTTTAATGCGTGGTTTTCACTGGGTAACCCGAACGAATCAAATCCCATTGGATGGAACACGTTAAATCCGCACATGCGCTTGAATCGTGCATGTGTGTCTGACGGGGCAAAGTTAAAAAAGTGCCCAAGATGTAAACTGGCACCGCTTGGGTACGGCAACATTTCCAGTGTATAGTACTTTTTCCCCTTATCATTCGGGTTGAATTTATTGATGTTATTGTCTTGCCAAAACTTGCGCCATTTGTCGTGTATTTGTGGATAGTTCATAATGCAAAAGTATACCATAACTTGGTTTGACAATCATACATAAAAATGATTTACTAAAAGAACAGTGGCAAAGAAGAAATATATCGCACACGAATATGGTGTTGCGAAAGGGGGAAAAAATCTTCGCGACGATATGCCCAGGGGGCGTGTGGGGCGAATCTTTTCTACGTCCTTTTTTGTGTTTGCAATTGTGATTTCTTTCAGTTTAATTGCGTTTACAATTGTTTTCTTTTATTCGGCGGTTAACGGTCCCAGCATGATGATGGAATTAAATCCACGTTATACAGTAGTAGGCGATACCGACGCAGTTATTGTAAATAGACACAGAACACCCGAGCGTGGTGATGTAATAGTAACCAGGTTTTATAATCCAGACGGGAGACAGGAACTGTTTGTAAAACGTCTTATTGCAAAGGGTGGTGATTCATTATATTTCCAACGCCATGCATTGACGCAACAAACCGCGGGTGGCAGAAGTTTCTGGTATGAAATTCATCTAAACGGAATTCCTTTGGATGAATCTGCTTATCTTGACCCAGACATAGGCCAGAATGTAAATTATTCCCAAATCTGGAGATATCTGAATGGTTTCCGCCATGAAAGCAGATACGCAGACTTTATCCATCATAATGAAGAAAGAAACAGATGGGAAATAGTAATTCCACATGGTTACGTATTTTATATAGGTGATAACAGAGGGGGGAGTGGTACCACAGATGAATTAAGACGAATGAGTCGCGATTCCACATTCTTTGGCCCCCAACCCGCCGAGTGGGTAATGGGTGTAGTAACCGATGTAATTGGCGAGGGCGACGGTTTATTTGGTTTCATCATTGGATATTTTTGGAATACATTTGTGCATGTTATAACATTCAGATGGATATGGGGTTGACCCGTGTTTAATAATGGATGATATCACGGAAAAAATAACTGCAATATTTTCAATACTGTGCTAGTATGATTTTGTTAATGAAAGATAAAGATACAGAACTGCATTTAGAAACATCTTTGGTAACACTCGGGGACGCCGACGAACTTCTTGCGCGTCGTGCTGTTAAAAAATTTAAAAAGTATCAAAAGAACCAGGAAATTCGCGATCAAAAGTTATATACCCTTGGCGGTGAAATATTTTCCGCAATAACACATGGGATTACTGCGGCGGTTGGAATTGCTGTGTTGGTGATATGTATTGTTTTCGCGACACGGAGTGATTTTGGTGCGCGTGCAATCGTCAGTGTCAGTATTTTCGGTGCGTGTGCTTTTATTGGATTTACCATTTCCACGGTGTACCATTCACTTGCAATTAATACGGGCAAGCGGGTTTTACGGATTTTAGATCATTGTTCCATATATTTCATTATTGCGGGAACATATACACCATTTTCGCTGATTGGTATTGGTGGTGTACTCGGGTGGGTGCTTTTCAGTTTGAATTGGGGTCTTGCAATTATTGGTTGTACATTGACTGCGATTAATATGAAAAAGTTCAAAACTTTTGGTTTTGTTTGTTATTTGGTGATGGGATGGGTTGGGATTGCGGCGGCGGTACCTCTGGTTCGTAATATTGGTTTTGGGGTGGCGTTGTGGTTACTGGTTGCGGGTGGCGTTGCGTATACATTAGGTGCGGTAATATACAAAAGAAAAGGAAAGTACATGCACGGGGTATGGCATCTGTTTACATTGGCGGGGTTGGTATTACAATTTTTTAGTATATTATTTATAATGTTCTGAGGTATGAAATGAGTTTACACAAGTTATATGAAAGGATGCTGGAAGACACACTTGTTTTGAACGAATATGAAAAGATACGTAAGTTTGAAACAGCGAGTGATGAATCTCGCGCAGCACATGATATTTCACATATTAATCGCGTGACGAAAAATTGCGTGGAAATTGCAGGATTATTAGACTTAGACAGTGAATCAATTGTCGAGTTAAAAATTGCTGCGCTACTTCATGATACGGGATGTGTCCAAGGGAAAGAAGAACATGCCGAAAGAAGTTATCAATGGGCAGCGAAATATTTTAAAGACAAAGAATTAAATGATGAACCCAAGGAAAGAATCTTGCAATCAATAAAACACCATGGTAAAGGTGCAGAAAGTGCCATCAGTAAAATTTTGGCGGTTGCGGATAAAGTTGATATCTGCAAGCAAAGAATATTGCCGCCAGGATTATTGGTACATGGTAACAGGCAATATGCACACATTCAAAACGTTACATTTGAATTAAATGATAATATATTCATTGTAAAATTTTGTACAGACGGAAAAATAAATTTACAGGAATTGAACGGATACTACTTTACGGAAAAGGTTCTACATTCTATACATAATTTGGCAAAGATATTTGGGTTGGAATCCCGAATTTATCTTGATAATGATATGTGGTTATTATAAAGATAACTTAAAAAATATTGCACAATTTACACACATGTGTTATTTTATTTACTAGTCTTTTAAAAATTAAGGAGAAAACAAAATGTCAAGAAAAGTAGCCCTGGAGAAATATCGTAACATAGGGATTATGGCGCACATTGATGCGGGAAAAACCACAACCAGTGAGCGTATTCTTTTTTACAGTGGTAAAAGCCACAAAATTGGCGAGGTGCACGATGGTGGTGCAACTATGGACTGGATGGTGCAAGAGCAAGAGCGTGGTATTACGATCACATCTGCTGCAACAACCACAGAATGGAAAGACCATCAAATAAACCTTATAGACACACCGGGTCACGTG
This sequence comes from Bacillota bacterium, assembly GCA_009780065.1. GTDB lineage: Bacteria > Bacillota > Clostridia > Christensenellales > UBA1242 > WRAD01. The sequence goes on along the minus strand of WRAS01000003.1, from coordinate 3,476 downwards.
GACTTTACGGTCGAAGTTGAACGTAGTTTAAAGGTTCTGGACGGTGCGGTTGCGGTGTTCTGTGCACGTGCGGGTGTTCAACCACAATCAGAAAAAGTCTGGTCCCAGGCGAATAAATACAGTGTTCCAAGAATTGCATACATAAACAAGATGGACCGTGATGACGCGAACTTTCTTCGTGCTATTGAAACAATGAAGCAAAGGTTAAAAGCCAACCCATTGGCAATCCAACTTCCAATCGGAAAAGAAAAGGATTTCCGTGGTGTTATTGACCTTGTAACTATGAAGGCCACAATTTACAAAGATGACCTTGGAAAAGATATGGAAGAGACCGATATCCCAGCAGACCTTAAAGACCAAGCAAATGAATATCGTGCAAAATTGGTGGAGGCGGCGGCCGAGTGTGATGACGCACTTATTGAAAAATTCTTTGATGGGAAAGAGTTAACCGTGGACGAATTAAAAATGGGAATCCGTAAAGGAACCATAGCAATGAAGTTTACACCAGTTGTTTGCGGAAGTTCATTCAAGAACAAAGGTGTTCAAAAATTATTGGATGCGGTTGTAGATTACTTGCCATCTCCGTTGGATGTTCCAAATATTATGGGAGAGACGCCAAATGGTAAAAGAGAGGAAAGAAAGTCCAGCGACAGCGAGCCATTTGCGGGTCTTGCATTTAAAATCGCAACTGACCCATTTGTGGGACGTATTTGCTTTTTCCGTGTGTACAGTGGAACATTAGAAGCCGGAAGTTACGTATTGAACAGTACCAAAGACAAAAAAGAACGTGTTGGACGAATTCTTCAGATGCATGCAAACAGCCGTACCGAGATAACCGAACTGAAAGCTGGGGACATTGGTGCTATTGTTGGTCTTAAAGACACAATCACTGGGGACACACTTTGTGATCCAAACAAGCCAATTGTGCTGGAAGCCATGACATTTGCCGAGCCTGTTATTAACCTTGCAATCGAGCCAACTACAAAACAAATGCAAGAGAAAATGAACACCGCACTTACAAAATTGGCAGAAGAAGACCCAACCTTCAAGCGTTACACAGACCCAGAAACCAACCAAACGCTTATCGCGGGTATGGGTGAATTGCACCTTGAAATTATTGTGGACCGTCTAAAGCGTGAATTCAAGGTTGAGGTCAATGTGGGTCAACCACAGGTTGCGTACCGTGAAACTATTAAATCTCGTGTAGAAGTTGACGGAAAATACATTAAACAATCTGGTGGTCGTGGACAATATGGTCACTGTAGAATTGTTATGGAACCAAAAGAGGCGGGTCAGGGTTACGAATTTGTGGACAAGACCGTAGGTGGTTCAATTCCAAGGGAATATGTTCCTGCGGTGGACAAGGGTATTCAGGAAGCCAAGATGGCTGGGGTGCTTGCCGGATATGAAACTGTGGACTTTAAAGTTACTGTTATAGACGGAAGTTACCACGAGGTGGACTCGTCCGAGATGGCGTTCAAGATTGCTGGATCCATGGCATTTAAAGAGGGTATGAGAAAAGCAACTCCGATCCTGCTTGAACCAATCATGAAAATGGAAATTGAAACTCCGGATGATTATCTTGGTGATGTTATGGGTAACATTTCCGGTCGTCGTGGTCAATTGCAGGGTATGGATGCGCGTCATGGGGTACAAGTTATTAATGCATTGGTGCCATTAAGTGAACTGTTCGGTTATGCCAGTGACATTCGAAGCCTGACCCAAGGTCGTGGAACATTCGACATGGTATTCAGTCACTATGAAGAAGTTCCAAAGAACGTTGCGGAAAAGGTCATCGGCGAACGCGGCAAAAAAGAATAACAAGAATTTGAAAACCAGGCAAACCCTGGTTTTTGTTTTGATATTTATACATAATAATGTACTATTATAGTGTAGAGTCGGAGGACAAATGACCACACCAAAGAAAGGCTATGCTGGATTTATTATGACATGCCTATGCGTATTATGTGTTGTAACCATTGCGGTAACATCTATCTTTGTTGTTGCAAACCAGGAACCAGTGGCAGGAAATCCAACGCCGCCACCAGTCGGTACAAACCCAAGTATACAGAACTCGTTGTTTAATTTGGATGGAACAATTAATGGTCAGGTTGCAGCGAATATTTTGCGAGACTTGAATGATACGAATACAGCGGTTGAATACAGGGGTGCGCGTCACAGACTATTTCCAGACCATGGTACTGGACATACGCTATCGCTTTCGCAAACATTTTGGCGCGTTGCACATGTGGATGGGGATCGGATTATGTTATGGGCATGGAACGCCTATAGGCTTAGTGTATTTCACCAGTGGACTTCTGGTGGTTTTCAACCAATCCATTTCAATTACATAACCAGTCCGCTACGTACTAACTTGTTGAACGATTTTAACGAATTGCCTAACACTATAACGACTAACTCAGTAATTCTGCCAACTGAAATTAAAAACAATCCAGGAACCCCAAACGCAACAAGTATGGATCGCATATGGATACCAACAAGAACTCAGCTTGAAAATGTGAGAGGTGTAGGTGTTGCTATGGATTTAGGTTATCGGATTATGTTTAGACCGCACCATACAAGTAACAGACTATGGGCATGGACAAATCCGTTTGGTCAAGTTATAACACCAAGTAATATGGTTATAGATGTTCTAACTCCCCACCATTATTCTTCTGGTTTTACTGGTGGAATTTTGTCTGATGCGCTTAGTGTTTTACCTGCCTTATACCTTGATAGACAGATTTTGGAGGCATATGCGTCTGGCTATACAGCAAATAACAGAACTTTGTTCAATGAAAACGGAATTCTCAATCCAGATGCTGTGGAACTTTTATATAACAAAGTTGAAATAAATGATAGAACTACTCCTTTTAGGGTTTTTCCAGATACTGGTACAGGATATACACTTGCTTTGAGTCGTACATATTTCAGAATTGCACATATTGATTCCACTAATGGAAAAGTTGCTTTAATTGCGGAAACTGCTTATCGTCGCAGTGCTGTTGACGTGCACACTGCAAGGGCAGAATTATTAAATGATTTTGGCAATGTTAACCAAAATGGTAGGTACAATGTATTTATCTTACCAGCACCTAAGGAAACAGGTAATATAGTCGCGACAGATAGGGTATGGTTACCATCGTTTAACGAGATTCGCGATGAAGGTGTTTGGGGATTGGATGCGAGTTTGCGTGGTTTTGTTCCACAAACACGAGCCTTGCTTGCACCTCTTTTTGCTTGGTTGCGTACAGAGCCAGAGGGTCGCCGTGTTGATGGACTCGTTGCTAATGGATCCGGTGGAATAGCTCCATCAATTTATTTGGATACATTGGCACTATTTAATCCGCTGTTCGCGACATTCCAAGATGGATCTAACCCATTAGCGCGAGTAAGTTCCCCAGAAGAGGGGGGTGCATCTGCAACACGTATTGGAATTGAATTGGCAAACCCTGGTCCAACAGAATTAACATTTA
>WRAS01000002.1 GCA_009780065.1 Bacillota bacterium | reverse complement strand
TGCCGAAAACGAACAAGACAGAAGAAAAGCAAAGAAAAGAATAGTACATGTAGTGGTATCTTTGATACTATGTGGTTTGTTATTTGGTATGTTGACTATAACAGGTTTGGTTGCACCGAGGGGAGTGGGAGGGAGACAAATAACCATTAGTACGAGAAATATTGGGTTGAATCGATTATCTCCAATTAGATTTAATGGGATGGCTGTTAATATGGAAGTGGGCAGAGTTGTGTCGGCAGATGATAGCATAATAGTTGCTCAACAATCACCATATCAAGAGGGATGGATGTTATACGGCGAGTCAGAGGGAGAAATTGAAGTTACAGCTTACATTTATTTGCGTGGAGAAAGGATAAGGACTGTTAGTCAAATTATTAGAGTTATGGAAGTTGGTCAAATCGGCGGAGGTAATGGTGGAGGTGGCGGAGGCTATGGTAGTAGTCAAATTGTTGGTGATATGGGGTTTGCATGGCCGCTGGCAGTAAGATCTGATGGCTCTTATAACCATTTTGGGTTAAGATCTGCTATTAATCAACATCATTTTGGGATTGATTTGCCAAGAGGTATGCGTAATATGGTGCCAAATACAACAATGCATGCGGTCTATCATGGTGTTGTTGTACAAACAACAGATAGGGTAGTCCGAATTCGTCACACAAGACCAGGGGGATTTCAAATAGGAACTAGAAATTTCCCACATCTTTATTCGTACTATTTAACTTACAGACCACAAGATTGGGGAGGTACGCTTCACAACCGAATTGATGTTTCTCAAGGGCAAACAGTCACAAGAGGTCAAGTTATCGGCATAATCGGAAATCTTTTGCATTTTGAAATAAGAACGTGGGATTTTAATGATTGGTCATTAGTTAATAGTAACATACAACCAGGGGTGAGAGCACCGTCATTTAACACGCCAAGAGCACTAAGTATGGGGTCAAGAGAAGTAACAGCATTCGAGCATTGGAGTGGGAGGCTTAACCCATTGTGGGTTCTTGGAGGCACAGTTGCGAGTCCGGTAGTGGATCTTATGCCATTATAGTGTTCGGATAGTTTTAATGAAAACAAAGGAGGGGAAATGGACAATTTTGGCGGACAGTTACAGATAGTGTTATTAATAATTTTCGCCGTGGTTGCTGCGGTGTTAGTACCCTTTGCAATATGGTTAGTGTTTATGATTGCGCGTGCCGAGAACGAGCAGGATAGGCGTAAAGCGAAAAAACGTATTGTACACGTTGTTGTGTCTATGGTGCTTGTGGGGGTGTTGTTTGGGATGTTAACCTTGTCAGGTTTGATGGATGGATTTACGCCAGGACAAGGTGGAAGGTGGATTACGATTACGACAAGGAATATTGGGTTGGGGCAGTTTACGCCAGTACGGTTTGATGGACCATTGAATATGGTTGTGACAAACATAACATCAGCGGATGTGTCAATTGCAAGAATGACAAGCACACCAAGCGACGATGGAATGGATTGGATGATATACGGTGAGTCTTTAGGGAGTGTGGTAATAACAGCAACAGTGTATACAAGTGATGGTGTAAGAAGAATAGTAACGCAAGAGGTTAGGGTTTTTGAAATTGGTGGTATGTCTCCGGGGCATCCAGGTGATCCGAATGATCCAACCAACCCGCCTGATCCTGGGGGTCCAAGCGCCCCACAAGGGAGGATCGTTACACTAAACGCAGGACATGGTGCACCAGATCCAGGTGCAGTCAATGGTAGTAGAACAGAGGCAGCAGATAATCTTAGGATGTCGCTTGCTGTGGGTGCAATTTTACAAAACCGTGGTGTTACAGTACGTCAAACACGTACAACAGATGTTAATGTGCCATGGGGAACGCGCACAGGAATGGCAGCTGGTTCGCACTTGTCTGTGTCTATTCATCGTGATGCGTTCGGTAATCCTTCGGCAAATGGTGTGACAACATTCCATAGAAATGGTGCAACCCAAAGAGAGCGTGAATTTACAACAGTTGTACACAATCATATTATGAATGTTTGGCGTGATCGTCCGGGTGGATCGGATCGCGGTGTCCGTCCGCACGGATATTTTTTCATTAATAATGCTAATACTGCGCCTGCTATTCTTTTGGAACTTGGATTTATTTCTAATAATCAAGACAACACATTTTTTGATGCAAATTTTAACCGACTTGCGGTTGCAATTGCGAATGGAATTATTCAGAATTTGAATGCAATGTGAAATTTATATCCATGCCCAGATTATGTAAAGGCTTAGGTCGTGTGTGATTGGTGTGCCTAGTTCAAAGTTTGGGGTGGTGCTGTCTGGATTGGTGGTCCAGCCGGCGAAGACTAGTTGCGGGCTGATAGATGTTTGTGGGATAAAGTCAAATAGCTCGCCGTGGTTGAGTTCTAGAACCTGGCAAGGGATGATATCGTTAAGCACGAATAATGAGACCGTATGTGTGGTTTGCGTTGTGGATGCGGCTGCGTTAATTCCTTGGAAAGCGATGAAACAAATTACAACGGGACAAATTAGTGCCAGCACAAGACTAGTCAGATGTCGACGACGCTCTAGTTTTATATAATCCCCATTGCGTATTGTAAAAGTTTTCATAATAATTATTGTTTAATATTATAGCGTCTTTATTCTTAAATGTCAATATTTGCTTTGATTTTTTTGTGTGTGTTGATATAATTGTGTATGGAAAATGAGAAAGAAAAAAAAGGTAATTTAGAAAAAGTTATCGCAGTTGTTGCAAAGCAACTTAATAAAAAGCCAGAAACAATAAAGGCAGAAAGTCGTGTTGTCGAAGATCTTGCTGCGGACAGTTTGGATGTCGTTGAGATGTTGATGAATTTGGAAGAAACATATGGCGTTGCAATACCGGATGAAGTTGCTATGAAATTGAAAACCGTGGGTCAGATTGCGGGTTATCTAGATGAAGTAGAGTCAAAGAGTAAGAAATAAATACCCAAAATACGGGATGTGATGAAAATTTTTTCAATTTTCGGATTTGATTTCTTCTGCAATTTCTTGCAGAATTTTTGTGTACATTTCAAAACCAATTTGGGCAATATGTCCGGATTGGTCCGCACCCAGCAAATCACCCGCACCGCGCAGTTGCAGGTCGCGCATTGCGATGTTGTAACCACCGCCGTGACTGGCAAAGTTTTGGATTGCAACTAGGCGTTCATGTGCGATTTGGGTAATTTCTTTGTTTGGGTGATATGTAAAATATGCGTAGGCTTGGACTTGGCTTCTGCCTACCCGTCCACGTAATTGGTGCATTTGTGCAACACCTAGATAATCGGCATCAATGACGATAAGTGTATTTGCGGTTGGGATGTCTATTCCGTTTTCTATGATAGTGCTGGCAACCAGGACGTCGATTTCTTTTGCGTACATTTTTAAAATGGTGCTTTCCAGTTGGTTTGTATTCATCTGGCCGTGAATGGTGGCGATGCGAAGACCTTGTGGTAATATGTTTCGCATTTTTTCGGCGAAAGTTTCGATATATTCAACGTTATTAAATAAAACAAGTGTCTGACCATCACGGGCTTTTTCGCGTGAAATAGCGTCTATTACCAGTTCATCACTGTATTCGGTAACGTATGTGATTATTGGACTACGGTTTTTAGGTGGCGTTGCGATATGGGATATGTCACGAATTCCAATTAGCGCCATATTTAGTGTGCGGGGAATAGGTGTGGCTGTTAACGTTAGTACATCCACGTTTGTTTTAATTTGTTTGATTTGTTCTTTGTGGGCGACACCGAAACGCTGTTCTTCGTCCAGGATTAATAGGGCAAGGTCTTTGAATGTGATATCGGTGGACAACAATCTATGCGTGCCGATGATCATATCAATTTCACCATGTTCCAGTTGTTCTAGGATTTTTGCAACTTCGCTTGCTGTTTTAAAACGGTTAAGGGTTTCAATTTTCACACCGAATTGTTCCAAACGGGCTTTGGCGGTGTTAGTATGTTGGATAGAGAGGATAGTGGTAGGACATAGAAGTGCGACCTGGTACCCCGCCATAATTGCACGAAAGGCGGCATGCAATGCGACCTCGGTTTTTCCGAATCCCACGTCACCGCATATTAAACGATCCATAACAGTGTTTTGCATGTCCTTGTCGATGTCGGCTATTGCGGACAATTGGTCGCGTGTATACACATGTGGGAAAGATTCATGGAAAACGCGCATTGTTTCAATGTCTGTTTCGTATTTGGTGGGGCGTGCACCTGCACGGCGTGCGTATAATTCATGCAGTTTGAAACCAAGTTCTCTTAATCTGTGCCGAACCCGTTGCTTTGCATTTGCAAAGTCTTTCCCCCCTATTCGGTTTAGTCGTGTGGGTTCGCCATGGTAATTGGACAAAACTTCGGTGCCTGTGGATGGTACATATACTAGGGCACCACCGTCATATTGCAGAACCAGATATTCTTTTTCCTCGTCTGCCAAGGTTAAATGTTTGGAGCCCAGATATCTTCCCAAACCATGAAATTCATGTACCACGACATCACCAACCTGTGGCATTATAAAATTTGCCCCATCTTTCTTTGGTAGGGGTGTTTCTGTGGCTTTTATTGGTGCGGCTACGGAATAGATAACAGTGCGTGCGTCTGGAAGTTCAAAAGACACACTTAAGGGTTTTCTGAAAACATTTATTTGTCCAATTGTGGGTTTAGCAAAGGAATTATGTGCAACAAAAGGTACGCCCTTGGACATCATATAGTTCTCGGCGGCTTTGGAGTTGCCTACGAAAACCATTGCGGTTTTTTTATGGGTATCGGTGTTCCGAACCAGATCAGGCACCAATGCAGAAATTGCATTGAAATAGTTGGTTGTAGGCAGGGTTTTCAGTTCTATGGTGTGATTTGATTTAAATAACTCGTGATTTTGGTTAAGTGTTTGGATTCCGATACAAAGATGATTAGAAAGTGATTTTATGGTGTCTTGTGTTGAGCAAAACATGTTTGCATGTTTTGTTTGCAAAAGACCCCCATCAATTAATGACGCAAGGCGTGAGGCATTAAGTTTCTCGGTTTCACGTAGAATATTATGAATTTCGTTCGCACGGTCAAATATGAAAAGACAATTGGTTTTTGTGAGAGAATTTGCAATATTTTCAAAATCACAAACAAAGGGATATAACCATTTGTTGTTTCCCAGATTTTCCAACTTGTCCAGACGTGTATTAATAGATGAGATTATGTTTTTTGTATTTTCATGGGTTGTGTTAACGGTTTCCAGTTTTTTTCGGATAAGTTCTGCCGAGATATTTCCAACTTGGGTTAAACGAGGTATGGAGATTTCGTTTAGTTTTGCAATTGTTGTAAGATTTTGCGGGTTTATTGAGCGGATATCTTCGACCGTGTCCCCAAAGAACATGATTCGTGTGGGTTTGTCTGTGGTATTACACCAAATGTCGATAACGTCGCCACGCACAGAAAAATCACGCGGTTGTGTAACGACTTGTACACGTTCATAGCCCGTATCTTCGATAAACTGGATTACATCCTTTTGTTTGATAGTTTGATTTATTTTAATTTTAAGAGGTATGCTTTCGACTGTGGGTACACATGATAACAGGGCAGATGCCACGATAATAATGGCATCTATTGTACCGTGTTTGAATTGGCTTATCGCGGAATATAAATGTTCGCTTATAGGATTCTTTGTTTCGGAATAAAGCGGCATGTCGGGTGCATGCATGATACATTTGTGTGAAATTTTTGCGTCCTTTAATATGGATTCGGCGTGCATTGCAGAATCAATGGAAGGTGTAACAAAAATGAAGGGCTGATCAAGTGCGGTTGCCAAAAGGGGCGATATAGATGAGTCGTTTAGAAATAATGTTATATTTTTGTCAATTTCTTTGAAAGATGCAACCGCGTTGCGCAGTTGTTTGGAATCTATTATTTTCGAGATATCTTTGATCATTTATTTCCCTCGGATATATTCTTTGTATTGTGTTTACCTTGAACGATTTCGAATCGCTCGCCATTCAACATGTCTTGGATGGCATCTACCGCTTGTTGCATAGCATTTGTAAGAATCTCTTTTTCGTCTGTTGGAATTTTGGAAAGGACGTAGTCGGCTTTTGTGCGGGGCTCTTTTTCTGGTTTGATACCCATCTTTATCTTTATATAGTTTGTGTCGTCTAGTAATAAATTAATGCTTTTGATACCATTATGTCCGGCAGACGAACCACCTTTTACAATACGAATCTTGCCTTTGTCGATAAAAAGATCGTCGTATACCACAATAATTCGGTCCGAAGGGATCCGTTGCTTGCGTGTTAGTGCAACCACGGCTTCTCCGCTGCGATTCATATATGTAAGGGGTTTCAAAAGTAGAATATTCCCATCCTTTTTGAAAAGACCAGTGGAGGCGGTCTGTGCCACCAGTTGATTACCCTTTTTTTTCCATTCAAATCCAAGGGCAGTTGCCAACATTTCCACGGCTTTAAAACCGATATTATGGTATGTTTCGAAATATTTGCCTTCTGGGTTGCCAAGACCGACTATGAGCCATTTTTTCATTTTAACAATATAACATAATCCTTGAATATCTAATAGGGTTTTTGACTTCATTTTTCTAAAAAATAGGTATTGTAAACTGGAAATTGATATTGTATAATGATGGCTATCACCCTTTGAAAAGGAGATATGAAAATATGGAAAATACAGTTTCACAAAATTCATTGTGCAGCGAAGGTAGTAGACTATTAAAGAATGTTAATACTTCTTTGGCGAAGGTTCCTGCAAAGAAAAAAAGCGAAATTACTACTGATGGGGTAGGGAGAGTACTTGCAAATCATTTAAAGAAATGCAAAGAATGTAAGAACGGCAAAGCGAAGTGAGTTTATCTTGTAAAATATATCCGACGCATCCGTCGATGTTTGGGATAATTCTTCACGCATCCGTTAAGTTGGTGTATGCATAACTTTCCAAAAGTATTGAAAGAATTAAGAGAAGAAAAGAATCTGACCCAGGCAGATTTGGCTAAGCACCTAGGTTATAAAAATGAAACAACCATTTCTAATTGGGAAATAGGAAAGCGGACGCCAGAATTAAACAACCTGATTGCGATTGCCAAGTTCTTTGATGTATCGCTGGATTACCTTGTGGGTATGGAAAAATAAAATTTAAATCGCGCTAGTTTTAGGGCGATTTTTTTTATATATGGGGGACAAATATGATTACGAACGAGGATGTTTCCAGGTTTTTATTAGAATATAATTGCCCCAAGATGCGGGGGTATTATTACCTGAAAAGTTGTATTGCGACGGCATGTATACAGCCAGCCAGTGTAAATCACCTGAACAAAATTTTATATGACCAGGTTGCATGTAAAAGTGACACAGACATATATAACGTGGAGAAATGTATTCGTGATTTAATTGGTGCGTGGTGGCAGGAAGGTGATTTGAAAGAGTTCTTTTCCAAAAAACCATCCAACAGGGAATGTATTATAACTTTGTCTGAATTTATCAAGGTGGGTAAACGACGTTCACGGATACAAAAAACTGTGTACGAGGTTCTATACAAATGATATAATGCCAATATGAAAATTGGTGTTGTTGGGTTACCAAATGTTGGTAAAAGTACGCTGTTCAATGCGTTAACGAAAAATCGTGCGGAGAGCGCGAATTATCCCTTTTGTACGATTGAACCAAATATTGGTATTGTGTCTGTTCCGGACGAACGCGTGGATTATCTTGCAAGTCATTATAAAGCCAAGAGTATCGTGCATGCAACCATTGAATTTGTGGATATAGCAGGGTTGGTGAAGGGTGCTAGTTCGGGCGAGGGATTGGGGAACAAATTCCTGTCCCATATACGCGAGGTGGATGCAATTTTGCACGTTGTGCGTGCATTTGATAATTCAAACATTATCCATGTTGAGGGTGGGGTGGATCCTATTCGCGATATTAATACAATTAATTTGGAATTGATCTTGGCGGATTTGGAAACGGTTTCAAAACGATATGAAAGAACGTGGAAGCAATCCAAGCAAGGTACGTTTAAAGAATATCTAGAAGAATTGGATTTGCTTAAAAAAATCCAAGCCGTATTGGAAGACGAAAAGATGGCAAATTCAATTGCGTTTACCGAAAAAGAAAGAGTGATTGTTAAGACATTTTGTTTATTAACGACAAAGCCAGTTATTTATTGCGTAAATTTGAATGAGGCGGAGGAACTGGAGCAAAACAAGCATTGCAAAAATATAAAAGAACTTGCAACCACGCAAGGGAATAGTGTTATTGGTATAAGTGCAAAAATCGAGGAGGAGATAGGTCAGATAGATGATGGTGGCGAACGTGACGAAATTATGCAAATGTATAACCTGTCAACCAGTGGTTTGGATAGATTAATTGTTGCGGCGTATAAACTGTTGGGCTTGATTAGTTTCTTAACAGCGGGCGAGCAAGAGGTTCGTGCCTGGACAATTCAAAATGGTACACGTGCACCCCAGGCGGCAGGACGAATTCATACCGATTTCGAACGCGGATTTATCAGGGCGGAGGTTTTTTCGTTCGATGATTTCAAAACACAGGGAAACATAGATGGGGTGCGAAAAGCAGGGAAGTTAAGAAGCGAGGGCAAGGATTACATTGTAAAGGATGGGGATGTTGTGTTGTTTAGATTTAATGTGTGAAATATTTACTTGATATTTACTTTTTCTTTTTTGCATGGCAAAAAAGAACCAAAAAAGCATTGGGGGTTGCGATTCCCCCCAAACCCCCACAAACGCTTTATTGTAAAGATACGGGTTTAGGGGGGTTGTTCCATTTTGTGGGATAATTCCTGAGTCATACTGCGTGGACATTAATGAAAAGTATAATTATGCGCGTTGCGCGCGGGTCATAAAAATGCGAACTTTGTTCACGTTCTTTGCTTTTTGCGTGCTTCCATGAATTTTTGAATATCATTTTGGTCGTTACTTCCCATTTGAACCTCCTGATTATTCGGATACTTTATCACATTTAATATTGAAAATCAATTGGTGTGAATTGAAACACCCTTTTTTATGTGGGTGAATAGAATAATTCATATACATATAAAAAGGAGAATATAATAAATGGCCAGAATTTATCTTGCCCCGTCTTTGCAGCCGTGGAATCAATCTGTGTTGGGGGTGTCCGAGCAATTTTTGATGAATTTGATTGCGGATGCATGTGAACCGTTGCTTAGGTTGAATGGAATTTCATTTCAACGTAATCGGATTGGAATGACACTGTCCCAGTACATAGCCGAAGCCAATGCAGGCGCGTTTGACATCTATGTTGCGATTCATTCAAACGCGGCACCAGTTGCAGGCACAGCACGGGGTAGTAGGCATTATTTCTTTGCAACCAGTACCGAGGGGCAGAGATTGGCAGAGAACATGGTTACCGAGTTTAAGAAGATTTATCATGATCCAAGCCGGGTTGTAACCGTACCGAACACGACGCTGTTAGAGTTAAGAGCCACCAAAATGCCAGCAGTTTCTGTAGAAACTGCATTTCACGATAACCCAATTGATGCGGAATGGATTCGCGATAATATCCAAAACATTGCACAGGCAATTGTACGGGGTATTGTTACATATTTTGGGCGTCATTATATCGAGCCATGTACACATGGAACAACCAGTGCAATGATGCATAAATGCACACGATTCAGATGGGCACGTGTATGTACGGGAGGGGCCGGATTAAATATCCGTAATGGTCCGGATGGTGATGTTATTTTTTCTGTGCCTGATCGTACACAGTTGATTATAATTGGTCCAACCAGAAATGGATGGGTACCGGTTAGATTTAACATGCGTGAAGGTTTTGCAAGTGCCCAGTTCATTTGTATCTGTAACGAGGACGATGCAATAAGACCCGAACCACCTATTGGTATAATTCCGCCAATTGTTACACCAGTGCCGCCTATTGCACCAATTCCACCAGTAATGCCCCCGATCGGTACGTTCCCGCCAATTACCCCGCCTATTGGTATAATTCCTCCGTTGCCACCTGTACCACCTCCACCGCTGTATGTTTGTGGACCGACACCAACAATGGCATGTATGGGTGTTGTGCGAACCCAAAGCGGAAATTTGAACATGCGTAATATGCCATCTATGAATGGGGTGATTATTGACAAGATCCCGAATGGGTCAAGAATACTGTTGCTAGGCGAGGAAGGGAATTGGTGGTATGTGTTCTTTAACCACAAGTTTGGTTGGGTAAGTAAGGACTTTGTTGAACAGGAAAGACGTGTCTAATTTATTTTTGCATAATTGAATATTATTTCGAATAGTGCACAAGATATATACAGCTCCGCGGAACGGCACCCAGATCTTGGGTTTGCCTTCCGCGGAGTTTTTGTTTGGGTACTAAATTGGACGCATGTTATAATAATGTGATGGATGAGCAGATAAAAGACCTTAGACTACCTTATAAAAAACATGTGATACTTTTTTGTATATTGGCTTTTGTGGTATGGCCGATAATTTCAATTTTTGTCATATTGTTTGAGCAAAGCAACTCATTGGCAACCAATGTTGCGGTGACAGTTTCACTCCAACTTGTGTTTTCAATGATTGGATTATTTTTCACATTGTTCCAAGTGAATTGGAAAGTTGAAATTTTTTCTAGCGAGTTTATTTACACAAATCTATTCAGGAAGAAAGGAAAATATAATTTTGCAGAAATTAAAGTTAAAATGCGTAATGGAAGTTATAGAATATACAAAGGCGATAAAAGAGTATTATTGATTTCTTTTCTTGTAGAAAATCATGAATTGTTTAGTAATGCTGTTAAAGAATATAGCAAAAAAGCAAAAAACTAATTGACTATTTATTTTAGCATATACGAATAAAATGTTACAAAATGCACATCATAAAGTAGACACCGCAAGCCGCACGGGAATCTTCCCCTCTACGGTTTGCGGTGTTTTTTGAAGTTGACTGGAGATATGTGTTTTACATTTGTGGATATGTGATACACTAGTTTATGAATTTCTGGGATTACGCGATTTGGAGTGCGCTGGTTCAATTTGGTGCAATCTGTATGTTTATAATTTTCGCAAATATCCTGCGCAGAAAGATTCCTTTTTTACGGCGTAGTTTGTTGCCAACCGCAGTTATTGCGGGATTTATGGCGTTAATATTTCGTTCGATAGGTTGGCTGGATTTTATTAGTATAGGGTTCTTGGATGGTATAACGTTCCATGCTCTTGCGCTTGGATTTATTGCTTTGTCCCTTAAGCGAAGGTATACGGAAAAGAATGACCAGTTGCATAAAAAAAATAGAATGAGTGAGGGATTGAATTCTGGCGCCACAATTGTTGGAACGTATCTTGTTCAAGGTATTGTTGGATTGACGGTTACTATTTTGTTCGCATGGACAATTTTGAGCTGGTTATTTCCGGGGAGTGGTCTGTTGCTTGCAATCGCATTTGGCCAAGGTCCGGGTCAGGCCAATAACTTTGGTCGTATATACGAGGAATTGGGTTTTAGCGGTGGACAGTCATTTGCATTGTCTTTGGCATCTATTGGGTTCTTGGTAGGTTCTATTGTTACTGTCATTTACATAAATATTCTAAGGAAAAAGGGTAAAATTTCGGTAGAAGAAATACAAAAGAGATCCAAAGAAAGTATGGATGATGAACATGCGGACGAAATGCCATTATCCGAGCCGGTAGACAGAATGACAATGAATATTGCCGTTATTATGTTTATCTTTATGATTTCGGCGGGGTTTTTGTTTGGTTTTGACAGATTATTTATCGCCAGTGGACTATTCGGGGATTTCGGGGTAGAAACCTTGCGCCCGATGATGTTTGGGTTTAACTTTATATTTGCGATGTTATTTGCCTTTGGTTATAAGAGAATTTTTGTTGCATTAAGGAAACGTAATATTATTAAGTATGAATATACCAGTAATCTTTTGCTTGGGCGTATTGGTGGTTCGTTGTTTGACTTTATGATTATTGCGGGTATTTTATTAATTGACATTAATGTGGTGGGTCAGTTAATTGTCCCAATTATTATATTGATGATTGTTGGGTCTGTTGCGACATTCATATATTTAAAAATAGTTACAAAGTACAACTTTCACGGATATCAAAACGAGCAGTTCGTAGGGTTCTTTGCACATTTGACAGGGCAGATAAGTACAGGTATTGCAATGATCCGTGTGGTGGATCCGAATTTCAAAACGCGGGCGAGTGATAACCTTGTACTTGGTTCGGGGTTTGCGATTTTGCTTGGCTTTCCTATGATGTTTATGATGGGTTTGGCACCAAGTCATCCATTGTTGACACTGGGTATTTTGGTGTTGTTGTTTATTGGGATAAATCTTATATTGTTCAGAAGTATAATATTCAAGCGAAAAAAGAGGAAAGACGAGAAAAATATTTCAATCGCGAACGAGGTTGAAGAATTGCCTGTGGTAGATAATTAAGTTTTACTGTGCCGTGAATCCAATTTTACGTAGCATCTTAGTAACCAACTTTGGATCTATTCCTATTACGTTGTTTTTGTGGGTGGGTTTTATTATGACGTATGGGCCAATTGCTCCGCTGGTTCGATAACCTGCGCAGTTTAGGGTATGATCTTCGTTGCAAATAGTTTGGATAATTTCCTCGGGCAGGTTTTTGATTTTGACCTTGGATTTTTTAACTTTTGTCAGGATTTTTCCGTTGTAATAAACCGCATAACCTACGTAAGCGTAATTTGTTTTGCCGCTTAGAAACTCGTGCTGTTCGCGGCATTTTTCTTTTGTAAGGGGTTTTTCTAAAATGCGTCCGTGACAGAAAGCACTGGAATCAACTGTTATGACTGCTCCATTCTTTATTTTGCCTATGAATGGTTGTAATTTTGCAAGAGCCATTTGTTTCGCGTATTGCGTCTCTTGTCGGCTGTTAACATTTTCGTGGGGGTGGTCGTGGTTAATTTCAGTATCATCGACGGTACTTATGATTTTAGTAATTTTGTAACCAGCTTGTTCCATGATCTGGCCACGGTAACGAGAGGCGCTGGCAAGAATTAATGTTGGCTCTGGGAATTTAATTATTTCGCCGTTATTGAAACGTTCTTGTAAATTCATTGTTTCCCAGTTTAACATCTTTAATTTAAATTGTCATACTATAGAAATTATGTTATACCAAATAAATAAAAGGGGGCAACTATGACCGGGGATGTTGAACAGGATGCAATTATAAAATTTTTTACCGAGATGGGACATGACAGACCATTTATTTCCATGGGCAGAATTAGCCGAATCGGGAGTATGAACGTGTTGTGGAGTACAAATCGGATTTCACGGATTGGAAACTTTCGCGTGGATTATTCCATGAATCGTATAAGCAGAATTGGTAATTGGCGCGTGAATTGGAGTGGAAACAGGATTACAAGCATCTCTGTGGGGGATGTTCGTGTTTGAAAACAATATGCACATTTTGTTTTCTATTATGATATATTAAGGTTAGTTTAAAATGGGAAAAGGCTACATAAATAATCAAATGAAAAACCTCGAGGTCGTCAAAAAGGTGGCGATAGTTTCTTTGTCTGCAAATATTGCGTTAACCATTCTAAAGGCGCTGTTTGCACTTTTGTATATGAACTTTGCAATGTTGTCAGATGCTGCGCATTCGTTTGTGGATTCATTGGCGACGGCGATGGTTGTTGTTGCGGCATTTGTATCCAAACCAGACAGAGACAGACAACATAATTATGGTCGTGAAAAGCGCGAATCTTTGATTGTTTTATTCTTGTCTGTTTTCATGTTTGCCACAGCCGTTTTATTGGTTGTTCAAGGTATCCGTGGTCTTTTCAATGTCCAGTATTCGTCGTTAAGTTTGGGGTTGATTATTGTTGCCGTTGTATCTATTTTAGCGAAAGAGGCGCTGTATCAATATACAAACAGATATGCAAAGAAAACAGGTTCGGCGGTGCTGCGTGCGGACGCGTGGGGTCACAGAACAGATGGTCTGTCTTCGATTGCCGTATTGATTGGATTTGTTGCAAGTATCTTTACTAGAAATGATGTTGTGGAAAGTATTGCGGTCATAGTTGTTGCATTATTTATTTTGAATGTCGGTTATAAAATTCTAAGAAGGTCGATAAGACAGTTGGATGACAGTGCAGCAAGTGAAGACCAAGTTCAAAAGATTGTAAGTACGGTTTTTGCTGTGGACGGGGTGAAAGACATAGATAAAATACATACACGCGTTTTTGGAAATGCAATATATGCGGATTTAGAAATCAGTGTGGATCCGGATTTGACAGTGGCGGAATCGCATGAGATTGTGCAAGAAGTGCACGACGAAATGGAGGCAATCGAAGAATTTGCGATAAAACACACCACCGTGGAAATTAATCCTTATGAAGGAAAAAGTAAAGATGGAAAATAAAGCCAAGGGTGCTTTGGGCGAGGCAATTGCGATTACACATCTTAGAAACAATGGATACAAAATTTTAGAAACAAATTACCGATGTAAATTGGGTGAAATTGATATAATTGCCGGGAAAGGTGAAACGTATCACTTTGTTGAGGTGAAGTACAGAATAACCAATAAATACGGAACAGGCAGAGAAGCGGTGCATTATCACAAACAACAAACAATACACAAAGTGGCGCAGACCTATTTGATCAATAAAGGGTTATATGCAAAAGTTCATATGAGTTTTGATGTGATTGAAATAAGTGGGCATGTTCCAAATCATACGTTAGAGCATTTGATTGCATGTTTTTAAATTAAGTACGGGAATTATCCTTCTTCTTTCTCTGCAACTTCTTTTGTTGCGTGGACTGTACCCCATGGGTGGTGTGGTGGTGCGTAAATTGTGTATAGTTTTAGCGGTGTGCGTCCTGTGTTCACAACATTGTGCCATGTACCCGCCGGAACGAAAATTGCCCAGTCTTTGAAAACATGTTGTTGGTAATAAAGATTGTTACGTGCGTTACCCATCTGGACGATGCCCTGACCCTCTTCGATCCTTAGAAATTGGTCGGTGTCTGGATGAACCTCTAGTCCTATGTCGTCGTGTGGGTTGATGCTCATCAGTGTGGATTGCAAATATTTTCCCGTCCAAAGGGCGGTACGATATGTATCATTATGTGTTGTAGCCTGGTCAATGTTGGTGGCGTATGGGCGTGGACCTTGGTCAGAAATTGGTGGGTTTGGTTGGTTGTGCATGTTAAAAACTCCTTTTATGATTCTGTATGTTTAAACTTATGAAATCAAGATTATATGTGTGAGTCGTCGTAAAAGGTCGGAATTAGTCGGCTGTTTTTGATTGTGTATCATAGTCAAAGTTTGTTAACTTTCATTTATGTTTGAATCGACAAATTTTTTAAGTAATCAACAAAAACTTACAGAATTCGTGGAATAGCAAAATGTTATACAGAATAAATGGGGGTGCAATTTGACAAGAATTTTAATTGCAGAAAGCAATTTCGAGGAAAAGTTGAAACTAGAGGCTATGTTTAAGGACGATGCCAGGTTCGAGGTTGTCGCTGCAACAGATGATGGTGAAGATGCATTGGAAAAGTTAAAGGAAACAAAACCCTGTGTTGTGGTTTGTAACTTTGCCATGAAAAAGATGTGTGGTATTTCATTTTGTGAATTTGTAAAGGAAAACGCACCCGAGATTAGCGTTATAATGTTTTCCAGTGCCTTTTCTGATAAAGCGATAAAACGTATGGTGGACGTTGGTGTGGATCACTATATGATTAAACCGTTTGAAGCCAATTCTTTGAAAAAGCAGATTTTATTTTTAAAGGGTGAGGTCGAGCCCAAAACAAAAGCAGCCAAAGTTATGAAAGAATTCCCGCCAATTTCCAATAAAAAATTGGATGATAAACTATCCAAGTTGTTTATTGAAATCGGTATCCCCGCACATATCAAGGGATACTCATACCTGCGCGAGGGTGTAAAATTAATTGTAAGTGATAATTCCATGATTAACGCAATTACAAAGCAACTTTATCCAACGATTGCAAGGATTTTTAACACAACCAGTAGCAAAGTGGAGCGTGCAATACGTCATGCAATCGAAGTGGGTTGGAATCGCGGCAGATTGCACAAGATTAACGAGATTTTTAATGTATCGGCGTTTTCCCAAAATGACAAACCAACTAATGGAGAGTTCATTGGCTTTATCGCGGACAAGTTATTGTTAGAGGGATATGGGGATGCAAGTTAAAGTATATTCCATAATTTACGTGATAGTATAATAACGGATGAGAATTATTGATCGTGCATTTTTTAAACGCAATGTAGTTATATTGGCGCAAGAATTGCTTGGCAAGGTTTTGTGTAGGAAACTGGCGGACGGGCAAGTCTTGCGTATACGGATAACAGAAACAGAGGCGTATGGTGGGGCGGATGATTCTGCCTCGCATGCTTCGCATGGGATGACAAAACGTAATGCACCGATGTTTGGGCGTGGTGGTACGATTTACGTCTATCTTTGTTATGGTATTCATGAAATTTTAAATATCATAAGTGGGGAAGTGGGTGATCCTCAGGGAGTTATGATTCGTGGGGTAGATAATTTGTTTGGGCCAGGAAAGGTGACAAAAGCGCTTTGTGTAACGCGAGAACTTTGTAATCATGACATAACAAACTCGCAAGATATTTGGCTAGAGGATGATGGATTTAAATTAAATGGAGTGCAAGAATTAAAGCGTGTTGGGATAGGCTATGCGTCAACGGAAGATCAAGATAGATTATGGCGGTTTCGGATAATTTTTTAGGTTTGTAATGTTTTTATTTGGGCAATAACTTCTTTATTAAAAAGGGGGAGTTTATGATTGCGATTAAAAACTTGCAAAATTTAAGCGAGTTACTGGTTCAGGAGGAATTGTTGCAGGCAATTGCCACACATTATACCGACATGGTAAAGGATAAGGAGATTACAGCATTGTTAAAGGACATAATCAAAACCAGCCAGAAAAATCATGCGGATGTTTTAGAATATTTGAAGAGTCATGTTGGGATAAAAGCGTAAGGGAAGGGGGAATTTAAAATATGAAAGCATTAAATGATAAACTTATGTTGACGGATATATTGGCGCATTTGCGCGATTTAATGAAGCAAAGCGGAATGGCAATAACACATTCCAATTGCCCGAATATGCGTGCCTTGGTAACAAAAACCAGTGGCAGAACGACAGAACATCAGTTCCAGGTCTTTTTGTATATGAACGGACATGGAATGTATCCAATTCAAAATGTGGGGGATACGGAATTGAAAGCGATTATTCAGACACATTCTAAGTGACTTGGGGTATTTCGTTATTGTATTTTGTCCACTATTGCGGTTTGCGTGAAATTTTCATTTGATTTATTATATTTTATGCTTGTTGTTCTGTGTTGGCGTGATATGATTATGCAATGGAAAAAGTGTACATCGTCACGGGTGGGACGGGATTCGTTGGAAATAATCTTGTGAAAGAATTGGAGTCCCGCGGTGAAAATGTGGTTGTGTTGGCGCAATCAAGGGAGAAAGCAGAAAAGGCGCTGGTAGGCTCTGGTGCAAAGATTATATTTGGCAGTATCATGAACGTCTCTGATTTAGAGGCGTTGTTTGAAATTCATAGTTCGGCGCAATATATATTTATTCACACGGCGTCCGTTGTGTATCTTGGACGAAATAAGCAGAGATTGGCAAATATGTATGAAACAAATATTCAAGGAACCCAGAACGTTGTTGATGTGTGTATACGCCATGGGGCACGCTTGGTATATGTCAGTTCGGTTCATGCAATCCCAGAAACACCGAAACGCGGTGTAATTGTCGAGGTCAACAATTTCAATCCGAAAAAGGTTGTGGGGAATTATGCCAAGTCTAAAGCGGAGGCTAGTCAAATGGTGCTGGATGCTGTGCGCGAGCGTGAGTTGGATGCAGTGTTAGTGCATCCGAGTGGAATTGTGGGTCCAAATGATTACAGCGACACACATCTTACCCAAATGGTAGAGGATTATCAAAATGGAAGGATTCCAGCCAGTGTTAAAGGCGGGTATGATTTTGTGGACGTGCGTGATGTTATGCAAGGAACTTTGGCAGTGGCAGAGCGTGGTGTGCGAGGTGAGGGATATCTGTTGACAGGTGAATATAGTACCGTTCGGAATATGTTGGATACATTGTGTGAACTGGGTGCGGGGAGGCGGGTTCGTATGCGAATGCCGTTATGGGTTGCAAAGGTTGGGCTGCCGTTTTTAACGATGTATTTCAAGGTGAGAAAACGCAGGCCGTTGTATAGTCGATATTCGTTATACACGTTGGGTAGTAATAGTAACTTTTCCAATGCAAAGGCAAAAGAACAACTGGGATATACGACGAGACCGTTGAAAGAAAGTTTACAAGACATGGTGAGAGGAACAAATGAATAAGATATTTTGTTATACAGGAACGGGGAATAGTTATGCGGCGAGCAAGCAACTGGCGCTCGAAATTAATGCCGAGGTTGTGCATATAACGCAGGAATTGGTGGAAAGTCGATTAGAGGTTGTATGTGATGTTTGTGTAATTGTTTTTCCGGTGTATGCGTATGGAATGCCAAAAACTGTTAAAAGATTTATTAAAGCGACAAGATTTAGCGTGGAATATTTTGCGGTTTTGGTGACCCAAGGGTCGATGCATGGCGGGGCGTTAGCGGAAGCGATACGGTTGCTTAGACGACGAAAACAAAGGGTTGCATATACAGATGGAATAAAGTCGGTAGAAAACTTTGTACATATGTTTAAGTTGCCACAAGAAGAGCAAATTAAAATAATTTGTGAAACACAAAGACAGAAAGTGGCACAAGTAACGCAGGACGTAAAAGATAGAAAGCGTAACAGAAGAATATTGTTCAGACCAGGTTCCAGTTTCGTTAGTTGGGTATTTAGGTGTGCCACGAAAATTTTTGCAAAGCGATACAAATTAACCCAGGACTGTACGGGTTGTGAAATTTGTTATCGTGTTTGTCCTCCACGTGCAATACAAATGGTTAGGGTCGAGGGCGAGGGTGATGATATACTGAGGCGACCGTGCGTGATTCCTAAGCGATGTGATTTTTGTCAGGCGTGTATGCAACTGTGTCCACATAAGGCGATTTGGTTTGGTAAGGTAACACCATCGTCGCGTAGATATTGTCACGAAGATGTGAAAATAAAGGAACTGCTAAAGAGACCTAGCGTCGAACAATAAAAGGAAATTATGTTTAATTTTGATGTGCCACTTTGGCAATGGATTGTAAGTCAAATTTTGGCATCAATTGCACTGATTTCCATTATATATGCATTTCAATCAAAAACAAAGGCACGTACCATGTTCTTTGTTGCGGTGTTTAATTTTTTGATGACGTTTTCTGTGATGCTGCTCTCAAATTGGGTCTTGGTTGGTATTTATTCTGTTGCGGTATTTCGTGATTTGGTATTTTTGTGGCGTGAAAAGAAATATCCAAAAAACACGGCACTTTCATATGTGACGCTGGTTGTATTTCTTGGGGCATCCAGCATTATTGGATTCTTTACATGGGATTGGTGGTTTGATACCTTTATTATAGTTCTTGGGTTATTTGTTATTTTTGGGTCATGGGCGAAGGGTGTACATTTAATAAGAATCAGCCGTTTTGTGTTTTGCATTATTACAATTATTAATCATATAATTTTCTTGAATATAATTGGTGTAGGGATAGAGGTTTTTGTAATTGTATCAATAACGGTGTTTTATATACGATTTATCAAGAAGAAAGCCAAAAACAATCTAAATGACGAGTTGCAGCACAGCAATCAAGATGAGCAGCAATCCACCAATGAAACCTATGTTGAATCTTGATTTGTTTGCAACGGTTTTTCCGATAATTTGCCCAAACTTGAAAAGAACTATGTCAGTTACAAGGGAAATCGAAATTATAGCAATGATAAAGTAAATATTAATCGTTTCCAATGCAATTGCAAACGCAATACCTGTACCATCAATGGCAAGAATCAGAGCCAGCAAAACTGCTTCTTTGATGGAAATTTGTTTTGATTGGAATTCTTTGTTTCTGTTTGCAAACCAGGATGCCAGTTTGAATAATCCGATCAGCATAAAAAGGGTGAAACTGGCCCACATGGTTATATTTGGATTCAAGAATGAACGTGTATAGTATCCAAATATCAGGGCCCCGCCTATTAGAATACTGCCTATCGTGGAGATGATTAACAGATGTAAAAGTGGAACACTTTTTTTCTGTGCCCCATATGCGAGTCCAATGCCGAAAACATCAAAAGAAACTACGATAATTAAAATGAAGGCTGACAAAAAGATGTCCAGTAGTGACATTTATGTAGAACCTCCTTCATTTGAATTTAATTTTTGTAAATTATCTGAATCTGTCTGGAAATTGGGCAATTGTGCTTTGTGCGAAATAGTCCGCCATTTTTTGAGCCTCGGCTTGGATTTGGTCGAATACTTGGATGCTTTGGTCGTAATCGCCTTTCAAATAACTGGAAACCTCTAACAACGTTAGCCTTAGGTGCTCGTACATCATTTCTTTTACGGTTTCGTAACGCATGTGCGGATTGACACTGGAAAGTGTTTTTGCGATATCATCTGCGTTTGCGTACCATTGTTTTGTTAATTCCTCGACACGTGCCATATCGCCGGATTTTGCGGCGGTCATTATGTCTCCACCTAGTTTAAGGTGTTGGGTGAATAGTTCTTCGATTCTTTTAACCGTTCTGTCTCCGTAAAAATCAGAAAAAAGATTGCCCATTTCGATTGGGTTTTTCAATAGTTTATTGACACTGGACTGTGTGCTTGGTAATCCGTTTAGGATTGCGATCATGACTTCGCGTGTCCACCATACGTGGCGTGACCACACATTACGCCAATCACCCATTAATTCTGCTTGTCTTATGTAACCCGCCATTCGTTGGCGTATAAGATTAGATATCATTAAAATTCCCCCTTCTTCCTTATACGAAAAGAGGGGGGAATATGTGATTTTTAAGTGTACATCCGCAACTGCGACCTATCACCTCGGAGCCCATAGAAAACAAGGGGTCTCCTTGGCACGGTCTAAGGTTGCGGATGTACACTTAAAAATCACATCGCAAGTGGTGAGGTGCCTGTGGTGATACAAGCGAAGATTCTTGGTTTGATTTTAAATCTGTGGTTGCGTATTTACGATTGTTGCGAATTTCTTGGCGTCAAGGCTGGCGCCGCCGACAAGGACGCCATCTACGTTGGGGATGGACATGATTTCTTGGGCGTTTTGGTCGGTGACGCTGCCACCGTATAGAACGGAAATTCTGTCTCCTGACCCGCCTTTTTCTGCGTTGCCAAAATGAAACTGCAATCTATCACGGATAAATTGATGGGTTTCGCTGATTTGCTCTAATGTTGCGACTTTGCCGGTTCCGATTGCCCATACTGGTTCATAGGCGACAATTGGTGTAATTGTTTCACTGGAAAAGGAATTGAAAGCGATGCTTAGTTGTTTTGTTAAAACCTCGTTGGTTTGTCCAGATTCACGTTCTTCAAGGGTTTCACCTATGCACACAACAGGGATTAATTCATGTAAAAGACATTGTAAATTTTTTTTATTAACTGTTTCACATGTCTCACCGAATATTATGCGGCGTTCGCTGTGGCCGATTAATACGTATTTAACGCCTGCGTCTTTTAGTTGTGTGGCGGAGATTTCGCCTGTGAATGCGCCCTTTTCGGCTTGGTGCATGTTTTGGGCGCCAAGGTGGAATCCTTTGTCTTTGGTAAGGTGTAACAGGGTAAACGGCGGACAGATTATTACCGTATTAGAATTTTTATTTAATGATGCGAATTCGGTAAAGAATTCTTTTGCCGAGTCACCGGTTTTGTTCATTTTCCAATTTGCGATTATTATTTTCATAAATCAATTATAGCATTGACTATTTACAAATCATACAAAAATATGGTAAATTATCTCATGTTAAAGAGAGTAGAATGTAGCAAAGTACGTCGAGATGACGTGTTAGATCAAAGAAATTCGATTTTCAGAAGTTATGCAGCGGATGCGATGTATCCAGCGTTATCACGTGCTGTTGCGCGGCCTGTTGGGTTTTCTCATGATATGTCTTGGATGGAAAGTCCAACCGACGACGTTGAATTAACTTACAAAAAATGTATGGTATGTCCGTCATTTTTGGGCAAGCATTTTAATATTGGAAATAAAGCAAAGTGTGAGATTTTAAATAGTAAGAAACAACCAGAAGTGGAAGTCGAAGCCAGCCCAGAGTAACGTTTAACGTTCTATGAATGTTGCGCAGCCTGCGTCGTCTTCGTCGTCTATTACAGTGATTCCATTGGCGTAACATTTGCTTTGGCGATTAAATAAACAATGCTTTGCACGGCAGGAAAGCGGAACGTTGCGTGTATTTTTTGCAACCAGTTCTTCGGATATTTCGAACAGGTTTCCGTTTTTGATAATTAAACTCTTTTTCAGTTCGTCGGGACTGTATGTTTCACAATCTGCGTAACCGCCTACCATTATGGATTCTGCGCTGCAACTGGCACCTGTGTTGTATGCACAGTCTGTTTTTTTGCATCTAATTTCCATTACGAACTCCTTGTTTAGTTATTTGCCTTATATGCGTATTTATTGTATTATTGAACAAGGAGGTTTAACTTATGCAAGTATATTTATTAAAAGACGTGCCTGGTAAAGGTAAGGCGGGCGAAGTTATCAATGTGAATGATGGGTATGGAAAGAATTATCTTGTAAAAAATAAATTGGGGATTGTGGCGGATGATGCGGTAATTGCAAAGGTAAAAGCCAAGGCGCAAAGTGACGCATTTCACACCGAACAAGACAAAGCAAGAATTCGTGATATTATTAAAAAACTGGAAGACGTTGTTGTAGTGTTAACTGTGAAAGTGGGAGAAGGGGGAAAGATGTTTGGGTCGGTAACATCGACCGAGATTGCACGGGGGCTTGTCGAAAAAGGGTTTGAAATTGAGAAACGTGATATTGTCATGCCAGAGGCAATAAAGATGGTTGGGGAATATAAAATAAAAGTAAAGTTTAATTATGGTTTGGAAGGTAACTTTAAATTGAAGGTAGAGGGATAAATAGATTACTAATGTGGGGGTTGAGATGCAGACAATGACCGTAGAAAAAAAACTTGAGGAATTGAACGAGGATTCGTTATTTATTCTTGTGTTAATTCCAAAACTTGTTGGATTTTCGTGCGCAAATCCGTACGAGAAAGAAATATGTGGGCGCAGCATGGAAACATGGCTGGATAATACTTTGTTTGGGTACAGATATCGCAAAGTGGATGTGCGTGAAAACGATGACATAGTTTCTTTGGTTAAGAAATATTCTGGCGAGTATCAATACACAATGGTTGTTTATGCGGATATGCCGCTGCTTACAAAAGAAACAATTGAACAAGCATATGGTATGGTATCTGCATTTGGGCACAAAGCGGTACGTATGCCGCGTGGATGGATCTTTGACACGGAATATGTTCGTGGTGGCGGCAAGATTGAAATTGTAGAGTTGCCAGAATTGGATGAGGATGATTTTGTCGCGGTTTATAATTATTCACAACTTGCGCGGGCAATAAAAATTACACGTGCACGAATTAATACCTTGCATGCGGAAAATGGTGTATTAATCAATGACCCCGATACGGTTCATATCGATGCAGATGTTCAGATTGAACGTGATGTAATTATCGAGGACAATGTACGTTTAGAAGGCCGCACAGTAATTAAACAAGGCACACGAATAGGTCGTGGATGTACAATAATTTCCAGCACAATTAATGCAAGTCAACTTCATGGTGCCAAGGTAGAAAGCGGCAGCGTAGTAGGTCCGTATGCGCATCTTAGGATTGGTACCCATATAGGAGAGAATTGCCGCATTGGAAATTTCGTAGAAATTAAGAATTCGACCATTGGAAATGGAACCAAGATTTCGCATCTTTCGTATGTGGGGGATGCAATTGTTGGACGGGATTGTAATATTGGTTGTGGTGTGGTGTTTTGTAACTATGACGGCGAGAAAAAGAATCAAACCATTGTGGGGGACGAGGTCTTTATTGGAAGTAACTCGAACCTTGTTGCTCCTATCATTGTGGAAAATAGGGCGTTCATTGCGGCAGGCAGTACAATTACCGCCAGTGTTCCGCCGAACGCACTTGCTATTGCAAGGGCAAGGCAGGAAAATAAACTTGGGTGGCGTGAGGGTGTTTCGACAGAGTCGGAAGCCAAAGCCGCACCAAAGACCGTAATAGCACCAGTTAAAACCGAAGAAGTGGCCGAGCAGGTTATTGTTGAGAAAATTAATGTGGTGAAAGAGGTTGTGGATCTGGACAAAATTATTGAAGCCAGTTATCATGCCGAGGTGGAAGAATCTGTGGCAGAAGAACCAGAGCCTGAGGTCGAATTTGGCAAGGTTGAAGTTAAAGAGAGTTTAATAATGCAAGAGGCCCGACGTGCAAGGGGGCAGACTATGGTGCCGATTGTGGAGGAAGATGACGAAGAGGAAGAGATTGAAGAAGAACTTGCTTTGGTTATAGAAGATAAAAAAGAAGAGATAGCCGAAGAGGAAATTCAAGAAGAAACAGAAGACGAAGAAATCGAGGAAGAAATTGAAGCGGATGAGGAAATAGAAGTTGAGATAGAAGAATCTGTTGTTGTAAAAATGCCGGAACCAGTTATCGAGAAGAGTCAGATTGTCGAAGAAGTAGAAGAAGATGATGAAATAGACGAGGAAGTTGAGGCAGAGATTGAAGAGATAGAGGAACAGGAAGAAGATGAGGAAGAAATCATCGTCGAAAAAATAGTAGAAGTTAAATACGAACGGAAATCTAAAATCAGAGAATCGGAGCCAGTGGCGCAGGAGTTGGAAGAGGAGTCTGTTTCTGTTGTAGAAGAAAAAATAAAAGAAGTTAAAGAAAAAGAGCAGATAGAAGAAAAGGTCGAAGAAAAAAAGCAAGAGGATTCCGAGGAAAAGACGGAAGAGGCAGAGGAAGAGTCTGAAGAAGAGGAATCAGAGGAAGATGAAGAACAAGATGGTGAAGATGACATATACGACGAAGAAGATGAATATGAAGAAGACGAGGAAGAAGAGAAGTTCAAACCATCTACCGATGGAAGTGGATATGACTGGGACAATCCTGATGAAGATTTAGAAGAATTTTATCAGGGGAGAGAGTAGTTTTTATTTGCCAAAATTCCGCCAATACAAAATTTTTCATACTTTAAAACCGAGAACTTTTGTAAATACAATGTCATTTATCTATGAGGTTTAAGAGGGCCCCTCATAGATAAATGACATTTTTGAATGATAAAAGTTCCGCACCGATAAAATATTCAAAATTATTATTGGCGGAATTTTAACAATATCATGGCTTTTTACCGAATTGAGTTAATTTTTCTTTTGACGATTTATTTTGTGGGCATCTGTTCCCACTGGTTAAATTCAAAACATAAAAGCCACGTACACGTCATCGCGAGCCCGAAGGGCGTGGCGATTCAGTGATGTTATTTAGTCTTGGATGTTCATTGCAATAACCAAGTATAAATAATTATACTGGATTGCTTCGCTTCGCTCGCAATGACGTGTTTGGAAGAGTTTCTGTTGAGTTACTTTGTATTTGTGTCTGCAATGGTATGTGTATTATTGATGATACTCATGCTTGCTATTCTCGCTGGGTCTCTCCGCTTCGCTTCGTTTTACCCGACTTTGGTCTGGATGACTAGGCTCTGTTTCTGGATACTTGTTGTTTAATACAGTTTGACAAGGTGTGTTTGGCGTGATTAAATACCTATGTATGAGATACAGGGTTTTGAAAAAGCAAAATAGCAGTGCATGGTGTATCGTGTGCGGGACAAAAAATGATTCCAGTTTCAAAGCACGTTTTTATGAATGTGAAAAAGAAGATGGTTCACAGGTTCTGTTAACGATTTTTTCACCAAAAGATATTCATCAAAGTTATCCGGGTCGAATGCATGGTGGGATGAGTGCGGCGATGCTGGACGAGTCTGTTGGGCGTGCGGTTTGTATTGAACGGCCAGGTACATGGGGTGTTACGTTTGATTTGGCGGTAAAGTATCGAAAGCCGGTTCCGTTGGACCAGGATCTTTATTGCGAGACCGTGACAACCAAAATAACCTCGCGCGGGTTCGAGGGCGAGGGCAAATTATTTACAAAAGATGGAACGGTATGCGTGACTGCAGTTGGAAAGTATTTGATTCTGGACCCAACAAAGATTAGTTCAGAGGGGATTAGTGAAGAAAACTGGTTCTATGTGGACGAGGATTTGCCAGAATTTATAGATATTTGTTGATTATTTTGTGGCTTGGGTGTAAAATGTTTCTTAGTTAAATTTTTGGAGGTTAAGATGACGGCAGGAGATTTCAGAGCAGGAAGTATCTTTAAGATGGAAGGTAACTTTTACCAGGTGGTGGATGCGCAGCGTATTCAACAACCGCGGATGGTTGCATTTGTGCGTGCGACGATTCGTAACATGGAAACAGGTGGAACACAAGAAAAGCGTTTTAATACAGGGGATCATTTTCCGGATGTAGATTTGACACGTAGAGATATGCAGTTTTTGTATAACGAGGAAAAGGTGTACCATTTTATGGATGCCGAGACATTTGAACAAATTGCGGTGGACGAGGCTATGGTTCGTGATGCGATACAATACAACACAGACGGTGTTTTGTTTTCCTTTACGTATGCAGATGGAAAGATAATAGGGGTAAGTGCTCCAACTTTCGTGGTTATGACAGTTGCGTCTGCACCGCCAAGTGTTGCGGGGGATACTGCACGTTCCGCGCTAAAGAATGCCGAGTTAGAAAGTGGAATCACAATAAAAGTTCCAATGTTTGTTAATACAGGTGACAAGGTTAAGGTAGATACAAGAACAGGAATATATGTAGAAAGGGCGTAATGAAATTAAAGACGATATTTACCGATTTAGATGAAACATTGTTGAATAGCGAAAAGATAATTTCAGACAGAACATTAAAGGCAATTAAAAAGGCGCAAGCACAAGGGTATGGAATTGTCCCTTGCACAGGTGCGCCTTTTAGTGTTCAATTTCCGCGGTGTGAGGTCGCGGGAGTTGATTATATAATTTCATCAAATGGGGCGTTTATTTATGATGTTAAGAGCGACAAGGTTGTGTATGAAAGTGTACTGGATACAAGTTTAGTTAAAAAATTTATTGAAATGGCAATGCCGTATTGTGATGATTTTTTGTTTCATCTAAGTAACAAAACACATATAAGGTTATCGAAAATAACAGGACCTTTATCTGATTTTTTGGGGGCGAATAAAATTACTCAGATTGAACCCCGTGGTTCGATAGAAGCAATGACAGAATTCAGTGAACCGTTACAAAAATTTGCAGACGAGAATGGTTTGCGGATTGCAAATAAATCTTTGATTTTGTCAGATAAGTCGGTTGTGTGGAAATTACCATATACGGGTTATGATATTGTGAATGGAACGGTATCCAAGGGGAGTGGTTTAAGGAGACTTTGTGAAATTTTAGGCATTGATATGGCGGATACAGTTGCGATTGGGGATGGAATGAATGATGTGTTGATGTTTAAAGAGGTTGGCTTCAAGGTTGCGATGGGAAATGCATTGGAACAGCTTAAAAAACTTGCGGACATTGTTGTTGCACATCACGATGATGATGGGGTTGCGGAGTATTTGGAGTCGATTATAAATTAACTATTCTTTCGTAAGTTTTGGTTTCGGGGTTGTGTTTGACGGTGGTTTTGTTTTTTGAAAGAAAGCGGCAGATGTTGTAAACGTCTATCCATATTTCGCCTGTGCCGTCTTCTTGGCTTGGGTCAAAGATTATTTGTATGCCGAAATGCAGGTGAGGTTTTGCACTGGACATATTTGTGTTTTCTTTGGTGGAATAGCCGGTTACGCCAAGATATCCGATAATGTCGCCTGCGTTAACACGGTCTCCCAATTTTAGGTGCTCGGGGTAGGGGTTGTCTTTTCGTAAGTGGGCGTAGTAATAATATCGGTGGGTGTCGTCGCTGCGGATACCTATGCGCCATCCGCCGAAACGGTTCCATCCAAGTTCGGTTATGGTGCCGCCTTCCATTGCGATGATTGGTGTACCGACGCCGCCGTATAAATCGTGTCCAAGGTGACGGCGCTTGTAACCATAGGTACGACTATTGCCAAAATCATTGTAGCCATTATGCCAAAAACCTTTTGCGATTGGGTGAAAGCCAATTACTTCGCCCGTATCCTTGTTGATAATGCCGTCTAGGATTGCGTGATAGGATTCAACATAGTATTTGTAATATTTGTTCTCGTAATATTTTTCGATGGAACTCTTGTCGTTCTTTTCCAATTCTTTAATCAATTTTGACAGATTTGTTGTGTCTGTTTTAATGTTGAAACTGTTCCCATTTTTTAATGCAATGTATGCAAGTAATTCGCATGTGCCGATATCATTGATTCCCAATTTAATAAGGTCACGGTGTGCTTTGTTGGTTTTTTGCAAAATTCCAAGCGACGCATTAAAATCAATCCACTTGATGAATTTTTTCTGGGTTTCTTCTTTTGGCTCTTCGGATTCTGTGTTTTGTATGTGTAATGCGGGCTCTTCCGAAAAATTGCTGTTCCGTTCTTTGTTTAAATCATAGTTCTGTGGCAGGAAAGCGGAGCAGAACATTGTAACGGATAGTAATGCGGTTATAGCAAAAAATCTTTTCACAACCTAGTTTGTGTAACAACATAAAAAAAATCCCCCTGCGGGGGATTTAATATTTATTTTTTTGGAGCGGGTTTGGAGGCCACAGGCTTTTTCACAGGTTTCTTTTTTGCTGCAGGCTTTTGTGCGGGTGCTTTCTTTTCTGTTGGCTCTTTTTTAATTACAGGCTTCTTTGCCGTAGGCTTTTTTATCGCAGGTGGTTTTGGTGCCTTTGCAAAGTTGAAGGATGCAATTAAAATCTCGTTAATGAATTCTTTTGTAAAAGATTCAGCGATAGGAAGTTGGTACCAGTCCTTGCCTTTTGGAAATGTTGATTTACCAAATTCTGGGCATTCTTTTGCAAGTCTTGCGGATGTTTCTTCTGGTAGTAAGGCAATTAAGATAATGCCAAGGTCGGTTCCGTACAGAAACGCAAATGTTTTTGATTTGTATTTCAAACTGGATGGTTGGCGTGGGCAGTCGAAGCGGTCAAGAATTTCTAGTGTTGGGTCGTTGACTTGGCGCATGTCGGCAAGGATGTCCATACGAGTTACGCCTTTTACTTGGGTTGGTTCAGTAGATGTGACCGCAACAGGTGTAACGATAGGTGTGGGTACAGGTTTATCTACGTAGACGATTTGATTGCCTTGTTCTGGTGCCTTTCGAAAGAACAGAAGATATACGAGGTATGCAATCCAGATACCTACGGTTACCCCTGCCATGATTGTTATGAAAATTAATAATTCTCTTTCCATAGATTAATAAACTCCTTTGTGTTATTTAAAATTTCTTTTTCTTACAATAAAAGTGACAACTGAGATTGCGCCGATGGCTTGTGCCACGAAAAACCATACAAGCAGTTCTGGAATGGTAATTACGTTATCAAATGTCATGCGAACACTTGTTGCACTTGCGGCAATCAAAACGACAACAAGAATTGCAAATAAAATACCGATTGTTCGTTTCATCTTTTGCCTCCTTGATTTACTATTTACCATATTTTTATCCAAAAGAAAAGAGAAAATTACGAAAAAAATGAAATACCACAATATTTCGCACTGTTAAAAGACCAAAATACACAATTTGGGGCATATTTTCACCTAAAAGATGTTTTGTAAATAGACTATTGTACATGCCTTACCAAGGTTAATTTTAGTATATGGCAAAACAAGGAGGGAAAAATGCCAACAGGTAGACAACGTGCGCAAGTTACGACGGCGATGGAGATGCTGCCGATAAAAGGGGCGAGGGTAATTACTAGGGATCAGTCTGGTAACGTAATCGCGGACCAATTAACAAATGAAGATGGAATGACAGAATACATAGAGTTAAGTGCACCAGACCAATCGCTTACATATAATCCGGATACCGCAGAACGTGGTTATTCGCTTTATAATGTTTGTATAACTGCGGAAGGGTTCGAGCCGGTGACAGTTAGTGGTTTGGAAATTCTTGCCGGCGAAGCCAGTTATCTTCCAGTGCATATGCATCCTGGATTTTCCGAGGACAACGATATCATGATTCACTCGCGTGCGGACGTTTGTCATCGTGATCCTGCGACTGTGACGGATACGGTGACTGTTGTGGATGACATTGATGTAATTGGGATACCCGCACCTGCGGTATTGCAACCATTGCAGAGCGGTACGATTTCTGGTCCTGCTGTAGGTGTACGTCAAGTTATTATTCCAACGTATATAACGGTTCGTCTTGGTGCGCCCACAAATAACGCCGCAAGAAATGTCCGTGTTCCATTTGTAGATTACATAGCAAACGTAGCAAGTAGTGAGATTTTTGCAACATGGCCTGATGCCTCGCTACGTGCGAATATACATGCAATTACATCATTTGCATTGAACAGAATTTTCACAGAATGGTACAGAAGTCGTGGTTTTAACTTTGACATTACAAACACAACACAGTTTGACCAGTTCTTTGTATATGGCCGAAATGTGTTTGAAAATCTTAGACAAATAGCGGCCGAGGTATTTAATCAATATGTTCACAGAATCGGTTTTGCAAACCCTTTGTTTACAACCTATCGTGCCAATGCATGTGGACCAAATTGCTTGTCACAATGGGGGACGGTAACATTGGCGCAGCGTGGATATAGTGCGTTGCAAATTCTTAGATCTTTTTATGGTGCTGATGTTAATATTGGCTCGGCAGATCGAATTCAAGATGTTACAACAACGTACCCCGGTTCGCCAATGCGTCTTGGGGATACATCACGTTATATTCAATTGATGCAGACATATCTTAACCGTATTCGCCAGAACTTTCCACTGATACCACGAATTGCGGTAGAAAACGGAGTGTTTGGTGCGGATACCCAAGCAGCCGTTAGACAATTTCAAAGTACCAATGGTTTGGCTGTGGATGGTGTTATTGGACCTGCAACATGGAACAGGATTACGCAGATATGGGTTGCTGTGACAAGATTGGCAGACCTTAACAGTGAAGGTGTACGTGTCGGTATAGGGCCTAATCCACCAAACGTGGTTCTGAGACGTAATTCCAGCGGAAATGATGTACGACAATTACAATGGTTGTTAAATTACATTGCCCAATATTACGAAGTTGTGCCAGGTGATCTTGTTGTGGATGGAAGATTTGGTCCGATGACCGAGAATTCAGTTCGTGAATTCCAGAGAAACTTTGGTCTTAATCCGGACGGTGTTGTTGGGCCATTAACATGGAATCGTTTGTATAGTGTATTTAATGGAATCCAGGTTTCGTCGCCAGATCCTGCGCCGATACCTCCTGGCCCGACACCGCCGCAACCGCCGACCCCACCAACGCCAGGTTTGGGT
Source organism: Bacillota bacterium (assembly GCA_009780065.1). Classification (GTDB taxonomy): domain Bacteria; phylum Bacillota; class Clostridia; order Christensenellales; family UBA1242; genus WRAD01. Next base: position 237,256 of record WRAS01000002.1, on the reverse strand, counting down.
CCAGACAGGTTTTTGGGAACGATTCGCACCGTAGGCGGGAATTTGAACTTTCGCAGTGGTCCGACAATAAACTCGCCAGTTATTGGTGTGATTCCAAATGGTTCCACCGTTCAAGTAACGGGTGAGAGCGGAGGGTTTTATCATATCGTATTTGATGGAAGACTTGGGTGGGTGTCGCGCGATTTTGTGGACATAACGCCACGGAATGGTGTGGTGGTAACCCAAGGGGGTAGTTTGAATCTGAGAAGTGGTCCAACGCCGACCAGCCCAGTTATCGGTGCGATTCCAAACGGCAGTACAGTTCTTGCAAGTGATGTGACGGGAAATTTCTTTCACGTGAATTGGAATGGAATGGATGGATATGCGAGTCGTGATTTTATCAGACTAAACTAGATTGCAAAAAATTAAAAAACCACTTGTGCTAGCCCAAAAACCGAGAATTTATTTTAACAAAAAGCCAATTGCCCACGTGTGCAACCGAATCAGAAGGGACACACGCGGGACAATTGGCTTTTTGAAATGAAATAAATTCCGCACCGATTGGGCGGCGCAAAGTGGGCTTTTTAATTTTTTGCAGAAAAGCACTTTGTTGTGTTAAAATATATTATGAAAATTGAAACTGTGATTGGGAAATTGGAAAGTAATACTTTTGTGGTGCAGGATAAAAACACGACCATTGTGATCGAGGCGGGGGCGCCGTTGGAGAAACTGATGGGTGTTTTGGGTGGAAGGGAACCGTCTGCAATATTTTTAACACACGAACATTTTGATCATGTGTATTATTTGGATGATTATAAAAACCAATTTGGTTGTCCAATATATACCCCAGTGACCGAGGAGGAAATTGTTGTCGGTGATATTATTGTGGTGAAGCCAATTCTGTGCCCAGGTCACAGTCCGCAAAGTGTGGTGTATAAAATCGGGGAAGATTTATTTACGGGGGATGTGTTGTTCAGTGACACCATAGGGCGCACGGATTTAATGCCGAATGGGGAAGTGTTGATGCAGAAAACATTAAAAAAGCTTTTGGATGTGAAATTTAAGGTTGCATATCATGGGCATTATGAGCCGAGTAGTTATGAGGAGCAGCAGGAGAATATTAGAAGGTTTTTGGATTAAAAAATCTTAGTCTTTTATGACTTAGAACAAAAAATCATTGTGTATTATCTATGGATATATTTATTTTATTTCCGGCGTAATCTTCTAGGCCAAGAATAAAGTCCGTTGTTACGTCAAAATATTTTGCAAGTGTAACAAGCATTTCGTGTTTGAATGCGAATATATTCTTTTCGTATCTGCCATAGTTTGCTTTATCGATGCCCAGTATGTTCGCCATTCCTTTCTGTGAAATACCTTTGGTGGTTCTTAACCATTTCACTCTTCCGCCAACTGTGTTTTCCATGTTGACAGTATGTAGTTTCTACAACTATAATATGTGATAATTGTAGTTACTACAATCTGAGAAGGAGGTAATTAATGTCTGCCCCTAATATAATAAAAATTTTGATTGAAGATGATGATAACGATTTTGATACACTTATCAAGTATTTAAAGATGATTCTGGAACGACTTGATAAAATTATTGCTTTGCAAAAATCTTGAATGAAAATTTATTTTGCAAATCGTTCCAAGATTGGTTGGGCGATTGTTGCAAAGTCTTCGTTTTTGTCGTGCATTGTGACGCCAATGTGTATTGGGTCGATTGCGCCTTCGGGGGTATCTTTGAAATAGAAGGAAATACCTGCGCCGCGTTGTGATTGGCGGGTTATCTTGACTTCGCTGACTTGGTTGGATTCGATTATTAAAATCTCACCTTTTGAAAGGTTGATTCCGCCGCCATCATCGCCCAGGATAATTGTGGCTTTGTCTGGGTTTAGTGCCATAAATAATCTGCGGCCTTCTTTTCCAAGGCCGACGAAACTTTTCAGTTCGTTTGCGACGCCTTGACCTGTGGTCATTCTTAGATCGAACATGCCGCCCATCAAAATATCTGTTGGGCCGATGATGCCTTCGTTTTTCAGGTTTTCCAAATCGCGCTTGAATTTGCGATTACCCATGATAATCAGTAATGGTATTCCCACAATACATCCAGCCAGTGCAATGATTCCAAATATTACCCAGAAGTCCATTTTATATCTCCTTAATTTAAGACAGTGTATGATGGATGAGGTTATTTGTCAAACGAAGATGATTTAAGATGTCAACCGCCAGTTGATACAGAATTTCAACCACAAGTTGATATACTTAAGTGGTTTGTTTACAATATATTAGGTGGGAGGGGGAGCGAGTATGGATAACATAAAAATTGGCATGTTCATTACAGAGCGCAGAAAAACCAAAGGTTTAACACAACAAGATTTGGCGGATAAACTGGGTGTGACTGTGCAAGCGGTATCAAAATGGGAATGTGGCAAATGTATGCCGGATGTTTCAATTTTGCAATCACTTTGTAAAATTTTGGACATTTCAATTAATGATTTATTAGGTGGTGGATTAATACCGCAAAGCGAAAAAATACCACAAGCAGAAAAACAAATAGTAAGTTTGCTACAAGAGCGACAAAATTTGGTAAAAAGAACGTTGTTAGGGGTTTTGATATTAATAAGTATTTGTTTGGCTGTGAATGCAATAATAATCACTGCAGTACATATTTTGATGCCTTCTGATGCTGAGTCTTGGAGAATAATTACCCTTACAATAATTGTGTCTGTTGTTGCAACAGGGTGGGTTGAACTTGCACTGTTGGTAGAGCGCAAGATGCTGAGCAAGTTGAAAAAGAGAGAGGAGTGAGTTATTAATGCGTTACAAACACAGTACCAGTTAATGTAACTGTTTGTGTATAGTTGCCAATTAGAATTGAGATATGAAGAGTGAATTTTTCATCATTACATAATCGGAAAATTTCAGTAGATCGAAAATCTCCTTGGGGTGAACCACCGCCGTAGGTTCTGAATGTGAATAATCGAACAATGTTTTGGTTTGCTGTTATAATTTGAACTGACATTTGAATCTGGGATAAGTCAAGTTCTTGCGGAGTATTTATTCCGACAAAATGTGTACTTCGTAGTGGCTGTGGTATGCTTGGCTGGAAATCATTCCAGATGTATGCTGTAAATGTTAATTCGTATTGCGAAACTAGATCTGCTTGTATCGCTGTTTTGAATGGGTTTTCGATATAATCATTGCGACAACCTGTTGCAAAAAACGCAATTGGTATAATCAAAAAAACTATAACAAAACCCTTTATAAGTTTGTTCATGTTATGATTATACCCAAAACATAGTTCGCGGTAAACAAAAAAACACTCATGACAGTGGTTCATAAACCTCAAAATTCTTTGGTGGACCACCGTGTGCGGTGGGTGAACCAGTAATTAGGCGAAATTACTTTTATCAAGTCATCAAAATGTGATATGATACAGAATATTAGAAACAATTCCAACGATGATTAAAACAATTTCATATCGCCCAATCGTGATAGATTTTTTGCTTGGACGAGAGTACGATGAAGGGATTATTTCCCACTACAAAAGCATGATAATTGACGAGCTTATGGGTTTTGAAATTGTAGTCCAAAATGTTGATAGGTTTATAAAATTGGTGAAAAAATCGAAAACCAAAGATGATGCAAAAGAAAGTGTATCAAGAACATTCAATTTGTCACTGCATCAAGCCGAAATTATTCTTGCAACAAAAATTTCTGATATTGCAAAATTGAATTTGCAAATTATTAGAAATGCAATTAAATCTTTGTGAACAAACAAAAGACCCTTTCGAGTTCAACACGGAACAGTGTGTCTATCTTAACACAAAAGCAAGCATAAAATCAAGGGAATATGATTTATCCAATTTGGTGCCCAGTTTCAACAGAATAGATTGGTAATCCCTCTCCTATCTTTTTCATTACTGTAGCGACTCTTTCCGCGAATTCCTCACGCCCGAAAATGAACCCATCAAGGCCGACACCCCTAAAAAACTCTTTAGGTATGCTATTTGCAATCTGTGCTTCGCCCCCCATCAATTTGCCGTTCTCGGCAACAATGAGACTGTTTATCACATCTTCATTTAGAATTATACTGATATTGTTTTTTATAAACCAATCAAAACCATTTCCCGAGTAGTGGCTTCCTTCGACTTTTTTGCAAACGGAAACAAAATCATCGCCGTTCCAATTGGTTGTTTCCTCCTTTCCTTGGTATTCAGGAAATGCGAAACTATTAAATGCTTGCCCATAACTTTCTACTTGCTTCTTTCTTGAAAGAATTGCACCGCTTTTCAAAATACTCTCAAGTCGCAAAAATGTGCGGTCAATAAGGTGTGGGTATCTGTCATGGTTACCAAGTCCATGAAACCAATCTATATTGAAACCAATAACTCGTTGCAATTTTTGCATAGGCTTATATCATCCGCTGCGATCAATTTCAAGACTCATTTTTGAAACGGCGCTTTAATAATTCATCAATCCTCTCAAACTCATCCTCTGTCAACAAACCTCTGTGCCACAATATTTTTAATATTGCCTGAGCGAAATAATATTCAAATTTCATGGACACGACACTAAAACAAACCGCCCGATAAAACAAGCCTTTTCTTGTCGATGTTACTTGGTGGTCGCTACTGGGCTCGAACCAGTGACTTCTTGCGTGTCGAGCAAGTACTCTACCAACTGAGTTAAGCGACCGTGGGTAAATTGTATAACTTTCTGTTGTAAATGTCAAGTAATGTGGTAAGTTAGATTATGATTGATTTACATATTCACACGACGTTTTCTGATGGGGAGAAGGATGTTGCGACGATTTTAAAAATGGCCGAGGAAAAGGGGTTGGTGGCGATTTCGATTACCGACCACGATTGTCTGGATGCGTATGATGTGTTGAAAAACCCAGAGATTCGAGCGTTGTACAGCGGAAAGATAATTACGGGTGTCGAGATGTCCACCAATGTGAATGGGACCATGGTTCATATTCTTGGGTATGGTTTTGATGTGGATAAGATGAAGAATTACATTGTAAGAGATGATGGTGCACTGGAAAGAAGGCTGGTTGAAAAGAAGTTTGCCGAAATTGGTGTGATTGCGAAGATTGAAGGTACCGTGGGAAGAGAAATAACCGAAAATGCTGTTGTGGCGTTAGATAATTCGGATTTCAAGATGCAGTGGCCAGAGGGTGTTGTGAAATCATTACATTTGTGGTGGGACCATTTTAACAACAGGGATAGTTTTTTGTTCCTTGATTTGGCGTCGCATTTTATGTCTCCGTCTGAGGCGATTGATAAAATTCATGCATGTGGTGGGGTCGCAATTTTGGCGCATCCAGCACAATATAAACAATTTGACATGGAGATAGTTGAAAAGTTAAAGAATAAGGTTGATGGGATAGAATGCTATCATTGGGTACATGATGAAGAGTATCGTGAAAAGTTGATAAAGATTTGTAAAGATAATGGATTGATAATAACAGGTGGAAGTGATTATCATGGATTGTTGTCACCGCTTGGCAGTCAAAATGTTCCAAGTGAATTATTGGGGCAGCATGAGGTGTTGAATAGGGATTATTAGCAAAAAAGTTTAAAAGCACTTGTGCTTGCCAAAAAACCGAGAATTTATTCTAATATAATTGCCAATTGTCCGCGTGTGCAAAGGATTAAAGAGGGACACACGCGGAATAATTGGCTTTTTAAAAGGAAATAAATTCCGCACCGATTTGGCTGCGCAAAGTGGCTTTTAAACTTTTTTGCTTTGTGTGGGAAATTGTTTCCGTTTGAAAAATGAAAATAAAATGTATGCCGTCAAAGATACGAGTGTTAATAGCAAGAACCCGTGGAATACGTAGAGTGAGTTTGCGCCGAATAGGTATGTTATTCCGGCTATGATGGAGCCGCTGGTGATGGTGCCCAAGGTAATTGTTGTCAGGGAGTGCAGGTATGGCAGACGCAGGAAAACCGCGATGGCGGATGCGGTATAAACACCAGTTAATGGAACGGGTAGTGCGGCAAAGATAAAAAGAGGGATTAATAGAGGCCAGCAAGGTTTGCTTGTGTGTCGTGGTTCTGGGCAAAGTTCCTGGTGGTCTTTACATAATTTTTGGGCGCGGATGGTGAATTTGGTTTCTAGCCAATTAATGGTTCGTCGAAGGGGTTTTATTTTCTTTAACAAGTTGAACACAGGAACTAGCAGAGCAAGCATGATTGCGGTGACCATTACAGAGGATATTATGCTGATGCCCAAGGCGGGGAGGAGGTCTAGGCTACGTGCACCCCATAGTTTGTCGCTGGTGCCGAAGGGGATTGCGGCCTTTATTTCCAGAACAGGTGTTGCGGCGATGAAAAAGGTTGCCAGGGTTGGGCTGTTGCCAAATATTGTTGCAAAAAAGTTTTCGATAAATTCCATTGGGTCATTTTAATGTGTGTAACTTTTATTTTGAGTATTGGCAATATTGCTATATAATTAAAGCAAATATGGGGGGCAAATCATCATGAGTTACGAAGATGAGGAAGAAGATGCGGTAACCAGTGAATATGGCGAAGATGACGATGATCAGATGTATTTTGACGACCCTTTTTTACGAGATAGTAGTCATGAGGCGTATGCGATGGGTGGGGATCCGAAACATGGACAAGATAAAGATGCCCAAGTTGGTGAACATCATAGTAATGAAAAGGCACCAGGTGAGACGGAAGATATGCAAAGCGAGGAAACAAAAACCCCGCATATTGATGATGCTCTTGCAAAACCTCAGAGTGATGCCGCTGGTGAAAAAAATGGAAAACAGAGAGCTAATACAACCTCGAAAGATATAATAAAACTGATAACACCGACAAATTTGAGACAATGGTGGTTTGCTTCGAAAAAGGGGATGTTGCGTGCAGATCCTTCTTTGACAGCACATCGTCTTAAAATTACAGCGGCGTTTAAATTTTTTACGGCTAAATCACTTAAATTTAGTTTCGGCATTTCATCTATTCCGTTAATGGCTGTGCCTTTTGTTGAAAGTTCTGGTTTTTTACTTCAAGGTGATCCTTTTGGTGCAGTATTGAATTCAGCGTGTGAACCACTAGGGTCTATTATGGGTACACGTGCATTAATGCAATTATTTATCATAAAATATTATAAATTGTTGAAACCATTCCAGATGGAAGTCGTCAGAAAATCAGCGATGAAAGTTGCTGGTAAATCGGCGTAGTTATGTTACAATGAAAATATGAATGGCTCACAAATTACACGGATTGTTGTTGCAACATTAGCAAGTATGTTTTTGGTGTTTTCGTATGGGATTGGGATATTTGGATTTTTGTTTCCGGGTGTGATGTTGAACATGGCGGATAATATGGGTTTGCGTGGGGCGGGGGCGATGTTTTCGCAACGTGTGTATAATCGGGATGGCGGGGCGGAGAATTTGTATATTGCATTGGATCGTGCGATTCATGCTAGCCGATATTCACGTGTGGTGGAATTATATGAGAAATTTATTGGTTACGAGGAGAAACAAGATGTAATAGACATGGTAAACACGTTTAATTGGAATAATGCTTTGGTTAACGAGCGTGCGCTGGTTGCGAATGAGGGGGATAGGCTATTCCGTGCGTATGTTAATGCATTGATTCAATTAAACAGGGTGGATGATGCGGTTGATGCGGCGATGGATGTGTTTGCCCAACCAATTGATTTGCAGCAACCGACTTTTGTGTATTTTTCGTTGGTTGGAAATGATAGGTTGATGCAACCACAAAGAGATAAATTACGAACAGATTTTATACTGTATTTTAATCTGTTTCACGATGAATTTAATAATGCCGATCCAAGTGGAAATGAGCGGGTTGTTCCGCAACATTTTATAGATTTTGTATTGGCATATCTTGAATAAGGAGGTATGTATGAGTAAACATAAAACATTAATTGAATCCGACAAGGCAATATTGGTTGGTGTGGGTGTAAATGAAACAATTGACGAGTCCAGTCTGGATGAACTGGCAAGTCTTTGTGGGACATGTAATATTGATACGGTTGGGCGGATTGTGCAAAACCGTCATGATGTGGATGTAACATATTATGTTGGCAGCGGTAAGGTGGAAGAAATAGGTCAAATGGTTCAGGAACACGGTGCAACATGCGTTGTGTTTGATGTGGAATTAAGTGGTAGCAAAGTGCGAAACTTAGAGCGTGAGTTGGGTGTGGCGGTATTGGACCGAAGTAAAATTATCTTGGATATCTTTGCACAACGCGCACAGAGTATGGAAGGCAAGTTGCAAGTGGAATTGGCGCAGTTGAAGTATAATCTGCCACGCTTGATTGGTAGCGGTGGATTGATGAGTAAAATGCGCAGTGCGGTTGGGATGCGTGGGCCAGGTGAGAAGAAGTTGGAAACGGATAAACGAAAGATCAAAGAAGAAATTACCGAGTTAGAGCGTAAGATTAAAAAACTTGGGAGCAATCGTGAATTGAATAAAAATTTGGCACGGCAGTCTGGTAAAGCGCGTATTTGTTTGGTGGGATATACCAACAGTGGCAAAAGCACATTGTTAAATACAATGACGAAATCTAATGTACTTGCCGAGGACAAGTTATTTGCAACCCTGGATCCAAAAACGGCGAACATTTTTATCCAAGGGGGCGAGGAGCAAAGTTACAAAGGTGTGCAGGTTTTGTTAACCGACACAGTTGGATTTATCAATAAACTGCCGCATGAATTTATTAGTGCGTTTGAAAGTACGTTGGACGAGGCGCGTTATGCGGACTTGTTATTACATGTTGTGGATGTGTCGAATTGTGATTACTTGGGACAAGTTGCGGTTGTGCAATCTGTGTTGGAAAAAATTGGTGCGGACAAGGTGCCGATGTTGTTTGTATTGAACAAGATTGATTGTCTAAGTCAGGCAGGCAAAGATTTAATAAGAAAAGAATTTGCGGAGAAGGAATTCGTGATGATAAGTGCCAAGAACAATGTGGGGATAGAGGAATTAAAAGCGGTGTTGTTGCAGAGGGCGCGATAAATATTCTTTTTCTTTTTTGAATGTCAAAAAAGAAACAAAAAAGTATTGGGGGGTTGCGATTCCCCCCAAACCCCCACAAACGCTTATTGCCACAATATCTGGTGCGATAGTTATCATTTTTGATGACTTAAGAAAAATCGCTATATTTTCCCATGGCTGGCAATTACCGTTGATTTCTTTATACTATTGTTAATATTTGTATAATCGTACATTGAAAATACATGTACTTACAGTGGTTAATATCATATTAAAGCGTTTGTGGGGGTTTGGGGGGAATCGCAACCCCCCAATGTTTTTTGGTTCTTTTTGACACTCAAAAAGAACAAGTAGTTACAAAAAAATAGATTTATTTTGGATGCTCGTGTATGTAATTGTTTGGATTGTTGTAAGGACTGTGATAATATTGTTATATGGAAAAAGAATCATTAAATTTTATTGAACGGGATATCATCGAGTCGGTTGCGCGTGGGCAGGCGATTATTACGCGTTATCCGCCTGAGCCTAATGGCTATATGCATATTGGTCATGCCAAGGCTTTTGGTCTGGATTATTGGATGGCGAAAAAGTATGGTGGGTATACAAACCTTAGGTTTGATGATACCAACCCAGAAAAAGAAGACATGGAATACGTGGACGCCATGATGCTTGATATGAAGTGGTTGGGGTTGACGTGGAAGAATTTGTTGTTCGCAAGTGATTATTATGAGGATTTATATAAGATGGCACAGACCTTGATTAAAAAGGGTTTGGCATATGTTGATTTTCAGACTGCGGATGAAATAAGTAAAAATCGTGGTACATTGACCAGTCCAGGTATAGATAGTCCATTTAGAAACACGGGTATACAAGAAAACATGGAATTGTTTCAAAAGATGCGTGATGGTGAATTTGCAGATGGGCATTGTGTGTTGCGTGCAAAAATTGATATGGCGCATGGGAATATGAATATGCGTGACCCCGTTATGTACAGGATAATGCGTGAAAAACATTACAGAACGGGAGATACATGGTGTATTTATCCGTTGTATGATTTTGCACATCCGCTTAGTGATGCTTTTGAAAATATTTCACACAGTATTTGCAGTTTGGAATACGATGATCATCGCATTATTTATGACTGGTACATTACAAATTGTTTGGAGATGAAAAATCCGCCAAGACAGTTTGAATTCTCGCGTCTTAATATTGAACAAACGATTATGAGCAAGAGATATCTTAAAAAATTGGTGGATTCGCGTGTTGTGGATGGATGGGATGATCCACGCATGCCGACCATAAGTGGTATGCGAAGACGCGGTTATCCAGCACAATCGATTATGGATTTTGTGATGAGCACAGGGGTCAGTCGCACACCAATGACGGTGTCACTTGGTGCATTGGAATATTATGTAAGAACGCATCTTGATAAAGCGGCGACCAGAGTTAGTGTTGTGTTTAATCAAGTAAAGGTTATAATTACCAATTACGACAAAGGTGTGGAAAAATTAGAAATTGCAAACAACCCGCACGACGAGTCCGCAGGCAAGCATGAGATTCATTTTGGGCGCGAGTTGTACATTGATGGGGATGATTTTGCACTTGTGCCACCGCCGAAGTATAAGAGACTTATTGCGGGTGGAACGGTACGATTGCGTGGTGCATATATAATAAAATGTGACCGTGTTGTGCAAGATAAGAAGGGTGGAATTTCACATTTGGAGTGTACGTATTACCCAGAATCCAAGAGTGGCTCGGACACAAGCGGTATTAAACCAGACGGGACGATACATTTCGTGGAATCCAGCCAGGCGGTGGAAATTACAGTTAATGAGTTTTTTCCATTATTACGTGAGGGGACAAGTTTAGAGGATGAAAATATAAACAAAGACAGCATGGTTGTGCACAAAGCACTGGCAGAGGGATACATTAAAAATGTTAAACTAGGTCAGCCGTTGCAGTTTGTAAGAAAAGGGTTTTACATGATGGACAAGAATTCGAACAAGGATGAAATGATATTCAACATGACGGTGGGTTTAAAAGAAGGTAAGTAATAATGAGAGTAGCGGTTTACGGCGGAACAAACAGTAAAGAATATACAAAAAAGGATATGGACGAGTCACAAAAGTTGGGACGTTTTTTGGCAACAAAAGGTGTAGAGGTGGTAACGGGTGCGTGTCTTGGTTTTCCATATTTTGTGGGGAAAGAGGTTGTACAAAACGGAGGCAAGGTAATAGGATTCAGTCCGGCAAAGGATGAAGCGGAACACATTGAAAGATACAAGTTTTTGTTGGATGGTTGTTCTTATATCCGATACATGGAAAACCCGGGTGAAACACAAGCACAGAATTTTACGCGCCGTGGGGTTGATTTGACGGAAAATTCCGACCTTGTAGTGGCAATTGGTGGAAGTTGGGGAACATATACAGAATTGTTATTTTCTTTTATATACAAGCGACCAATTATTCTTATCGAAGAATTTGGTGGAGCGGTCGAGGCTTTTGCCAATACATGGAAGTTTTTTAATGAACGTGATTATAACCCCGAGGTTCATTATGGTTCCAGAATTATTCGTGTAAAAACTGTGGACGAGGCGATAGAAGTATTAGAAAAGGAATTTATTTAGTTTAAATCCAGTTGCAACAATAAATTTTTAGTAAATTAGAATATGAAAAAGTTTGCAATAACGGCAATCACAACAATAGGTGAATTTTGGGCGTGGGGATCTAATAACAATGGTCAACTTGGTGATGGAACAACAATTGACCGTCATATACCAAACCCTATAACATTTTAAATTAGAAACGTCAGTAGAAAAGAGATAAATTGATTTGACAATATTGATGTATGTCAATTAATATAAAGTAATGAATGGGGATGTAATAAGGCGGATAATTGGATGCTTTGTTATATTGCTTCCTTTGGTTTTGGGGGCATCGTTTTTGTTGTGGGTGAATGGTGTGAATTCACATAATCCAGCCACAGTTCAGGCGGGAGGGTATCAAGGGATACAGCCGATTGGTGGTGATTTGCCTGCAACTTTTAGTCAATTAAACGTTTTTTACCGCGATAATTACAGACGAGACAATCTTATACAAACGCAACAGAGGCTGTACCAACAAGGGCTTATACATGAGGTAGGTGCAGCGAACTGGGCAAATCCAGATTTTAATTATGATGGTTTTGGTTCGGTGATTGGGGTGCGTGGAGCGTTTGAAATTTATTTTGCAGGTTCAACCGTAAGGCGGGTTAGTGGAAACAATTTTATAAGGATTGAGTTCGCAAGGCCAGTTGAACAGGGCGATTCGTTAGAATTTACACATCGGTCATGGTTGAATCCAGGTCTTACAAATTCACGGGCAGATTTTAATTTGACGTTTGATGCAATTGGAACTTTCCGTGTTAGTATATTTTCATTTGTGAATGGTGATGAACGTGAAAATAACTATTATATTACAGTTCGTAATGGGAGATTGGATGAACAGTTCGAGGTTGGTATAACGTTCAGACCCAGATCAAATAGTTTTAATACAGAACGTTTTTCTTCGGTAGCAATTGAAATAGAGACGGAAGGAAACTTTTTTTCAATTTCAACCGAGTTTAATCCAGACGCAATCAACTGGGTACAATTTCCAGAGCAAGAAACCACGATACATAATATGTTTAATATCACCCAACAGGGTGCGAGGTTAGGGCTTGCGCGCAGGAATCGTGAAGTAGTAATTGCGCCAGGACAATATCGTCTTCAATTCGTTGTAAACGTTACAACTCCAATTGACATAGACGAAGATGGTTATTTGATTGAAAATCAAACCACAATACTTACAAAATACCTTACCATGAACTTTTTCGACCCGCCGCCTCCACGTGGACGGAACTGGATGCCTTTTTTGATTGCTTTGATTGTATTGATTGCACTTGCGGGACTTTATTATGTTGTTACGAATTTTGTTAAAAAGAGCCAGTTGAACACGGTAGGTAGAATGGAACGTAACTTGCAAGAGCGTGACAGGGCAGAAGCCAAGAATCGCGAGTTGCTTGGTGAAGGTGAGTCTGATTTGATGGATGAACTGGATGATGTATTGGATGTGTTAGAAGATTTGGAAAGTAGAACAAATCTAAAAATAGACGATGAAGTAAAATAGTAAAACCGTAAACAAGAAAAGGCGTAATTGACGCCTTTTTTTAGACATATCAATAGTTTATGTTAGGCGTTGCCTTGTCTTTTGTATTGTTTATTGTGGCCATTGCTTTTATAATTTGGGGTGGGCGTTTTTTGGTGAATGCCGCAATCAATATTAACAAGATTACGGGGATAAGCAAGGTTATTATTGGTGCCACATTTATTGCGGTTGCAACCACGGCACCGGAGATATTTATTTCTATCTTGGCGGTGGTGGGTGATAATCATGGTTTAGCAATTGGTAGCGCAGTGGGTAGTATGATTGTTAACATTGCATTGATTTTGGCATTGTATATAACTTTTCTGCCAACTGCGGTGGACAAGCGAGATATTCTTAAAAAGAGTGCTTTTCTGATATTTGTTATTTTGTTTGTGTTTGTGCTTTCATGGGATTTGCGGATAACTTCGGTTGAAGGTGTTTTGTTGGTTGGGTTGTTTATTGTATTTATTTGGTGGTTTGGGCGTGGTAGTAGCGGTAAGAAATCAAGGCATGTGACCCCGGATATATCGTATGATGAAATTAAACGAATTAGGCGGAATATTATTTTGGAATTCATGGCTGGGCAGGCATTTATTTTGGCGGGGGCATTTTTGTTGGTACAGAATGGTGAAAGAATCGCGCACATAATAGGGGCAAGTGAAACTGTGGTAGGCCTGACATTGATTGCAATAGGAACCAGTGCCCCTGAACTTGCCACAGTTATTACCAGTATTCGGCGAAAAAGTGGGGATTTGGCGATTGGTAGCATTCTTGGGTCAAATATAGTTAACAGTACTTTGTTGCTGGGTATTGTGGGTATGGTGTCTGGGACATTGCCACTTTCGGCACAAACGTTATATATAAGTTTACCGATATTACTTGTTGTCAGTTTAATTGCGGTTTTGCCTATGGTATTGAGGGGAAAAACATACAGGTGGCAGGGAATCGTGTTGGTTGCTATTTATACGATATATATTTTGTATCTAGTCATCGTACAACCTATTTAGAAATTATATACCCGTTAAAGAATAATAGATTTTACAAATACCTTATATGGAGTTATTCACATATGTGGATAACTATGTGGATAACTTTCTTTTGGTTTTCCTTGACAATTTTTGGATGCTTGGCTATAATATAAAACAATTGAAAACACCAACAAGGGGTGTTTTTTTAAAGGAGTCTAACATGGGAAAAAAATCAAAAGGTGCAAGACAGAAAATTACATTGGAATGCACTGTTTGCAAACAACGTAACTATGACACGGAAAAGAACAAGAAAAATGACAACGAAAGAATTGTCCTTAATAAATACTGTCGTTTTTGTAAAGGGACCAAGGAACACAAAGAAACAAAGTAATTTTTAACAAGGGGTGTTTATGGGCAAGAAAAATAAAAAACAAGAAACCGGCGGTTTGCAAGAACCAAAAATGAGTGTTGCAGAGCGCGAGGAATTAAGAGAAGAAAAAGAGCGCGAGAAGAAACGTGACAGAAAAAAACGTGACAAAAAAGAAAAACGCGAGCGCAAGGGCATAGTTAAAACTGTCCGCGAGGTTGGTGGTGAACTTAAAAAAGTTCGTTGGCCATCTTTTGCACGTACGATTACACAGACTGGGGTTGTCTTAGGTGTGGTTGTGGTTTTCAGTTTGGTAATTTTCGGAATTGACCGTGGTTTGGGTGCGTTGTATGACCTATTGACGCGTGGATTGTGAAGGAGGGTGTTATGGAAGAAACCGAAGCGTTTTTGTCTGCGGAGGAAATATCAGAGGAACAAGGCGGAGGTCTTGTGATTGATGAGGAAACCGGTGAAATTGGTGTTATTGAAAAAGTTAAAGAAGAACCAGCTGTAGAAGAAATTGAGCAAGTGGAAGAAGAACAAATTTCACAGCCGGCCTTCAGTGGTTCAGATGCGCCACCACCAGATTTAACCCAAGTTGGCAAAAGATTGGACACAGAAGAGCGTTGGTATGTTTTGCACACCTTTAGCGGGTATGAGGCAGTTGCCGAAGATAACCTTAAAAAGGTTGTCGAGAATTACAAACTTCAGGACCGTGTAAAAGAAATATTTATCCCAACCGAGGAAACGGTTGTTGAAAAGCGCGGGAAAAAGGTTTTGGTGCCACAAAAAACAATGCCAAGTTACATTTTCGTGAAAATGATTTATGGGGATGACCTTTGGCACACAATAACACGTACGCGCGGTATTACCGGTTTCGTAGGTCCAAAGGGAAGACCATTGCCATTGTCACAACGTGAAGTTGTTGCCATGAAGTTAGAACGTAAATTGAACATCAGTGTTAATATAGAAAAAGACGACACAGTGCAGGTTGTGGATGGACCGCTTGCAGGGCAGGTTGCAAATGTAACCAGCGTGGATCCAGAAGGTCAAAAATGCGTGGTATCGGTAAGTATGTTCGGACGACCAACCACGGTGGAACTTTCTTTTTCTCAAGTTAAAAAGATGTAGAATTTATTTGTTCTTTTTGAGGACCAAAAAATAATAAGAAACCGTCTAGGACGACTTCTTGGACATTAATGAAAATAATATCTGTTTCTTTTTTGCGTGGCAAAAAAGAAACAAAAAAGCATTGGGGGGTTGCGATTCCCCCCAAACCCCCACAAACGCTTTTGTCGAAAAGAGTATTTGGTGAGTGATACAAACAAATATTATTTCTTTAATGTCCAAGAAGTCGTCCTAGACGGTTTTTTTATTTTTCTTTTCATATTCGCGTAAGAATGACAGACCAATAATTGGCAACGACATTGCGACACAAGTGGCAAGTAAGGAAACACCAAGCATAGTTAGTCTGTATACAAAACTAGGGCTGTAAGTATCGTAGGGATATCTTACAGGAAAAAGAAAGGTGTATATTGATACCAAAATAATTAACAGTCCCGCAAGGAATATAAAAAGAATTAGGAAATCAATTATTTTTTTATGGATGTCTTTGATCATAGTAATGTTTATGTAGTTTTATGTCTTAATATGAAAAAACGCCCGAAGGCGTTTTGTTGTTTTTAGACTCTGTCAAATAATCCGACTTGCCAAACGACCAGTAGCATCAGAACAATTGTAATTGCGACGATAACAACAATCCATGTAAGGTGGCGTGTGCTTTTGAAAGCAAAATGAAGCAAAATCATCAAGAGTGCAATTGCCAATACAATTACAATTAATATGAATAACCATGTTGCCATATAATTAACCTCGCTTTGAAATTATAGCCATATTATATCAAATCTTTGGTAAAAAGTCAATATTTAAATTGTTTGATAATAGGTTGCCATTCTTTCGACCCATTCAATAAAGTCTTGCAAGAAAACAAGCATCAATACAATCGCAACAATATTGATTATCATATATACGATGGAGATTACAAGACCCGCCATCGCAAGTCCATGCCCCTCGCCATTCATTTGTTTTGCTTTGTTAAGTCCAAGAATCGAGAATATCAAACCAAGCAATGGGAAAATAAATGCCAAGATTAAACCCGCAATTGCCATACCATTTTGTGGTGGTGGAGGTGGGAAAGGATAAGGGTATGGTCCGCCATGGTAGTTACCGCCTTGAAAGCCGCCGGGTTGTTGTGGCGATTGCTGCTGGGCTAATGGGGTGCCGCAACCTTGGCAAAACTTTGAATTTGGTTGAGATTGAATATTGCAATTTGTACAGTTCATAATAACCCTCCTGAATTAATGTATATACCGAGGAAATCATCCATCGCACCGGACATAATAAGGATAAAGTTAAGCACAAACATTGCAATGGAAACAATTATTCCGGCAATCGCAACACCGCGCCCGCGTCCGCCAAATTGTGAGGCACGGTTAAGTCCAATTATAGACAAGACAAGTCCGACAATGGGAATGATAAACGCAAAGATAAGTCCCATTGTTGCCATGGTGTTGCTGGGTGCGGTTGGCGGTGCCTGGTACATGCCATTAATTTGAATGTTTGACTGTTGATAGTTGCCGTTAAACTGGGGTTGGGTAGGTGGTTGCAGTTCCTGGTTAGGAAGCCCACATCCCGCACAGAATCTTTCATCTGATACAAGTTGTTTTCCGCATTGTTTACAATACATGGGGTTCTCCTTTTTTATAGTTTTGCTGTTATAATTATATTATGAAATGGGTTATAAAAGCAAATTAAAATATGACCAGTGGTAAAAATATAAAGATATGAAAACTTAACTTGACATTTATTCAAAAGAATAATATATAATAGCATATGAGATTTTGTGATAGTTGCGGAATGGCGATGGAGTCATCCGAAAAAAGATGTAGGTTGTGCGGTAATCGTGCATCCCGCAAGACGCAAGAGCAATCTAGAACGACTTCGTTTGATAGTACAGGTAATCGCCCGACCACATTTGGTGCGAATTCGAATAGCCCAACAACATTTGGGAATGTAGGTAATCAACCAACTACTTTCGAGGCAGATTCAAACAGACCAACGTCGTTTGATAGCACAGGAAACCGTCCAACATCGTTTGGTGCGGACACAAATCGCCCAACTACGTTTGGTAATGATGGTGGACAAAATACCCCGCCGCCAGTTCACCCGGACTTTGCAGGCGGTAGAAACCAAGGCTTTGTTGGTCAGAATCAGCAAGTAGGTCAAGGTGTTAACCCCGAATTTTTCGCGGGCGGTAACAACCAAAACCAACAAGGCCAGTTTATGGGACAACAATCTCAAGGACAACCGTTTGTAAGGCGCGAAAGAACGGTTGCGGAGGCCATTGTTGGATTGGTATTGGCACTGTTGTTTCCGTTTATTGGGGTTGTATATTGCTTGTTTTTAATTGCCAACGCGGGATCAAGCCCACAGAGCAAACAAATCCGTATAATTTCTGCGGTTGGTATTGTGCTTGGGATTTTAATGTTTATTAGCGTTTGGATAAGACCATGGGATTATTAATATAAAAAGTTCGGAGGATTTATGAATTGTACAAATTGCGGAAAAGGACTTAATACCGGGGAAGTGTTTTGCACGGGTTGCGGAACACAGACACAACAACAGGGTCAAAGTTTTTATAACCAATATCAGCAAATGCAAGGTCAGCAACAAGGGAATCAACATCCAGATACGATGGGTAATCCTCAAATGAACCAATTCGGGCATCCACAACAGTTTGCACAGCCTGGACCCACCAATGTTTGGTCTATTGTGGGGTTTGTGGCTGCGATAATGGCATTTGTAATGCCTGCGTTCATTGGATACGTTGCGACATTCTTTGCGTTTGATATTCCTGCGCTTGTTATTTCTATAATTGCGCTTGTACTGGCAGGTAAAAAGTTTAATGGGCGTGGACGTGGTCTTGCAATTGCGGGTATAATTATTGCGTCTTTGGCAATTTTAGGTTCCATTGGGATATTTATGGATCCAGATAACGATTATGGGATATTTTAGTTAGTTCTGCTGATGTCTCCAAAATACAATCGCCAAGCCGAAAAAGAAAATGGCAACAGTAATATCTAATTGTTCTTTTGAGTGGCAAAAGAACCAAAAGCCACTAGGGAGGGTTTGCGATACCCTCCCCAGACCCCTCCTAACGCTTTTGTCGATGATATACCGGTACGGATATTTTTTATTGTTTATTTCGATGTCGTGCGAAAAATAAAAACCGAGAATTTTTTTGACGATTTATTCTGGATTCCATTGCCATATAAAATATGGCTGATTTTTCATTTTCATATTTTTGAATTTCAATTTATACTGGTATATGAAAATTTGTGTACTAGCAAGTGGTGGTGATGCGCCTGGGATGAATGCATGTGTCGAGAGTTTATTTATTCACGCAAACGCGCGTGGTTGGGATGTGTGGGGTGCTACCCACGGATATAATGGTTTGGTGGATGATAATGTTGTGAAACTTGGGCGTGATAATGCGACATTTATTTCGCATGTTACGGGATGTTTTTTGAAATCGGGGCGCAGTGAGGCTTTTGGTGTGCAGGCGGGATTTAATAAAGCAGTCTCGACAGTAAAGAAACATGGGTTTAATTGTGTAGTTGTGCTGGGCGGTAATGGTAGTTTGCGCGGTGCGGCGGATTTGCAAAAGGCTGGTGTCAATATAATTGGGGTGTGTGCAACAATTGATAATGATGTTAAATATACACGGGAATCGCTTGGGTTTTCCAGTGCGGTCGAGGAAAGTGTGCGTTTGATTGATAATCTGAACGGAACTATGCGAACCAATGATCGTGATCATGTGGTCCAGGTTATGGGTTGGCATTGTGATGAATTGGCAAATATGATTGGAATGGCGTCTTTTGCAGATATCATAGACAAAGAGGGAAGCAGACTCACGCCGCAACAAATCGCATCAATATTTGAAAACAACAGAAAACAAGGTAAAACAAGTAATCTTGTAATCCGTCAGGAAAAGCGCGGTAAAGGTATAGATGTAATCGGCGAAGCGGTGGAGAGTGTGAATTATCTTGGGGAATTATCTCAAGCAGTTGGCGGAAATCGTGTGCGAATGATGACATTGGGGCATTTGCAGCGTGGTGCGGTTCCAAGTGCGCGGGACAGGTGGCTTGGGCATAATTATGGAAGATTGGCGGTGGAATCAATTGCGGGTGGAAAGTTTGGGGTGGTTGCGATTTTGATTAACGGCGAATTTAAAATTGTGGCTCTTTGAACTATGCATGACAATATCTTCTTTGTTCTTTTTTGGTGGCCAAAAAAGAACCAAAAAACCCCAAGAGGGGCTAGCGAGGCCCCTCTTGACTCCCCATCGCATTAAAGAAAAATTATCTTTTCGTGTTAGCCCAAGCATTATTCCATGAAGAGGCCTAATTATGTATAAAAATAGCATTGTTACATAAACTAGGTTAACTTTTAAAAGGGGGACGTGTGTATGGAGCGCGAAACAGTTGTAAAATGGTTGAAATTTATTTCATTTGGATTTTTGTTGTTAGGTGGGCTTAATTGGCTTTTTATTGGATTATTCGAGGCGGATATAATCGGCGGAATTTTTGGGGGCGCAGACAGTGCAGCCAGTCGGGTGATATTCTCGTTGGTGGGGATTAGTGCCGTGATTTTATTGACAATTGTGTTGGTTAAGGCTTTTGCAAAAATGGAAGAGCCAAAAAAAGCAACGACACAGACGAAAACGGCTGCGAGTGAATAAACAAAAGGGCGCGTGCCCTTTTTTTTACAGAAACGGACAACCCGTAGCAATAGTGTTTGTTTGGCTGACGCTTCGCTTGATGAAAAATGCAGATCAGGAATCGCCTTTTAGGCGATTTTTATGCATTTTTCATATACGCCACACAAACACTATTGCTACGGGTTGTCCGTTTCTTATTTTTGTGCAAGTATTGATTTCGGCATAGCCAATTTGGTATAATCATGGATGAAAATCAAAGATTTAAATCCGGATGATTTGCGTGATGAAAATTTTGTTCACGGTGGCAAAGAATCCCGTGTTGCATTCGTTGGTGCGAACAAGGAATTTGCATTCTTGACGACGGGTGCGAACGAAAAGGAATTACAAGAGCGTACCCAAACAATTGATCGGTTGCATGAAAGGGGATACACAGATTTTGCACGGATTCATGATTATTTTGTGACGGAAGAAAATGGCATGTGGCATGCGGACAAAGGTATGCAAGTTTATCCAAGTGCAATTTTGATGGATCGTGTACCTGGTGAATTAATACCGTATGGTCCAGATATAGGTAACTTTGTTAAAGTTACGCGCGAAACGGATCCTGAGACTGCGGTGGAAGAACATATGAAATGGTTAGAGGTTTACAAGAGATATTTACAATATTTTGATAATATGCCAAAAGAGAAATTGGAAAGACTTGTTGAACATATGGTGGCTGGGATGAAGAGTGGCTTATATATTGATGCACATTGGAGAAATTTTATTGATAAAGCAGATGGAAGTGGTATTGGCCTAATTGATTTGCATAAGTTGCAGGGTGGCGAGGATATGAAAAAACTGCTGGGTTCGAAAAACTTTGGTTCATGGGCATGGAGTAATACATTATTAAGAACAACATTAAGCCAAGATGCCCCAAAGTTAAATATGGTAAGGGATGCAGAAGGAAAGGAATCGGCTGGGAATGTGGATATTTGGCCAGAACGTTATGGTGAGGAAGTTTCAGAAATAAGAGAGTCTATCATTGGTAAAGTTAGAAAAAGTGCAGTTAGCAATGGCGTTAATCCGATAAGTTTCTATGCATTTAGTAAATTAAGAAAAATTCTAACACCAATGATAAAAACAAAATACACAAAAGGTCAGGCAGTTGATATGGTAAAGGCGTTGCAAGACAGAATGCTATAACCTCTGTTGCAAAAATCCCTTGACAAAAAAGAGGGGTGAATATATAATCTGAATATTGCAAAAATTCTGTAATGAAAAGGAGGCCAAATAATGGCAAAAGAAAATTTTAAAAGGGATAAGACCCACGTCAATATTGGAACGATCGGGCACGTTGACCACGGTAAAACAACATTGACCGCGGCTATTTGTACAACCTTGTCTTTGACAGGTGGTTCACAGGCTATGGCATACGACCAAATTGACAAAGCACCAGAAGAAAAGGCACGTGGTATTACAATTAATACGTCTCACGTTGAATATGAAACAGCAACACGTCACTATGCACACGTTGACTGTCCTGGTCACGCGGACTATGTTAAGAACATGATTACTGGTGCTGCTCAGATGGATGGTGCGATTCTTGTGGTTGCGGCTACCGATGGTCCAATGCCACAAACACGTGAACACATTCTTCTTGCACGTCAGGTAGGTGTTCCATACATCGTTGTTTTCATGAACAAATGTGACCTTGCAAACGACCCAGAGTTGCAAGACCTTGTTGAGATGGAGGTTCGTGAACTTCTTTCAAAATACGGTTTCCCAGGCGACGACACACCAATTATCCGTGGTAGTGCGGTTAAAGCATTGGATGCGGCTTCAAAAGGTCTTAAAGAAGATCCTGCACTTAAGCCTATTCTTGACCTTATGGCTGCTATTGACAAGTTTATTCCAGACCCAAAACGTGATGTTGACAAGCCATTCCTTATGCCTGTTGAAGACGTTTTCACAATCACAGGTCGTGGAACAGTTGCAACCGGCCGTGTAGAGCGTGGTTCATTGAAACTTGGTGACGTTGTGGACATTATCGGTATGGGTGCAAAAAAGCAAACAACAGTTACCGGTATTGAAATGTTCAGAAAGAATTTGGAAAGTGCTATGGCAGGGGACAACGCAGGTATTCTTCTTCGTGGTGTTAACAGAACAGATATCGAACGCGGACAGGTTCTTGCTGCACCTAAATCTATTACCCCACACACAGAGTTTACAGCCGAGGTCTACGTCTTGAAGAAAGAAGAAGGCGGACGTCACACACCATTCTTTAATGGTTACCGTCCACAGTTCTACTTCCGTACAACAGACGTGACAGGTTCTATTGAACTTCCAAAGGGTACCGAGATGGTTATGCCTGGTGACAACACACAAATGACAATCAAGTTGATTACCGACATTGCTATCGAAAAAGGTCTACGTTTTGCTATCCGTGAAGGTGGAAGAACAGTTGGATCTGGTGTTGTTGCAAACATTATCAAGTAATTATAAAATATTAAACCAAAAAGCGAAGTTCCACAGACTTCGCTTTTTTGGTTTAAAATTAGTGCAGAATTGCAATGTTTTAAATCAGTATCATGTATCTGATTTTTCAGTGATTGTTTGCTTTTTAAGTAATACTTGCCCGAATGTTTTGGTTAGTTCGACAAGTTTTTCTTGATGTTCTTGGGCAGCGTGGCGTTTGTCTGCTTCTCGCTGTAATTTGTCACAAGCCTTTTCGTCTAATACGATGCTGGATTTCATTTCTTGTAATATTGTGTAAAAGGGTACAAGTTTTGGATGTTTTTCAAGTACGGTCTGTGTATCCATTTTCTTCTCTTGCATATAAAAACCAAGGATGTTGTTAATCTTTTTTGCAAACTCTCTGGCGCGGGCAGATAATTGCTGGGGTCGGGTTTGTAGTACCTCGTCAAATGTTTTGTCTTTTAATAAATTTTGGTAAGAATCGTATGAGATAGATATTTGATGAATTTTGCTCTCTATTTGCTGTAATGGATAGACAGACTTATCCATTGCACTTTCCATACCCACGTTCTTTTTAAAAGCATGCTGGTTTAATCGTGCTTGTTTGTTGTTATTCATTCCTACGCCCATGATATAGTTTCCTCTTCTTTTGATTTATGGTGATAGTTTACCAAAATTTACACAAAAAATCAAGACACTATGAAAAACAGGTATGTTTTAAAATGACATTTAAAAGACGTCAGCATCCTTTTTTGTATCAAATCGCGCAAGTAGTTCTGTGACCTCTTGAATTATATCTTGTCCTTCGGTGGCTTTG
Source organism: Bacillota bacterium (assembly GCA_009780065.1). Lineage (GTDB taxonomy): Bacteria > Bacillota > Clostridia > Christensenellales > UBA1242 > WRAD01. The sequence goes on along the minus strand of WRAS01000002.1, from coordinate 213,742 downwards.
TTTTTTGCATCTTTTTGTTTGTCTATCATGGCTTGCGCGGAAAGACAGGCGTCACGATTCATTGCAATACTGGATTTAAGTTCTTGCCATGCGGTATAGTATGGTTCAATTCCCGGATACATTTCCAAGACTGTGGTATGATTCTTGCCCCGTTTTTCGTAAAGTTCGAAAAAGTCGGATACTTTTCTTGTGAAGGCACTGGCGCGACCGCTTAGTTGCATTGGTTCGGTTTGTAATACCTGGTTAAATGTTTTGTCTTTGAACAGCATTTGATATGCATCGTATGATTGTGTCATTTGTCGGATTATTTCGTTTAAACTCTCGGGAGACATTGTTGGTTCTGGCTTGGGTACATTTCGTCTATTTGTCATATATTTTGATTATATACAACACGTTGCATAAAATCAAATAAAAATTAAAAAAACGCGAACAAAGTTCGCATTTTTATAAGTAAAATAGTATTTACCGTTATTGTCCCATTTCTTCTTCTCTTTTATTATGTTCAACTTGTGCAAGTAATTGGGTAACTTTGCCGATTAGGTCACGTTTTTTTGCAACTTCGCGCTCGGCCTTCAATTTGTCGGCGTCGACTTGTGCAGAAGAACATAAACTGAAACTTAGCACATTAGTGTCTTTGGATTTGATATCTTGCCATGTTTCGTATACAGGCTTGATTTGGGGATAGGTTTCCAGTATCGTTGCATGATCTTTGCCATTGTCCATGAATGGTTTCAAAAATTCAAGCAACTTTTTATTTATTGCAGATGCACGACCATGCACTTGTAAAGGTTCAAATTGTATTACTTCTTCAAATGTTTTGGTTTCGAATAAATTTAGATACCACTTGTGCGCCGACAATAGTTGGTTAATCTTGTCATCTATGTTGCCAGATTTTTTGTCGGTTTCCCTTGAGATCATATCAAAAGATATGGCTCTTTTCTTCTTTGGACCTGCTAATGTATTTCTTCTTGCTAATGAATATGACATGTTAATATTATACCAAATTTGTGACAAAAAATCAATATTATGCACAAAAAAACGCGTTTGTGTAACGCGTTTTATGAGAGGGAAGGGGGTTATTCTGGTGTTGCTTGTTGATTGCCGATGATGCTGCCATCTGTGTTTATTACCGCAAAATGTGTGGTAAGGTCGTTGGTAACGAATTGAACGAACCAGAACGCACTGGTAACATCGCGGTCTGTTATAATTTTGACATAGACCTCGAATGTGCTGGCGGCACGTATTTCGTCGGCAAGGTGTTCAACCGCAATTTTCAATGCCTGTTCCCAGTTAATTGAGCCCTCGGCCATACTTGGTTTTAAATCAAATACAACTGTGTCGGTTTCTTTTTGTAATGTGAATATAATTGGTGTTCCATCTTCCACGATTTTTCCGATATCGGTTGCAAAGTTTCTTCCGAATTTGTTACGTTCCAAGGTGACATTGATTTCCTCGGTCCCGACCTTTAGGATACCAGTTAATTCTTGTGTATCGATAAGTGCGCCGTCACGTGGATCAATATTTAATAGGCCAAATGGAACAGTTCCACTTGCAACACCATCCATTTGATAGTTTTGTTCGCGAATACCGCTGAAGAATTGGACGCGCAGGGTATCGCTTTCTGCGTGTTTCATGAAAAATCTGGCCTCGGAAATGTTATCCAGTGCCAGTTGGTATAACCCGACGGTTCGTGCAGATACAGATGCAACGATTATAAAAACAATTGCTGCGATTCCCAGTGCACCAAAAACAAACCATCGTTTTTTAAGTCTTCTGGGTGTTTTTATTTTTGTTGGCTTTTCTTTATGTTTTTTCATAGGACCTCCATTTAGAAATTTACCTATGCTTATTTGAACGAAACGCGAAAAATGCAAAAAACTTTTGCATATGATGTTTTAGGAAACATTGCGATTTTGCGATGCTTTCTTTAAAAGGAGGAAGTTTTGGACATTAATGTAATTTTCATGCCGCTGATTGCGGTATTGGTCTATTCAATTATGGAGGTTTTCAAAGCATTTGTACCACGAGGGAAAGAAAAGTGGCACAGTTTGATTCCGATATTATCAAGTTTTTGCGGGGGATTGTTGGGTCTTGGATGGTATTTTTTATCGCCAGAATTGGCGTTGTTACCAAATGTGGGAACGGCGGTGGTTATGGGGGTAATCAGCGGTTTGGGTGCAACTGGCGGGAATCAGGTATTCAAGCAGTTTCAAAAAAAGGCAAGTAAAGATGAGGAGAAAGAAGTGGGGTGATGATTTTTTAAACTTCGATACTGGCTTTGTTTTCTTCTGTTGAATTAGTAGTTGTTTCTTTGTTACCGCGCTTTTCCAAGACAAAGAATATTGTTACCACGATACTGGTGGCTAAAACTATTGCCAGTCCAACAATGAACGCCCATTCGACACCGCCGAAAACATTTACCAGCATGAATATTCCACCAATCAAAAATGCAATCGCAGATGCCAAGATAACTATGTTTTGAATATTTTTTGTCATATAAACCTCTCTTGGTTGAATCATAGCATGTTACAAAGAAAAGATAAACTTTTTTCTTCCATATCAATAGCACATAAAATATTTTTTTGCTATAGAATATATTTGTTCTTTTTTGTGTGGCAAAAAGAACCAAAAAGCCACTGGGGAGGGTTTGCGATACCCTCCCCAGACCCCTCCTAACGCTTTTATTAGAATACTGGTATGTTTTTATACCTAGTAAGTGGATAATTCTAATTTATGCAAAACATAATGATTATAACTTGCCCGCATCGCCAATCGTATAACCCTTTTCTGTTAACTTTGGGACTAATTGCTCCAACATCTTTGGCATGCCAGAATTTGATATATGGAACAGCAGAATTGCGCCAGGGTGGATGCGGCTGGTGATTTTGTCGGAACTGGTGGTTGGGTTGATTGGCTCCTTGCCCCAGTCTACTATGGCACCGCTCCACATTACTGTTTTTAGATTTTGTTCGTTTGCGATTTTTAATGTGCGCTCGTCGAATCTGCCTTTGCCTGGGCGAAAGTGTTTTATTTCTGATGTATATTTTTCATTGAATTTTGTTGTGAAATCCGCGATGTCTTTACGGATTGCGTCGTCAGGCAGCGTAGGGAGATCGCGATGATGGTCTGTGTGGTTACCTATGGTATGACCATCATCAATCATTCGAGTGACAAGGTCGGTTTCTTTTAGATAATTCCCACAAAGAAAGAATATTGCGCGGATGTTGTTTGCTTTTAGAATATCCAAAACGTCATTGGTAAATCCGGCCTCGTAACCCAAATCAAATGTAAAATAGACCTCTTTTTTAGTGGTGTCGCCGACGAATATGCCATTATGTTTTTCCAAGATTTCACGTGCGCTTGCGGGAATGCCAGGCGTTTGCTCTTTGGTATTTGGGGTAAGGCCCCAATTAATAATTCGTGTACCACCTTGTAAAAAGATGCTGACGATAGCCAATGATATGGCGAGTGTAAGGATAAAACTTTTTCTCATAACCTAGTTTGTGATTTACGTGATATAATATTCGTATGAAATCACTGGGAAACGATTGGGATGAAATTATCAAGGACGAGATTACGCAACCGTATTATCTTGAACTACGTGATTTTTTGAAAAATGAATACGCACGAAAGAGAATATACCCACCCATGGAAGATATTTACAGTGCATTGAGGATGACGTCATATTCGGATACAAAGGTTGTGATTTTGGGGCAGGACCCGTACATTAATCCGGGCGAAGCCCATGGTATGGCATTTTCGGTAAAAATTGGTGCACGGGTACCGCCGTCACTGCAAAATATTTTCAAGGAATTGCATGCGGATTTGGGTGTGAAAATTCCTAGTCACGGTTATTTAGTTGATTGGGCAAAACAAGGTGTTTTGTTATTGAACACGACATTGACGGTGGAAGCAGGAAAGAGCAGGTCTCATGCGAACAAAGGGTGGGAGAAATTAACAACATATATAATCCAACAGTTGGACAATAAACAGACTCCGATTGTATTTATGTTATGGGGACGAGACGCACAAACCAAGTTGGAAATAATCAAAAATCCCGTACACATGGTATTAACTGCGGCGCATCCCAGTCCGCTTGCAGGTGGACGATTTTTTGGAAGCAAACATTTTTCTCAGGCGAATAAATTTCTTTTGGATAATGGAATTGATGAAATTAATTGGGAAATTAAAGACGTAAATTAAAGGTGCTTACAGAAAATTTGCTTAATCGAATTAGTTATATTATTTTTTGTCGATAATATCATTGTGAAAACAATTTGGAAAAGCGAGATGCCAGACTTTAAACCTTTGTTATCCAATGTCGAATGCGATGTTGCAATTATTGGTGGTGGAATTGCGGGGCTTTGGTGTGCGTACAAGTTGTCAAAGAAAGGCAAGCGTGTTTGTGTTTTGGAGGCCAAGAGTGTGGGTAGTGGTGTCACAAAAGGGTCAAGTGCGATTCTGACATATGCGCATGATGATATATATCACCAATTGATTAAAAAACATGATACGGAGGTTGCAAGAAAGTATTTGCACGATGCAAAACGTGCAATCAAAGGTATTGTAAAAGTTGTTAAAGACGAAAACTGGGACATTGATTTGGAACCAATTGATTATGTTCTGTTTTCGAAGAAATGGGGCGGCAAGCGGAGGCTTGGAAAAGAAATTAGGGCATATGGTGAACTTGGTATTGATATACCCGAAATTGTACCAGATCTGCCTTATGGGGTTCGGTGTGCCATCAAATGCGGTGGTTCGTACCAGTTCAATCCATTAAAGTTAGTGTCTTGTCTTGCAGATGTGATTAAAAAAAATGGAGGTAAGATTTTTGAAAATACTATGGTGACCGAGGCACCGGATGGAAATGAATTGCGGGTAAATGAGTTTGCTGTGCGTGCAAAGGATTTCGTTGTGGCGACGCATTTTCCTTATATAAATTTGCCTGGGTTTTATTGGCTGAAAATGTATCAGGAACAGAATTATTGCATTGTAATTGGTGACAAGGGATGCGAGGATTTTTGCGTGGGCACCAGTTACGAAAGTATCGACCAAAAGGGATTTGAATACAGGCGCGTTGGAAACAAGATTTTGATTGATGGTGCGACTGTTCGAACGGGACAAAAACCATATCGGAGCAAGTACCAGATATTGGAAAAACATATTAATCGTTTTTTCCCAAATGCGAAAGAATATGTACGTTACAGTGCCCAAGATTGTATGACGTTGGATTTGTTGCCATATGCTGGGCGGTATTCCCATTTTGCAGATAACATATTTGTTGTCAGTGGTTTTAACAAATGGGGAATGACAGGGGCATATGTGACCAGTGATGTTGTGGTGGATATGATTATGGGAAAGATGGCGAGGGATGCAAATTTCAAGGAAAATATTTATTCGCCCCAGCGTAATGTATTGGTTGCCAATATTATTGATACGGTACAGAATGTGGGTGTGATTGCGGCATCATTTGCAAATGATTTATTAAATTTAGATGCTAAAAAATTCGAACGGATAAAGCCTGGGCAAGGTGCAGTGATAAAGTACAAAGGTCATCGCGTAGGTGCCAGCCGCGATGAAAAGGGGAAAGTACGTCTTGTCAGTGCGATTTGTCCACATCTTGGGTGTAACCTGAAATGGAATAAGGATGATTTGACATGGGATTGCCCATGTCATGGCTCACGCTTTGATACTGATGGAAATGTGTTAAATAATCCTGCGATCGAAGGGTGTAAGAAAGTTAAATAGATTGGGTATTTACAACGCAAGTATTAGTACTGTATAATTTAGAATGAACGTATATAATAATAGACCAACAGTGCTGAGAATGGGCGGCGACCCAGATTGCCGAGGAGATGAACGCTTGTCAACGCATACTATATATCAGGTGCCAAAAAGAAAATATGTTTGCATGAGTCCAGAAGGTATACTAACTCATATTGCCGCCGAAGCTATGGCGACCAAAGCCGGATATAATTCGCGTAATGCCGTGACAATTGGTGATGCGGCATATTCGTATGAAGGTAGTGCACAGGATTCATTTTATTCAAGTAAGAAGTTGGATATTTCCCAAGGCAAAATTGTTGCCGATTATACTAGGAACAAAGAATTTCAAGGAATATCATTTGATTTAGATGGAGGTGGAATAATCCTTAGTCATGCCTTGAATATTTTGCATGATTCGGTTAAACATCGCTTGGGATATCCAACTGATCGTAACCAATGTCATCATAACCAATTACATGGATTGGATTTAGCTGGTTTGAGTGGGCATTTAGACTGTAGGATTGTCGGTTCGATTGCCGAAAAAGCTTTGATTGCAGCACTCACATGTGACGGTATGGCTACGCTGGGTAAATTTAGGATAGCACCAACGGAAAGTATGATGTATCCATATGAAGATTTTTCACGCAGTTTGATTCCACACTTGTCACAAGATGAAAGAAAAGGAAAGCATGTATACGATGGTCTTAGAAGCAATATAAAATCTCACAACCACTTTACATTAGGTAGGCTTGAACATGGTCTTGGAAAGCTTAAAAAGTTTGATGTATTGCCTATTCTGAGTAATTATGAGGGAGCTATCTCGGAATGTCCTGACATTGCAGAAAATGGTGGTAACGTGTTGGCACGGCAAATGATTGAAATGGTGGGGACAAATTTTAATAATGGTCTTGTCAAGCATGTTGATACGCTTGAAAGCATAATAAATTCAAAATCAAAATAATTAGTGTGCTTAATTATTTTTCCAGTATGAGCAACTTTTCTTTTATCGAAAGACCGCCACGAAAGCCGGTCAAATTTCCGTTTTTGCCGACAATTCGGTGGCAGGGGATGATTATCGCAATTGGATTGCGGTTGTTTGCCATGCCGACTGCGCGTGAGGCGCGTGGATTGCCGGCAAGGGCTGCGATTGATTGGTAACTGGCGGTTGTGCCGTATGGAACGTTGTCTTGCATAATTTGCCATACCCGTTGAAAGAATTCACCGCCTTTTGGTTTTAAGGGGAGTTCAAATACTTTTCGTGTGCCTGCAAAGTATTCGCCCAGTTGTGTTTGTGCCCGCTTTAAAGTTCCGCAGGCAGGGGATTGTGGGATGTTTAATGGATATTCGCCGTCAAAATATAAATTTGTTATAAAATCATCAACGGCAACGATTGTAAGGTTTCCAATTGGTGAATCCATTGTTAAATAATTCATACAAGATTCTATCATATTATTCTTGATTTTTGATTGCAAATGATATATAATTCTTTTGTTGTGGTAGCGTGGCGCAATTGGTTAGCGCACAGGATTCATAACCCTGAGGTTCCCGGTTCGATTCCGGGCGCTACTACCAAACAAGACAACTATATGGTAAAATAGAAACGCTGTTGGAGGTAAGATGTTCTGTTCAAAGTGTGGAAATAACTGCGGTGAAGGTACAAATTATTGTGCAAGGTGTGGGAGCAACATTGTCCCTAGTGCAATTGTCGCACCACAGCTAGTACGTAGAGGGAAAGGGCGGATAGTTGTTGGAATAATATTGTATGCTTTTTCTGCTTTGGCTTTGTTTGGTGCAATTGGTTTCCAGTCAATATGGGAACCAGTAACCGAATATAATACGTCTGGGTATACTGGAACAATTCGCCAAATATCCCCGGTTGGTCAGTTTAGAATTTATACTCATGAACAAGACTTTCCCCTTTTTATTGTTGTTCCCGATTTTGTTATAAATGAACAAGCACTTCAAGAACTTGCAGTTGGAGACGTTATAAATTTCAGAATAAGAAACCTTGGTGCAAATAATACCATGAATGGCGTTAGTATTCATGTAGTTTGTCTTAGCATAAATGGAATAGAAATAATAACCCTGGAAAGCGCAAATGAGCATTTTGATGATGTTAGACGAATGGCAGGTGTTGGATTCGGTATTTTGAGCGGGGTTTTATTTTTTATAGGTACTTGTTTGATAGTTTGGTATTGCGTTCAAACTAGGAAACGAAAAGCATACGTGGAAAGTAAGGAGGAATTATGAAAATAGAAAAACTTGTTAAGTTGGCCACGGATGGTGATGTTAGGGCGCAGAATGAGTTAGGGTACTATTATGCCAATAAAAGAGAATTTAAGGATGCTTTGAAAAAGGCAGCGGTACAGGGATTTGAAGATGCGAAGGAATGGCTAGAAGAAAATAAATTTTGATCTTTTACATTGCTTTGTGGTCAAGAAATATGCTAGTATAATTTGTTATGAAAAAGAGTGAAAATGTTGGAAGAAATATGAATGCGGGATTTTTTGAATCCCGACTTTTTTCTAATTTATTTATTCCTGTGTTGTATTTATTTGTGGTGTTGGTTTTGGATATTATTTTCTATGTCAGTTTGGGGTGGGCGTTTCCACATATGTATATTTTTTCTTTTGGGATAACAATTATTTTTGCGTTGCTTGTCAGTTGTATTCCAAGCCGCATCGCACAAATTTGTATATTCACGCTGTTTTTGGGTTTAAGGGCGTTTGCATTGGTTGGGAATGTAATTGCGTCTGAGTCTTTGAATGAATTGTTTATTTTGGAAAGTTTGCGTGGTACAGCGGAAATGTTGCAGTTTGGTGATGTGGGATATATTCCGTTCTTGTTGACTGTGGTCGTTGTATTAATCGTTGTTGGATTCTTGGTGGCATCTATCTTTTTGCACAAGTATTTCAAAAGAATGAAACTTCGTTCCGGATATGGATATAACATGCGTGGTTTGGTTGCAAGTTTTGTTGCTGTTGTTATGATTGTATCCACAGTTGGCGTCAGTTTTGTACGAATGGCACCAATTGATCAACGGGAAGGGCATTTCTTTACGAACAATTTGGATAATGACAGATTCATATTGTCTACATTTCTTAATCGTCATGCATTCTTGCAAAGATTTGGACCCACGATGTTTTACATTACGAATGTGTTAGAGATTCTGAGTATGCGTCCTGTATTCGGCATGACGATACCACAAAGTAGTGGTTCATGGAACGAATGGAGCACAGAAATTCTTGGGCTTGATGAAAATTATAATTTGATAATGATTATGATGGAGACGATAGAGTTTGATGCGATTAATCCCTTGGTGACACCGAATCTGTGGCGGTTAAAAAGTATGTCAACATGGGTGGACGGTTATTTTGGTGTTGAACGAACCGTCATGCCAGAATACGTAGCACTAACAGGTAGTCACACAATGGGTCAGGAAATGTGGTTTACATACACACATAACGATGTTCCGCAAAGTTTACCAAATATTTTCCGTCGTATGGGTTACGACCAAATGGGGTCTTTTCATAATTTCCGTGCGAACCAGTTTCGTCGTGATCAATTGTTTCCTGCGATGGGTTTTTGTTGGTATCGTACCACGAATCATTATATTCCAGACAGTATCTCGGGACATACCAACAGGAACTCGGACTTTTTGTTGTTTGATGTTGCAATAGATGATATTGCACCATATGGCAAGACATTTATGAATTATGTTTTGACAGTATCCGGACATCACGGCATCAATATTCATTTGCAAAACAAATATGAAAATGGTCAACCTGTTTATGCGGATTTACCCGCCCCACACCAACGACGTGCGTTTACCACAAACATTGATCAACATACCCAGAACTTTTTGGTGGACATTGACGCAATTGCAGGGATGGAATATTATCTTGCACAATTTTTTCCAAAGTTGGCGGTGGGTACGGATTTCGAACGTATTGCCGCGTTTCAGTATTTGGTAAAGGTTCACAACCTTGATCGTGGGATTGGACGTCTTTTACAGCATTTAGAGGAAACGCCTGATTTCCGTCATCCATGTGGCACGGTCAAACTGATTGATACAACGGCATTGGTTTTGTACTCGGATCATTTTAATCATTCTTGGTATGGTCATAGGTACAATCCAGGTGGTGGAAAACTTTCGAACACAAATGTAAATCGTCCACTAGGGGAGCAATTGGTATTTATGTTGTATAACCCACGCGAGGCTGATTTACGTAAAAATGCGTTGCCAAGTGGTTGGCGTTGGAATGGTGCAACAGAATTTTTTTCGACCCGACCATTTAATCCGGTAATTTACGCCAATGACCCAGGAACGAGGGTTGAACCACCGATTGATGGCATTGGCAGACGCATCGAACGATTTATGTCAAATATTGATATTTATCCAACTGTGGCACATTTGTTTGGATTTCGTACACATACAAATGTTACTCTGGGTGTGTCTGTTTTGGAAAAAGACAGTTTTTCCATAGGTATCGGATTTATTTCAGGTGGATTGTTTTTTGGTCTGTGTCCAGAAACAAGACAACCATGGGCAACGCGTGACATGGTTAATTTTGGTATTAGGCATTTTGGTCAGACAACTGCACCAACAAATGACGCAGTAATCGCACAGATACGTGACAGAATAAACGATTCAATGAATACAATGCATTTGTTACGGATTTTCTTTGAGGCAAATGCATTTCCAGATTATGCGTATTATGTGTTTGGTTGATTAAAGTTTTTAATTTAAAAACGTCGCCGGAAAGGCGACGTTTTATTAATATTTTTTGATTACTTTCTGTTTTGGATTGCGTCGATTGGTTTAAGTTTGCTGATTTTTCGTGTTGGTAGGAAAGATGCAAGCGCAGCCACAGCAAGGGCAATGGCGGCAAGGAAGGCAATTTGTCGTATACCAAATCTTAGAAGCGTTATTGGCTGGCCAAGTTCAGAACCGACAAGGTTATTAATCATTAGCACGCCAACCAATGTCAGTGCTATAGCAACCAGCCATTGAATGAATGTTATAATCAAACTTTGGTTAAAGAATATCTTGTAAATATCGAATCTGCGTGCACCAATAGCCCTTAGAATTCCTATGTCACGCTTTTTGTACGAAATTGTCATTGTGATGTAACTCATAATCAATAGTGCTGCGAAAATTGCAAAACCAAGACCGACCCACATAAACACGGTGGAGATGACCTCTATTACCTCGACAAAGTCTCTGAAGAAACCGCTGAATTGATTGGATATGGTCAAGAACGACATGCCGCTTCGGTCGGCTTGCATTAGATATTGGATAAGGTCGCGATCCGCAGAGGTGCCTTGCAACTTTGCTATTAATGTAGGGAATGATGGCAGTATAAGATGCGCAATGTTCAAAGAAGTCATATCATCATTATTCATTAATGCGGTAGAATTAAATTGCCAATCCATGTTGTTTAATTCAACCCAACCAAAATCATCAAAGTCACCAGCCCCAAGGAAGGGGTGTGCAAATCCAACAACATTAAATGTTTCCAGTTCATTCCAACCCCAATTTTGCGTTGATTGGTTAAAGCCTTGGTTCCATAGTGAGTATGTTCTTATGTTGCCTGCGAAACTGAATGCAGGGAATAAGAGTGCAAGTGCATCTCTTAACTCCTGAGAGTTTATGGTTGTGTAACTGAAAGGGATTAGTGTGTTTGGCATTTCACCAAACAAGTGAATGGCATACACCGAATTACCGCTAACCCAAGTGGTTCCGATACCAAAGTTAATTGAACCACTGTTGAATTGCAGATTATGCAAATCCACAATAATCTCGCCTGGGTTTAGCGTTGTTTTTGCAGGGTCAAAGAATATTGCATTTTGTTCGTGAACATCAAAACAACCGAAACGACCTATACTTTGCCCCCACGCGAAGTCTGGGTTTTCGTTCATCATCAAAAATTGGTTAAAATGAGCAAATTGTGGCGTGTCAAAAAACGGACTGTCTTCGTGGATAAATAATGAATTGGAAAACCCAGACAGGAATACGTTACGTAATTCGTCCATTAGTAACCAATCGCCAAAGGATCCGCCACCTTGTTGTCGAAGACCTTCGTAACGGGATGAATCAAAGTTGGTTTGAACAACACCTACGATGGTCAATGTTTGTCCCATAATGTCAAATTCACGATTCTGGATAGAGGCAAAATCCGTAATGTTGTAAGGCGGTGATATTGATGTGGGTCCTGGCCAGTTACGACGTCTAAAGTTTGCAAGGTGGACATCGGTAATCGCAACCTCGTTAACTGTGGTTGGAAGTGTTCCGTACATCATGGAAAGACCAAAATCAGACAATTGTGCGGTATTTTGCATGTTGAACCCTGTGGTAATTGGTAAGTAGTAATTTCCCATGTTATTTGTATCCGCGTAACTGAATTGAAAGCCGCTCCATCTGTCACCGATTGGTGCTGCGCCAATGAAGGAATGGTTTGGAAAGCGGTTGGTAATATGGTCTATGTCTGCTTGGGTTACGTTACCTTCGTCGAACCATGTATCTTGAAGATTCCAACGTTCGCGACGGACAACACCTATTGTTGTGTCGCCTGCGGCGTTTATGGAATCGTGCATTGCACGAACTTCGTTAAATGCGGCGGCTGTGTCTGCCACACCAAAGAATGTCAAAGCAAAAGCAGCCAGTAAAATTGTAAAACCAATTCTAACCTTTTTGACTTTTAGACCGGATGCACCCATCTTAAATGAATCCCAGAATTTGAATCGACTCTTGATAAGTTTAAAGTTATTGTCGCCTGAACGTTTGATATCTTCTGGCTTGGTGCTGTCGAAAAATTCGCGGTTGCCATTTTCGTCCATCTTTGCAAACTTTTTGAAATTTGCGTTTATATTTTTATCCAACGAGATTATCACACCGTCTTGTTTTCCTTGGCTGAGAACCTTGTCTACGATAAAATCGCGTTCTTGTTTGGTTGGTGTGTGACCCGGTTCAATGAACAATGTCTGTCCAGATACAATGACTTTGTCAGATACGTTTTCAATTGGGGCAAGGTGCTTGGTTTCGTCGGACAGGATTTTCCCGTCTTTTAATTCGATGATTCGATCCCCATATGTTTCGGCAAAGTCACGGTCATGTGATACGACGATAATAAGGTGATTTTTACTTAGTTCCTTTAAGGTTTCAAAAACCTGGACCCCGGTTGCGCTGTCCAAGGCTCCTGTTGGTTCGTCCGCCATGATTATTTCCGGATCCTTTATAAGGGCACGCGCGATTGCAACACGCTGTTTTTGACCGCCAGACAATTGGTTGGGTTTTCGACCACCGAGACCCTGCATGTCTACCTGTTTAAGGATATTATCCACCGCAACACGATCGGCAGGTTTGCCTTGGAGTTCCAATGCAAGTGCGATGTTCTTTTCTACGGTGAATTCATCCAGAATGTTATATTCTTGGAATATGAAACCGATGTAGGTGTTTCGGTAACTGTCAAAGTCACTGCCGCCGAAAGTTTGACTGGATTTGCCTTTGATTATTATCTCGCCGCTTGTGAATGAATCTAGACCACCGATAACATTCAACAGGGTGGATTTACCTGAACCACTTTTACCTAATAAGAACACCATCCCAGTATCCGGGAATTTCACAGACACATCGTTCAATGCTCGCACGGATCCAGCACCTTTTTGTTGGTATTCTTTTACCAGATTTTTTACTTCTAACATTTTGTCCTACCTTTTATTTCAATAGTATACTCTGCAGTAAAAGCAAAAACAATTAAAAATTTATTGTTCCAGTAGTTTTGATGTTTGCCGGGGGTTTTTATATTGTATTCAATATTACAATATGATAATATGTTTAGGGAAATGGAAGGATTAAAAGACATTTTATTGGTTCCGCGAAGCGAACATCAAATGGGATGGGCGGGGTTTTTCGAAGAACAGCAGCATGAGATAAGAAAATTAATAGGTGATTATAATCACCCGGTCGAATGGTTTGGTTCGACATCAATTCCTTCTGTTGAATTTGCAAAGCCGGTATTGGATATAGCAGTTGCGCAAGAGCCTGGTTCAAAAAGACTTGCGCGGTTTTTGGGCAAAAGATTGTACGAAACAGGCGAGCGTCGGTTACAAAATTCAATCATAGGATTCACAGATAAAAACAAATCACAATTTTATTGTTACGATAGAAATCCAGATGATGTCGGACGATTACTAACGCATCAAGTAGCCACAATGCCACAATACGAGGATTGTTGGACCAAGTACTTTCATTTCAAACAATTATTGACAGAATACCCGCAAATTGGCCAAATGTATTCGGAAACAAAGCTTGGTATCGCTAAACGGTTTCCCGCAAACATAGTTGCATATACCAATGCAAAATCTCCGTTTGTGTCTGCGGCAGTCAGCCTTGGTTTTGAAAAATATGGCAGGTCCAAAGCAAGTGATGAAACAGTGGAAGCAGCACGTGCAAGTGCAAATCCAGAATTTTATGCACAAATGAAAAAAATTGTGGATGAAAAGGATGCAGAGGTGTCGGAGGGTATATGAATCAATTTTATTGTGGCAGATGTAAGATTGTGTTTGAAGGCGAGGAGGCGCGATGCAAGTGTGGTAAGAAGCGATTAAAGCCACCCGTTGTTAATGATATTATGTTTTTGACATTTCGGATTCATGGTCCGACGTCGGGGATGTTGGAGGATTTGCTTGAACAACATGAAATTCCATTTATGCGACAAGAGTCCCGTGGTGGCGTACCAGGTGCAGCGTTTGGTAAAAGTTCGCACTTTGATTATTTTGTACCATTTGGGGCGTACGCAAAAGCCAAAGAATTGGATGAAATTGTACCCAGATAATAAAATGTATTAGTATTTTAAACACGTATTAAGTTATACTAGTATGTATAACTAATGAAAGAAAATAGACTAAGACGATTGTTTTCCCGCCATGGGAAACTGGATATAAGTATTTTTGTGACAGCAATCGTTTTTGCAACCATTTATGTAATTGGTTTTGATATTTTTATACAATTGACTAGAACGATAAGTTTGGAAAACCCACAAATATATTCACGAGGTTTGATTGTCTGGATTACGATTTTACGGGTTCTAACCGCAGGTGCAGCGGCAGCAGTAATTGTGGGGGTTTTTTACAAAAACAAAACGCTGAATAACATAAGTATAATTTTCGCATTGCCAATTGTCATTTTAAATATTATTTTTTTGCGTGGAAATCTTGTTGCAATCGGCGGGGATTATTTCTATTGGTCCAGTTTTGCTTCGATACGGTTTATCATTGAACAAGTTTTGTTTCTTGCGCTTTGTGTATTGGTGTTAATTAAACATAACCCAAGATTTCGTTTTAACAGAAAAGAAATTTTGCAAGCATCATGGGTTTTTGCATTGATAGTTGTTCTGTTTATTCCATTATGGGTGTTTCAATTATTCTTTGGGCAGTCCACAATCGAGATTGGTTTATTCTCGCGTGTACACCTATGGTGGCTGTACAGTCATTTTGTGCTGATTTTTGGTTTTTGGTTTGTCCTAAGAAACAAGTCAAAAGATTTGAAATATCTTGTATGTTTGTTTTTATCACTTGCGGCATTCTTTCATTTTTACAACGGATTTCAAATGTATACAGTTTCTATTTTGGAAACCTCTGTGAATAATCTTCCGTTGCATATTTGTAACCTTGCCATGATTGCGATACCAATTGCGCTTATTACGCGTTGGAAAGCATTGTTTTATTTCACATTGTTTGCAAACAGTGTGGCTGCTATGGCTGCAAGCGTCTTCCAGGATGTGAATCATTACCTGATTAGTTATTACGCATTAAAGTACATTGTCCAACACGTTAACGCGTTTTTTATCCCTGTGTTGATTTTGGCACTTGGCATATTTGAAATGCCAAAGGTGAAAGACTTTAAAAATGCGTCAATTATATTTGCTGTTTACTTTTTGGTGGCGGCTATTATTAACGTGATTTGGGTGAATTGGTATTATGACATTAACTTTTTCTTTATGATGGATGATACACTTACCAGCATATTTGCTTTTATGATTACGGTGCGGGATATTACATTTACAATAATGGCCTTTGGCTATCCGATTACTGTTCCTTATCTTTATTTTTTAATTATGTTTGTTGGGGTTGTCTTGATGATGATGATTCAGGCATGGGGGATTGTCTATATTCATCGGTTTGCAACTAACTTTGAGTTTTACAGACAAAAAAGAATTGAACAAAGTGTTGATTTATTGCAATTAAAGAAAGACATGAGAGGCAGGAACATTACTGAACCGTTAAACGAAAAAGGAGTGGACATGATAAAAATTACAAAATTCACAAAGGTATATTCTGGACAAGATAAAAAAGCGGTTGATAATTTGAATTTGGAATTGCACTCGGGTGAGGTTTTTGGTTTCCTTGGGCACAATGGTTCTGGGAAAACGACCACGATAAAGTCTATGGTGGGGATTTTGCCTATTACTGATGGCAATATTGAAATATTTGGATATGATATTGCCAGACAGCCATTACAAGCAAAACGTTTAATTGGATATGTTCCGGATAACCATGCGGTCTATGAAAGGTTAACAGGGCGCGAGTATATTAACTACGTCGCAAATCTTTATGAAGTGGAACCAAGCCTTAGACAGGAGAGATTAGATAAACTGGTGAAACAATTAAACATGGGACATGCGATTGATAATAAAATCAAAAGTTATTCTCATGGTATGAAACAAAAGGTTACAATTATCGCGGCGCTTATACATAATCCTAAACTTTGGATATTGGATGAACCATTGACTGGATTGGATCCACAAAGTGTATTCGAGGTTAAACAATGTATGAAAGACCACGCAAAAGCGGGAAACATAGTGTTCTTTAGTTCACATATCTTGGATGTTGTGGAAAAGATTTGTGACAGGGTGTGTATTATTAAAAGAGGCCAATTGGTTGATTTGATCGATTTAAAGAAAGATATAAAAAAAGGGGAGAGTCTGGAGACCCTTTATCTAAGTAAACAAGGTATGACCGAACTCGTAGACGAGGGAGGGGACAAAAAATGAAAAGGCTTCTAAGACTGACCAAGTTTCAATTAAGCGAAAAAGTTAACATAGAACCACTTAGCCACTTTCCGTCTTTGCTGCGCATTATTTTATTGAAGACAGTTATGGTGGCGGTATGGACAGTGTTAATTTTTGCTTTGTTGGATAGACTGGCGGTTGATGTTCTTTCATTTTCCCCAGAACCTGCTTTGATTGGATTCTTTATTGGTGTGGTGATGTTTCTTTCGTTTCTTACCAGTATTAATTCGGTTATAACAAATTTATTTTACGCAAGCGATAATGGATTCTTGTTAAGTTTTCCGGTAAAACATTCCGAGGTTTTCTTTTCAAAATTGTTGTTTCTTGCCACAATAGAACTTAAACGCAGTTTGACATTTGTTTTACCATTATTAATTGCATTTGGTATTGTTGCAGGGTTTGGTGTGGGTTTTTATTTATTGATTCCTTTTTTTGTTATTTTGATTGCGTTGTTGCCATTGTTGTTGGCGGCTACGATTTCAATTCCAATGACGTATTTGATTCAATTACTTAAAAAGAATTCTGTAATTGCGCTTTCATTTTTCCTTGTTGTCATGGTGCTATTTGCATGGGGGTTCGGATATTTCGTTTCACGGCTGGATATACAAATCAGTGTATGGGGTGCGTACCGAGCTATTTTCGAAGCCACGATGTCATTCTTTGTTTGGACGACCAACGTTTTGATTGTACCGCGGTTTATCTCTGACTTGATATTTTTTCAAAATGTGCTGGTCAGTTTAGCGGTAATTTTTGGAACAATATTATTTTGCTTGATTGTTATTATTCTTGTTGTGCGTCCGTTTTATTTTAAAATGGCAATGTTGGGTAGTGACAACAGACCAAGCCGAAAAAAGAAACAAATAAAACAAATAAAGACAGAAAAGGAAAGAGGTATTTATTATGTCTTTTTCAAGAAAGAGGGCCTTATAATGTTGCGGTCACCTAACCTGTTATTTACCTTTTTCTTGTTCATTTTTCTTATGCCATTTATTTTGTTCGCAGCAAATTCGCTTTTAAACGTTATTGCTACGCGGCCTATAGGCGACCAAATTCGAATCGTTGCAAATGCGTGTTTAATTTTGTTGATTGCTATGTCGTCGAATGCGTATTGCGCAACCGCCATATCTCGGGAGGGACATGCATTCTATTTAACAAAGACCAGTCCAATGTCATTTCGTAGCCAAGTATATGCAAAAATAACAATGAACGCAATTATTGCGACGCCTATGATTTTGGCATCATGTATTGTTGTGTTTGTGCTGACGGGTGCGACATGGTGGCAGATGTCTTTTGTATTTGTTGCGGCATCTTTTATTAATATAGGTCATATGTTGTGGAGTTTCGAGATTGATCTTCTTCGTGCAAAGATAGGAACTCTGGATGAGAGCGAGTCTGGTGCCAATAACGCAAACGTTGGTACAAGTGTATTGATTGGTCTTGTGCTGACAGTTATTTGTACATTGTTTTTTGGGTTAAATGTTTTTTTTGAGTTTCAATGGCTTTTGTGGATTAAAGTTTTAATTTTTGCGATACTATTTGCATATATCAGATATTATTTGCTTGACATTAAACTGCATTATAATTTAAATAAGTTAGGAGGTTGAAATGACCAAAAGAACGACAGCAATAATTATTGCAAGTGTCATAATAATCAGTTTTGTTGTAATAGCAATCTGGGCAGCCGCATTCAGGGATGTGGATCCAATTGTTTATGCACAAAGCGTGGAATTCGTGGATCTAGAAACAGGTCACGTGATATTTGATTTCGAGGAAAACCCAGGTATTGTACATACCGTGCGTGTGCGGGTGTTGCCTGAAAACACGACAGATAAAAGGGTATTGTTTGCAAGTACTGCTCCAAGTGTTCAAGTGACAATTGACGAGACCGATCCTCACGTAGCACATATAAAAATGCTTGAGATAGATGGGAGTGCGGTTATTACTGCAACAACGCGGGATGGTACTGACTTGACCGCAAGTCTTGTCGCAATAGACAGTACGGCTCCGGATCGTGTGTTGACATTTAACCCAGATACATCTACATTTGACCCTGATCGTGGTGTACATGAGTTCGCACTTGGTCAATATGCGTTTTACGTTGGCTTTACATATCGTTTTTATGGAATTAATTCGATAACCAGTGCAAACAACCAGGGTGCTGGCGCCAATGGTACAATTGCAACAGTATACGGAGTTCAAGTTCTGAGTTTTACGGAAGAAGGAAATTATGCTCTTGTATTTGCATTGCCAAGCGGACCAGTGACAGTCAATGTGCGCGTTGTTTATCGTCTTGCTATGTTTACTCCGCCTGCAAGTTTTAACCACGACAACTATGTAATAGGTTCAAGAAACGCAATGAACTTTAATTTGGTGATGTTAAAATTCCCTGAACTTACGCCAGTTGCAGCGCATATGAATGTTGCAACATACAATGCAATGAATGATGCAGTAATTAATATTATTGACGATATAACAGGTGATGTTGTTGAGTTCTTGAACCAGGATTTTGGAACAAAAATTCGCATTGAATTTGCATTGCGTTACCAGGCAATGCCAAATATTGAAATTGAATTCACATTGCAAGACGGTTACAACGTCTGGAATCTTACCCAACTTAGACAGCGTTTTGCTGATTTGAGTGCGGTTGGAGTGATGATGCACAGTAGCGTAACAATCGTTCCATCCGATGTTCCTGATTTCATCATACCAGAAGGGCAAACAGACGCAGGGCTTTTACGTCAATTGGAATTGGGTGTCTTTAATCGTGACTCTGTGAATTTATTTGCAACAGATGTAATTGATTTTTATGGGAATAACCACACAATAGATTATCGACAACTTCCTTTGGTACCACCATCCCAAGTTGGAATTGCACAAGGTGAAATAGTTTTTGCAGGAACATCATTGTTTAATATCCAAGGTAGAACAAATGATATAGATTTTGGTGTTTTTGATCTTAATATCATTGGGCACACTGGAACACCGACTGGTGCAAATGCACCAAATGAAAGCGGTGGGATGACAGCATTTATAGTAGATGCAAGACGCGGTGGTGCTCTTGTAGAAATTGCATCAATATCACTTGTGATGGAAAACGTCCAAATTCGTGCGTCAAACACGGGAATATATATGGAAGAAATTTCAGCACATCTTTACAACGTAACTATAGAAGATATGTTCTCGCACGCGATTAATAACTATAACTCGCAAGTAATACTTGAAAACAGTGAATTCCGCAGAAGTGGTGGCCCATTGTTTCACGTAATTCACAGAAGAACGTATGAATTTGATTTTTCACCATTTAATTTCCGTTTGCCGCCTCCACCATCAATTGATATTGTTGGAACATTTATTGCGGACAACTGGTTATATGGGGACGAAGCATGGATGATGGCGATGGGCTTTCATCTAATAATACCTGGGTTAAAGACTGCTGCGGAGACTGCATTCAATGCCAACTTTGGTCTTACAATGCTAAGGCAAGGCGAAGGTGCGCAAGAAGCATTTAACTTTATTATGATTTTCCGTACATATGGACTTAATCACCAAGGTGGCGGTTCCAATCAAATGCATGGTGCGGGATGGACACATGCTTGGTCAATTGATGCAACACAAAAGTATGGAAGTAATCCAAATAACGCGGTGTACTTGATTCCGGCGGGAAATATACCGATGCCGGCATCCGGTACGGCTGCATTTGCATCTAACGTTGGTTCGCTTTCAGGAACTAATCCATCTGGGGTTATTAGTTTCAATCAGGACACAGACTCTGGTTTGTTTGTGCTTACAGAGAATGCGCCTGGACTTGGCTTGGTTGGTCTTCTTATCGAGGCACGAAACATGTAATTAAAAAAGCCCCGTTACGGGGCTTTTTTTTATTGGGCAGATGTTTTTTCTATTGAAGGTTGCGAATATCCTTTAGGCCATTTTTCAATAAAGTTGGAACAGAACATTATAATAAGACAGACGGTTGCAACAAGAACCTGGGTCATTGCGGTAAACCATCCAATGTTTATCGAGGTGAAAATAAAGATAACAGCGGAAAGTGCAATTGCTGTTAGATATGTGATGGAAGTTTTTCTGTTCTTTTTGCAACGTAATTTGACAATCACAAGCGTAATAACACAAAGTACACAAATAACGCCGAAACTCATTGCCGAACTGATGTGGATTATACGTCTCCATGTTTCCAAGCCGACTATGGTTACGGTGACAATTGACATACTACAACCGATTATCAGAGCAATTTCGAATAAGCGACTTTTGAAATTTAGACGCGAAGCAAGAAGTTTCAAATTAAAGTAAACGGCAAGACCGGTAAAGATACCCCACAAAATAAACAGGGCATGATTTTGTTCTCCAATTGCACTGAGTGGGTCTCGTGTAGGATAATCCCCTCGACTGATTAGTATGAATGACATTATTATAGACACGATGACGGAGGCTCCGCAAAGGATGCTTTTGAAAACTACGCGTTTACTTACTGGCTTTTCTGGTTTTGTTTGAATTTCGTTTTTCTGGGTCATATCTTTTATATTACCATATAAAATTCAATATGTTAAATCATTTGGTCACAATTTGCAAGGATGGTATATTTAAGTTATGAATAACACTGAAAACGCATCGGGTAAAGAGACCAAGGTTAATTTGCCAACGCCGGTTCAAATACGTGCGCATTTGGACGAATATGTTATTGGCCAAGATGACGCAAAGCGTGTTTTGGCGGTTGCGGTTTATAACCATTACAAACGGGTTTTGTTAGGTAGTGACGTTGAAATCGGTAAGAGTAACATCATGATGATTGGACCTACCGGTTCTGGTAAGACATACATAGTCAGCACGCTTGCAAAGATGTTGGGTGTTCCGTTTGCTATGGCGGATGCAACCACTTTGGTTGGTTCTATGCATCCGGCGAAAGAGATAGAGAACATTCTTGCAACTCTCATACAAAATGCTAACCTAGATACAAAGCAAGCGGAACGCGGAATTATCTATATAGACGAGATTGACAAGGTCGCGAAAAGATATGCCCCGCATGGTGAAGGAATTCAACAAGCATTGTTGAAAATTATTGAAAAAACAATTGCTGCTGTTCCTATTGCGGGACAAGTTTATCAGGTAGATACGGGGAATATTTTGTTCATTGTGGGTGGTGCGTTTGTTGGGTTGGATACGTTGGTGCAATTGCGAACAAGTGGAAGTGCAATAGTTATCCAAGAAGGCGAGTCTGAAAAATTACTTAAGAATCTTGCGGTAGAAGATATTGCAAAATACGGACTTATCCCTGAATTTGTGGGTCGTCTTCCAGTCATTGTTACGTTGGAAGGATTGAATATACAGGCATTGTCGGATATTCTTACGAAACCGAAAAATGCTTTGATTACCCAATATAAAAAGATGTTTGAATTGGATAATGTGGAATTGGTCTTTGACGAGGAAAGTATCCAAAAAATTGCGGAAAAGGCGGTTAAGTTAAAGACTGGGGCACGTGGTCTAAGAACGATTCTTGAGGGCTATATGCGTGATATCATGTACAAGGTGCCCAGTGAACAGAATCTTCACAAGGTTATAATATCAAAGGACGTTATAGCAGGGGAAGAGGACGCGGTTTTTGAATACAACGTAACGATAGAGGAAGAAGAACTGTTGCCGTTGGTACCTAAGGCGATGAGAGGCAAAACAGCCGAAAGTTAAGGAGGACACGTGCAAAAAATAGCATACGATAATGGTGATAAATATCTAGGCGAAATTCAAGCCGAAAAAAGACATGGTAAAGGCAAATACCAATTTGCCAGTGGTAGCATTTACGAAGGTGGCTGGATAGAAGGTAAAAAGAATGGTGAAGGGACATATGCTTTTCCCGGTGGCACAATTTACAAAGGCGGTTGGCAAGATGATAGAAAACACGGGAGAGGTATTTATGTTTATGCTAATGGTGACAAATACGAGGGTGAATTTGGAAATGGAAAGCAAAATGGCCTTGGGAAATATTCATACATAAACGGCGACAAATACGAGGGTGCTTGGCAAAATGGTATGCAAAATGGTGTGGGACTTTACATTTATACGAATGGTAATACTTTTGGCGGTGAATGGAGAGATGGATTCAAAAGCGGCAGGGGCAAGTTTGTATATGCAATGGGTGATGTATATGAGGGTTTTTGGCAAAATGATAAAAGGCATGGATTTGGTACACTGGTAAAATCCAATGGTAATAAATACGAAGGAGAATGGAAAGACGATAAGCAGCATGGCAAGGGTGCGTTCTTGTACGTTGGTGGTGATAAATATGATGGCGAATGGAAGAATGGAAAACAATGTGGCAAAGGTATAAGGTACTTTGTCAACGGAGATATATATGATGGAGAATTCAAGGAAGATCAAATGCATGGGAAAGGAACTTTTCATTATTCCAATGGAACCAAAAGTCCCTGTGAATATGCAAACGGGATAAGAAAGTCTTAGAAATAAATATTATTTGCTGTTAAGGGTTATTGGTGCTAATATTATTTGATACTAGTTATTTTGCATTAAATAAAAGGTAAAGACAAAAGTGAAACTTAAACATATACCCAATATTCTTGGCGTACTTAGAATTTTGATGACTATTCCGATTATTTTTTTAACCCCTTTTGGTATTGTTTCTATGGTGCTATATATGGGTGCGGGGTTTACGGATATGATTGATGGACCGCTTGCACGTCGTATTAAAGACGGGCGCAGTCAAATGGGTGCGACATTAGACAGTGTGGCGGACATGTTGTTGGTTATTGTGGCAATCGTATTCTTGATGCCTGCGATGGATATTTGGGGCTGGTTATTCTTGTTCTATATAATTGCATTATCATTTAAAATTGGTTCAGGCTTTGTTGGATATGTAAAGCATAAAGAGATGGTGTTGTTACACACATATACAAATAAATTACTTGGGTTCTTGTTATTCATTACTCCAATTTTATATTTCTTTTTTGGCCCAAGTCTAGCATTAAATATCTACATAATTTTTGTGGGTGTGGTTATTTTTGTAATTACTACTGAAGAGATATTAATTAACCTAATGCTTAAAAGACCATGTCGTGATATCAAAAGTGTGTTTGGTATACGTGCGGCCAACAGGGCATTCGCACTAGAAGATGCAAACAAGCCAGTTGAAGATGAAAGTGTTGTTATGTAAAATTAAATAAAAATGGTGCTATTGTTTAGCACCATTTTTATTTGTAGAAGTTGTAGGAATTTTTGGTTTTGTTACTTTTTGTTTTAATTTATCCAGTCTTTCACGTTCGATATTTGCGATTTTATCGATTTGGGCAATTACCTTTTGTTTGTGAAGCCACCAATCGCGGCTCCAGACCCGTAGTATTTTCCAGCCACGACTTTCCATGAATGCGGCACGGAAGACATCACGCTCTAATACACTGGAACTGGAGCGGAAAGCTGCGTCGTCACATTCTATACCCACGAGGTATGTATCATGTTTTCTGTCGTAAACTGCGAGTGAGAGTTTATAACTGTTATTTCCGAGGTCAATTTCTACCGAATATCCAAGTTTTTCAAGCGCATCTTTAATCTCGCAAGCAATACCTTTGGTTGGTTTTGCGGTTATGTCATTTTGTCTGAAACTGTCAAGGATATATTTCACGTCACTGGTTTTACCATCGGAAACCGCACGTACGAATTGAAGATATTTTTTGAAGATCTTTGGCCCGTTGTTTTTTGCGTTGTCTACACTTAATTCTTCTGGCTCGATACTGGTTACAACGTAAATTTTCTTTTTTGCTCGTGTAATTGCAACGTTTAGTCTGTTTTCACCACCCTCGGAGTTCAATGAACCAAAGTGGGAGATAACTTTGCCTTGTTCGTTGGCTGCGTACGCGATACTGAAGATTATTATGTCACGTTCGTCACCTTGGACATTTTCAATGTTTTTTACAAATAAACTGACATCTTCGCCATCCTCGCGACGGCTTTTTTCTTTTAATAACAAATTACGGAATTTTTCATCTTTCATGGATTCTTTGTCAATCATGTCTTCTATTAATGTTTCTTGTTCCGCGTTAAATGTTACAATTCCTATTGTTTCGTTTGCTTTTCGTGTGGTTAATAGTTTTTTAAGTAACTTGACGATTTCGACGGCTTCTTCGCGGTTTTTTCGGTCAATCCATGTCCCGTTAACCTTTATACGCTCGATTGGTTTGGTGTGGATGTTCTTGGACAGGTTTGGTGCGATTTGTAACCTGCAATCATAAAACGCATAGTTAGAGAATGTTATGAATTCTTCGTGTAAACTTCGGTAATGATAGTTTAGGTTCACACTGTTGTAACGACTGGTTGCTAGATCTAGCAAACTCTCGACCTCTAGTGCAGCCTGGGTGCTTAGGTCTAGGTCATGAAAGTCGGTACCTAAATAACGACGGATAAACAGGGCGGTAGGACGAAGTTGCTTGTTATCGCCGGCAATTGCAATGTGGCGACCGCGGTAGATGGTTGGTATTGTGCTTTCGATGAAAATCTGACTGGCCTCGTCAAACAGGATAAGGTCAAATAAATTTTCTTTTAGTGGCATTATGGTGGACACGTTCTCGGGAGATACCAGCCAACACGGGAATAATGTCAACATTAACTCGCTGTATGTTTCCATTAGTTTGCGTATTGTCCAAAGGTGCTGCTGTTTGTTAATTTGATAGAAAAAGTTTTTGTTTTCCGGTGTGCTTTTGTACAAGACAGAGTAGTTCTTTTTGAACATATCCAAACAGATTTGTTTGACGGTATCGCGTTGTTCATTCTTTAATGAAATGATACGATTTCGTATGTTATCAAAGTCCATAATTTTGGCAAGGCGGTTCTTGTAAATATCTTCCGCCAGCACCAGTTCATGATATATTCGTGCGTAGAGGAGTTTGTCCACGACCTCTTTGAAGCCAGTTAGTCCTTTTGAATTTTTATAAGCAAAATTCAAAACCAGCATTTCTAACTCGTTCATTTCTTGCATATTAAGATTCATGTCGCGAACATCAACGTAATTATCTAATGCACTGCCCAACATTTTAATGAATAAGGCATTGCCATACAGGATATTTTCCAATGTCATTGCAAAACCTTTTTTATCTAAAATGGTTTCCAGTAATGCGTATTCATCCACATATGCCTTGATACCTTCCATGGCTTGTTCAAAATTGCCTGCGATTTGTTTTGGGCGCTTGCCTTCTAACTTTGCAATAAAGTTTATTAGGGGCTTTAATTCGCTTTTGCTTTGTAGATCATTTTCCAAATAAAAAGCCAGCAATTGTCGTGCGTTTGGATATTTGCTCATGTTGAATGGGATAATGCGTTTGTGGCTGAGGTTGTCAATAAATGCCTTTACCGTATTGATTGTATGAACGCTAAGGTCATTTTTAATATGGTTGATAAGCGGGTTGTGGGCCTGCATCTCCAAACGTTTGTAATATAAATCGCTTTTTCGCTTTTCTTTTATGATACGAATGGTATTATCCAGTTCATGGAATTTCAGCGCCATGATTTGTGGATTTTTAAGCATGCTTTCGTATATTTGTCGTTCTTTATCATCTTTGCCAAAGACGTAACTCATCGCGTACAT
The DNA here is from genome assembly GCA_009780065.1 of Bacillota bacterium. GTDB lineage: Bacteria > Bacillota > Clostridia > Christensenellales > UBA1242 > WRAD01. The sequence continues at coordinate 187,309 of WRAS01000002.1, read as the reverse complement.
TTCTTGTAAACTGAGTCCAAATGGTGTTGGATTGAACAATGTATCCGAAATGGTTTGCAAAGACGAGACCTCGTTCTGAATGGCTTGTTTTATTTCGGTGTATTTCAGTTCATTATTAACACTTTGGTCCAAACTAGGTGTATCTACGATGGATAAGTGCGTTTGCTTTGTACGTGCATAGAATTCGTTTTTATGTTTTTCTGGGTCCACGACGTACATGACCTTGTCATTTAAAATTCCCAGACGATTGTATATAACATCCAATGCCGCCTTTTTCTGGGATACCACCAAAACGCGCTTGTTTTTGCAGAGTGCGTCGGTGATGATATTGACAATGGTTTGGCTCTTACCCGTACCGGGTGGACCATAGATAACCATATTTCCGTGTTGGTTCAATTTTTCGATTGCTTCTTCCTGAGCAAAGTCTAGCGAGTTCACTGTATATAAACTGGTGTTTGGGCTTTTGATTTTTTTTGCATCGCGATTTTCAATAAGGTTTCGGATAGCCTCGGTACCCTTGCGTTTGTCCAGTTCTTTATAATCGTTGTAAATGGCATTTGCAAGCGGGAATCGGCCAAGTATTGCGTAGTGCTTGACCTCGATTGGGTCTCCAAGGTGTGGTTCTTTTACCTTGTGAAAGGGGAACATACCTTTTCGTTGTGGGTGTGACATTTTGAAACCAAAGCGACGAAGATATTCTACAATGTCGTCAATATTCTTGAATTTCATTTCTTGCATTGTATTGAATTCTTGCTGCATTTCATCGATATTCAGATTGTATCTCTGGGCATATGCCATGATAAAAACTTTGTTAAATTGGATTTGCTCGTCATCTTTTAATTCGATTACCGCGGTGGTTTCGTTTTCAATATTAATTACAGCAGGAAACAAAAGAAGTGGTGCACGAATTATTGTTTCGCGGCCGATGCTGCCCTCTACGAATGGGTAACCGATAAATAACTCGTATCGTCCTGTTTCGCCTGCAATCTCTTCTATTTCGCGTTTAAGGGCTTTTAAATCGTTTACCTGTCCGACAATTGTCTTTTTTTCTTCGTCCCGTTGGATACGAACACGTCTTTGGTTTTCTTGTGCGACCTCGGCTTTTTTCATTGGGCGTTCGTCTTTGAATTGGGCCTGAATTGTGTCCCCAGTTTTCAGATTTTTACAAATACGTTCTTTGGATGCTTTGTCCACCAAAGGATACGTGGTGCGTTTTTTATTCCACAAAAAGTCATTAAAGTCTTGGATGGCTTCGTAATCGCCGTCCAAAATTCTACCTATGTCGTAGGCAGTTTTTTTGCTGATTGTTTTGGAATAAAGACTTCGGCTGCGCCCGCTTATCTCCACCAATCGGTCACGGTAGTATCTATAAATTCTTTTCATCATAGATTATACTATGAATTTAGAATATCTGCAATGTTACTTGTGATATTTTTCGCCACCAATTATTGTAAAGGCGCGATATATCTGTTCCACCAAGATAACACGGAAAAGTTGATGGGGTAGGGTAATTGCGCCGAATGAAATTTTATCGTCCACATATTCGTCCAGGTATTTGCCTACGCCGTCGCTGCCACCTATTATGAATGTTATTTGGCTGGAAGACTGGGCGATTTTTTCAAATTGATTGGCAAGAATTTCGCTGGAAATTTGGGTGCCTTTTATATCCATTAAAATAATATGTCCCTTTAACTTGGTGCGTATTTGTTCACATTCTTGTTTGGGGTTTGATTCCTTTATTTGGACGATTTCCAATTTGCAGTACTTTTGTAGGCGTTTGGTATATTCCGCGATAGCGTCAGTAAAGTATTTATCTTTGATTGAACCTACCGCAATAATACGTATGTTTAGCATGCTATTTAACCCCCTTAACAAGTGAATAGGCAAGTGCTTTGGAAATGGATTTATATTCTCCGATCTTTAATTTGGCTAGTGTCAAATTTCCTACCGCGATTCTTTCCAATTTTTCCACGTTATATCCAAGTGTTTCAAACATCTTGCGAACCTGTTTGTTTCGACCCTCGCTTATTACGATTTGCACGATTTTTTTATCTGTTGGTGTGACTTTTGCAGGTTGTGTCATATGGTCGTCGATTAGTACGCCGCGTTCCAATAAATTTATGTCCGAGCGTTTTATTTCATTGTCCAAGGTCGCTACATAGGTCTTGGTAATCATGGAAGATGGATGGGTAATTATACGCGCCCAGTCGCCATCATTTGTTAATAGCAGAAGTCCAGATGTATCATAATCCAGACGTCCAACAGGGAATAGACGTGTGCTTTTATATTGGTCAGATCTGATTAAATCCATCACAGTTTTACGTCCCTTGTCGTCACTGCATGTTGTTACATAACCGCGCGGCTTGTTAAGTACGATATATACAAGATTGGTGTTCGGAGATATTGCGTTGCCATCTAGTTCTACGACATCGTCGTTTTTTACAATGGTTGCCAAATTTCGCACAACTCCGTCGTTTAATTTTACACGACCTTGGGATATAATTTCTTCGCATTTGCGCCTGGATGCAATGCCACATGAGGCCAGGTACTTGTTTATTCTCATAATTACAGTATAGCATCTTTGAAAAATAATGGATTGACATATTTGCCAAAATCCGAGTATATTATTGCAGATTACTTGGAAGGGAATCAACCAAGTCTACGGAGGTACATAATGGAACTTGTTTACGCGACGCAAAACGGAAAGAAAGGATTAGAAGCGCGTTTGGCAGACCTTATATCAAAACGTGCCGAGATTGCAAACCAAATCAAGATTGCACGTGAATTTGGTGATTTGAAAGAGAACGCTGAATATGCTGCTGCTAGAGAGGCGCAGAATAACCTGGAGATGGAAATTACCGAGATTGAGGAAACATTACCAAATATAAAATTATTCAGTTACGCAAAGGCAGAAACCAATGTTGTTAACCTTGGAACACGTGTAAGTGTCGAGGTTGTATCCACCAAAGCCAAAGTGGACTTTGTTATCACAGGTGTATTGGAAAGTTGTATTGAAAAAGGCTACGTAAGCAACGCAAGCCCAATTGGAAGTGCATTGCTTGGGCAAAAGGTTGGGGACACGGTCGAGGTCAAAGTTCCTGCGGGTCGTATGAAATATAAGATTACAAAAATTTCCAAAGTCGAGGAATAAGGTGCAACAAAAAAAGTGACAATATCCTTTTTCCGTATTTTAAACCGAGAACTTTTTTAACATAATGTCATTTATCTATGAGGACAAAGGGAACAGAGGGATCCTCATAGAGTAAATGACATTTTTAAATGATAAAAGTTCCGCACCGTAAAAATACTGAAAAAGGATATTGTCACTTTTTTTGTTGCAGGAGGAAAGAATTGTGATATTATGGAAATTATGCTCGCAGACAGTCATGCACATTTGTTGGATGAAAGACTCCGTGGACGGATAGATGAAATCGTTGGCTCGTTTAAAAAGGACGGTCTTGATTTTGTGGTGGAGGTTGGTGCGGGGATAGAAGAAAGTTTCCAGGCACTTGAACTGGCAAAACAATATGAAGCGATTTATTGTACCCTTGGTGTTCATCCGCATTATGCATGCGAATACACGGGGAACAAATATGAAAATTGGGTAAGGTCGGTGTTGCCACATAACAAGGTGGTCGCAATAGGCGAGTGTGGGTTGGATTTTCATTATATGCTAAGCCCACAGGATTCCCAGATAGATGTGTTCGAGCGGCAAATAAAACTATCGCACGAGGTCGGATTGCCTTTGGTTGTGCACTCGCGTGAAGCGGCGAAAGAAACGTTGGATATTTTAAAAAAGTACAAGGAGATACTGACAAAAGGAATCCTGGTACATTGTTACAGTTACGGTGTGGATGAATTGCAGGCGTTCTCGCGCGAGTTGGATTGTTACTTTGCATTTGGCGGGGCAATAACGTATAAAAAGACTGAAATGATGGTGGAGGCATTAAAAGCTTGTCCACGTGACAGATTGATGTTGGAAACGGATTGTCCGTACCTTGCGCCATGTCCGGTGCGTGGTACGGTCAACGAACCAAAGAATGTAAACATAATCGCCGAATTTGTGGCGAAGACACTGGAAACGAGTGTGGACGAGGTTGCGCGAATAACTTTGGAAAATACAAAGAGATTTTACAAAATAAAATAGGAGTGGACAACACTATCACCACTCCATAAAAAGGGTCTTGAAATTTAAATAGGGGTATGCTAGAATTGTGTTTATAAAATTTCAAGGAGAAAATTTATGACTGAACAAGAAATCCAAGCAAGACAGCAGTATGTCCGCGAAACTGTAAAACGTGGAACATGCAATATTAACGGTTCGCATATATCCAGACAAAGGTTAATGGATATATTAAAGTTGCCGGAATTGGCAGATGCGTCTTATGACAGGGTTGACGAGACTGTTGAAAACTTTTCCTTGGAAAGTTTGGATGAAAAAATACGTGCCGAACGTGTTATTGGTGAGGCATATGTTGGTTTAAGTATTTTTAAAGTGAATGCTTTTAGTGAATTCGATTTCAATAACAAAGCGGCAATATTGGAAAACGAGGCAGAAAGACGCGAAAAAGATAAAGTAGCATTTCATTTGCAATATGGCGTTGGCATAGAACCAGAAATAGACGAAATGGAACGTAAATAATTTGTCAAAAAAATAATCAACCCCCACCAAATATGGCGGGGGTTTTCTTTTGTGCTTCACGTGTGTTTGGCACCGTTTTTCTTTTGTGTGATTTAGCATCTGTAATAGGATGCTAGTTTATACTATTAAATTTTGGGATTTTTGTCAAACATTGTGAGCTGTTTATTTTTCATTGTTGCAATAAATCTTTTAAGATTATCAGTATTTACATCAATTTCGCCAATCACGGGCAAATGATCGCTGTAATCTAAATTGGGCATTGTAATAGATTTTATTTTGTCTTTATTATTTTCATTTGTGATAATGTAATCGAATCTGAATTTCCAACCGAAATCACCGCCGACTTGTCTTGACCTGTATGACCGCCACGAGTATGCTTTGCCCTCAGGGTGAATTGTCCTGTACGCGTCAACAAATCCACAGGCAAGCATTTTAGTCATTATCTCGCGTTCAATTGGCAAATATCCGCTGCGACCACTGTTCTCCTTGGGGTGTGAAACATCAAGTTCTGTGTGTGCGATATTTATATCACTGCACAAAATTACATTATATTCTTTGGCCAGTTCAGTTACATAGGTGGTCAATCTTTCAAAATAATCCAACTTATAATCTAGGCGATTGGTACCATTAGGTACATACGAGTTAATAATGACTGTGTCATCAAAGAATAGGGATATAGTGCGGCCTTCGGTATCTTCTTTTCCCATGCCAAATTCAACGTTGTCTGGTATATACCTTGTTAGAGTAACAGTTCCAGAATAACCTGGACGTTGTCCACAATTGTAAATTACATGGTAATCGCAGTTTTCTAAAATGCTTTCGCAAATCGTTTGACTGGCTCGGACTTCTTGAAGGCAATATATGTCGGCATTTTCTTCTTTTACCCAATTAAGAAAACCAAGTTTATTTGCAGCACGGATTCCATTAATATTATAACTTACTATTTTCATAAATTTCCTAAATGATATTATCACAAATCTTGTAACTTCTGTTATGATATTATATGGGTATAATTAATCGGTTAAAGGAAAGTGGGTTTGGGTTCAAGAAATCGCTTGGGCAGAACTTTATTGTGGACGAGGGGTATCTTGATGGATTCGTAAGCGAGTTGGGATTAACAAAAGATGATTTGGTTATCGAGGTTGGGACGGGCGCGGCGACGTTGACGCGGGTGTTGGGAAAACATGCAAAACAGGTTATCAGTTACGAGATTGACAAGCAACTGGAAAAAACGATTATGTCACAGGTGTTTGGTATGGATAATATCCAGATTCGCTTTCAGGATGCCTTAGAAGCCGATTTGGGCGTGCTCACACCGTACAAGGTGGTTGCGAACATTCCGTACTATATAACCACACCTCTTGTTATGAAATTTATGCGTGATGAAAATTGTATGGAGATTTGTGTTCTGGTGCAAGATGAATTTGGGCGCAGAATGGTGGCAGCGCCAGGCGGAAAGGAATATGGTGCATTATCGGTTGCGGTAAAATCATGGGGAAGCGCAAAGATTGTGAAAAAGGTGCCACGAACATTGTTTGTACCGCAACCAAATGTGGATTCGGTATTTGTGGTGGTTAAAAGGCATCCAGAGAAATTTACGTATGATGTGAACGAATTAGAGAGGTTATTAAAAGGTTTGTTTTCCAACAGGCGCAAAACGATTGCGAATGGGTTAATGAACGTATGCGGGTTAAGCAGGGAAGATGCCGAGGCACGGCTTGTAAATGTTGGGATAGACCCGACCAAACGACCAGAGCAATTGACAGTGCAACAATTTTTGAAATTAGTAGCCATAAAATAAATGCGACACATTTCTTTTTGATTTGACAAATTTGGTGCCGAGATTGGTGTCATAATAAAACTATGGAATTAAAGGGAATAATTTTATACAACAAAGCCGGCGAGGTTGTTGGGTTTGTTGGATTGCGCTCGGAAGAAATTAATACACATATTGTTGTTGATCATAATTTTATGCGCGGTGGGTTGGTGTTGTCGGTGAATGAATATGTTTTTTCATTGGATAAAGAGGTCCAGTTTGATGTTGCGTACATCGATTTAAATAACGAGGTCTTTGCATCCATCGCACGCAAGGTGGAAGATGATTTAGAAGTTTTGGCAACCGGAATTATCAATCATGGTTTACAGAAACAAGATCGGGAGATACAAATATATAAAAGTGAAGAACCACAAAAAATATATATAGAAGAAGATAATGACATTCCAACCGCAGTTAAAGAAGTGGACAAGATTTTGCGCGAAGCATGTGATTTTGACGAGAATGGAATAACCGCATGTCAAAAATGTCCATACAGAGAGGAGTTCTTTAAGTTCAAGGCTGAAGCATAGGTAACTATTGAATTAGATGATGTAATTCACTGAAGTATTTAAAAACCGTCGTGAAGACGGTTTTGTTTTATTTTCCACTCCTGCAACCTTTGCAATTGACGTCGCACAGTTTATAACATTCAACGCGGGTTTGGTCACCTTTTTGCATCTTGACGTTGATGGTTTCTTTTAGGGCATGTCCGTCTTGGGCGATACCTTTGCCGTCGGGTGTGTTGACCTCGGATCCGTATTTTGGCATGCGCTCGTTAACCTCGGTGTAATGTTGATTTTCATATGCAAGGCAACACAGTAATCGTCCGCACATTCCGTTTATCTTTTGCGGGTTAAGACTTAGGTTTTGATTCTTTGCCATTTTTATGGTTATATTGTCAAAGTCGTCTTTGAATCGGATACAGCAGCAAATTTGTCCACATGGTCCCAACGCACCTGTGGTTTTGACCTCGTCCCGTGCACCAACTTGGCGTAGTTCAATCCGTGTTTTTAATGCGAACGCAAGATCGCGCACCAATTCACGAAAGTCCACACGATTATTTGCAGAGAACGATATAATTACCTTGCCCGCATCCAATGTGTAATATGCGGATAGTACCTTCATTTCCAAACCATGTTTCTCGATTTTTTCGTTACATTCTTTGATAGCACGTTGCGCCATATTTCTAAGTCTCTCTATTGTGGTCTGGTCATCCGCGTTTGCAACACGAAGCACGACGTTGTGCTGGTCACGTTTGCCCTTTGGTACGGATGGAGAAGACGCCACCACGCCCCATTCTGCGCCGTTAGGGCTTTCTACAATTACCAAATCGTTTATATTTAAATCAAGGTCTGTATCAAACTTTGTTGCGGGGTTTAGGTCACCAACCCGTATTTGAACAATATTTTTCATTTTGTCTCCATATTAAATAAGTCTATAAGTAACAAATCGAATGCATTGGTTGCGTTGCAATTAGCGCCCACGTTTCGATTAATTATTGCAAGATTTTTAAGGATAGCATACTTTTTATCAAGGGGCAATTCTTCCGCCGCTTTTGCAAGCGCGATGAGTGTAATTGGTAAATTTTCCTTTTGCGTCAAAAGACCAAGGAAGGAGAGTGAATCATCCAGAGTTTTGCATTGGGTTAATAACTTTTTTGCATTATCAAAGATTTGTGGCGAGTTTTTATTCTCGTCTATGATTCGCTGTTTTGTCAAAGAATTTTCCAACACGGGCACATTGATTATGACGCAACGGCTTTTGATTGTGTTTAGAACTTTTTCTTCGTTGGATGCAAGTAATAAAAAAGTGGTGTCGGTACGTGGTTCCTCGATTATTTTTAACATCTTGTTCTGTGCCTGGGGTGTCATTTGGGATGTATCGGTAATAATGAACAGTTTACGTTCGCCAATAGAGGCAAGGTTAACCTTGTCGGTAAAATTTATGGTTTGATCCACCGTAATTGAATTTGTGCCGTCTTTTGGTGTTAGCCAGAATGTATCCGTGACCTTGAAATGTTTGGCAAACCATTTTGCAATCTCGTCCAGATGTAATATGTCGGTGGAAAATAACAGATATGATTGCGCGATTGATTTTTTTCGAATATCCCGTTTTAAGGTTTCGTTTGTAAATTCCATACCTTTATGGTATCATATCATTAGGTTAAAAACAAATGGCAAAAAAGAAAAAGAATCAACCAGAAAGAAAACAGGCGGTTATTGTAATTAACGGACGGGGTGGTGTAGGTAAACACAGTCTTACCAGTTTTGTTGAACAATATTTCGAGGTTCGTAACGTTTCATCCATTACGCCAATAAAAAAGATTGCGGCAGATGCGGGCTGGAATTATGAAAAAGATGACAAGGGGAGACAGTTGCTTGCCGACTTGAAAAACACATTTTCCAGATATAACGATTTGCCATTTAACTATATATTAGAAGAGTATAAAAAATTTGTGGCAGTAGAACAGGATGTGATGTTCGTACATATTCGCGAAGCAGACGAGATCGCAAAGTTTCGTGCCGTGGTGCCTTGTAAAACGTTGCTGGTGATTCGTGATACGGGGAAAGGTCATCTGGACACCAGTGAAGATACAATGTTTGATTATCCATACGAATACATTTTTGACAACACGGCACCATTAGAAAAGTCTGGGCCAAAGTTCTTGAAATTAATTAAAGAAATTATGAAGACGGATATGGAATTGCCGTTGCTAGAGGGGCTTGGGACAATACAGAAATAATTACTTTGCTTTTTTGTGGTAAATTTCATAAGGATATTCAATTTTGTGATTTTCTGAATCAATCGCAAACATCTTGCAATGTCGTGTTTTGGGATGTTGGTGTTGTGATAATTCTGTATTTTTATAATTGTTCCAGAAATTCAAATATTCTTCTGGCTTTGGCTTTCTGTTATAAAGTACTAGCCAATGTAACATGATCATTCTTTGATCGTGTGTTATATGGATTACATCGCCATTAAATTCTTTTGACAGCAATTCCATGATAATGCGCTTTGCTTCTGTGTATGCTTGTGACAATGTCACGATTGCCTTCTTAAAGGTTTCTTTAGATATTTTTAATGGATACGGTACTGTGTTGGGTTGCATTTCTTCGTCAACGCCAATTTCTAGTATTTCAAAATTTTTCCCGATTTGCTCGTTTATAATTTGCGCGGTTTGGTATGCACGCGGACTGGTGCTGGAAATCAAATATTTTGGGTTGTAAGCATTTTTGATTACAATACCTGCTTGCTTGGCTTCTTCTTGACCTATCTCGGTTAAAAGGCATTTGGGATTTCCCAAATGATTACCATCGTTATCAAAATCATCTGGTTCACCATGTCGTACGAAAATAATTTTCATAAATTTATTTTACCTTGGAAGATATAAATGAGGCAAGTATTAAAGGTACTTTGTAACATTCAAAAACATATAGATTTATATGTCGATTTTGTTTGCCATTATGGTGGTGGCGTCTTTGGTGATGATGATAATTACCAACCCCGGTGGTGTTTTAAGCACGTCTTTGGGGGCGGCAGCCAGTGGTGTGCAATTGGCAATAACGCTGGCTGCGATTTACATATTTTGGATGGGCATTATACAAATCGCAACGGATAGTGGTTTGATAGATGCACTTGCAAGGTTTATGCGACCTGTTATTCGATGGTTGTTTGGAAAGCAGACCGACGAGGTCAATGGTTTGCTTGCCACAAATATCAGTGCAAATATGATTGGTGCGGGGAATGCCGCAACTCCGGCGGCTATAGAAGCCATTGAAAAGATGTCCACGCCAGAGCAGAAAAAGGCAACCACGCCGATGATCATGTTGTTTGTCCTTAGCGCGACCAGTATGCAGATTTTGCCCACCACAATAATAGGTATCTTGGAAAAGCATGGCGCGGAAAATGCCGCGTTTGTTATTTTGCCGACGTTGATTGTTTCTACGGTTACAACATTGCTGGGTGTCTTTATCGTGAAATGGATGGGCAGAAAGCGGCGAGTAAAACCAAATGTTCAAGCCCAACCCGTGGAATCACCTGAACAACCAGAAGAGGAGGGCGGAGTATGAGTGCATTTATAATCCCAGTCTTTATCTTGTTCATATTTGTTTACGGATTGTTCAAAGGCGTGAACACATACCAGTCTTTTGTAAAGGGTGCAAAGGCAGCGTTAAAGTTAACATTTGATATTCTGCCATTTATTGCGACAATATTGATTGCAATTCATTTATTTGCGGCAAGTGGTTTGTTAGATGCCTTGGCGTGGTTAACACGGCCAGTGTTTGACTTACTGGGTATTCCGCACGAATTAACGCCGTTCATAATATTGAAACCATTTTCTGGTAGTGGGTCAATAGCATTGTTTGAACAAATTGTAGCAGAGCACGGACCAGATTCGTACATAACACGGGTTGCCAGTGTCATCGCCGGTTCCAGTGAAACAGTCTTCTATATAAGTGCAATTTATTTTTCCAAAACAAAAATACGTAATCTTTCGTATGCGATACCTGTTGCGCTGTTCTGTGTATTTTTGGCGGCGGTGTTGGGGGCACTTGTGGTACGGTTATTAATGTAAAATTAAAACGATTAGAAACTACCCACGCAAACCCAAACCGTTTCCCTTGAGCCACCTGCGGTAGCAACAAACTTCATAATTCATGCAAACATTTTGACTTTTCGCCACAAAACTGGGATAATATCTATGTGAAGCCCAAGGATTATAGCAAAACGTATGCCGATGGTTTTGATGGGTTTAGGGAAGCCCTTATTGATTCGATTCACAAAGATGATATTGATGTTATGCATTTACTTGCCCCTATTGCTGAACAACTATATAGAAAGCAATTTCCACAAATGGCTGGGCAAACCGAAATTGAGGCACGGCAATCTGGGCAACCACAACTGCCAAAACAAAAATTTACATTAAAAGCATTACTTGAAAAAATACAACCTATTCTTGAACAAATTTTGCCGTCAACAAAAAAGCAGGAAACAGTAATTGAAAGTAGCCCTATTGAAAGTTCTGACAATGAAACTATTGTAATCGCTGAAACACAACTACAAAAGAATATGACATTTGATGAGAGTATTGAAACCGCAAAAAAAGTTGCAAGCAATATCTCTGACCAAGTTTTGTTAAAAATTGAGGAACTTGAACGAGATGAAAAAATTTACTCTGGTCGCTCAACGGAAGAATATTACATTGAATGCAACAAAAAAACAATAGCAGAATGTGACGAAGAAATTGAACGAACAAAGCAAGAACTCGAACAGGCAAAAGCAAACGGTGCTGATGAATGGCAAATAAAATCTTTTGAAAGCACTATTCAATGGCGAATGGATTGGAAACAGGAGCAAGAACAAGAGATTGTTGAACTCAAAGAAAAAATTGCAAGAGGCGAAGTTAGGCAAGAAACAACAACTTATCGCCCTCATACCGATGAAATAAATGTTGTTCAAGAATATACATCAGAGGACGCAATATCGGTTATTCACGAAGCGGGTCACGCAGTTACAAGACCATATTTGAAAGCCGATAATGAAAACGATACTATGTTAAATGAATTGCCGTCAATAACTGCAGAACTATTGGCTGACAAACAACTTGCACAAATGGGTTTAGGTGGCGAACATAGAGCAGTCGAGCGTATTTTAGATATGCAAAAGAGTGACTCGAGAACTATTGTTTTACTAAATCAACTATTTATGGAAATACAACAAACTGGAACTGTTACCCACACTACAGTTGATAAAGTGTTGTACGAAAGTTTTCAATATCCTGATGGCTATGACTATGACAAACGCAAAAAACCAGAAGAATACACCGCTGATGATGTTAGTCATTTCCGCACAATGCTTAAAGGTATTCGATATTTTACTGGAACGGCTGGTGCTTTGGCTTTGCGTGAAACAGTTAAAACAAAAGAGGATTTAGACAAAGTATTTGCAACTCTTAATGACCCAAATTTGACAGATGCACAAAGATTACAACAAATTGGCGTTACGCAAGAAAATGCCATAAGTTCACTTAATGATTTTGTTCAAAAAAATAGAGAGCAAACAGTAGAAAAAATGGACGTACCTTGGCAGGAAATATAATTATGTTTTTGAAAGCAAGTCTATTTCTCGTTGTGCTTCCCCTGTGTCACTTGCAAGTTTAGTTTTTTTTTGAATGTAAAAAAGTAACTCTCTATGAGGGCAATTTTGTCTGATTCCAACTTCACGAGGAGTTATATCCATAAATGTCTTTTGTGGAAATTCCGAGCCGCGAATATGTGTCAAGTGCGCGACTTTTGCTAAAAGTTCTTCTGGGTAATAGTCCGTTTGTAAAGTGACGTGTCCTGTTCTTGCCAATTCTATTTGAACTTCACCTGATAAAATTGTTTGAAAGTTTTTTAATTGTTCTTGTGACACGTTTTGACCTGCTGATAGTTTTTGTACCCACCAACTAACCGCATTCTGAACGACACTTTGAACTTCGTCAAAAGTTAAACTTTCTTTGTTCATGTTTTGATTGTATCATGTTGGCTATTTTATAGCAAGTTTTTTACCTGTAAAATGAAATGACGAACAAAATCGGTGTATGCGTTGGCGAAATGTGGCGGTTTAGCCACTTCGCCAACATGCCGAAAACATCTGAAAGTCACAAATACCCCTTAAAACCCTTTATATTTCGCCCATATTTGTTAAAATTAAAACGATTTGAGATTAAGATTATATCCGATATAATCTAAGTATGAAAATAGGAATTGTAGGAAGCATTAATATTGACTTTGTTACGGTGGTGGACAGGGCTCCAAAACAGGGTGAGACTGTGGTTGGTGAAAGTTTTAGAACAGTCATGGGTGGGAAAGGTGCAAATCTTGCGGTTGCTATTGGTCGGCTGGGTGGAGATGTAACCATGTTTGGTGCGGTGGGTGACGATGATTTTGGAAAAAAAGCAGTTAATAATTTGCAGGATAATAATGTACAGGTTGATAACATTAAAACCTTGGAAAATGAAAGTAGTGGAATTGCGACGATCACTGTGATGGATGGTAATAACTCGATCATTGTTATTGGCGGCGCAAATACAAAAGTCGATGAAAACTTTGTCAAAGCCTTTGAAAATAAATTAAAAGAATGCGATATAATTGGGACGCAATTGGAAATTTGTCCCAGTGCGGTTTTATGGTTATCAAGATTCGCAAAGAAAAACAATATCAAATTTGTTTTTAACCCGTCTCCAGACAAGGAATATAATTTCGAAATAATTAAAAATGCAGATATAGTTATTGTGAACGAAATTGAAATTCAAAAGTTTGGAGGCAAAAAATTGCTTTCAAATTATGTAAATAAATTAATACTGACTGAAGGGAGGGAAGGGGCAAGTTTTCACAACGGAGTTGAAATAATACGTGTCTCAACACCTAAGGTAGATGTGGTGGATACTACTGGCGCAGGGGATACATTTATGGGGGCGCTAATTGTTGAAATCGGTGACGGAAAATCTCTTGAAGAAGCAGTTAGATTTGCGACAGTTGCTGCGAGTATTAAATGTACCAAACTTGGTGCTCAAACCGCAATGCCTAAGCGAGCGGAAGTCGAAGTTGTGTTGAAGTAAAAAGAATTGACATGGGGAATTCATGTTGCTAGAATTAACTAGATTTATGTAATATTTTGTAGAAATGTTGCATACTAATTAACAAAAGGAGGAAAAAATGGTTCCAATGAAACGCAGGAATTTGATTATCATGGTGCTTCTACTTTTCATTACGTTCGGTATTTACGCAATTTACTGGAGTTGCAGTACCCAAAACAGATTGAAAAAGAGAACAAACAGAGGGGTGGGTGGATTCCTACACTTGATTCTTATGCTGATTACATTTGGTATTTACTCTATTTACTGGCACTTTGTTGTTGGTGGAAGAATCCAAATGCTTGGCGGAAGAAACAATGGTGTAATTTACGGTATCCTTTACTTGCTTGGTATGTTGACTGGTATTACAGCACTTATTGCAATGCTTATGATCCAGAACGATATCAACAACCTTCCAGAAAATACAGGCGGACAAGCAGCTTAATCAAATCGATTACTAAAAAAAGAGGCAAGTTGCCTCTTTTTTTAGTATCCTAGTAAAATATTATGGTTGACTATTTGTGGCTTTCTGGTCTATAATTATTGATATGCAAAAGCGTAAGGTTATTACTGTTGTTGTTTTGGTCGCCATCATCTTTGTGGGTGGTCTTTTGGCGGTTATTCTAAACTCGAACGCGCGTGCATTTCGACCGGTATCTAATGTTCCTGTGGAACACAGACATGCCGTAAGCGGAAACGGCGGTACCGCGGTTTCGATTGGGAACTATGTTTACTTTATTGGAAACTTTGTGGAAAGACACACAATTGAATATCGTCAAAATGAACACAACCGTGTAACGTACGGTGCGATATACAGAATCCGTTTAGACGGGACAGGGCGCCCAACATATGACAACCAGTGGTTATTTGACCGTGACAACAGAACGCCAAGCAGTGACCCAATTTTTGACCAAGAATTTTTTGGCGAGGAATGGAATGTGCGTCCAAACAACGTCGAATTGGTGGTTCCTAAGATTGCGGGTCATGATAATGCTGCGATGTGGATATTTGGAAACCATCTTATATATACCAGTCCAAATAACCAAATGAACCAATTTGGTCAGTTACAGGTAAATCGTATTGATTTCTTTCGCGTGAATTTGGATGGTAGTGACCACCGCAGGATTTTCACGACGCAATCGACTAATCTTACAACAAGTGATTTCACAGTTGTGTGGAGTGCGGGTAACAGTTGGCTTCTTGTGAATGATGGCGGACGTTTGGTGAGAGTAGGGGTTAGCCAGAATCCAGGGAACGTACACACAATTGCACAAGATGTAACAGGTGTTGCATTACCGTTGGTAACCAGTTACTTTGATGGCGGTGACAAAGGTTTTAACGTAGTAATGCAATTTGTATATTTCACGGTAGACCGTGACGAAGAAGACACAACAGATGGTAATATAATGAAGCGTTTCCGAATAACCGGTAATAGCCCAGAAATTATTGGGAACCAGCCGAATAAAATTTACCAAGTTGTTACTGCTAGTGCTGGTATGTTTATGTTTATGGTTGGGGATTGGACGCCAGGTGGGATGTCATATCCAACTGTATATGTAACAGATCGCGATGTGATGGAAGGGAACAGTTTGCGTTTTCTGACCCAGGTGACTGATATATTGCAACCGGGTGAACAAATATTTTTGCCAACAGAAACAACTAATACTGCCTTCTCTTTTGTAACGCTTTATAATGCAAATTTATTTGTATGGACACGTAATCAGAATGGTGCGGACATTTTCGGAAATCACTTTTCTGCGAACCCAACTGCAATAACCACGGGTGTGCTTCATATTCTGTCGGTGAAAGACGGATTCGTATATTACACAACGGATGGGACAGATGTACGTGTTGTAGATTTCTTTGGTAATGATATTGATTCACTGGGTAACCAGTTTGGCGGCGGACAGGCAATAGACATGGTGGCAAATGTGAACCTTGCAATTTTCCAGGTCGCACCACATTTTGGCAGAAGTTTGGATAACACATTTTTCTTTTACATGAGAACCTTTACAAGTTTTGAAGTAGACGAAGAAGGTGGGGAGGTCGTGACCGATTCCAAAACAATCCCAGTAATGGTGGATAGACACGGAAATGAATGGATATTAAGAGTGATAGATGAATATTTCCTTGCGCGTTAATTTTTATCTAATTTAAAACAAAAATAAAAAGCACCGGAAAGTGCTTTTTTTTTTATTGTGCTTTGAATTAGTGCTTTTTAAAAGACTTCTTAAAAATTGTTTGCCTTTATTTTTTTGTCTCTGTATAATACCTTAGATTTACATTTGGGGGTAAACAATGGATATAAAACTGGTAAGGAAACTTTCCGAACTTATGAACGCGGAAGGGATGAGAAAAATTGAATACGCGGACGACTTTATGGCGATAAGGCTGATTCGCGCAACGTGCGAGGACGAGTGCTTGGACGAATGTGACGAGCCAATCGAAAAAATGATGCCAAGAAAGACAGGTAAAAAGGCCACGGTTGCGGGTAAGACATTAAAAACCGCAATTGCGTCCAAGACATTTGAAATTCGCAGTCCAATCGAGGGTAAGTGTTGGATGTCTAAGGTAGAGGGTGCGGATACCTTTGTAAAAGTTGGCGAGAAAGTTGGTGTGGGTGATGTTCTTTGTATGGTGGAAACTGGCAACGAATTCAACGAAATCACAACCGACGTTGTTGGAAAAATTGTGGAAATTGCCGTGAATCATGGTGATGAACTGGGCTTTGATCAGGTGATGTTCAAGATTCAAGAGGCGTAATTTTTGTTGGTCTTGACAATTAGTTGAAATAGGGTATAATATTATTATTCATAAAGAGTGTGCGAGGGACAGCCCCGATGACCACACAGCAACCTGCTATGCAAGGTGCTAAAGGCTGGACGATGGGTGAACATAATTTGGATTATGAGACTCGGTCGTCGTGACTGGGTCTTTTCTTTATAATCGGAGGTAGATTAATATGAAGAAAATTATAACAAGTGAAAGTGTAAACATTGGACATCCAGACAAGACCTGTGATTTTATAGCAGACAGTTTTTTGGATGCGGCATTGGAACAAGACCCGAATGCCCAAATGGCGGTGGAATGCGCGATAAAGGATGATACCCTTTTTATATATGGTGAGTCCACGACCAGTGCCAAAATCGATTATGACAAAATTGCACGCGAAGCATTGAAATATATTGGATACGAATGTGAATTCAAGATTATCAAGAAGATAAGCCAACAAAGTGTGGAAATAAACCGTGCGGTGGTGGATAAGGCGGAATTGGGTGCCAATGACCAGGGGATTGTTTACGGATATGCAACTAACGAGGGGGCAGAGTACATGCCACTGTCAATTATTATTGCGCACAAATTAATGAAAAAATATGACCAGTGGCGTAGGACACGTAAAGATTTCTTTGCGGATGCCAAAAGCCAAGTCAGTGTTGAATACGATGGTAATGTTCCAGTCTCGGTGCATACGGTATTGGTGTCGGCTTCACATGCTGTGGGATTGACTAATGAAGATATCTGGGCTTTGGTGCGCGAGAATGTTGTGTTACCAATCTTGGGTGAATATAAGTTAGATATTTCACGAATGCGTTTAATTATTAATCCAAGTGGTGCATTTACAATATGGGGCAGTTTTTCGGATAGTGGTTGTGTCGGGCGTAAAATTGTTGTGGACACATACGGTGGTGTTGGGCGTGTGGGCGGCGGATGCTTTTCGTCCAAAAATGCAACAAAGGTGGATCGCTCGGGTGCATATTATGCCAGATACGTTGCCAAGAATATTGTGGCACACAAGATGGCGGACCAATGCGAGGTGGGTGTCAGTTATGCAATAGGTCTGACAGAACCATTAAAGGTGAACATTGAAACTTTTGGAACGGAAAAAATTAATATTAATAGAATATATGACTGGGTTTCCGAGAACTTTGATTTCTCTCCATCTAATATGATAAAAGAATTAGATTTGCTGGAACCGATATACAAGGAAACCGCATGTTATGGCCACTTTGGCAGAGATGGTTTTCCATGGGAAAAGATAAAGAAATAGTTGAATTTGGGTCTTGAAACGGAACCGTATCTTATGTATAATCGGGTATGAAAGACATTGACTTTAAAAATGTTTATTTTCATGGATTTCATGACAGAGATCGCAATCCGCGAGGCGGAATCTTTAGGGAGTATTCAAAACTTGGAACAGTTTTGGTTAATGGTTTGATGTCAGGTAATTTTAGAAGAAGTCAGGGAATTACAATACCAGAAGATTATTTATATGGCTATGATGCGGATGACGATTATGTATATGTTACCAACAAGTACGGGGGGCCAATGCCTAAACACAAAAATTACGGTGCTGGGTTTGATGCTTATGTTGTTCGGAAACCATCAATCATACTTAGTGATCAAGTTAAAGATTTGGGTGGTTTTCATGAACTTTACGGTGGAATATGGAAAATAAGAGACGAGATAAAGCGCAGCATGTTTGTAGGGGTGGGTATTCCAGACATTCATCTGGGCGAGGGAATTAAAAAGGATGCATTAAAAATTGTCAAACAAATGCTTCGCAGTGCGAATATGGACTTGCCTATTTATAACACCACGACTGAGGAGCGTCTGACTAGATAAATGGTGCGTTGCAATTTGTTAAATGTATGTGTCTGAATTCATTGATTGACTTTTAAAAAAGTGTTGACAATGGATTGTCTATAGTATAGAATGGTCTATTAGTTGTGCCAGAGGTCTTTTTTTGTTGTTACAAAAAGAAACACACGGGCGAGTTGAAATGGTTATAATCTTTTTAAGGAGAGGACATGACAAAGCAGAAAATCAGGGCAAAAATATCTGGATACGACCATTCATTGGTAGAGGCTGCGGTAGCACGTATTATCGAGGTCGCAACAAAGAACGGGTCAAAAATATCTGGACCTGTGCCTCTTCCAACAGAAAAAGAGGTTGTGACAGTTATTCGTAGTCCGCACAAATATAAAGATAGCAGGGAGCAATTCGAGAGTCGCACCCACAAGCGTCTTATTGACATCTACAACCCGAATCAAAAGGTTGTCGAGGCATTGACCAAATTGGAAATGCCGGCTGGGGTCGAAATTCAAATTAAACTTTAATTATTAGGTTACGATTATATATAGAAGGGTTAAGGAGAGACTTATGAAAGGGATACTGGGTATTAAAAGAGGGATGACACAAATCTTTGGAGACAAGGGTGTTGTAATTCCGGTTACCGTAATCGAAGCGGGGCCATGTTTTGTCGTGCAGGTAAAAACCCAAGAAGTAGATGGTTACGAGGCTGTTGTGGTTGGATTTAACGACATGCGCAAGACACTTGCAAATAAACCTATGACAGGCCAGTTTAAAAAGGCAGGGGTTTCTCCAAAACGTTTTTTAAGAGAATTTAAAGTAGAGACGGGACACGGATTCAAAGTTGGCGATGAATTCAAGTGTGACGTCTTTTCTGTTGGTGACATTGTTGATGTCACATCACGAACCAAAGGTCGTGGATTTACGGGGGTTATTCAACGTTGGAACCAGGCAAGGGTAGGTCCAATGAGTCACGGTACCGGTCCAATTCACCGAAGCGCGGGTTCCATGGGTGCAAACAGTGACCCAAGCCGCGTGTTCAAAGGAAAGAAACTTGCGGGTCAATATGGGGATGAGCAAGTTACAATTCAAAATCTTCAGGTCGTTGGGGTAGACACAGCCAAAAATGTTATTTTGGTTAAAGGTGGAATCCCAGGTGCGGAAGGCGGATTGGTGACAATAAAACAAGCAATAAAGAAAGTTAAGAAATAATAAAGAACGAGAACGGAAAATTTAGTTAGGAGAGACGCAATGAAAATCAAAGTATTAGACCAAAAAGGAAAGAGTGCGGGCGAAATAACAGTCGACGCATCCGTTTTTGGTGCCGAGGTGAACAAAGCCCTTGTGCATGAGGTTGCAGTGGCGCAAGCCAACAACCAAAGACAAGGTACAAAGTCCACCCTTACACGAAGCGAAGTTCGTGGGCATGCCGCAAAACCGTACCGCCAAAAGGGAACAGGTCGCGCGCGTCAAGGTTCTACAAAAGGACCTCACCAAGATGGTGGTGGTGTTGCGTTTGCACCAAAGCCACGTGATTTTTCTACCAAAATTAACAAGAAAAAAAGACACGCAGCATTGGTAAGTGCACTTAGTGGTAAACTTGCAGACGGCGAAATGATTGTGTTAAAGGACTTTAAATTAAAAGAACCTAAGACAAAATTGGTTGCAGACATCGTGGAGAGTTTGAAACTTGGTGAAAAAAGTGTAATGTTTATAACCGCGGGGCAAGATGAAGTATTCCTACGCGGCGCAAACAACATCCCAAGTGTAAGTGTTAATACAGACAAGCAAATTTCTGTACTGGACATCGTTACAAATAAATTTCTTGTTCTTTGTGTTGATGCGGTAAAGGCAATCGAGGAGGTACACAAATCATGAACGTATACGACATCATTATAAAACCAATTTTGTCAGAAAAATCTTTCGCAGGTGTAAAGACAAAAACATACACATTCAAGGTTGCGAAAAATGCGACGAAACCACAAATCAAGAATGCAGTTGAAGAAGTTTTCAAGGTAAAAGTTGAAAGCGTACGTACAGCCCGCTATGATGGAAAGCCAAAAAAGCAAGGCAGAACAAGCGGAACCACCAGCAGTTGGAAAAAAGCATTCGTACAATTGACAGATGAAAGCAAAGCGATAGAGTTCTTCGAGGGACTGCAATAAAAAAACAAAACAGTTTAGGAAAATTTATAGAGGAGAAGCGAGATGGGTGTTAAAAGGTTTAATCCAACAAGTCCGGGTGTAAGACACAAAACCGTGTCCACTTTTGATGAGATTACCGATAAAGGCAAAAAGCCAGAGAAAAGTTTGCTTGTAAAGCAATCTAAAACTGGTGGTAGAAACTTTCAAGGTAAAATCACAACCAGACACATCGGTGGGGGTGCAAGAAGGCACTATCGTTTAATTGACTTTAAACGTGGGAAGCACAATGTCCCTGCAAACGTTGTTGCCATTGAATATGACCCAAACAGAAGTGCGAACATTGCTTTGCTTCACTATGTTGATGGTTCAAAGGCATATATTCTTGCTCCACTTGGTCTTTCCAAGGGTGACAAAGTTATCAGCGGACCAAGCGTTGAGATTAAGGTTGGAAATGCAATGCCGCTTAGTGCTATGCCTATTGGTTCAACCGTTCACAATATCGAAATGCAACCTGGTCGCGGCGGACAAATTGCAAGAAGTGCGGGTAACTATGCATCACTTGCGGGTCGTGACAATGGTTATGCAACACTTAAAATGCCTTCAGGCGAAATGCGTCGTGTGTCTGAAAAATGTTTTGCAACAATCGGTCGTGTTGGTAACGTGGATCACGAATTGATTTCTATCGGAAAAGCGGGAAGAAAGCGCCACATGGGTGTAAAACCGACTGTTCGTGGGGTTGTTATGAACCCTTGTGATCACCCACATGGTGGTGGAGAGGGTAAGAGTCCAATCGGTATGGCATCTCCTGTAACTCCATGGGGAAAGCCAACACTTGGAAAGAAAACCCGTAAAGATAAAAAGCCAAGTTCAAAATTCATCGTGAAAAGGAGAACTAAGTAATGAGTAGAAGTATTAAAAAAGGTCCATACGTTGTAAAGAAATTGGCGGACAAAATTGACGCAATGAATGCAAAAAATGAAAAGCGTGTTATCAAAACATGGTCACGCAGTTGCACAATTTTGCCATCATTCGTGGGACACACGATCTCGGTTTATAACGGAAAAAAACACATTCCGGTATACGTAAAGAGCGAGATGGTGGGACATAAAATTGGTGAATTTGCACCAACCAGAACATTCCCAGGTCACGGTGGTGTAAAAGCAATTAAAGCAAAAGGTAAAAAAGGCTAAGCGGGCAAGTATTTCCCAGTTATGGTAGACATAGCGGAGATGAAATAGCTTACTAGGAGGAAAAAATGGCATCCAATCAAAGAGATAGGGCAAAAGCAAATAACGAGACACGTGATCGTCGTCCGTATGCTATTGCAAGATATATAAGAATTTCAAGCAGCAAGGTTCGCATTGTGCTTGATTTGATTCGTGGCAAAAATTATGACGAGGCAGTTGTAATTCTTTCCAATACGAACAAGTCTGCTTGCCTGCCTGTACTAAAGGTTCTTAATTCTGCGGCTGCCAATGCCGAGAATAACCTTAATATGCCAAAGGACACACTTTTTGTTGCGGAATGTTTTGCAATGACGGGTCCAATTATGAAAAGAATGATGCCAAGAGCCAAAGGGCGCGGGGATAGAATTTTAAAAAGAACCAGCCACATCAAAGTCGTTCTGGACGAGAGAAAAGAAAAAGAACAGCCAACCAAGAAAAAGGCTGAGCCAGTTAAAAAAGTGGCAGCAAAAGTAGAAACCGCAAAGAAGATCGAACCAAAGACAACTGCAAAAAAGACAGAGGTTAAGGGGGCGGATGTGAAGAAAGCAACTGCGAAGCCAAAAGCAAAAGAAATTCCAACAACAGTTGCGGAAAAACCACTTGCAAAACAACCTAACGCAAAAAAGCCACTAGGTACAAAAAAAGAGACAGGCGAGACAAAGAAAAAGGAGGAGAAGTAATAGTTGTTTAACAATTATTGCTTTGGAACAGACTTATGGGACAAAAAGTTAATCCGCACGGTTTCCGAGTAGGGGTCAACAAAGACTGGAGTTCAACTTGGGTTGCACCTAAGAAAGACATTGCGACCTTTATAAAGGAAGACAATGATATTCGTAAATACATCATGGAGAATTACTCGCTTAAAAGTGGGTTGAATAACTGTTCAATCTCCAAGGTGACTATCGAGCGCACTGCGGGTCGTGTTGCGGTAAACATTTATACAGGGCGTCCGGGGATGCTTATTGGCCAGAAGGGTGCTGGAATTGATGGTTTGAAAAAGAGTCTTCAAAAGATTGTAGGTACAAAGTCATTGGACGTTAACGTTCGTGAAGTTAAAAACATGGATGCGGACGCAACACTTGTCGCACAAAGTATCGCAAGTCAATTGGAAAAGCGTGCTAGTTGGCGTCGTGCTATGAAAATGGCAATGCAAAAAGCCATGAAATCCGGTGTTCAAGGTGTAAAGGTCATGGTGGGCGGTCGTTTAGATGGTGCAGATATTGCACGTAGTGAACACTATCAAACAGGTATTTTGCCGCTTCACACACTTAGAAGTGATATTGAATACGGATTCGCCGAAGCCAGCACAACATTCGGAATTATCGGTGTGAAATGTTGGATTTGCCACGGTGAAATAAAAGGTAAAACAAGAAGAACAGGTGAAGTTGTTCGTGCAAGCAGAACCGAGCGCGACAATCGTCGTCCACAACAAGGGGACAGAAAGCCATTTAATGGCCCACGTCGTCCATTTGATCCAAATAGACCACGTCCAGAAGGTGGATTCCGACCAGAGGGTGGACAAGGTGGCTTTAATCGTGGTCCGCGCCCAGAAGGCGGATTTGCAAGACCGGAAGGTGGTTACAGGCCAAGACCAGAAGGTGCAGCGCAAGGTGGCTATAACCGCGGTCCACGTCCAGAGGGACAAGGTCAATCAGGTGCACCGAAAAATTATGACAGACCTGCAAGACCAGGCGAGCGTGTTTTTGTTCCAAAACAAAGACCAGCAGGTCCTAAGACACCAACACAAGGAGGTGCGGAATAATGTTAGTGCCAAAAAGAGTGAAGCACAGAAAACTTCACAGAGGAAGAATGACAGGAAAAGCAACACGCGGAAACAAACTTGCGTATGGTGACTTTGGTCTAGTTGCTGCGGAACCATCTTGGATAACAAACCGACAAATCGAGGCTGCTCGTATTGCTATGACGCGTTTTACAAAACGTGGTGGTAAAGTTTGGATAAACATTTTCCCACACAAAAGTGTTACAAAGAAACCTGCGGAAACCCGTATGGGTTCTGGAAAGGGTTCCCCAGACCAGTGGGTTGCGGTGGTAAAACCGGGACGTGTATTGTTCGAAATCGCGGGTGTTACCGAAGATGTTGCACGCGAGGCGTTAAGACTTGGTATGCACAAGTTGCCATGTAAATGTAAATTTATCAAGCGCGATGTAATCCGAGAAAAGAGATATATAAAGGGAAAAGTTGTCTATCTGGATGAAACCAAGAAAGAAGATAAGCCAGTGGAAACTACAGGAGGTGGAGATGAATAGAGCGCAAATGTATCACGACTTGACAACTGCTGAATTGAAAGAAAAGTATGGAAGTCTTAAGAATGAATTGTTTAATCTAAGGTTCCAACATTCAACAGGTCAGTTAAAGAATGCAAAACTGCTAGACACTGTGAAAAAAGATATTGCACGCGTACTTACCGTACTTGCTGAGCGTGAGCAGGGGATTACAAAAAATAAAGGCAAGCAAATTGCAAAACCAGCAAAGAAGAAAACAGAGGGGGGTAGCAAGTAATGGCAGAAGCAAAAGCAAAAGTTAAAGTAAAGAAGCCAGAAGTAAAGCCAGTTACCCAAGAAGCAGACGAGAGAAACCTTAGAAAGATTCGTATAGGCAAAGTTGTGTCCGACAAGATGGACAAAACAGTTGTTGTGCAAATTACATCTAAAGAAAAGCACCCATTGTATAAAAAAACAGTTACAAGATCAAAAAAATTCAAAGTACACGACGAAAACAACGAATGCGGAATTGGTGATACCGTGGAAATCATGGAAACAAGACCGATGTCAAAAGACAAGTACTTTAGATTACTAAGAATTATCGAGAAAGCGAAGTAGTTACGCGGACAAGATACGTGGAAGAAGAAAGGAGAGTGAGTTATGGTACAACCAGAATCAAGAATGAACGTAGCAGATAACACAGGAGCCAAACAAATAGGTGTTATTAGAATACTTGGTGGTTCTTTTAGATACAGTGGCGGTATTGGTGATGTTGTAGTGGCATCTGTGAAAGTTGCAACACCAGGCGGGATGGTTAAAAAGGGTGATGTGATTAAAGCCGTTATTGTTCGTACCGTGAAGAGCAAAAAACGTGCAGACGGAACACATATCCGTTTTGATGATAATGCTGCGGTTATTATTGACAAAGAGGGTAATCCAAAAGGAACACGTATTTTTGGACCGGTTGCAAGGGAATTGCGTGAAAAGGGCTACATGAAGATTGTATCTTTAGCGCCCGAGGTACTTTAATTTCTATTATATAAGCAAGGAAAAAACAGGAGAACATTATGGAACAGGTAAATGTAAGAACCAACATAAAGCGCGGAGATTCCGTTGTTGTAATCGCAGGTAAGAACAAAGGCAAGAAAGGCAAGGTTATCAGTGTTAATCCAGACGACAACACATGTGTTGTGGATGGTGTAAACATTGTAATAAAACACAAAAAAGCACGAAGCGCCCAACAAAAATCCAGCCGTGATAAAAAAGCAGGCAACATTGACATTTCCAATGTTATGATCCTTTGTAAATGTGGTAAGGCAACACGTGTTTCACGCAAAGAGGTCGGCGGAAAGATGGTGCGTTACTGTAAAAAATGTGACGAGATTCTGGACAAGAAATTCGTTAAGACCAAAGAAAAAGTGAAAGAGGTAGAAGCAAAAGAAGAAGAAAAAGCCGACAAAAAACCTTTAAAGCGAAGAGAAGTAAAGGCAACAGCGGAAAGTACGGTCAAAACCAAGGAAGAGAAATAATTACAATTATCCAAAGGAAACGATAAGGAGTTAGATAATGGCAAACGAAAAGAAAGTAACACCAAAACCAGCAGCCGCAAAAAAGCCGGTGGCACCAGCCAAAAAAGTGGCGGATGTCAAAGTTGCAGCACCAAAGGCTGCGACCAAAACAATTGCGCCCAAGGCACCTGCAAAGGTGGCTGCGTCAAAAGTTGTGGCAAAGCCAGCAGCACCAAAGGCCAAAAAACAGGCAAAAGAGCGTGTTTACTTTAACCGTCTTCACGAAAAGTACAGCAAAGAAGTTGTACCTACGTTGATACAAAAACACAAAAACATCATGGCCGTGCCAAAAATTGAAAAAGTTGTGTTAAACATGGGTCTAGGCGATGTAAAGGATGACACAAAGAAATTTACAGGTGCGCTGGAAGAGTTGGGTTTGATTACTGGGCAAAAACCTGTAATCACAAAGGCTAAGAAGTCTATATCTAACTTTAAACTTCGTGAGGGACAACGTATAGGTGCGAAGGTCACATTACGCGGGAAGAATATGTACCTATTCTTGGACAAGTTGATTTCGGTTGCATTGCCACGGGTTAGAGATTTCTCGGGTTTGAACCCAAAATCGTTTGACCAATTTGGAAACTATGCACTTGGAATTAAAGAACAACTTGTATTCCCGGAAATCAGTTACGACAAAGTGGAAAAGGTACGTGGATTTGATATTGCGGTGGTTACAACCGCAGAAACAAAAGAAGACAGTTTGGAACTATTAACACTAATTGGATTCCCGTTCAAGAAGTAGTTTATAAAAATTTTAGGAGGATAGAATGGCAAAAGCTGCTATGAAAGAAAAGCACAAAAGAGGCGGACAACTGAACGGAAAGCCATGTAAGGTCAGAGACTATACACGTTGTTCTGTATGCGGACGTCCAAAGGCCGTGTTGAAAAAATATGGAATTTGCCGTGTGTGTTTCCGCGAAATGGCACTCAAGGGAGAAATACCTGGGGTAAGAAAATCAAGTTGGTAATTTAAGAATTTAGATAATTGGATAATACAAAATTCCGGAGGAGGAAGACTATGAAGAAAGTAAAAAGCACAGTGGTAACAGACCCTATTGCGGATATGCTTACACGTGTACGTAATGCAATAATGGCACGTCACGATGATGTAATGATTCCAGCAAGCAAGACAAAACTTGCGATTGCCAAAATTATGGCGGACGAGGGTTACGTTACGGCTATCGAAGAAACCAAAGACGAAGCGGGAAGAGCGTTTATTCGTTTAACGTTTAAGTTAAGCGAGGGTAGACAACGCGTAATCCAAGGTCTAAGACGTATTTCAAAGCCGGGCTTAAGGGTTTATGCAAAAAGTGATGACTTGCCAAAGGTTTTGTCTGGTCTTGGTATTGCTATCGTAAGTACATCCAAAGGAATTATGACGGACAAGGACGCGCGCGAGAAGAATCTTGGTGGCGAAGTTCTTGCGTACATTTGGTAATTTGAAAATTTAGTAAAGAGGTGAATGATGAGTAGAGTAGGAAAAACAGCGATTACAATCCCAGCGGGCGTTACCGTGGAGTTTGAAAGTGGTATTGTAACCGTTAGCGGTTCAAAAGCCACACTTAAACAAGAAATAAAGTCACCAATCAAAGTGATTGTAGAAGGTGCTGATGTTCGTTTAGAAAGAGGCGACGACCAGGCACAAAGTCGTGCATTACACGGTCTTTATAATCGTTTGATTCAAAACATGATTACGGGTGTATCAAAAGGTTTTGTTAAAACATTGATTTTGAATGGTGTTGGTTACAAAGCAAATATGAACGGGGCGGACTTGACACTGAACCTAGGGATGAGTCATCCAAGTAATATCAAAGCACAACCTGGTATTTCATTCAAGGTTCTTACCCCACAAGAGATTGGTGCATTGAACCTTGGAAAAGATGGGATTGGCCAGGTCATTCAAGTAAGTGGTGCAAGCAAAGAACAGGTTGGGGCAGTTGCTTCTATGATAAAAGATCTTCGTCCAGTTGAACCGTACCACATGTATGGAATCAGATACAGCGATGAACGTGTAATAAGAAAAGCATCAAAATCAGGTGGAAAGGGTAAAAAGAAATAAAGGTTGACGCAAAAAATACAACATTGAGGTGAGAAAATGATTATAAGAGAAGATAAAAACGAATTGAGAAGGCAACGTGCTCTTCGCGGGAAAGGTGTTCATGGAACCAGCGAACGTCCACGTCTTTGCGTGTACCGCAGTTTAAGCCATATCTATGCTCAGATCATCGATGATGACAAGGGTGTAACATTGGTTGCGGTAAATACAACTCAGCCAGAGGTAAAGAAATTGATTGAAGGTAAAACCAAAAAGGAAGCTGCCTTTATCATTGGTGGAGAGATTGCAAAACAAGCCAAGAAAAAGAAAATCGAAAAAGTTGTTTTTGACCGAAATGGCTACTTGTATACAGGACGTGTGTCCCAGGTTGCAGATGGTGCGAGGGGAGCAGGGCTTGTATTCTAATAAGAAACAAAGTATTATAGTGTAAAATAAATAACGAGGTGAATAATGGAAAAGGAAAAAACCACAAAAAGCGTAAAGGAAGCAGTTTCGGCAGATGCTCTGTTGAAAACTTCTGAGGTAGAAATCAAAGTTTCCGCCAAAGATGAAACACGCAAGGCATCGTATAAAGCCCACGGCCCACGTGAAAAAAGATACGACGAGCCTCAAAGCGAGTTTTCCAGCAAATTGCTTGGTGTCAACCGTATTACAAAGGTTGTGAAGGGCGGAAGAACACTGCGTTTTAATGCTGTGGTTGTCGTGGGTGACAAAAATGGCCGTGTTGCGGTTGGAAGCGGGAAAGCCCGTGAAGTTACCGAAGCAATCAGAAAGGCGGAGGCGGACGCGAAAAAGTCATTCAAAAATGTGCCTCTTGTCGGATTGACCGTTCCACACGAAGTTATTGGAAAGTTTGGAACCAGCAAGGTAAAGATTATGCCAGCGAAAGAGGGTAATGGACTTGTTGCGGGTACCAGTGTTCGTGCTGTGTTGGAACTTGCGGGATACAAAGACGTAACCGCAAAATGTTATGGGAGCACAAATCCAATGAACGTTGTCAAAGCAACTATGGATGCATTGATGCAACTTAGAACGCGTGAGGAAATTGCATTCCTACGTGGAAAAGAAGTTATTTAATTGTAAAATATAAAAGGGGTATAGATTATGGCAGAAAAAGAAGTTAAAAAGGCAGCACCAAAGGCGGCAGCAAAACCTGCAACCAAAGCAGCGGCTCCAAAAAAGGCAGAAGTTAAACCTGCTGCGGTAAAGGCGGCTCCAAAAGCGGCACCTAAAACTGCGGCAAAGCCAGTAACTAAGCCAACGGCAGCGAAAGCAACACCAAAAGTTGCAGAAAAAGCCAAACCAGCACCAAAAACAGAAGTTAAACCTGTTGCGAAGGCGGCTGCAACTGCGAAAGCAACTCCAAAACCCGCGGTAAAGGCAAAGCCTGCACCAAAGGTAGAAAAGAAAGAAGCAAAACCAGCAAAAAAAGAAAAAGGCAAAGCACCATACGAATCAGTTGGATTTATCCGTGTGGAACTTGTGCGTTCAGTTGCAGGATGCACAAAAAGACAAATTCGTACCGTGATGGCTTTGGGTCTTAGAGACAAGATTGGAACGGTTAAAATTCACAAAGACAATCCGGCAATTCGCGGAATGTGTAATGTGGTAGAACACCTTATAAAGGTAGAACCAACCGAAAACAAGTAACAAGTTACAAGTAAAAGGAAGTGAGGAAATGTTAATAAACGAATTAAGCCCAGCAGAAGGAGCAAAACAACGTGAGAAACGTTTGGGGCGTGGTGTTGGATCCGGCCTTGGTAAAACATGTGGTAAAGGTCACAAGGGACAAAACGCACGTAGTGGCGGTGGTGTAAGACCAGGTTTCGAGGGTGGTCAAATTCCTCTGACAC
The DNA here is from genome assembly GCA_009780065.1 of Bacillota bacterium. Classification (GTDB taxonomy): domain Bacteria; phylum Bacillota; class Clostridia; order Christensenellales; family UBA1242; genus WRAD01. The sequence goes on along the minus strand of WRAS01000002.1, from coordinate 157,573 downwards.
GTCGTCTTCCAAAACGTGGTTTTACCAATAATTTTGAAAAGGAATTTTCTGTTATTAACGTCAGCGACCTTAACCAGTTTAAAAAGGGCACAGTTATTACTGCCGAATTTCTGCTGGATTTTGGGTTGATTTCAAAAATCCAACCATATGGCTTGAAAATTTTGGGTGATGGTGAACTTAATGTTGCGTTGACTGTGCATGCTGCAAAGTTTACAAAGCAAGCTGCAGAAAAAATTAAAAAAGCGGGTGGAACTGTAGTTGATCTAGCCGTAAAAAAGTAACAGACTGGTCAATAATTAGACATGGCAGGGAGAAATTATGTTTAAGACACTAGTTGAATCTATGAAGATGAAATCATTGCGTAAGAAAATTTTGATTACGCTTGTTTTAATCTTGGTATATAGAATTGGTGCATGGATTCCTGTTCCTGGTATCGACCCAACATTGTTCCGCTCGACTATGGATGGTAGCGGTGCCGCAGATTTCCTTAGATTATTATCTTCGTTGGCGGGTGGGGCACTTGCCAATGGTGCGATTCTGGCGCTTGGTGTCGGGCCATATATTACCAGTTCGATTGTTGTTCAACTGTTAACAATTGCTATTCCTTCGCTTCAGCGTCTTTCTAAACAGGGAGACGAGGGTCGAAGAAAAATCGCAGTCATTACACGATACGTTGCACTTGTTATGGCATTGGCTCAGGCAATTGCGATTGTGGTATCGCTAAGCGTAGGTCAAAACATTCAATCTAACCTATTTGGGTTACCATCGATTGTTGTTTCGATGATTGTGGTGCTGGTGCTGGTAGCGGGAAGTATGTTTACGGTATGGATAGGGGACTTGATTACCGAACATGGAATCGCTAACGGTATGAGTATGTTGATTTTCGTGGGTATTATCTCTACCGGTGTTATGGCATTCTACGAAAGTATTCTTGCAGTTTTCCAAGACATCAATGCAATTTCAACACCGCTTATCTTTATTGGATTGTTAATCTTGGTATTCTTGTTTGTTGTGTTCATAGATTTGGCGGAACGAAGAATTCCAGTCACATATGCAAAACAAATAAAAGGTAACAAGATGTATGGCGGGCAAAGTGCCAACATACCTATTAAGATAAACGCTGTTGGTGTGCTTCCTATAATATTTGCGTTTTCGCTTTTGAACTTTCCGCAATTGATTATGAGTATTTTTGCACCAGACAGTGCAGCATACGCATGGTATGCGCAACATCTTGGTATGAATTCGTGGTTGAACATCGTATTAATGGGTCTGTTGATTCTTGGTTTCAGTTACTTTTATGCAAGTCTTGCATTTAACCCAGACGATGTTTCACGTCAGATTCAACAAAACGGTGGATTCATTCTTGGTTTCCGACCTGGACCACCAACACGTGATTACTTGAAACGTGTGCATAACAGAATTACTTTGTTTGGTGCGATATTCCTTGCAATCATGGCATTGGTTCCTGCGCTTGTGTTCCGTGCAGTTATGGGAGACGGAAACATGCTGGTTAATGCATTTACAGGTATAGCAATGTTGATTATTGTGTCCGTGGCATTGGAAATTGACAAGCAATTACAAGCCCAGATGATGATGAAGTCTTATAAAGGATTTCTGAAATAAACGTTAAGTTAGCATTGTTAAGGGGAGAACACATGAGAATAGTACTATTTGGACCAAGTGGGAGTGGTAAAGGTACGCTTGCGGGCAGCCTTAACAAAAGATATAATCTCCCGCATGTTTCTTCTGGTGATATATTTCGCGATAATATCGAAAAAAGAACTGAACTGGGTATTCGCGTAAAGGATTTGGTTGATAATGGTGAATGGGTGCCGGATGAGTTGGTCGCAGATGTCATTTTAGACAGATTAAACCAGCCGGATTCGCGCAATGGGTATATTCTGGATGGTGTTCCAAGGACACTTGCGCAAGCCAAAATTTTACAAAAAAAATCCCCGATTAATTGTGTTATTGAAATTAATGTCGCGGATGATGTGGTGTTAAAGAGACTGAGAAACCGCCGTTTGTGTACAAACTGTAAAACCGACCATAATACTATAAGAGGCCAGTTCGATAAATGTAGAAAATGTGGAAGTGAATTGTCGCAACGTGCGGATGACATGTCGGATGAAAAAATCATGCACAGACTAGTGCAATATCGTAACGAACAATTACCTATTTTAAGTTTTTACAAAGACTTGGGCATTTTGTGTACGATCAATGTGACAGAAGATATGTTTCCATCGCATGTGTTGGAGGAAACAGAGAGATGTCTTCGTGCTTTTAAATAATTCAAGAGGGTTAATGTTTTGATTAAAACTTATAACAAAGAACAACTTGACTATGTACGCGAGGGTGGTAAAATTCTTGCCCAGGCTTTAAGTATATTGAAGGATTCGGTTAAACCTGGAATCTCGACAATGGAATTGGATAAAATAGCCGAGGATTTTATTCGTGCTCAGGGCGCAGAGCCAGCGTTCATGGGTTATAATGGTTATAAACATACAATCTGTGCAAGTGTTAACGAGGAAGCAATTCACGGCATTCCACGTACAGATAAAATTTTGAAAGAGGGCGATATTATATCGGTGGATTGTGGTGTCAAATGGAAAGGGTTTTGTACAGATGCCGCTAGAACTATTGCAGTTGGTAAGATAAGTGACGAGGCACATAAATTAATAGATGCAACCGAGCAAAGTTTTTTTCAGGCTATAAAGGGTCTTAAGGCCATGAGTAAAGTGGGGGACATAGGTACGCGAATCGAGAATTATATTAAAGGTAATACGAATTTTTCTATTATTGAAAAATTTTGTGGTCACGGCATAGGAGAAGAAGTTCACCAAGAGCCTCGAATAATAAATTATGTACCCAAAGTAAAAATTAATTTACACACAGATTTGCGAAAGCGTTTACCAGCGGGTTGTGTAATTGCGATTGAGCCCATGATAAATGTGGGTACCAAAGATGTGAAAGTTGGAGATGATGGATGGACGGTTGTTACTGGGGATGGAAAACTATCTGCTCATTACGAGAATACAGTGATTGTTTTGGAGGGTTGTGTGGAAGTTGTTACACTATAAGTTATATTAACTCTTAATATAAGAAATTGATATAGACAAATAGTTCTTTATATGTTAAAATTGACGATGTCAACTATGCAAGTGACAGGGATTTTGTGTTGTGAGGCGGCTTTGATTGGACATATTTGTATCAGTAAAGCGGGACACGACGCGGGTGAGATCTATGTAATTGTTTCGGTTATCGACCAAAATCACATTGGTGTGGTGGACGGGCGAAGCAAGACAATAGACAAGCCTAAGAGAAAAAACCGAAGACATTTGTGGATTACCAAATCACGTGTGGTCGAGATTGACAGGTTACTGGAAGGCGAAGTTGTCAGTAGTAACCTTAAAATTGCTTCTATTATAAAGGCATTAAAATTCAATCAAGACGGCACAGAATGGAAGACGCAATAAAAAGGGGATTATGAGTAAAGACGAAGCAATTGTCGTAGAAGGAAAGATTATCGAGGTTATGCGCAACGCAACATTCCGAGTCGAGGTCGTGAATGCAAAATCCGGAAAAGTTCATGTTGTGACCGCCTATCTTTCTGGGAAACTTTACAAGAATAATATAAAGGTATTAGAGGGTGATGTCGTGAAAATTGAACTGAGTCCCTATGACCTTACACAAGGCAGGATAGTTTGGAGAAGCAAGGGTTAAAACCAAAAAGGAGAACATATATGAAAGTCAGAGCAGGCGTAAAGAAAATATGTGATGATTGCAAAATTATCAAGCGTGATGGTAAAGTCATGGTGATTTGTCCAAAAAATCCAAAGCACAAACAAACGCAAGGGTAATTTTAATATTTTGAAGGAGAAATAAAATGGCACGTATAGCAGGTATCGACATCCCAAAGGACAAGCAAATAAAGTATGCACTTTGTTATATTTATGGAATCGGCCAAGTAACGGCGGATAAAATCTGTGCAGAGACAGGGATTAACCCTGTGGCAAGAACAAAGGATTTATCCGAAGAGCAGATTAATAAAATCCGTTCATACATCGACAAAAACATCAAGGTCGAGGGTGATGTACGTCGTGATGTTGCGCTGGACATAAAGCGTCTTATGGAAATTGGATGCTATCGTGGTATTAGACACAGAAAAGGTCTGCCTGTTCGTGGACAAAGTTCAAAGCAAAATGCAAGAACAAGAAAAGGTCCAAAAAAGATGGTTACCCGTTCAAAGAAAAAGTAAATGTTTTAGCCTTGCATTATATTGCATGGCTAGTTTAATTTAAAAATTTTTAGGAGAAAATAATGGCAAAGAGTGAAGCACCAAAACCAAAAACACCAATGAAAAAGAAACCAGTTGCGACCAAGAAAAAGAAAAAAGTTGGTCACCAGGTTGCGCATGGACATGCATATATTTCTGCGTCTTTTAATAACACAATTGTTACAATCACGGACAAAGATGGTGCTGTTCAAACATGGGCAAGTGCAGGAACCAGCGGTTTCAAAGGCAGCAGAAAATCCACACCTTTCGCGGCAACAACTGCGGCAGAAAAGGCAGGAGCCAGTGCAAAAGAACTTGGTGTTAAAAAGGTTGATGTCTTTGTCAAGGGACCTGGGCATGGTCGTGAAGGTGCGATTCGTGCGCTACAAACAGCAGGTCTAGAGGTTGCATCTATACATGATACCAGTCCGGTTGCGCACAACGGATGCAGACCACCAAAACGTAGACGTAAGTAATTTTTTAGGATTTTAAAAGGGATAAGGAGAAACAAATGGCAAGGAATTTAGAACCAAGTTGCAGACAGTGCAGGAAAGAGGGGATGAAACTCTTTTTAAAGGGTGAGCGTTGTGTATCCCCAAAGTGTGCAATGGAAAAAAGACCGGTTCCACCAGGTCAGCATGGTTTGTTGCGCCGCAAGGAAAAGGAATATGGATTGCAACTTCGTGAAAAGCAAAAGGTTAAGCGTGCCTACGGTGTGTTAGAACGCCAGTTCCACAAGATATACGAGGAAGCGTTACGTCTAAAGGGTGTTACGGGTGACCACCTGCTTTCTTTGTTGGAACGTCGTTTGGATAACGTCGTTTACAGAATGGGTATTGCATCCAGCCGTAAAGAGGCCCGTCAAATGGTTTCTCACCGTCACATTACTGTGAATGGGAAATCTGTGAACATTGCTTCTTATACCGTAAAAAAGGGTGATGTAATCGCAATAAAGGAAAACAAGCGCGAATTAGAAATGTTCAAGGAACTTAAAAAACAAAAAATGGTGATGCCTAAATGGCTTGAGTTTAATGGGGAAAAGCTCAAGGGTCAAATTTTGGAACTTCCACAAAGGGATGATATTGACCTTAATATTCAAGAAAACCTTATTATAGAGCTTTATTCAAAGTAAGAAGATAATTATCAGGAGGACATTAAAATGCACATTGAACTCGAAAAACCACGTATTAATCTGACAGAAAGCACCAGTTCCAAATCCGCAAAATTTACGGTAGAGCCGTTGGAGCGTGGGTACGGAACCACAATTGGAAATATGCTACGCCGTGTGCTGCTGTCAAACCTTCCGGGTGCGGCGGTTACCGCGGTACGTATCGAAGGGGTACCACATGAATTTACCACAGTTAAAGGTGTGGTGGAAGATGTTACTGACATCGTGTTGAATCTTAAAAGCCTTATTGTTAAAACCGTCAGCGACGATCCAAACTTTAAATCCACGATTCGTTTTAAAAGAAGTACTGCGGGTCCGGTTCTTGCAAAAGACCTAGATGTCAGCGGGGATGTTACAATCTGTAACCCAGACTTGTTGGTTTGTACTTTGGATGGTGGAAGTGAACTGGCTATGGAAATTACTATTGGCCGTGGTCGCGGGTACGTTGTTGCAAAAGACCACAAGGGTGCCACCGAAAACATTGGAACGATTGCAATTGATTCATTGTTCTCGCCAGTTGAAAAAGTAAACTATTACGTCGAGGCTGCGCGTGTTGGGCAAAAAATTGATTACGACAAATTGGTATTAGAGGTCACAACAAACGGCAGTGTAGAGGCTAAAGAAGTTGTGTCATTGGCATCTCGTCTTATCCAAGATCACTTGTCAGTTTTTGTGGACATGGTTGCAGGAATGAGAGAAGTCAATACTTTGGTAGACCGTCAAGAGGACACAAAAGTCAAATTGTTGGAAACCAGTATCGAGGATATGGAACTAAGCCCACGTTCAAGCAACTGCTTAAAGCGTGCTAATATCAATACAATTGACGATTTGATAAAGAAAACTAAAACCGAAATGCTTCGCGTACGAAACCTTGGCAGCAAGAGTTTGGATGAAATTATCTTTAAACTTGAGGCACTTGGTCTTAGCCTTAGACCAGAAGAAGACGGTATCTAAAATACCAAAATTGTTTGTTACATCTTTATAAGGAGAAAAATAATGGCAAAACCAGCAAAACTAGGAAAACCAACAGATCAAAGAATGGCGATCATAAGAAACCAGGTCAGTAATCTGTTGTGGAATGGAAGAATCGAAACAACCGTGGCGAAGGCCAAGGCTGTGAGCTCCCAGGCGGAGAAGGTTTTGACCATTGCAATTAATGCTTTTGGAGACACCGTTAGTGTTGAAAAAGAAATAATGAACGCAAAAGGTGTAAAGGTAAAAAAGAACATAAAGCAAGATGGACCAAAAAAGTTGGCGGCACGTCGTCGTATTATGTCTATGGTTTATGACCTTCACGAAATTCGTTCAGAGGAAGAAAGCAAACGAAACTTTGAAAAGCGTACAAAAAACATCAACCACCCGTTGGTCGAAAAGATTTTTACCGAATTGGCTCCCCGTTATGCAAAACGTGCAAAAGAGGTTGGTCAGGGCGGTGGATACACACGTGTGTTGAAAACCGGTCCACGTCGTGGCGACAACGCAGAAATGGCAATTGTAGAGCTTGTGTAAACAAGCTTTTTTTGACCTACATTGTGGGATGGATCCAAGGGGGGCAGAACAACATAGGGGGCAGAACAACATATCGCTGGACGATAGGGGCGGGAAGTAATTTTAAAAGAGGCTTCTGCCTCTTTTTTAGTGTTACGAATCATTGATGACTACGTCACCGCAAAGGATGTCGGAGTATGAATATGACAGGGACTCGACCGCCCCCTCTTTTTTGTCCAATTTAACAACAAATACACGGGAAAATGCATTTTCGATTACGCCGGTGTATTTTTTTATTTGCTTTCTACCACGGCAGACTTGCATATTTATATTCTTGCCCACCAATTCGTCGATTTTCTCGCGTACCATATCTATTGTTAATACACCTTTTTTCATTTAATGATTATTGACACTTTATGTTCTAAATAGCCCCCACAATTAATAAATTAGAATACAGTTTTGTTAAATAAGGGGGAGAAATGGCAAATCAGAATTTGTATGGTGGATTAAAAACAGGAAACGTAGAAGCCGTAGGCAAGACCCAGGTCAAGGTCGAGGCGCGTGTCGATTTAAAGGTATCAGCCAAGCGAGTGATTTCGACCACCGCAAAATGCTTTTTGGGTGAAGTGACAAGGGTCGAAGACGAAGTCAAGTTAAGTGGGCGTGTAGTAACACGCGTGATTTTCATTGATGAACATGATAATTGGAACAGTGAAGAGCGTGTGGATACGTTCACCGAAAAACTGATATTAAAAGAGGCATCCAATGTAGTTTCTTTGGTTCCAAGTGCACATGTTTTGGAAACCAAGGTTGCTGATGGTGGAAATCCAAGTTTTGTCGAGGCAATGAATATCGTGGATATAACATTATTGGGGCTTATCCAGCGTGAGGTTTCATTTGTACAGGACGTCAAAGGTGAAATTGAAAAACAAATCGAAAAGACCACGGTTGCAACCTTTTCCAGAACAATAACGCACGTTTTCGAGGTTGAGGAAAGATTTGACCTAGACAAAAATTGCGAGGGAATTTTGGGAACCGATATTACCGCAATTGTTCGTGAGGTAATGGTTGCCGAAGGCAAGGTAACGATAAAGGGTGTTGCGGGATTGAATGTTATTGCGGTAAAGATGTCAGAAGGGCAAATGATATACAATTCCGCATATGAATTTGATTTTTCCAAATCTGTTACTGTGGCGGAACTGGGAATGGATGATAATGTTGTGGGTAGTGTTTCTGTGATGAATGTTGCGGTAAAGGCAGAAAACAAGACCAAACCGGAATTGGTGGTGACGATGGAATTGTGCTTTTCTGGCTTTGTTGTGTCCAATTCAAAGATGGAATTTGTGCGTGATGCATTCTCGTTCAATAACGAATTGGTGTTTGCCGAGGGTGCTGTGCAAGAATCACGTGTTTTACCACAGGTGAACAGTTTTGCAGATGTCGAGGGGAATTTGACAATGAAGGATGGTGCGCCGTTTATAAGCAAGATTTTGGCGGTCGAGGGCACCAAGATAAAAACCATGAATGTTGTTACCGCGAATGAAAAGGTGACATTAGAGGGCGTGATGATGGCAACGTGCGTATTCGAGTGCGAAGAACGCCAAATACATGCGCACAAGATTGATGTTCCGTTCTCTACCGCTATTCGCGTAGACGGACATGAATCAACGCATTCGGTTCAGGCATTTGTTAGTGTGGTAAGTTGCCAGGTCAAAGTCCGACGTGGGAAGGAATTACTTGTGGATGCACGTTTAGGGGTTAGTTTAAGTTCATCCACCCATGTTGCACGAACCGTGGTATCGGATATAACCTTGGGTGCGGAAAAACAGCGAGACGACAGCGCGATATTGATTTTCACAATCAGCGAAGACGAAACAATTTGGGACATTGCAAAACGTATCAGTTATCCAATTACCGAGATTCTGCGACAAAACCCACACCTTGAAGACGGACCGCGCGCAGGGGACAAGATATTTATCTACAGACAGCAGGTTGTGAATTTCTAGTTCAATTATTTAAATTAAAAAGCGTTGGTTGCATTCCAACGCTTTTTGTATATGACTGTGAAAACCAGTCAATAATCGTTGTATGAAAATTGTTATTGGATTGCTTTTTGCGCTTGGATTGATTGCGATTGTTGCGTTTGGAATTCCTATGGGAATGGCGGGGAACGTAAATGCAAGTAACGAATTCTTGCGTTTGCATATTCGTGCGAACAGTAACAGTGTCCAAGACCAGGCAGTAAAGTACGATGTCAAACGTGCAGTGATTGATGAATTCACGCCTGTGTTTGCATTTGTGACCTCGCGTGAGCAGGCTATGAACGTATTGCGTGATAATCTTGGAAGATTTGAAAATGTATCCAACAGAGTATTGCGTGATGCAGGCTTTGATTATACCGCACGTGCGAGTTTACGCCAAGAATACTTTCCAACACGAAACTATCACGGATTTACGGTGCCAGCGGGGATGTATGACGCACTTATATTGGAATTGGGGGCGGCGCAAGGTGATAACTGGTGGTGCGTGGTTTATCCGCCGCTTTGCTTTATTGACAATAATATCGGTGGTGATAGGGGAGTTGTTTATCGGTCACGAATTCAAGAAATTATTCGCAGGTTCTTTTGATACCATGTTCTATATACTTTTTTAATTGCAAAGGGTATTTATTATGATAAAATACAGGTATGGCAAATAACAAAAAAAGAGAAAATCAAAATGATTCTGGTGCAGTGTTAGGCAGTATAGTTGATGGTTTGGCGCATGGTATTGGAATGAGCATCAGTGGTATCGAAAAAGGTATAGAAGTTGTAGGCAAGGGTGTTGTGGAAGGTGCCAAATTGGTGGGCGAAACTACAAAAACCATAGCAAGCGGTGCATGTGAGGCTGTAGGAACAGTTATATCAAGTGCATGTGACGGATTATAAGTTAATTTTGTTCTATCGTTTTGATTAGTTTATCCGACGTCCACCAGCCGTCGCGGTTATATCGACGCAGTCTGTGCAGGCTTTCAACCTCGCCTTGTTTTATTGTGTTGACGCCTTCATTGCATGTTAGGATTGCACGGAATCCCATTTCTATTAATAACTCTTTACCTGCTTGGGTGGATTTACCGAATGGATATGCGAATGTTGTGGGACGGGGGACTCCACTGGATTCAATTAAGTCTTGCGCGGTGTCTATATCTTTTTTAATTGTTTTTATATATGTATCCAGATTTTCGCCATTGACTTGTGCTATGCCATATCGTGGTTTGAATTTATGCAAGGCATGTGTGTGGTTACCGATTTCCACCAAACCTGTGTCTTGCATCTCTTTCATTTGTGAAAAAGTAAGGTGGCTGTAGTTTGGGTTGCTGTGGTCATTGCTTGTTTCGCTGAATTTAGAAAAACTGGTAACCGGATTTACCATGAATTTTGCATTATGTTTTTTGGCAAGTGGCAGGGCATAGTGCATATTGTTATAATGACCGTCGTCAAAAGTGAGGACAATGGGTTTGGATGGCAATGTGCCTTTGCCATCAATCCAATCTATAACTTCGCGCATTAAAACTGTTTCATAACCGGCGTTTTTTAATGCAATGAAATCCGATTCCAGTTGCTTTTCACTTACGGTATATTTGCCTTTTTGACTATTAAGTACCCTGTGATACATAATAATAGGAAGGGTGATTTCCTCGTCCGTGCTAGCCTTTGTTTCGTACCCATGGTTTGGTGTAACAAATGAAAAAAGTACAATAGGCAAAAGAATTATTACTACAAATAAAAAAGTCCTCATAGTTTTATATTTTTTGTTGTTTGAAGCAGAATATACACACGAAGGGTTTTTTGCTTTTAGTATTGACTTTTTGAATAATAAATGATAAAATACCAGAATAAATACAATAGACAAAAGCGGAGGTTGGGGTCATGATTACACTTTTAAACAATGCGGGTGCAAATCAAGGTTTCCTTAATGTGGTTCTGGTAATAGGGCTGATTTTAATTGGACTTTATTTCATCTTTGCATTGATTTTTCTGTTCAGTCAATTCAGAAAAATCGCAGCAAGGTCAAGTGAAGACAGGCAGGCAAGAAGTGCCGAAGCGCGTCAGCGTCGTGAGGAACGTGAAGAACAAGAAAAAGTAGAACGTGAAAGAAAAGCGGCTGAGAAACAGCAGCAAGAAGAACAGGCAAAAAAAGAACAAGAGCAACAAAGAGCAAAAGGCGAACCCGTCAAAGTGGACAAGTCAAACGAGGGAGCATTCTCGGACTTTACACGTAATGATGTAATGGGAAGACATGACCCAGAGGCAAAACCAGAGGCAAGAAAAGAAGACAAAAACGCACAAAAACAACAACCTGCCGGAAAACCTGCGAAGAATTTTTTTGAGGAAAGTGACGAACAGGAAGATGCATTCGGAACAAACAACAAACAGCAAGATAAAGGCAAACAAGAAACAAACCCTTGGGCAGACAAAAACCCATGGGCAGATGAAGCAAAAGACCAAAAACAACAACCTGCAAAAAATCCATGGGCAGACGAAGAAGAAACAAAACCAGCCCAATCAAAAAACAACGCAAACCCTTGGGCTGATCCGAATTTCACGGACACAGATGACCAAGCGGAAGTCGGTCCATCTAAAGAGGCACTTGGTGAAACAAGTGCAAAGGATAAAGAAATGCAAGAGCGTTTTGACCAAATCATGGCGGCTCTTGAAAAAAGAGAGAATGACAAGAAAGAAGAACCAGTCAAGTTGGTAGAACAAACCGACGCAACACGTGAGGAGATTGAAAAACTACGTGCCGAGTTAGAGGCATCAGAAGCCGAGAAACAGGCCGAGTTCCTTGCACAACAAAAACAATACAACGATGCACTTGCACAAATCAAAGCACAAAATGACGAAGCAATCGCAAAGATGAGAAAAGAGATTGAGGCGCTAGGTACTGCGAAAGAAGACAAGTTAGAAGATGAAAAGCGTGCAAAGTTGGAAGAAGAGAAAAAAGCGAAGCAGGAAGAACTAGATCGCGAGAACGACGAGGTAGAGCTACTGAAGCATGAATTGGAAAAGAAGATGCAAGAAATGGAAGAGGAAAGAAAAGCACAACGTGCTGAATTCGAAAAAATGCTTGCAGATGCGAAAGAGCCAAAAAATACAGTAACCGAAACAACAAAGATAGAAGAGAGATCAAGCGAGATTACAAAGTTAATCGCAATCCTTGTGGAAGAGCAAAAAGCAACACGCGAAGAAGCAAAAGCGATTAAAGATGAAATCGAAGCGGAGAGAGAAGCGGTTCAAGCCCAAATGCAGAAAGAATTCGAAATGTTGAAGAAAACCGTGGTGGAAGGTGAAGACGACAAAAAGAAACAAGAAGAAGATAAAGAAGAGTTAATTGCAAAGTTAAAAGCCGAGCAAGAAGCACATGATAGAGAATTGGAAGAAAAGTACGAAGCACTAAAGGCGCAAATGGAAGCCCAAAACGAAGAGACCAGACGTGCTAACGAAGCCGAGCAAGAGGCATTACGTAATGAACTATCACAACTGAACATGCAAATTGCAAAAGAAGCCGAAGAGTTAGAAGAAAAGAACAGACAGTTGATGAAAGAATTGGAACAAGCAAAGAAAGAACAAGAAGAAATCAAGAAAAAAGCAAGCAAAGAAAAGAATGCTGACCTTGATGCTGAACGCGAAAAAATGGCAGAGCAAATCAAAGCCGAGTATGAAGAGAACGAACGTCGCCTAAGTGAAAAATATCTTCAATTGCGCGAGGAATTGCAACGCGAAAGCAGACAACTTGCAGACAAAGCCGAGGAATTAAAAGCCGAACAAGCCGAGATTCAAAAAGCGCAAGAGGAAATCGAACAAGCAAGGGAAGAAGCAAAATCTGACCTGGAAGAAGAATTGAAGATAGAGCGTGAAAAACTTCTTGCACAAAAAGCCAAGTTGGAAGAAGAGATAGAAGAACTGAAATCTCGTCCACAAGGAAATGGTGACGCAAATGCGGAAGATGTTCAGCGCGAGATTGCGGCCGAGAAAGAAAGATTGGCGAAAGAGCATGAAGAGAAAGAACGTCAATTGAAAGAAAAGTTCGAAAAGATGCAAGGACAATTGAAAGAAGAAGAGCAAAAGATGCAAGCGCGTGTAACCGAGTTAGAGGTTAAAGAACAACACATCGCACGCGAAGAAACCAGAATTCTTACAGAAGCGCGCGAAGTACACACATTGATAACAGAACGTGTTTACACAGCGGAAGAGCGTGACAGAATCCTTATCGATTACCGCGCAAGAATGGAAGAACTTCGTGAGCGTCTACGCGAGAACGAACGTTCAATCCGCGGAAATAACAAGGAATTTGTTCCACTTCGCCGTATCCGTGACACGTTGGAACGTGACTTGAAACTTCTTAGAAAGCGTGAAGCCATCGTTGCAAAACAACAGGTACACATCTACGGTGTGAACAACATTGCAAACCTAGATCCAGAGCGTGTGAAGAAGTTGGAACAAGATGTTCAACAGTTGACCGGATTGCAGCAAAGTGTGGCAAACTGTGAAGAGATTATGCAAAAGAACCGTGACCGTTTCCCAACATTGGAAAACTTGGATCGTGTTCTTAAGGCACAGAATAGACAACTTCAAGCCGACATCGAACAAGTAACCCAGGCAATCGTATTCTTTGAAAGTCAAAGTACAGAAAGCAAGTAAAATAAAAAGCAGCCAATTAGGCTGCTTTTTTTTTGCCTATTTACATAGTGTAATTTTTTTGATACAATATATTATGAAAAAAAGAAAACTTGCGGCGACTTTTGCCGGATTATTACTTTTAAAGGCAGCACTGGTTGGATGTGGTCAAACGGATGATGTTGCTCCTTCTAGTTTTGGCGATGAAAACATCTCTTGGAGAAATGCAAGAAACACGATGATAACAGTTTGCCATGATCACGGATGTCATCCAGATGAAATTGATACGAAGATAGCGTATCAACGTGACAACTTTATTTCTATGCGAGATTCAATGATATCTGCCCGTGGAATATCACGAGGTTTGTTTGGCTACGCCATACCAGAAGAGGACAGAGATGTTATCAGAGATACAGTTATTGCAAACCATATCGCAAGTCATGAAAATCCCGAGGTCGAGCCAGAGCAGTAATTTATGAATCGATGCCCGAGGGGATATCAAATATAAAGGAAAAGTATAACCGCATGGGTTTATTTTATGCTATATTCCTTTAATGAAATCCCCCAAGGATAAAACATAACCTTTAAAAGTTGTCAACAGGAAAATGCAAGAAAACAAAATTTTTGTGCACAAAATACAATATTTGGTATACGCACAAATTTTACTTGCACAACATGTTGTGTTTTGCTATGATGTAGCATATACATTAATAGCCCTTGTATCGGGTTAAAGGAGGAAAAATGGGTAAACAGTTGACAGAAAAGAAAAAGCCAGTTAAAAAGGCGGCGCAGGAGAAACCGACGATAAAGTTTCTGATGAAAAGGGACGGTCGGCGCGAAAAGTTTGACCTTGCAAAGATTGCAGACGCCATCTTTAAGGCTGCGGTTGCATGTGGCGGAAGTGACAGAACGCGTTCAGAGAAAATTGCGGATGACGTGGAAATAGAACTGATTGCCCGTTATGGTAATAAAATACCTACCGTGGAAGAGGTGCAGGATCTTGTTGAAAAACAACTTATAAAAGCGGGTCACGACCAGGTTGCAAAGGCATATATTCTTTACCGTGAAAAGCGTCGTGGTGCACGTGAGGAAAACGCCCTTATTGGTGCAACAATTAAAACGTTTGAAAAATACCTTGGTGGAGATGATTTTGCAGTAAAAGAAAATTCAAACCAACAACGTTCTGTTATGGGCTTGATGAACTATGTACGTGAAGAGTTTACAAAAAGATACTGGCTTAACGAGGTTTACCCATACGAAGTTGCCGAATCACACCGCAGTGGTGCGTTTCACCTTCATGACCTTGGATTCTATGGTGCATATTGTGTGGGTTGGGATGTTAAGCAAATTCTTATGATGGGCTTTACCGGTGTTCCGGGCAAGATTTCTTCTGCGCCGCCAAAACATTTTCGGTCTGCACTTGGTCAATTGGTGAATGCAACATTCACGTTTCAGGGCGAAACAGCAGGGGCGCAAGCATGGTCCAGTTTTGACACATACCTTGCACCATTTATTCGTTATGATGGACTTACATATAAACAAGTTAAACAAGCAATCCAAGAGTACATGTACAACATGAACGTAGCGACACGAGTTGGATTCCAATGTCCGTTCAGCAACGTTACTTTGGATATTACATGCCCAAAAGCACTAAGAGACGAGCACGTAATTATCGGCGGAATGCCACAAGAGGAAACATACAAAGAATTCCAAGCCGAAATGGATATGTTTAACAAAGCATTTTGCGAGGTCATGTTAGGTGGAGATGCATCTGGACGCGTGTTCTCGTTCCCAATCCCAACAATCAACGTAACACCAGATTTAAATTGGAACTCCGAAGTTATGGACAGTATTATGGAAATGACATGTAAGTATGGGATACCTTATTTTGCTAACTTTATTAATTCGGATCTTTCACCGGATGATGCGGTTTCCATGTGTTGTCGTCTTAGATTGGATGTCAGTCAATTGAAAAAGCGTGGTGGTGGATTGTTTGGTTCTAACCCATTGACAGGTTCTGTTGGGGTAGTAACAATCAACTTGCCAAGAATTGGTTACAAAAGCAAGAACGAAGAAGAATTTTTCAGTAACCTAGAGCGTCTGTCCGACCTTGCAAAAACCAGTTTAGAGATTAAAAGAAAGGTTGTGGAAGACCAAACAGTAAAAGGTCTATATCCATACAGCAAGTTTTATCTTCAAACCGTTAAGGATTCTGCGGGCGGATATTGGGCGAACCACTTTTCCACAATAGGTGTGGTTGGAATGCACGAGTGCTTGCTGAACTTTCTTGGAAAAGACAAAGGAATTGACACCGAAGTTGGGAACCAATTTGCGATAAAGATTTTGGATTTCCTGCGTGGCAAGATGGTTCAATACCAAAATGAAACGGGCAGTATCTATAACCTAGAGGCTACTCCAGCGGAAGGTGTTGCACCAAGATTGGCTATGATTGATAAAAAGCGTTACCCAGATATTGTTGCCAGCGGTGGTGACACACCATACTACACAAACAGTACCCAAATGCCAGTAATGTTCAGTGAAGACGTGTTCAAGGTAATTAAAATGCAGGATGAGTTGCAATCTCTTTATACAGGTGGTACGGTGTTGCATATCTATATGGGCGAGCGTTTGGAGGACAAGGAAACTGCAAAAAATCTTATCCGAAAAATATTTGCAACAAACAAAATGCCATATATTTCTCTGACCCCAACATTCAGTATTTGTGGTGAACATGGATATCTTAAAGGCGAGCAGTGGAAATGTAAAACATGTGACAGCGATACCGAGGTTTGGACGCGTGTGGTAGGTTTCCTTAGACCGGTTGCGGATTTTAACGCAGGAAAGAGAACCGAGTTCCATGAACGTAAAAGATTCAAGGTTGCGGAGTAATTTGTGAAAATCAAAGTAGCGGGATTTCAAAAGAACAGTTTTATTGACTATCCTGGCATGGTTGCGTCGGTTATCTTTCTTGGTGGATGCAATATGCGATGTTATTATTGCCACAATTTTGAAATCCTTGCCCAAGATTCTAATACAAAAGATTTTGATGAAATTTTATCCCAACTAAGCGAGCAGATTGGCTTTATCGATGGGGTAGTCATAACTGGCGGAGAAGCCGCATTGCATCCGCATATTGTACATGTTATTAAGGAGGTCAAGTTGCTTGGCCTTCTTGTAAAACTTGATACCAATGGAACTAATTCAAAGTTGATAAAGCAACTTGTGGAAGATGGTCTTGTGGATTATGTTGCGATGGATATAAAAGCACCGCTAGACAAATACGAAGAGGTCACTTGCGCAAAGGTAAACATAGGTGAAATACGCTCTAGTATTCAATATTTAATAAGCCAAGAAAAGGTCGATTATATGTTTCGAACTACACTTGCACCCATTTTATCGCAAGAAGATTTTCAGCAAATTGGAATAATATTACGTGGTGCAAAGTGCTTTCAGTTACAGCAATTTGTTCCGAATAACTTTTCTAATTCGCATAAAGTTGTGCTTTTTCCGCATACAAAGAAAGATGCCCAGGGGTTTGCGGATATTGTTTCAAAATACGTCAATAAGGTAATTATGAGGGGTTTTGACTAGGTTAACTAATTTCATTTGACATAATTGTGCTTTGAATGGTAATACTATATTAGGGATTTTTAGATACATAGGAGGACAGTTTTTTGGAAAACAAAGGAAGAACACAGTCAAAACAGACACAGATTATTAAAGTTGCAACTTTTGCCGTCTGTCTTTTTGCGATGGTTTTTGTGCCTACGATGTTGATTGTTGCGAATGCCGGGGCTAACCCAACAATGGCAACTTTGAATGTAACATTTTCGGCGGGCGAGGGATCGTTTTCGGCTGGCGGACAAACGGTAACAATGCCGGTTGCGGCGATAGACAGTTTCCGGTTCCAGGTTCCAAACCAAAGTGCTTGGTTCGCGGGTTCCACATTGCAACCACCATCTGGTGGTGGAACGTTTATGGGATGGATGTTCTCGTTACAACCAACCAGACTTTATACAGGTGGACAAGTTTTTGATGGAACAGTTTATCAAGGCAGTATCCAGTGGGGTGCGCAAGGAACATTGCAAGGGACACTAACCGCAATTTGGAATGAACCACTTAATGTAACATTCCATCTGCAAGGTGCAGCATTTACACATTTTGCGGGCAATAACCAAATTGTTGAACAAACATCTATGACACGCTTGTTTGCGGGAAGTTATGGTGTGCGTACGACCCCAGTATTTCATTCAAGCAACGCGTTCACATTTGATGGATGGTACACGCAACCAAACGGTGGAGTGCTTTTTGATACTGCGCAATTAAATGCACCAAGAACGCAAAACATCGAATTATTTGCAAGATTCAATGATGCAGCAATCGTAACATTCTCGGCGGGTGCAGGAACATTAACCCCACCTGGCGCTTTTAATCTTGCATTTGGAATTATAAGTGGCGCGAATAATGAAATATTAACACGTACACTTGCGATTGGTTCTCCTATCGGCATTGCGCCAGTGGTGAATAACGCGGGATATGATCTTGTTCGATGGGAAGCAAGTACAAACCCAGGTGTTCCGGTTGTATTCACCGGAGGCAGTGCACTTGCGGTTACTGGTCACAAATCAATTGTTGCAGTCTGGGAAAGAAACGACTTTACCGTTACCTTTAATACTCAGGGTGGTACATTAAATGGTTCAACCACACAAACAGTATTGGCAGGAGACACCATTGCAAGACCGCAAGACCCAACAAATTCTAACCCAGATCTTTACTTCCGCCACTGGTCAACTGCACCAAACGGAGGGGTGTTTAATTTTAATACCGCGATTACAACAATTAATTCGGCAGGTGCCAACAACACTTTGCACGCTGTTTGGGGTACAAAGCACACGGTTACACTTAATCTGGACGGGTCTGGCATGACACTTGCGTTAAGGGTACCTACTGGATTTGTTATTAATCCTAATGACTTCCTGCCTGGTCTTGCTGGATTTGCATTTATTGGTTGGGCAACAACGCATAACGGACCAGTTGTGCACGCACCAGGAACCACAATAACTGTTAACACATCGATTACGCTTTTTGCAAGGTGGGTGTGAAAAAGTACATAACTAACGAGGATGTATGGGGACATTTCAAAACTTGATGTTGGCATATGAAAATGGCGCCGCCAGTGGATTATTGACTGGTCTTCTTGGTGTCCTTGTGATTATTTTTACCGTTATCTCCGCGGTACTTGTTCCCTTTGTATCTCATGAGAGAGCCTGGTGAACAAGGTTCAGGTCAAGGTCAACTTCCAGGTTCTCCTGGTCAAATCCCGGGTCAATCTGGAACTGCAACCTTTAGGTTACCGATAGAGGGTCCGGTTATGGTTATTCCATCTGCTAATCCTATAGCAAATGGTCACGATTTTACTGTTTTTGGTGCAAACAGATTTACTGGAAATATTTTGCGATTTCACATGGGTGTTGATTTGGTACGAATGACGGCTCCATTTTCTAATACGCCTGTTACACAGGCTACAGCTGTTGTGGCATCTGCAACTGGCACAATTGCTTGTGTATACAGGTGGAATAGCGGTGCGGGTTATGGAAATCGTGTGGTTATAAGGCACGAACCTGCTAACTTTCCAGGTCAAGTTGCGCGCATGACTCTTTTTACAATGTATGCTCATTTGGGAAGTATACTGCCTGGTATACAAGTAGGTGTGCCAATTTCTGTTGGTGACCCGATAGGGACAACAGGGACTACAGGAAGTAGTGGGGCAACCCCTTATGTTCATTGGGAGATTTTAAATGGTCTACCGCCAATTCCTACAACAGATACAACAGTAACGCGTTTCAATCCGTTTTTTCCGGAACAAACTGCAAGAAACCCAAGAGCAAATGCGAACTTGAGTTTTAATTCCCCAAGGCAGTTTTATGTTCAACTTAATCCAGGCTCACGCGTAACTCGTACTGTTGCTTATGCACACCATAGCCTGGTTCCAGCACATCTCCAGCACAGGTTAAACATGACTTATTTAGGGGCGGTACGAATTCCTTATTGTCCTCCAGGGGGATTGTCAATACCTTTTGAAAATTCAGATAATATGGAGATTTCTGCGGGCGAGTCAACGATTCCCTTGTCATATATTCCAAACCCATTCTTGCTGCAATATACTGCAACAAATATAGGAGACTTTGGAGATATAGTATTCGATACACGGAAGCAGCGTTTTATCAAACATAACCATCATGGTTCAAATATACACAATATTTTTCATCGAAATTATGTTGGTTTAATATATCCTAATCATAGGGCGAGATACTTTTTCAGTGGTTAAAGTGCCCGCAAACTAATTAGTATCTGCTTATTCTCTTTAAGAGTGATGATTTATTCTGCTGAAGATTGCGCTTTTCATTAATTTAGTGTATAATATAGTGTTGTGCACTTTTGTGCACCTATGGGGGCGAAATGGCTTCGACGGGTGGGGAAGGGTTTAACAAGCATGCCGCCTTTGTGAATGGCGTAAAACTTTGCAATAAATTTTAAGTGCAAAACCAGCACCTTACGCTCTTGCTGCTTAATTTTATTAGGTAACAAGGCATCTCCATTAAAGTTTTCGTACTTTATACTTTGATGGGGTCAAACAAAGTACGCGCGGTAATTATCCATTTGTGGATTGGATGTTTACCCTAATAATTCCACACCTTCTACGACCAATGTCCATGATGGTCACTAGATTGTAAAATCCATGAGACTAAGCATGTAGAAACTTAAACAGACAACCATTCGGACGTGGGTTCAACTCCCACCGCTTCCACCATAACGACCTCCGAAAAAGTCTTAGTGAAAAATAGGGCTTTTTTGATGCTTTCTGGGCTATCAAAGGGTAATGTATAGGAATTGCAGGCACAATAAACGCAAAAAGCTCAACGAAAAATCTTATTGCGAGAGCGAATGCAAGATGGTAAGTCTTATTTCCAAATTTTATGGCGGAGGAAATTACAAATGAATAATATCAAATCAAAGACACAGCGTGTAAGTGAGCTTGATCGCCTCGAAGATGTTATAAAGGCACTACGTGATCATGGCTTTAGTACTGTGCGTGAAGTTGCGTTGTTCTTGCAAGTCAATAAGAAAACTGCTCATCGCTATATGAAATTTTTGGTATGGATAGGATGGGCTAGCGTAACGGATGGACGGAATGGTGGCCATACGTACAAGACTTGCGATGCATGCCGTGAAAGTGATAAATTTACGTAAGACAAAAAAATGCGAATCTGCTAAAGTATACATAAAAGGAGAATAAGAAATGAAACTAAAAATGTTTACTTATGTGGATGGTTTAGATGAAGCCGTAGAATTCTATCAAAAGGTGTTTGAGGCAACAATTGGTAAAACCTATATGAAGCCCAATGGCAAATACGATCTGTGCGAACTTAGGTTAAGCAGAGGCACATCGTTCTGGTTAGCCGAATGCAAAGGTGAATCAGCAATCGAAGGTCCTGTGAACACAGGCAACATAATGCAGATGTGCCTAATGTATGACAAGGGCGACGTCCCAAAGCTCGAGAAAGCATATGCTATTTTGAAAGGTGATGCCCTTCAAGTTAAATGGGAACTTATGAAAGCGGCATGGACATCACACACCTGTGACTTGATCGACAAATATGGCCTGCGCTGGTGCTTAATGGTTGGGTAGCAGGAAAACGAATTTACACTAACACAGCAGATCGTGATATAATTTCACATGGTTGATGTCCAGAAACTTGAGATATATTTAGCGATGATGGGGTGTACTAACGAATACGCTATTCGTGGTAATGCTAATGTTGGAAACGCTTCAATCCTACATGAAGAGATATGGAAAATCGAAAATTTGCTTTATAGAAGTAGGTGCAGTGGATATGCCAAGGCGCAAATTGATATTGAATCAAGTGGAAAAGTTAAAGAGATGCCCAAGAATGATTATGGGTATATTGAAGTGGAGAAATGCAGGCAGGCACTAATTTCTGCTATACAGAGCTCAATTAAGAATCATTGCTGGCAAAATGTCCTTGTGGTTAATATTCTGGCAAAACATTCAATTTCGGTTCTTAGAACATTTTTCGGAAAGATGGAACAAGAGTTCTTGAACTTTGAAAATAAATTGCCGAAGATGCAAGAAGAGCTAAGGTTAGCCGAAAACAAGATTGATGACATGTTTAAGCAAAGTAAGCTGAGTAATGATTTAAGAATGATATTTTCACCAACTATTTCTATGACAATGAAAAGTAAGTTTGATGACGGCTTAGGGAACAAAAAATTTATCACAATAGAATCAAGTGATAGAAAGAATATTATGTTTGGCGAAATCGGAGAGGCGTGCGCAGATCTGATAAGTGAGATCAATTATAAAAACTACTTGTTAGATTTATTTCAGGGTACTTGCGATGGTAAAAACTATTTTGAAATAGTAAAGGATTTTTTCGCAAACAACATTGACAAGCAAAATCCCAAGGTGCGAATAGCTAACGATGATTTAATTGGATGGGAGCAAAGGACAAGAACTGGCAAGCTAGTGGATATAAGAGATACGATTGCGCATACGAATGAGGTGCAAGTAGCCATTGGGCTAGAGTCACTACCACACTTTTTCAATGACGCAAAATTTTTGCTGCGGCACCTCACTTTTATAAAGAGAGAAACGTCAGTGCCAGTGTTTATTGAATACGATTTCAAGATTACGTAGTAGTTAGATTATTTCTGCTGAGACTCACTCTTGGATTAGACTTTTATATAAGAACTTAACTAGTTCATTCAATCCACTAACCGCAAGTTCACCATTCAAGGCATCAATTTTGAAAAATTCAGCTTTTTGCTTTTCATCAAGCAAAGCCATGAATGCTTTTTCTGCGTCGCAGCAGTTTTTTAGAACCAAGAGATACTCAGCGCTTGGTTTTCGAGACAGGAAATCATCAACCAATAGTCTCAATATTTTATTCATAATCACATACCTCCAAAAGGGTGTGTGTCTCTTAACTCGTATGTGAAACTAAGTCAAGTTGTTTTTGCAAGTTTTATGTAAGTTCTGGTGCTTTCTTCGTATTTGTGCTAGAATTGATCATTCTAAGGAGAAGTAATGGAAGTTAAAAAAACGATTAGTGCTACTGGTCGAGGCGAAAATAATTTTGATAGGATATTGACGAAATATCGTGCGGATGCATTTTCTGAAAGAGACAAGGGAAGCCGTTTTGAACGTTTAATGAAAGCGTACTTGCAGACCGATCCAAAATATAAAGGTCAATTGAAAAATGTCTGGCTTTGGGAGGAATTTTTTGCAAAAGAGCAGTTTGGGAAAATGGACATAGGTATTGACCTTGTTGCCGAAACTGTTGACGGGCAATATTGGGCAATTCAATCGAAATGTTATTTAGAAGACGCGAGCATAGATAAGCAAGAGGTTGATACGTTTTTGTCAACCTCTGGACGAAGTTTTGAAAATAAAAATGGCGTAAGGGTGAATTTTGCTTTACGTGTTTGGATTTCTACAACTGACAAATGGTCAAGCAATGCAGAGGCAACTCTACAAAATCAAACTCCACCTATTATACGTATAAACATTAACGAGTTGCGAAATGCACGCGTTGATTGGGAGCAACTTGAAAAGGGTGTTCATGGTTCATCCGCACAAAAACCAAAATATAAACTTAAACCACACCAAGAAATTGTTGTTAAAAAAACGCACGATCATTTCAAGCAATTCAATCGAGGGAAATTGATTATGGCTTGTGGGACTGGTAAAAGTTTCACATCGTTAAAGATTGCTGAACGTGAAGCCAAAAAACTTGTTCTTGTACTTGTTCCATCTATTGCATTGGTTGGGCAGATACTTGGTGAATGGGTTTACAACGCTGAAAACGAATTGAATCCGATTTGTGTTTGTTCCGATCCCAAGGTATCGCAAAAAAGAGATGGTATTTCTGTTGTTGATCTGGGTATGCCAGCTACAACTGATCCAAAACAAATAGTAAGGCAATTCAATAAAGCCAGCGGTAAAATGACTGTCATATTCTCAACCTATCAATCTATCGAGGCAATAAGTCAGGCTCAAAAACTTGACTTGCCAGAAATTGACATTATAGTTTGTGACGAGGCGCATAGAACAACTGGTGTGACACTTGCTGAAGCGGATGAGTCTGCGTTTGTTCGTGTTCACGATAACATGTTCCTGCGTGCTGCGAAACGTCTTTACATGACTGCAACCCCACGACTCTATGATGAAAGAGCCAAAACAAAAGCAAATGAAAATAATGCGCTTTTATGTTCCATGGATGACGAAAACATTTATGGGGCGGAAATACATCGCATTGGGTTTGGTACAGCGGTAGAACAAGGTTTATTAACTGATTACAAAGTTTTGATTTTCACAGTTAGTGAAAACGATATGCCAAAATCTTTTCAGCACGCTATAAGTGACTTTGTCAACAAGAAAGAATTTGATGGGATTGGTGCGAAGATAGCAGGGACCATTAACACTTTATCAAAGCAAGTTATTGGAGACGGTAGCGAGGTTCTCGCACAAGTGGATCCAACAGCCATGAAGCGTGCTGTTGCATTCTGCCAAAACATTGAAATGTCCAAGACTGTTACAAATTTATTTAATACCCTAACAAATCAATATATCCAAGCACTTCCAGCAGATAAACGTGGAAAGATGATTGGAATTCAAGCAGACCATATTGATGGAACTATGAATGCACCAACGCGTGAACGGTTGATGACTTGGTTAAAAGCTGAGAATAGCGAAAATGCTTGCCGTATCCTTTCAAACGTTCGTTGTCTTTCCGAAGGCGTTGATGTTCCCGCTTTGGACGCAGTTGTATTTTTGTCGCCACGAAATTCACAGGTTGACGTTGTGCAATCGGTGGGTCGAGTCATGCGTAAATCCGAAGGCAAGAAATATGGATACATTATTTTGCCAATTGTTGTTCCTTCCGACATAGCGCCAGAAGAAGCACTTGCGAATAATGCAAATTATCAAGTCGTATGGTCGGTGTTAAATGCGTTGCGCGCTCACGATGACCGTTTTGACGCAACAGTTAACAAAATCGAACTGAATAAATCAAAACGTCCTGATTCAATTCTTATTTGCACAAGTGACACTTCATTTGATAGCGATGGCAATCCTATTCAAAAACGTTACGAGCAAATTCATATGGAGAGTTTTGCCGAGTTGCAAAGTGTTATTTACGCAAAACTTGTGTTAAAAGTTGGCAGTCGCCGATATTGGGAACAATGGGCAAGGTCTATAGCCGAAATTGCCGAACAGCAAATCAAAAACGTTAACGGTTATATAGACAACTATGAGGATACAAAAAAGATATTCAATTCATTCTTGAAGGAAATGCAAATTTCTATTGATGCAAGTATAGATCGAACGCGTGCTGTTGAAATGTTGGCGCAACATATAATTACCGCGCCAATATTCTCTGCGTTGTTTGAAAATTATGAGTTTGCTAAAAAGAATACAGTGTCTGTAGCCATGAGCAAAATTTTGGATGAATTAAAAGACAAAGGTAAACGTCTTGAAAACAGGGCGACAAATATTGATGAGGATACTGAGGAATTACAAAAGTTCTATGAGTATGTCAAACGAACTTGTAAAGATCTTGACAGTCACGGACGCCAAGCCGTCATAATTGAGCTGTATAATAATTTCTTTCAATTTGCGTTCCCAAAACTTACGCAAATGCTTGGTATTGTATATACACCAGTTGAAATCGTAGATTTTATTATTCATTCCGTTAACGATGTTTTGCAAGCCGAATTTGGACGTAAACTTGCTGACGAGAATGTAAATATACTTGATCCATTCACGGGTACGGGAACTTTTATAACTCGCCTTATTCAAAGTGGTTTGATCGACAAAGACAACCTGCCACGAAAGTACGAAAAAGAATTATTTGCAAACGAACTTGTGTTGCTTGCTTACTATATCGCTTGCGTGAATATTGAAAACTGTTTTCACGATGAAATTAGTGCAAGTGAATACAAACCATTTGATGGGATAGCATTAACAGACACATTTCAAGCATTCGAGGAATCAAAAGCCGAAACACGTTTGCTTGGAAAAAACACACGTACAGTCAAACGTCAAAACTCCGCACCGTTAACTGTGATATTCGGAAACCCGCCATATTCGGTAGGGCAAAAGTCGGCTAATGATGATGCACAGAATAACGACTACCCAAAGCTGGACGCGGCAATAGAAAGTACTTATGCAAAGTTGTCAACCGCAGTAAACAAGAACTCATTATACGACAGCTATATTCGTGCATTCCGTTATGCAACTGACAGACTTGGTGACAACAATGGCATTGTTTGTTATGTTTCAAACGGCACCTGGATTGACGGCATGGCATCAGAAGGATTTAGAAAAAGTATTGAACAAGAGTTTTCCAAAATATTTGTTTTCAACTTGCGTGGAAATCAAAGAACAAGCGGTGAATTAAGCCGCAAGGAAGGTGGCAAGATATTCGGAAGTGGCTCACGTACACCTGTGTCCATTACGTTGCTAGTAAAGAAAAAAGGTTTTAGAGGCA
Organism: Bacillota bacterium; assembly: GCA_009780065.1. Lineage (GTDB taxonomy): Bacteria > Bacillota > Clostridia > Christensenellales > UBA1242 > WRAD01. The sequence continues at coordinate 131,413 of WRAS01000002.1, read as the reverse complement.
AGGCCGAAATATTTTATAATGATATTGGTGATTACCTTACGCGTGAACAAAAACTTGAAATTATTAAAAATGCAAAGTCATTTTCAAATAGAGGATTAGTACTAAACAAACTCACTCCAAACGAATATGGCGACTGGATTGTTGATAGAAATGACGAATTCGATACTTTAATTCCATTGGCAAGTGAAAAGAAATTTGATAAGACAACACAAAGTTTCTTTGTTATGACTTCGCTCGGTATGGTCAGTGGTCGGGATTCCTTTGTTTGGAACTACTCAAAAAAGCGTGTTGAAAGCAATACAAATAAGACCATTGGGTTTTATAATAATTCTATCGATAGGGAAGTGGTGTTTGATTCTACACAGATAAATTGGACTCGCCCTTTCCTCGATTTTCATAGTAAAGGTATAAGACTTTCATATGATAAGAATTCTTTATCAACGGGACTATATCGTCCATTTATGAAAATGCCTTTCTATCATGGTGCCAACTTGATAGAAAGGCGTTATCGTAACGATAACGCATTTCCGCATAGAGATGCGAAGAATTTGCTTATTTACGTTAATGGTCTTTCAAGTACAACTGGGTTCTCATCTTTAATAACTGATAGAATTGCAGATAGGGGTTATGTTGGTGGTGGTCAGGGGTTTCCACTATACTACTACGAAAAAGTTAACAAGAGCGGGCAGATTGATATGTTCACGAACATTGATGAACAGTATATTCGCCACAATGGTATAAGCGATTTTATTTGGGGCGAAGCACAAAAACGATACGGCAACAAAGTCACACGGGAGGATATTTTCTATTACGTTTACGGATTATTGCACAGTCCAAAATATCGTGAAGCATTTGCCGTTGATTTGAAAAAGTCGTTACCACGTATTCCATTGGTTGAGAAGGATGTTGAATTTTGGGCATTTTCAAAAGCAGGTCGTGAGTTAGCAGAATTGCATTTGAATTACGAAAATGTACCTGCACCAAAAAACGTCACCGTCAAAGGTGATAAATCCAAGTTGCGTGTTGAAAAAATGCGTTTCCCAACAAAGACAGACAAGAGCAAAATCGTTTTTAACGGCGCGATCACAATCGAGAATATATCACTGGAAGCATATAACTATGTTGTAAATGGCAAATCGGCAATCGAGTGGATAATGGAGCGTTACCAAATCAAAACAGATAAAGCAAGTGGGATCGTAAATGATCCAAACCTTTATGCGGAAGAAAGTGGTAAACCAAGTTATGTTTTGGATTTATTGTTGTCAGTCATTGCTGTCAGCTTAGAAACACAAAAAATAGTGGCAAATCTACCTGATATATCGTTTGATGAAAGGAGTGCAAATTGAAACAAAAAAAGAGCAGTCAAGATACGGTTGGAGAATTCGGCAGAGATTTTCAAGCTAATGCTGCTATTTTCTTGTTTGTCAAAAATCTGAAAGAATCATCGTATGTAAAGAATGAATCAGCACATGAAGACATCGAAATTGGATTGACAAATAAGAAGAAAATTTACGCTCAAGCAAAAGCGGTTGAGACAAGCACAGATACAAGGAATGTAATCCAAAAATTAAAAGACGCTGTTAATACTTTGAACGCAGCCAAAACGAACGATTCAGCCACCGCCAAGCTAACTTACATAACAAATTCAAAATCTCCATTTAAGATAACAAACCCAATGGAAAACTCAATAAATGGATTAACATCGAAACCATTTTCAGAATTAACACCAGTCGAACAAGCGGTTGTCAGGAATGCGGTCAACGATCAAGACATAACCAATTTTGCTTATGATGACTTTTATATCTTAGTCATACCCTTCGAAGGTCAGGAAGACGCAGAGAGGTATAAAGAAATAAAAGTAATCATAAACGAGTTGTTTGCAGCAATTGGGAAAAGCGATAGCGGACTAACGCCGACAGTGATGAGTGTTTGGCAAAATATGTTGAGAATAAACGCATCTAAAAGAATTGCGACTGTAACCAAGGAGGCATTTCTATGGCCAATAGTGGTCTTGTATTGTGGTGGAGATGCTCCACAATGGTTAAGAGACGAAAAGGATGAAGGGATAATCGAGGCAGCTATGTCAAAGTTTAGAAGCCTTATTGACTTTGCATCACTCGACTTTCAATTAGTGACCAGAGTTATAAATGATTATGACGAATATATAAGTAAGCATCAACTAGCTGCAAACCAGCAGATTAAAACTTTTGTTACTAATAGCTACGAAAAGTATGACGACGCATTTGATTCAATTAGCGGCGAAGATGGCGCAGTGAAAGAAATAGTGAAGAAAATAGTAATAAACCAAATTTTAATTAAAAGGACTGATATAAAGAAACTTAAGGCGTATGCGGGGTTATAAATGATATTTAAAAAACTAACAATCACAGAAGGGCTGTTTAAAAAAGAAATTGCATTCGACGAAAAGAGCAATCTGATTTTTAGTGACAAAAATTCAAGAGGCAAGACAACGCTTCTTCGCTTTATGCTATATGCGCTTGGATATCCGATCCCAATGACCAAAGGTATAAAGATTGATAAGTTCCAAACAGGACTTGAAGTCAATGTAAATCAAAGACAAATGCACCTGTTCCGAAGTGCAAACATATTAACTTTGAGAAGCGATGGTAAAGAGACCATTTTTACTCTGCCAGTTGAAAACGAGGATTTGTTGAATGTCATTTATGGAATTAGCGACAAAAACATCACAAAGAATTTGCTTGGATCGTTTTATTTTGATCAAGAGAAAGGCTGGACGTTGCTCAATCGAGGAACGGTAATAGGTAAAATTAAACTGAACATAGAAGAGCTGATGCGAGGCTTGGCAAAAAAGAATTGCGACTCATTGATAGACAGAAGAGACGCCTTATCAAAACAAATCCATCGATACAAAACCATGTTTAATATTGCAGAGTACAAAAAGCAAGTTAGTAGAGAAATCATGACAGATGATGGACTAACTTATAACGAGGAGTTGGAAAGAGCGCTTAACGGACTGTTTTATAAGAGGAATGCATTAGAGCGTGAGATTGGGCAGATAGACTCAATAATACGGCAAAACAACTCGTTCGTGAAGTATATTGCAGGTGCTAGAATAGTGGTTGTAAACAGCGACGGAATTGAGATACCAGTTACAGAGAACACCATTAAAGGGAGTCCTGACAATACTCAATTGACGCTTGCGCGTAAGAATATTAAGTTGGCAGAATTAAGTGAAATTAAAGGCCAAATAAAAAATCTTTCGCTTAAACGTAAGGAAACAAACTTGTTGTGGGATGTAAAAGAAATAGTTGAGAAATTCGATCGCGACGTTTCCAATATGGAGATAGACGCTAGAGCTGTCGAGAATATACTGAAAAAACTGGAGCAGGAGAAAAGGGATATCAATACTCAAATTGAAGAGCTGACTAGAAAAGATAATGAGTCGATAATGCGTATCCACACAGATGTCCTTAAGTATGCTGAGCAATTAGGCTTGAATGAAATAGTAGAAAAGAAAGAAAAATACATATTCACAAGAGAACTGGCTGGGTTATCTGGTGCAATTTTGCACAAATTGGTTTTTGCATTTAAGATGGCATACATAAAAGAGATAGCTATGGTCACAGAGCTTAAGTTGCCAATAATCCTAGACTCCCCGAAGGGGAGTGAGGTGGACGATGAAAACATATCCGCAATGATGAATATCTTAAAAGATGATTTCAGCGATCATCAAATCATTCTGTCATCAATATTTAATGACTATCAGTTTGATTTTAATAAAATCATAGAAATTAAGGTTAAGCTTATGAGTGATGCAATTCTTGCGACAAATCTAGGTGAAGTCTAGAAGTAACAAGTAACTGCTTTACTTTATTAAAAATAGCATCCTAACATTGTTGTAGTTGCATTACGCTTTTTTAGCTTTTTGCGCTAAATTAATTTTTAATTCAACAAAAGAAGACAAATAACCGCAAGGTTTGGCAAAGATGTTCTTGTGAGTGAGGTTAACCTTATTGCAAGGAGAATTTTGTGATTGGAATTAACAAGTTAAATGCGAGAGGACCTTTTTGCAAAAGTAATGGAGAGGCTTAATAATGAATACAAAGTAGAGATTTCCGCAGCGGTTAAAAACTCAACAATATTCAAAGAGTTCGGATTGGAAAATGTAGCCTTTGGCTTGGCACATTTTTGTTTCAGAAACGGTCCAATCGAGGACATTCATGCCAAAGGGCAGAGGCTTACCGAAGCGAGAATGGAGGAGCTGAATAAATTTTGCGTGAACAGGATTTATAGTTTTTTCAAACTAATAGAAGATGGTGACACTGATAGGCTTAGGTCGATAGTTCAAGCTGGGATTATGATGGCTGGCACGGATTGGGACAAGCCTGAGTTTGATGCTGGCGAATTTGCGCAAATGACAAATGCTCAAGTTTGCAAACTTATAAACAGTATGAACTCTGATGAATTTGAAGAGAAAGTACAGTAATGCATGCTATAATCACTCATGGAATTTGAACACTTGAGATTAACGGAAACTGAAGTTGTAAAACGCGTGCGTGATTTTCTTATCGCAAAAGAGCGCGGCAATTGGCATGAAGATCTGGCAAGAGAAGCAGGGCTACGTGGACGTGGAGCGGATTTAATTCTGATTGGCGGGAATAGAAAGAGTGAAAAGTTTATAATTGAATGCAAAGGAAAGTCAGAAGCGCCATCGGCAGCGCGATCGTCAAACAAAGAGGGATGGATTCATGCTCTTGGTCAGTTGGTCACTCGTATGAACACACCGCGAACTATTCAAAGTGGTGCGAACAAAGGGACGACAAATCATGCGTATAAGTACGGATTGGGATTACCATGGATTGCGGCGAAAGTTGCGTTGCGTCGAATCCCACGGCAAATCGCCATGACATTATGCATTCACATTTTTTCGGTGAGCGACGATGGAGTTGTAAAGCAATTTACACCGTCACAAGTGGGACAAGATTATCCCGATACAGCTTTTCAATGATTGCAAATTAATGTTAAACTTTATGCGGGGGCGAGTGCTCCCGTTTTTAGAAGGAGGTGGAACGAGAAAGATAAAAGCGCTGCAGAATGATTTTTTGATTTTTGTTTCGACATTGAAAAAGGAGAAACAAAAAATGATAAAATTTAAAGATTACATTTTGATACAGAGATTGAAAGACGAGGGACTGAGTAGGCAGCAAGCAGTTAAGGCGAGTGGGCTCAAACAGTGGAGTGTTAGGAAATATTGGGACTACACTGAGGATGAATTCCGCGATGCAGATTCGGGCAGAAGAAATGACGAAATCGAGCGGTGGCGGAAGTTCCTGCTTGATGAATTGGAGAAAAACCCGAGGACAAGGAATAGTATCTTACTTGACAAAATCAGGGCACAAGATGAAAGTTTTAAGCCAAGTGTTAGCGCGTTTTATAGATACATGAACAAGTTGCGGGAGGAACATGCTGGGTTGGCGCTCGAACAGCGTAAGCGCGAGTTTGAGGCGGTGGGCGACACCAAACCAGGAGAGTGGGCTCAGGTAGACTTTGGTGAGATAACATTGCGTGACATGTTTGGCGAGAAAGTGAAAGTTTACTTTTATGCGATCGTGTTGATGTTCAGTAGGCAAAAGTACTTCGAAGTTAGACACGAACCGTTTGCAACAAAAGCGTTTGTGGAAGCAATGGATAGGTCATTCAAGTTTTACGGAAGCGTGCCGAAGACAATCATTTTTGACCAAGAGTACTTGATAGTAACGGCTGAGAACTGCGGCAACATTTTGTTTGACGTGGTAATAAGTCTTATACCATATCTTAAAGGACTGTCCGTTAGCAACTCCCATCCAGATGTTCGGCATAGAACTGGTTGGAAGTTTTGTTTTTGAGGGTGCGATGTGCTTTGTAACTATTGTAGTGTTTAATATAATCGTCGACGCAAATTTTATGTCATCGAGAAATTCGAAATTGTTAGAGTTCAATTCCTCGCGCTTGAGGTTGGAGAAAAATGATTCAATTACTGCATTGTCGTTAGGATTGCTGAAAATGCGCCGAAAATTGGAAAGTTAGAATATGGAAGAAAAAGTGCCAAAAAATGAAAGAAAATTTTTTGCGGTGGCGGTGTTCAATTCCTGTCCGTGGGATAAATATTGTATCCATGGTTGGAATGTGTTAGAATTAATTTAATGAGAAGCGCGAAAAACAGCGAAACATTTCCATACACCTCATCAACAGTGTGTTATTTTGAAGTTGATTCTCTTGGCAATGTGAAACAACTGGATAAGCAGTCAATGGAAACTGCGCATTCTAATGCAACTTCAGATAAAAGCAAAATTTATGCTGTGTGGCCATGGCAATATAGGAGTGACTTGTTTTTAATTGATGACCTGAATGCGTTCGCAGATGCTTTTGATATCCCCAGAGAGGACGACCACATACATGACATTTCTTGGAATTTTGGTTCAATCGACGATGGGCAATCCGCATGGGTAAGCGTGGATTTATATTTTAACTGTGGTTGTAAATTGGATATTAATAATATCAAAAAAATCGCCAGAGATCTAAACCAACAAAAAGGATGGGATATGGCGAAGTCTAGTTACGGTGGTGGGCACAGCATGGATGGCAAGCCAGTGCGATACTCGGTTTCAGTAAGGAGGGGAAGTTTGAAATGAAAAGGTGGGAAAAACTTAAAAAACTTTTTAGCGAAGTCGAGATCAAATCAGTAGTTGCCAAGGACATTGTTATTCCAAGTAGGATAATCGACACTGCAATATATCTTTCGGAAAGAGGTGAGGCATATTTCTTTTGTGGTACAATCTTGAAAGAAAGGGATGCTATGCCGCTTGGCGTATGGCCATATTATTTCGAAAACATGAAACCCTCGGCGATTAAGGCAAAGATTAAAGGCTTCGCCAGGATAAGGGATGGCTGTGTAGTCTTAGACAATTTTGTTGGCGACAGTTATAACGAATCTGAGAAATTCAAATATTTAGACAAGTTTAGGGTTAGATTCCCAACCGCGACAAATGTGTATTATGAAGTCGTTGATGATACTGGAAAAGAATGTGAGGTGCTCACACGTGCTTGTTTTGGTCTAACTTACAATGAACTTGAAAAACTATTTGCAATTTATGCGAAGTATTTTGGCTCAGACAATCCATACAAGACTTTGCCAAGATTGACTCGTTCCAAGAGTTTTAACTCTTGTGATTTAACAGATATTTGGATTCCAGGGATGTTCCCTTACGTCAATTTCCATTTCGATTCTGGTTGCGATTTTTCTCATGTATCACTTTTTGGTTTCTATAGACATGTTAAACTTCTGACGCAAACTGGCAAAACTAAAATAATCGGAGAATTTGTTTCCGAGTTAAGGCAAGAAGACATCCTTGACAAATTGAGTGAAATAGATGGTAGTTTTTTTAGGGCTCTTACAAGGCAAAGTTTTTACTAAAGGGGGATGAATGAGTTTGTGTGAGATGAAATTTCAAAGATTTCTACGAGCAGCACGAAATAACCAGAGGGTTGTCTATGATTGTGATGTTATGGGTGAGCATGTTGATGTAGTCAGAGAAATTTATAGAAACGCTGAAATGATGTCTAATTATTACTTGGATGGGAGATTTCAGGATATGTTGATTGCGTTGACAAAGTCTGGGGAATTTGAAGGACAGATTTTTGCTGAATTTATGAAAGCTGTAAAAGAAAAGTTTGATGAGGCACAAGAACCAATCATGCTTTTAATCCCACTAAATTTTATAGTGTCGGAAAAGTTTGATGGTGAGATTAGGTTAAGCGACAGTATGATAATATTCCCAGCTGAGAAGAGTTTAGTAAATGTGTTTCCATTCGACTTTCCCTTTTATTACAGATCTAACAAGAAAAAGAAAGAAAAGCACAACTCTTTACCAACCGCAATCAAAAGGTAGGAAATACGGATAAATTGGGTAATTTGTGGCGAAACACTCACGAGTTCACTCACAGTTTCACACACAATGGGAACGCAAAAAAATTTTAAGCAAAAGGAGTTTGAAATTTAAGAACGCAGTTTGCAGGAACGAGCCGACAAGGTTCGTTTTTGTTTGTATTGGTTGCAATCGGTGTTGCCTAAAATGGCAGACCAAAACTGGGGCGGTTTTCGGCGGTGCAAGCACTCGCCGAAAAACCCGCCCTGCCAAGCAGTTTTTGTACCTTGCCATTTTTTACGACAACACACTCGATTTTGCACACGCAATATCAATGTACACAGCCTCATATTTTTGATATACTAAGCTCATGCAAAAACAATATAAAATTGCCACAGGTGCAAACTTGGGAAACACAGGTGGAAGTTTGATGAACGCAGGGATAGATACAAACAACTATGTTTTCACAGGTAGTATATCCAACATATTCAATGACCCAAAAACAAAGATGAATTTAGTATATTCTTTTTTTGGCAACAACAATAACGAAAGAGATGAAGGGTTTAACGATTTTATAGATAATAATCCCGAATATAATCAATTCTTAGATAGTCATCGAGGCGAGGACGGAAGTATAGTTGGCTTGCCACAAGAAAAAAGATGGCACAAACTTTATGAAGTTGCAGAAAAAACATTTGGTGCTAAATTCCAAACCTATATGGACAATGTTAAAAATCAAATACACCAAGAGTATGCACCCATGTTTGAACAACTTGAAAGTTTGTATGAAAATGCAAAAAATGAACAAGTAAAGCCACAGCCCATACAAGCAAAAAATGGAAAAGCAGATTTTGGGGAAAGACCTTTACTTCTTCACAACATACCACTAGCAAACAAAGAAAGTTTAGAAGCACGAAATGACTTGGGTATTATCGCTTCCGAATGGTTTGGGAAAATGGAAAGTTATGGGGAATGTCGTTTTTGTGCTTCGTTCTATAAAGGCAAAGGAAATATACTTGACCTTGAAGAACATGAAAAACAAAAAGAACAAGAAAAAGAAGTTGACGGCAAGGTGCTAATTAAATTACACACAGGCGGTGAGAAAAAGAAACACCCAAAGATGACATATATAATTGACCCACAAACACCAGCCATTGAAAAGTTAGCCAAAATGGATTTGTGGCGATATGCACGAAACAAAGAAAGTGGCAATATGGACATATACTCACAAGATGAAAAGCAATTTTTATCAAAACTTTATGACTGGTCAGCACCAAAACAAGACGGAGAAACACCACAAAGGCTATTAGGGATAGCAGGAAACGCAGACGGAATTGCCAAAGATAAACCCTATTGGGTGGCTATACCTAGTGGCATGCCCCTAAAAAATGTTATTGCATTACAAGTAAGTGATGTTGACCATAGCCCAGAGTTAATGCAATTAGTTCAACAGGCTAGCGAAATGCACCAAGTACCAATTATTGACATGGCAGGCAAAGTCATAATGGGGGAACAATTTTTAGATAAAAGCAACAATCAAGAAACAGATGACGAATTGTTTAAGGGTATGAACATAAAAGGCTATGGCGGTTATGGTGGCAACACCTACCCAAAAGAAGAAATAAAAGAAATGTGATTTTTTTTCTCGGCTCAAGGGAAACGGTTTTGGCTTGGGTGGGTATGCGGTGTTTTGTGCCTGTGTTGCTTTGTCGTTTCCTCTCGCCTTTTGTTTGTGGCACAACGCACAAAAACTTTGCAAGGGTAAAATGCACGTTCCGCCCTTGCAAAGTTTTTGCGGTTGTGCAGGTTATTTTACGGCGAGAGGGAAACGCAAAGCAAGCACACCACCATGTCAATACTTTTTTGATGTGGGGAATTTTAATTTGTTTTCCCAGTCTTGAATAGTGTCAAGTAGGTCTTGTAATTTGCCGATTGTGTAATTCAATTCATGTTTTAGGTTGTCGTTGTTTGCCTCGTCAGTGCTTGCAAAATAAAATGGTGGACTTACCTTGACTAGTTCCGTGAGTCCGTGTGCGGTTTCGTCTGCTTTTTGCATGGCACGATATAATGTGTTTTGTTCTTTTTTTAGTGTAGAGAATATTTTTTTAAGAAAGGCTTGCCCCTCTTCCTCTGTCATTTCTGCTATGGTTTTATATTCGGGATTGTATTCAAAAATTATCCCACGCACACCATATTTTTTTTCTTGTTCGGGCGAACATTGACAAAACATTTGGTCTTTGATTAGAGCAATATTTTCCTTGTCCGTTCCGTCATAACCGAGAGTGTTTTTGTCAACCTTGTTATAGAGTTCCTCGAATGACGAATAGACGTGAAAGCCAACACAACGGATATAGCAAGTTTCGTTTGTGTTGTCGTTAAGAACACGCAACACCTCGTCAATTTCTATTGACTTTGCAAAGTCATCGTTTAGAGTGAGCCAAACGGACATAGAGCCGTCAAGCACTTTTTTGAATCTATCGTCTTTGAGAATTATCAATTTCATGTTGTCCATTAAAACACCTCCGCAATGTCAATTTCGCCCTGTGTAATTTCTTGTGGGGGCAATTTAATTTTAGCACCTTGCGATTTCAAATTGTCTATGATTTCGTCACTTGGTCTACCCAGTTGCCATATATAGTGATTACGTTCGGGCATATAAATAATTTCCGTGACCCTGCGTTGAAACCCCTTGAAAGAACGCATTTTGCCTTTGTCGATTTCATTTTTATAAGCCTCTTCCATTGGATAGTTTGACGTGAAAATTGCTTTGGTAAAACAAGCCGACCTATCGTTATAACGGCATGGGAAGTCATACGGCTGACCATTAAGCATATCGTTCATTTCGGTTATATCAATTTGTCCGTGAAATTCGTCAAACAGGATAACGTCTTGGCACTTGTAATTATCATATTTCCCACTATGTTTATAGTTGGAAACTTTGAATACATCTTGATATTGTAAACCCAACACACGATATGGGAATGTCGTTTTTCCCGTTCCCTCTACACCATAAATATATGTGACGTGTATTTCACGTTCAACATTTTTGAATTTTTCACGGATAAGATTTTGCCGAGTTTTTTCAACCTTGTCACCCATGTTCATCATTTGATATGGGAAATTTTCAAGCAGTTGTTCATATGGCATATCATCTTTAATGGCTTGGATAAGTCGCACAAGGTCGTTGCGTTGTCCTATCTTGGTGAAATTGCCCCACTCGAAAAAGTCAAAGCCGTCAACCTTTGTTTCCTCTTTGCAACAATAGGCACGGCACTCTTGATTAGATTGCATACCACATTGTTTTAATGACATGGTTGGGAAAATTACACGCACCTTGTTTGGGAACATAATCTTTTTATATCGCATGAAACCTTGCAGGTGCAGGAGTCCAGTTTTATCGCCCTTTTCATATTGAAAGCAAACATACTCGACAAAGTGATTTTCATGTAGGTATTTGAAATAATTTTGTGCGGACTCGTAATCAACAAAAAATGCACGTTCACCGATTGTTTGAAATGCAGTTGACTCGTCATTAGGCACGGCGTTCTTTGTGTATTCGCACCAGTGGAAAACAAAGAAATGTGCAAGGTGTGGCTGTTTGGCAAAAGACCAGTCATGTGCTTGTCGTGGCATGGCTTTTTGTTCGTCAGTCAAGTTATCCAAGTCCACAATAATCAATTTCATCTCATCGGTTATAAAAGGGTTGGCAATAGTGAATTTGCCCCTGCTCCCTTTGCCGTATGGGTTTACATCTTTGTCATTTTCACTCACATAAATAATGTAGCGTATTTTGGCGAAATTGGGAAGTGAATAATTTGTCGAACGATTTTTGCCCTTGCCTGCGACGCCTAAAGATGGTATACTGTTGTAGTGAGAAACTCACAAAAAAAAGGAGGTGTGTGAAACAAAAACTGCGTCTTAAATTGAAATGAAAATATGACATATCAAGGAAAGACAATTAGAAAACACATTCGTGGAAATTGGTTTGCACGTGTTAGGTTTGGCGAAAAGGTGATTTCGGTTTACGGCAGGACAAAATTAGATTGCTACGATAAATTGAAGTTAGTCGTTGACCGAGTGGAACAGGAAAAGCAAAATGCAAGTGCCGAAAGATATTTGCAAAAATTGAATATCCACGTTCCAGTCGCACAAATGCAACGAGCAGAGAGCAAAGCGAAAAAGCCATACACATTAAAAGAGTGGTTTGACGAGTGGCTGAACTCATACAAGGTTGGCAGGGTGCGACAAGCAACAATAGACAGTTTCATAAAGTCATTCAAGCCGTTTCATTCTTTGCACGATATATCTATCAACGATATAACAAGTTTGATGTTATCCAAAATTATCTACGATGGGAACACCGCACAGGGCATGAGAATACCAGTCTGCAACCTTGCACAACAAATGTTCTTGGTTGCGTTCAATAATCGACTTATCGAAGTAAATCCCACAAGCAATTTCCAAATTCCTAAACGAGTTGCAAAGCATGAGAAAAAAGCACTCACCGAAGCCCATGAAAAGATATTTATATCCGCTTGCATGGGAAACCTTGACAAATACGAGCCACTATTGATTTGTTGTTTGCAAGGTTTGCGAAAAGGTGAAATGCTTGCCATAAGACCCAACGATTTGTGCTTTACAAAAAACACGTTGCGAATTGATGAAAGTTATGACGAAACCCACCCAGATGATTTGCAAGTCAAAAATGCCGATAGTCTACGCACAATGCCCATGTTCAAGTTGACGAGAGAGTTATTGTTGCGACACAAGGACAAAGATCCACACGAACGAATCTATCAAAAATATCGTTCCGCTATGTTGTCAAAAAGGCTTGAAAAACTTTGTAAAGATAATGGACTTCCTCGCATAACAATTCACGAGTTAAGGCACACGTTTATAACAAGATGTCACGAACGTGGAGTCGAAGAACTCACAACCCAGTCATGGTGCGGACACGCCAAAGGCTCACGGATGACAAAGGCGGTTTATACCCACCTAACAGACGATGCCGAACAAAAATATATTGAATTATTTGACGGCAATAATTAAAGTTTCACACACAGTTTCACTCACATCTCACCTGAAAATTTATTACGATTTTCAACCTCACCATGTTTCACCAAGTCAAAACCCCTATTTTTAATTTATTTTTGACCTATGGAATGTGGAATGCGGTTGGTAAAGAGTAGCACAAAACTAAAGTGGAGAAACATTTTGAAAAAGAGATAGGTGCTCTTTTACTTACGGATCACATATTGACTGCAAAAGACAAAAATTTTTTTAATTATCCAATACTGTGCATCACTATAAAAAGCAATGATTACAAAGTAGAAGAAGAGTCTGGCAGAATTGTGGAGGGAGTTTTTACCATTTTCAGAATGCTTGATTTTAGGCATAAGCAAAGAGAAAACTGGGGTATTTTGGGCAGAAAACTACGCCCAGCAAATACATACACATGCTACTATAAAGGCTCGGCGAAAGCATTTGAAGATAGTTACGGGTATTCGTATAGGTTCAACTTTTCCCCATTTCTAGACATATGGACTGAAGGTTTTAAGAAAGACATGCATCTTTCGGCAGAACTTATTGGGTTGTTTAAGCAGTCATGCTTCTTGGACAATATAAATACTAACAATGAAAAACGGAATTTAATTTACAAGTGGAGGAATGCAATATTATTATTTAATACGGCATATGAATTTGCATCAATAGAGAAAATTGACTCGGCAGTTTTGGTGCTAACAGCATTGTTAGAATCCATTTTCCTTAAAAACGCTGGTGTTAAAAAGAAGGAAAGACTTTTAGATGAAATTAAGTCATACGCATCTTCATTTTGTGATGATGGCTTGTTATGCGAAAGGTTAAAGTCATTAGAAAGTATTTATAATTACAGAAATAAATTTATGCATGAAGGTAGGGGTTACGAGGTATCATATTCATCTTCGAGAAGATTGTATGATTACCAAGGAACTTATACGGGTATGAAGCCGTTTGCGTACAGCGGCTCCTTTGATTCTCGGTCGGCAATGAGAGATGTTTCAAATGTTATGAAACTTTGTATTGATATTTTGACATCGCACAAGAAAAGGGAAGAAGTTGCAAATGTGCTGCAATGTGTTTGACTTGTGAATGTAGAAAACGAAATCAGAAAGACAAAGAGGTTGATTAAGCAAGATTATGCTGTTGACATTAACTTGTTTGTTGCAAGATATAGTAGAGAAGATGTTCGGTAAATTTGATGAATCAAAAAAAGGAGATGAATGTCATGCAAAATAGAACTAGAAACTGTCATTATGTTCCAAGAATTTTACAAAGTTCGTGGGAGGATTCTGATAGAAAAATTTATTATTTTGATAAAGCAAATAACTTTGTCGATTATGTAGATAGCGAGCATAAAATGTCTGGTAGGGATTACTATGATATGGATGGAAGTAACGATGAGATCGAGGATTTTCTCAATAATTATGAAACTGATTTCAAAAAAATAATTAATACCCTAGGCAAGGGGTATCCAAAATCAAAAGGGGAGTATAAGTCATTAATAAATCTTTTGGATAAAAATAAACAAGCATTGATTGTTGATAGACTTGCCAGTTTGCAGTACTCTAGGATTTATGAAAATAATACGAAAAACTTTGGTATAGCGATTGCTTTGGCTTGTGAATTGTGGACAGAAAAGTTTGGTAACTTTGAGGGGATAGAAAAAGAAATTGATAAAATATTGGTGGATGACAATTTTAAGCAACAAATTTTCACAGGCACATTAAAATCTGGGAAGGAAGTGGCAACACCGATGGAGGGATTGATTAATCTTTTTTCAAATTTTGATGTTTGTTACATGTATGTCAAGGATGACACCAATTTTGTTTTAAGTGATAATCCAGTTATTAAGATAAATGAAAGACAAATAATTTTTCCGCTTACTCCTAAGTGGTGTGTTGTTTACGAAATAGACGATGCTGATATGCAGGGTGTATTGAATGAAGGGGCTGCATATAAAAGGGCAGATAAGAGAGTAATTGATATTGGTGAATCTGAGAGTATTGATGCTGTCAAAAGTATTAATAGAGTATTAATAGAAAATTGTATGAAAGAATTTGGTAACATAGATAAAAAACTGGATAAGGTTATTTAGTAGAAGAATCAACCGCTGGACTTGTTAAGTTATTGTGAGGAATGTTATAATGTGTGCATGAAAGAGAAAGAAATGATGACAGGTGTACCGATAAATATTTTGACTATGATGGGCCATGCTATGTTTCATGCTCAGAAGATTGAATTAAAATTGAAAAGAGTGATTTTTATACGCCATGAAATGGGGTACTCGAAAACTTTTGACAAGGATAGATCTAAAATAAAAAGGCTTGCACTTGAGGGGATTATTCAAGAAGTAAAGAAATACGGAGTATTTACGGATAAAGGAATTGAATTGCTAGAGTATTTGAAGGACAACAGAAATTACGTAAGTCACGAATGTTTTGATGGTTTAGGTGTGGATGAATTGGAGGATAAGAATAAGGAAATGGAAATCTTTGAAGAGTTGAGAGATATGTCGCAAAAGTTTTTCAAGGCCTATGACGATGTATGGCATATTTGGAAAAAACACGAGAATGATTATGAATTTTTTAAAATGACTAAGGAGGGGCAATGACTGATAAAGAAAAGGAGAAGTATTTTGCACAACTAAAGAAAGCGGGCGAATTTTTAGATTTTATGGCAGCAGAGCGCGGTATAACCACGGAAAAGTTTTTCGAGAGAATGGATATTGTAAATAAATATTCGCTTGAGCAAATCTCTCACGCGCTAACGCATTATTGCTTTCGTAATGGTCCGGTGGAAGATATGCATGCTGGTCCAAATGACCAGTTGTCTGATGCAGATATGAAAACTTTGAACAAGTTTTGCAATGACAAGATTTTCACTTTTTTGACAATGATGAAAAATAATAAAGTGGCAGAATTAACTGATATAATTGAATTTGGGCTTCAGTGCGGAAATAACTGGGACAAACCAGAGTATAGGGGGAATGATTGAAATGTCTTTTGGTGTTTTTACTTGATTTCCGAATTGATTAAAAGTATAATTTATTTATGTCGAATTTATTTTCATACATTGATCCTGCGACTACTGCCATTTTATGGCAGATTTTAGTGGGTGTGTTTGTTGCATTCTCGCTTGCCATTGGGATATGGTGGAAAAAAGTTACTTTGTTTTTCAGGGGAGTGTTTGTAAAAGGTTTTAACAAGAAAGAGTGCGACTCTGTGAACAAATATATATTTACTTTGGAAAATGATTTAAGCCCAGATGAAATCGAAGTTAAGTTGGAGGAACTGAATGACCAAGGAATTCGTGAAATAACAATTGTTGTGTCGGAATTGGACCCTAAACTGGAATTTTTAATTGACAAATATGGTATCGAATTTGAAGTAGCAGAGCAGATGAATATCATTAAGGAAAACATAAATGAGAATATTTGATATCATAATCACAAATCCGATTGCATGGCTGATAGAAGTGTTGGCCGGGGCTTTTAGTAACTATGTATTTGCTATTTTTATATTTGCGATTATTACTAGGATAGTTCTTTTCCCTTTGTCTCTGTGGGCGCAGGCAGAGTCTATTAAACTTGCAAACCTTAAACCATACACCGATGACATTCGTAACTATGGTGGTGCGGATTGGCGAGCAATACGACGACAGACGAAGGCATTGTATAAAAGGGAAAAGTATAACAGTATTTCTACGATACTTCCGCTTGTGTTACAATTACCGATTATTATTGCCGTGATGCGTGCAGTTGGTGGTATGAGTGAACTGTATGCCTTGCCGAGCGATCCTATTTTACCTATATTATCTGCGCTTTCCGCATTTGCCCTGTGTTACGTACAAAATAAATGTAACGTTCTTGCAAAGCAAATGAAATTCTTTGCAAAATGGGGTTTTGCAATTTTCTTAACCGCGTTTTCATTATATTTCACGATAATAAGCAGTGAAGGATTCGGAGTTTTCTGGATTTTCGGTAACTTGGCAGCGATAGGGGTACAATTGTTATGTAATGCGATATATAATCCTAAAAAACTTGTCAAATATGAAATATTGCCGCTTGAAAAGTTTGGGTGGGCATTGTGGAGACGTAAAAAGGCAAAACAAAGACAAGACGTAAGGGCATTTTATTCGGCACATAAAGAGTTGGTCTTTTATTCTGAGAAAAGTGGATTTTACAAATATTATAAGCATGTGGTTGAAAATATACTGGAAAATTCGAATATTCATATTCATTATTTAACAAGCGATTTTGATGACCAAGTTTTTAATATAAAGCACAAACGATTTCATGCGTATTATTGTGGTCCGCACAAACTGATCTCTGTCTTTATGAAATTGGATTGCAAGGTTTGTGTTATGACGTTGCCAGATTTTCATAAATATCAATATAAAAGGTCTCTTGTCAAAGATGTCAACTATATGTATATAGACCACGGGTTTGGAAGTTTGACAATGGTTCTTAAACAAGACCCATTGAAATTTTATGATACGGTTTTTTGTTATGGACCAAATTATAATGAAGAGTTACGTGCAATTGAAAAATTTTATGGTTCAAAGGAAAAGGAACTAGTTAATATTGGATTTCCGCTTTTCGAGGAGATGAGGGCAAATTATACACCACCCGCAAAAACGGAAAAGAAATCCATTATAATTGCGCCTAGTTGGCAAAAAGACAATATATTTGATTTTTGCTTGGATGATTTGATGCAGGGACTGAGTAAAACGGATTATGATATTGTGCTGCGACCTCACCCTGAATACATTAAACGTTTTCCATTAAAGATAAAAGCAATAAAAGCAAAATATAAGAGCAAATTACAACTTGATTTCCAGACGAGTATTTTGTCCGCAGATATTTTAGTTACGGACTGGTCCACTGTTGCTTATGAATTTTCATACGCAACTAACAAGCCATCTATATTCATAAATACGCCTATGAAAGTTTTAAATCCAAATTGGGATAAATATGGAATGGAGCCGATAGATATTACCCTTAGAAATAAAATAGGTATTGCTGTGGACATGGAAGACATCAAGGATATGCCAAAAATAATCGCAGAATTGGAAAAAATAAAAAATTCAAGGCAAGAGTTAGAGAAATTGGTGTACGATGTTACTGATACACCAAGAATAGCAGGAACATATATAATCAGAGCAGTCAGGAGGAAAAAATAGAAATGGAAGATGTAACTGCGATTAAAGACAAGGCAGAGCAAGAGACAAAAGTGAAAAGGTCTAAAACAAAGATCACAAAAAACGAAGTAATTTTAATTATCGTGTTTGGTTTTGTGTTTGTGTTCAATTTTTTCTTATTCAATCAAATGGACGTAATTTTTGTAAACCAAGGAAATTTTGGATTTACAGTAGGAGAGGTGATTTGGGGATTCATTTTGTCTGGCTTCGTTATATTCGTTGTATTAACTTATGTGTTGTTGGTATTGGTAGAATATGCTAAGAGGGCGTTTAAAATAACTCTGGCGATATTATTTGGCTTTATGCTTGCCAGTTATTTTCAGGTTCTTTTTTTGAATGGAAACTATGTATCTGATATGCACCCGTATACAGCAGGTCATCAACCATGGGGTGCGGGGATGCAAGTTCTTTCTATGCTTATTTGGATTGCGATACTTTTGTTACCTCTTTGTATTATATATGCTGATAGACTTCCAAAAATTAAAAATATACTTAAAAAAGACATATTTTTCAGGGCAATAATATTTGGTTCTGCCATTGTATTTACAATGCAGGGAATAGGTCTTATTGCGGCATCTAGAGATGTCGGGGAAAAATCAGCAAATCAACTTTTTTATTTTTCTGCCACCCAAGTACTTAACTTGTCCGAAAGCGAGAACATCGTTGTTTTTTTAATTGACCGTTGGCCGATTTGGTTAACAGATAATATGTTTGTGGAACATCCGCACATGTTAGATTTTTTCCATGGCTTTACATTTTATCGAAACGCTTTGTCGGTGTATCCGCAAACCTTTCCGGGTCTTCCTGCATTGCTTGGTGGTACATGTTTTTACACATTCGTAGGTGAATCTGGCGAGGGGACACGAAGAGATTTCTCGCGGTACTCGTGGGATAATGCAACTTTATATGATGAATTAGCATCTCACGGTTGGTCACGCATTGGGTTGCTGGATGCGGCATCGACATATTTCGATGTGGACGAGGTCGTGCCTCATTTCGATAACATAGTTTTTCCAGATGAAAGTGCAAGAGATGTTAATTCAATACTCGCTATATGGGCAATGGCGGGGTTCACATTGCAACGTATTTTACCATATCCAATGAAAAATATGATACACACAGGGTTTCCTAATAGCATACGAAATGTTGTTAGCACCGATTCGCCAGATTATTTTCCAAATGGTATTTGGAGGCATGCAGACCCATATCTATATCGCAGATTAGATGCAATCGGTCTTTCGACGAGCCCAGGAAACACGTTCAGTTTCATTCATATGAATGGTCCACATTCGTTAGAAATTATGCCGGCAATGTATGATGTATTTAACTTTTTAAATGCATATTTTCAAGAGATGAAGCGTCTTGATATTTTTGATAATTCCACAATTATATTGATGTCGGATCACGGGGGGCCAGGTAATAGATACGAAGTTGGTCAGAAACCAAGATTTTCTACATCACTGTTAATCAAAGAAAGCGGGGCACCGCATGTTCCATTACAAATTAATACGGATATTCCATGGTCTAATACGAACTTCGTGCCGACAATTATGGAACTTGTTACTGGTGTTCCGCAAGATAATTCCTTTTTTGATATAAGAGATAGAAATGTACGTCCAAACAGATATATTTCGTTTTCAAGTTGGAATGTCTCTAACCATGCTTCTATTAGTGGCAGGACTCTTGTGGACCCACTTTGGGTGCCTGCAACACCATGGCCGTTCACATGGTGCAGTTCAACAAATAATTGGATAAGATAAACTTATTGCCATTGTTCATTTTTTAATGTATTATGACAAGTATGAACAAAGGCAGAACAATGTGTCTTCTTTTACGGGAGATAAAGAAAAATCCACAAATCACGCAACGCGATTTGGCAAAAGCCATGAATGTGTCTATTGGTGTTGTTAATAAAACAATTAAAGATGCAAAAGATTTTTTGGTGAAAAATGAATGTGGGTATAAATTGACAAGCCAGGGTACAGAATACCTTGAAAAATTTGCTGTTAAAAATGCGATTATATTGGCGGCAGGATTTGGTTCGCGAATGGCACCATTGACGTACCAAATGCCTAAAGGTTTGGTTCGTGTTAAAGGTACACCAATGATTGAAAGGATAATAGAACAACTGCATGATGCAGGGATAAGAGAAATTATTGTTGTGACGGGTTATCTTTGTCGAAATTTTGACTACCTTGCAAGCAAGTATGGTGTTAAATTAGTTTTTAACTTGGATTATAAAAATTACAATAACTTGTACAGTATATCTTGTGTTGCAGAATATCTTTCATCGTCTTATATTATTTGCCAGGATAACTGGATTGAAAATAATATATTTAATAAATTTGAGCCTGTTAGTTGGTATGCCTGTAACTATTTCGCAGGACCGACCAATGAATGGTGCGTTGAAGAAGGTTCGTTTGGACGTATCAAGGAAATCAAAATTGGCGGAGAAGATTGTTTTGGATTACTGGGGCCGGCATATTTGACACAAGAAGTTTCCAATAAATATAAAAAATATTTGCAACAATATTTATCTCAGCCACTGTCTAAAAATTTTTTCTGGGAAGACGTTTTGGTTCGACACCTTGATGACATACAAATATATGTAAACGATCAAACTGGTAACATATTGGAATTTGATAATGTGCAAGAACTTGGCGAATTTGATAGTTCATACAAAGAAATTAAACCCAGGAACAGGGAAGATATAGATAAAATTATGAATAACATCGATGGGTTAATTCATGCTTTTGGGTGTGATAAGGTTGCAATGTTGTTATCCGAGGATGGGTGCTTTGAGAAACTGAAAGACTCTATGACAAATGTTTCATATATAATAACATGGCAAGGGAAGCCCAAGGTTTTAAGATTTGCAGGTAAAGGTACAGACAAATTTATTAACCGAGAAAGGGAGAAATTTTATACGAGCGAAGCGGTTCGCTTGGGATGTTGTCCACATACAGAATTTTATAACGATTGTAAAATAAAGATTACTGATTACATTGATAATGCAAGAACGTTTACATTTGAAAAAGATGATCTTGGTAAGGTACTTGATTTACTGAAAAAGTTTTATTCATGCAAGCATGGTTTGGAACGTTCTATTAAATCAGAAATAGAAGCATATGAGGTATTATATAAAAAAGATAAACTTCCAGAGGGGTATGATTTCGTAAGGAAATCTGTTTTAAATTATCTTTATAATGAAGACGGTACAAAAAAATATGAATTGGGAATTGCTCACTGTGACATTGCACCTGTTAATATTTTGGTGGATGGTGATAAATACTATATCATTGATTTCGAGTATGCCGGGTTATTGTCAAAGTATTGGGATTTTGGTGACCTGGTAACTGAAATAGAAACTTATCAAAATGTGAAGAGGGAAGATGTAATTGCGAAAATTGTTGAACATGATTCTTCAGTTAGCGCATCTGAGATTTTGACTTGGAGTTATATCGCAGATTTTATTTGGACATGTTGGGCGCTGGCAAAAGCAGGTTGCGGGGAAGAATATTCGGCTTATAGCCTTTGCAGATTTCAAAAAGCATTAGAATACTTTAAGAGTATGGATAGCAAGTTCTAAGTTTGCAGTTAGTAATTTTTTTTGGTATACTTTTGTATGAATTATAAATTAGATATGAAAGCGAGTTTCATGGTAAAGCGTGCTGTTATTGTGTGTGGTATTACAATATTGATGCTGGCTCTTTCGGTTCCGGTATTGTTTGCTTCAACATCGCAAGTGTCTGTGCAGGCAAGTGTTGCGGGATGGAGCACTGTTGGAACGGCGAGTTTTCAAATATCGCCGCAAAATGTGCTGAGTATTAATGCGGGGGCATCTAACTTTGCCAGACTTAGACGAACATTTGTGTTGGAACAAAATACGTATCATCGTTTCACGGCCGAAGTGCGTTCCAATGCCACGCGGGCGCATAATTATGGTGCAAATATTTACATGATGCGTGGGGATGGGAGTCATTGGGAACGTGCTGATTTTGATCATAGTCAGCAAAATACTTGGCAGACGTTAAGTTTTGATTTTAATACTGGTAATTCGGCAAGTGTGGTTATAGGATTGCAGCAAGGTTTTTATTGGAGTAACTATGCCTTTGGTTTGACTGAATTTAGAAATCTGCGACTAGAGCGTTTGAATTTTTCAACTTCAATAGATACGCATTGGAGAATTTTGCACGTTGTGCCGAGGCATATTGACGCACGAAATGAAACTAATCTGCCGGGACAACACAGAATCCAAGTTAGCATTGATGATAACGATATTATGAACGCAACCAATCATGGTAACAGATTCGCACAATCTTTGGCAACAAACAGCAATAATCAAATGACAGCGGAAGTTACCACGGTGGTATTAGAGGGAACTATTACACGCTTCGAGGCAATGCATTGGGGCTTTTGGCCGGTAAGAAACCAGATTCCTGCGTTGATAATTAATCAAGGTATCAATCTGCGAGATTTTGACAAAGTGATGATTACCCTTAGACAACGTCATAACGCAACACAATATATTCCGGCAGCAGCAGGAGGTTTGGCATGGAGGCACGGTGCGGGCGGAATTACATTGGGGTATACCATGCAATGGTTTGATTGGATGGATCCTACCCGTGGTGCAACATGGTGGAACCAATTTGGTCATCCAGGTGCATATATGCACGAGATGATGCATGTATTGGAGCATTACGGCGGAACAGGCAACATCGTGGATAATGCGTTTGATTTCCAGTTAAACGATGGGCGTCACCCACCGCACCATTACCAATCTGCTAATGGATATAACTTGTTTTACCAACAATTTATGAGACGTCAATTGACGATACGTAACACTTGGCACGGTAGTTGGGGAGGCAACCCTGGACAGACAAACTTTGGTCTACCTCCTCAAGCATTCCAGCGTGTTCGCAGAACATATTCCGCGTCAATCAATATCTTTCAACTTTTGTTTCTTGGTGCTGAACAAACACCAGATGCAACAATCAATTTTGTGAACGAAACATTGACAGGTTTAGTTGGTGGTGCGACATACCGCCTGATGATTGGTGTGGTGGAACTTGCGACATGGACACAGGGTATGGGGAACACAACCCGTAATATTGAAAACAGTTGGATAGGCGGCAATAGGCAGTTGATACGTGTGGGTAATGGTGTTACGACGGTAGACAGTGCCCCGCAAACAATTAATTTCCCCGTGCGGCCGACTGTGCCAAATCCAACTGCAAATAATGCTTTGAATGTTGATGGAACTGGTTCGTTGAGCAATGTGACGACTGTGCATGAATGGCGTATTTTTGGGGGAACTTGGGCAAATGTTGTGGGGAGTAATGTACCAAACCTTTCTGTGGGTACGTATGAAATTCGGGTACGCGCAACCGCGACATCTTTTGCAAGTTTGACTGTGATACGAAATATTATCTTGATATCGGATGCACAGCAACCGATAATAAACACACATCCTATATCAACAACAATTGTGGTTGGGCAAAATATAATGCTAGCGATTGCTGCGACTATCACTGATGGCGGAATTTTAAGTTATAGATGGTATAGAAGTGAAGACCAGACAACTTGGGTTTTCACAAATATTGTGGGCGTAAATATTTCTCCTGACGCAACATTGGTGGGGACATTTTACTATCGTGTTGTGGTGACAAATACGAATGCAAATGTGAATGGGATTCAAACAGTCCAGGTTACAAGTAACATTGCAGTTGTGACAATAAGTGATGTTTTATTTGCACCAACAGATACAAGAATATATACCGCTACGCCAACAATCTTGCGCTGGGGTATGGTTGCGGGTGCAACGGGCTATCATATTTATGTTGCGGGCGCAAGGGTAACAACAACCCCTGTTACGGGTACGACGTTTGACTTGGGGCAATTGGGATTAGATGTGGGGCAGCATAATATCCAGGTTCGTGCAATAGGTGTAGGTATAACGTCCGAACTGGGTGCAGCGGTATCATTCTTTGTTAGTGAAGTTATACCGGATGATGACTTTAATAATACATTTTGGATTTTAGGTGGAATAGGTGTATTGATTTTACTGGCTGCTGTAATATCATTTCTGGTTCAGAGAAAGAGAAAACCTGCTTAATAATCCAAAAATGACAGATGTGTAACAAAAGACCAGTGGCTTGAATATCGTGAAAGAGAATGTGATTCCCCTATACATAGTGTTATCCGACGCCAAACACTATGTTAGGAGGGAAAAAATGAAAAATCAAGCAATATTAAATTTTCATCTGTGTAATCGTCGCAGAGAAATTGAAAGTAATGAAATAAAACTGGAACGTGTGGAAATAGAATTCGAAAAACACGGACCAGAATGTCGCCACGTAGTAGTGGGTGAAGAGGTTGAATTTCGTATCAAGTTAAAGAATAAGAGTGATGTAGAATTTCGTAATCTAGAATTCCGTGACCCAATTAGCCGCGGTCTAGAGTTCTTGGAAAACACATTCCGTGTAAACGGAAGGCATGAAAGGGCACATTTCCGTCATGGTGAAATTCATTACCGAATTCCGCATCTACGCGAGCACGAGGAAATAAACATCACTTTCTGTGTAAGGATTCGTGAAGAAGATTTTGAACATGAGCGCCCAGGCGGCGGTCCAGGTGGCCCAGGTCAAGGAGGGCCAGGAGGTCCTGGCGGTGGTCCAGGCGGCAGACCCGGATTAAGAACAGAGGAATAGGCTATTTCCAGAAAGGACTCTTTCGAGAGTCCTTTTTTGTTCCATTTTTGCGCGGAATATGGTATACATAGATATGGTAAAACTTTTTGAAACGGATAGATTGATTGTAAGAAATTTCGAGGCGGGGGATGCAAAAGACCTGTTTGAATATGTTTCGGATGCGGAAGTGACGAAATTTTTGACCTTTCCAACTTATAAAAACATTAAACAGGCTCACGAAAGGATCCAGTTCTTGCATGACAAAATTTATACTAAAAAAGAAATCGGAAAAGATCATGATTTCGCAGTAGCCGAAAAAAACAGCAAAAAGATAATTGGATCTATTGGTTTTTCACGATGGGAAAAATATGGAAAGGATACCAGTATTGCAGAGTTAGGATATATAATTAATCCAAAATATTGCGGCAAGGGGTATGCGTCAGAAATGGTTCGGGGTATGCTGGAATACATTGGTAAAAATAAACTTATAAAAAGGGTAGAGGCGAAACACGACCCAGATAACCCAGCCAGCGGTAAAGTAATGTTAAAGGCGGGAATGAAATATTGTCGGACCGATTTTGGTACAATGACAAACAATATTAACGAGAATACAGATGCTGTTGTATATTATTGGTGCAAAAGAAAATTTTCGTCCAAAAAACCAAAAAGTTAAAAGAACCCATTACTGTTATACTATATCATAGCGAAAATGTCGCCGCATGTTTTGTCGGTTGGCATGACGAGAGTGATGCCTTCGTCCTCTTTGATTATTACCACGGCCTCGGGTGGGATCGTGGGTACCTGCGTTGTTATGAATTCAAACTTGCCGGGTTTGAGTTTTGGTATCAGTTTCATTTTGCCTCTTTTGGTTTGTAGTTTGCCAACAATCTACGCACCTTGTCAACCTGTGCTTGGATCTTGTCGGGTGGCCAGTCCATAACATTTTTTAAGAACCTAACAAACCGCACGATGTGAGTCAGGTGAACGAGTTGGATGTCGATATCCTGTCCTTTGTAGTTTTTCATCATTGCGTTATAAATCACCGGGTCAAAGTCGAGCATGAAATGGAACTCGATTTCCGGGACATAATATTCTACATTGCCAAAGTCGATTATGCCCACGAGTTTGTTGTCATCGTCCACCAGCAGATTCCATTCGTGAAGGTCGCCGTGTGTCATGGTGAAATTTGTTTTTGCCATGAACTCGCTATATTTAACCGCCAGCCGTTCCAGTTTTTTGTTTTCATCAACATTAAGGTATGACCGGATTATTTCCAATGCCTTCCGTTGCTTTTCGTTATTGAGATCCACTTCTTTTTGCTTGTCCATCACGATGCCGCTGTTTTGCATTTCCACGATGAACTCCGCCAACTTTTCACCAATTGCCACCTTCTGTTCGTTGGTGCAAGTGTCTATTTTCTTTGCCAGTTCAGTTCCCGGGACATAGTTAAACGACATAGCACCCAGCGGATATTCGGTGCATGGATCTATAAGTTGGGCACCGCTTGGAATAATCAAACTCTTGATTTTGCCTTCGAGAAGGTCCAGGTTCACCTTCAGTTCTTGGTATCGCTTGAACGAGTCTTTTCTTTTTGCGACAAGCATAACACGCCTGTCTATAAGGAATGCTTCGCTAACCATGCCTTCGCCTATCTTTTCCATGCGACCATTATATCACAAAAAACCCAGGACTGTGCCCGGGTTGCTTGGATATTTACTTGACTGTGACTTGCCACATGATCCCAAATTTATCGGTCAATGAACCCCAGTATTCCGACCAGTCCGTTTTGTCGATTGCTTGTTCGATTTTGCCGCCGGTTGCTAATTTGTCAAAAACGACCTTTGCCTCTTTAGTTGTGTCATAGGCAACCGATACGGATATATTGGCAGTTGCCGGTGCATCCTCCCAGTCGCAGAACATTATGTCACCGATGTCGGCGTGTAATATTGACTTGCCGTCCTCTGACGGGTAGACCGTGGCTTTGAGCCCGAATGCACCCTCATAAAACTTGATGGCCTCGGCACAGTTTCCTTTAAAGTGTAAGTATGGATTTACTTTCATGGTTCCTCCTTTTTGGATGGTCTATTATAACACCCGCATTGAAATCAGTACAACAAAAAAACCACCCAGGGAACGATCCCCGGGTGGCTCTAATGTTATTGTGTGCAGTTTCAATTTTGTTATGCGGCGAGGTCGTATGAAATTTCCACACCCGTTGCCATATGAATTTCAGCTTGCCGGGCTTGCCTCGTTCATCGGTGATGATGAGAACTCGCTGGACTTGGCTGCGGAATACGACATCGTTGAAATGTGCGAGGGGTTGGGTCAACAGTCGCTTTGCCTCTGCCAGTTTCAATTTGTTAATCGCTACCTTCGTATATGGTGGTTTTGGACATGAAAAAAGCCAGTTTGGTTAAACTGACTTTTTCCGTTTTAACTTGGTGTGACCGAGAGGACTTGAACCTCCACAGGATAACCTATAGCATCCTTAGTGCAATGAACAATCAGATTTAGCACTATTCCACAGTCACATGTGATAGTATACGACACTTTTTTGCGCTTGTCCAGTTGCTATGTGTGAAATTTGTGTGAACAGAAAAAATGATACTTAGCAACACTATTTCGGCTCATAAAAGTATCATGCGACACATTTGGACATGTGATGTTCTTTCACACGCCGTTTGTGTGAAAGCAAGTGCTATACTGTGGCATGGAGAAACAACATCTTTTCGTCAAAGTGCAATATGGCAAGCGCAAACTGAACTACTATTGCGAAGACGAATCTGTGCAGATAGGCGACACAGTTTGTGTTCCGATTGGCAACTACGAGTTAGAGTATTGCAAAGTGGTAGAACGTAAGTATTATGCGAGTATGCCATATCCATGTGACTTTAACAGAAAAGTCATGCCAAAATTAGAGACAAAAAGTCGTCTCACCCGCTAGTCAATATCAAGCAATCTATCAAACGACAAATGCGGCGTCAAGAAATTCCACTAGCGACATCTTGAAGCCCTTAGCAAGCATTATCGCCGTTTTGAGTGAAGCCGACTTGTTATTGCCCTTCAAGATAAATGTCATTGTGCTATGGTTTATTCCGCTTTCAATTTCTAGTCTGTAAGCCGTCATATTGTGTTTGGCGAGCAATTCGTGGACTCTCAAACTTATCGCCTTGCCGATGCTGATTTGTACTCTTGGGTCATTTTCTTTCACACTTAGAGTATCACAGTTTCGGGCAATTCATTTACGGCAACACGTTGCCCGACAATGTCTTGACTTATGCTTGTTTTCAAACTAAAATCTTATGGCTGATTTTGTCTTGTTATGTGTGTAGAGACATAAACATTCAGTTAAGGGGTGGCGTGGCGAAATCAATAAAGTGGCTCTGTGTGTGGTGCATGTATGTCGCACTCGTTTTTGGTACGGCGGGCGCATTTGCATTTTTTCGCTATGACGAAGTTGACATGATGGTTTTTTTGATTATACATATGTTAATATCATTTGCACTGACGGTGGCAATTTTCTCATACCAGAAATTGAGAACGTTGGATATTGGCGAATTGGTAGGTATTTGTTTTGTTCCGTTTTTGTTTGCATATTCACCCATAGCCACATTTATTATCATTGGCGCAGATAGTAATTCAATATGGCAAGGCATTACCCTATCGACAGTCGCCGTTTTGCCTGTGCTGATTATGATTGGGCATGCTGTAAGCGAAAGTAGCGCAAAACGTCACTATGCGTCTGTGCATATTGATTTTGTAAAGGATAATAGCACTCTATGCAAAAAATTATCTGAATTAAACAGTCGGCAGAAATTCCACAAAATATCTTGGGAAGCCTTAATAACATATCCGCTTACAAAACACTGTGACACCTACGTACAATACAACAGAACGTCAACGCTAGATTTATTGCAAGAGTTCATAGAATTGAACATTGCCAAAATCGGCGGGATGGTGCGATTAATGAAAAATAATATTATTCTAAACACTAAATACATCGAAGAATATGAAAATCTCTTTACTTACTCTGATGTTACCAACAAAGACGATAAGGGCAAAATAACATATGACGAGAAACATCAAAGTTTTTCCAAGACAATGAAACCAAAGATATTTTTAGAGATTGAGAACATGCTTTACAGAGACAAAAAACTCCAACCAAGTGTTGACTTAGACATTACTTGCAAAGTTAGTTATATAAGCCCAGCGGGTAGAAATAGTTATAAGAAAGAATACATTTATAAACTAGATGACTTGGAAACATGGTACAAGATAGTAACTAGGAAAGTAAGGGAAAGGTCAGAACGTCAAGACAGAATTAACCGTGAAAGGTCAAGAGTGACTAACTCCGTCCGCTATGATATTTTGAAGCGTGATGGACACGAGTGCAAAATATGTGGCTCTACCGCAAGCGACGGAGTCAAGTTGCATGTTGACCATATTGTCCCAGTATCCAAAGGTGGTACATCAGACTGTGACAATTTACAAACTCTTTGCGATAGGTGTAATTCTGGCAAGAGCAATAAACATGATAGCGAAAGAGTGAACGATTTAGGCTTTGAACTCATGAAGAATTTTCTTGAAAACGGCGACTTAGACGAGTTGGTTTAATCAATCTCAATACCTTTTTCATTGGCGCACTTTACAACTATGTTAAGAAGTTCACGGTTGCACGCAATTACTTCCAACGCATCTGGACTTGAATATACTTTCTTGAAAAACAACAAAGCAGTAGCATTGTCACCATCTAAGGCAATTTCTTTCACAAAGCGCCAGACTTTCATTTTCTTGGCATTGTCTTCCTTGGCATGTCTGATAATGCGTAGGTATTCATTATACTCATTGGGGTCTATGCCTTCTGCATCAAGTAGACTCTTGACTTTTTTAGTATCGCCTGTACGTCCGCATAGATAATCAAGAGACACATCAAACAAATTGGCAATTTCGCACAATGTTTTATTTTCTGGCAAGCGTTCCCCATCTTTTTCCCACGATGCAACTGTGGGTTGCTTTATCCCTAACTTGTCCGCAACTTGTTGTTGAGACATGTTATTTTTCTTCCGCAATTCCTTAAAGATATCCGCAAAGGTCATATGTCATATATTATCACCAGTGATAGAAAATTGCAAGTGATATTGTGGACACCGAAAGTGTGAAAAAGTGCTTGACAACATCAGATAAAGCGATTATAATTTAGTCTGATATCAATTTGATTAGGTTGAAGAATGGAAACGCCCCGCTTGCGACAGGGCGTGCAACGAACAGTTGAAACGGCTGATCGTGCCACTATTATAGCCCACTCAGATTGATATTGTCAAGAAATTGCGAAAGCGAGCAAACGGCGTGTGAAGAACACTATTTTCAAACACGCCCTAACTCGTGGACGCTTAAAAGGAGGAAGCGAAAATGATTGAGCCTTTGAGAGAGTTTCGGTCAAACCGTCACGGTGGGACAATGCGAAGCATGGCAAAAGATTTGCGTGTGAGTAAGTCGTATTATCAAAAATTGGAATACGGCGAGAAGCCTATCACGCCACACATCATGTCACGACTTTACGGAATGCACAAGAAGATTGGCGACGAAGACGATGACAAGTTTTTTGAGCCGTTCGGTTTTCAACATTGCGACCAGTGCGGCAACATCTACGAAAAATGCACTGACTCACCCTAACACTTTTGGGGTGAACGCAAATGCAATTTTCGCCGTCTTGGGCATGCTTGTGAAACGATGTGCAAAATGTCGAGGAAGGCGACGTAGTGCGCATGCTATGACATCACAGAGCATGTTTCAAGGCAAACGGCGAAATGCAATGGTAGGCGGCGGCATGGCTTTGGCCAGTAGTGTCCTGCCAGTGAATAGTAACGAGTAACGGGTAAGTAACTTGTACAATTAAGAGAGATGTAGGTACTAGATAAATTACTTGTAGTATGAATTTCTTTCTTACAGGTTGGTAGTAACTAGTAACATGGCTTATACTGTTACTAGTTACTATATAGTATAATAAAGGAGATTTTAACAATGAAAAATATTTATCCGTGCGAGCAAATTATATCAGTCGCACATCATAATGCTAACACTTGCATGACATTTGCCGAGACAAAGGCGATAATTTGGGACTATTGCGAACGATACCCAAAACACAAAGGTAAACCCCACCCACATGGTGAGTGGACGCGCCTAGACTGGCAAAGCCTCATGGAAAACATGAAATTTTGCAACGACAAGCGGAATGGGCAAAGGTATGAATTGGGTCTTGACGAGTATAAAGCCATGAGTGAGTTCTTTCTGGCGAAGGCGCAATTAAGACCGCATCCGAATGGCAAGATACATGACTATTCAATGAAGCATTTTTTCAGCGGGGGTATTCGTGGTAATTGCTATTATCAAGCGGTTATCAAGCCACGAAAGTAAAACAAAAAAGTTTCAAAAATTGCCGTTTAGTCGGACGGCTAACTTGCCCCGAAATGCAGAAAAGACGTTGCTGGGGTATTATAATACGACAACAGACTGACACACTTTCGGTGTGACGTGGCGACACAAGTTTTGGGTGCGTGGACACGCACCCATACTTTCCGCACTGTCTGAAATTCAAAATAAAAGGAGACGAAATGAACGAAATTATCACACATCAATTCTTTGGTGAGACAGACGAACGCACAATGCTTTTTATGTCGGGCATAGCCACAGGTTACAAACTGGGTTGCTATAACAACATAGAGACTGGTGACTTGTTCAATGACTTGCCAGACTTGGTACCGCTTTCACAAGCGGCGACAATCTTGGGTCTAGGTCGCACGAAAATGTATGACTTGCTTGGGCGCATACCCACAATTAAGATTGGTAAAGAGCATAGGGTCACAAAAATTCACTTGGCGCAATTCGTGACGAGAGAATTGGACTATGGACTGAAAGCACGAGAACTTAAAATTAGGAGGTTAGTATGAAATTAAATAGCAGAATTATTGAGAAGAAGATTGGAAGCAAGGTTTACGTGGGCATAGTCATTGACTACGCCGAAGGTGTGAAGCGAAAACAAGCGTGGCGCAACTCCGGACTTACCCTTGCCGAATATCATCGTGGCGGCAAACGACGTGTGGAAGACATGCAGAAAGCGTTTATAGACGAGTTTTCAGCCGAACTATCAAAACGGCGCGGCTTGAACGTGGACTATGCGAATTTGACAGTTATGCAACTGTTGCAAAAGTATGTCGACCACAGAAGGACTGAGAAGAAATTGACGGACTTAGTCTATTACATCTACACGACAAGCCACCCCGATAAAATGAGAGAGTTTTTGCGCATGCGTGGACGTGAAGACATGAAACTAACCGATTTTACAGAATTTGATGCGGAAGCGTTTGTGGACTACTTACGCAAATTGAAAACACGTGAAGGCAAGCCGTTTACAGATTGCACGATAAAGAAGATACTTTGCTTCTACAAACCCGCTTTCAAATATGCAAAGCGCAAAAAGTTTGTGGCGCACAATGCCTTTGAAAACATCGACAGTCCGAAAGTAAATCAGCGCCGTGCAGAGTTTTTCTCGAAAGACGAAATGCGACAACTGTGGGAAGCGTTGGAAAATGAAGGGGCTTGCCTGCCAATTCAATTTGCAATGTGGACGGGCATGCGCCGTTCTGAAATTGTCGGGTTGAAATGGTCGGCGATAAATTTCGATAACCGAACTATACGAGTTAGAGAAAAAGTTTTGCCAATTGCGGGTGAAGGCTTGAAAGCATATACAGAACTGAAATCAGATAGTAGCGAGAGAACTATACCACTCAGCATGCAATCGCAACACATTCTATTTAGACAGATAGAATTGACTGCCGAAAACAACAAGGCAATATTTTACAATCACAATTATAGCGACTATGTCTTTGTCGACAAAATGGGTAAGATGATAAAGCCCGACAGATTGTCGAACACGGTCACACGCCTATGTCGTCGTCTTGGAATCAAAGGACACTTGCACAAATTCAGACACAGTTTTGCATCGCATCTTTTGAAGCAAGGCGCAAACATGAAGACAATACAAGAGTTATTGGGGCATGTCGACTGTACTGTGACAATGAAATACTATCTCTCTGTTGACGATGAAGACAAACAAACGGCGGTGGCTAGTCTTGATGGACACTTTGATTTTGCTAGCCCACCGAGCCGCTTGCGCATTTGCAATTAGAATGTGTGAAAGATGTGTGAAATCGCCCAAACGGCGACACTCACAAGTAAGATTGACAACTGAATAACGAAGCACACAAAAACCGCCTTTGCGGGCGGTCTTGTGGTTTTATTGCGCATTTTACTGAACAAAAGCACAATTTGTGGTGGATCTGAGAGGACTTGAACCTCCACTGTCACGATCCTTAGTCGTGTCCCTCTGCCAATTGGGGTACAGATCCTTACCTCCTTTCCACGAAAACGCGTAACATCCTTAGTGCTACGCGTCTGCCATTCCGCCACGGTCACGCACTTGGGAGTATTGTACATTATGCGATTTTTCTTGTCAAGGATGAACGTAAAACAATGGGAAACATTACCAAAATAATGATTTTAAAATTGGACAGAGAGCATAAGTATTTGGATGCACGGTTGATTATGGTATATAATAATACTGTCGGGGGATGAACTAATGAAAAAGAATATTATATACGGATTATTGTTTTCGCTTGGGGTTTTTGCTTTTGTTCTTGGCGCGATTCTTGTGGGAATGCCATTTGGAAATCCGCCTAGTGTTGTTGGTGCAAGTGTAACTAGGTTAGAAGAAAGAGAGGGATACGCAACAGTCACAATTAATCAGGAATCTGATTTCACATTTACGTCATCTGGTGTTAATAGAACGATTACCGGGTTAGATCCATCGGTTCGAGATATGCTGAATGTAAATTTGGCGCTTCATATTCCGGCAACGATTGGGGGTGGCACGGTTACCAATATTGGTGCGGGTGCATTTCGTGCGGATGGAGTCAACACAAATACACAAGGCAATGTAATCGAGGTTATATTGCCGGAAAGCGTTAACGTAATAGGTAATCATGCTTTTCGATACAATATAATTACTAATCTTGTTTTGCCTACCGAGATGACTACCCTTGGTACAGATATATTCAGAGACAATTTTATAACAGACATCACACTTCCTGGTGGTACGGTATCGACAATTGGTGCTTCTGCTTTCTTGGGAAATCGTCTGGAAGAGCTTTTAATACCAAGCAATATAACAGCCATCAATGCCAATGCATTTGATGCCAACCGTATCGAGGGGGCTTTTGTTATTCCTAATTCTGTTACAACAATTGGAAACAGTGCATTTCGTGGCAACCGTTTAACTTCGTTGCAACTTTCGACAAATCCTTTGTTTGTTGGAATTAATAACAATGCGTTTGAAAATAATTTGCTGACGTCTATTGTAATCCCAAACAATATAATGACAATTGGAACGTCGGCGTTCAGGAATAATGAACTAGACATGGTTACACTGTCGAACGAATTGACCAGCATTGGGGCAAATGCATTCAGAGATAATAATCTTACGGATATAAATATTCCAACCACCGTGATATCTATTTTGGCGGATGCCTTTAACAATAATTTTTTGACAACGCTTGTAATACCTAATAATGTGACAACGTTGGGAACGGGTGTCTTTTTCAATAATGAATTAGCCAGTGTTGAAATTGGTTCAGGTATCGAAGTAATCCCAAATGCAGTATTTCAACGAAACTTTCTTGTGGACGTAATAATCCCTGGAACGGTAAAGGAAATTGGAAACAACGCGTTTAGACATAATCGTCTTGTTAATGTGACACTTGGAAATGGGTTAGAGTCTATTGGAAATACTGCGTTTGATGGACAAAGGTTTCCAGCAGCAGGTGAAATTCTGCACAGAAACAGAATAACATCCGTTACGATTCCAAATACACTTGTAAGTATTGGCGAGAACGCATTCAACGAAAATTTAATAGAAGAATTAATTTTCGAAGAAGGCTCTCAGTTGGAAGTTATTCCATTTGGTGCGTTTAGATATAATTTAATGAAACACATAGAAATACCAAACAGCGTGCACACAATCGGTGACAGAGCATTTGCGTCTTTGTTCTTTTTGGAAACGGTTACAATTCCTGCAAGCGTTACAACACTTGGACCAAATGCGTTTAACAGGGTCTTTTCTGGATACACGACGTATACCACTGCAACTATATTCATTGAACATGTGTCTGCGCCAGTGGGATGGCAGGCACTGAACACACCGTTTAATAACTTTGTTTGGGGTGTTTCAACTGCTCCTGAAATTGCTGTAACTAACCCAGGCGGGATGATAACAACCACGACACAGGGTGCAACTGGACAGGGAACCGCAAGTTTGGATGTCGAAGTTGCTTGGGCATCAAATGTTATTCTTACATTAACGCACGGTACAATTAACAATATAATTATAAATGGACAAAGTTTGTACGAAATACAAGACCAATATTTGTGTGAATGCGATGACGAATGCGAGACCACATTCTTTTTGTTGGCAGAATCTGCGGCAAGA
Organism: Bacillota bacterium; assembly: GCA_009780065.1. Taxonomy (GTDB): domain Bacteria; phylum Bacillota; class Clostridia; order Christensenellales; family UBA1242; genus WRAD01. The sequence goes on along the minus strand of WRAS01000002.1, from coordinate 96,059 downwards.
TGGAATATTGTTGAATTTGGTGGAAACACAGTGGTTCTGAATCTTAGCAACATTGTACGCGATTTAAATATCCAGGTGTTTGGAAATGCTTACACAATTACGTATCATGGACTTGGGGAACAGACGCATGATAACCCTGGTACATTTATTGTGTCCACGTCCACGTTTTCGTTAAATGACCCAACAAATCGCGCAGGTTGGAATTTTGACGGCTGGTGGACAACACCTGCGGAAGGTGGCTTACAATTAACACAAATCGCAATTGGAACGTCAGGTAACCAAGTTTTACATGCAAGATGGTCTTTGATTAACTATACCATTACGTTCAATAACCTTGACGGCGTTAATTCAAATAATCAAAGTACCTTTACAATTGAGACGCCAACGTTTACGTTGAATAATCCCGCAAACCGTACGGGGCGGACATTTGATGGATGGTATTATGATGCTGGGTTTACGAATCCTGCAACTGGAATTACTGTTGGAACAATTGGTAACCAAACATTTCATGCCAGATGGTCAGTTATCACATTTGATATTGTGTTTAATAATTTGAAAAATGCTACACATGGAAATGTAACAGAATTTACAATTGAAACACCAACATTCTTGTTGCAAAATCCAACAGGTGTACAGGGTTGGGAGTTTAACGGTTGGTGGACGACACCTGCTGTTGGTGGTACACAGGTAACGCAAATAACACTTGGAGTGTCAGAGGACCAAGTTTTATTCGCAAGATGGATTGATGTGCGTCCAGAATTCCCAAATGATTTTGATGGGGATATTAATGATTATTTGCCATATGGATGGACGCCGGCGGATGGTTGGCCTGGACATGATTTCCCATGGAGTCCGCCACAAGGTTGGGTAGTTGCTGATGGTTTTCCGTGGGTGTCGGTCGATGCTACTGATGAAAATGATTTTCCTTGGTTGATTTTGATAATAGCGGGAATTGGTATGTTGTTGTTTATTGCTATAATTGTTATTATTTTTGCCAAACGAAAGCCTAAAAAAGAAAACCCAGTTGTCTGATTATAAAAAATAGAACATGTAATGTGATTTGTTTGCTTTTCGCGTTGCATGTTTTTTATTGCCATTTGGGAATATATTTCATATTGTTGCTTACATTACATTTATGAAGAAATATATTTTATGTACGTTGGTGATGACTCTTTCAATTTTGGCTGTTGGGATAACGTTGATTGGTGGTGCCAGTCAATCTAATACAGTTATGGCAACCAGTGTTAATCAGGTACAATATTCCAATATAACAGTAACGGGTGTGGGTGTGGTTCATGTAAGACCAGATTTTGCAAATATTAATTTAACGGTGGAAACAAGAAATAGAAACTTGGCGGAAGCACAAAAAGAAAATACACAAAGAGTTCAGCGGCTGATAAAGATGTTGGGGGAGCAGGGTATATCAGAAGATAGTATATGTACCAGTTGGTTTAATATATACCCTGAGCATGATTATGGTCATTATGACAGAGTGTCGGGGCACAGAGTAAGTAATCAATTGAATGTAAAAGTGCGGGACATTAATAATGTGGGTAAAATAATCGACCTTGCAGCCGCAATAGGCGTTACCAGTGTAGGCGGCGTACAATTTGGCATCTCGGATAACACGTCAGCGTATAATGCTGCCCTTGTAAAAGCAATTGAATCCGCAGAACAAAAAGCACTGCTGTTGTCTGCGGTGACAGATATTGGTGATATTAAAATTATCTCGGTAAAAGAGACAAATTACTATGGTTTCGGTGGATACAGTTATAGAAGTTATTCAGTAGACGGCACACCAATTAGGTCTAACGATATAGAGGTCACCGCACATGTTGAGGTTGCTTTTGGAATTGTTTAACTCCATACAAATGGGACAGTGACTGTGGTGGTTCGATATTCCCGATTACCTGTGTTTGCGCGAGGCGAGAGGAGAGTAATTTCAACATATTCAGTATTGCTTATTTGTCCACCGCCAATGCCTCCATAGTGCGTTAAATGGATGGGTTGCACCTGTGTTATTGCTAATATTCACTTGGACGTGGAATTTGTTGGTAAATCCTTGGAAATAATTTGGAAAATTACCAATTAATGCGATATCTGCATGTGTTGGAATCAAGAATGGATTTGGGTTTACAACGTCAAACGACATTACTAAGGACGCCCAAAGTCCACTTGTTGCGTATATGTTTTTTGCAAAAGGAACATAAAGTACACGATTATAAGTGACATTATTATACCATTAAAATTGGCTTTATAATACACGAATTAAATCAACCACGTATGACCTCTAACGGTTGTTTGCGGGCAATTCTGATAATAGGCAAGGTAATTGCAAGTGCAATAGCAACAATGGATGCAACAGATATTAATATTATTTGTCGCATGCCGAATGATATCAGACGGTAGCGACTTGCAATTTCGCCAAGTTCACTTACAAAGAAATGCGTGGCAACACGGTAACCTATGTAACATGTAATTATCCCAAGGATAATTTTGGGAATAGCAATAATGATGCTTTCGATTGCAAATATTTTGACAACGTCCCGTCGTCCCGCCCCAAGTGAACGTAATATACCGATATCTTTCTTTCGGGCGTTAATTGACCCACTAATAAATCCATAAATCAGAATCATGGAAAATATACAGAACGCCAGAGCAATTGCGGCAAATATGGTTACAAACAATGAAAAGTATCTATCAAGACCATATATCTCGAAGCTGGATGGTGTGAATATGATAAATGCATGATAACCGCCACGACCAAGGTCAAAATCAGAAAGGGAATTGATTTGGCGGATGAGATTTAATCGTTCAGAGGATGTTGTTATGTTTGGAACGATTACTGTCATAGAGATATCTGGGGTAATTTTATGATAAATTGCGTGCCCAAGTCCCAGAACATTCAAACCGTAGTCTATAATACCAATGATTTCAAGTTCGATGTCTGTCCAAACAAAACCTATCTGCTGTATATGTGTGCGTGTTCGCAGATGCAGTGTTCGTCCATTCCACGTTTCACCTGTTGGTAGCAATTGGTCAAGTAACTCGGTGCTTATTATTGCTTGGTAACCTGTAAAATCTTGCGCACTGTTAATGGTTGTGCAAAAGGTAATTTCTGGAAAATGATTAAATGCGTTTTCATTAAGTACAAAGTTACGAATATTTTCATGCTCGACCTCGTAAAAAGAATCTATTTGAAGTTCAAAATGATGTGGCCATTGAATTGCATAAAAAATTGAATTATAAAACCCAGGCACAGAAAACATCATATTCGCATGATCAACCTTTTTAAGATTGAATTCACGTAACAATGTTCGTTGGTGAGCAGTTGGATTTTGTACGAATTGATTCACGTCCAAGATTTCTCGGAATTTTGATAAATCCACGTCTATAACGCCAACAACCTGTAACGTCAGCCAATCGTGAAAATCAAGTCTGCGATGCATTGTTAATTCAGCTTGTGCCAATTCGTCGAACGAATTTACCTCAATTGAGGTATTGCTTGTACGTACAATGTAGCCAAAACGCTTGAAAGCCTCTAAGTGATAACTGGTAATGACAATTTCATTTGCGTTTTCCGCCATACGTCCATAGATTAAATCAAATCCAAGGTCACGAGGGTCTGCCTCGATTACACCACGAAATCCTCGTGAAAATGCCTGTTGATGACCGCGGAACATGTTTTGGTATGTTCCGAAAAAAGCTACTTCGCCAGGAAAGTCGCGACGAAATACATGCGGTATGCCAAGTTCATTAAATTTTTCCAATGCATCGGTATCCATATGCGTATACCAACGTCCGGTTAAGGCAGATGCATCTTCGGGTAAAAAATCCATGCCAATACTGACATAGTTTTTATCCAGTCGATTCAACTCCTCTAATAATATTTGATTTACATCAAATCGCCCGATCATATCCGCAAACCCGAAAAATGCGGTTGCAAACATTGCAAGCATAATCATGAAAACCATGCGAACCCATTTAGCGCGCAAACCGATTAGAGACAGGCGAAAGGCGCTTGATATTGGAAGCCGAACGCGATGGGGGAGCGGTGCAATGTCAGGGATAATACTTTGGGGTGGCGAATTTGTGGCATGAATTGTTGCAGGCACAAGGATAACCCGTTTACCAGATTTTACAAGTTCACTGGTGTCTGTTGGGATGTTTTCAATGCCAATAAATTTGATTGTTTCAATATTGCCTTCGCCTGCGTATATATCCGTAATTTGACCGTCTGCCAGTTCAACTATAGTATCGGCGTAGGCGTGGGCACTGTCCAAGTCGTGGCTGATAACGACCACCAGTTTTTCCTTTGAAAGTTCTTTTAGTAGTGTAAAAATCTCTTTGCTGGTAACACTGTCTAGATTTCCTGTGGGTTCGTCCGCCAAAATAATTTTTGGGTCTTTTATCAGAGCCCGTGCAATCGCCACACGTTGTCTTTGTCCGCCAGAGACTTCGGTACTTTTGCGTTTTTCAAAACCCACCAATCCAACCTTTGCAAGTGCATCTGCAACTTCGGTCTTATTTGTTTCTTTGTTTTTTATCTCTAGTGGCAGACTGATGTTCTTGCCAATTGTATACTTTTCGATTATATGAAAATCTTGGAACACAAAGCCAATGTTGTGGGCACGGTATATATCGCGTTCGCGTTCATTCATGTCTTTACATGACTTGCCATTTATAATTAATTGGCCTTCGTCATATGAATCAAGTAACCCCAGAATATTTAGCATGGTGGATTTTCCGCTTCCGCTTTTGCCCACCACGAAAATCATGCCACGTTCGGGGAATGTGTAACTGACATCGCGGAGTGCGTCCACAACTTTTCCGTCTTTGGCACGATATTTTTTGGAAATGTTCTCTACAACAAACATGAGACATCATACCACATATCAAAAAAGAAACAACCAGTTGCTTGATTAGATTTTCAAAAAGGAATAAACTAGGGTCATATAAATTGGAGGGAAGAGATATGGATTTTGCAAAAACAATACTTGGGATTAGAAACGAGGCCGGATTAACACAAGAAGAATTTGCCGAGAAATTACATGTAACGCGCCAGGCGGTTTCACGATGGGAAAATGGTGAAACAACACCGACCTTGGATTCAATTAAACTGATGGTAAACGAATTTAATGTGGATGCAAATATCTTTTTCAAAGAGCCTGCTATTTGCCAAAGTTGTGGCTGGACTTTGAAGGACTTTGATGTGCTTGGCACCAACGAGGACAAGGGCCTAAACCATGAATATTGTGCACATTGTTTTGTGGATGGCAAATATGCTTATGACGTATCCATAGAGGAAATAATTGAAAGTTTGTTGGAAACTTTGGAATACTTTAACGCAGACAGCGGAACAAACTTTACCAAGGAGCAAGCACATGCAATGTTAACAGAATATCTTCCGACATTGAAGCGCTGGGAAAAGGTATAAACGCCTTAGATTTCGTCGCTTTTGATAAATGCGACTTTTCCTTTTGCATATATATTATCGCCATCAAACGTGATTGTATATGGTTGGTTTGTTGGTTGGATTATTTCGGCTTTGTCTTTTTTTATATAAATAGCGACTGCAATACTACCGCTTAAACATGCTGTTTCGTTAAAAAATGTTTGCGCAGTTTCCACCCAAACAAAAGGGTTAAGTTTATCACCATCCAAAAACATTACCCCAAATGCCGAGCCCACAAGACCGAATTTAGATGCTATCTTTTTAACTTGCTTGGCTAGGCTCTCGTTACCTTTGCCTGGAATAACTACGTGCGTAATTCCATTCATAATGATGTAAGTCAAACCATTAACAATCCTTGTTCCACGTAGTAGGGTAGACTTTTGCAAAACAATTTCACTGGTTTTACCATCACATTTTGTCGCATTTATCTTAATACCACAAGTTATAATTGTACAACATGGTTTTCCATAGTTTTTTCGCATAAAATATGCAACTGCACGTATTGCATTGCCACAGAATTCTTCCCCCGCCATGCGGAAGGTACAGGTATCGTCTTTGACGTTTTCGATGATTGCTACTTGCTCGACCACGGGATATTTTTGCATGATTTGCTTTGATACATTGATACCTGTTTGTGTATCGACATTCTTGGTAATTATTGCGGTTGGATTACCCCCAAGATCATAAATTTCATAAATTATTTTCATTATATAACCCCCATTAGATTTTGAATCTGGTCAACTTTTGCAATTGTTGTTGATTGTTTTGATCTGATACATTCTTGCGAATAATCCATCCCAGTAGCGATTCTGGCTTTCTTCTGACTCGGGATTTCGCCGTATAAACTTTCGAATCGCTCGACTATGTTTCTGTCTATTCGTTCTATTGCCTTGTCATATCCTTTCATGCCGATTGTGCGAGCACAGAATTTACTGAAACGTTCGTCTATACGTGGTCTGGTTGAACCCTCGGCAATTGTGTAGGGAGACTGTTGATTTCCGGTTGCAAAGTCAATTGCGGCGGGTACGTTCACAGAACCCAATTGGATTTCTGGATAACGGTTTTTAAGTAAATCAATAAAAAATTTTTCGCCCAAACGCTTTTTCAAAAGTGCAATGACAAGTTGGTTGAAATCCATACACTGTTCGGTTTCTTGGGATTTCTTTGAATTGTCCCAGCCGGTTTGGGCGGTTACACCAAAGTTTTCCACCAAATCAACAACTTGGGCAGTTTGAAGCAAGGGATAGTCAAATACATATTCAATTCCGTCGATGCCCCTAAAGTCGCCAAAACGTTCTTGTGTTTTTGCATATATGTCGTTATATTGATCGCGTCCATTGTGTTGGAATGCAGGGAAGAAGTCCAGCGAAATGGGGTGACCTCCATTGACCGTTTGTGTCCAGAACCTTTAGTTTGGACATGCCACAATTAATTTTGTCGGCAACATCAGACATTTCGCCGATTGTTCTGTCGCGTTGTTCGGATGTTACACCATAGCCCTCGGTTCCAAGGTGCCATAAAATGCTGTCTTGGTTGTTGTCCCGCGCCATTTGTATTGTTGCAAATTGAAGTCCTAGGGTTTCCAACCCCAACCCTTGGGTGGGCTTTCCATATCCACCAAGTCCTGTACCATAGAAAGGTTTCGCTTTCATTTTTGTTTATATCTCCTATTTTTGTTTTGAACGATGAATTAATACCACAAAAAAACCGCAATCCATTTGTGTCGGATTGCGGTTTGTGTGTTTTTGTTTCGCTTGGAATTTTAATATGACATTACGAAATAATCACACACGGCAATCCGTGCATGATGTGATGATGTACTGTGTACCCAACTTTCGTGGTCATATTCATGTTCATACCTTTTAATATACGCTAGTTGCGTCTGGGATGTCAACCCTATTTATCTGTGATGTATGTTACATCCGCACGGTTGAAATCAAGTGCTAAGATTAAACTGCCTGTATGACCGTTTTCGTTCCCACGGTCTAACAGAGTCATGCTAGGTTTATTGTCATAGACCGTAACGGTTTTTCCAAGCGGGTCTTTGATATGGCTGACATCTATCATGCAACTGTCCATACAAATTCTGCCTAATACATAACATGGTTTGTCATTCACGAATAGGGGGGCGGTTGCAAAAAGTTTGAAATTAATTACATCGGCATAACCGGCTGCAACAAGACCAATTGTTGTGTCTTTGTCCACGGTTTTGGTTCCGCTGTAGCCTATTTTGGTGCCTGCTTTTACATGACGGATTGCAACGATGTTAGAAGTGGCTTTTAGGCAATTTTCATATCCATCAACAAGTGAACCGTAGATGAAAAATCCCCCACGAACCATATCAAATTGTGCGTCTGAATATTCTGCGGTTCCGCTGCTTGCTGCGTGGATAATTGCATTTTGATATTTCTTTTTAAGCATTGTTGCAAAAGGTTTGAATGCCCGAATTTGTGCATCCACCATGTCTTTATTCTCGGTTGTGGCATATGCAAAATGCGTAAATAGACCAGTAATATCAATAAACTTTGATTTGCCTGCGATGTCTAAAATTTCTTTTAATTCGTCTATTGTGGCAATCCCAAATCGTTCCATGCCGGTATCGACCTCGATATGGATGGGACAGTTTAGTTTGTTTTCCCCCGCAAATTTTGCAAGGGCTTTGGCTTCGAAAACGCTGGTAATTGTAATTGTTGCTTTATTCTTTATTGCACGACCAAAATCCTCGCAAACACCAAGTAGTAGAATTGGCTTTGTTATGCCCGCATTGCGCAAGCGTTCTAGTTCGGTAATGTGAAAGCAACCAAAGTAATCCACGATGTCTTCTATTGCTGGTGCGACTTTGTCATCACCGAAACGATATCCATTGGCTTTTAATACCGGACAAAACTTTGTCCCAGGTTTTAATTTGGCTTTCATTTTTAAAATATTACGACGAATAGCACTTAAATTAATTTCGACCTTTATCATTTATCTCTCCCTATTCCGTTTTTGCGGTTGTTAATGTGGAATTCGAATAATTCGTTTGGAAGCCCAAGTGTTATACCGTCTGCGAGTGCGGATTCTAATGTTTTGATTGAACCGTCGAAATTTTTTGGTGCGTTACGATATTTTCCTCCAGCCACGACTGCTGACGACCTACCTGCACCTAGTATAGCAGCAAGTGTGTTGTGTGGACACATAGATCTGTCGGAAGTACGGTATTCAAGAACACCTTTTTTCGAGCGAATTATTTCCATACGTGAATCCCCCATTCCAGTAAATTTCCCAAGTTTTTCAAGTGCAGCATAAGAATTTGCTGTGGTATTCGTAAGTGCTGTGATGATTGCATTGTTATCAAGAACTCCTTCGCCGAAAAATTTTGCAGCATGGGAAATTCCATCGCCCTCTAGGAATGAATTTACACCGTTTTCGATTGACATGTTTATGTGGTCGGAATTAACGGGGTTGTCGCTTCCCATAAAAGGGGAGCGGTCTATTGAGTATCCATGAAGTCCAGCACGGTATCTTGATATTGCATCTGCCAATAGATAGTTATCTGCGGCAGTCAGGGCATCAGCATGCTTTAGTACGTATTCGTATTGACTCTTACCACATTCTTTGTGGCTCTTGGTTACATCAATACCGGCACTAATTATATCATGCATTGTTAATCTGCGTAGTCTTGTCAATGGGTCGTCGGGGGATTCTAGTCCGTATCCGTTCTCTCCAGTTAATTCACCGTTGGTACGAACATAATATTCGTTTTCCAATCCAACAATAAATTTTTCATCCGCCATTAGAATGTCCGCAAGTGATTTTTTAAGTGTACCACGCGGGCACAGTGGATGTGCTTTGCCATTGTTTCCGAAAATGTCACCAAAAATATGTGCAACCCGAAGTCCGTCATGATCCATAGATGGAATTTCGCGGAATGATTTGATGTCTGGCAATATGGTTACGTCCGCCATGGTGCCACCCTTTATAGTTCTGTCGATACCTGCGGGGTCAATTGTGAAACCACTGTCCAAAATTCCTGCGGCTTCGCTGACTGGAACATCTAGACCAGTTCGTAATTCACCGTATGGTGTTACGTAATAAACATTTAATGAATGGAACTTGTCATCCTTTAATTTGTGTAAGATATCATCTTTTTTCATTTAATTTCTCCTTGTTAAATTAATTTAAAAAACACCCTGGCTTGGGTGTTTCGAATTAATTGAAATCCCCAAGCAACATTAAATGTGCATAGGGATGTTACCTATACACATTACGTCTGCTGTTGCTCTCGATTTCTGATTTTCATAACTATATTATACTATATGATGATGCATGTTGTCAAGTACCATTTCAATTATTGTTGTGGTTGTGGCATTGGTTGGTCTGCTGTTGGTGTTTCGTATATCATGCACTTTTTTGGCTTTGTTTTGTCGTACATGACTTGGATTGGTGCGCCTGCTTGAACTGGCATGCTTTTTTTGCCGCCGAACATTTTGCCCAAAGATTTCATGTCATTCACAACACCCAAATTCATACCTTCTTTTTCTTTGACCTTAAGAACCAATGGTTTTGCCAGACCGTCAACATGGATAAATACTTTGTAGTAATGTGTGGATTTGGCAAATGGACCAATTCCGGTTCTGGCTTCTCCTGCATATTTGCAGGTTGTTACTGTTCCGTTTGCGATGACTGCGTTTTCTGGGTTTTTGATTTTGATTGGTTTTGCACTTACGATTCCCATAATTAATTTCTCCTTTGTGGGCTAGTATGCCCCTTGTAACCAATAATTACACCCGGGATTATAAAATGTCAATTAATTTAAATTACAGAAAAACTTTTGAATATTGACTTTGGTCTACTGTTATCATATAATGTGAAATGAGAAGATTACCATATGACGTAATGCCGTCAAAGTTAACAACACTTATAAGTGATTTGCAAGATCGTGTTGCGAAGCGATTCCCGAACCTGCCAGTCTATCGGGAATCTGAATTATATGTAGACAGTAGTGGGGTAGAAGTAAGTAAGGGAAAGAATCCAGAAACTGGTCAATTTGATGTACATTATACAAATGAAGGTATGGTGTATAAAAAGATCAAAGGTCAAGGTGAAATAAGTGCGCTTGTGCCAGTTGAACGTGGTCGTGGCTGTGTCAAACGATGTAGGCAAGAATATAAATATCATCCACTGGATGGGTTTGGTTATTATGGAACTGACCGCGTATTAGTTCCAGAAGTTAAAGATTTTTCGGCGCTTCGACAAGAACAGGTTTGGACACCAAAATCAAAACTAGCAGATTATTTGTTTGATGGAAAAGGTCTGTATTCATATAATGAAATAATGAAGTTACAAAAAGGTTTAAGTGGATTAGACAGCGGATTTACGCAAGAATTGCAATAAAAATGATTTTTTATTTTACTTTTATCTGTGTTGTACTATATACTACATATTATGTCAAAACTCGACAAAGGATCTTGGATTAAGATAAAGGTTGGTGTTGTGTTGCTTGCGTGTGCGGTTGGTATGGTGGGGTTGATTATTGGGCCGGATTTGTTCTCGCGTGGGCATCCAGAGGAGCCAGTTAGGGTAGGTGTAACTGAATCAATCCAAGTATTGCATCCATACCCGACATTGAGGGTTGGTCAGAGTTTGGCAAATTTGATTCGTATTGATTGCTATCAAGCAATATCAAGGGTAGAAGTAAACAGAACGGGGGTTATCAATTTTTCAAAGTCGCCGACATTTACGATAACCGCGATTACAATGGGATATGTTACAATTACGATTTTTGCGCTTGATTTAGAATATAACGAGCATAGACCGAGGTTTATTTACGTAACAGTAATTGAATAATATCAACCCGTTGTGTCTTTTGTTTTGCATAATATACAACATATCGATAAATCTTTTCTTTGCCAAAATGGATTTTTTTTGATACACTGCCATTATGGCAGAATATACTTCATCGAAGATACAGGTGCTAGAGGGTCTTAACGCAGTTCGTATGCGTCCGGGTATGTACATCGGTACAACAGGAACCAAGGGGTTGCACCATTTGTTGTGGGAGATTGTGGACAACGCTATAGACGAATTGGCGAATGGTCACGGTACCAAAATGGTGGTAACATTACACAAAGATGGCAGTGCCTCGGTCGAAGACAATGGTCGGGGTATACCGGTGGACACACACCCGCAACTGAAGGTTAGTGGGGTGGAGGTTGTGTTTACCCAACTGCATGCTGGTGGAAAATTTGGTGGAGACAGTTATTCATATAGTGGTGGTTTGCACGGCGTGGGTGCGTCTGTTACGAATGCCCTGTCTGCATGGACCGAAGTTAATGTATTTAAGGATGGCAAGAATCACTTTATTAGATTTTCGCCAAAGACCACAGGTGAAGGTAAAGATAGAAAGACTCAGTACGGTGCGTCCGAGGCACCATTAAAGGTTGTCGGTAAAACAGACAAGCAAGGAACATATGTAAAATTTTTACCGGACAAAGCAATGTTTAAGAGTGCGACCTTTTCCAACGACACGGTTAATAAACGGCTAAAGGAATTGGCATTCCTTAACAAAGGTATTCAGATAGATTTTATAGATGACCGTGTAGAAGAAGATGACAATGAAGATGGACATATAGCAAGGGTGGAGTATAAATTTGACGGAGGGCTTAGTGACTTTGTCCAGTATTTGAACGAGGACAAAACCCCAATATATGCGAAACCATTTCTGTGCGAAGGAGATGGTACAACCACAAAGATTGCTTTTTCTATCCAACACAATGATTCATATTCAGAAAGTGTGTTTTCTTACGTAAACAATATTCCAACCAGCGAGGGTGGGACGCACGAGACTGGGTTTAAAATGGCATTAACACGTGCGTTTAACCAAATTGCAAAACAAAATGGAATGGTAAAGGATAAAGAGGCAGCGTTGTTGGGTGAAGATTTTCGCGAGGGTTTGACTGCAGTATTGTCACTGAAGATGCGCGAGGTCCAGTTCGAGGGGCAAACCAAAACAAAGTTGGGGAATCCCGAGGCTAAAACCGAGGTAGAACAATTCGCATACGCCAGTTTGATTGAACATTTCAAAGACATCGCAAAAGATACAAAAAAGAAACAATTATTTGATGCAATATTGAACAAGGCCAAAAGTGCCGCACGTGTGCGCGAGGCTGCGCGTCGTGCAAAAGAAATTACACGTGCAAAGAACAGTATTGACGGTGGAATCTTGATAGGAAAGTTATCCAGTTGTACAGGCAGACGTCCGGAACTGAATGAACTATTTATTGTAGAGGGGGATAGTGCGGGCGGAACCGCCAAGGTTGCACGTGATCGACAGATTCAAGCGATATTGCCTCTGCGTGGAAAACCATTGAATGCCGAGAAAAAGCGTCTGGATCAGGTCTTGGATAACGAAGAATTTCGAACAATCATATCTGCGCTTGGAACTGGTATCGGCGAGGACTTTAATCTGGAGAACCTTAAATACCACAAAGTAATTATCATGGCGGACGCGGACCAGGATGGTGCGCATATTCGTGCTATATTGTTGACTTTTATATATCGTTATATGAAGGACTTGATTACCGAGGGGCATGTTTATATTGGAATGCCGCCGTTGTACAAATTATATCGAAAAGATTTCTCGGCATATGCGTATGATGAAGATGAATTAAGGCAACTGACCGCCAAGCAAAAGGGCACGGTGCAACGTTACAAGGGTCTTGGGGAGATGAATGCGGATCAACTTTGGGAAACCACTATGGATCCAAAGTCACGAAAATTGTGCAAGGTTACGATTGATGATATTGCGGATGCCGAGAAGTTGATTACAACCCTTATGGGCGACAATATTGAAAGCCGAAAGGAATACATTTCCAAGCATGCGAACTTTAACAAGGGTGAGAGTTTCGCAACAAAGGTCGTAAAGAGTAAGGTTGCCAGAGAAGAAGAGGCAGTAAGTTAATAACTTGAACGATGAACACAGGAGGACGAGGGACGAAGAATGAGTGACGAAGAAAAAAGAGATGGCGAAGACCACATCATAACCAATATTGACGAAATAGTGAAAATTTCGGCAAAGGATTTGGCAGCGGACAAGGAAGCCGCCGAACAAAAAGAGCAGTACAAGGGCTACGGTACAGCCAAAGAGCGCAAACGCGCAGTATATGAAAATGCAAAAGCAGAAGAGATAACCAGCGAGGATGGAAGTACACTTATACTGAAGACCCTGGGGCAGGTGATGCACGAGAGTATGATTCCATATTCCGAGTTTGTTATTATGGATCGTGCGCTGCCGCGTGTGGAAGATGGTTTAAAGCCTGTTCAACGTAGAATATTGTTCGCGATGCATGATATGGGATTGTTGCCAGATCGACCATTTAGAAAAAGTGCGGGTATTGTCGGGGAATGTTTGGGGAAATATCACCCACATGGTGACAGTAGTGTGTATGATGCAATGGTACGGTTGGCACAACCGTTTAACATGAATATGCCGCTTGTGTTGGGTCAAGGTAACTTTGGTTCCGAGGATGGTGACCCGGCTGCGGCTATGCGATATACCGAGGCTAAACTCAGTCCGCTTGCGTTGGAATTGCTTCGCGATATTGATAAAGAGACTGTTCCATTTTCGCTTACATTTGATGACCGAAATGTGGAGCCTGATATATTGCCGGGGCGCTATCCGAACCTGTTGACAAACGGTGCAACCGGTATTGCGGTGGGTCTTGCCACGAATATTCCACCGCATAACCTTGGCGAGGTTATTGACGCGCATATTGCATACATTGAAAACCCGCGTATAACATTAAGTCAAGTTATGAAAATTATCAAAGGTCCTGACTTTCCAACTGGTGGTTTTGTAATTACAGGCGAGGATTTGCTACGTGCCTATAAAGAAGGTAAGGGTAAGGTTATCATGCGCGCCAAAGTTCATATTGAAATAGAACCGGGTGATAGACGTAATATAATAATCACCGAATTACCTTACCAGGTTAACAAAGTAACATTACAAAAAAACATCGCCGATTTACGTGAACAAAAAAAGGGTGTTTTGCAAGGTATTTCCGAGATTCGTGACGAATCTGATAGAAAAGGAATGCGTGTAGTTATCAAGATTAAGAATGGGTTTGACCCAAAAGAAATTGCGACAGTGTTGTATAAATATACCAATTTGCAATGTAACTTTAACATTAATATGGTTGCAATCGCGAATGGAAAGCCAAGATTGATGGGTTTAATGCAATTGATACAATACTATTGCGAGTACCAGCGTGAAATAATCTATAAACGATGCGTATTTGATTTGAATGCCGCGAAAGATCGTGCTCATATCTTGGAAGGGCTTTTGGTTGCCATTAAAAACATTGACGAGGTCGTACGAATAATAAAAACCAGTAAACATACAACCGAAGCCAGAACCAGGCTTCGCGAAGCATTTGATTTAAGCGAAAAACAAGCCCAAGCGATATTGGATCTACGTCTTGCAAGATTGACAAGTCTAGAGGTTTATAAGTTGGAGCAAGAATTAGAAGAACTGAAAAAACTGATTGAAAAATTGGAAAAGATAATTGCATCCAAGCGTCTTCAATATGCCGAGGTTAAAAAAGAATTGTTGGAAATTAAAAAGAAGCACAGAATCGAAAGGCGAAGTCGTATTATTAACAGTATCGAAGAAGCGGTTATTACGGCAGATGACGACAAGAGGCCAGTCGAGGATGCGGTGTTGGCACTTACCGCAATTGGAACGTTCAAGAGAATGTCCAGTAAACACTTTGGCATGTCACAAACCGACTTCAAGGGAACATCGCCTGCGGATGTTAATGTTGCGATTATCCAAACTCAGACAGACAAATTGCTTTATATCTTTACCCAGGTTGGAAATTGTTACAAAGTCGAAGTCGGTGATATCCCTGAATGCAAATTGCGTGACAAGGGAATTTCTTTGGGGCAACTTTTCAAGGGTTCGGTAGAGGGTGAGCGTGCAGTAGCAATGTACGCTATAACACCAGAGCAATTGCCAGGCAGTGAAGGCGTGGTAGGAGACCTGTCGCCTGAACTCGTGTGGTTGTCTAAACACGGAATGATAAAGCGCAGTACATGGCTGGAATCATGTGGTATTTTGAAATCGAACTTTCAATGTGCAAAATTAATGCGTGACGATGACGAAATTGTTCGTGTGGATGAATACAAAACGGGAAATACATTATTATTTGTTACCAGTGGTGGTATGGTTCTTAATGCAACGACCGCGGATGTTCCAGTTCAGGGACGTATTGCGGGTGGGGTAAAGGGAATTAACCTGAATGATGGGGATTTCTGTGTTTGCAGTTGTGTTGCAAAACCACATGGATTTATTGTGGCGGTTACAACCAAAGGTAATGTAAAGCGTGTTGCAATGAGCGATATTGAAAAAATGGTTAGATACAGAAAAGGTTTGATTTTCGGAACATTGGATAAGGGTGAGAATATTGTCTACGCAAGTTGGGTTAACGGGGCGGAGGATCTTGTTGTTCAAATCGAAGGCGGTGCAATAGAGTCAATCCCGGTTGCAAAGATTACACCAACACCAAGGCCAGCAAAATACAAATTAATGGCGGGCAAGATATTAAAAGTCCAATCTGCATGGATACATAGAAGAAAGAAAAATAATTAGTTTCTTCTTGAGTTAAGTCAAAATTGAAAAGCACTTTGCTTGCCAAGAAACCGTGAATTTCTTTTTATTAATTTGCCGTTTTTCCATGTGTGCAACCGAATCAAAAGGGACACGCGTGGAATAAATGGCTTTTTTATTGAAAGAAATTCCGCACCGATTTGGCTGCGAAAAGTGCTTTTAAATTTTTATCTTGCTTTAACTATTTCTCTTTGTAAGGAAGGGTGTTTAATGGTATTATTGAACTAATTATTTTTCTAAAGGGAGGATAGACGGGGTGGGAAAAGTGTTGGGGATTGATTATGGACTTAAGAGGATAGGGCTGGCTACCAGTGATTTGTCACGTACGATTGCCAGTCCGCTTGTAACCATACAGAATAAAGGCGAGAAAAAAAATATACAGGCTGTTACAGAGATTATTCAAAACCACAATATACAGGGTATTATGTGTGGCATAGCACTAGGTATAGATGGTATGGAAACCACTATGTCACGCATAACGCGTGAATTTGGTGAAAAATTGGCGGAAATAAGTGGACTGGAGGTCGTTTATTTTAATGAAAGATACTCATCCAAAGAGGCTGAGGAACATATTAGAAATAATCTGGGTATAACGAGACATGAAAAGATAAGGGAACTGGTAGACAAGATGGCGGCATCTATGGTATTACAAGTTTATCTAGACAAATTGAAAAAGGGGTTTTAAATTTATGTCAAAGCCAGAATCAAAAGGGAAAGAGGTTGCAAAGATAACCAGTGAATGTATTGCATGTGGAGCGTGTGAGGCGATTTGTCCAGACGATGCTATAAGTATTAGCGATGCTGGCGATAAATATGTTGTGTGTCCTGTGAAATGTACGTACTGTAAAAAATGTTTGGAAGGGGTTTGTCCGGTTGATGCGATTCTAACGGACAGGGTGTAGTTAAATAAGGGGGTATATATGTCCAAGAATAAAGAGGTAAAATTCGAAGCCGAAGATGACGTTTCTTTGTTATCTATTTTGTTAGATGAAAAAAATGACGAGAACATTTTTTTGTTCGATGAAAGTGGTGACCAAATTGAACTGGAGCAGATTGCAGTGATTCCGTACGAGAAGGCATTATATGCATTGCTGAGACCATTAGAAGAAGACGAAGACAGCGCAGTGGTATTCAAAATTTCCACCGAGGACGAGGACAGCATGATCCAGGTCGAGGATGAAGAACTGGCAATGAAAATTTTGGAAATTTATAATTCTATGGAATAGTTTTTGGTATTGATTTATAAGAGTTCGTTGTGTTAAAATGGTGCAACGAATTTTATATTGGAGAAAAAACTATATGGCTTTTTATGGTGATCGTGAAAAAAATGTTAAAGGTGAGATCCATCATCTAAAAAATATTATCAATAATATGTCTGAACGGTTGCATGCAGCAGAGTTTCCTGATTATAACCCAAATCTTATGGAAAGTTCAAAAATGCCAAGTGAGATGGAACTTTTTTCGAGTGAGCCTGAGGAACATAATAAGAAGATGTCAAGGTTTTTGGGTTCATCAATGTATGGAATGAGTGATGAATTAACCAGTATTTTTATGGAGGCAGAGGATACATATAGGATCATTCAAGAGGACGGGGTAGATGTTTCACAAATACATCCGGATGGTGAAATGGTGGTGACAGAGGCTGCGATCATGGATGCGGTTATACAAAACAGAATTAATCCGGTTGAATTTACCGACGTAATGTTTAGCCCAAAGGCAACAGAACAGGGTGGTGTGAGTGACATGCAACTTTATTACTGGCTTAGACCTCAGATCGCGGATGGCGTGAAGGAAATTAGTGGACAAGATATAGCTACCGTAGCAAAATTGGCATATCACCGTGGCGTTCACGTAACATGTGCAACATCCCATATGGCAAAATTAGCGAGAGAAGAAGGTCGAGAACAATAACTTGAAGGTCTAATTTTTTCTATTGCAATGAAATAGATACTATGGTACAATTTGTGATTATCACTTTTTTGCAATTTCCCGCCTTGTGCCAATTGGTGGGACGGGAGAGTTACAAAGCGAGAAAGGGTGTTAGGGAATCATTTTGCAAGTCCCGCACGAATCTTACGGCATCTTTTTGGTCAAATTTTGTGTCATTTTCGGTTACATATCTAGATATGCGCCCTCAAATGCCATCAAAAATTTGCCTAAAAAATCTGCTCGTAATATTCAATGGGTACTTGTCAAAATGATTCCCCGGTTACTTTAAACGCATAAGTAATCAAAAAACAAGGAGGTATTTTAGAAATGAGCGTGATTTCGATGAAGCAGTTACTTGAAGCCGGGGTTCACTTTGGACATCAAACACAAAAATGGAACCCAAAAATGAAGCCGTACATCTTTACGGCAAGACAGAATGTCCACATCCTGAACTTGGAAAAGACAACTGTTCTGATTGACAAGGCGTATGAATTCCTTAGAAACCAAGTTGCAAGTGGGAAACGTGTATTGTTCGTTGGGACAAAGAAACAAGCCGAGGAGGCAACAAAGACAGAGGCCACACGTTGCGGTATGTACTACGTTAACAGTCGTTGGTTGGGTGGAACGTTAACAAACTTTGAAACCATTCGCAGCCGTGTCGAGCGTATGAATAAACTTTACCAAATGGAAAAGGTGGGCGAGTTTGCGTACCTTCCAAAGAAAGAAGTTATAAAATTAATGGACGAGCGCGACAAGTTGGAAAGATACCTTCGCGGTATTGCCGAAATGACCAGTCTTCCAGGCATAATGGTGGTCGTTGACAGCAAAAAAGAACACATTGCAATTAAAGAGGCACGTAAATTGGGAATCCCTGTTGTGGGTATTATTGACACAAACTGTGACCCGGATGATGTTGATGTGATTATCCCTGCAAACGATGATGCGATTCGTTCTGTTTCGCTTATTTTAACTGCGCTTGCGGATGCTGTTATCGAGGCACGCGAGGGTGTTGAATTAAGAACACGTAATACAGGCGAGAGTGTAAGTATGAGCGACGCAATTTCTGCAAAATCAATCATGGATGTAGAAAAGGTCGAGGAAGAAGATAAGAAGGAACCAATCAAAAAGGCAAAAAAGGCACAAACCGAGGAAACAGAAGCCGAAGTGACAGGAGAAAAGAAAACCAAAGCAAAGAAGGAGGCTTAATCTTATGAGCGACATTATGAAGTTAAAAACAACGACTGGTGCGGGATTAATGGACTGTAAAGCTGCGCTAGAAGAAACTAAGGGTGATTTTGACAAGGCGGTTGCGCTTCTTCGTGAAAAAGGAAAAGCCATGGCAGCAAAAAAAGAGGGCAGTGACCGAATCAACAGCGAAGGTGTTGTGTTCTCGTACAACCATATGGGTGGGAAGATTGGTGTTATGGTGGAAATTAACTGTGAAACCGATTTCGCAGCCAAAAGCGAGCAGTTTCAAGAACTTGGAAAAAATATTGCAATGCACATTGCGGCTGCAAACCCAAAATACTTGGACGAAACCCAGGTTCCAACAGGCGAACTAGAAGCCGAGAAAGAAATCTTGAAAAAACAGGCACTTAACGAAGGTAAGCCAGTTGCTGTTGTAGAAAAAATGGTGGAAGGCCGTGTGAAGAAATACTACAAAGACATTTGTCTTGTACACCAGGAATTCGTGAAAGACCCGGCAAAAACAATCAAAGAGGTTGTCAGCGACGTCGTGGCGCGCATTGGCGAGAAAATTACTATCCGTCGTTTCGTAAGATTTGAAATGGGCGAGGGATTGGAAAAGAAAGAACAGGATTTCGCCGCAGAAGTTGCAAAACAAACAGGCGTAACACCAAAGCCAGCCGACAAGCCAACAGTTGCAAAAACAAAAGCGGCGACAAAGGCACCAGCAAAAAAACCAGTAGCAAAGAAAAAGTAATTTGAAAAACGAAAAAGCGGGGAAGACCTGCTTTTTTTGTAATGCGCTATATAAAATTTAATGATATTATTATTTGATGAAAATAAACTTGCCAAAGATATTCGACTATTTATTCCCGAATTTTACATGTGTTGCGTGTGGGGACGAAATTAATGTTTCGAGAAATTCGCATATTTGTGATGATTGTTTTTCGCAATTTTGTATGCCAGCATCGGTAAAAGTAAATGCGGATGCGAAATCTGGGGATACCGAGAAATGGTACTTTCGTTATTCATACGCGCCATTTTTTTATAAAGAGCCCTTGTCTAATGCGATTATGAACCTGAAATATGCGTGTGATGGTGTGGTGGCAGAGGCTTTTGCACCATTATTGGCAAAGTGTTTTGCGGGTGAGAACATTGAATATGATATGATGATTCCGGTACCACTGGCAAAAAATCGTGCGCGTCAACGTGGCTATAACCAGGCAGAGTTACTGGCGCGAGAGTTATCTAAATTTATTGAGGTAGTGGTTGAAGCACAATTTTTGGTGAAGACTAAAAACACCATCCCGCAAGAAGACATGACAACCGAACAACGCCGCGAAAATCAAAAGGATGCGTTTGAGGTTGTTAACAGAGAATTGATAAAAGGGAAAAAGATATTATTGGTGGATGATGTGTTTACCAGTGGATCTACGGTTAACGAATGCGCGCGTGTTCTGAAAAGGGCAGGTGTAAAATATGTGGATGTGGTGGTAGTTGCAAGGGTGGGGAGGTAGAATATTTTAAACTGACTTGCGAAGTATTTTGTTATATAATAGAATGTGAATTCGCGGACAATTAAGATTATTGCAGTGCTTTCTATGTTGGTTGATCATATAGGATATTATTTATTTCCAGACACAATATGGTTAAGAATAATAGGCAGAATCGCTTTTCCAATATTTTGTTTTCTTGTTGCATATGGCTGTACCAAGACACGCAATGCAAGGAATTTTTTTGTAAGATTATTTGTTTTTGCATTGGTATCGCAACTTTTAATATCGCTTGCATTATGGGAGATTCGTTGGCAATGGCTTAACGTATTTTTTACCTTGTCGGCAGGTGTTTTATCAATTATCTTAATAAAAATAATTGTTGAACACAGCAAAAAGACTGCCGCGCCCCTAATTATGACCTGTTGTACTGTTGGTATTTTGTGCTTGCTTTTAATTGCTGATGTATTTCGTTTTGATTATGGTTTATCTGGTGTTCTGCTGATAATAATGTTCTATTTAGTTTTGTGGGATAAGTTATATTGGAAATTATCCGTTGTGGCCATTATTGCAATTTTCAATATATTGATGATAGTGCGTGGCTTTGAAAGTATCCAATGGTATTCAATGCTATCGTCTGTTTTTCTGTTGATATTTATTGACAAAAAACTGAAAATATCAAAGATTGAACGATGGTCATTTTATATCTTTTACCCTTTGCATCTGGTTATTTTGATTTTAATTGGAACATTTTAAATAACAAAAAAACCCGTAAAATCGTTTGACAGTTAATTTAATATATAGTAAATTTCTATTACAGAACATTTGCATAAATCAGTTTACAAATGCAAATTATAAACACAAAGGAGGAATATATAAAATGATGGGGAATTTACTAGCTTGGTTTGGGAGGTTGATGGCGATAAACACTACCCCGCCTAGTCCTGGAGCAATGGGTGCGCAACTTGCTATACAAATTCGTAACATAGCGAACCCTATTTTATTTGTGCTTGCTGGTCTTGGTGCATTGTTTGCAATTTATCTTGGGGTACGGCTTGCAACAGCTCAAGATGATGGTAAAAGAAAAGAAGCGAAACAGCAACTTGTATATGCGTTAATCGGTGTTGTGATTATTTTGGGATTGTTGGCGGTATTTAACGTAGTTATGGCTGTGATTATTGGTGGACCTGTTGCTCCTGTTTCTCCTATTTAATCTTGCTGTTAAATGATGTTTTAAACGGACGCATCGAGCGTCCGTTTTTACAAAAAGAGTATATTTTTTTTGTGGGGGACAACGTTGTGACAAGTTTTATTGGCAATATGATTGCACGTTACGGTCCAATTGTGACATTTTTTCAGCATGTCGCGACATTGATTCCGGCAATCGCACGTGGGACATTGTACGTTATTGCTGGGGCAAGTACGATATGGTCGATTTATCTTGGTGTACAATTAATGACCGCGGAAGATGACAAAGCACGTTCAAAGGCCAAACAAAGAATTGTATGGTCGTTAATCGCTGTGGTTATTACTTTGGGTTTGATTGTAGTATTCAACACGGTGTTGTCCGGTTGGCAAATTGGTGATGATGGAGGGTTGGAGATAAATCAACCACCGGCACCGCCACCAAGTAATCCAATAGAAGATAACTAAAATTAAAAGAGTCATTGCCTCTTTTTCTTTTCAAAATCCATTTGGCGATTTGCGCGATTTCATGGTATATAATTTTATGGACTATTTAAATGATAAAATTACCGAGTTGCTGATTACGTTCGAGGACAAACTGGGAAAAACCGTGAACTTTGTGACGAACGAATTTACCACGGTGCGTGCAGGGCGTGTGAACACCAACATTGTGGAACGGATCACCGTGGATTATTTTGGTGTTGCGACGCCGCTTAGGCAACTTGCGAATATTTCGTGTTCGGATTCGCGTACCATTGTGATTAATCTTTGGGATACCGCGATTTTGCGCGAGGCGTGCAAGGCAATTACGTTGGCTCAGGTTGGTGCAAATCCGATTGATGATGGACGTGTGATTCGTTTGATTTTTCCACAATTGACAGAGGAGAGACGTAAAGAATTGGTTAAACAGGTTCGAAAAATCTGTGAAGACGGGAAAGTCGCAATTAGGAATGATAGACGTGCGGCAATGGACCAATTGAAAAAGATTGGCAAAGAAGACAAAGTTTCCGAAGACGAACAAGAACAGGTAGAAAAAGATATCCAGAAACTAACGGATTCATATGTAACCAGTTTGGATAAATTGCTTGGAAAGAAAGAAACAGAGATAATGGAAATATAAATGGGAATATCTGGAAGCCTAAGGAAAATATAAATGAATAGCACAAAAGAGGTTGTTAATGTTCAGTTTCAAGGTGAAAGCCACGAAGTTGATATAACAAATTTAACCAAAGAGGAAAGGATTTTCGTAAAGAGGCTTTCCAAAATGGTAAAAATTGACAAGAGAATTGACCCAAATCGCATTCCACGACACATTGCTTTTATTATGGATGGTAATGGGCGATGGGCAAAAAAGCGCGGCATGCCAAGAACATTCGGGTACAGCGAGGGCGTTAAAAAGTTAATAACTGTGGTTAAACGTTGTGCTGATTTGGGTGTGCAAGTAATGTCGGTGTTTGCATTCTCGACCGAAAATTGGAATAGACCAAAAGATGAGATTGATGAAATTTTCCGTCTTGTGCGTGAAAATTTGGATAAGGAATTGGCAGAGTACCAAAAGTATGGTATTCGTATCACGACAATGGGGGATATAGCAAAGTTCCCAGATGATTTGCAAGAAAAAATTCGTGAGGCAGTGGAACAGACCAAAAACAATAAGCGTGTTACGATGAATTTGTGTGTTAACTATGGTGGGCGTGCTGATATCGTAAATGCAGTAAATCGTATTCGGCATGAAAGTCATGGCAAGATGCAAGATAAAATAACTGAGGAACAATTTTCCAAGTTTCTGTATGGTGCGGATTTGCCAGACCCCGATTTAATTGTAAGGACGAGTGGCGAGCAGCGTATTTCAAATTTTTTGCTTTGGCAAATGGCTTATTCCGAATTTTTGTTTATTGATGAATATTGGCCCCAGATGGATGAAAAGATTGTAGACAGATGTGTGGTAGAGTTTCAAAAGCGCAGTCGCCGTTTTGGAAAGGTGTAGATAAATTAAAATTACTAAATCGCGTGGTGAAAAGTATTTTGATAATTCAACTTTATTGTTTATAATTGGCTTAACATGGGGGTATTCAGCAGGCTTTTATTAAATGATGGACCTAATAATTTGCAGATAGGTCTTTTGAGCGTGCTGGGAATTATTCTTGCCGTGATCGCGGTGGTTTTAGTTCCTTTTGCGATTTATTTGGTATTCCGGATGGCTCAGGCAGAAAACGGTGAAAAGAGAAAAGCCGCAAAAAAACGTATTGTAAATGTGGTTGTAAGTTTAATTTTGATTGGTATCTTGGCAGGTGCAATGATGATTCCGGAAATGGGTGCGGCAGAGGGGCCACTGGGAGAGGGTGGATTTCAAATGACGGTTCGGCCAAGGGCGATAGCGGAAGATGGAACTCCCGCACGTGTCCAGGTTTTTAGGGGGCCACTGGATATCACCAGTAGGCATAGGCTGGACGTAACCATGGAGTCTGGACCTTATGATGAAGGTGAAAATCCTGATTTTTTTGCAACGTTAGAAGGCTCTGGTAATAATTGGATTATTTCTGGCAATCGTCAAGGTGAAGTATATTTGGTTGTTCGTGTATATGATGGGAATAGACTTGTTGGATCTCTGAGGCAATATGTCGTAATTATGCCACTTGGTGGTATTGATGGAGGAGGTCCTGGAAATGGTGGCGGTGGCGGAATTGGTGGAATGCCCACACCGCCAGGAGATGGAAGGCTTGCTTTTCCAATTAGAATGGTAAGGCAAGGGGAGACTGCTGTTATTCCACCAAATTCGCATAAACCTTTTGGGGCTAATTCGACATCTTCTTTCGGTAGACCGAATGGTGGTGGAAGGCACCATATGGGTGTTGATTTACAAAACACGAATGGCCGTGGTTTTAGGCAAGCTGTATTTGCTATTGCAGAAGGCGATGTGGTGCAGAGGGCAATAGGACATAATGGTGGTGCAGGTAATCTTGTGACCATTCGTCATAGTCCAAATTTATACTCGCGATATATCCACTTGGATTCAATTATGTCAAATGTTCAAAATGGCGGGCGAGTCCAACGTGGACAACAAATTGGTAATATGGGTATAACAGGGTCTGTGCAAAGTTGGGGTCATCTTCATTTTGAAATGGGTACTTCTATTGCTATGTGGCCTGGTGATACCAATTTTGATCCGTTCGGACCTGCGTATATAAACAGATTTTTTGACATTTCTACTTTTGGTCCAGTACCAGCGAGTTATGAATGTGGATATGGGGATTACCATGATTGTGGGGAAGATACTCATGAATTAAGGCAACTTTTTTTGAATCATAGTGGTCAGATATGTTGTTTCCATTTAGATTTTACGCGCAACTATCATCACACACATGATGTATGTAATGATAAATGTGATGAAGATAAACCAAGCACCATAATGCACGACTTTTTCGAGGAGCCGGAACAGATGCATAGGATTACCTTGGACAGACCAAGAAGGGTGGACTTTGAAAAATTTGATGTATATACGCAAATATTGCCAGAGTTTATGTATGCCGAGGTTGTGTAGTGTAAAATAAATGTTCTGAATGAACATTCTGTTTGACTTTTACGACAAAAGGTGATAAATTACGTGATATGTTTAATTGGCAATCTACGTTATTTAAAAGAGTTATAATTGGTCTTGCGATTTTGGGTGTTATTGCTGTTGTTTTTGCGTTTCGTTTATTAACGGTTTTTATTTTTGATGTTTTTGTTATTGTGATTGCTTGGTTTGCCTGTTACGAAATCATGAAAGCACGGAAAATGGAAGACAAGGGCGTTCGTGACTTTTATCTTTATCCGTTTATAACTTTGGCTTATTTATTATTTTTACTTGGAATTTTAATTGAGACACCGTTTACGTTTTGGCTGCATGTGATTTTACAAATTGTATTGGTATTTATTCTTTGCGTTTATGTTTACTTTATGGCATTGACGGACAAGACATTTGAAAAACAGTGCAAGTTAAAGAAAATTGACCATAAAAAAGAAAGTTGGCGTGTTGTGGTTAGATACCTTGGGATTTTATTGTATCCTGCATTTTTGGTTTTCACTTTGATTCCGCTTAACCATATGGGGCGTTGGGCAGAAGTTACATTAGAAGGGCAGGCGTTGCCGGAAGCGGTGACACAACTTGGTCTTCTTGCGCTGTTATTGGTTTTTGGGATCAGCATGATGTCGGATACATTTGCCTATTGTGTGGGTCGTGTTGTTAAGGGCAAGAAACTTTGTCCGAATATCAGTCCAAATAAAACTGTCAGTGGGGCAATTGCGGGACTGTTTGGTGGGGTTATTGCGGCGTTGATAATTACAATGATTATGAGTACCAATGACCATGTTCAACAATTTCTAACGGATACAATTGGCTATGCTTCGTCCGTAATTTGGGTAATGATTTTAATTGGGTTGCTTGGCAGTGCGCTTACACAAATCGGTGATATATACGCAAGTATGATTAAAAGAAGAAATGATATCAAAGACTTTGGCAAGTTTATGCCAGGTCATGGCGGAATGATGGACAGGATTGATGGATTGATTTTTAATTCCGCTTTTATTTTTGTATTTTTTATGATTCTTATCGCTATTCACTAGTTTTTCCTTGACTTTTTTTTGATAATCTGCGAATAATATTTTATACACAAATGAAAAAGTTTATTGGGGGCTTTGTTTTTATTTTGGTCGCGATTATGCTTTTCGCGATTATTGATAATGCCTCGGCAAAGAATTTGAATGTGCCAATAAACAATGACAATACCGAGCAATTTCAAACACAATTAATTCAACCACTGAGTTCCGGTTTGGTGATTGAAACAGATACGGCATTTCCATGGAGACAAAACTTTTTTAGACGAGAAGTTATCAATGGTTTGTTTATATTTAAGTCGAATGAGAATGTTTCTATAGGTCCATCAGACACTTTGTTTGGTAGTGTATTTGTAGACAGAAACCCAGTGACTAGTGTTTTTCATTATTTCAGTTACTTTACATTCACATCACTTTTCGAGGTTGACGGCGTGTGGTTGCCTTCTGATAGACTAATTATTAGTGAATGTATTACTATGACCAATGTGGAATGGGAACTTAACAAAAATTTGCCATTCGGAAGATACGCGATAAGGGTTCAAGCGCATGAGGAAGTACTTGTAGATGGAGAATGGATAAGACGTCCAGCAATCTTATGGGGGCAGCCTGTTGTGGGTTATTATATAATTCATTACGCAGACTCTTTGCGATACATAACAGCCACCAGTGGCGCAGGGACTAACACTTTTGATGCGCGTACACATGGGGCAGGAAGGACACTAGCCATTGATATTGGTACGAACAGTGGCGCAATGGATATGGATCTGGTTTCACCAGATGAAACCAGGAACGGATTTTCATTTGGTAATTATCACCATGATATCAATCTGAGGGTAGTAGATATGGAAGTTTCAATCACAAGGAACGGATTTCCAATATCATTTACCCAGCAAGGGGAGCAAAGTGTTCCCGGACAAATTGCGGTTAGTAGAAGCCAGGGGCAGATTTTTGTTACCCTCCCTCCATCTATTGCTACGGGACGTTTTGTGGTTACAGTTACACATCCAATAAGTGAGGAAATTTTTGGTACTTTTGTAATTGATAATAATGTACATGTTCCGTTTGGATATTTGGATTTGACGGGTGCGGTGCCTGCAATGATGATTTTGGCGGTAATTTTTGCGTTGGCCGCGGTCGGGATATTTGTTTGGCCTAAATTGGCTTTTGCAAGAGAACAAAGACGTTTCGAGGGGCATGAAAACTTGCGTTACATGACCGAGGGTGAGGGTGCAAAAGATGACCATCACTTTAAGGCGCAGAGCGCGAAAAGTGCTCTTGAAAAGTCTAAAGAAAGGGTCACCGAAGATGTTGAAAAAGAAACCAAAGGAAAGCGTTTCTTGGATACGATGCGGGAAAGTCGCCAAAAGCGAGAAATGGCGCGGGATGCGGGTCTTACAATGGAAGAATACCGCGAGTTAGAAAAAAGACAGAAAAAGGTCGAGGACGCGAAAAGGGATTCGTTGGGGTCTTTCCGTGAGGCAATTGATGCACACTTGAATGCTCCAGTAGAGGAGCCAGTAAAACCAGAGATAAAAGCAGAGGGTGATGAATTTGCCCTCCTTGATAGTTTGAAAGATGAGGCAACTGTGTTAGATGAAACCATAATTAAAGGTGCAATACAGCCTAACGTTTCTGGAGGATCAAGTATTCTATCAAATTTACGGGATATGAGTGGAAACAAAGAAACAGAAAGGGAAAATGTGACGCACACGCAAGAAATGGAATATGCGCACAAATCCAATTTGAATGAACAAATGGAATTGCCGAATGATATGCATCAACCACCGATATCGGTTCAACCACAACCTCTTCCACCAACCCAGGTTTCAACATCGCCACCACCTGTGGCAGAGGCTGTACCAATGCCTACGCCGCAGCCTGTGGCACCAACACCGGTGGAGCCTGTTACCCCGCCAATGGAAGATGAAAAATCAAAGGGCGGTATACTTTCACGAATCAGGAATTTCACAGAAAATCAAGAATAGTTGTTGGTGTAAAAATCTTCTATAATAAATATTTTTGATAAAATGGTATTGACAAATGCTATTTAAATTATGTATAATACTTTATTATGGTAGTATCAAATGTTAACTTTAATCTGTACAAGTCATTCATCGCAGCATATGAAGCCAAGAATATTTCAAAGGCAGCTGCGGCGCTTCAAATCACCCAGCCAACGGTGACATACAACATTAAGGAGTTGGAACGCCAACTTGGTGTGAAATTGTTTCATACCCATCCACGGGGTGTTGAACCAACAAAAGATGCACACGAGCTTTACAAGTTTGTAAGTGTTGGTATGAACAGCATAGTTAACGGTGAGAGTGCGATTAAAGAATTTAACGAGGACAGTGTAACAACAATCCGCATTGCAACTGGATGTGGTCTTGCGGGAACATATTTGGCGCGTCCAATTGCAATGTTTGTAAAAAAATATCCGAATGTAACATTTGAGATTACAGAGAATAATGGTTCAGAAGAAGTGGTTTCCAGATTGGTGCAACATAATACAGACCTTGTCGTTAAAGTTGGTGGTACGGACATATCTTCGGTTGGTGCGGTCGAAATTGCTGAGTTAAAAAAGATTGCGGTTGCTGGTGCGGATTTTGCAAAGGAGAATGGATTAAAAGACAAAATATCTGCAAAAGATATAGGTCAATTCCCGTTAATATTATTTGAAAGTGCAAGAAACTATATAACCCCTTTTAAACCGCTTGTTGTTGCTTCTGATGCACGTGCGATGATGGCACTTGTAAAAGAAAATATTGGTGTAGGAATTTGTTTCGAAGAACACAAAAACGATATAAAAGCAGACGAGGCGATTGTGCTTGATGTAGAAGACTTGGATGTAAAGGAAAAGATAAATGTTCTTTATAACAAAGACTCGGCAGGAAAGGCAACAAAAGCATTTGTAGACATCATTGCAAAAGTATATTCAAAGTAAACAGTAATAATAAAATTGAAGGCAAGGGAAATACCCTTGTTTTTTTGTTGCAAGGTTTTAAATTTTATGATAGTACTGTTATATAACTACTATAAACGGGGGAAAATCGTAAAATGATAAAGTTTCCATATGTTACCGATTATAAACTTTTTGAAAGGGTGGAAGTTCGTGAGGCCGAGGAACTGCTGGTTGAATATGGCGACTTTTATCTGTATAACAGAAGCCAATACAATGACATCTTTAAAAAGGTAGATACTGTTCAAGATGATGTCAAAATCGAGGACGAAAAAGTTTTGGAAGTATTGTATGCCGCAGCAGAGAAAAATGCAAAGGAAGCAACAGACCATTTTACAAGTTTGTTTGGTAACAAAGATTTTGCAGAGAGTAGTTTTTGCGGTCTTAGAATTTCGTGGTATGATTTACAACAAATATTAATCGAGGAGTTTCGTGATAAAACCCCGGCCAGATTATCTGCAATGAATCAGATTGCACCTGCGCTTAGAAACCTTGCAAGTGCTTTGCTGTTTGCGGAATATATGCACAATAAACTGGAGAGGTTACACAAAGAACCTGCGAGCCAGAAACCTGCTGATATTGAAAAAGTGCGCGAGAATAACGAAAAAGTTGATGCAGGTATAAGACACATAAAGGAATGGTTTATTGAATTGTTAAACAGATTGGCAAACGGAGCAAAAGGAAGATTGCCGGAATATAACAAATCAAAGAATAACCTAGCGAAGTTAAGAACGGTTGAGTCCATCATCGAATTCTGTGAAAAAAACTTGACTGTTTAAGTTGAATGTTGCTGTATAATGTATTGGTTTGCAAGTTAGATTGGCTGGTATTTACTTGCGAACTTTGAGGAGGACAATATTATGAGAGTTTGTATATTCGGCGGAACCAATCCTGCAACCAACCCAAAGTATTATAATGCGGCGGAACAGGTTGGAAAGATGTTGGTGGCAGAGGGTTTTGAAATGGTGTGGGGTGGCAATGCCCATGGTGTGCTTGCAAAAATTCATAAAGAATATATTGAAAAGAATGCAAAGAATACTTTGTTTATGCCAGAGGCATACAAAGACGATTTAAAAATAATGCAAACGGACGAGGTTGTTAAAACACAAACCATTTGCGGAAGGGCAGAGGCGATGTTGGCGGCTGCAGATATTATATTGGTTATGCCAGGCGGGATTGGAACTATTTTTGAATTTTGGACTGCGGTCGAGGTTCGTCGTGCAGAGGAGTTTTGTTTTGAAATTGTTCTGTTTAACTATGAAAACTTTTATAAGCACCAGTTGGCGCACTATGACTTTATTAACGAAAATGGCTTTACAAAAATTGGTCAAGGTGGCGCTCCGTACAAGATAGACCCAAAGGATTTGTTTAAGGTTGCAACCACGCCAGAACAGGTTATCGAAAAGTTAAAAGAAATTAGAAAAACATGGAAGAAAAAAAAGTAGGCAATGCCTACTTTTTAGGTTGATTCATCTGTGTAAATCTTTTGTAAAATTATTAAGCGTGGCACTCGTGCTGAGGCTTTTTGCCCTTGCAAAGGAAGTGACTTCCAAAAACGATTGCCAAGATTACAAGTGTACAGATGTCAAGGCCGAACAAACCACCATTGAAAAGAACAAGCAACAAGATGATTATCCACAAAATGTCGCAGCTCTTAAGTTGAGGCATAGGTTTGCGGTCGCCGCATCCACATCCGCCACGTCCGAAAATTCTGTCTAGCATTTTCAAATTCTCCTTATATAGTTTTTATTGGGTATGTATGCAAGCCTGTAAAGGGCCCTGGCTACTTGGCTTGCAAATTTTGCTGTGGTATTTATTGTTATCCCTGCACAGCCGGCAAGGCAGGGATACAATAAAATCTACAAGCGCAAGGGGTAGGGTGTTCAAAGCCGAATTTCATTCGAAATTGTGACGCCGTATCTTTTGTAAAAAGTTTAATGTAGTTCGGCTGGGTAACCTTTTCCCCTTGTCTCAGTCTATTCGGTGTGAATAATGTGTGTCACACACATGTTTGTAAAAATTGTTTTCTTTTAATACCAATGGTGATATAATATAGAACAATGAACAGTAGTATAATTCAACACTTTGAGAACGACAAATTCATCGGTAGAACAAACTTCGGTCCGGGTATGTTCGCGACTGCACTTGTGGCGGCATGTAAGCGTGTTGATGGGGTGGCAAGGTTAAAATCAGATTTTAGTTTCAGAATCAGAAATCTTTTTCGCAGGATTCATGGTGGGCTTGCTGTTAAAAAAGTTAATTATAACACAATTATAATAGAGGTATGCTTGGTTTCGGTGTCTGGGTATACTGCGGCCGATCTAAGTTATCGTATTCAAGAGGCAGTTTTAGCGGTTGCATCTAACAAGAATTTTACCGAACTAAGGGTGAAGCGGGTGGATGTTCGAATTTGTGATGTTGAAAGACCAACCTATGATAGAGAAGTAGAACAACAAATTATGAGTGGAATTTAATGAGCAGAAAAAAAGCAAGAGAGATAGCATTTAGGTATATATACGCCCTTGGTTATGGCGAGGGCGAATTTTGTGATTCTGAATCCGTTTCGGATGGAGAAGCGGTAGAGGATGAATTTATTGACAAACTTTGCAGCGTTGCCAAAGAAAACATTGATGCAATAGATGCCGAGATACGCCTTGCGCTGAAAAATTTTTCGTTCCAGCGTCTTGTTAAGGTGGATCTTGCGTTGCTTAGAATGGGGATTGCAGAAATTATATATATGCTGGATACGCCTTCGATTGTTGTTATTGATTCTGTTGTGGAATTGGCAAAAAAATATAGTACTGATAAATCGCCATCGTTTATTAACGGTGTACTCGGAACTGTGGCTAAAAAACAGGGGGAGTAACTTTATGCGTGCGCTTACAGTTTCCCAGTTAAATAACTATATCAAACAAATCTTCGAAGCCGAGGAGTTATTGCATAACGTGGGCGTTGTAGGCGAGATCGATGGGATTTCGCATCGTGGGAATGCGGTTTATTTTTCATTGCGTGATGAAAGTGCAACGATACCATGTGTTTGTTATACTGTAACAAAGTTAAAGGGTATCGAAAATGGTCAAAGTGTCTCGGTGCGCGGAACACCAACATACTGGAACAAGGCGGGCAAGTTATCGTTTACAGTCCATCATATTGAATCATTTGGTTTTGGTCAATTATTTTTAAAATTCCAAGAGTTACAGGCAAAGTTGGCGGCAGAAGGCTTTTTTGATGTGGGTAAGAAAAAAGCAATCCCCACCAATGTTACAAGAGTGGGTGTGGTTACCAGCAAATCTGGGGCGGTATTACATGATATAATAAAGGTCGCAACGCGTCGCAATCCTGGTATAGACATTGTGTTGTATTCGGCACAGGTGCAAGGAATTGGTGCGGAAAGTACTATTTCAAATGGAATCGAGTTTTTTAATACATTAAACGATAGTATTCAACCCGTGGACGTTATCATCGTGGCACGCGGAGGAGGTAGTGCGGACGATCTGGCGGCATTTAATACGGAAAAGGTGGCACGTGCGGTATTCGCGTCCAAAATACCGATCGTATCTGCAGTTGGGCATGAAACGGACTGGACATTGATTGATTTTGTTTCGGATCTTCGTGCGCCGACACCTTCTGTTGCCGCGGAATTGGTGGTGACGGAAACCTTGTCTATGCGTGAAAAGGTCGTATATGTGTGGAACTTTGTGAAATATTTGATGCTTAAAAAACAAGAGGCTCTTTTTGATAAAACCCTGGACAAATGGCGCTTTTCTTGCAAAAATATTGATGAGAAACTGGGCTATGTTACAGGTAATACCATTAAAACGGCAGGTTATGCCTCGCATAGTATAAGGCAAAAAGTTCAAAACATGGAATTTCTGGTTAGAGAACTGGCAACAGTTGTCGAAGTCAATAACCCCTTGGCACTATTGAAAAAGGGTTATGCACGAATATTTGCCGAGGGAATGGTGGATGTTGATGGGGTGGCCAGGTTGAAAATTGGTGACACATTGACGGTGCAAATGTATAATGGTAGATTAACGACAAAGGTGGAGGATATCAAACATGGCAACTAAGAAAGAAATGAAAGAGGAAAGTTTGGATCAAAAAATCGCAATGTTAGAGGCATTGTCAAAGTCTTTGGAGTCGGAGAAAAGTTTTGAAAAATCCGTCCAGGATTTCGAGCGTGCGGCGGTTCTTGTAAAAGAAATTATGGGCGCGGTTGCGGATAAAAAGGGCAGGGTTACCGAGATAATTAAAAATATCGATGCGACCATTTCTGAAATTCCTTTGGATACGATGCCTTCAGAGGATTAATTCTTTTTTGTTAATAGTTCTATTCGAAAGTTGCAGGGTATTGAACTTTTGTCGAATTTATGTTAAAATGGTCAATGCGAAGGTTTTCAGATAGAAAAATGACTGTTTTGGTTGCCAGTCAGAGTCCATATAAATTAGCAGCAGTAACTGATTTTTTTGGTGGAGTAATCCCACATAGGGATGTTGGTGTCCGAGGTATCGACACAAAATCAGATGTTAGTGACAGACCATTTGAAGGCGAGGTCGTGGCGGGTGCAATTAATCGCATTAATGCACTTGAAATGGTAGATGCAGATATGAAAATTGCTGTTGAGGGTGGGATGTTTTTGGATGGTGGTGAGGTATTTTATAATGACATTGCGGCGGTTCAATTTGAACAAGATAATGACATCAAGATCGGTACAGGTCATCCGATTCAAATGCCGGTATCGTTGTTAAGATTGTATCTTGCGGGACAAAAGTTCTCGGATGAAATTATTTCATTAATGTTTGGATTGGGCAAGGATGCACAATTTTACAAACACGCCAAATACATGCCAGGCTTTTTTTCGCACGGGGTAATAGACAGGGAGAAAATAACTACCGCGACTGCGCTGAAGGATGCATGCAATAAAAAGTATGGAGCAAAAAGAGATCTCAGGAGTTTAACGATGGAGAATGGATTGTTGGATGCGGATAAATTCAATGCCCTGGACGAAGAATGTAAGAGGGTATTGGCAACACTTGAAAAAGAGTAGGGATTTTAGCAACATACATAAATCTAATATAGGTCGAAATAGACCTAGATAACTTGACAGTTTATTATGTGTAGGTGTTACTGGATACTGAATTTGTTGATGATTAAAATATTTTTCAAATTTTGGATTTTGTGGTAAAATTTGGTATATGTTGCAGAGTCTAAAGATAAAGAATGTCGCGCTGATTTCGTCGGCGGAGGTTGAGTTTGGGTGTGGGTTGAATGCGTTGACAGGTGAAACCGGGGCAGGAAAGAGTATAATTTTAGGCAGTTTAAATTTCATCATGGGTGAAAAAGCGCAAAAAACAATGATTCGTAGTGGCGAGAGTTCCGCACGTGTAGATGCGGTTTTTTCTGTTGACGATGAAATTGTATTTGGGGTAAATGAACTGACTGGTATTGAAGTTGAGGATGGTCAAGTCATATTAACACGAACCCTTAAAACCGACGGAAAGAACGAATGCCGTGTAAATGGTGTAGTTGTACCGGCATCAATTTTAAAGGATGTTGCGCATTTTTTGGTACATATTCATGGCCAGCACGAAACCGAGTCTTTGTTGAAGCCAAAGAATCATATCTCGATTCTGGATAACTTTGGCGAGGATAAAATTAAACCAATTTTAACCCAGTATCAAGTTGAATATAATGAATACAAAAATTTGGAGAAGCGGTTAAAGTCCCTTGGTGGTGATGATGCCGAGGTTGCGCGACAGGTTGATTTATATGCATTCCAGATTAACGAAATTGAAAGCGCAAATCTTCAAAAGGGCGAGGACGAAACCTTGCAAGAGCAAAAGTTAAAGATGCAAAACTTTGAAAAGATGAATCTGGGACTTTCGCAAGCGATTGCATATCTTGGTGCGGAGGAGGGGGGAGTGACGCTGGTAAAGCGGGCTCTTTCACAATTATTTGGTGTTATGCAATATGATCTAAAGTTAGAGGAGATTTATAACACCGCATTGCCACTGCAATATGGTTTGGTGGATTTCGAGGATTCATTGCAGTCATATTTGGATAATATGGAATTTGACGAAGCCGAATTTATAAGAGTGGACAAACGTCTGGACGAGATAAAAGTTTTAAAGAGAAAATACGGGACAAGTATTGCCGAGATTTTATTGTTTATGGAAAAATGCCGGGCAAGTTTAGATTTGTTGAAAAATTCTGAAAAAGAACTGGAAAAAACCAAGTCCGCGATGCAAGAAAAATTACAACGGATGGAGACCTGTGCCAAGAAATTAAGTGAGGCGAGGGTAGAGGTTGCAAAAAACTTGGAAGAGCAAATTGTAGCGCAATTAAAAGACCTGGGAATGCCATCATGTGCGTTCAAGGTTGGGTTTAGTGAAATTGACCAGGTCACGGTTGCAAAGTTCAAATCCAATGGTTTTGATGATATTGAGTTTATGTTTTCCGCGAACAAGGGCGAGCCTCTTCGACCGTTGTCCAGTATTATTAGTGGCGGTGAGATGAGTCGCTTTATGCTTGGTTTAAAATCATTAATTGCGTCTGACGTGGGTACCATGATTTTTGACGAGATTGATACAGGTATAGGTGGGCGTATGGGGTTAAAACTTGCCGAAAAGATGGCACGGCTTGCCAAAAATTCACAGGTGATTGTGGTGACGCATCTTGCACAAATTGCGTCGGTTGCGTCCACACACTTCTTGATTAAAAAGGGTGAGGCGGGAGATCGAACACAAACGGATATTACAATGTTAGACGAAAACGGCAGGATAGAGGAATTATCACGCATGTTGGGTGGAATTGGGGACGGTGCGTGTCAGCAGGCCAAGGATATGCTTGGTTGGGCGCGGAGCCTTTCTTGATTACGCATGTTTGACATAGTATCAATGTATAGTGTGTCGTGTCTAACATAATATACAATATATTGACTCGTAACTTTTCTTGACTTTAATTAAACTATCGTGTATATATAATAGTTATGCTTAGACTTTTTACGATGTTTTCCAAACGCGATTGGTTGTTGCTGGTTATTGCGTGCGGCTTGATTGTTCTTGGGGTATGGTTGGAATTGACCGTGCCAGAATTTTTGCGTGAAATTACTTTAATTGTTACAGGCGGGCGAGATGGGGATATAGGTGATGTTTGGCGCTATGGTGGTTTGATGGTTGGATTCGCTGTCGCCAGTATGATTACAACTGTTATTGTTGCTTTTATAGCGGCAATAGTTTCCAGTAGTCACAGTGCAAGAATAAGGCAACGTGTTTTTGGCAAGGTAGGGGAATTCTCGCTT
Source organism: Bacillota bacterium (assembly GCA_009780065.1). Lineage (GTDB taxonomy): Bacteria > Bacillota > Clostridia > Christensenellales > UBA1242 > WRAD01. The sequence goes on along the minus strand of WRAS01000002.1, from coordinate 59,308 downwards.
GGTGAAATGAAAAAGTTTAGTATAGCCAGTTTAATTACGCGAAGCACCAACGATGTTAACCAAGTAAATATCTTTACAATAATGGCAATCCAAGTTTTAATTCGTGCACCAATAATGGCAATTTGGGCAATTATGAAAATAGTTGGGGTTAGTTGGGAGTTGTCGATAGTCACCATAATCGGGATTGCTTTGCTTGTGATTGTTATGACGATAATTATTGCAGTCGGTGTTACAAAGTTTTTCAAAATTCAAAAATTAACGGATAACCTTAACCAGGTTGCGCGTGAGAACTTGACAGGTATCCGTGTTGTGCGTGCGTATAATGCGCAGGATTTTGAACAAAACAAATTTGACAAAGCCAATAAAGACTTGACCAAAAACAATGTTACTGTTAACAGGGCACTCGGGGTCTTTTGGCCGTTCTTTGGATTTTTGATGTCTGCGATGACTGCTGCGATTTATTGGGTGGGAAGTTGGGTAATCGACAGTGGTAGAACGGACGAGCCAATGTACTTTTTCGGCGATTTAATGGTATTCACGCAATATTCGTCTCAGGTGATTTTTTCGTTCATGATGTTGATAATGGTATTGGTGTTTTTTCCGCGCGCAATGGTTTCTGGGCGCAGGATTATGGAGGTCTTAAGAACCAAACCATCCGTGGTTGGGGCGAAATCGGAAGTGCCTTTGAAGATGGGAAATGGAAATATTGAATTTAGAAATGTGAATTTCAAATATCCGGGTGCCGAGGAAAATGTTCTTAGTAATATTAATCTTTCAGTTAAAAAGGGTTCGCGCGTTGCTTTTATAGGTGGAACAGGTTGCGGGAAAAGTACGCTGGTAAACTTGTTGCCGCGAATTTATGACGCAACTTGCGGGGATGTGTTAATAGGTGGTAGATGTGTAAAAGATATGTCGTTAGAAGAACTTAATACTCATGTTGGTTATGTACCGCAAACTGCAACATTGTTCAGTGGAACAATAAAAAGTAACGTTGCATTTGGTCACTTGATTAGTGAAAACGGCGCACGTGAGATAACAGATGACGAGGTTGTGCAGGCATTGAAAACTGCCCAGGCATGGGAATTTGTAAGCAAATTAGAAGACGGTATCAATAGTGAAGTATCCCAGGTAGGGAAGAACTTTAGCGGTGGCCAAAAACAAAGATTGGCTATTGCACGAATTCTTGCCAGAAAGCCAGAAATAATCATTTTTGATGACACGTTCTCGGCGTTGGATTATAAGACGGATAGAACATTGCGTACTGCGCTTGCGAAAGACTTGGCTGGTGCGACAATATTAATTGTGGCTCAACGTGTGGGAACAATTAAAGATTGTGACCAGATATATGTAATGGATAAAGGTCGTATCGTTTCGTTTGGTCGGCATGAGGAACTTCTTAAGAAGTGCGATGTATACAAAGAGATAAATGATTCCCAGTTTTTAAAGGAAGGAGGGAAGTAATATGGAAGAAAATGAATTGGAACAAGTTAAAGAAGAAACCGTAGTTGAAAATGCAAAGAAACCAAGTTTCTTTGTTGCGTGGAAAAAGATTATTCGTTATTCACGACCTTGGTATGTGCCGACCGCCTTCTCGTTTATTTTTGCTGCGATTGCTGCGATTTTGTTGTTGCTTGGGACATCTAGAATAGAAGACATGGTAGATTACATCTTTGCGGGGGTACTTGGGGATCCGGGTGCACATACCCGTGTTGTGGAAATTGGTATTGTTCTTGCAATCTTTTACGGGTCGATGTTGGTTCTGAATTTCATAAGTCAATTCCTTATTGCAGGTGTTGTGGGTGGAATTGGTATAACGCTAAGGCGAAGAATTTCGCACAAGGTTAACAAATTGCCGCTGGGATACTTTGATAAAACTCCTGTTGGGGATACTTTGTCACGGGTAACTAATGATACAGACACAATAAGTCAAGCCATGAGTTTTGCAATTGTCCAATTTGTGGCGGCGGTGACCCAGGCACTTGGTGCGATTGTTTTCATGTTTATCATGAACTGGTTGCTTGCGGTGGTTGCAATTGTTACCAGTTTTATTGGATTCGCACTTACAGGTATTATAATGACAAAAAGTCAAAAGCACTTTGACAAGCAGCAAGAAGATCTTGCAAAAGTTAACAGCCATATCGAAGAATATTACACCGGTCATACTGTGGTACGTACATGTAATGCAAGTAAGCAAGTCAGCGGTGAATTTGATGAATTGAACAAAGAATTGTACAACAGTAATTGGAAAAGTGGATTCTTCAGTGGTCTTATGATGCCAATCATGATGTTTATGGCACAAATTGGATTTGTTGCAATATGTATTGTGGGCGGGGTTTTAGTGTTTAATGGCACAATTGGTTTTGGTGTGATGGCGACTTTTATGATTTTTGTTCGATTGTTTACATGGCCACTGGCGGATATTGCAGAGAGTCTTCAACATATGCAAAGGGCGGCTGCGGCGTCTACGCGTGTATTTGATTTTCTTGCCGAGGAAGAAATGGAAGACGAAAGTAATTTAACGGCTAATCTGGAAAATGTAAAAGGCCAGGTTGAATTCACTAATGTACAATTTGGCTACAAGGATGGTGTGCCGGTTATAAATAATTTCTCGGTATCTATTCCGGCGGGGTCTAAGGTTGCGATTGTGGGACCAACTGGGGCTGGGAAGACGACTTTGGTTAATTTGCTGATGAAATTTTATAAAGTCAGTGGCGGAGATATTAAAATAGATGGTGTAAGTATAAATGATTTAAGTCGCGAAAGTGTCGCACGTTTGTTTGGAATGGTATTGCAAGACACATGGCTTTTTGAAGGTACAGTTCGAGAAAACCTTCTATATAATAATGCGCACATCGTTGACCATGAAGTGTTGAAAGACGCAACAAAAGCGGCGGGAATCCACCACTTTATAAAAACATTGCCAAAAGGCTATGAAACCATACTGGATGAAAAAACCAGTGTCAGTGCAGGGGAGAGGCAATTGCTTACAATCGCACGTGCGATGGTTAAAAATGCGCCACTGTTAATACTGGACGAGGCAACCAGTTCGGTGGATACGCGAACCGAGATTCTTATTCAAGAAGCAATGGATAAGTTAACCATAAATCACACAAGTTTTATTATTGCGCACAGACTTTCCACCATTAAAAATGCGGATATTATACTTGTTATGAATCATGGAGACATAGTTGAAAGTGGGCGACACGAGGAACTTTTGGACAAGGGCGGGTTCTATGCGGATTTATATAACTCGCAATTTGCTAGTTAAATCTCACTTGTCAAAAATATTTTTTGGTGATATGATATAATTGTTTAATTAACCATACAATATGAAAGGGAAATTATGGACGGAAATAGCGAAAAGATTGACGAGGCATCGTTGGACGATAAAAGGCATCTAAGTTTAAAGCACAGAATTGGAAAGTTCGTCTTTGTTTTCTTTATGATTGCGGGATTCACGATTGGTATGTACTTTGTTTTCCGTGCGTTTAACTTGGATATTTTCAGTGATGAACCTGTTAACTTGGGTGCCCAAGGCGCGGCATTATTCCTTATTTTCCTGTTTATTTATGTGGCTCAGGCATTGACGTTGAATCTTTTGCCTGGAACAACCACTTTCTTTGTAAGTATTATTGCATATAACCTTTTTAACCAAAGTTTTTTGATTACGTTTCTGGCTTCTGTGCCGGCAGTATTGCTTGGATCTGTTGCACTTTATTTTCTTGGAAGATATGGTGGGCGCAAATTGCTTTACTGGCTTTTCAGTAAAGATGCACTGGAAAGGCGTCTAGGGTGGTTTGAACGGAATGGTACAAAAGGTGTGCCATGGTTGTTTCTAATACCATTTTTCCCGACTGACCTTCTTTGTTTGACTTGTGGGGCTGCCAAGATGAAATTTTGGCAATTTATGTTGATTGTTGTTGTTTTCCGCCCGATAGAGGTTGGGGTGTTGTTGGTATATCGTTTGGTTGTTCCAGGTCTATTGGAGGCTACTGAATTATGGGAACAAATCATTATTGTTAACATAATTGTTATTAACATTGTACTGCTTGTAATTTATCACAAGACTCTTCTTGGTTTCTTTAATAAAACATTTAACCCAAGAAGATATGAAAGAGACCAGGCCATAGCAGCAAAAGAAGCTGCAACCGCAGCGCTTGCAGCATACAAGGCGGCAATGGCGGTAGAAGAGGAAGAGCGCAAAGCAGAAGAATTGGCAAAGAAAAAACAAAAAGAAATCAAAAAAGCTGTTGATGAAATGATTGCGGATACCAGTACTTAAAAAAATGCTAACTTTGTTTGTGTTGAAAAAATATCTTTAATTTTATTAATGTTTTTACCATTTACCAGAAAAATCTAACAATTTTTCTTAGGTCATAAAAAACCACCCTTAGGTGGTTTTTAAAATGGTGTTGACCCTTGGGTCGAAGTGGATACATCATACAAATGTGTATGTAATGACTCCGCCAAAGTTTATCTATGGCACATGGCGTGGATGCTTAGTGCTGCTTGATTCCTCATCTGACACGATTCACAGCTTTGCCATTGCATAGGGCCTTGACTTCAACATCACCACATGCAAATTAATACAATATACCCAGCCCCTGGTCCAAGGTATTCGGTCCGCCTTAGCGTGACGGCTACAAGGGTTCGCTACGCCCCCACCTAGTCAACATATAATTTTATCATAGTTTGGATTGTTAATCAAGTTTTTTCTTGTACCTTGGTATATTGTGTTGAATTAAATGCACAATAAATCTTATGAAGAAATTTTTTCTGGGCACCTTTGTTACTATGTTTATTTTTTCGTTTGTTGTGGTCTTTATCGCGGTGCCTATTTATGCGGCTAATGCGCTTCCGGCTGAAATTCGTTTAACGTATGACGAATTTTCCAGCAATGCACCAATATATGTTCCGCATGCGCGTTTTCTTCGGCAAAATTCAAACTATGAAACAGCGGTGGGTGAGGATGACGAGAAATTTGTCCAACTGAAACTGTTTGGAATAATACCGGTTAAAAAAATAAAGGTTGAACCACTTCCATTTGACAAGGTTATCGCAGGGGGGCAGGTGATTGGTTTTCTTGCTGGGATAGATGGTGTCTTGGTAACGGTGGATTCCAAGGAGAATGGATTAAAGAAGGGCGATATAATAAGGAGGGTAGATGGCGAAGTTATTTATAGTATCCAAGATTTTGAGGGCGTTATTTCGAAAACCCCAAAAAGGGGAATGATGTCGGCCGAGGTTTTACGCGCGGGCAAAGTCATTGAAACAAAAATTAGGGTAGAAAAGCCGCTGGGGCTTTGGTTAAAAGATGAAACCAGTGGGGTGGGGACACTGACCTATATTAATCCGGAAAATAACAATTTTGCTTCGCTTGGGCATAAATTAAATGATTTTGAAACAGGTACCAATGTGGATGTACGTGGTGGAACAATCTATAATTGTAGAATCTTTGGAATAGAGAAAAGTGAAGGCAGGAAAGTGGGTTCATATAGAAGTAATTTGAAACAAACACCAGAAACAATCCAAGGAGATATAACCAGTAGTAATTTTGCAGGTGTATTCGGATGTCTTTACAGTGAAAGTGAGATTCTGTCCAATTCAAGCGTCAAGTATCCGGTTTCCAGTCGCTATAACGTTCGTCCAGGTAAAGCCAAGTTACGAACGACGCTAGATGGCGCAGTGCGCGAGTTTGATATTGAAATCGTCAAGACGCGTTTTCAAAAAACACCTGGTACAAAAAGTATGGTTATAAAGATAATGGATAAGGAATTGCTTAATGCAAGTGGTGGCATAATCCATGGTATGAGTGGTAGTCCAATCATTCAAAACGGGAAAATTGTGGGGGCGCTTACGCACGTAGTAATGGGGGACCCAAGTCGTGGATATGGAATATATATTGATTTTGTGATTCCGTAATTTAAAAACCAAATTTAAAGTAATTGTTCAGGAGGCAGGTGATGAGTGTGATGGGAATAACTTATACTATTACAAATGCAAGGCGGGAGAGTATTAGAAAATAAAGTAACCATTCAATCAATGCAACCACGACAACCGCGGTAAGAATTGCAAATACGGCACGTTTAATTTCGTTCCAATTGTAACCCACGCGTGAGCCATACAAGCGGCAAAGTCTTCCGCGTTTAAGGACAAATATACATGCACAGATAAATATTATCGTTGTGAAAACAAAGACAATTAGGTAAACAATAAATAAAGGCATCCCATGGAAAAATCCGAATCTGTCCACAATAAAGAATAAATTAATCACCGACCAAAATGCTCGGAACGCGATGAATGGGAAAGTTAGCCATGATGTCCACTTTGTCATGCAAAAAAGTATTACAAGCAAAATTGCAAAACCAAAATCAAGAAAGCGTGAGAATATAAAGGAAAAAGGTCCACGATCTGGGCTGGCTGCGTTTACGATATTTCCGTCAATTAAACCAATTGAAATACGGAAATGGGTGAGTAATGGGTCGTTTATAGCAATGATTGCAAAAATAATTCCCACAATGGCGCATCCAAGTAAAGTGAATGCCAGCCATTTGTTTTCGTGCCAAGATGTTTGGGCGTTATTTTTCATTTCATAGCCAAAGCGACGGAATTGCCATCTTTTCATATCTCATATATATGATAAATGGTTGCAAAATACGACAGATGTCTCACATAGTGTGTTATATTGTGATATATGTCTATCATATTATACAATATATTGTGTGAATAAAATTTGTTGGATGTCGGATACTACAGTCATGAGAAAATTATCATTATTAATTTTGGTTTTGTTGATGGGGTGCTCTTCTGTGATTGGTGGGCTATTGCTTGATTCTTGCTGTGATACATGCGAGTGCGCGGCAACTAATGGCTATATAACGGTGGATGAAGCGCCCCTTACTCTGACTTCTAAGTCGGCGTTTTTGATGGAGGCTAATTCAGGTAGGGTATTATTTGCAAAAGATGCGGATAAACAATTGCCAATTGCGTCCATGGTAAAAATTACAACGCTTGCTGTGATTTACGATGCGTTGGAGGCGGGCGAAATTACATTGGATGAAAAAATTATGGTCTCGAGAAATGCAAGTGGAATGGGCGGCAGTCAAGCATTCTTGGATTTTGATTGCGAGTATGTTGTGGATGACCTGATAAAGTCGATTATAATCGCCAGCGCGAATGATTCGTGTGTTGCGCTAGCCGAGCGTATTGCAGGGAGTGAAACAGAATTCGTGGACAGAATGAATACATTGGCGCAGAAACTTGGAATGGTGAATACGAACTATGTAAATGTTACAGGATTGCCGGCAGTTGGTGCATACAGCACGGCCGCGGATGTTGCGAAGATTTATGCGTATACAATGAAATCACCTTATTATGGTAGACATGAACTGACATGGATGTATGACTTGACCCATCCATGTGGTAGGGTGACTGGTCTTACGAATACCAATCGTCATGCACGTTTCTTTGATGGGGTGACGGGTGGAAAAACCGGATTTACAACCGAAGCGGGGCATTGTCTTGCGGTATCCGCGACCAGAGGCGATTTAAAACCAATAGCGGTTGTCATTGGCGCACCAGACAGCAAAACACGTTTTGCAGAAAGTGGCGACATGATGAATTATATTTTCGGTAGTTACAAAAATGAGTTAATTGTGTCCAAAGAAACAGTGATGGCAACGGCTAAAATCAAAAATGCATTTGTTGACAAGGTTGATTTATTTGCACGAAATGATTTTTTCGACCTGGTAAAAAAAGGTGAAAAAGTTAAGCCAGTTGTGCAAATCGAGATTAACGAGGGTATAAAGGCACCATTTACAAATACAGATGCACTTGGAAAAGTTGTGGTAACCAGAAACGGGAAAGCCGTTGCCGAGGTTGACCTTGTGGCGCGTGAAGATATTGACGGGTTGACATATTGGACATCTGTGCAAAAAGTGATTTCAAAGTTCAAAATTGCGTAACAGTGTAGACATCTTTATATTGATAGATAAAAAAGAGGGTGCGTGCCCTCTTTTTGAAAATAATTATTGTGTGTATTCGCTTGTTTTTGCACTGTCTTTGACGATAGCCCAGTCCTTGAACAATGTCGAATCCAATGGTAATTCATTTCGTGACGCAAGGATCTTACCAACTATGTTTTTCGCCCTTTCGAAATCAATAATTTTCCATGTTGCATTATTATAGAATTTCACACAGCCTTCAAGTTCTGGATTTTCTGTTCGGTAAATTTTTCCAATCAATTGCATAAATTCTGTGGTGTGAGGATTTTCGTCTCTCTTCGCTTTTTCTGTTGCAGATAATCCAGTGTATAGTGGTGCCATAATTGCCTCCTGTTCTTTATTAGGATACAGTAAATAACTAAGGGCTATCAATATTGTTTTAAAAAATGTTATTGTTTTTTAAATACTTGGCAATGGCTTTGAATATCTTGTCATCTGCGAAAAATTGGTCAATGTCACTGTCAATCCAAAAGTCAGAGAATTTTGTATAACCTTGACTTTTTCGTCTTTGGATTCTGTCTAATTGTGCTGTGTTTGGTTTTAATTTGTTAAATTCAAGCAAGCCCTGTTCTTGGTAAAATTTGCATTGGAAATCGCATTCCAGTTTATCGATCAAAAATGCAAATTTTGCTTCGGCTGTTTTTTGTTCATCGAATTCAATGTATAAATCTTTTATAAATTGTGGGTTGTGTATGTCTTTCAAAATATCGCAAATGGCATCCATTTCCATTTTTTGTTTTTCTTGTTTAGACACAGGTGACCCAGTAGCAGGCAAGTCGCCAATAATACATTCACCGAGTTCATGTATGGCAATTAACAACGCCGAACGTGAAATATCTAGGCCTAATTTAAATTCGCTATGAATAATTAGCGCAAGCATTTGTGCGGAATATATATGCTCGGCAACTGACTCGATTCTCTTGGCGGGAACTCCGCATGTTGTCCAACCACTGCGCAATGTGTTTTTAAGTCTATGTGTAATTGCATAAAAATCACATACATTTTTAATTTCGTCTCTCATTGTTCAAGTTTAACACAAGAACTTTATATGGCATATAAAGTTTTATATGGATTAGGGCATGTGGGAATGTCCTTTAAAAAGGGGGAATTATATGTTTTTCTTTCATCAGGGGTGCGGAAATTGCGGGGAAAAAAGGGTTTCGGTTGTAACGGAAAGAGAAGAAGCCACAAGAAGGTCATTGCAAGAGGTTTTTGGGGCGGGTAATGAACCATGGGTTCAGGCGCCATTGCATAGTCAAACCGAAATTCAACCACAAATGCAATCAGGGGTACAATTAAGTACACAGGATTTTGTCCAAGAAACCATGCCGATGACGGATATGCATGTTGCACCAATGCCAGAAATGCCGCGTATGGAGACGCAAACATCGACAACTGGGAATGTGGGGTAGGAAAGTATTTAGTGTGAGTCTTTATTAATGTCGTTATTTGTTTGACTGGCTTGGTGTAAGAATTGCCCTAGTGGTGATTTTTCGTCCAAGTGGGATTGTTGTTCTATTTTTATGATGGTTGAGTTTTCACAAATGCGGCTGTCAACTATTTGCGTATCGGCAGCTTCACGCAGGGAAGCGGATTCGTTGGCTAGTTCTCGTAGACTTCCATCTGGATATGCAACACGAATTCCACCTTCTTTGTATGTTCGATAGGATGCAGTACGTTTGGTTAGGCCAAAACTCTTCGCTTTTGAATCGCCAAAAGTTTCAAGACGTTTTTTTGCATATACACCCTCGTGATCAATTTTGCCTATATCTTCTTTTGGTACGTCTGGTCCTTCTTGGACTTTTTCTGAAATGTACGATACGGTGAAATCTTTTATTGCGTCTTTTCCGCGATTTCCAAGCATATATTTCAATAATTTATCATTTTTTTGTGCTAAAACGTTCAGACCAGTATTCCATAATCTTTCATCGAAATGAAGAAATTCTGGTAACCTAAGTTCGCCATCTTTCATTAAAACTTTTTGAATAATTGGGTGAAGTCCAGTTTCGGTAATGAATCCATTTCTAATTAAAAAAGGGACATATTCTGTAAGCATAGGTAATAGTGCAGACTCTGCCGCCATCGGAGCATCAGAGAAATAAACATTTTGATACATCCAACGGCGGTCACTAATCATTTGGTCAACGTCTGTAAGATATTTTTTGTCTATACAAATTTCTGGACTCCCACTTTCGTTGAATGCAACGATTAATGCTTGCATTATATTATCAAAATTTGTACCAAGTTTTTTTCCAGCATAATGAGCATCGCGTGGAAGATAATCTTGTTTGTCCACATCGATAGAGCCATCTAAAACTTTGCCAAGAAAACCGGTGTTTTTTGATGAAAGTAACTCGATTTCTTGGTCTGAAAATCCATGTTTTGTAAGAACACGGTTAACATCTGTATCACCAGTTATAATTTGTGTAGTTCGCTTTTCATGTTTAATACCAAGAACAGGTTCCAGTGCATGGGAAAGTGGGGCATGACCAAGGTCGTGTAGCAGGGCTTGGACTCGTGCAATTCTTTGATATGCAGGGTGAACAACATTTCGTCTTTTTCGTGCATCTAAAATTTTACTGGTTTTGTGGAATGCTCCAATACTGTGACCCATTCTGGTATGACTTTCCATATCTGGAAAATCCATGTAAGAAAAACCGTTTTGCAAAATATTTCCCATTCGTTGGAAATAGTTCGTGTTAATCAAATCCACATGAAGTTGTTCGGCAGGGATTTGTCCATATAGGACATCATTATATGGCGTGCCATCATCGTTATGTAAAATTCCGTCGCGTAATTCCATCAATAATTATATCAGTTTGAATTATTATTTGCAATACTTGAAAATTAACTTGACTAGGGTATATGTTCCTAGCGTATAATTAGTAGTATGTCGACTATATTTTTCATTCTTATCGCGATATTGATTCTGATGGTTATGATTACCATTCACGAATTGGGTCATTACATCGCGGGCAAGATGCTAGGGTTCAAGATTAACGAGTTTTCGATAGGTTTTGGAAAAGCAATTTTTAAACGGCAAAGTAAAAAAACCGGTGAAATCTTTGCAATCCGTATGATACCTCTTGGAGGTTATTGTGCGTTCGAGGGTGGGGACGAGGCCGATTCGGCAGGGCACAAGGTAGATCCAAATGCCGAGCAGCAACATTTTCCAGATGCAACAGGTAAGCCATTTAATGAAATGCATCCATGGAAGCGTTTGGTTGTATTATTTTCCGGTGCACTTGCAAACTTTTTGTCCGCTATTATATTTTCTGCAATTCTTTTAATGATTGTCGGATATTACCAAGGTGTTCGAATCGGGGATTTTACAAATGATTCGCCGAATCAACCGGGTGCTGTACATGCAACTGGTGGTAATTTGCAAACTGGGGATGTGATTCTGGCAATAAATGGCGAGCGTTTTGTAATTTTAAATAATTTTAATGTGGTGATGAGTCGTCTTGGTCAAGGCGAACACGCTTTTTTAATCAGACGTGATGGTGTAGAAAAAGAAGTTAACGTAATTATGACAACCCTTGTTGATGATGTTACGGGGCGTCAATATACAGGTATAGGTATAAATATGCATCCAGCCAGGGGTGAACCCGCAGAAATGGTCTTTCATCCGATGGGATTTTTTGAATCACTTTGGCGTGGACTGTTGTTTAGTTTTGAATTGGCATGGTTTATTTTGGTAATCTTATGGTCGCTAATTACCGGTCGAATAGGGCTGGAGGGTGTTGGTGGCCCGATGGCAACCATGTCGGTAATGGCACAAAGTATTTCCATGGGATTTGTGAACATATTCCTTCTGTTACCGTTGCTTAGTGTTAATTTGGCGGTGTTTAACCTGTTGCCTATACCGGCATTGGATGGTGCGCGGATGGTATTTGTTGGTATCGAGTGGGTGCGTGGACGGCCAATAAATCCAGATATTGAGGGACGGATACACTTTATTGGTTTAATTGTGCTGATGGGTCTGGTTGTATTCTTTGATATTAACTTCTTTGCTGGGGGAGGGGGGCGTTTTAATCCATTGGATGTGTTTGGGCGCTTGAGGCTGTAGTGGCTACAGAAATAGAAAAGTACTTCGCTTTCCAAAAACAGTGATTTTGTTTTAGATAATTGCCAATTATCAACATATGTTTCCGAACGAAAAGGGTACATCTGGGATAATTGGTTTTTTTAAAAAGTATAAATTGCGTGCGCACTTTTGGTTGTGTGGCGAAAATATTATTCAATTACTTTTCGTGACTTGGCTTTTATGTTATGCTATCTCATGGTACATCCGAATGACTTATGTGAACACTTGGCGTTTTATTACAGTCCTAGTTTTTCTTATGTTCGTATGAAAGGGGTAGGTTATAATCAAAGCAAGAATTTGCTGGAAATTTTTTTTATATATGACGAGCGCATAGACGATGAATTAGCGACTTTAAAACCAAAACTGGAAACAGATTTTAAAGAATCTGTGAAATTTCATACCAAAGAAGATATCAAGTTCAAGTTTAGTTATGAAAAGAGTTATGTTGATACGACGTTATTGGCGATGAAAGTTGCAAAATATTTGCGCGCAGAATACAGTGTGCTTTCGCGAACACTTAAAGATGAAGATGTTACCGCGCAGGAAAGTGGTGGTATATATAACGTAAATCTATTTGTGCCACGAATGATGGTGGAATACCTTAAAAGACACAAAGTTTTTATGGATTTTCAAAAGAGTTTGCGTCAAGATTACTTTGCCGAATTTAATTTTTTCATCAACGAAAAAGAGGGTGACTTTGAAATCTCAATGCCAGAAGACATACCAACCGAATACGAGCGTGTGGATAAATCCATGAAAGTAAAGAACATAGAATATTTTTTAGGTCGGCCAATTCGTATGAGACCTATAAAAATTGAATTTTTAAAGGTCTCGGTAGATGATCAAGTGATTGCAGGCAAAATGTTATTTATTACTAAACGCGAATATACAAAGAAAACGGGTGATGATGTAAAGGGCGGGGAAGAGGGTGAGGTTAAAGAGGAGAAAAAGGCCTTTTTCACATTTGTTATTGATGACGGGAAAAACAGGGTGAATTGTGTATACTTTCCCACACAAAAAAGTTTGTCGCAGTTTGAAAAATTGACGAACGATACGGTGGTCGCGGCTATTGGGGCGCATCAGGAACGTAATGGAAGATTAGGGTTTCGAGTTGGTGGAATTTCATTTTGCGAGTTAGCGGATTAAGAGGGGATATGATATCATGCTGGTTAGACCAATTGAATTTGGGCACGGATTACTTGCTGAAATCATTAATCAGGGTGATATTGTTATTGATGCAACCATGGGTAATGGACATGATACGGTATTTTTGGCGGGGTTAACAAAAAATGTTTTTGCCTTTGATGTCCAGGAAGATGCGATAAAAAATACACAGGAAAAATTAACACAAGCGGGGTTGCAGGCGAATCTGATAAAAAATGGGCACGAGGATATTGACAAATATATTTCTGGCGAGGTAAAGGCGGCGATTTTTAATCTTGGATATTTGCCGGGTTCGGATAAATCTGTGATTACTTTGCCACAAACCACAATTATTGCACTGGAAAAAATTTCACAGATGCTGGTTATGGGTGGTCGGATAATAGTAATTGTATACAGTGGTCACGCGGGCGGAGAAGCGGAAAGAAATGCCGTTGTAAAATGGGCGAGTGAATTAGAGCAAACAAAGTGGCGTGTTATGCAATACGCGTCTCTTAATCGAAAGGGAAGTCCACCGTTTTTGATAGCGGTCGAGCGGCTGGATATTAGAGGATAAATAACTCTTGCTTTTTACATATATCTTGTGATAGAATTGTCGCTGTGTAAAAAGTGAGGTGCTCGGTGGAGACGTTTAGTTGTAAAGACAAAATTCAAGAATTTTTAGAGGCGAGAAATAATTATTACGAAACTCTTTTGCGAGAGTACTCTAAAACAGAATCTGAGGCTGAAACTGCGGTGGACCAATTCAGAGCAGGAAATCAGAATGCGAAAAAAAATATAAAGGCAGAATGCAGAGGTAAATGCAGTTCCTTTTTGGCGACTTTCTTTGGTAGGGGATGTCTTAAAAATTGTGTACTGGAAAAAAGGATGCAGGGCGAAAATTATATTTTGGATGCTGATAGATACAGTAGTTATAAATGATATTGTTGTGTTAACATAATTTTTTGCGAACGCCATCTAGGGCGTTTTTTTCAAGTCGGCTAACCTGGGCTTGGCTGATACCGACTTCTTGGCTAACTTCGACTTGTGTCTTTCCCTGGAAATATCTCATAAGCAATATTTCACGTTCGCGTATATTAAGCGCTCGGATGGCTTTTTGTAGCATAACGTCTTCTAGCCAATTCTCGCTTTCTTTGGTTGTTATGGGGACTTTTTCCATCATTGTGATTTGCTTGCTCCCCTCGTCGAATACGGTTTCATCCAGGGACAGGGTATTGCTGGTGGCATTAAGTGCAAAGTATACCGCCTTGTATGATGCGCCAATTTCGATGGCAAGTTCGTCGATAGTGGGTTCACGGTCTAATTCATGCATGAGTTTTTCCTTGGCGACCAATGCCTTGTATGCGGTATCGCGCATGCTGCGGCTAACGCGAAGGCTGTTGTTGTCGCGCAGAAATCTGCGGATCTCTCCAATTATCATTGGAACCGCGTATGTAGAGAATTGTACACCATACTTACTGTCAAAGTTATCTATTGCCTTTATTAGACCGACACATCCAACTTGGAAAACATCGTCGGTAACATTCTTTTTGATGTACTTTTGAATAACAGATAGTACCAGTCGTAGGTTGGCAAAAATGAAGGTTTGCCTTACACCAGGCTCGTCATTTTTAATTTGTTCCAGCATTTCTAACTGTTTTTGATTTGAAAGTTTCGGGAGGGTAGATGTATCAACTCCGGCAATAATTATTTTACCCATATAAAGAATATTTTGAACATAATCGGCGATAAATATGCATGAATCTATATATTGCGATATATGTCATGCATAAAATACTAGATATGGAAATTGATTTTAATTATTTGAAATAGTTCGCATTTCGTGTCGAAACTGCATATATATTGTCATGGGTCACGAACTCTCGTTTTGCGAGCTTAGGTCAAAGCAGGTTGTTAATGTAATAGACGGCAAGGTCTTGGGTCGTATTGTTGATGTCGTATTTTCCAGACAGTCTGCACGCGTACTTGGATTTGTTGTGCCAGGGGATACTGGGTTTGCATTCTTTAAAAAGAAGGGTGATATGTTTATTCCGTTTGAAAAGATTTGTAAGATTGGGGTAGACGTCGTTTTGGTCGAATTAAAGCCAATGCACACGATGCATGAAATATTGGAACATAATCCGCCAAAGTGATTTGCTGTGTAATTTCTGAGGTAATGTGATATGATGGATATTGTGTCTTACATATTATACCATATGTGGCTGCACTCTTTTTAATTTACCTTTATTGCTAATAAATATTTGTATATCTGTTTAGTGTTGTGATAACATATGTTCATGAACACAAATTTTGAAATGTATAATGAAGCAGGTCATGGGCCGATTATCGAAAGTCCCAGATCTTTTCGAGGTGTGATTGGTGGAATACTGATGGCCTTTGGAGGAGTGTGGACGGCTATTTTTATTTTTGCGTTAATTCCTGTGTTATCTGCGGATGAAATTTATATAGCATCATTGGTTATTATGGGTGTGTTTATGACTATTGGTAGTATTATGCTGGTTGCAGGAATTATTGTATTTCGTGGAAGGCATAACAAAAGATTGTTGGAGGACGAGTTGCGCCAAAATGGACGTGTAACGACCGCCACAATTTTAAACGCACACGAAACATTTGCAAATAATAACAGGCGCAGAGGTTTTGGAATAATGGCAATGGATTATATCTATGTAGTTAGTTATGGTTTTGATACTGGAACTGGTGTTCGTCGTCTTGGTACTGGACAAACCGAGCCAATCAGAATTCGTCCGCAATCTATGTTCTCGGGAATTGGTATGCGAAATATTACGCGTGGCGAAATTTTGTCCGTACCGCAACGTGGGAACGAGTTTATATTTGAACTTAGGTC
The DNA here is from genome assembly GCA_009780065.1 of Bacillota bacterium. GTDB lineage: Bacteria > Bacillota > Clostridia > Christensenellales > UBA1242 > WRAD01. The sequence goes on along the minus strand of WRAS01000002.1, from coordinate 43,212 downwards.
TATGGAAAATCTGGGTCAAGCCAGAGATAGACAAGTTAGAATAGTATTTAATGAACGTGGTTCCATGATACTTGGTTTTGCGGATACCCCAGAACATTTACGTGGACAGGGTTTTAATCTTCCTGGGGTGAATCAACCAGGCATGAATGGGTAAAGTATATGACTATACGTTTTGTTTGCGAGTATAATGGTACGAAATATTCTGGCTTTCAAATCCAAAAAAATGGTAACAGTATTCAAGCCGAATTGGAGAGTGCACTTTCAAAATGCTTAATCCAGGACATAAAAATTACAGGTAGCGGCCGTACCGATGCAGGTGTTCATGCGCGCGGGCAAGTTTGTTCGTTCGTGCTTGTTGAGGCGGGGGATTTGGATTTATTTAAATTGACTGGTTCGGTGAATGCATTTTTACCAGAGGATATTGGCGTTCGTGATTTTATGATTGTAAAAGATGGATTTAACGCGCGCTTTGATGCAAAATGGAAAACATACGTTTATCGATGCTATGTTTGTAAACAAAGGCGTCCGTTGTTGGATGATTTCTATTTGCGGCTTTATAAGGATTTAGATATTGCTGTAATGAAAGATGTGGCTAAAATTCTTTGTGGGACTCATGATTTTTCTGCCTTTTCATGTATACATACAGATAAAAGTGACAAGGTTCGAACGATTGACATAGATATCCAGTTCGTGGATGATAGGATTTATTTCAAGTTTGGCGGGAACGGTTTTTTACGAAATATGGTAAGGATTTTGGTTGGAACCTTAATAGAAGTGGGCGAGGGTAAGATTTCACCAAATGAAATTAATGATATTTTACAATCGGGGGACAGAAAGCGCGCGGGAAAAACCGCGGACGCAAAGGGATTGACGTTGGAGAGCGTAGAGTATTAAGTTTATTATTCATCACAGTATTTGGTATCCAGTAACATATCCGCACTTACATTAAAAAAATCACTAATATCTTTTATTGCCCAATAGCCGGGATAATCTTTGGAATTTAGCCAATTATTTATCTGTGATTGTGACGCGTTTAATTTGATACCCAGTTCTTCGATGGTGAAATTGTGTTCAGTCATTAGTTCTTTTAACACTTTTGCAAAGTAAGTTTTCATGCTTTTCCCTTTTTTGCTGTTGTAATATTATAATTCTATTATTATAGAAATGCAAGTAATTTTTCTACAATTGTGGAAATATACCGTATGGTACATTTGAATAGTTGCTTTGCAGATCGATTAAGTGAACTAAGAAGAGAGAGAAGTTTGACATTGATCCAAATGGAAAAAGAAACTGGTATAAGTAAGGCATCAATAAATGGTTGGGAAAATAAAACACGAATTCCAAGACATGACTTTGTTATTAAACTTGCCCAATATTTTGGTGTAAGTATTGATTATATGTCTGGTGCAGAGCAATAAATAGGGCACAGTTTTAAACTGTGGATCTTTTGGATAAAATTTTTAATTTGACTTTTTTAGGGTACAATAGTATAATAATGTTATGAGTAATGTAGGTTTTGCGGAGCTTGAAGAACAAGACAACGGATTTGAGCCCGTTAATGCAGATGCAATGGAAAGTGGACTTTCGTCCAAGCCACATAAATTAGAAAAACAAGGCGAGGTCGAATATCCAGAGCCGAGGAAATCACAACCGGGTCGTTTTAGTGGTGCGAAGGCGTGGGTGGTCGAGGCACTTCGCGGGTTGTCAGAGAACATGCCAAAGTTTTCAATTATATATCTTATGTTAATGATTGCGGCGGGGGCGGCGTTGTTTCTTGTAAACAATCCAAATGTTAACGCCAGTGCGGGATATACTCATGCGCCGGGTGGATTGATTGCGGCTAATGCGGTATTGTTGTCTTTTATTTCGCTTGCAACTTTCTTGTTTGTGTTGGTCGCGGTGTATTGTATCGTGGGGAAAAAGAAACCTGCAACAACCTTGATTGATAAAAAATGAATCTTGATAAATTAAAAAGCGTCCAATCGGGCGTTTTTTGTTATTAATTGTTATTTTTTGCTTTATTTTATAGTCAACTTATCATATACTTGCGTATATAAGGGAAACATATTAATAGGAGACACAAATGGATAACTTTAATTATGCCTCTGGGCAGAGTCAATATGGTGGTGCATATCATCAAGGGGTTTCGGGTGCCAGAATGTCGGGAAAGGCAATTGTGTGGACAATAATCGCGAGTGTCGTGATAGGGTGCCTTGTGGTGGTTGCGACTATTGGGTGGTTACAGGATAGAACGGGTTTATCTGCGTTTGAATTAGCGGTTCGAAATGGATTTCAAGGGACGGAACAAGAATGGTTGGCAGGATTACAGGGTAGTCCGGGTCAAGATGGGCGTGATACGGATGCATTTATGGATATGGTTTATCAGGAATGGCAGCAGGCTGTTACCGATGGTCTTTTTACGGGAACCTTATTGGAATTTTTGACGTATTATTTCAGTGGGCCTCAAGGCGACAATATGGATCTAACGTTTTCTGCGCGGACTGCGATGCGTTCGTCTGTGGCAATTCTTGCCAGTTTTCAAAATGCAATAGGCGAGAGTTCTGCTTCTACTGGTTCGGGCGTGATTTATTACCTTGGTATGAATGGTGCTGCACGCAATGGATATGCGTTTATTATTACAAACTATCACGTCATTGGTAGACATGATGTTGCGCGAGTGGTATTAGGTGTTCAAGTTCGTGAATTAATTGTTGCACATACCGTGCAAGTTTTCTTATACGGAATGCCGACGGTTAGTATTCCTGCCAGCATTGTAGGCGGATCGGCACAGCATGATATCGCAATATTAAAGGTTAAAGATAACGAGACAATAAGAAATACTCCGGTACGTGCGGTTACATTGCCAACCTGTTGGAACCTTACTGCGGGAGAACCGATTATTGCGGTGGGGAATCCGTTGAATGATGGGATAAGTGTAACCGATGGGGTGGTTAGTCGCCGCACGGAAAATATCCAAATGCAATCCATAGAAAATCCAAGTACGTCAATTTCGTATCGCGTTTTTCGAATAAGTGCGGCAATTAATCCAGGAAACAGCGGTGGCGGAATATTCAATGCAAGGGGCGAGATGGTTGGAATTGCTCAGGCACGACTTTTTTCAACTGCCGAGGGTCGTCCGGTGGATAATATTGGATATGCAATACCTTTGGATATTGCAATTCGTATTGCGGATCAAATTATTGACAGGGCAGAATTGGAATGGACTGGGAACAATATTATCGATATGCGTCGTCCAACTTTGGGGATTACTGTTACCTCTGTAAATATAACTTGGTGCGATGATGCTGATGATGTCGAGGTTATCGAGACAATTAAAATTTCTGGATTCAATAATCCACAATTTAATGTGCAAAACCATTTCCAGATAAATGATGTCTTTGTTTCAATGACGTACCAGGTTCGTGGGCAATGGGTAAGTCACGATATTACACGAATGTTCCACATAGGTGATTTTTTAATTGATCTTTACGGAGTAGGTAATGTAACATTTTCAATTCTTCGTGGCGGTGTGCCAATGGATATCATAATTTTGGTTGGGTAGGGGATTTTTATGGGTGATGTTGAATTGTTGCCGTTTATAATCAGCCAAATTTTGGGTGTTGTTATCCTTGCTATTGTTGCGATTGCATTCCAAATAAAGAGAAAATTTCTAACACTGTCGTTGATTTCTTTGTCTACCATATTGGCACTTGTTATGCATTCGTTACTTGCCAATTGGGTGGTAGTTGCGCTTGTAATTATTTCTTTGTGCAGACTTGTTACTTATGCTTGGCTGGAATATATGGGAAAACGAATTTCCCAAGGTATTTCGTTTGCGATTATGATTTTTTTCGTGATTTTAAATGTGCCCGCAATTGTAATTATTGATACTCTGGTGGGAGTGGGTGTAGTGGATTGGTTTGTTATGGCGGCGTCCATGTTCTTGTCATATGGCCAGTGGGAAAAGGGTCCACATATGATTCGCATCAGCAATATAACACTTTCTATTATGTTGATTATTAACTCGATTTTCTTTTTTAATTTTATGGCAATTGCGATTGAGGTCTTTGTGCTTGGGTCAATTGTGGTTTTCTATTTTAGATGGTTTTTTAAAGGTGAAAGGGGTGAGGGGCAGAATAGAACCACCGGTTCAAGTGACGAGGTGATTGAACTTTGCACGCAATAAATATTATCGTCCAAAAAAGATATTCGCTGAACCATGTGTAGATAAAACCCATGCGGTTGTGACCAAAATGGCGACAACCAACGTACCCTTTAATAGGGTATCTAACTTGCACACCACACCAAAGATAGATTGCTTTTGCAGAGTGTTTTTAAATTTCTTTAATGTTTTCATGTCAATATATATTTCAGGCGAGCAAGAGATATTTGTCGTTTTTTGAAAATTGCTTATTTTTCTAAGCCTAAAAGATAGTTACCATTTATATTGAAAAAGATTGCAATTGCCCTCAATTGCTCGATGGTGGGTTGGCTATTTCCTCTTTCCCAACTACTGATTGTGTTATTCGCGACATTCAAAATTCGTCCCAGATCGGCTTGTCCGATTTCTTTGTCATTTCTGATTTCGCGCAAAATTTTTCCAAAATTATATTCCATTAATGCATATTAACTTTTTTAATTGCAAATAACTTGCAATTGCAAAAATCTTGCAACATATATCATTTAATGAAATAAATGAAAAGGTAAAATCTCTTGGTTTGAAAGGGTGGTAATTTAAATTTTGAATTTTGCTTGGTTTATGTTACACTAGTGCATGAAAAAAATAGATTTTACAAAAGAGTTTGAAAAAATTTACATGCAGCATATCAAACGTGATGGCGCGGACAAATTATTGGAATATTTAAAAACCACGGATTTCTTTGCGGCACCGGCATCCACCAAATTTCATGGGAATTTTTCAGGTGGATTGGTGGAACACTGTGTACGCGTGTACCAGCGGTTCCGAAAAATTGTGGAGAGTGAATATGGTGAATCGCATTTTAAGAAAGATGGGGTAGAGGAAAGTATTGCTATAATTGCGCTGTTGCATGATGTTTGCAAGGTAAATTGTTATAAAATAGAAATGCGAAACGTGAAGGAAGATGGTAACTGGGTGCAAAAGCCGTATTATTCCTATGATGATTTGCTGCCATATGGTCATGGCGAAAAATCAGTATATATGATTACCGCCTATATGAAACTAACACGTGAAGAGGCAATGGCAATAAACTGGCATATGGGTGCGTTTGATGAACGTGCAAAGAATTCATCTAGTATATTGAATCGTGCTTTTGGTCAGTTTCCGTTGGCACTATTATTTCATATGGCGGATATGTTGACATCATATTTGGACGAGGAAACTGTAAAATAAGTTTTTCATATATACATGTATGAAAAATATCGCAATAATTTTTGGTGGGAAAAGTGTCGAGCACGAGGTTTCCATTCTGACAGGGTTGCATGCGAATAGGCACATCGATGGTCACCGTGTTTTTTTGGTGTATATGACGCGGGAAAATGAAATGGCTTGCGGAAAGGTTCTTTCGAATGTTGACTATTACATAAAAAAACAGGGTAGGGTGCACGAATGCTGGTTTATGGATGGGATACTTTATAGGCGGGGGAAATTTAATAAAATAAAGCGTGTTGCAAAAATTGATGTTGTACTGAATTGTTGTCATGGTGGTGTGGGTGAGAATGGGGAATTGGCGGCGATGATGAATGTGCTTAACATACCGGTGACCAGTTGTGGTATGGTCTCGGCGGCAAATTTGATGAGTAAAACCGCAACTCGCGATATGCTTTCTAATTTTAAAGGAAAGGGGAGAGTTAGTAAATTTTTACAACCAAAATTTGGTTCATTGGGTAAAGAAGATTATGAGACTAATCTGGAAGAATTTATTAGAGATGTGGTCAAAAGGATCGGTTTTCCAATGATAGTAAAACCAGATAGTCTGGGTAGCAGTATAGGTATCACAATCGCAAAAAATAGAGCAGAATTGATTGATGCAATAGGACTGGGGTTTGCTTTGGATATCAAAGTAATAGTGGAGCAATATCTTGAAGATGTAATAGAGATTAATTGTTCGGCGATGAGTTATGGTGGGGAGATTAAGGTGTCTGGTTGCGAACTGGTAAATGATTCTATGGGTGAGGGTAAAATCTTTAGTTTCGAGTCAAAATATCTGGACGGCACGAGTGGCTTTATTAAAAAATCTGGCAAAGATGAGGTTGATTATGGCTTGGGCGATGTCTATAAAGAAATTCAGGAATTAACAAGGCTTGCATATAAAGTGTTTGATGCGAATGGGGTTGTGCGGGCGGATTTTCTGGTTCTGAAGGTTGATAACGAATATAAAATTTATTTGAACGAAATTAATACCGTTCCAGGTTTTTTGTCATACCATTTATGGATGAAGGTGGGTGTTCCATATCCAATGTTAATAGACATGATGATGGGGCAGGCGATAGAAAAAGGTAAGGAAGAATTCACCACGAATTATACCAGCGATATTCTTGCAAGAAACAGAAAATTAGTTGATTGACACAATATAGAGGATAATATGTTAGATATACTATACGATATCTTAAAGTCTTGACTGGGAAATATTATAAATAGTTGTTTTCTTGCTTTACATTTTTGTGCTTTTTTGGTACAATAATTACATATGGCAAGGTTAAGCGAATCAACAATTTTATATTCAAAGCGTCCTTCTTCTTTCTTTTCTAATCGGTGGTTGGATGCATCAATAACAGGAAATGGTAAAATCGGTGTAGCAGTAACGGGCGCATACGTGAACGAAGCAATCTTAATAAATAATGCAGATTTAAAAACAGGTGGGTATACCGGTGTTTTGCAGGATGTTAGCGATAAGTTCGCTTTGGTGCGAAAACTGTATAAAGATGCAAAAGTGTTGGAGGCAGAGAAGTTGCTGGCATCCGAATTTGCTAAGAAGGGATATAAGCCAAGTCCAGCATTACCTACGCCAGTTGGTATCTTGAATTTGGACTTTTCTGGAATTGGTGCGGTGACGGATTATCGCCGTATAACAAACATGGAAAGTGGAGAAGTAACGGTAGAGTTTCGTTCGGGACAAACATTGTTCGAGCGCAATACTTTTGTAGGCCGTTCCAGTGATATTGTTGCTTATAATGTTGCAAAAAATGGACCAGATAAAATTAGTCTCAGAATAGGCTTGGATTCTGGTGAAGTTACAAACACAACATTAAAGTTTGAGGGTGGCTATATTTATTTTTCTGCGCGCGGTTCTAATAACCAGGACTATGGTCTTGTCGCTCGGATAATTGCTGCGAATGCGATGGTGGGTTGTGGTGCGGACTTTATTCAAATTAACGATGCTGATTCGGTGACTATTTTTGCAAAAACTTTTGTTGGTGGAAACAAAGATGCTGAATTCAAAAATATAAAGAACGAACTTTTTAATATCAAAAATACGTATGACAAAATGCAGTCGCAGAATGCTAATGCTCACAAAAAACTTTGGGACGAGGTTTCATTGTCCTTGGAATCTGGGAAGGATGTCGGCGAATATGATATGTCGTCGTTAATTGCGAAAACTCATGAAGGGATATTGTCTACCGAAATAATAGAACGTCTTTGGAATTTGTCAAAGTATATCTCGATTTGCATGGGTGGTAATGTTGTATCAACTGGAGGCCTTTGGGGTGGTGTTATTGCAGTGCAAGAAAATATATTAAGTTACGATAATGCGTACCAACTTGCGTATGGTGGTTTGGGATTATCTGTAAATCCGGAAGCGATTTTATCATTGCTTGACTTTTATGAAAAGTATTCTCAGGATCTTAAGAAAAATGCCGTACGTGTATATGGTGCAAAAGGTAGTTTTATCCCAAATGCCACTAGTCCAGACTCGGCACTTTTTGGAAATGTGGATGCGAAAACTCTTCACTTTATATCATCTGGTGCGTTGGCGGCGAATTTAATTTACAACTATTACCTTGCGACAGGGGATAGTAAGGTACTGAAGTCGCGAATTCTTCCATTTATGAAAGACGTTTTTGCATTCTATTCAGATATTCTGAAGTTGGATAATGATGGCTATTATTCAATTATTCCAAGTTACAGTCCTAATTCGACCCCTGGAAACACTATTGGTGGAAAAAAATTAGAGGATTTTGGGTTCGCGGTGAATAGCACAATTGACTTTCTTGCTATTGGTACACTTCTTGATAATTTAATTCATGCTTCGACTGCGCTTAGTGCGGGTTCTGATATCCCGATTTGGCAGGAGATGAAGCGAAAAATACCGCAATTCAATGTGAATGAATCTGGGGCGATAAAGGAATACACTAACAGTGCCTTTATTGACGGGGTAATGAACTGTGGAAATATGCATTGTTATGGTTTGTATCCGTTGAAGACATTTTCATTTAATGATATTTTTGTATCATACAAGCCAGCGGTTAGTTCGGCTGTTGTAAATCCGACAATTTCATTAAAAGAAGCCAGCGCCAATGCATCTGTGAATCGGTTAAATGTGGCTGGTTCTGTACAAAATTCGCGGGCAATTGCTATGTCTGCTGTGCAACTTGCACATGCGGGACGTGATATTAAGGAACTTCTTTTAAAGTTGGTTTCTTCTAGTTTTGTGGATTCTGGGCTGTGTCTAACTAATGACTGGCGGGGGAGTGGAATCACAAAAAATAAACAACCATCGTTGGATATATGTGGAAATCTTGGATTTGGTACGGCAATTACCGAGTGTATTATGCAAAGTAACTATAATACATTAAGAATTCTGCCCGTAATGTTCGACGAAATAATGGCGGGAAAGGTTGAAAATATTTCTACTGATTTTGCTGCGTTGGCATCAATTGACTGGGATGTAAGAAAGGGACGACTGTTGGTTAGAATTTTGCCAAAATTGAATTGTAAAATTGATATCTGTTTCCCAAAGCAATTTAAAAAGATTCGAACAAAAGGTATTGAACTGGATTCAGATAATTTTACAAGGGGAGTTTCATTAATTGCGGGGAAAATGATGGTTATCGAGTTTTAAGATATAATGTTATGTGGAAGCATGAAGGGTTTATTTGTCTTGGACAAATGTGGAAAGAATTAAGCAGCAAGGGGTATTCCGCCTCTTGGTTTTGAGAAATAGGGTATATTTAGAAATAATTGGCCAGCATTTTTCGTAAACTATTATAAATGATACGAATCAATGATGGGAAAAGTCAAGATGGGAGATTATCCATTGTTTTTACTGGTGGTGGAACCGCCGGGCATGTTGTGCCGAATTTGGCGATATTTTCGCATCTGAGGGGCGAGAGTAAATTTAATGACTTTCATTATATTGGAAGTAAATCTGGTATTGAAAAGGAAATTGTTTCAAAAAATGGCGGCATCAGATTTCATGGGATAACTTGTGAGAAATTTAGACGAAGTCTTAGTCCGAAAAATATACTTATCCCGTTCAAGGTAATTAAAGGCATTAGCGAGGCAAAAAAGATATTAAAAGAAATTAGTCCAAAGGTTGTATTTTCCAAAGGTGGTTTTGTAACATATCCGGTTGTGCGCGCGGCAAAATCTTTGCGTATTCCTATTGTTATTCATGAAAGTGACATCAGTATGGGTCTTGCAAATAAAATGTCGGCAAAGCATGCGCATAAGATTTTAACATCTTTTGAAAAAACACGGGATACCTTGTATGAAAAATTTGATGAAAAAGTAATCCATACAGGTAGTCCAATAAGACGTGAAATATTCCAGGGAGATAAAGCAAGGATATATTCAGAGTTTGAATTTGATAAGACTAAAAAAAACCTTCTAGTAATTGGCGGTAGTCTTGGTGCGGCACGTCTAAATGAGTCTGTGTCAGAATTGATGCCAGAAATCTGGGCGGAATGGAATGTACTTCATGTGACAGGTCGTGGTAAAATGTCTGGGGCAAAATTTCCAAATTACACCCAGGTCGAATATATGAACGAAATTTGGCATGTATATGATTGGGCGGATGTTGTGATTTCACGTGCCGGTAGTAATTCTGTGTTCGAGTTAATGGCACTTGGTAAGGCGTGCATATTTATTCCATTGTCTACGGGTCGTGGTGATCAGATTGAAAATATCCAAGTTATATTAGAAAAAAACTGTGGATTGGTTTTGTTCGAGGAAAATCTGACAAAGGATTCGCTTTATAGGATGATCTGTAATGCAATTAGTCATAAAAATCAATTAGAAATGAATGCAAGAGTGTTCGGGGGCTATAATGGAATTCAAAAAATTATCAATATCTTGTATTGTTATGCGTAACATATCGTACTATATACGGTATGCCTCCTCAGGGGTGTTCCCTCTTCTGGGGGTGAGGGTGTGCCCCCTCTTTCTATTGTCCTAATGCTTTAAGATTGGTCCGGCGGCTCATATTGAGATATGGAGATTTTTTGTCGAAAATTTTCGACAACTTTAAATGCAGGCATTGTGATATATTGTATTAATATGTCTTGCATAGTATCAATATATAGTGCAATGGCATGCTTTTAATGATTATTTCTCGAAGACGTGGGCTGCTTCTCTTCTGGCGACATCTAGGGTGTGTTCAAGTCTTGGTATAAACTCGCGCTCGGGTAAACTTTTTTTGCCGACGAAAAGACAACCACGTTTGACTGCATGTTTTTCGTATCTTTGCGGTGCACGTGAACTAAATCTCATGACATGTTCTTCTGCCTTGTCGGGTTCCTGTATACATAAATGTATTAATCCTGACGAATTGTCACCAATCTCGGCACGAATTATTGTTGACATATCTGGGCGTAAGGTTTGGTCAGTAATTTTTGTTGTATTTGTACTTTCACCATCAATTGTATTAAATGTTTGTTGCGTTGTACCACCGTTGCTTGATGTTTTTAGTTCTGAAAATGCTTCGTATTGCCTTACCCCAAAATCGGCGTTATTTGTAAAGTCCAATGGATTTTTTATATTTTTGCCATGTGGTGATGTTGCTTGGGTTATTTCGCCAATCAACTTCATTACATGTTCTGCATCGCCAGTAAGTTTTTTTGAATCCAAAATTTGTTGAATTATATCAAGTGTGACAAAATGTGGGTTTACGCGTGTCATCATCTCTTGGGCATATTGTATGAGTCCGGTGCGAATTTTTTGTTCCAGTTCTGATTGTTCTTTTATAATCATTCTGTGACCATACTTGTCGGATATTTGTGATGACTTGTCTTGTTCCCAATCATTTAGTAAGTGCAATATTGCGGCAAGATCGTATTTGTTGTCTGTGATGTGACTGTGTTTGTGACTTGCTTTTATCGGTGCAGGTAAACCCTTATCTTTTGGAAAGATAAGTCCTCTTGAAAATGTTGCGGCAAGTGGTGCATTTATGCCATCAATACGTACGTTTCCGTTTTTGTGCAATTTGGCGCTGTGCTGATTGACCGTGTCAATTTTGTGTGTTTGTGTAAAATCATAAAACCCGTTTTGGCGAGTAGCGATGTCGAATTCAAGTTGTGATAGTCCGGCTATTCCAAGTTGCCTGGCAAGTTGTGATAGACCGTGGGATTGTTTCATGTTTGCCTCCTGTGTTTTAATTACTCGCTTTGTTCTGGTTCGCGTCTGTCTAGGATATTTTGAACTTGGCCTTGTAAACTTTGTTGTTTTTGGACTTGTTGCTTTTTGTATTCATCTTTGATGATTTCGTATTCATGCTTTTTTTGGATTGTATACTTTGAGAGTCGCCCTAAGATGGTATTTTCATCTTCTCCAGGTTCAAATTCGTCTAAGTCGTCGAAAAAGCCAAAGGTATCTTTAGCTGCCATCGCTTGTTCCAGTCTCTTTTGCGCGCGTAGATATTCTTTTTCTTTTTTGGCTACCATTTTTTCATCTATTACAATTTGACGTGCTGTCAATGATACATAAGTATTTGCACACTCTTGGACACTAGTAATTGCCTGTTTGGCTTGTTCGTTACAGATAGGATGAAATAAGTGAACCTTTCGTACTGTTATGTCAATTTCGGCTTTTCGTCTTATTGCCAGATCAAAGTTACGATTATTTTTTACACCTTTTATAAGATCTTGGACGAAATTTGTTTTCTTTTCCATTTCTGATTATATCAGATTCTTGGTGTCTTTTCAATAGATATTAAAAAAGAAACAACCCCCTTATATTTGTAGAGGGTTGTTATTTATGGAATATATTTGGTTTTTATTGTTGTTCGGCATGAAGTTGCTGTATGTCTGGTGATTCGTTGTCTATGAATTTGAATTTTGTGTCTTCGTCAAAGATTGATTCGAATTCTTCGGTATCCAATTTATTTACGGATACTTCGAATGCCACCCGGGTTTCTGTTTGTCCGTTATCCAATTTTTTTTGATATTCTCGTGATTGGATACGGCCACTGAGATATATTTTTTCACCAACCTGGAGATTTTGTGCTAGGCGTGCATTTCGACCCCAAGCAATGGTTGGGATATAGTCGCTCTTGTTATATGAACGGTTGACTGCAATTAAAATGTCTGCAATTTCACGGTTGAATGGTGTTGTGCGGTAGATTGGTGCTTTGCATACATAGCCGGATAATTCGATGACATTTGGGTTTGTGGTGTTTTCCTCGTGCATGATTTCGTGCACAAACACGGTTAACATCAATTTACTGCGACCGTCTATCAGTTTGTTGTAACTGCGGAACTCGCCATGAATTGTTAGGGGTTTACCAACCAAAATCTTTTCTTGTTTTAGCAGATTTTCTGAAATTGTAATCGGGATGTTGTCTTGCATATTGGATAGTCTGTTGACTGCGAGGTTTAGTTCATAGAACCCTTCGCCAAAGATTGCGTGACTCATTATTGGTTCGCTGGCTACCACTCCACTAAGTAGCACGCGGTTGTTTCTTTCTTTTGTGACTTCTGTTTGCTGGTTCTGCGGGTTCTGTAATTCCATGGTATGTCTGTCTCCTTAAAATGTTTTTCAAATAATTTCAAATGAAGTAACTCATTTGAACCATGCTTCAAGATTAATGCGGGTAAATGATTTTGCCCAGTGAAAATAATTTGGATTTATGACTGGTTTTGTCGAGGAATGTATTTTTCTTTGTCGAGAGTTGGCGAAATAAAAAGTATAGAAAACCTGATGACACCCCCATAAAAGATATAGAAGATTTCACAAGACATTTTTAAATCTGGTTAATTTTAGCATTATTCCAATTTAGTTATAACGAAAGCATGACAAAAAGTTGTTTTTATTTTCGACAGATTTTGCTATTATGCATGTAATGATAAGTAAAACTAAGAGTTTTGGGATTAATGGAATTGAAGGTTATATGGTGGATGTTGAGGTGGATGTTTTGAAGGGTCTGCCGAAGCAACAGACGGTGGGGTTGCCGGATGCCAGTGTTAAGGAAAGCCATCAGCGGGTGGAATCCGCAATTGTTAACAGCGGATTTGCGTATCCTACGGGACGGATTATTGTGAATTTGGCGCCTGCGGGTACGCGGAAAGAGGGTGCGTTGTATGATTTGCCGATTGCGGTTGGTATATTGGCGACCCAGGGTGATATTCATTCGATGGAAAAGGTGGATGAGTTTGCTTTTGTAGGTGAGTTGTCGTTGGATGGTAAGATACGGCGTGTTAATGGTGTTCTGCCGATTTTGTTAACAGCATCCAAAAACGGTATTAAAAAGGTAATTATTCCAAAAGACAACGAGCAAGAGGCCAGGTATGTTCATGGGGTGACGGTTTTTGTTGCGGAGTCTTTGCGCGATGTTGTGGATGCATTGAATGACCATAACAAAGGAAAAGTTGTGCCAGTTAAAAAAACAAATTTCAAGGACGTCAAGAACTACACCAGTTATCCATTGGACATGAAATACGTTAAAGGACAATTTATTGCAAAACGTGCGATAGAGATTGCGGCGGCGGGTGGACATAATATTTTATTAATTGGTCCGCCTGGCAGTGGTAAGACTATGTTGGCAAAATGTTTTCCCACAATTTTGCCAGACTTGACATTCGAAGAAAGTTTAGAGGTGAGCAAAATTCATTCCATTGCGGGTATCTTGGATCCCGCACGTGGGATTATCGTCAACAGACCTTTTCGCACTCCGCACCATACGGCGTCTTTGGTTGCGATTGCGGGTGGTGGCAAGTTTTCCAAGCCCGGTGAGATAAGTCTTGCCCATCATGGTGTATTGTTCTTGGACGAAATGCCAGAATATTCGCGGCCGGCGTTAGAATGTTTGCGCCAACCATTGGAAGATAATACAATTACAATTGCGCGGGCCAATGCGACGGTGGAATATCCTGCAGGCTTTACATTGGTTGCCAGTATGAATCCATGCCCCTGCGGGAATTTTGGTTCGCGCGTTGTAAAGTGTAAGTGCAAATTTGGCGAGGTGCAAAAATATCTTGCCAAGTTGTCGGGTCCATTAATGGACAGAATAGATTTACATATCGAGGTGGATAACGTTACATACGATGATTTAAGTTCCAAGGGTTACGGTGAATCCAGTCAAGATATAAAGGTGCGCGTGGACAAGGCGCGTGGTGTGCAATTGGAACGTTTTACCGATTCGACAAATTTTTCAAACGCAAAAATGACCGAGGTTGAGGTTAAACAGTTTTGTGCCTTGGATGACGAGTGTGAGTGTGTTTTGCGCGATGCGTTTGAGAAATTGAGTTTGTCTGCACGTGCCTATTCACGTATATTACGCGTTGCGCGTACTATTGCAGATTTGGATGATTCCCCTGATATAACTGCGGAACATGTGACGGAGGCAATTGGTTATCGCGAATTGGACAGAAAGATGAGAGGTTAACAAATGAGAAAATATAGTATCGCCGAACGTGCATGCATTGCAATTTCACGTGTGGAAGATTATGCGGAGCGCGTTAAATTAGTCACACTTTTGCACAATGGGAAATTCGACAAAATTCTACAAGAAAGCAACGAGCGCGAGTTAGATTCGTTGATAGTCAACATGCACGATCAAGGTATTTTCGCGATAACAATAAAGAGTGCGGATTACCCTGAGCGATTAATGAATCTTAACAGTCCGCCTATTGTCTTGTTTTGTCGTGGTAATGCGGAATTGTTAAAGCAAGAGGCAGTTGCAATCGTTGGAACGCGGGATTGTACGCGGTACGGTGTGGATGTGGCAACGAAGTTTGCAAGAACCTTTGCCGAGCGTGGCATAGTTGTTATCAGTGGTTTGGCGGCGGGGATTGATGCCGCAGCACATAATGGAGCGTGCATGGTTGCGAGAAAGGTTAAGAAAGAAGTCCCCAATGCAGAGGAGCCAAAAGATGAACGCAAGGGTGTGTATACACCAAAATTGGCGGCAAAAGAAAATGTTGTGGAGGAGATTAATACTATCGCGGTGCTTGGGAACGGTGTGAATTATTGTTATCCGAAGTCTAATCAGGAGTTGCAGGACAGGATTGCGAGGGGTGGGTTGCTTGTAAGCGAGTATCTGCCGAATACCAAGAGTAACAAGTTCTTTTTCCCGCATCGGAATCGGATTGTGGCGGCGCTTGCCAAGGCGGTTGTTATTGTAGAGGCGGATTTGAAAAGCGGAACCATGATTACAAAGGAATGGGCTATGGACTTGGGGATTGATGTGTATGCGATTCCAGGGGCGATTACGAGCTATGCCAGCCGTGGAACCAACGCGATTATTAAGGAGGCGCAATGTTGTATTGCGTTGGGCCCTGAGTGCGTGTTGGAGTCCTTTGGTATATATGAAAAGATTGGTGAGGAGAAGAAAATTCAACAGATCTCGTTTGACGAGAAGATAGTTTTGGATATATTAAAGAGTGATGAGGTACACTTTGATGAGATTGTTATGGGGGCGACGTTGCCGGTTAAAAAGGTAACAACCTTGTTGACAAACATGGAGATGAGTGGTTTAATTAAAAAACTTGCAGGCAATTACTATTGCAAGAGTTGATTTTTAAGGGGATGTGGATTCACAATGACATTGGTTATCATCGAGGGTATTGGTAAGAAGGACACGATTAAGAAGTTCCTTGGTTCAGGTTACGAAGTTATTGCCACGGGTGGGCATTTTCGTGATTTGCAAAAAAATGCGTTGAGTGTTGATGTTGATGATGGATACAAACCCAAATATGTGGTTCCCAAAGATAAACAAGAGCATGTTAAGAAAATGAAGGACAAGGCCGCAAAGGCGGAAGAAATCTTGATAGCAACTGACCCGGATCGTGAGGGCGAGGCGATTGGTTGGCATTTGACAAAGGCGTTGGGTATTAAGAAGGATGATGTTAAACGTATTGTGTTTAACGAGATAACAAAATCTGCGGTTCGAAAGGCATTGGAAAACCCAGGTCCGATTAATATGGATTTGGTGGATGCACAACAGGCACGGCGTATATTAGATAGATTGGTGGGATATAAATTGTCGCCGATTGTGTCGAAGAAGATTAAAAAATCCAAACTGTCGGCGGGGCGTGTGCAGAGTGTTACGTTGAAGTTGGTGGTGTTGCGTGAACGCGAGATCATGAACTTTGTGCCCGAGGAATATTGGGATTTTGGTGCGCGGTTGGAAAAGGACAAGATTGACTTTCTTGCCAATTTGATTACCGGCACGGATGAGAAGAAAATTAAATTAACATCCAAGGAACAGGTGGATGAGGTTGTCAAGGCATTGGATAATGCAAAGTATACCGTTACAAACGTTAAACGCAGTATTACCACGCGGAATGCGCCACCGCCATATATTACCAGCACGATGCAACAAGATGCGATGAACCGTGCGGGATTGAGTCTTGCCAAGTGTGGGATGGCGGCACAAGGATTGTATGAGGGTGTGCAGATGGGTGATGAAGGAAAAGTTGCGTTGGTGACATATATAAGAACGGATAGTTTTCGTGTGGCACCAGAGGCACAGGCAATGGCAAAGGATTATATTTTGTCGAATTTTGGCGAACAGTATGCGCCCGAGAATTATAACTTTTACAAGTCGAAAAAGTCCGCGCAAGATGCCCACGAGGCGATTAGACCAGTTAATTTAGACATGACACCAGACAAGGTGAAAGAGTTTTTGACACCAGAGCAATTCAAGTTGTACAAACTTATTTATAACAGGTTCTTGGCATCTCAGATGGTGCCTGCGACGTTTAATTCGGTCTCGGTGGATATTTCTGCGGCGGGCTATGGATTCCGTGTGACGGGGCGTACGCCTTTGTTTGATGGGTGGTTGAAGTTGTATGGCAATGACGAGGATGAGGATGATGGTTCATGTTCAAAATTGCCAGAGATGACCGAGGCAGATATATTAAAGTTTTTGAAATTGGAATTTGCGCAAAAATTTACAAAGCCGCCTGCACGATATACGGACGCAACATTGGTTAAGGCAATGGAAGAAGCAGGTATCGGCAGACCCGCGACGTATAACCCAATAATTCAAAACATAGCAAACAGGTATTATACCGAAAAAGAGGGCAAGTCGATAAAGCCGACAGAGCTTGGGTTTGTTGTGGTGGATTTGTTGGAAAAGTATTTTTGTGATATCATGAATATTGAATTCACGGCGGGGTTGGAAGAAAAGTTGGACGAGGTTGCGTATGAGGGGCGTGATTGGGTGTGCTTGGTAGATGAATTTTACAAGCCGTTTACCGGCAGATTGGAGGCAGCAATGGAAGGCGAAGATCATATTACAATTGCACAAGATATATCTGATATACCGTGTGATAAATGCGGAAAGATGTTGGTGGTGAAACTTGGGCGATTTGGAAAGTTTTTGGCGTGTCCCGGGTTCCCAGAATGCCGTAACATCAAACCGTTTGATAAGCCCGTATGTACGTGCCCAAAATGTGGTGGCGACATTCACAAACGCAAGTCCAAAAAGGGCAAAATATTTTACGGGTGCAGCGGGTATCCGAATTGTGACTTTGTGGCTTGGGATGAACCGACGGGGCAATTATGTGATAAATGTAACAGTGCGATTGTGGTTTCCGGAAAGGAAAGAAAGGAAAGATGTCAGAGCCGTGAATGTGGGCAGGTAGGGGAATCAAAATAGTAAGCAAAAATGAAATGCAAAAATTTAAAAGCACTTTGCTTTCTTTTTGTTTATTTGGTGGTTAATTTAAAAACCGATGTCATTCAAACCAAAAATTTAAAACAGCACTTTGCTGGCCTTATAACCGAGAATTTATTTTAATTAAAAGCCAATTGTCCACGTGTGCAAGGAATTTTAGGAGGGCCACACGTGGAACAATTGGCTTAGGAAAAGAAATAAATTCCGCACCGATAAGGCTGCGCAAAGGTGCTTTTAAAATTTTTGGTTTGTGTACATGCCTCATCCGTGTCATCCCGACCGAAGTGAGCGTGAGGATTATCAGAATTTAAATGAAAGATTATCACGCCCGCTATCGCGGGCTGGATCCCTCCGCTGCATTCCGCTGCGCGGAATTTCGGTCGGGATGACAGGTAGGGGGTGGGTGCGATGATGTTGTATAGGGTGAAATTACATTGAACAGGCAAGCAATAATTCCAGTACTGGATTGCTTCGCTGCGCTCGCAATGACGTGTGGGTAGAGGGTGGGCTCGCAATGACGTGGGTGTATGAGTGAGTGGGTTTCGCGATGACGTGGGGGTAGGGGGGTGCGTGATTTTGCGATGCTTTGTTGTGGGGTGACAAAAAGATGAGGCGAGTGCGCTGTTAGAAGGTCGAGGTGACAACGAGAAAGTCGTTCGCGGTGACATGGTTGGGGGGCGTTATTTGTGAATTGATGGATATTAAAAAGGTAATGTAGCATAATAAGGATGTAGAAAAGAGTGAGGAAGCAATCCCGGGCGACTTGGAGCTCTTCCGAACCGAGTGAGGTGGATCTCCCTTGCAACTCGGCACTCTTTTTTGCGTTGTGTGGAAAATATAAAAACGACCCTTGGTGGAGTCGTTTTTATAATTATTCTTTTTCTCGGGTTTCCCAGAAACATTTTATGCCAACATAACTTTCTTTGTCTGAAAGGCATCCACCGAAATAACGACACTCTTTAATATTGGTTTTCTTTGCATAGTTGTTTATAAGTTCATTGCCATAAACAGCGTCAAATTCTTTTAAAGAACTATCTTGGCCACAATTTTTTTCTCCGTAAACACCCCAAGTAGGTTGCAGTTCTTGGTGCAGTAATTCCTGTTCCCATGGTTCAAGGTCCTCGAATTGGAATTGTTTTGTTGGTTTTAGTGCCATATATTATTCTCCTTGTTCGCGGGTTTCCCAAAAACATCTTTCTTTGGTGTTTTCTGAGTTGTCCGTTATGCAACGACCTCTCCAACGACATTCTTTAAGTTTGGTTTTTTTGGCATAATTATCTATTAACTGATTTCCATAAACATCGTCAAATTCCCTAAGAGAACTTGCATCTCCTTCTCCACAAGCTTTCTCATCGCGTTTGTAGGGTTTCACTATTTCGTCTTGCAATAAATCCTGTTCCCATGGTTCTAGATCTTCGAATTGGAATTGTTTTGTTGGTTTTAGTGTCATAATTTATTCTCCTTATTCTTTTTCGCGGGTGTTCCAGAAACATATTTGGTTATTTAGGCATGGTCCTTTTATGGAGCATTCTTTTAATTTATTTTTTTTCACGTAATTGTCAATCAATTGATTACCGTAGATGGCGTCAAATTCAGGAAGAGAACTGTCGTCTTCTGGTCCGCATTGTTTTTCTTTTCCGTGTTTTTTTCCGTCTTCGTGATTGTTGATACTAATATCACTTTCTAGTAATTCCTGTTCCCATGGTTCTAGACCTTCGAATAGGATTTGGTTTGTTGGTTTTAGTGCCATAATTTACTTCCTAAATTAGTTGTTTGGTATTTTACCATTTTGGTAGGTTAAAATCAATAGTTATTTTTGTTAGTTCAACCAACCAGTCATGTCTGCGGTTGTGTTTGTGCCGACGTCGTCGGGGTAGCCGGCTTTGCCGTGGAAATCGGAACCCGCGGATATTAATAAGTTGTTTTCTTTGCAAAAGTTTAATAGGTATTCAATTTGTTCGGGGGTGTGTTTGAAATAATAACATTCGATGCCGTCGATTTGGAATTCGCGGGTTAGACCGGTGAGATATTCAAGGGCGTTATCGCGGTATGTGAATATATGCGGGATGAATGTTTTGCCGCCGGATTGTTTTATTATATTGATTACCGTTTCCACGGATGGATAGAAATTGTCTTCGCCGATGAAGAAGGGGCTGTGTGGATTGGCGAAGTAATGGCGGTACCACATGACGCTGTTGTTCCAGGCGTCTTGATCTGTGATTATTTGTTTGTTCTCGGGATATTTTGTGATATCTTGCCAGAAGTATTTGCTTGGGTAATAGTCTTTGGCTGTATCAAAATTTTCGGGCTTTGTGTCGGGAGAGAGACGAACATTGTTTTTTATTAGTGCGTTGTATATCTTTTTTGCCTTTATCGTCATGACCTGGTCATGGGTCATGTAGACGCCGTGGAGGAGTTCTTTTATTTTATTCAGGTCAAAGTCATAGCCGAGGATTTCGATCTCGCGCCCCCTATAAAAGCATGCCATTTCAATTCCGTTTATCAGTTTGCCAGTGAAGTGGTCTTGGTAATTGCCGATCGCAAAATAGGCATCCACGTTATTGTGGTCGGTGATGGACAGGTGGGTTAGGTTGCGGGCTTGGGCGCGTTTAAGAATCTCGATGGGGGTTAGGGTGCCGTCGCTGTGGTTGGTGTGGGTGTGTAAGTCAATCATAGTCAATGGTAGCATGAATTTTGTTGTGTAACAAGGAAATATATTTTTTCTTTTTTGTGTGACAAAAAAGAAAAAAAAAGCATTGGGGGGTTGCGATTCCCCCCAAACCCCCACAAACGCTTTATTGTAAAGAGTACTGGTGAGTGATACGAACAAAAATTATTTCCTTGATGTGCGAGGCGAAAAGAGGGATTTGCGATGACCAGTGGGCAACGTGCACAATTTATATTTTTCATTAGTGTCCAAGAAACTATCCCAGGTGGTTTCTTATTCCCCACAAACGCTTTATTGAAGAAATAACATCTTGTTTATTAACTTTTGTGCATTTCAAAATCTTTATCGACGTGTTTATGGTAACATCTTTGGGTTATCAAAATGGCACTTTTGTTTGCGATTGTGGCGGGGTGTATGGTACAATATAAGATTATTTCAAGGAGGCGATTTATGGACATGCATGCAACAACGATTGTGGCGGTAAGGCGCGAAGGAAAAACGGTTATAGCGGGTGACGGACAGGTTACAATGGGACAAAGCGTTGTGTTGAAGAATAACGCGGTTAAGGTGCGTCGAATGTACAATGACAAGGTTATTGTTGGATTTGCGGGTTCGGTTGCGGATGCGTTTACATTGTCCAGTAGATTCGAGGAGATGTTGCAAAAATTTTCTGGGAATTTGTTACGCAGTGCGGTTGAATTGGCGCAGTCATGGAGAGGGGATAGGTATCTTAGAAATTTGGAAGCCATGATGATTGTGGCAGATCATGAGAAATTATTGATTATCTCGGGAGATGGGAATGTTATAGAGCCCGAGAGTGGTATTTGCGCGATTGGAAGTGGGGGGAATTATGCCTTGGCGGCGGCAAAATCACTTGCCAAGCATACCAAGATGACCGCGAGGCAGATTGCGACCGAGGCCATGAAGATTGCGGGGGATATATGTGTGTTTACGAATTCGAATATTACGGTTGAGGAGATTTAATTAGATACTATTTGCTTAAATCTTTTTGCAATAATGACCGTGCAAATCTATCCACGGTCTTTTTTAATATTTGACGTCTGTATAATCCAAAAACACGATTACGGATGAAAGAATTCAATACAAATTTTTTGTAGAATCTTTCACGTCGAAAATGTTTACGTGTTTTCTTCATGGCATGAATGTAACCAGTTTTGTTAAAATTTTCTGCCAACATTTTTGCGGATAAAATTGCGTAATAGATTCCTTCGCTGCCCAGTGGAGATGCAAGACCTGCTGCGTCACCAATTAAAAAAATATTATCTCCAAGTGTAAGTCTTATGTTGTTCCCAGTTGGCGCGAATGAGCATGCCTTTAATCTGGTATCAACATTGTTTTCATTGGATAATTGCTCTATGGCATGCGAAAAAACTTTTGTTTGTCCGTTGCCTGTGCCAACACCAATCATACTGAAATTATTGTTTGAAATGACCCCGCCGAAGCCTTTTAATTTGTCCCAGAATCGGATTTCAAGTTTATTTAAATCTGTTTGTGAAATACAACCAATATACATATTTGCGCGTTGTGATTTGCCGGTAATATCGCGACGGAGTTGGCTGGAAACACCATCCGCACCTATCAAAGTATCATATTGAATAATATCATCACCAATTTGCAAAGTTTTTTTGTTCGCGTCTAGATTGCTGTATACATGACCATATTTTATTTCACCACCAACATCAAGATACTTTAAGATGAAAAACTGGTCGAATGTTAGACGGCTGATGCTATAAATTGGGATTTTAAATTCAAAAGTGGTTTATTGTTTTTCACCAAAAATGAATCATATTTTCGCAGTTGCAGGTCTGTTACACCAAAAATATCTGTCATTAAATTAACTGTCTTTTGTGTTAATAGTCCACCACAAGGTTTCATTAATTTGGTTTTGTTTTTTTCAATAATTAATACACTTTTTCCTTGTTGTAGCAGCAAATAACCAAGTGTGCAACCAGCTGTTCCTGCACCAATAATTACTGCATCATAAGTTTTCATTATTATTTTAGGAGTATATCATAACTTGTAAGATAGGCAAGCAAAAATCCGCGTGGTGCGGATTTTTATTTTTACCCTGCGGCTTTTTTTGTTTTTTTGGTGCCGGCTTTTTCCAGCATTTTGGAAAGTTGAGCAGATTCCTTTAGGATAACTTTTACCAGTTTGTCGATGCTTAGGCGGTCTTTGCGGGAATCTGTGAAACAGACTGTTAATGCTTCGTAAAGGTTTGCAAATCCAAGGTCTTCGTAGTTAGGGAAGTACGCGGCAAAGTTTTCTTGGATAATTGGGTTAGCAAGATAATCCACGATTTCTTGGTCGGTGAATGATGGCTTGATTTCGAATGGTACGTTGACAAACAGTTGTTTAAAGTTAAGGTGGCTGGTGAGATAGTGGTGGGATACAAGGATTAGGATGTTTTCAAAGTCCTCTTTGTAACGGTAGTCGCGTACGAAATCTTTTTTGTAGAATTGTAGGTATAGTAAGTGTAGTTTTTCAGATATACGGACAAGGGAAGTACCCTCGTTCACGAATTCTTTGAACATGTTAAACATTTTGTGTTTAATAAATCTGTCCACATCGATAAGCATTTCGGCGAACTTGTACAGTTTGTCTTCGGTTCCAGTCATAAGGTGGTTTACGGTATCTGCCACACCCTCTTGTCCGGATGGGATGACCACAATACGGTTATAAGGAGAGAGTCCGAATCTGTCTTTATATGCATTTCTGTTCATAAGGAAGCAGGCAGAGACCTCGATAAAGTACTTTTGGATATATTTGTCGATGTTTTCACGGCTTAAGATTGCTTTCATTTCAGCGGCTTTTGCAACGCGCTTTTCGCGGTCACGGTCTTTCTTGGTTTGGGCGTCTTGTTCAATTTGTTCAATACGAGCCAGTGCAGCCCCAAGTTGAAGCATATTGTTTTCCAATTCGCCTTGGATTCGGTTGTATTCTTCGTCCGTGATGGTACCGGCCTCTAGTTGCTGTTTTGCAACGGCTAGTTCTTGTTCCAGTTGCTGTTTTTTTGCATTGGTGTCTGCGTCTTCGTTTTGTTTTGATTGTTGTAATTGTGCCAGTTGTTCGCGCATTGCAGCCAATTCGGCTTCGACCTGTTCGTGTTTTTGGTTGGCTTCTGTTTTGATTTTTTCTGCCTCTACGGCTAGGCTTTCTGCCATGGCGGCATCACCTGCAACTTGGGCTTGCTTTGCATTTTCTTCTACGACTTCTAGGCGTTGTTTGTCGGCCTCTAGACGTTCACGCTCCTGACGTAGTAATTCGCGTTCGCGTTCCAATTTGGCTTGTTCGTCTTCCAGGCGTTGTTTTTCCGCACGCTCTTCTTCTTTTTTGGCTTCCAAGTCTTCACGTTGTCTTTCCAATTCGGCAGCAGCGTTAGGGTCTGTATATTGGTTTTGAAATGCTTGTTGTTGGTTTTGTGCAATTTGGTCGTCGATTTGGTGAATGTGTTCGTGTCGCACCGTGATTTCTTCTTGCACGGTTGCGGACATCATTGTGGCTTTTGCTTCGCGTTCGCGGGCTTCTTCTTGTTGTTGTTCAAACCATTCGGCGTTGATGTTCTCGTCTTCGTAGACCTCGTCTGTTGCGAACAATTTGAATGCCATGTAGACAATCAGATATATCGCGGCAGGAACGGCACATAATAGTCCAAGAATCATCATGGCTTCGGCAATGGCGAATGCACCAAATCCGAATATCAAGAATACTATTAACGCCAGCAGCATCAGCCCAAGTCCAATTAACTCGATAAATATCATGGTACTTACAATTCGTGTTCCCATGAAGACACGTCGGAACGTGCCATTAAATATGGTCCATGCAATAAAGCCACCATAAGCGACTAATACAATGACCAATCCAATCCATAAAAGACCCATAAAATCCCCCAAGATAGTACGTACTTATCTATTACTAGCATAATGTCGAATTTTTGTAAATTAGAATTTTGCGACAAAGAAAGACAATAGAATTTACTTTTTTTTAAAATAATAACTTTTTCTTTTTTGCGTGGCAAAAAAGAAAAAAAAGCATTAGGGGTGTTGCGAAGACCCAGGAATTAACCCACGAAGTGGGTAATTCCTAATTTATATTTTTCATTAGTGTCCAAGAAACCATCGCAGATGGTTTCTTATTCCCCCCAAACCCCACAAACGCTTTGTTGTAAAGAGTACTGGTGAGTGTACAAACAAATATATTTTTTCTTAATGTGATGGGGGGTAAGAGGGGCTAGCGAGGCGCACTTGACTCCCATCACATTAAGGATAAATATATTTTGGTTGGTGTGTTTATTAACTTTTGTTGAGATTGTCATCCCGACCGAAGTGAGCCGAAAGGCGGCGAACGTAGCGGAGGGACCCAGCACGCGAAGCGTGCGTGAAAATTAACATAATAATAAAGGCAACCTCTAAAATAGTTCAGAAAGTTTTACATGTTTCAAAAATTGTGATATTATCAAGTATGGATAAAAAAGAAATATATGACTTTTTCTACAAGTTTGCAAACGTTGGTCATTTTTCAATCTCAACGAGGGATAAATTTATTTTAACCCCAAAGGGCTGGGAGCAATATACTGATGCACTGCCACAGGGTCAAACTGGTGTTAATTTTGAAGAAACTGGAACATTAGTTCATAGCACAAGTGACCCGAAAATCGCATTTATGAAGAGGATAGGAGGAGGATTGTTCCCTCAGAATTTTGATTTATCTGAACTAACAGATGAACAATTGCAAATGAAATTATATCAACTTGAGAGTCAGAAGGGGCAAGAGGTATCGTTTACTAAATATGAGGAGTTGATGAAAGACAAAGCAGAATTAGAGGCTGGAGATGAGGATGGAGAGTGGTTTGGTAAAGATGCAGCTCCAGAACAAAAAGCAATGTGGATTAAAAATAAGTTGCTAGATATAGAAAAAGAGTTAAGAATGGTTGATCCATTCGACAAAGAAAAAATAGATGAGATTAAAAAATCTCTAGGGATTGTCGTGCCAGGCTCTGACATTGGTGATGGGAACAAGATGGAAATGTGAGTATCTCATGCTCAAATAAAGCATGAAAACATTTTTTGATTTTGAAGATAGCAAAAATATTTAAGGTATCCATTGACCATCTTTACGATAATGAAGGCTAGGTGGTGTTGTGTTAAGTGCATACCCACTTATTTCTTTTGTTGGGATTTAATTTCAATTGATGTTGATGTGTATTGGATGTAATACAAGATTGACTTAATTTGCGTTTATATTTATAATGCTCTTATTTAGGAGGAGTTATATGAATCTTACGCCGAAGCAAATTGTTAAACTTTTGGATGAATACATCATTGGCCAGCCAGAGGCCAAGCGTGCGGTTGCGAATGCATTAAGGAACCGATACAGACGCGGTCAATTACCGCAACATGTGCGAGACGAGATTACCCCAAAGAACATAATCATGAAAGGTCCAACCGGTGTGGGTAAGACCGAGATTGCGCGTCGTATTGCAAAGATTGTAAAGGCGCCATTTGTAAAGGTGGAAGCCACAAAGTACACCGAGGTTGGTTATGTGGGTCGTGACGTGGAGAGCATGGTACGTGATTTGGTTGAGGTTTCTATTCGTATGGTAAAAGACGAAAAGCAAGCCGAGGTTCAAAAAAAGGCCGAGGAGGTTGTTACCAAGCGCATCGTTGATTATATCGTAAACACGAAAAAGCGTGTCGCAACAGAGACCCCAATTGAGATTCTAAGACAGCAAAGCGAGGAAGAATACCGTGCGGGTAAATTGGAGGGGATGTTAATCGAAGTTGATTACGAGCAACAGGTAAAAGGCATGGCAATGCCAATGGGTATGGAGTTTGGAATGGACATTGGAAATATCTTTGGTGACATCATGAATTCGTTGCCAAATATGCCGAAGAAAACCAAGACACGTCATATGACGGTAGAAATGGCACGTAACGAGTTGATACAGGTGGAAATGGATAATCTAATAGACAACGAAGCCGTGCGTGCGGAGGGTATTCAGCGCGCGGAACAGCACGGGATAATATTCATTGACGAGATTGACAAGATTGCATCAAAAGGTGGCGGAAGCGGCCCTGAGGTTTCGCGTGAAGGTGTGCAAAGGGATATCTTGCCGATTGTTGAGGGGTGTACAGTGCAAACCAAACATGGTGCGATAAAGACGGATTACATTTTGTTTATTGCTGCGGGTGCGTTTCACATTAGCCGTGTGCAAGATTTAATCCCAGAGTTACAAGGAAGGTTTCCGATTCGCGTTGAATTGAATAATCTGTGCAAAGATGATTTTTACAAGATATTGACACAACCCGCAAACGCGATTACAAAACAATATACGGAATTATTGTCTGTGGACAAGGTGAACATGACATTTGAACGCGAGGCCATGAAGATGATAGCCGAGATAGCGGCGAATGAAAATGAGACCAACGAGAATATTGGTGCGAGACGTTTACACAACATAATGGAAATTTTGTTGGAAGATATTTCGTTTAATGCAGATGGAAGTAAGCAAGTGGATATCAAAATAGATAAAGAGTTTGTGAAGAAGAATATGGAGTCGATTATTAAGAGGACTGATTTGAGGAAGTATGTGTTGTAAAATTAATCTTATTCTTTTTTGAGGATCAAAAAAGAATAAGAAACCTAGAAGGTTTCTTGGACATAAAAGAAAGATATAAATGTGCGCGTAGCGCACGGGTCATCAAAAAACTCCAAGAGGGGCTAGCGAGGCCCCTCTTGACACCCCATGCATTAAGGATAAATATATTTTATGTGGTTTGTTTATTTTGTTTGCACTGTTTTTGCTGACAACTCATCACATAGTTTGTTGATTTCATCAAAGTTCATGGCGGGGATGTATGCGGATTCAATCTCGGCATGTTTTTTGCGGGCGAGGTCCAAATTTTCGTATGCAAGTTTGTAGTATGACTTTTTTTGATAAATAAGATTTTCTAGTTCGTCTCTGGATTTTTTTACTTTGTTGATATTGATAAATTTTCCTAGGTCGATGATTTCATCCACAAGTGCGGGGTATTTTGGGTCGGTTATGTGTGGGAATGTTCCATCGATTATGCCGACACCAATGTCTTGGATTATGGCGCCGTCAATGGAGGTTGGGTCGGCACTGCAAATTATCCAATCCACGGTGATATCTGTTTTGATGTTATCAGTGATGGTTTTTACAAAGTTTTTAATGAATGTTGATTTACCGCTGCCGGAACAGCCTTTTAAAATGTAAAGTTTTTTCAATCCATATGCATCCACAATTTGGTCATGAAAACCGATAAATCCGTCGGGGGTGTTGGAACCCATGAATATCTTTCTGTTACGTATTTTCATATATCAATATATGACTAAAAACATTTTTGTGAACAAGAATTCAAAAGACAAACGCGTTAATGAAGTTTGTAAGTTATTTTCTGATTCGAATATTTATGACTTTGCACGGGGTAAGGATTGCAGTGATGGTGGGATTGCCTTTATCGAGCCGCGATGTGAAATTGCACCGGATGTGTTGGAGGCGTTGCCAAAAGGCACGGTGGTGTTTGGTTATACAAAACAGATGGAAGTTGGTTGTGATAATAAGTACGTGTCACTAAACGATGATGAAGAATTCGTGCGTGAGAATAATCGATTGACCGCGGTTGCTTTTAAAGAAATTTTGGAAAAGCGCTTTGGAGAAATCAAAGAAAAAGAAATTTTGATAATTGGTTGGGGTAAATTAACGTACGAGTTAGAAGAAGTTTTAGCGGGTATGAAAATAAGTATTCTGAACTTTAACAAGCACAAGAAAGAACAACTTGTAAAAGCATATGGCGAGCGTGCCTATTTCGAGCAAGTAGAGTTGGGGCGTTTTGATATAATTGTGAATACAATCCCAAAAAAATTAATTACCGAGGATATGTTAAGACGGCTACTTGCGTGCCCAAATTGCAAAGAGTCCGAGTTGGCGGTGAATCCAGCCATATATGAATTGGCGTCTGCGCCGTATGGCTTTGATTTTGGTAAATTGGATAAATCTATTTTCGATTATATAATTGAACCATCGTTGCCTGGTCGATATTTTCCCCAGGAATCTGCCAAAGCGGTATACAATACGATAAATCGCTATGTAAAGCAAACCACACAAAAGCCGTCCATAGTGTTATGCATAACAGGTAGTTCGTGTAGTTACCTTAAATTAATTCCTGTGTTGCAGGAATTGGTACAAACGTATAATGTGATTCCATGTATCAGTGGCAATGCGGACGTAAAGAATCGTTTTACCAACATTGATACATTCAAACAAAGTTTACAAGAGATTACAGGCAATCGGATTATATCATCAATCGCACACAGCGAGACATTGAGTTCAAATAAGCGTGTCGTTGCGTCTGTTGTGTTTCCGGCGACGGGGAACACGATTGCTAAATTGGCGAACGGTATAACGGATACGCCCGTAACAATGGCGGTAAAGGCATTGCTGCGTAATGACAAGCCATGCATAATTGGGATGTCCACAAATGATGCCCTGAGCGGTAATGCCGAGAACATTGGTAAATTGTTGGCACGTAAAAATTATTACTTCGTCCCATTTTCTCAGGACGATCCGCACGGAAAGCCATATTCGATAATTTGTGATTTTTCAAAGGTTGGTGCGACAATCGAGGGGGCATTGAAAGGAAGGCAGGTACAGCCGATTATATCGTGAAAGTGTTCTTTAATGTAAAAATTACTTTTTCTTTTTTGTGTGACAAAAAAGCTGGGGGGTTGCGATTCCCCCCAAACCCCCACAAACGCTTTATTGTAAAGAGTACTGGTGAGTGATGTATCATTAATGTCTAATTTCAAATGCTGTTGTTGTGCTTTGGAAATAGTCTGTATTGACAATTTCTATAATTGATGATAAGATTTACGTATGAGTAAATTAAAGATGGCTGCATTTGATTGCGAAATTAAGGGACAGGCACCGTTTCAACTGTTATGTAAAAGTGATATTTTTTCTCATGGGGATTCAGGTTCAAAAATTATTTGTACGTCGGAACTGGATTCCAATGGATTAATAAAATTCTTGGACGAGATGACAAGTGGCAAGCACATGAGTCTTGATGTTCATGACCCTGATCATGATTATTATGGTTTCTTTGATGAATTTTTGGGGATTATGGAAACCGAAACGACGGGTGGAAATTCTTATATTTTAGATATTACGGTTAACCCAAAGAAACGTGGTGAGGGTCTGGGTTCGACATTGTTGTCTGGTGGTTTTGCGGCACAATCAAAGTTAGCGACAAGGTTGTCCAGCATTTCAGGTTTTATAAGGCCAGAAGAAATATTAAATATTGATTCATGGGAACAATTGCGAAGATTTTACAGAAAAAATGGTTTTAGTGTTGATGGAGCAGAAATAAAGGCGAGGTATCCAAACGAGAAACTTAGGTTTCCAGGTATGATGAGTAAGAGTACCGCAAAGACAAAAATATTGTACGAAGGGTGGAAGAGACGATTTTAATTTTATGAGTGGATAATTCGTAGTGATAGTAATTATTGTTCTTTTTGTGTGGCAAAAAGAACCAAAAAGCCACTGGGGAGGGTTTACGA
Source organism: Bacillota bacterium (assembly GCA_009780065.1). GTDB lineage: Bacteria > Bacillota > Clostridia > Christensenellales > UBA1242 > WRAD01. The sequence goes on along the minus strand of WRAS01000002.1, from coordinate 12,909 downwards.
TACCCTCCCCAGACCCCTCCTAACGCTTTTTTCGAAGAAATAACATCTAGTTTATTACCTTTGCGCTTTTCAATTTCAAATGCTGTTGCCGTACTTTGGAAATGGTCTATATTGACAATTTCTATAATTAGTGATAAAATTTACTCATGAAACTTAAGGTTGCTGCGTTTGATTGTGAAGTTAAAGGGCAAGAGCCTTTTCAACTATTGTTTGAAAGTCAAGCCCATTCAGATGGTGAGTCCTTTTCGCGTGTTTTGTGTACCTCTGAGTTTGATTCAAATAGATTGATAGGTTTTTTGGATAACATTGCAAGATACAAACCAAAAAATCTTCCAAAGCATATTTCAGCCTTTGATGATTTTTTAGGCATTATGGAAATGGATGCTGTACGAAAGGATTGTTTTATTAGAGAAATTAAAGTGCACCCAGAAAAACGCGATGCGGGTATTGGTACGTCATTATTAAAAGGTGGTTTAGCGGCACAGTCTAGGTTCATTGGTCTATCAAATATTTCAGGGTTTATTCAGCCTGAAGATGTATTGAAATCAGAAGACTGGGAAAGATTGAGAAAGTTTTATCAGGGAAGCGGATTTACTTTGAACAAAATTGGAGACGAGTTCAAAAGCAAATATCCAAACAAACGGCTTGCATTCTCTGGTAAAATGATTAGAAACGATATTAAAACGGAATTGTTGTACAATTGTTGGCAAAGATAAATTAAAATAACTCGACAATCTTTTTTGCGACAACGACCTTTGGTTTAAGGCCACTGGTGACTTCTAATGTGTTACCATCTTTAATGAATGCTAGTGCTGGTAAAGACATTACATCATACTTTTCTATTGCTTCGGTTGCTTTTGCGGTATCTATTTTGATGAATTTGATTGATGCGTGTTCTGTTGCCAAGTCACTTAGAATTTTTTCTTGTAATTTGCAATTTCCGCATGACAGACTGAAGAATTTTAAAATTGTGTTTCCGGTTGCAATTTCGTCTTGCAACATTGCTTGTGTAATTTCTTTCATGCAGATATCATAGACGAGATAAAAACAAATTGCAAACAAAATTTTTTGGCATTTTGCCAAACAGTTAATATTGACTTTTTAATCAAAAAAGCGTATAATCAATATAATTATGAAAAGAATTTATTTAGATAACGCCGCAACGACATATACCAACGCAGATGCATTGCAAGCCATGATTCCATTTTTTACTAACGAGCACGGTAACGCGGCATCTTTGCATTCATATGGACGAATAGCGGAAAAAGCGGTTAGTGAAGCGCGTGCAAAAATTGCTGCCGCAATAAATGCGAAACCGCAAGAAATTTACTTTACCAGCGGTGCCACGGAATCTAATAACTGGATTCTTAATGGGATTGTAAGAAATTGCCCGCATAAGCGCGTGTTGGTCTCTGCGATCGAGCACCAGTCTATTATGGAAACATGTGCGCAACTGGAAAAAGATGGTTACATTGTGGAATATATAAAAGTTGGTTCTGATGGTCTGCTTTCCATGAATGACTTGGTGGCGCGTTTGTCTAAGCCCGCATCATTGGTTAGTGTGATGACCGCAAATAACGAGGTCGGAACAATTCAATATATAAACTCGATTGCATCTCTTTGCGAGCAAAGAGGTGTTCCGTTTCACACAGATGCGGCACAAGCACTTGGCAGTATTATGATGAATGTCAAAGAGATGAAAATTGATGCGTTGTCATTGTCCTCACACAAAGTTTACGGGCCAAAAGGTGTGGGTGCGTTGTACGTCCGCGATGGATTCAAAGTAGACAAGTTTATGCATGGTGGACACCAAGAACGCAATCGCCGTGCGGGTACATTAAACGTACCGGGAATTGTTGGTTTTGGTGCTGCGGTGGAAATAACTATGAGGGACTCTGGCGTCAATAACGGGCGTATAAAGACCTTGCGTGAATACATGATTTCTCAGGTTCAGGAAAAAATTCCAAACGTATACCTTAACGGACATAAGACACAAAGGCTGGTAAACAATGTTAACCTTAGTTTTGCGGGTGCCGAAGGTGAGGCCATTTTGATTATGCTGGATATGGTGGGAATTGCCGCAAGTACCGGTAGTGCATGTAATTCAAATGTATTGGAACCAAGCCATGTTTTAAGTGCTATGGGTGTGGAGGATGGATTGAACCAAAGTTCAATACGTTTCAGTTTAGGGCGAAATACCACAAGGGAAGACATTGACTATGTCGTTGTGGAACTTGTAAAAATTATTAAAAGATTGCGTTCAATTAGTGCAGTAAAGGCAAAGTAAAAGGGGAAATTATGTATAACGAAAATATAATGAAGATATTCAAAGAAGCCAAGAACGCAGGCATGCTAAAAGGTGCAAGCGGTGTTGGGGTTGCAGGGAACGCAAAGTGCGGTGATGTGATGAAGATATATATCTTGGTCGAAGGCAACGTAATAAAAGATGCAAAGTTCAAAACATTCGGTTGTGTGGCGGCGATTGCGTCTACCGATGTTGCGTGTGATTTAATAAAAGGCAAAACAATTGAACAGGCGTTAAAGGTCACAAACAAAGACGTGTTGAATATTTTGCAAGATGTACCCGCACAAAAGGTACATTGCAGCGTACTTGCGCAAGAAGCCATTGCCGAGGCAATAAAGGATTTTAAAAAGCGTCAAGAAAGAGAAGCAAAAAAGAATGCGAAATAAAAATGCGAGCAAGTTGGTGTGTTATAATACAAACTTTGTGGCATTAATTGGATATTAATATTTTTTGTAAAAAATTCCCAAGATCAAAAACATAAAAGGTGACTTGACGAGGTCACCTTTTTTCATCTATGATGGGTTATGGATTTACGTGTTGTTAACGATAACCTGGACAAGTTATCATCATTTGTGTCTATGATAAAGACGCGTGAGGATGAACTTGGTCGATTAAAGGTGGAACAAGAAGCCGATTGGAATGACATAGGTCGAAATAAAAAGATCACCGCGATTGGTGATTTTATTGCCAGATACAAGGGTTTGGTTGGCGGATATACGGAATTACTGGAACTGGCGAAACTTTTTTCTGATGATGAATTGAAAGATGAGTTCGACCGATTAAATACCATATTCGAGGCGTTTTATATGGCAACGCTGCTTAGCGAGAAATATGATGCAAACGATGTTGTGATAAATATAACGGCGGGTGCAGGTGGCACAGAAGCCCAAGATTGGGCGGAGATTGTTATGCGGATGCTGACAAGATTTTGCGAGGAGTGTGATTTTAACTACGAGGTTACGGATCGTCTGGATGGTGATGGTGCCGGAATAAAGGGGGCAAGTTTAACCGTCAAAGGCCATAATGCATACGGCATATTAAAGAGCGAGGGCGGCGTTCATCGTCTTGTACGGATATCTCCGTTTGACAGCAATGCAAGAAGGCACACAAGTTTTTGTGCGGTGGAGGTTGTTCCCGTAATTGAAAAAACTAATTTAGTGATTGAGGATAAAGATTTACGTGTGGATGTATATCGTGCCAGTGGTGCAGGCGGACAACACGTTAACCGAACAGAGAGTGCGGTGCGTATAACCCACATTCCAACTGGCGTGGTGGTAACGTGCCAAAATGGACGAAGCCAGATTCAAAACAGACAAACAGCGATGCAGAATTTGGTTTCCAAATTGGAATTTTTGCATTATGAAAACGAACGCAGAAAGGTAAAAAATCTGCAACCTGTTCAACAAAAAATTGAATGGGGCTCACAAATTCGTTCGTATGTATTTTGTCCGTATACTTTGGTCAAAGATCACAGAACAGGTTATGAAACCAGTAACGTACAAAAAGTAATCGATGGAGACCTAAAAGGATTTAGTGATGCATGGTTGCTGTTGCAGAGCAAGTAGGTGAAAAGATGAAATATATTTTAGGAATTGAAACATCGTGTGATGAAACTGCGGCGGCAGTGCTGGGTGAAGATTTGCATGTACTAGCCAACGTTGTTTTAAGTCAAATTGATATTCACAAAGAATTCGGTGGGGTAGTGCCCGAGATTGCCAGCCGCAATCATGTAAAGGGAATAGACAAAGTTGTACAAGCGGCGATACGTGAGGCGGGTATTGAACTTAAGGATGTCTCTGTGGTTGCAACGACTGTGGAGCCAGGGCTGCCAGGCGCCGTTATGGTGGGGCGTGTTTTTGGGGAGGCGTTGGCGGTTGCGTTGGGTGTGCCGTTTATTCGGGTGCATCATATACTTGGACATATTGCAAGTATCGCACTAACGGGCGAGAGATTTAAAGAGCATATCGCGTTGGTAGTCAGCGGCGGGCATACCTCGCTATATGATGTTGATGCGAATGGGATTGTAACTGAAATTGAACGCACGGTGGATGACGCAATTGGTGAAGCATTTGACAAGGTTGCGCGTGTTATGGGGTTGGAATATCCAGGCGGGCCTGTGATATCAAAATTGGCGGATGAATACATGGGCGAGTTAATTAATTTTGTTGCACGTCCAAATTACAAGATCAAAGGGTTTTCGTACAGCGGACTTAAAACGGCGGTGTTGAATTATATCAATCGTGAACAAATGGCAGGTCGCCAAATTGACAAAAGAAAAATCGCCGCCAGTTTCCAGGTTGAGGCGGTAGAACAAATTATATACAAATGTTTACGGTTACTTAAAGATTCTAAAATAAAAGTTTTGACCGTTAGCGGCGGTGTAAGTGCGAACAAGCATCTGAGAAACCGTCTTGCCGAAGAATGCAGAAACATTGGTGTTAAAGTATATTTCCCAGAAATGAAATACACTGGAGACAACGCAGCCATGATAGCCGCCAGTGCAATTATTGGGTTGAAATTTAAAGTTACTTGAACTCGCTTGGTTGGTTGAATTCACTTATTGAACTTTGATATTCATCTTCGGCATCCTCACCTGAATCGGCGGGTTTATCTTGGCTTGGATCATAACGCTCTGATTCGCCGGCATCATATGCGTCTGGGCTTTTGACTTCGGCACGTATTCTTGGAACTTCGGTTAGGGTACCAAACCCAAGTAAATCGTCTGTGGACAATTCTACACCGTCATGAACTGGTTCCGGTTTTGGTGCAGGTGCTGTAGTTGGTTCTGGGGTAATTGGTCTTGGTGCAGGTGCTGGTGGTGCGTCTATTGGTGTCGGAACCTCGATAGAGCCTATTGTTACTGGTTGGATAGATGTTGGTGATGCAATTGGCTCTGGGGTAATTGGTGTTGGTGCGGTGACGGGTTGAGGAGACTCGGCACTTTCAATTGCGCCAAGGTCTCCGAGATAGTTTACTTCTCCAGCCACTTTGTCATAGTGATCTGCCATAAAGACTGCGGTTAACATTGCATTCGCGTTCAGGGGGTCAAACAATTCATCTTCGATATCCGCATCTTCGTCTACCTGGAAATTCTTGTTATCAAACATTGTTGTTAATTCAGTTTCACGGGAGCCAAGTTCAGGCGCACCGTCCCGTCTTGGAAGTGCAGGCGGAACATATCCCTCGAAAATGTCGGGTAAGTTCGCGGCTTTTGGGGCTGTCGCCGTGGTGGCTTCTTCGATTTGGTCTTCAACTTGGTCTGGCTGGGCGGGCATTGGTGTCCACGCGGTTTGTGGACTGGAACGTCGCTTTATTCCATTTCCCACGGACGTATATTCGCTGAACAACTTTAATCTTTGGTCTACGAAACGGTTTTGTGTATCAAAGTCATCGATGTCTACACTGGCTGTATTTACGTTGTTTTCTTTAAGTGCCGAGAACAGCGGTACCATGTCACCCACGCCCGCCCAAATAAAGACGGTATCAAATTCATGTTGGGCTGTAATACGAATTGCATCGGTGATAAGACGTGTGTCAATTGTGCTTTTATCGTCTATTTTGTATCGCATCTTGCCGATTGTTTCCACACGTTCGCTGATGATAAATTCTTCGAATTCGTTTACTTTATCATCAGAATAACCATAGATTTTTGCAAACAAGATTTCGCCACGGCTTTTAAGAACGGAAAAGATTTCCATCAAATTGGTGACGGACGCATTTGTATTATCAATGTCAATGAATACTGCAAATTTTTCGCGTGCGCTAAGGGTTGGACGTGCGGCACTAATTCGTTTCGCAGGTGTTTTCTTTTGGGTTGCTTTTGCTTTTGGCGCAGGGAGCGGCTTAGGCGTTGGCAATGGTTTAGGCTGTGGTGGTGCAACTTTAGGTTGAACGATAGTTGTTGGTTTTGGCTCTGGAACCTTGATGGGTTCAGGTCTAGGGGGAGGTGGTGCGGGGATTGGTTCCACTTTTGGTGTAGGCGGAGTGGTAACAGGTGTTGGGACCGGGATAGGCGGAACTGGTCTTGGTGCAGGTGCCGCCGCTATTGGCTGTGGTGCTGTGACTGGTGTAATTGGCTTTGGTGCAGGCGCAGGTACGACGGGCTTAGGTGAATCTTGAACGATTGGTTGGATTGGACGTGGTGCAGGTGCGGGCATAACAGGTTTTGGCGCCGCCGCTGGTTGTATAGGTTTAGGTGCATTAACTGGTGTAATAGGGCGTGGGGCAGGGGCCGGCATAACTGGTTTAGGTGCGGCGACTGGTTGTATAGGTTTTGGCGCGGCTGCTGGCGCAATTGGCTTGGGTGCAGGTGCTGCTGTAATTGGTTTTGGTGCTGGTTTATCTGTTTTTTCTTCTTTTGCTTTAGTGTTTTTTGCAGGGGTCTTTTTTTCTTTTTCGACTTTGCCGGCTGGTGGTTTTTCTTTGGTCGTTGCATCTTTAGAAATCTCTTTAACAGGCTTGCTTGTGGCGGTGACGCGTTTTGGCGCAACATTAGGTGCGGCTTCTACAGGTATATACGGCTTTGGTGCCGCACGCAGGTTATTTACTTTTTCGTCTTTGTTCTTTTCCATTTGTTCCCCCAAAATGTACTATCCTTAGTATTTCAAAGACTTAAATTTTAGTCAAGAACTTGTTGAACTTTAAATGCTTTGTGTGATATATTCTGTATTATGAAAAAATTAACATATAAACAACTTCGCGAAATGTGGCTGAACTTTTATGCCGAGCGTGGGCATGCAATAATACCGTCTGCATCTATCGTGCCGGAAAATGATGCAAGTGTTTTGTTCATTAACAGCGGTATGCATCCTTTAGTGCCGTATTTGATGGGCGAGACCCATCCATTGGGAATGCGGTTGGCGAACATTCAAAAATGTATTCGAACAGGCGATATCGAAGAAGTTGGCGATGAAACACACCTAACATTTTTTGAAATGATGGGGAACTGGAGTCTGGGTGATTATTTCAAAAAGGAAAAAGTTGCATGGAGTTACGAATTTCTGACAGATAAAAAATATCTTGGCATTGACCCAAAGCGTGTTTATGTAACATGTTTTGAAGGCGATGATATAGCCCCACGGGACGAGGAATGTGCGGATTTTTGGCGCGGTATCGGAATACCAAATGAACGGATATTCTTTTTGCCGAAATCCGATAACTGGTGGCAATTACCAAGTGGTACAGGGCCTTGCGGACCATGCAGTGAAATGTTTATGGTATTAAAAGAAACGCAGTGTAAAAACAAAAACTGTAACCCATCATGCGAGTGTGGAAAATTTGTCGAGATTGGGAACGATGTTTACATGCAATTTATAATTCCGACTGCGGGTGCAAAACCATACTCAGCCAAACAACAAAACGTGGATACAGGAATGGGGTTGGAGCGAATTCTGTGCCTTAGTCAAGGGAAAAAATCTGTTTACGAAACAGAGATTTATGATGGTGCAATTCAGGCAATTTTGAAAAGTGCAAATCTTGACAAGATGAACAATGACGTAAGAATTATTGCCGAGCATGTTCGTGCGTCGGTTGTAATGATTGCGGACGGCGTTGTTCCGTCGAATACGGCGCAGGGCTATGTCCTTAGGCGTCTTATCCGTCGTGCGGTGCGTAGCGCAAATAAACTTGGATGTGGGCGAGATATTTACGCAACTATTGTTAAATTCTTTGTAAAGATGTTGGGTGAGTTTTATCCAGAGATTAAGCAGGGCGTAAAGAAAATTGAGGAAGTATTCATGGCTGAGGTTGCAAAGTTTGAAAAGACATTAACCCAAGGATTAAAGGAATTTGAAAAGGTTGTCGGTCATTTAAAGACGAAGGAGTTAAGTGGTTGGACCGCATTCAGATTATACGAAACGTATGGTTTTCCAATTGAATTGACCCGTGAATTGGCGACCGAGCGTGGATTAAAAATAAACATGGATGAATACAATGCGGCACGTGAAAAACATACCGTGGCATCGCAAACCGCTAACGTTGGGGCGTTTAAGGGCGGGTTGGCGGACACAACGGGTGCGACCACAAAATTGCATACGGTTACGCATATTTTGCTTGCGGTGCTTAGACGTGAGTATGGAGACAGTGTTAATCAAAAGGGTTCCAACATAACACCTGAGCGTCTTAGGTTTGATTTTAACCTAGACCGTAAAATGACAGACGAGGAAAAACAGCGTATCGAAGATATGGTGAACGAGATTATTAAAAAGAATTTGCCAGTGACATGTGTCGAGATGACAATGGGGGACGCAAAGAAGCAAGGTGCGGTTGGAATCTTTACAGACAGATACGGTGACATGGTAAAGGTTTACGGTATTGGAAAAGATTTTGAAATTTGTGGTGGACCGCATGTCGAAAATACCAGTGAATTGGGTACGTTTAAACTGCAAAAAGAGGAAAGTGTGGCGGCTGGTATACGACGTATTCGCGGGGTGTTGATGTAGTTTATTTGTTCTTTAATGTAAAAATATTTGTTCTTTTTTGGAGGCCAAAAAAGAACCAAAAAACCCCAAGAGGGGCTAGCGAGGCCCCTCTTGACTCCCCATCGCATTAAAGATGAAATATTGTTTTGTATTGACACAAAGTATTGGTTATAAATATTTATATATGTCGGCAAAGGATTTATGAGGGTCCCTCATAGAATAAATGACATTTTTAGATGATAAAAGTTCCGCACCGTAAAAAATATTCCAAAATCTAATTGAAACGTGGTTCTTTATAGTTTTGTGCTTGATATGGTATGGGTTGTTGCTATTTTCTTTTGTGGTTAATAACATGACACGATTGGTCTAATTTTCCTTTCACGACCATGTTCTTTATTGTTATGGGGCGCACATCAAAGTTTTCAAGTTCCGCAGGCGTTAACCAGCGGAAATCCAATTTTTTAATAATGCCGTGGTCATCTTCGGTGACGATGCGGTCTTTTGTTTCCAGTTTTATTAATGGTGTCGCCAAATAATAGAACTCGATCGAATGATATTGCACATTGTTATGCACCCAAAAGTTTTCATGAGTGAAAGTTAACTTTACATCAATATCGCATCCTACCTCTTCTTTGATTTCGCGTTTGATGGCTTGTTCGGTTGTCTCGCCGAATGCGACATGTCCGCCGGGGAAATGGAAACTGGAAATATTGCCGTCGGGTTCTGTTACCTGCATAACCAAATATTTTCCGTCTTGTTTGATGATTCCGCGAACCACCAAATGAAATATTTTGTCAGATGTTTGTATTCTTATATCCATTAAATATTATAACATGGGAAAAGTTTTTGCATTGACAAAATTTATATTGTGTGTCATAATATAGTTATGGAATTCAGAAATTTGAACCAGCAGGAATTTTAATCTAGTGTGTAAGGAAACTCTTTACGCACAAAATTAATGTTGCGTAAGGGGTTCAAAGAAAAAAAACTTTGATAGAACACCTGAGCAACGGCTCGGGTGTTTTTTATTTGAATTTAAAAAGGAAACAAAAATGAAAAATAAAGTGTTAGAAACAAGGGGGTATCCCCAAAGCAATTGAGATTTCATCTCATTTGTATCACAAGGCATTTCTCCAGCGATTTTTTAATTAACGCAATTAAAAATTAAAGGAGAATTAAAAATGAAAATATTTATATGTGTGGATTTCGAAGGCATGCCAAGCGTCAATGATTGGAGTGATGTTACGGCGGGTAATCCCGAGTACGAGCGAGTACGTGTCATAGCAACAGATATCGTTGCGACTGCATGCAAGTCTGCCATTGACGCTGGTGCGACCGAAATTTGGGTAAAAGACGCGCATGATACGGCACGTAATATCTTGCCCGAAATGTTGCCGAACAAAACCAAATTGGTTCGTGGCTGGACAGAATGTCCAAACGGTATGATTGCAGCCATCGACAACAAATTTGATGGCATAGTGTTTCTTGGCATGCACAGCGAAAATGGCAACGGCGCCAATCCACTCAGTCACACAATAATGCCAAATGTAATTGATGAAATAAAAATTGATGGTGTGTGTGTTGGGGAGTTTGAAATCTATTCGCGACTGGCAAAGTGTTATGGTGTACCAACCATATTGCTTGTGGGGGACGAGGGATTAACATCCAGATATTCAGATAAACTACCTACTGTTTCGACATTTAAAGGAATTGGCGGTGCGACTGTGATGATCAAAACCATTGCCGAATGCAAGGCGGAAATTGTTGCCGCAATGAAAGTTGCCATCGGTGGACTTAAAAGAAGCAAAGCACGCAAAACCGACTTTGGTAAAGACGTTGAATTGTTGATTAAATATGTAAATCACAAAGATTGTTACAAGGCATCGTTTTATCCAAATTCGATGAAACTGGATGACAGGACAGTAAAGATTAATTGTCCGAATTATTTCGAGATAATGAGAACACTATTGTTCTTGAAAAAAATTTAAAAATTTAAAAATTAAAATAAAAAGGAAATAAATAAAATGAGTGACAAATTTGATTTGGTCAGAATCCTGACCATACCTCCTAATGGAGGAATATTGAAATCAAAAGAGATTCCATATGCCGAATTTAAAAATGCACGGCACAACGGAACCAATATTGATATTAATTGTATTGTAAGAGGAATGGGGGATTTCAGTGAAAAACGTTCAGATGCCTTAATTGTACCTGATGACAAAATAATCCCGACGCCGCTGTTGGATACCGAACGTACAAGGACCGGAATAGCCATGTCACGAATACTTGATCATAATGGTGAAGGATCCCCGTATTGTGTGAGGTCTATCTTGGCAAAGACGGCAGCAAAATTGCCGTACGAGGTAATGATAGGTGCAGAGTTAGAGTTTAATCTGCTGAAAGGTAAGCCGGATGGTAAAATCACAAAAGATGATTTCTTGGATAACTCGGATTATGCCGATTTTGATCCAATGACACCAGGCGGCAAATTCCGTGTTGCATTATTTGAAATGGCAAGGGATATGGGGATAGAAATTGAGGCATTGCATTCCGAGAACTACGGTGCATTGCACGAGGCAATCTTGAAATACAAATCGGCAATGGATACCGCAGATAATGTGGTAATATTGTCCGAGTTTGTCAGAATGCTTGCAACCAAACATGGTCATCACGCGGTATTTGACCCAAAAATTTTAGGCAAAGGGCATTTTGGAAGTGGTTTGCATATGCACCTGTCGTGTGCAGATAAGAAAGATGGTAGAAACCTTTTTTACGATGATGGTGTTAAATTGTCACGATTTGCGGATGATTTTACGGCAGGTGCAGTGCATAGGGCAAGAGAGTTGGGGTTCTTTATGGGGCCAGATGTGATTAAATCATACGAACGAATTTCGGATGCTGGGTTTGAGGCGCCGGCAAGTACGGCTGTCAATAGCGGTGATAGATCGGCATGGGTGCGTGTTCCAAATGGCGCCAACCGTGTCGAGTTTCGTGGACCAGACCCAAGTCTTGCCACGCGTGAATTTTGTCATTATCCGCATTTAACAATGACGGCATTAATAAACGCGGGTCACGAAGGGGTAACAAATAAGGGGATTTTTGATGCTGATGTACCTAAACTTGCCAAGACGCCGATTGGAACATATTCTGCTATGAAGTCATCGCATGATGAAAAAGATGGTGGTGATGTACTGGGTATACCGCATGAATATATGGGTCACCTGTTGAAAGCCAGATATAATGCAATGTGCGATAAAGATATTTACTAATCAAAAGTGTAGAGAGTAACAACATCATTCATTATCCATTACATCTTTGAATAAACTGGTGTATGGGTAAACGAACCTCGTTAGTTGTGAATGTAAGTATTGCGGTTGTATTATTAGGCTTGTCAGTCGTTGTTTTTACCACGGATTTATCCGGTATTTATATGGCGGTGTCTGGACCCCATTATAATGGGAATCGTAACAACCAAAATGTGTCCATTATGATTAACGTATACGATAATGCACACACACAACATATTAAACAGATGATGGATATTTTGGAAGACCGTGATGTGGATGCAACATGGTTTGTTAGTGGTAATTGGGTTAAGCGTAATATGGCGCTTGCAAAGGATATGTCCGAGCGGTTTGAACTTGGAAACCTTGGACTGACGCATCGTAATATGCGGAATTTATCCGAGGCAAATCAGAGAATCGAAATTCAAGGGACGCATGATTTGGTTATGGGTGTTGCGGGTGTAGAGATGAATCTGTTCGCACCGCCGAACGGCAATTTTAACAGAACTACGCTGCGTGTGGCGGAGTCTCTTGGCTATACAACAATTATGTGGTCAAAAGACACAATTGATTGGCGTGACAAAGACGCTAATATTGTATTCAACCGTGCGACGCAAAACATCATGAATGGGGATTTGGTTTTGATGCATCCGTGCGCGCATTCGTTGGCTGCGTTACCTTTGATTATTGATTATTATTTGTCACGTGGGTTTGATGTGGTGAGGGTTAGTGAAAATATATTATAAGTACTTTTTTAGTTAAAATGATAAAAGTATTGGTTCTTTTTTGGAGGTCAAAAAATAATAAGAAACCGTCTGAGACGGTTTCTTGGACACCAATGAAAAATATAAATTCGGAATTACCCACTGCGTGGGATAATTCCTGGGTCATCAAAAAACCC
>WRAS01000001.1 GCA_009780065.1 Bacillota bacterium | reverse complement strand
TTGACATCTGGATGAAGTCCAGTTATAGTCGCCATTGTTGTAGTTGTTGTATATGTAAAATGTGCAGGTAAGTCCGCCGTAAATGTTGGTAACGGGGTTAATGGCTGGATACCGATGTTTCCCCCACCAGCACGTACAGTTGAATTGCCTGGCTGTGCCAAAAGGCCGATTCCACCTAAACCAAATGCTATTGCCATTATCATCAAACAAGAAGTCAATATTATCTTTTTCATTTGTTCCCCCATATTTGTTTGAGTAATATCACTTTTGTTCACTTTTGTCAAATATTTTTATAATAATTATATATCAGTTTTTGCATTCACGAATACTTTCATTCACAAAAAAGCCCTGTTAAAAGGGCTTTTACTTTTTTGAACAAAGATAACAACTACAATAATATGCAGATAACACCACCGCGACCATTGTTGACAATCTTTGTGATTGTGCGTTTCATCTTGCGACGGGCCTCGACTGGCATTGCATTTGTTTTGGATGTTATACCGTCTTGAACCAAAGACTCTAGACTCTTTCCAAAAATTGGTGTTTGCCATACCGCCAGTTTATTTTCATCAAATTCACGTTGCAACAGTTTCAACATTTCCTCGCTTTGCGGTTTTGTGCCTATTGCGGGTGAAACCTCGGCTCCTACGTCTACCCTGACCAAGTGCAGACTTGGTGCGGTTGCGCGGAATTTTATACCATGATTTTTACCACTTTTGAACAGTTGTGGTCTGTCCAGAACATATTCATCAAATGTTGGTTCCACGATTCCGTATCCGCTTTCTTTGGCTTGGTCCAAAGCAAAACTGAGTTTATCGTGTGCGCGCTTAACCGCGCCCATATGTGACAAAAACGCAACAAGGTGGGCTTCGGTTGGTAGATCTACCCCCGACATGTCACGGAGGACACGCGTGTATAGGTCGGCTTTGGCCTCGATTTCGTATGTTATAATTCCGGTTACAATGTCGGCGTTTATTGTTTTCAGTGCCGCAAAATTCACGCTCTTTTCGAATACTTTGGTTGTCTCATTGTCTGCCATACGTTTAACGGTGGATGTGAATTTTTTAAGTGCCTCTAACGCCTCGTTAACAATTTCATGGCCAGAATCCAGCACAGTCAGGAATTTCGGCATTGTTACACGGAAACCAAGAACCGGAAACTCGGCAAGCAATGTACTGAAAACCAAATTAATAGATTCGGTTGTCAAGTTTTCCGCGTTAATCGCAATCGCAGTGACAGAATATTTTTTCTGGATTTCTGCCACCACTGTACGAACAGACTCACCTGATGTGTCTTTGGTGTTTACCAATACCACAAAAGGCTTGTTTTGTTTTTTCAGTTGGGTGATGACTTTTTCCTCGGCAGATAAATATGCCTCGCGCGCGAAACCTGCGACACTGCCGTCGGTTGTCATCATTATGGAAATTGTGCTGTGCTGCTTTATAATGCGACGTGTGCCCATTTCAGCGGCTTTTTCAAATGGCATTTCGGCGTCTTGCCATGGCGTTTTGACGCGCCGATTGTTACCCTCGACCCCGTCTATAAGATAACCGACACAATCAATCATTCGCAGTTTTAAATGACTTTGTCCAGCAACTTTTATTGCAACCGCTTTTTCGGGTACGAATTTTGGACCCGTTGTCATAATATCTGTACCATCTGCGGATGGTGGTAACTCCAGCGTTAATCTGGAAACCAATTCGGCATCATCAATACGCGGAAGGACAACTTTTTGCATGAAATTACGAATAAAGGTAGACTTTCCACATCGTACAGGTCCGACCACACCAATGTGAATCTCTCCTTTTGTTCGCGTTTGTATATCACGCATCAGATTTTGTGTGTTTGCCATAATTCCTCCAAAGATAAGATAGTTATTCATATGAATGGAATTGGCGAGATATGACGAAAAGTTTTACTGTGTTATCTCGGAAGATTCTTCGGAAGGTTCTGGAGATATTGTTTCCTTTTTCTTTTTCTTGAACAAACTGGCCTTGTTTTCTTTACCTTGTAACAATCGGATGATATTTTTTCTGTGTTTAAATAATATAAAAAAGTAAAAACACACAAGGAGAATGCTGATAGCGAGACTAGTATCATTATGATAAAATAATTGAAAGCCAATTACTGTTGTCACGACGATGAAACTTGCAACAGCCATGTAGTGCCAGATATACATGTAAACAAGTGCCACTGTACATGCAATAACCACCATCAATGGATTTGCAACAATCAACACACCTACAATTGTGGAAACACCTTTACCACCTTTGAATCTATAGAATACGGGATAGCAATGCCCCAGCACAGCCGAGAAACCCATGGAATAAAGTGCAATGTACCCATCAACACCTTGCCCAAATACAAAGAATCCAACAATTGACGGGACAAGCCCCTTTAACATATCAAGAAAAAAAATAAAAAGCCCCACTTTTGCACCAAAAGTACGTAACATATTTGTGGCTCCCGGGTTACCACTGGCCTGAGCACGAATATCTGTTTTAAATTTTCGTTTGGATAAAAAAATCGAAAAGTTAAAATTACCTATAAGATAACTTGCAATACAAAATGGAATAAGCCAAAGTAAGTTCATTTTTCACCTCGGTTCCTTAATACAAATTTTATTGGTGTTCCGGTCAGGTCAATTGCCTTTCGCAAACCATTTTCCAAATAACGCAAGTATTGTGATTGAATCAATGTCTTGTCACTGACAAATAATGCAAATGTTGGAGGTGCAATGGCGACCTGGGTACTATATAAAACTTTTGGACGCTTACCCGCCGCCATTGGTGGTGGGTTAACCGCAGCCAAATCGTTTACAAGTGTATTTAATTGTCCTGTGGTAATACGTGTATTAGTACGTTCCAAGACATGCTCCACTGATTTCATTAGTTCGCCCATACGACGCCCAGTTTTGGCAGAAATATAAATAGATTTGAAATATGGCATGAAAGCAAGGTCACGTAGAAGATTTTTTTCAAAGACATTCATTGTGTGAGTATCTTTTTCGATCAAATCCCATTTATTTATGGCAACGATGGATGCTTTGCCCTCTTCGTGGGCATAGCCAAGAAGACGCACATCTTGTTCTGTCAGTTCTTGAGTTGCGTCTATTATCAGAACAATAACATCGCTGTTACGAATTGTTGCGATTGCACGAATCACAGAATAGTGTTCTATTGTTTCGCGCTCGATACTACGCTTACGTCGAATACCCGCTGTGTCCGTTATTATATATTCGCGACCATCTACCTTTATTCTGGCATCTATTGTGTCACGGGTAGTGCCTGCAACGTCACTGACCATTACACGTTTTTCACCCAATAGGTGGTTTACGATACTGGACTTGCCTGCGTTGGGGCGCCCAATAATTGCAATACGCGGGGCTTGTGCTTTTTCTTCGGTGATTTTTTGTAATTTGTCATCACTTTCTAATACTGCATCCAGTAAATCGCCAAATCCTCTTTTTTGTGTGGAAGAAATTGGATGCGGCTCGCCAATTTTTAATTTATAAAAGTCGTAAAGTGCATTTTGTTCACGTTCGGTGCTGTCTAATTTATTTACGGCAAGTACAATCGGTTTTTTGCTTTTGCGTAATAAATTCGCAATTTCAATATCATGAGGATGAACACCATTAGAGCCATCCGTTAAAAAGATGATTGAATCCGCATGTGTAATTGCGATATCCACCTGTTCGCGTATGTGCGCATTGAATTGGGTATTATCGTCAAAATCCACACCGCCTGTGTCCACAAGTTGAAATATCCTGCCGCGCCATTCCGCGTCCTCGATGATTCTGTCGCGGGTTACACCCGGTGTATCGTCCACAATGGAGAGGGGTTTTCCTATGATTGCATTAAAAAATGTGGACTTGCCAACGTTGGGTCTTCCAATAATTGCGACCAGTGGTGTTTTCATGTTGATAGTTTATCACATTATCGAAAAAATCCAAAAGAATAAACCTGCGAACAGATATGCGACGAAAAAGTTTATTCCCGCAACGACCCATGCAAAACGATGTCCAAAACGCCTTGCAAGGGCCGTAAATGCCGGAAGACACAATGGATACAACATAAAGAATACAAAGAAACTGTAAATGCTTTGTACGGTAAATATTACATCCAAAGACCCAACTATGACAAAAGCAGAAAAACTTGCAATCGCCAGTTCTTTTGCGAGCAAACCAAATAGCAATGCAACCAAGAACATGGCATGATTAATTCCGATTGGTGTAAACAGTGGTGCAAAAATTGCCATCGCGTTGTATATAATGCTTTGAGTGATATCGTTGGTTGAACGCAATGTTGGGGTAAAATTAGATACAAAATAAAGTACAACAGACGCAACAAGCACGGGACCCAGAATACGTTTCAAGAATTTAAGCGAATTTTGCAGAACATCCAGTGGAATGTCGTGCCATGATACCTTTCTAGGTGTGCAGGTCGCATGATTTTTTTTTGTGGGGAATTTCTTTGACAAAAGCCAGTACGACAGTAATCCCATACTAACAGAAAGTACATAGATCAGATAAATTAGCCAAAAGTCAAAAATCAACGACATAACCATAACAACAGGCATCTTTGCAGCACATGGTATAAAAGCAAGTAAAACTGCGGTTGGCTTGGATATTGGGTCTTTGGACGCATAGGCAATCGTGGTGCAACCAAAGCCCAAAAGCACAGGCGAAGTTGATTGTATAATTTTGCATGCCTTTAAAATTTCTATGCATGCGAACATTATCACAACTTGCGGTAACATTGCGACAAGCGTAATTATAACTGGCACCAAGCCATTATTAATTATCCCAAGCAAAAAGTTGATTGTGGTTATGTAACTTGCATCGGGGAAAATTTGATTGAATAAGAGTGTTAAAACACCCTCGAACATGTTTCGTAAAGTTGATCCCACTGTACCAAAGACCAACCAAAGTATTAATAGCGATAAAATAATAGCATACGAAAATATCCGAATCTTGTACCAAGGAATTAGTCTCATAAAATATGTCTATTGACAGTACAAAAGAAAAAAGACATCCTTATGCGGATGTCTTTATATTGGCTTGTTGTCTTTTTCGTTTGCGTGCGGCAAGTTTTGATTTTTCGAAACGTACATAGAGACTGGTTGTGACAAATATTGTCGAGAACGTACCCGCAATTAAACCGAACAAGATTGGAATAGCAAATTCACGAATCAGCGGGACACCAAATATCACAAGAACGAAAATAGGAACAAGGGTCGTAATTGTCGTATTCATGGTACGTACAAAAGTTTCCTTGATACTCTTGTCTACTACCTCTTCGATTGTCAGTAAATTGTTGTTATGTTTTTCAATCGAACGAACTCTGTCGAATAATATTAGGGTGTTGTTAAGCGAATATGCGATAACAGTAATCAATGCCGCGATATATGCCGCATTGATTTGAATTCGGAAAATTGCGGTTAGCGCAAGCATAACAAGGATATCGTGAAAGAGTCCCACAAGGGCACTGACCCCACTGGAAAATTTAAATCGGAACAGCATATAAATCAAGATACCAATTAGCGCAGCCATAACCGCCATAAAAGTACGTAACAGATGTTCACCACTTGCACGGGCACTGGTCTCACCGTCGTTCACAACATTCGCACCCGGAAACTGGGTATTCAAAGTTGCAAGCAATTCGGTTGTCAATTCATTCATCTGCTCATCGGAAAATCCGCGAACATGTTGAAATTCAATTGAAAGGTCTACAATATCACCCTCGCCTATCCGAGTAATTGTAAATCTATTAACATCCGAGTCATTAAGGATCGCGGTCACATCATTGCGGTATTGGTTCCAGTTTGTATTGTCCAAATTACGAATAGTGATGATACGTCCACCTGTGAAATCCAGACCAAGATTAAAGTTAATTACAAGAACGATTATCAAACCCACAAGAATAATAACTGCAGGAGCGATGGCATACCACTTGCCTTTTCTTGCAATTTTGAATTCGTCTGAATAGAACTTTTGCACTATGCTTGGTTTTTTTTCCATTACCCTCTCCACCTATATTAAACGTTAAGTTTTCTTTCCTTTTTCTTTACCTGAACTTCTACACGTGTACCGTCTACGGTTTTAATTTGTGAAAGTCTAAGTCTCTTTGCGTTGTGTGGATTAATGAACAAGTATGTTTTTGCAAGACTGCGAAGAACAACTAAACTACAGAACATTGATATAACCACACCCAGCAATAATACTATTGCAAATCCACGGATTGGCCCGGTTCCCAAGAGGAACAGAACAACCGCCGCAATAATTGTTGTGATATTTGCGTCAAAGATAGTTGCGATAGATTTGTTGAAACCGGATTCAACCGCAACACCCATACGCTTACCCGAGCGGAATTCGTCTTTGATCCGTTCAAAGATAATTATGTTTGCATCCACCGCCATCGCCAGCGCCAGTATAATCCCGGCAATTCCAGGCAATGTCAACTGCACCGCATTAAACGTTGCAAGCGCCCCCAAGAAAAGCACAGAATAAATTAACATAGACAAGTTAGACAATAATCCAAGGTCACCATACAAAAGAAACATAAAAATAAACATGAATAATAGACCAACTATAAAGGCAATGATACCTGCAGTAATTGCACCCTCGCCCAAAGTTGGTGGAATGATACTTGTTTCAGGGTCTCTTAAACGTACTTCAAAAAGACCGCTTTCTATTCTTGTTACAAGTTCTTCGGCATCACGTTCTGTTCTGAATTCCGGACTGGTAATAATTGCGGTGTTGTCACGCCCTGCGTCTGTAGAATCGATTCGCGGTGCAGAAATTTGCTGTCCATTTGAAAAGATTCGGATTGTTCCGCCCACACCTTCGGTTTGTACCGCATCGCGGAACAAGTTTCCACCTTCGTTAGTAAAGTGAAGACGAACACCCCATTCACCAAGACCCGCTTGGTGTGTGGAAACCCCCTGGATGTGACGACCAGTTAGGAAAATGTCATTATCAGTCCCGCCGCTTAGTCTAAAATCAATATCCGCCGGTCTCCCAATAACATCCATCAATTCTTCACTATCGTTCAAACCTGGAACTTCTATACGTATTCTGTTACCACCTTGGATAACCACAGTCGCTTCAACAAAACCACGCTGTCCTAGCGTAGATTCAAGACGACGCACAGTTGCACGAAGTTGGTCTTGGAATGAACCCTCGGCTTGGGTTTCCGGATTTGGTTCCGCATAAAATACCGCAAGAACACCGCCGCGAAGGTCGATACCCATTCTTTCACTTATTGCACCCATGGAACTTTCCCATGTACCGGTTCCGTTATTAATAACAGGAATTCGGAACGAAACAAAAGTAAGGGTAATCCCAATACCCACGAGGAATATAACCATACATAATCGTACTATAGCTTTTGTTTTTGTCATAATCCGCCTATCCGTCAATTTTACCTCACATACATTAAATATGTCAAGGTAATTATTTACCAGATATGAACGAATTAGTACTCTAGTCTTTCATTTTGACAAGCGGTAATCTGAGTTCATTTTTGCATAGCCCCTGCTTTGACATAAAATATTTAACTGGGATTGGATTAGTTTGTAAAAAAAGTTTTTTGAATAGTGGTAATAGGTCCTGGTAAACCTTCCGTGAACTTTTAATCTTTTTGATCTTAAACTGGTCGTATATTCCGCAAACCAACTTTGGTTCCAAGTTACTTGCGACACTGACAACTCCTTGTGCCCCAACTACATACGATGGCAGCGAAAGTGCGTCATCGCCGCAATATACCGCGACATTTGGACATTGGCAAATTGTGTGCGCGATTTGTTCGATATTCCCGCTACTCTCTTTTATTCCCTGTATCCATTTGTTTTTGGCAATTTTGGCAAATGTAGCGGACTCGATATTCATACCTGTACGTGCGGGAACATTATATGCAAGTATCGGCATTTTAATATTGTTCGCTATTTCATTAAAATACGCAACCACACCATCCTGAGTTGTGCGATTGTAATACGGTGCGGTTACCATAACGACATCCGCGCCGTCTTGTTTTGCCCATGTGCCGTATTCAATAATTTTCTTTGGGTTATTACCACCGATACCAATTACAAGAGGCACACGCCCGTTGATGATACGTTTGGCATATGTTGTGATTTCGCGACGCTCGGACTCGGTTATTGTGGGTGACTCGCCCGTTGTACCAATTAACAACAGTGCGTTGATTCCATTCATGATTTGAATCTCAATTATGTTTCCCAATGCCTTGTAATCCACCTTGTCATTTTTGAATGGCGTTATCATTGCAGTACACGTTCCGTTAAAAATTTTTCTCATACCACAATATATGAATTTTGCATTGTGCAACGTGAATGCAGATGATATACTTTGACAGTATGGCATTTGTTTCATTTTCGGCGCAATCCGTGCTTGGAAATACCACGACGGTATCCAATGTTTTTATTAACGAATATCTTCCGACTCTGCCGGATAATTGTGTGAAGGTGTATCTGTATGGGTTACATCTTTGTTCGTCTGGCGATCGTTATGATAACGAGATTGAACATTTCGCGCGTACAATGTCGCTGTCACGCGAGGATATCATTTCAATTTTTACATATTTGTCCGACTTGGGCTTGGTTCAGATTTTATCGCTTAATCCTATTCAAATAAAATACCTACCCGTTATTAGTGGCGGTCATAGATTAAAGAAAATTAAAAAGGGCAAGTACGATGATTTCAATGCCCAACTGCAAGCCATCTTTAACACAGACACAATTTCAAATACCAACAGAATGATTTCATCCAACGATTTTGGCGAGTATCATTCCATGATGGAATATTTGCATATCGAGCCCCAGGCACTTGTAATGATTGCAAAGTATTGTGTGGATTTAAAGAAAGATAAGAACGTTAGCACGAATTATATTTTGACGGTTGCAAAAAATTGGGCATACGCAGAAATTAAAACAGTAGAATCAGTCGAAAAGAAAATAATGGATGACGGTGTTGATTCAAAAAATATTCAAAAAATTCTTGTGGCTATGGGTTCGAAAAAGACGCCAGAACCCGCTGATTTCGAAATGTACCATAAATGGAAGAATGATATGGGGTTTGGACTTGATGTCATTATCCATGTTGCAAAAGGCACCAAAGGCGGGATGAGCGCGTTGGATACACGGATATTGAAATACTTTGAGTTGAAATTGTTCGAGATTGCCGAGATAAAAGACTTTGAAGATAATAAGCAAAACCTTAGAAAATTGGCGCGTGCAATTAACAAAGAAATCGGCGAGTTCTATGCAGACGTGGACAGCGTGATCGAAAACTACATTCGTAATTGGCAAATGATGGGTTTTGATGATAACACACTTATGGCGGTTGCCAAGTATTGTTTCAAAAGCAATGTCAAGACATTGGACGGTATGAACCGTGTAATTGAACGGTTTTATAAACTTGGTGTTACCAATGTCTCTGCTATTGAAAATTTTGTGGGTAACAAAGTTACACAGGACAAGGTTGTGAAAGATGTGTTAGAGAAACTGGGATCCAGCCGCGAGGTTAATTCGTTTGACAGAAACTTTTACAACACGTGGAAAAGCGATTGGAAGATGCCGGATGAATTGATTGAATATGCGATTACCATGGCAAAAGACAAGGCATCACCCATGGCATATATGAACAAGATTCTTTCATCGTACCATGACAAGGGAATTCAAACAGCGGCAGATGCGAAAAAGACTGGCACCGCCCCACTGAAAGAAAAGAATTTCATTAGGCACAGTTTTTCAGACGAAAAGAACCTAAGTCGAATTTTTGCAGATTTAAATGACACGGATATTTAAGGAGACCAAATGAACGACACATGTAAAGCTGTTCTAGAAGAACTAAAAAGCAAGCGCGAGTTTGTTTTATATGAATTATTGCAAGACAAAAAATATCTGGGATTGGAAAAGAATGTTCGTGCATTGAATTTTGATATCGCTCAAGCCAAGTCAAAAAAGAAAAGTACAAAGGAAATGGAAGTTGAACTTGGAAAAGCAATTTCTGAACGTAACAAGATTATCGAAAAGAAACTGTGCAAAGGTTGCAGGAACACGGGATATGCAAATGAAAAAATATGTACGTGTGTGGAGAAAGAAATTGCAACACGTTTACATAAAAAAAGCGGCTTAATAAAAAACACCCCGACCACATTTGACATTAAAGATGGTTTTGGTGATGCCAGCCTTAAAAAGGTATACGATGTTTTATCCAAATACGCCGTGGCGTTCCCAAACGCAAAAAGACCAAACATCGTACTATGCGGTGCAACGGGCACAGGCAAGACATACGGGGCAAATATACTTGGGAATGTTCTTGTGTCGCGGGGGGTTTCGGTTATATATGTCACAGCATTTTCATTAATTGAACGATTCAAAGAATATATCTTTGAACACAACAAGCGTGCCTTTCACGATATGATTGAATGTGATTTGCTGATAATAGATGACTTGGGCGTGGAACCACAAATCAATAATATAACACAAGAAAACCTGTACAATTTGATTAACGAGCGTCTAATTGCGCACAAACCATTTGTGATAACAACCAACCTCTCACCCGAGCACATTTTCGAACGATACGACCAACGTATCGCCAGCCGAATTTTCGCCGTCGACACCACCTATGCATTGGAATTTAAAGGAAAGGATTTACGAATTAAATGAAAACAATTTTGGGCATTGACCCAGGTTACGGAAGATGCGGCTGGGGCGTTATACGGGCACAGGGCTCGCAATGTCGGTTGATTGATTACGGTTGCATCGAAACGCACAAGTCCGAGGAGTTGCCCCAGCGTCTTGCAATCATCCACCAAAAGCTAACCGAAATAATCGCAAAGCACCAACCAACAGACATAGCGATCGAGGAATTGTTTTTCTCGCGCAACGTTACCACCGCCCTTTCCGTTTGTCATGCTCGCGGTATTATTATGTTATGTGCAGTACATCATTGTGGTCAAATATTTCAATACAAACCCAACCAGGTAAAGGTCGCAACCACAGGTTCAGGCACCGCCGATAAAACCCAAATGCAAGAAATGGTGAAGCGTATATTGGGTCTGGACTTCATCCCAAAACCCGACGACGCCGCCGACGCCATCGCAGTTGCAATCACACATGCGGCATGTTCGAGATAATTTTATCCACGTATGGAAAATACATAAAACGCCCTTTGGGCGATCTTAATTTACATTTTTCATCAAGCAAAGCGTCAGCCACACAAATGCTATTACTGTGAATTGTCCATTCCTCGTGAATCCAAATCCTTAAACATTAACTGCTCGTCCCTGATTGGGTCGCGTCCATATGCAACAAGCGCATCCATAATTTTTAAACGAAGTTCACCCACTGCTTTCATGTCCTTTACCGAAAGGTCATTAAACTGATATTCATGAGAATTCATAAATCTTGTCCTTGGTTGGTAGCCCTCTTTCACAAGTTCCCATCCACACATTGCATCGTTTGTTGCACCACGATCCCACAAATCATGTATTCTTTGTCTTGCCTGTCTTTGTTTGTGACTTGTGTCTTTTATGTGAAATGCCTGTTTCCAATCTTCAAGCATAGCATCCAATACACTGTCAACCTCGTCATTCAAATAATCATGTCTTCCATCTTCTTTACCATCATATTTACGATTCACAAAAACACCTCCATTAATGAAATTATTTTACCACAGCGCAGAAACACAAATCAATAGTCATTACTAATCACACCAAAATATAATAAACATATTCTAAAACAATCTAACAGCACCTTAAAAACATCCATTTACTTGAAATATATTTTTCTTTAATGCGATGGGGAGTCAAGAGGGGCCTCGCTAGCCCCTCTTGGGATTTTTTGGTTCTTTTTTGGCCTCCAAAAAAGAACAGATAAATTTTTACCACACAAAAAAGAAAAAGTTTTTTCACTCCGCATTATGCCACACATCCTGCACATCATCATTGTTATCCAACATATCCAAAAATTTTTCAAATATTTTTTCCTTATCGGGGTCAAGAGGTGTTGTATATGTTGGCAAAAACTCGTAATCGATTTCCTCGAACACAAAGCCCACCGCACCAGACACACCCAAATTCCCGCCATACTTTTCAAATGCATGACGCACATCGCCCGCCGTGCGGTTTTTGTTGTCGGTAAGGCATTTTACCATAACCGCGACGCCGCCTACCCCGTAGCCCTCGTAAAAGATTACCTCGTAGTTATTTTTGTCCACACCGCTCGCGTTTTTAATACTGCGCGCAATATTATCGTTCGGCATGTTTGCTTCTTTGGCTTTTTTAATCGCCAACGCAAGTCGCGAATTCCCCACAGGATCCGCACCACCCAATTTCACCGCAACCGTAATTTCACGCCCAATCTTGGTGAACAATTTACCACGCGCAACATCGGTTGCACCCTTTGCACGTTTAATTTGTGACCATTTACTGTGACCCGCCATTTAATCGTTACTCCTATCTTTTTTTTCTCTTGTTAAACCATGGAAATAAGTATGTGAATGTTTACCAAAAAGTCCATAACTTTCATACAACTCTCTGGTTGTGATTTGTTTTTTTCTGGCATACAACCCTGCATAAAAGTGCAACTGGTTTAACTCAGATCTTGTAAACATTCTTTCTTTATTATGATGTGCGGTCAAATTCACTATAAGCTCATTTTTTGGCATCATAGACCTTTCTTTGGATTTTCCTGAATAGCTGTAATTTAGGAAATGATTTATGATCGTATCCTCAACAGTTTCAATTGAATCACCAAAAAGTTGATCCCTTATGTGAATAATTCTTTGATACAGTCGTGGATTCTTTGAGGGAAGCCCTGATATATCAATTATTCCCTCTTCCCCGTTAGGCCTGAATTCAGCATCCAACATTCGCTGGGTTTCTGATATATAGTCCCCCAATTCACGCTGCTCACCTTCCAGTACGTATTCAGTATTTTGCAAAAGAAAATTCTGTACGGTGCCGGTAAAGGCTGTGTTCGCGGCATTTTTCAGTTTGTCCAATACACTATCTGGCAAATTACGCAATACATTGTCTTTGTCAGCATATTGGGAAATCAAACTAATTAAATCTTTTTTTCGAACAGGTTCATCGTTTCCATCATATTCAAATCCGTACGATTCAAGCATTTTCTTAATACCCAAACCCCTTCTGTGTGCCCTGTTTTTAACAATATCAAATAGCTCTGAATTACGAAAATCATTGGTTCGAATTGGAATATTCTTGTCAAATTCCTTGGAAAGCTCAATCACCAATTCATCTTCCGTTAACTGTGTGACACCATCATATTTAAAACCAAGGGATTCTATAAATTTTTTGACAGTTGTACCATTTTTGCGTGCAGAATACTTTACATGAGCATATAACTTTTTATTAGATCTTAGTGTGCTAGTCTCGATAAACCCTTCTTTGTTTTTAGGTAATTTACCAAGTTCATCTTTTAAAGATTCCATATATCATACCTTCCTTAGTTCATGCATCAAAATCCCACCCGCAACCGCGACGTTTAGGCTTTCGACATTGTTCGACATTGGAATGGTGATTACTGTATGAGGGATTTTTTTGATGTGTTCGCCAATGCCTTGACCTTCGTTACCAAGGACAAGGGCGAATTTTTGTTCAAAGTCCGTTGAAAAGTTTTCTATACTTTCGCCGTTCAAATCCGCCAAAATCATTGTCACATCATCGGGTGATACATATTGTTTGTAATTCTCAGCAAAAAACGGAACAGATATGCATGATATGTGATCCAGTTTAAATTGCTGACCCATCGCTGCACGGATAACCTTTTGCGAAAAAACACCTGGACAAAAAATTGCAACGATGCTTTTAAAACCAAATGCAACCGCAGTGCGCACCAGTGTCCCCATATTGCCCGGATCTTGAATTTGGTCAAGTATCAACAACGGATATGTTACCTCGCCATTTTGTGGGATTGTTGCCGTTGCAAAAATACCACATGGAGTATCCAAATCAGAGATTTCTTTAAACAATTTCTTTGACAACACAATTGGTTCCATATCGCGTAGGTTAGGCGTTATTTCTTTACCCTCAATAATAAAAATCTGCTCAACGTGATCAAGATTTTCGAATATTATTTTCTCGCCCTCAATAATGCATAGGCCACTTTCATGGCGACCTTTTGTGGTGGTTATTTTTTTAAGACTCTTGAATATTGGATTGTCGGTTGACGTGATGAATTTTTCCATTTACCAATTATATTTCATATTGATGTCCAACGCAACAAAAACTATTCTGCAATGACGTATACAACGATGTGTTTAAAGCAACAAAAAACGGCGGGAATCCCGCCATTTCAAAGTTCTTTGAAGTTCAGATTATTAAACCTTCAACGCTGCTTTTGCTTTTGATGCAAGGTCGCTAAACCCTGCTGGGTCAACGATTGCAATGTCTGATAGCATTTTTCTGTTGATATCGATATCTGCCTTTTTAAGACCGTCCATCATACGGCTGTATGAAAGACCGTTTGCACGGGCTGCCGCATTAATACGCGCAATCCAAAGACGACGAAAGTCACGTTTTTTTAAACGACGACCGATGTATGCGTATTGACCGCTTTTCATTACCTGTTCCCTTGCAACCCTGAAAAGAATACTCTTTGAACCACGATATCCTTTCGCAAGTTTTAATACCTTGCGGCGTTTTTTCATTTTATTAACTGCACCTTTAACTCTCATGTTAGTTTCCTCCTTATATTATCCCCGTTCGGATTACTCGGCACTGCCTGCGCCTATTAATGTTCTGATTGTCTTTTCCTGACCACTGTGAACATAGTCACCTTGGCGAAGTTTACGCTTGCGCTCACGTGTCTTTTTGTTCAAGATGTGGTTCTTGTTTTGGCATGCACGCTTGATCTTTGTGCCGCTCTTTGTGGCTTTGAATCTTTTTTTTGCACCACTGTGTGTTTTTTGTTTTGGCATGATGTATTCCTCCTGTTATTTTTGACTACTTTTTCTTTTTTGGTGCCAGCACCATGGTAATGCTAACGTTTCTGCCTGGTGTTCCCCCTTTGGTTGGTGCCTGGTCTATTTCTGCGATGTCACCCATATCTTCGGCAAATTTCACCAGTAACGCAACCCCTTTGTCCGCATTCATGGTTGCACGTCCACGGATTCTGTTGATTGCGACCTTGACCTTGTTCCCATCCTCGATAAATCCACGCGCAGATTTCATTTTGAACGCAATCTCGTTTTCTTGGATATTCAAACTCAGTTGTATTTCCTTTATCTTTGCTTGCTTGCTGGATTTACGTTGTTCTTTTTCCTTTCGGATGGATTCGAATTTGAACTTGCCGTAGTCGATGATTCGGGCAACGGGTGGTGTGGCTTTTGGGCTGATAAGAACCAAGTCCAATCCCAATTCATCCGACAAACGCATTGCCTGGGAAAATCCCATAATTCCCAACTGCTCGCCTTCTGCACCAATTACACGAAGTTCTGTCGCGCGAATTTCATTATTTATCTGTAACTCTTTAAATGTTGCCATAAACCTCCAAGTTTTTATAAAGAGACGAATTTTTTATGAAAAAAGAAGTGTTGCCACTTCCTCATTCGCAAAAAATACTTGGGGGAATATTTTTTGTATAACCCTTTGCCTAATAGCTAGGGTGAGAAAGGAACTTCTTCTTTTTTTCAAAACCATATTAACATGATTTCGTCTTATATGTCAATACCCTATTTTTAAAAACTAGTCAACTGATTTCAAACAATTTTCTGAAATTGCCCTTTGCAGTTCGTCGTGCGCGATGCCATTGCTGATGATTTTTCCCTCGAATTCTTTCCCGTGTATAATTCTGTTACCATGCATGTCTGTTACTTTGCCCCCGGACTCCTCGACAATAAGTATTAATGCAGCCATGTCAATAAAGCAGACGGTGGATGGCTTGGTGTAACTGATATAAAAGGTATATAATCCATCTGCGATCGCCATTGAGGCACGGACTACACTACCAAGACCTGTGTAGTTCTTTACGGGGAGTTTTTCATAAATATTGGAAAGAAGTGACAATGATGCTGGGCGTGAAGATTGGCTGCCGATACATGATATATCATCCAATTTTATATTGTTAACAGTAATGCGCTTGTCGTTTCGATATGCACCGCCACCCTTTGTTGCGTGATACAAATCACCAAAGAATGGGTCGTATGTGACCGCGATCTCGAGTTCCCCATTAATCACAAGTGCCAAAGAAAACATCGCAACCGGTATACGCGTGGAAAATGGTATGGTTCCATCAATTGGGTCACACACCCATATATGCGTTGCGCCCGCTTTGACATATGACTCTTCCTCGCCTTCTACTGCATGGGTTGGGTATGCATCACGAACACGTTTGATAACGTGGCTGTTGACCTCTTTATCTGCTATTGTCACTATCGAATCGTCAGATTTATAATCGCTGATACCATCTTTACCAAAATATTGCATCATTATTTTACCGCTTTCCAATGCAACGTCTTTTGCAAAATTTAAAAATTCTTCTGTAGAGTTCATTAAATGAAATGGTACCACGAATAATTCAAAGCACCAAACCATTTTTTTCAGTAATTTAAAGATTATTACTTGCATGTGCTGCTGGCTGGGGCTAAACCGCTTGACAAAAACTGGAAAATTTCATATAATAATGTGTTTTGGTGGATATAGCTCAGTTGGTTAGAGCGTCGGGTTGTGGTTCCGAAGGTCGTGGGTTCGATTCCCATTATCCACCCCACAAAATAAAAGGCGAAAGCCTTTTTTTGTTTTGCAATTTTATTGCGGATGCTATACTGACATTCAATGAAATACCGAAAATTAACAAAAGATGATACCACATTATGGGATGAATTGGCGCGTCCACATTTTTTGCCAGAAGATTTCTATCACGCAGAAAAAGTTCTGGAGAATTGGGATTTGTTAGACGCGTATGTCCTGCTAACTGAAAGTGATGAGTGGATTGGTGTTATATTTTTAGATTATAGGAAACATGACATTAATCCAAACGGAATTCATTTTTTACAAGTTTTTGTGCGCCCCGAATTCCAAGGACAAGGATACAGTAATCAGTTGATGGAAATTGGATTAAAGTATTCATTGGGAATGATAAAGAGTGTTTGCATTAACCCAAATAACATTGCTTCCATTGCATTGTTCGAAAAGTATGGATTTAAAAAATCGCATCCATTAAAAACGTGGGATGTGTACTTGAAAAATGATTAAACTCTTGTTGTTATTTTCGCAAGGATTTCATCTCTGCCATTTTTATCTTTGGATGATGTTGGGATAATATTGTCACGACCCACAGCAAGTGCATTTGCGAGATCAATGATTGCCTTGCCCTGTTGCGCGCGTGATAGTTTGTCGCATTTGGTTGCAATGATTGAAAATGGAATATTATTTGATTGCAAAAAGTGAATCATCGCCATGTCAAGTTTTGTCGGAGTGTGTCGAACGTCCAGCAACACAAATACAAGGTTAAGATGTTTGCTTTGTGTCAAATATTGTGTAATATTTGTGCCCCAACCGTATTGTGTAGACTTTGATGCCATTGCAAACCCATAGCCCGGCAAATCTACAAGGTAAAAATTTTTATCGGCGTCTATGCGACATTCAAAGAAATTAATAAGGCGTGTGCGCCCTGGTGTCTTGGATGTGACGGCAAGATTTTTTTGATTGGTAAGCATGTTAATAAGCGAGGATTTCCCCACATTGGAACGCCCCACGAATGCGACCTGCGAATATGGTGGTAGGTTCTTTGTTTGTGAAATGTCAGAGTGACTGGAAATAAATTTTGCGGATTTTAACATACTCAATTCTATCACTTTTCTTTTGTAACTAAAACAGATTTAAGTATATCGGTAACATTATTATAAAATTCAAAGTTCATATTTTTGGTGGCTTCGGTTGGTAATTTTTCCAGTGATTTTTTATTGGTAGATGGTAGAATTACATTTTTAATTCCATAACGATATGCGGACAAAACCTTTTCGCGGATACCGCCGACCTCTAACACGCGGCCGCTGAGTGTAACCTCGCCCGTTAGGGCGTAGTTACCATTTACGGAAATTCCACTGAACACGGATACCATTGCGCATACGATTGCGACACCTGCACTGGGACCTTCTTTTGGTACCGCGCCGGATGGGAAGTGAATATGAATATCGCGCTTTTCAAATAAATCAGGGTCGATTTGATAGTCGCGTGCAAGGCTCTTGGTGACACTCAGTGCGATTTGCGCGGATTCCTTCATGACTTCGCCCAGGCGGCCTGTAAGTTTCAGTTCGCCTTTACCAGGGGTTAGTACCGCCTCTAATTTAATAATATCACCACCTGTTGACGTATAACTGAGACCGTTGACCACACCTACCCTATTCTCTTTGGATAAATCGTCTTTTGAGAACTTTTCGCGTCCCAGCATTTTGGAAACCTTTGCGGTTGTAAGTTTAAAAGTGGCCTCGCCCTTGGATGAGCCATTAATTATTTGTATCGCCAATTTTCTGAATATCCCGCCAATAACACGGGTCAGGTCACGAACACCAGCCTCGCGCGTGTATGATTCGATTATGAACGAAAGTGTTTCGTCATCGACCTCGATCTTGGTTTTTGTTATGCCGTGTTCTTTTGCAATTTTTGGGATAAGGAACCGACGCGCGATTTTAATTTTTTCCAGTAATGTATAACTGGATAATCGGATGATTTCCATTCTGTCTTGCAATGCGTATGGTATAAGATCTTCGTCATTGGCGGTACATATAAACAGAACATGACTGAGGTCATATGGCACATCCAAGTAATGGTCGGTAAAGGCATTGTTTTGCACGGGATCCAGAACCTCTAGCATTGCACTGGCGGGATCGCCTCGATGCGTGTCATGTGCCATTTTGTCTATTTCGTCGATAAGAAACACGGGGTTTATAGTTTTGGCTTTTTTCATGCCGTTGATAATTTTACCAGGCATTGCCCCCACATACGTTCTGCGGTGCCCCCGTATTTCGGCTTCGTCACGTACGCCGCCTAGACTGATACGTACAAAGTTTCTCCCCAACGCACGTGCCACACTTTCCACGATACTGGTTTTACCCACCCCTGGCGGACCCACAAAACAAAGTATTTGGCCCGGTAAATTTTTGTTCAGTTGCATTACTGCCATGTGCTCGATGATTCTGTCTTTGACGTCTTCCATGTTGTAATGTTCGGCATCCAGAACTTTTCGTGCCTTGTCCAGGTTAATTTCATCCGCGGATTCGTCTTTCCATGGTAGTTCCAGCACAGTTTCAATATAATTGCGCAGCATCCCGGTTTCTGGTGACATTGGGTGAGAGCGTTCCAAACGTTTCAATTCTTTTTTCAGTTTTTCGATGACCTCGCCTGGTGCGCCGCAAGATTCAAGACGTTCCAGCATCTCACGGGCTTCGGTCTCGTCATCATCACCTAGTTCTTTGTTTATTACTTTTATCTGTTCACGCAGATAATAATCCTTTTGGGTTTTGTCGATTGTCTTTTTTGTTTGGTTGCTGATATCGTGAGCAATTTTAACGTGTTCAATATGATTGTCTATTGCATCATGAATAAACTTTAGCCGTTTAATAATACATGGTTGTTCCAAGACAAAAAGACGTTCTGTTGTTTTTAACAAGAATTGATCTGCCAGTGTATAAAAAAACTTTTCCGCGTCCATCGACACATTTCTAACCGTTACATTGATAACCGTAGCCAGTCGCAAATCATACTTTGCAATCTCTTTTAGTTTTTTCTTTATCGTATTTATCAGTTTAACTTGTAAATCTTTTTCACGTTCATCTAATTCTTTGATTACAAAGGGTATGGTTTGGGCAAACAAGATTTCATCCACGACTTCGTAACTTTTAATTTCATAGCGTTCCAATGCCAGCAATTCGACATGAGCAAGGTCTTTGCCGTTGTTAATAAAACTCTTGATGTTGCACAATGTTCCAATTTTTGCAAGGTTGGTGATTGTGGTTGTGCCTTCACCTTCGTCCAGATTTGTCACCACAAGGATATCCATGCCATCGTTAATTGCTTTGGCTACGGTATTGATTTGTGGATCAGTTTTCAGAGAGATAGAATACATGCCGTGCGGCATAAAAACAAGATTACCCACAAGTGTTATATGTTTTGTTTTCATTAATGAATAGTTTACCATATTATTTATTTTTAACAAGTTTTAAAATTTGAGGTAGTGCCTCGGTTGCTGCGTCACGACCAGCCTGGATTACCTCTTCATTATTTTTGAATCTTAATGCGGAACGTGTTACTTTTGGTACAATTAGAATATCCGCATCTTTGCCCTCGTACTGGGCGGTTTTCCAGTCGATGATTTTATATGCCTGTTCAAAGACCTTTAGGGTCGAGTGGCAGTTAAAATCACAAGACGGCGGACCAGTTGCATCCACAGCAATTATGACGTCCGCGCCCAGTTCACGAGCCTCGGCAATTGGCATGCGTTTCAACAAACCCCCGTCAACCAATACTTTGTCGTCCTCGCATATCGGATGGAACAGGCCGGGGATGGACATACTGGCACGCACAGCCCGCCATATTGGCCCATCTTTGAATACATATAATTCATTATTTTTAAGGTCGGTTGCAATAATAGCAAGTTTTATCTCGCATTCTTCGATCAAAGATTCACCTACGTACTGCTTATAAAGTTTCATCGAGCGATTGCCCTTTGCAAATCCACCCATCTTTCGGATATTTCGGATATCAATATCAAAGACCGTAAAGTTCGTGACCTTGCTTGCGACCTCGCGCATTTTTTCTGTGGTTACACCCGCGGCAAGCCCACCCGCCACCATGGCACCCATAGAACAGCCGGTGACAATGTCGATTGGTATGTTGTTTTCTTGGAGAACCTCGATAATACCTATGTGACAAAAGCCGCGTGCCCCACCCGAGCCCAATACCAAACCAATCTTTTTCGCCTTTGCCATGTCATTACCTTTTAATTGCACCCACCGCAAGTTCATCTGCGCGGTTGTTATACTTGTCGGTGCTATGACCTTTTACCTTTATATATTTTGGCTTGTATTCTTTATTTAATTCAATTAATTTTTGCCACAGGTCTTGGTTCTTGACCGAATCTTTGTTCGCGGTTTTCCAACCACTGCGTTGCCAATTTTCAAGCCAGCCTTGGTTAATCGCGTTCACAATATAAGACGAATCGCTGTAAATCTCGACCGCGATTTTTTTTGTTACCGCCTCCAACCCCCGTATAACCGCCAGCAATTCCATGCGGTTATTGGTGGTGTCTTGCTCCGCACCAGACAGTTCTTTTATATGCTCGGCAAAAATCATTACAACACCCCACCCGCCTGGACCTGGGTTACCGCTGCAGGCACCGTCTGTATATATTTTTAATACGTCATTATGCATCTTTGTTCTTTCCCTTTAGGCTGGACGCTGCGGTTGCTGCAGCGAAATAACATGCAAATATCGTAATCGCAGTGAAAGCAAGAACCAAGAAGTAAAACAAGAAACTGGTATTAAAGACGCGTATTGTAAAGCCTTGAGCACTTGCGATTGAGGCTCCTGTGATTGCAATCGTAATTGAAGTCAGCAATAAAACACCAAGCAATATCGCGGTGGTAAATAACGCGGCTTCGGCAATAAATATTCGGATAATGTCCCCACGTTTTGCACCAAGGGTTCTTAGAGTTCGGATTTCTTTGTGCTTTTGTCTGACGTTTTGGAAAATAAACGATACCATCAATAATAATGTAATCATTGCCAGGATGACCGCAACAATTATCATGGTTGTTGTAACACTGTTGAAACCTGCAAAAAAGTTATCAATCATGTACGAGTCCATGTATGACATGGTAACGTTTTCCCCGAGGCTTTCTTTGATTTGAAGAAATTCAGAACGATTTATGTTATTTGCCACAAGAAGTTCCTGGGTAGGCAACATCAATGTATCCACAAGTTGCGTGTAGATATCCATAGGCACACGAAGTATATTCCCCGCCCCCAATCCAGCGTCTACACTTACACCTATACTGAAACTTCTTAGTGTTGTCGTAGTTATGCTTGAAACTGTGAAACTGAGGTTACCTATTATTGATGCCGCAGTTTGCAAGTCAGATGAAACGTATGCAGTAAGCCCAGGTATAGGTTGGATTATAAGACCATCATTGAGATAAATTGCCTGGTACAGTGGTGCTTGCCCACCCGCGATTTGTGCAGATGTTGGACGCCCCCCAGTAATATGGTCGGTGATGAAAAAGTTGGATGCGGACATATTGCCTGCTACTCCCAAACGAATTTCGTCAATACCAGACCACACTATTCCACTGGGCGGGTTTCTTAGTATATTGACAAAACTTGCAGGTACGTATGCAGTGACAAAATTGTTTTGCAAAAGGTGATTCAATTGATTAATACGTGCATCATTCAAACCAGGCCGAGGCAACAAGTTGGCTGCATTAAACAAAGCAGGTGACGGGAAACGACCGTTCTCGGTTGCGAAAAAGTCTGTAAAGTTTGTGCGATATATTCCGACAATTTGGAATGTTATCATGCCATCCCAAAGTTCCAATGATGTATTCACAACAGCCGCAAGACTGACATCACGTGCTGTCGCAATTTGTGTTGCGATGAAATCGGATATTGTAATCTCGTTCCCGGTTGCCGTATTATTTGGCCAGTTCCCATGCAACAGTGATTGACCAAATATGTTGTTACCACCAGTTCCGCCATCCAACGCAACCAAGCGTGTCGGTGCATGAATCGTGTGTGTGACAATACCAACATCCAGCGGCGAAAATACGTCTGGGCCGAATTGGTGCGCAAGTGCGGTTGTGTTATAAAACCCAGATATTGAATTCTCGCGATCCGCACCTGTTAACAGCCGTGTGTTGTCTACAAAACCTATATATGGGGCATTGCTGCGTGAGAAACTTTGAAACGTTAAACGCGCATGATTTAGGTTGGATAAATTTGTTGCAACCGCAAAGAAACTGATTGTCAAAATACAGATAACAATTGCAAGTATGGTTTTTAACTTGTTCGCATTAAAGTTTGCCCAGGCGATATTAAGTGCACGTTTGAACGGCAATCTTGTTTGTTCAAATGTCAATTCGGCTTTTTGTTCAACTGGAGGTGCCTCAATCACTTCTGCTTGTGCCTGTGCCTGGAGTTCTTTCTTGGTGGGTTTCTTTCCTTTTGGCTTTGGCTCTTTAGGCAATTCTGCAACAGCATCAGATATAATTTTTCCGTTATCCAAGGTGATAACCCTGTCCCCATATTTCTTTGCCATGTCGTTATTATGAGTTGTTGTAATTATTAATATATCTTTGCTTAGACTTTTTAAAATCTCATAAACGATGTTTTGATTCTCTACATCCAGACCAGATGTAAATTCGTCTGCAATCAGTACTTTGGGCTTTTTGATAAGAACACGTGCAATACCCACGCGTTGGGCTTCCCCGCCACTGATATCCTTTGAGTATCGTGTTTCCAATTTTTCGATTCCCAATTTTTTAAATAAAGAACTGATTTCTGCTTTGTCGGGTAGTTTGCCCTGAATCTCGGCCGCCAGTGCGACGTTCTCTGCCAGTGTTATGTTTGGAATCAAGTCCAACTCTTGCGGAACTTTACCCACAAAAGATGTTCTGTATCCGTCTATTCCGCGATCACCAAAGTTCTTGATATCCACGCCGTTGACACTCATCTCGCCGATTGACATTGTATCATGCGCCGAAAGTATGTTCAGCAGCGTGGTCTTTCCCGAGCCAGATTTACCCGTAACAAATACAAGACCAGTTTTGTCCAATTTTAAATCAATACCGCGAAGTGCGACGACATTACTGCCGTTCAGGTTATGGTGAACCTTTGTGACTTTTTTAATTTCAATCATGTATCCAGTCTAACACAAAGCGTTACAGGAGTACAAATACATCTTGCGACCTAGTTAAAGAATTTTTCAATAAAAACCGCCACGCCATCGTTTTCGTGTGTGTCGGTTACGTGTTTTGCAATTGCTTTTAGTTCATTGGTTGCGTTACCCATCGCAACCGGAATCCCAACCGTTTTAAACATGGAAACATCGTTGAACTCGTCACCAAAGCATATTGTATCTCTAAGATTAATATTAAACAATTTACAAAATTCGCGAACGCCATTACCTTTTGAAACACCAGGTGCGGTCATATCAATTGCATAATGTCCCCTTGGCTTTGGGTTGCTTTCAAAAAGTTCTTTGGCATAACCAACTATGTCCATTTCCCTAACATCTTTTACCATGTCATATGATTGTCTAGCAATCTCCAAGTCACGTGAAAAATATGTTGTTTGAATAATATCATTTTCGTTTATAAATTCGTATATATCTTTTTGAATTGTTTTGATATTTCTCGTCAACGAATCTACCTGTCTTATTCTGTCATTCGTTGCAAATTTTTGTTTTGGTGTGGCAAAGTCAATGAATCCATCAGTGTCTTTAAGAATGTCATACAGTCGCGTTACAATGGCTTTATCCATGATTTGTTGGTATACAATTTTTTCTTCCACAATATCATATATGACCGAACCTGTGCACCCAATCACGTAACGGATGTCTGTTAATTTCGTTATATGCATTACGTTGTCCACACCGCGCCCAGTACAAAGCACGACCTCCCACCCATTTTGTTTTGCCAAGTTTATTGCATCAATGTTGCGTTGGGATACACTCTTATCTTTTTTTGCAAGGGTTCCGTCAAAGTCCACAAAAATTACTTTCTCGTTTGTCATAAATTCTATCTAACAACATATTCCCAAACATGTCAAGGATTATAGGTTGACAATCGTAAATTAAATACTTTATAATATGGCTCATAGGGGGATAGTTTAGTGGTAGAACAGCGGTCTCCAAAACCGTTGGTCAGAGTTCGATTCTCTGTCCCCCTGCCAGCAAAAAACTCCAATGGAGTTTTTTATTTTGCATAAAAATTCTTAATGGTACAAACATAAAACCAAACAATAGTTTACTTGATTGAATATACTATGTTATACTTTACAAAACTGAACAGGCGGATGCTTGGCATCGCAGTCGGGTTGCAAAAGCGACAGCGGGTGAAATTTTGAACACCTGTGGGACAGATAGACGAAGACACGTCTTTCAGAGTTCCGCAGGTGTTTTTGTATACATACAAGGAGGTCTTTTTATGGATAAACAAGATTACATGTCTCAACAATCTGGCGTCGCGAAAATAGTGCTAAAGGTTGCGATTATCGGAATATTTGCAAACATTATATTGGTTTCATCAAAAGTAATTGTAGGTTCGATTTTTGGAAATCTGGCGGTAATTTCCGATGGGGTGCATTCGGCGGCGGATTTAATCACACAGTTGTTTGTTATTATTGCAGTATTTATTTCCAGCCCAAAACGTGACAAGAAACATAACTATGGTCACGAAAAAATTGAATCGTTGATGGTTATGTTCTTTGCCCTGTTTCTTTCAGGTGTTGCGGGATTATTTATTTGGCAAGGGATTCAAGGGATAATATCACCAGATTATTCAGAATTGAATTGGTATTTGATTGGTGTGGTGATTCTTACGATTGTGGTCAAGGAGGCTTTGTTTTGGTATGGAATGCACCATGCAAAAAGAACGCGATCCCAGATGTTAAAGGCCGACGCCTGGCACAGCCGTGCGGACAGTTTGACCTCGATTGCTGTTTTAATTGGTTTGGTGTGCAGCGCCTTTATAGGAACCAATATCGTAGAAAGTATTGCGGTTCTGGTCGTTGCTGTATTTATACTAAGGGTTGCTTTTAATATTCTTAAACCCGCGATCAATCAACTGATTGACCGCGCAGCCGACAAAAACGACGAAGACAAAATTGTTGAAACAGCATCCAGCGTTAATGGGGTCATCAAAGTAGATGAGATCAGAACGCGTTTATTCGGTAGTGCAATCTTGGTTGATTTGGATATACATGTGGACGGAAAACTTTCGGTGGAACAGGGTCATGACATAGCCCAAGCGGTTCAAAATAAGTTGGAGTCTGATTCAGATTTGCGAATCAAACATTGCAATGTGCATGTGAATCCGTGCAAATGTGATCATGACAAATAAGATTTATAATACGCCCAAGTGTGCACCACAAACAACAGCAAACACAACAACACATACAAATGCAACATTCTGGCTGTGGGTGTGTTATTTTTACTTTTACTTTGTTGCTTTTAATTATATAACTTTCCCAGCAATTGTTAATTTCGATGGACGATTGATTGGTGACATAACAAATTGCATTTGTTTGCATTAAAGTATTGCAATTATTATTTTTCATCCTATCCTCTCTAGTAGATATTAACTTGTTGTGTCCACCAAAATCAGCGCCTGGGTAAATTTGAAAACCGAGCCGACGGCTATTGTGCCAATATTATAATCAGTACGAAACCATATCCCAGTTTCATCAAAACGCAAAGGCACAGTTGCAATTACTGGACCAGGTGTTGTTACAGGTGGTGGTCCGGGAGAAATAATTGTTGGCGGGCCTTCGATAAACATTGTTCCAATTGTAGAGGAACCCTGATACCATTCCAGGACGGGTATTCTGTTCGGCAAAGCAGGTGGAGTTGTTGTAGGCTGCCCGGAGCGCGCTAAATAATATATTGTGTTATTTGTAAGTGTTACGCTGGATGTTAACGCACCAGAACCCCAAAAGTTATATGTGTGTCCCGCATTTATCGTAGAAATCGTTGCACCATAAAAAGGATTAGCGGCCGAATATATGGTAACATCGGAAAGGAATACAAACTGCTCTATCCTGTTGATTGTATTCCATATTTCGTTTGTTGCATTAGTAATCTCTGTACGAATTTCTGTTATGTCATTTTCTATTGTTGTAAGACGCTCGTCAATGGCCTTGCAATCGCATTGACTCGCTTCTAGTTCATCTAGACGTGCGTTTATCTCGTCACAATCACATTGCATTCTGGAAAAACTGACACTTGACACATTGGTAATTTTTGCCATTTTATTCGTCTCCGTTATCATCTCCATTCTCGTCGCCATTGTCGTCATCCCCTGTCGGCCATGAATTCACGCGAACTTTGAAACATATTACGATTTCTTCGTCATCTTCGATTTTTTCCATTGGAAAAGTTATTACACGACCAATTATAGTTGGATCATCTTCTTGGCCACCATTAACTGTGAAAGATCCTTCTACATATGAAAGATTCTCGTCTAATTCATCACGGAAGACAAGTTCATGTATTGTAAATCCCGTCGTATTTTTTATCGTTGTACAAAATTTAATTGTACCGCCAACAACTGCGAACGGACACATTGCAGTTTTAACAACGGAGAGTTGAAGTTCGCTTACCTCGACTTCTTGACTGGTTACCGTTACTGTATCCTCGCATAATTCAATGTCAACGAAAGATGTGTTTTTAATTTTTTCACTCATTTTTATACCTCCTTTGTGGTCTAATTCATGGTATGTTTGACCCTTTTCAGGTGTGCAAATAGTTGTTTAAATTAAAGACTTGACAAAGTTACTGCTGGTTTAATATAATATATTTATGGACATCACAAGTTTTGTATGTTGTTGCTGCCAAGGTGCATTTGGGAAAGATGCGTTCTTGTGTTGCATGTCCGCCTAGTCAAATTTATTGCAATTGATTATTGAACTGCCAAACCCAAATGCGTACATAAAGGGTGGGCAGTTTTTTGTTAGGAATTATATGAGGAGAAATTAAAATGATTTACAAGAATATACTGGACATGGTGGGTAATACACGGATGTTGGATTTAAGCCAACTTGGAAACAATCCAAATGTAAAGATTTATGCAAAGACAGAGGGTGATAATCCAGGCGGCAGCATAAAAGACCGCCCCGTTAAAGCCATGATTCTGGACGCGATTAAGAGCGGCAACTTAACAAAGGACAAAACGATTATCGAAGCCACCAGTGGCAATACAGGGATTGCGGTTGCCCTGATTGGGGCAGCGTTGGGTTACAAAGTTGTTCTGGTGATGAGTGACGCGGTTTCAGTCGAAAGACAGAAATTAATACAAGCTTATGGTGCGAAAATTGTTTTCACACCAGGTGAATTCGGAACAGACGGTGCAATACGCAAGGCACGCGAAATGGTTTCCCAAAATCCAGATATGTATTACTACCCCGACCAATTCTCTAATCCAAATAATCCATTGTCACATCGTGCAACTGCGAACGAAATTTGGAAACAAACAAAGGGTAAGATTACACACTTTGTCTGCGCGGTGGGTACAGGCGGAACAATTATGGGGGTCGGAAAGCGATTAAAACAATTAAATCCGAATATCAAAATTATCGAAGCCCAACCGTTTCCAAAGCACAAAATTCAAGGACTTAAAAATATGACCGAAGCAATCGTGCCACAAATTTACAGTGCAACAGGTGCGGATGAAAGAATTTATATAAAAGACGAGGATGCCTTTGCCATGTCACGTAAATTGGCAAATATAGGGTTGCTGGTGGGTATGTCCAGTGGGGCCGCGATGCATGTAGCATTGGAGGCTATTAAAAATAAAAGCATAGTTGACCCGAAAACTGAGTCCGTTATCGTAACTATTTTACCGGATGGTGGAATGAAGTATTTATCCACCACGCTGTACGAACAAGATAAAGCAACAACATATGACAATAACTATGAGCAGTGTCCAAATCTGTATGATAGACACGAACTCAAATCTTTTTCCAGGGGGTATCTTTGCAGTAGCGAGGATGAAATTGCTGGATCTGGAAACTAAACACGTTGCATATGACAGCACACAAAAAAACAAAGATATAATTAAACAAGGTAAAGATGTCGGGTATGATTATGTTCTGTTCGGTACGCATCGTGGCAAGTGGAAAGATGATAATGAAAGATTGTCGTTCGAAGTCGAACGAATCAAAAGCATGACGTATTCAACAGAGTCCAGACCAATAAAGGTTGTCATAGGATCCAGCGGCAAAATTTTCATTGATAACACACATTGGGCATTGGCATATGTATTGCGTTATGGCAAAGACGTTAAATTGAATCAGGTTCCCTTTTACATTGTGGATTTCAGACAAAATATTCCACAAATTATTGATATAAAGAACTCGGTCATTAAGAATGATGTAGATATAACACGTGCGGTTAACAGTGCAGGAAAAATTGAACAGCGCGTACAAAAAGGTTGGCGAAAGAATAATACTTCTTCACTTGCCTATCTGCATGATGAATTGACAACGTGGTATTGAAAATGGGTTAGTTTTATTGTATAATATATCCTTATGGAACTTTCTGATGAGAAAAAAATATCCTCGCCAAAACATATTTATGATGCTGTCAAAAAAGATGAATGGCACACCGGATTAACATTTAAATTGGTGGACGAGATTGATGATATTGATAAAAAATCTGTCGCATTAGGGAACCTTCTTGCACAACTTGGATTGTTCGAATCTTGGGCAAAAAAGTTACCTGTAGATACAATTATCAGTGATATTGCCCAAATACCAAACAAGCAAAAAGAAATTATACAGCGTTTTGATATCAGATTACCTGCAAGTGCATTCGAACTTGACTTCTCTGTTACTGTATATGCCGATCTTGTTGCGCAAGAGATGGATGCTCTTGCATCAATGATGAACGCAAACAATGTTAAAAGAGAAGCATTTGCACTTTCACAAAGGGACAAAACTTTTCCAGGCAGAAACATCCTAGACGGACGATATATGGCATTGCTGGAAAATTATCATACCTTGGAAAAGGCGGATGCAAATTTATTCAGGGCAAGTGCCGAGATCTGGATGTCAGATTGGTGGGTTGATTTCAGAGATTTTTTGCAAGGTGGGGTCGACACGAAAAAATTAGGGTTTTTGGGCATCGAATCGTCTGATTCATTAAGAGTTATGGATTATTCGGAAACTGAGATAACTGAGAAAGATGAACTATTTAACACTCTTTATGTTGATGCAGTTAAAAAAGCCCAGAAAAATTTACCTTTGGTTACTTCG
This sequence comes from Bacillota bacterium, assembly GCA_009780065.1. Taxonomy (GTDB): domain Bacteria; phylum Bacillota; class Clostridia; order Christensenellales; family UBA1242; genus WRAD01. The sequence continues at coordinate 329,741 of WRAS01000001.1, read as the reverse complement.
GCAAAAAAAGCTGTCATGGCGGGAATAATTAATCGCGAAGCACAATTTCACCAGCAAGGCAAAAGTAATTTATTAGCCGAAGACAAATTGCATCAATTGATGTTTAGCAGAGTCAGACAGGTATATTTTTATTCCCCACAAAAAAACACAAGATCCACAATCACAGAATACACAGATTTAGACAGAGATGGTTTTATATAATTCTTTATCAAGTTGTTCCATCAAATCAGACCTGTTTGCTATGTGACGACGGATTATTTCAATGATCTCGGGATGAATTTCAAAAAAGATACGTCTCTTGTTTTCCCCGTTTGCACCAGTAGTGTAAATAAACATTCTTTGCTGCTCTGATTCGGACAGAATTGATGATTGGAATTTGGTTATCTCGTGCCACGATATTTGGGTTGGTTTTGGGTAAATAACACCAGTTGTAGTTAAACCATAATAATCAATTACCAAGCGTGCTCGAGATTCTTTTATCACCAATAATCCAATTATTAAAAATAAAGAACCCAATCCAATAGGAATTGCAAGAAACCATCCAGTCGGTTGAATGCGAAAAGATAAAAAGGTAATTATGACAATTGGCGCAACCGAGAAACCCAAAACTACGGATAAAACTAACTTTAATCTCATACGTGCTTCTATCCTGCTGTCTACACATGAAAAATGATAAGAAATCATCTTACTGCTAAATCTTTCGCGAAATTGTTGTTCCATTTAAATTACCTCACTTTTGTCGATGGTCTTCTTATATCTCTGGCATTGTATAAAGTATATGCCCATAATTGCGAATGCCCATAATCCCCACAGAGGGTCAAAAATCTTTGGTGAGGAATTAAATTTTACATTGAAAATTTTAATTTTTGCTCTGCAAATCCTGAGAATTATTACGCCTGGGAACCAAATAAGTTGCACCAAAAGAACTATTGGAAAAATGGTTAATATGAGTAAAAATAAACCTATGTATTGTATCACTAGCAGCATTCTTAATTATAGCAGCAACATGAATCAAAATACAGGCTTTTTAAAATAGTGCCAGCATGACACTATTTTTCTCTTTTATACAACGCCGACCACATTACTAGAAATATTGGTTCGAACATAATGTAGCGGTCTTAACTCTGTTCACAGCCACCTGAATAATTCCATCCCGAAACCATATAATAACAGCGTGAAAAACGTTAACCGAGTTATAAACTGGTGGCGTCCTGGTAGGGCGCTCTCTTTGATGATGGCTGGGTGTTTGTGCTTGATGTTGATAGCGGGTATTGGGTTTACAAGTTGGCAACCATTGACAAATGAAGCATCCGGGCCATTGTTGCCTGGCAACATTGACACAGGTATTTGGGTTTCAAACGACATTCGTTTTGCGCCGTGGGGTTCTGCACCCGATTGGACAGACACGGAATGGCCAGGACCGGTTGTAATGACTGTTGGCGGTTGGCACGGTATTAATGGTGGTGATGAACGAAACCCAACCGTTGGAACGGAAGCAAACCCTATTGCGATTGGAAATGCGGGTGAGATGGCTCGGCTTGCATTCCTTGTGAATGGCGGGCGGTTGAATGTTACGACTGCAATAGATGGACACGCTTTTACAAACACGCACTTTAAGTTGACAAATAATATTGATTTGACGGCGCGAGAGTGGGTGGCAATTGGTGGTGGATGGTCAGGACTGGCTCATGCATTTGATGGGATTTTCGATGGAAGTTTTTTTACAGTGTCACTGCCAAGCACTTTGCGTTCAGAAAGTATGCCGAACCAAAGCCATTCTTTTGGTCTATTCGGTACAGTTACGGGAGTTATTAACAATTTAAACGTGCATGGCAATATTAATGCATTAAGAACTTCTGCTTCTCAATCTACTCATTATATTGGCATGCTGGCGGGCTATGGCATAGGTGCTCTTTTCAAAAACATCACAATATCAGGTAGCGTAAATCTATCAACACATATATTCGGAGAAGACCATAATAGTTTTGGTGCTGTCATGGGTGCTTCAACCGGTGCAAATGGTATAAACCTTGTAAACAGGGCGAACATCTACGGAGTTAACATACCGGGAGAACTTCAAGCTCATCTTGGTGGCGTAATAGGATTAGCAGATGGCATTAATAATCCAACATTCATTAATCTTGCAAACTATGGAAATATTAACGTTGGTTCTGTAACAACTGCGGGCGGTCTTATCGGTCAAGGTTCTGGTGCGGTGGCTGGTCGGTCGATTGTCATTGTCAACAGTTATAATATAGGTGATGTCACAGTGGCGGACCTTAACACAGGTCAAATTGCCATAGCAAGGGGTGTTGGAGGAATACTTGGCTCCTCGATGAATAACATCAACAGCAATACACTGTATAGCAACCTTTACAACATGGGTGAAATACGCCTTGGTGGTTCATTGACACATGCACAACTTGGTCAGATTATCGGAAACGGCGCAACATCAGGGAGAACTATGAACACTCTTTCTTTGCAAAGTTCCCAAACAACATTGTCGGTAGGTAATCCGGAGACGCACGTAAGTGTTGCTTCCGACAACCTATTTTTTGACAATAATTATACTATTACAAATGGAAATTATGAAGGTGTGACAATATTACACCGAATGAATCAAGTACGCAATGAGTCTATTAATCTTGCAGGAACAAACCGCGACGATTGGGCACATTGGGTTCCTGCGCTGGATAATCCATTGCGTCCGACATTCGACTTCGCACAATACAATCTCACAATAAGGCCCGCGAGTGTTTTGTTTAACCTGCACACAGGTGTCGACACCATCCGCGAATTCCGCGAGGTTGGCAACATTATGGTGAATGATTTGTTTAATGAAATATTTACACAGGAAATGATTGCCGAGATGGCAACCCGTGGAATCGAATTTATAGGTTTCACATCATCAAGCGCAAATGCCAGCCAAGGTGTGGTTGATTTTCATGTCAGCGGAAGCATTGCAATTACAAATACTTATACAAATGTCCCATTATCACTTTTCGCCGTTTACCAATTCAACCCTACCCAGACCTTGACGATACACGGTGGTGATGGAATGTTGGTAACACGGCCAACCGTGACTCGGTATTTTAAGCGACCCGGTGTGTATGTTACAAATTCGAACGGAACGGGAAACCAACTGCCATTCGCCTTCGCACAATTACCCGCAACAGCGGATGCTGTGCATGTCGGCTGGGCTATCAGTGAATACAACGCACGAATCGGTTTGATTCACACAGATGCATCAGACAATCCTATTTGGCCGTTAAGTGCGACATTTGACCAGCCGCTGTTGCATGCTAGCACGGAAATTTGGGCGGTGTGGCGCAGATTGACGGACACATGGTTGCAACTAGACTTTTCATTGTCAACTCTTGATAAGTCCCCGTCGCCGCAAATGCAGTTTAGTTATGCACAAATGGAGATTAATCTTGGCGACTTCCTGCCTCAGAATTATGAATACAACACTTTTGTGGGATGGAACACAAACTTTGCACAGGCGCAAGCTGGTATCGTAGAATATGCACCTACGGCAACGCTTCGCGTGCCTTCACTTGCAACCGGAAATACTGTGCCAGTAACTTTGTTTGCCGTATGGCGGCCGATTCATTTGACAATTCACTTTAACACGAATTTTAATGTGGGGATGTCCACAGCACTTACACAAGGGTTCGCAAGTGCCGGAGTGCAAAACTTGTTCACTCTTTCGGGTCTGGATCCATTGATTCCGATACAGTCTAATGGTTTTTGGTTTCAGTTGATGGGTTTCTCGACCACTGTTGGGGGAACGCTTATCTCCAATCCAACGGCATTTATGGTTGGTGATGATTTAGAGTTATTTGCCGTATGGCAATCTCACGGGCAAGGAGCACAAGACCCGCCGCCAACCGGTTTGCCGCCTCTAGAGCCACCGAACATGAACTTGCCGCAACTGGCAACACCTAACCCAGTTACTTTAACCGACCTTGTGTTTGGGTGGTCACATGTCTCTAACTCGGTCGGATACAGAATTTATATCAACGGCATGGCGGTACTCTTGGTACATCCAGGCTACAACTTTGTCAACCTTGCCAACTATCAAATCCCACAAGGCTGTTTCATTGTCCAAGTTCGTGCCGTTGGTGACAATGTGACTGCGCGGCACAGTTACCAAAGTTATGGGGCAATGTTTATTGTTGATGATGAAAACGAGAATACGACAGGTTCAACTCCGCTACCAGACCTGCCAACCGAGCCGCCAGATGATGACGTTGAAATTATCAACCCACAGCAACTTGGCACGCCAAACGCAATCATCGCAGCAGACACAATTTTGTGGAACACCGTTTCAAACGCAACAGGGTATCGAATTTATGTCAACGGAACATATCGCATGACGACCACGATAACTGCGGTGAATTTGACTGCTCTTGCAACTTGGCTGGGTGTAGGTAACAACGATATTGAAATTATTGCGACAAGCACGAGCCAATGGTGGAATGACTCCAATCCCGGCGAGGTTTCGCATTACGTTGAGATAGAGTTGCCAATTAATAATGAATTTGTTGTTCGCGTATCGGGAACACATTTTCTAAACTGGGACACTTACCCAGGCGCATATGAGTATAAAATACTTATCAAAATTGATGAAGTACTTGTCGAGTGGTTAATTGTTCCAGCACGAATTAACGGTCTGTCAATCGCACATTTCATGAGTGCGAACTACACTATACAAATCCAGGCTCTAGGCACAAACGAAAATATGCTTGCAGTTTCCAATATCCTAGTCCACCAAATCGGTAACAACACCAACCCGCCTGGACAATTACCGAACGAGCCTGAACCGGAGCCAACCTTGCCTAACCGTCTTACTGCACCAATCAATGTTAGTTATGACACTAATGCGAATGAGTTAACGTGGATAGGTGTCACAGGGTCATCAGGCTATGCAATTTATCTCAACGGGGTTCGCATCGCTACTGTCGGACAGAGCATCACTATATTCACGCCAAACGATGAACGTCTCGCAATCGGCACCCACATATTTTCAGTTCGTGCATTAGGCAACCCGCCAACAAACAATGAATCATACCTCTCTCTTGGCGACGTATTTCACTTAACCCGCCCTGCACCGTTCATCCCGGATGACAACGGCATGGATTTAAGTTTTTGGCATATTGCTGCAGTGGCGGGCGGGGCAATCGGGCTGCTTGCGGGATTGTTGTTTGTGTTGATTGAACGGAATAGAAGGAGGGGTTAGTGGAGATATTTGTCTATATTCTAATCGCAATCGGTGCATTTGCAGGCGCGTTCGTGCTGACATGGCTCGTCTTTGGTGTGTTTATCAAAGCTGGCGAAAATCGCCAAAGCCGTGAATATGTTCGCGAGTACATAACGGATCTCTCCTTAAATGGCATGGCGCTGTCTACCATCACACGCCAAAATATAGTGGACTGGGCCCGTACCATGGGCGATATTGACATCACGATCAAAGAAAGAACTGATGATCCACAAATGCCGCACTCGCTGCGCTGGAAGAATAAGACCTTTGCGCTCGCATACGGAACGGACGCTGGGGTTCTGCTCATCGTGTGGATTACTGATGAGTATGCCGCCACCATCTCAAAATCTCACAGGATTGACCGCGCCAAGTTTCCAAAGGGTCCATACTGGTGGGCAATTCTCATCGGCCAAAGTTGGACGAATAAAGAAATGGTGATGGAATTATTGAAAAAATCTGTTGAATATGTTAGCAAGAAGAAGTGAATTCATTCACCATCTGTGTAAAACGAAAAAAGTCGAACTTATCGAGTTCGACTTAGTCTATAGTGGTGGACTATTGGGGACAAGAATCGAACCGCCATTTGCACATGATTCGCATTGACTTAAGATATATCTAAAACTAAAATGGAATTGCTAGATGTTACAAAAATCGATATAATGTAGTATGACCTATCAAGAGTTTTCTAACTTAATGAAATTTGTTTCCGAAGACACAGAAAATAAAGTTGTTCGTTTGTATAATGAAAGCGCCGATATTGGTGGTGGTAAAATTACAACACAAGATATCGACAAAATAACAGAATACCAAAACACCGATTTCGTTCAAATAATGGGACTTAATCAAAATACGTTTGAATACTTTATTAAAACCTATGGACATAAGTTAAAAAATGTTGAGTTTTTCAAAAATAAGTCTGTTCAAGATTTATCACTTCTGGGAACTTTGCCCAACATTGAGTTTGTAAACTTTTATCATAATCAACACATTACAAAACTTTGGGATATGTCAAAGAACAAAAATCTTATGGGGATGGCACTTTACGACTTCACACGACTAAATTCACTTAATGGTGTTCAAACTGCACCGAACTTAAAACATCTTGCTTTTGGTGATATGGTTTGGTCGTCAAGTAGTCTTGTTGATATTGAGCCAATTCGTAATTTAGGTATTGAGAGTTTTGAGTTCAGCGGTAAAAAAATAGAAAATTATGATATTTCAATATATCGTACTATGCCAAATTTAAAACATCTTGACTTTGGCTTTAAATTCCATACTATGGACGAGCATGCTCAAATTATTGCACAGAACCCACAAGTCTCCGGTGGGTCACTTGTGACATATCATGAATGGACTGGTGATGGCAAAAAGTATATTATGATTAGTGGCAAAGGAACACCCAATATGTTAGACCCCCAAAAAGATGCCGAGAAGATAAAAAGATATACAGAAAAGTTCCACAAGTTAATAGAAAAATACAAGCCTATAACAAACTGATAAAAATATATAGGACAACCAAAAGCCGTATCACAATGACACGGCTTTCTGTTTTCTAATTCGTCTAAAGCCGACCATGCCATTAACAAAGATGATAACATGGTTCGAACTTTGACGACGATGGTGGAGTCTAGCGGACTTGAACCGCTCGCCTACTGCGTGCAAGGCAGTCGCTCTACCAGATGAGCTAAGACCCCAGGCGAATTGTGTACTTTACCATTTTTGGTAAAGGTGGTAGGGCTGAGTGGACTTGAACCACCGACCACCGCCTTATCAGAGCGGTGCTCTAACCAACTGAGCTACAGCCCTGTAGCACATGTATAATAACACATACAACAAGTCAAGTCAAGCCAAAATATTTAATTTTAGTTTGACCTGAACCCTAAAAAACACATTGTAATAAGTTTTATAACAAACTTTGGTTATTTAATTTCTGTGAAAAAACCTTGTGGGTGAAAGCATGTTGGGCACAATTGAGGTGCTTCCTTTTCTTTTGCATGGTGACCACAGTTAAGGCATTCCCACTGGGTAATAACGTTACGCCTGAACAATGTACCGTCCTTTAACATTTTTGCAAGATTTAGATAACGTGCCTCGTGTTCTTTTTCCACCCCGCCAACCAAGTCAAATTGCTTTGCAAGGTCATCAAATCCCTCTTCCCTTGCGGTTTTTGCAAATTCCGCGTACATATCCGTCCATTCATAGTTTTCACCTGCCGCCGCAGCCAACAGATTTTCCAATGTACCACCAATACCGCCTAAGGTTTTGAACCATAGTTTTGCGTGCTCTTTTTCGTTGTTTGCAGTTTCCTCGAACACACGTGCGATTGCTGGATAACCTTCTTTTTGGGCAACCTTTGCAAAGTATGTATATTTATTACGGGCTTGGCTCTCGCCACTGAAACCAGTTTCCAGATTTTTCTTTGTCTGTGATTGGTCGAATTTAACCCCTTTGCTGCTTTCTGTTTTCATTTTTTGAAATCCTCCTTATAAGTCTTTACATACTTTAGCACTAGGCACCTTTGTGTTGCAATTTATTTTTTTCTGATTTGCAAATTTTGTGCTTGTTGCATGAAATTTCCTCTTTGCTGTCTTCTTTTGATTTTTTAATTTCAAAGATTTTTTCCTCGTACGGTTTCAGAACCGTTTCCATAACAAAAATAAGTTTATCCGTCTGATACTCTTGCGTATCAATTGGCAGACCGCAAGATGTGTAAACTTTGACACCCTTTTGTAATTGGAGAATATAAGAATGTCCAGTTTTCTGCGAAGTAATTTTTATCCCGCCAGATTGTTTTTTTATAACAGACGGAAGTGCGAAAAATGATTTTTCGTGCGATTTGGATATGTCCATGGGTATAAAGATACTAGTTGGCATGGATTTATTAAGCGAACTGGTAACGAAAATATTTTGCGATCCATTTTTTTCATCCGTTGCCACTATAATCTTTTTATGATTTGAGGTTGGCGCGGTCAAACCTATGAAACGTTTTGATTCCTCTTGTGCAGCATTCATATGTGATAAAAAGTTAACGACATGTGTATGCGTTGTCATCTTGTCCACAAAGAACATAAAGATTCCCAGATTAATAAGGTCATAGACCTCGCGCGTATTTGTGAACGCAGCAATAATCTCGCGCACGACATGATTTTGAGACGAGAACAGTATTATAATGTTGAATTGAATCTTTAATGATGCTAATCTTTCATAATTATCGAAGTTATCTATAATAGCGAAAAAGTCCTCTTGACTCTCTACGACATATGTCAAAGTCGGTAGATAAAGCGTCGGAATAATTTTTGTAGTGGCCAAATATTTTTTCCTCAACCCCTCACCTGTTATTGACTTTGCGTTATGCATTTTGGTGATAATATTTTGAATTCTTTTGTTTGCATTGATTTCGGTATCGTTTAAAAGATAATCCAGACGTGAGTCAGCCAGCGTGAGTTTTTGAATTATGGATTGTACTTCGGCTTTGGACGTACCATTGACAACATATATCTTTGCATCGGTTCCGATTGTTATGTGAATTTCCAAATCCGGATTGCGCGAAGTCATGTTTGTACCGAACATTTTTTTAACATCCGGCACATAAATCGCAAACGTTCTTTTGGATGTGTGACATATATAATAAAAAATGTCCGCGGTTTGAGACATGTTAAGTTCCAATTTATCCATATTGGTTTTCCAAATAAACTTTGTTTTTTTATTTGTTTTCAATTCAAAACATTTAACAGGAAAATGTTTGTCAACATAACTTTTAACAAGAATGTCTTTATAATATTGCAAAATATAAGAATCAGAAAATTGTGTATTCAAAATCTCCTTTGCACCGCCAACCTTGATTTCATAATTCGACTCTGACTGGCGTGACAAAAATTCACCACCCAACAGTTTGTAAAGCGGTTGCGGACATGGATAATATCGCTTGGTAATTATTTTATTTATTTTAATTATTTGTTTTATAAATAACTGATTAACAAATATTGGAAGCGAGTTTTTAAGCAATTGCCTCCGCCTTATAAAATCCTTTTCGCGCAGATGCAATGTCAATGACGAATAGGCATAAAACAAGCGTGTGTATGGATCCTCAAGGGGAATGTTGCACTTTGGGTCTATATGTAACCTGCCTAGGATTTTTAGGTTTTCTGTGATACTGCGCCCTGTGTGCGGCATAACCACGCGCATGGCATTGAAAATCTTTATTTCGTGAATCAGTTTTTTAAAGACGTAATGCGATTGATTACGGAATTCAATTGGAATTTTGATACGTGCAATAGCATCATGTGTGCGAAGTTGACACGTTGAGGGGATCGTGCGTGAAAACCGCCCACGCCGTGTGTGATGCATAAATAGCGCGACAACCACGAGAAATACGCCAAAAAGAATTGCAAGTTGCATTCATGAATTATAGACCTAATGACACAAAAAAAACCCTTGTGGCTTTTTATTACGGTTGGCCGATACTCGGCAAACTCGTGTCGACATATGGAATATATAATTATACGCGACACGCCCCTTGCGGGGCGTGCTACGTATTGGTCGATACTCACTTTATTCGTGCGAATTAAGGAAAAATATACTTAACCATAAAAAATCCCTTACGGGATTTTGATACGGTTGGTCGTTAAGCCGAGTTCTGTCGAGGGCGATTATCTATCTTGGTCTATTGTCGCCAATAGACTCGCGCGGTGTATGGACCTGGCACGCTGGCTACGTTTAAGCCCAGGTCTCTAACCTTGCACCGAGTGGGGTTTGGATTGCCGCCACAGTCACCTGTGACGCGGTGAGCTCTTACCTCGCCTTTTCAACCTTGCCCTTGGGGGCGGTAATTTTCTGTTCCACTTTCCTTTATGTTGCCATAACAAGCCGTTAACTTGCACTCTGCCATATGGTGCTCGGACTTTCCTCACACTTTCGTGTGCAATCGCCTAACCAACATTTAATTATATCACAATCCGCAAAGTTTTTCAAGGATTCTGCACAACCCCACCGATTGCAAACATGGATGCAATTATGTCGCCAGTAACACCAGTTACTGTAATCGCACGAGACAACCCAGATCCATGTATTACAGCGGTACCTGGGCCAGTAAATGTTAGGGTTGGGTTAGAGTTAGAGAAGTTTTCATCAAGGATTAATACAAATGAGAAGTGTCCGCCGTGTTCCACGGTTGTTGCAGATAATTGGGTTATTGTAAACCCAAGGCCAGAGTTGGCGGAAGTGACGTTGTATGTGTTTTGTACAACGTTAGCAACGTTGAAGTGGGATGGGTTTATGTTCATAGTCACATTTGTGACGGTGAATGTAATAACATTCCCAGCACGGTTGGTTTGAATAACATTGTGATTACCTGCACCATGGGCGAGGTATACAATTGGATTGGATTGGCTGTGGCTGGCAGCGAGGGTTAGTGTGAAGGTGAAACCGCCAAGTGCGGGTATGTTTGTCGACGTTGTTGGAATTGTCCAGCCATCGCCAGACCCACCTGTGGAGACAGTAACAACCGTTCCTCCATGTACAAAGTTGTAATCTGACGGAGTTATATGACCAGAAACGTTGCTTACGGTAAATGTAATTACGTTACCTATTCTTGATTGACTAAGTGAACCATGACGTAGAAGAGATAAACTGAATACCAATTCGGCGTTGGCAGGTGTCAATGTCATTGTGAATGTGAAACTTCCTCCGTGTTGGACTGTTGCTACACTTGAACCGCTGAATGTGATACCTATTGCATCTGTTGTTGGGGATGCAACGTTGTATGTGTTCAGATTAACACCGCTGACCGTCCAGTCTGCCTCTGTTATTGGCCCGGTCACATTTGTTACCGTGAATGTCAACACATCGCCAACACGGGTTGGTGTGCCCAGTGTTCCGTTTTGGGCAAGGGTTATGGTTGGGTTGGATTGATTGTGACTTGGTGCAAGGGTCATTTGAAAAGTGAATGTGCCGTTTATTGGTGCTATGGGTGAGAAGAAGTTTGTGCCACGCGTGATTCCAGTAAAATTACCCATCGCAAAACCTGTATCATTAGCCGGCAATTCAATAGAGGCAAAGAGTTCAGGGAATAGTTCAATCATGTCGAGATATATGTGCACTAGAGCAACTCGTGTCCCGGAGTGAATAGTGCTTTGTCCCCCGAATAATGGTCCGGAATTAGAAACTAAAAATATTCCGTTTACCGTCTCAGTAGCTGGTATTAAAAATTGATTAAATCTTCCGCTTGTATTTATTCTTTCCCAATCATCAAGCAAAGTAACGTTATCAAAAACACGAGCATTATCTGGAATGCCAGTAAAATGCACATATTGATCTACTGCAACCGTATGTAAAGTTGCATTGTTTAAGTTTAAACCTATTGAAAAATAAGTTTGACTAAGTGCTTGTGATGTAGTGTTATCACCCAAGTTAGGAAAAAATCTGAAAGGTATCCAATCCAAATGTACATGACCAGAACTAGCAACTTGACTCTCTAGTATATTTTCCTTGATGAACAATCTAACATCTTCATTTACAGAAACACTTCCATCAATCGAAACATCAAAGAGATACCTGTTTCTTTCTGTATATCCTTGTGCTGCCTGTTGCAATAATGGAATACTTAATAACATTGCCGGCCGCAATGCTTGCCTTTGGGTCATTTGGTGTGGGTTAAGGGTAGTAACGCTAGATCCTGTGTGTATAACATGTCTGTTTCCTGAACGTAACCAAGCAGCAAAATAAAAATTAAAAATAGGAGGACTACTCCAACCACCCTGCCTAAAACGCCCATGACGTTGGTTTACCACCGACCATTGATTTAGTTCTGTCAACGATGGTAGCCAAAGTCTATCACCCACAATACCTGCACCACCATCTGGTCTATTCCCTGTTGGGATTATCAGCGGATTGGTTCTGATTTCATTAGGTAAACTATTGAAATCGTTATTCAACGTAGTACGAATATCATTTAAAAATGATACATTATAACCATGTGTAGAATATATTACCAGATTGTTACCTTCTACAGCAACGATACGCCATAAACTAGTTGATAATGCAAAAGGCCTAACAGCATTTGGTCCCGGAAATTGAACTCCGTAAGTTGACATTAATCTAAAAATTGTACCGCGGTAATTAACCGCCGTATTTGTTGAATTCAAATCACGCAAAATGTTTGCCGCAACCTGGCCGTTAATTGTTCCATCAAGATTTAGCAAAGTATGTTGCATATAATTTGGGTATGGAAAACTTGGCGGCGGGGTAGGCGGCGTAGGATCGCCCGCAACGGGACCGCGGTTTGCCAATATGAATACGGATGTTACCGCAATTACGTTAACGCAAAATATGCCGACACATAATCCAATCCATCCCAGTTTCTTCTTTAGTGGAGTCATTTACATTCCCTCCGATTGTTTTATAATAAATATACATATATTGTGTGGAATTGGCAAATAAAATTTGAGCAATTAAAAAAGCCCGTGATGGGCTTTTATATTTTTTGATGTGTTTTTTTATTCGATTGGTGATACAAAGATGTTGTCAATATCGATTGTGCGGTTGGCAACAGAGTTTAGTGCAAGACGGATTTGTGTGACCTGGACCGGGGTTAAATTTTCGGGTGTACGTACCAGTACGTTAATGTTTCCGCCGTTTTTTGATACAATGGCATCCTGGAATCCAAGTGCAAGGATAAGGTTTTCTGCGGCTGTTTCGAAGGCGATGGCTTGAAGAAGTTCTAGTTTTTGTGTTTCTGCATTAAGACGGGCTTGTTCGCTGTAACCAGATGTTGATAGGGCTATGTTCTCTAGTATTGCAAGTTGGCTTGTACGTTCGGCTGTTCTTGTTTGACGGAATATTTGGAATACGTGTTGTTGCTGCCTGTAGTCCCCGCCCACCTCTGGCGCTCTGTTATTAAGGGTGAAATTAAGATAACCAGTAACAATCAGCAATACAAACATACCTGCCAATATCATCATCTTTCTTCTTTTTGTGAAGGCTCCTCGGAAGTTAATACGTCTTTTGGTCTTTACTTCTGGTTGTTGTTCGACGATTTCCATGTGACGCTCCTTTTAATTTTTTAAACTGTAGCCATTAATATGTGTTTCATTTGTTTGGTATGACAAGTATTTTTTTATTATTTATCTTCCGGATAAAACCTCGATATTGACTGTATTGTCCGCGATAAGAGCCTGAGCCGCGCGAAGTATTGCAAGTCGTACCCCAATGTCGTGCGCACCCTGTGCCACGATTACCACCCCACGGATTTGAGGTTTAATTTCCATCAGAATCAATGGGCGCGGACCGCCGCGGTCATTTATAATTACCGGTGTACGCACCACAGTAATTGTAGTTGTGGATACACCATTGGCGCCGGTTTGGGTTACGGTGCGCTCGTCAATGTTATATGCAATTTCCAATGTTGCGGAACCCGCCACGGTTACCATGGCTTCTACACGGCCTGCACCACGAACCTGGGACAGAGTTTGTACCAAACGTGCTTCCATGTCACGGGCAAAGTTTGTTTGCATCTGGTTCCAGTTTGCATGGTTAGGTTGGTCATTGGATACCCCACCCAAGAAATTAGTTGCAAAGATTGCGATCATCAATAAAATCACTCCGCCTGCAACATAGAATTCTATGTTCTTGACTTTGCGAAGTCGCGCAAGAAACGAGCCCTTGCCTGTTGATTTTACGGGTTCAGTCTTGGGTTGCGGTTTTGGTGGTTGCACCATTTTTGGGGCTTCGCTTGATAGTGGTAGTGAGACCTCTTCCCTGTTTGTTTGTCTTGGTTCACCGCCTAGTGTGGTTCTGGACATTACATTGTCATTGTCCTCGCGCTCTACTTTTAACATTGTTCCCCCTCCTTATCCGATATAGAAAATAATTGATTCATCGACTCTTAATGTTGTTGTAACTATACGTATGATTTCTTCTTTGGTGTTTATGTGTTCACGATCTTCCCGTATGATTACCCCTGTTGCATTGATAAAAAGATTTTCAATTTGAAACGAACTGGCATTGCGGTCATGTACCACGGTAACCAGAACATTGTCAAAGCCAGCCAATCTAAGAGTATTTTCCATCCGTGTTTGTGTGGCAGCAGCATTCTGGGTATTAATCGTGCCAATCAGTTCCCAGTTATAATCCACGCCACCGCCTATTTCAATGTCTCCGCGAAAAAAACCTGGCAACGGTTGTATGATGACCAGTAATATAAAAAACCCGTAAATTCCACGCACGAATTTTGACATTGGAGAATCCGTCAACAGCAATTCCGCCAACACGCCGATGATGGTTACTCCGACAATGGATAGAAGCCATGGACTCATGCAAACTCCTTTTTAGAGAACATTTCCCGTCATAATGATTAGACCAATGGTTAAAAAATACATAAAGGCAACACCGATTAATATTGCAGCCAGCATTGAAAATGCCTTGTTGACCGTCGACAGAAAATTTGAAATGCGTTCATCCGCGATTGGTTGTGTTATGGCAGCGGCCAGTTTTAGACCAAGACTGAAAACCGCTATTTGAATTATTGGTGCAAGAACCACCCCGAGCAGTAAATATAAGCCCGCCAAACCCACCGCGTTTTTAATAAGAATGGAAGACGCAAGCACCAAGTCAAAACCCTGGGACAAATAACCGCCAAGGAATGGGACGTAACTGCTGATTGTGAATCTTGCGGCTCGGATTGATATACCGTCATGAGCGCTGGCAGTGATTCCTTGGATAGCCAAGAACGAAAGAAAGATTGTGAATGTTAGACCTAGTATCCATTTATAGGCACTGGTAAAAAACGAGACGAATTTGTCAAAGCGGTTTGTGTTGGACAAGTTGCCAACAATTGAAAATATCAAAGTAATTATAAATAATGGCATAACAATTAGTGTGAAAATTTGCATCACACCATTGGACAAAATAACCACTGCAGGTTGATAAACACTGCTACTGGCTTGCCCTCCGGATGCAACCATCAATGTCAGCAAAATGGGGAATATTATATCCATTTGTGTACGGATGCTGTTAAGTGTTCCGGTTACCGTGGCTATCATAGATGCAACCCCATACATCACAATTACAACAATTGCAGAGTACGTAACAAAGTGGATGATGTTTCGAACCCCTTCACCCGAGTTATGATGACGAAGCGCCTGCATAAGACCGGAAAATATCGCAACGCCCACAATCAACATAATGATTGGCAAGAATCCAAAGATTGCGGAACCGAACAATGCAAACAATGCAGAAAACATATTGTTGTGTTCGGTTTGAAATTCGCCACTGATGATTCGGCTGACTCTTTGCATGAACGAGTCCTCGCCAAACAAATTAAACCCCGAACCAATACCTGCCAAGATATCATCCAATTCACCAAAGTCGATGTTGTTTAGGCTATCGTTTACATTACGTTCCAGTTCTTCGATAATGTTTTGGTTTGTGCTTGCGATTGCAATCGCAACGTCCTGCATCAACATTAATGAAAAAACAACAGCAAGAATGGTAAGTGAAACGATAACACGCCGAAGAATCTTTTTCGGGGTTGATTTTTGTTTTATTTTTTGCGGAGAAATTCTGCGTTTGTATTCTTTTAATTCAAATTCATAATTCATGGCAGCACCCCCACGATTATGTCAATTAAACTAGTAACTATTGGAATCGCCATGACAAGGATAAGAATCTTTCCCCCTATAACTACTTTGTGTGCCAGACTTTGGTTACCGCTGTCTTCGCATATATTGGCTGCAAATTCTGTTAAATAGCCAATTCCAATTATTCTAAGTAATGCACTGAATAATGTAATTGGAACACCCGTTTGAGTTGCGATTTGCGAAAATCCACCAATAACCCCACTGAGGGTCTCCACAAACAAAAACAGAACCATTAGCCCGCCCGCCAAACTGACAATCATTGCTATTTCTGGTTTATGCGGACGAAGAATAATCACCGCCACCGCAGTAAGCAGCGCGATGCCAATGAGTTGAAAGACTTCCATGTCTTTAGACTATGTGTGCGCTATTGTCGAATATTGCAACCTAGTACAACGAAAAAAGATTTCGCACTGTACTGAATAAATCTGCCACCATATCCAAAACCAGTAAAAGTGAAATTATAACCGCAGACAAAGAAACAAAGGTTGCAAGTTCGTCTTTGCCGGATTGTTTAAGAACACTGGAAACTACACTTGCCAAAATTCCTATTGCCGCGATTCTGAATATAATTTCTATTCCCATCTTCCCTTCCTTTTCGCTTATACAAGTAAAATTACTAATGCTATACCTAAAATTATGCAAAGTTTGAAATAAATAGACGCTTCACGTCGCAGCGCTGTTTTAGATTGGTCAAAGAAATGGTCAAATGTTACGCGCTTTGATGCGATTTTGGATTGTTCTTCGTGACTGCCATGGCGTCCCAGTTCATATAAAAAATCTGTGATTGTTGTAATTTCGGCGGGTTTAAGGCCGCGCCACACAACCGAATTCACAGCACCATGAGTGATTTCAATACGATTATCTAGCAAGGTCTTGTATCCCACAAGCGTATTATAAAAATGTTGCGCGTAAGAATCTTTATACGTATCAATAATATAACCAAGGTTATTTTTTGAAAATCCAATTTCGACTGACAAATGATCGCAGAATGCAATTGTGTCTTGAAAAAAGATCTTTCTGCATTTATAATTTCTATATATATAATAGCCGAATACTATAGGCACAACCAGTGCCACTAATAACATAATGATATACATTTTATATGTGTATGCAAGGTTAATTCGAATTTTCACATGGCGAGCAATTTCAGATTTCTGTCAAAAACACCCATTACATGACCCGCACTGTCGCGCACACCTAAAACAATGTAACGGTCAAAAATTTGTTCCGCGATGATGTCTTTGAAATATGGCTTGTTACGAATTTCTTCGATACCGGATGCATGAACCGAAGCAATCACCGAAACACCGCTACGCGCGGCCAGACGCAACATTTCTATGTCGGATGCGGTTGCAACCTCGTCCGTTATTATTATATCTGGGCGCATACTACGGATTCCATTTTCAAAGCCATATATCTTTGATGACCCTGAAATCACATCCGTAAGATGACCAACATCCAATTGGTTTTCGCCAAGGTGTGTGGCACAGATTTCGCCGCGTTCGTCTAATATAAGTGTATTCAATAATTGATATCGATAAGATATTTGCAATGCGAGGTCGCGAAGAAATGTGGTCTTTCCCGCCCCAGGCGGAGAAATTATCAGGGTCTTCAATGGTCGCGGACTTTCAAAGATATAGCCCAGCACCGGATATGAACAATTGCGAACCTCGTGCGGAACACGAATGTTCAGGGCTTGGATATTTTTTATTGTTTTGATTTGGTTATTTTCCACCACAACCTCGCCCGCAATACCTATTCGGATACCGCCTTTGACGGTGAGGAACCCTTGCTTAATTTGTTCGTTAACCGCATAAATAGAATAATTCGACGCACGATGCAAAATTGCGTCCAAGTCATTACGCGAAACAAAGATTGCGCTTTTTGTGTCGCGCGATGGTCCATCCTTTGTAAGATAAAAATTTTTACCACCAAGACAAACCACCGCGGGTGCATTGGAACGCAGCCGCAATTCATAAACGTGATTGATATCCAGTCGTGCGAGTGCATGACAAATTTCTGTGGGTAAAATTTCGTACAGCATATTAATTACATGCGAAACAAAAGTTATATCATGCAAATTCGACATAAAAAGCACCCGAAGGTGCTTTTTGAATCTGTTATCTGTTTCTTATCCAAACTGCGTGAAGGTGGATTACCCGTACACCGTCAATGGTTTGCGAGTTACCGCTGAGTAAGTCGTGTTGATGCATTGTTCTGTGGTGTGGGTTGACATAACCAGGAATGTGGGAACCAGCCGGCCATCTGTGTGTAGTACCAAGACGTTGGTAAATCCATGCAACACGGGAATAACCTTCTAGCGTTAGTCTTCCGTCGTTTCTGTAAACACCTGGAGATATTTGAACCGCGAAGATATCGGAAAGTAATGGTGTTTCTTGTGCGCTCATCAATCTGCTTCTTACGAAACGGTTTGTTCCATCCATAAAGTGCATAAAGAATTGGAATTGTGTTGGTGCTGGTGTTCCGCCACCGCCGATTGCTGTACGTGTCCAACCTGCATCAATAGTGATTGCAAGTACGTTCGCACCATAACGCGTTAAGATAAATGCTCTAAGGTCTTCGTAATTTTGGATATGACGTCTTTGGTTAGCGGCATCACCCCATCTGTAGAACCAACCTTCGAACGAGTACGTGAATCCGCCTGCGTTTGGTCTTTCTACTCTGTGCGGAATTGTGTGGTGGTTGTTACCTTGAACTCCTACCACCCACTGTGATCCTCGGTTTGTGTTACCATCAAATATCGTTGCGTTTGTTGCGCGGTATGTGATTGTAAAGGTTTGTGCGGTCCAGTTTGCATGTACGGAAACGTTGTTAGAGCCAGTTGTTCTTGCGTGGTTAAGAATTGCTTGTTGATTGTTTGTTGCAATCGCAGTTCCGCCAAGGTGACCAAGATTCCACGCAGTGAGATTGTGTCTTGCACGTGTAACAGTTGGGAATGTTACGGTGTTGATGTTGCTTTGACGAATGTTTGTAAATGTTGTTGTGTTAGAAGTTGTACCACCGTTAAGAATGAAATTAATTGTAATTGGCAATTCATCCCATTGTGCGGTAAGTGTAATTGTTGTACCAGACGCGATACCGCCAGTAATAGTTGCGAATGTTGCGTTTGGTGCACGAAGGAATCCGGTTACACCACATGTCCATCCTGTCAAAGTGTGAGCAGTTCTTTGCGCAGCCGGTGCAACATGCCCAAGGTTACTGAATTGTGCACCTACGTTCGGTACGCTGTGGATTGCGGTTGAACCGTTGATTGTTCCACTATTTGGGTTAAAGTTAAGATTCCATTGTGGTTGAACAACCGCATCTTGTTGCCATTGTGCAACAAGAGTTGCCGCATTGCCAGATGGTATTGTGTTAGTAATTGCGTTAAGAGTTGCGTTTGTTCCAAATGTTATGCCAGCCGCCGGGAAATGCCAACCTGTTAGTGTGTGTCCGCCACGTGTTGCGTGTGGAACCTGTTGCCCAAGGTTTCCAATTGCTGTACTTGCGGTTATTACTGATGGACCAACAACTGTTCCGTTGTTCCCATCAAATGTAAGTGTAAATGTTGGTACAGGAATTGCATCTTGCTGCCATTGTGCAGTCAGTGTTATTGCATTACCAGATGTAATTGTGTTAACCACTGTGTTAAGTGTTGTACCCACCCCGAATAGGATTCCAGCCGGAGATTGCCAGCCAAGGAATGTGTGTGATGTACGTGTTGGGACTGGAACTGGGTTACCCATATTACTGTGTGCGACCCCAATTGGTGTAATTGTGTGGATTGCGGTTGAACCATTTACCAAACCACCTGCAGGGTTAAATGAAACTGTGTAAGTTTGTTGTACTGGTGCATGGTGCCATAGTGCGTATACGGTTACCTGCGCCTGGTTTGCAAGACGGATGTTTGCAACGGCCTGGTTATTACCTACGGCTACAAGTGCGTTATTAGCATTTGGGTCACGCATTTCCCATCCAATGTGTGTGGAACCTGAACCTGGTCTGGTTGCAGGCATTGGAAGTGCCTCGAAAAGGTTGTGTGTGGTTACTTGTCTTGTAAGACCATGTCCACTTGGCATAGATGCATTTGCGTATCTTAGATTAAAGCGAATTTGGAAAAGGTTTTGGGGAACGGTTGGATCCTGGATCCAGTGTGCAAATACGTTAAGGTTGCTTGTTTGATTAAATACGTTACCTGCGGTAATTTCGGTTCCGTTACCATTACGCTCGGTCCACCATGTTGGTGCCAAGAAACCGTGACGGGTTGGGCTTGGAAGTGTTGGGATAACCTCGCCATATGTGATGTTGATTGGGCTTGGGTTGGTTGGGCTTGCAACTGTGGTGTTGAAGTTAATACGGTAGGTAATAGCCTCCCATATTGCGATAAATGTACGACCCTCGTCCATTTCGGTTAGACCGCGTGGAACGTGGTTTCTAAGTGGCTCGTCCGCTTCGACGTCAAACCAGTGCACGAATCTGTGCCCAGGGAAACTGAAAGTATCAGATGCAGGAACACGTGTTCTGCGATTTCTGGTTTCACCTTCGTCCGTTCTGTTGTTCAAATAAAGTGGTGCTTCTACGATGACTTCTTCGTTGGCCGCGATGACACCTGCAGGCGGGTTACTTGCAAATGTTATGTTGATGCTGCCTACACGATTTCCTGCAAGGAAACCAAGGTTAATACTGGATAAAACCAGTGCAAGAACACCAAATGTAACAAGTATACAAATTCCCGTAAAGAGCAATGCCTTTTTCATGACGCCCCCTTTGTAAAATTAGTTTCCATAACTTTACCATAGTATATTCAAAATGTCAATACTTATTGTTTAAAATGGCATAATGTTACTCTGCGAACTATGGACACATAGAATAAATATTGCTTTTTTATTTGATTAATTTGCATATGTTATATATAATTCTTGTGAAAAGGAATACAAAGGAAATGGAAAATAAAACACAATTCTCCGCGGTGCAATCCCCGAAAAGGATAATCATTTTATTAGGGGTCGGGTTATTAGTTCTTTTTATCGCAATTACAAGCGTTGTGATTATTGTAACATCATCACGACCAACTCAAGCCGCACATGTTGTAGCAGATTTCAACTTTACAACCGCAAATGGCCAAGTGACGATTATTGGCCCTGGTCAAGTTCCTTTTCAAACTGACCTTATTGTAAATATCCCTGCCACAATTAATGGTTTCCCAGTTACAACCATCAGCAATAATGCATTTTTATTGAGCAGAGTAATTGAGGTAACAATCCCAGATACCGTAATAAGTATTGGAGATTTAGCCTTTGGGCATAACCAAATAACAACCTTAGTAATTCCAAATAGTGTGACGTATATAGGCTTTGCATCATTCGCATACAATCACTTAACCAGTGTACAAATTTCTGACAACCTGACTAGTATTGGGAATTCTGCTTTCGGTGTTAACAATTTAACCAATATAATAATTCCAGACGGAGTTACAATTGTCGAAGATTTTGCATTCGGCCACAATCAACTTGCCAGTGTCCAACTCCCTGACAGTCTAACCCACATTGGAAATTATGCATTCCACGATAATCAGTTGACAAGTATAGTGATTCCAGAAACTGTGACATATATTGGAGAAGGGGCATTCATTTCCAACCAATTAGCCAATGTTAATCTCCCAGATAACTTAACTCATATTGGACGTTTGTCCTTCCGACATAATCAATTAACCAACATAGTCATCCCAGACAAAATAACACATATTGCAGCATATACATTTGAAGACAACGAATTAACCAGTGTGCATATTCCAAATGGTGTAACAGATATTGAAAAGTGGGCATTTCAATACAACCAGTTAACAACAATAACTATCCCAGCCAGCGTAACGTACATTGCGGAATCAGCATTTGCATTCAATCAATTTACCCAAATGCCTGAATTACCTGCACAAATTACTGTTTTTCAAGGTTTCAACAATAACCCTTTCATCACAAACAATTTTGTCACGCAACTACCAAACCAATTTACCAGCATAGGTAATGCGGCATTTATTTCTAGTCAATTAACTAATATAACAATCCCAAACCACGTAACAAAAATCGCAGAATATTCTTTTACAGATAATCAATTAACCAGTGTAGTAATTCCAAACAATGTTATTGAAATTGGGGAAGGTGTGTTTCTTGCCAATCCTGCTAGCCTGACAATATATACAGCACACCTCTCTCCTGGTCCTAACGGATGGCACGAGGACTGGAACTTATGCGTGATTAATGGAATTATATTTGCAGTTGTTTGGGGACACAGTATCCTTGATTCCACCATAATATTTGATACACAACAAGGTAAACAGTTACCGCCTGTAATAGACGCACCAGGTACAACCTTTACCCTACCATCAACAACCAGGCCAGGTTTCACTTTTCTTGGTTGGACAACCAGCAGTACCTCCACCACAGTAGAATATCTTGCAGGTGACACCTGGACAATTGATGGCAGTCAAACACTATACGCCGTTTGGAATGGTTTGACTTTCACAATTGCATTTCATTTTATTCTTGCAGATACACCATATGGAGTGGGATTACCTTTGAACATTTCACATGTAAATGGAACAACCGTAAATACTTTGACCCAGTTACCTTCTATCACAGGGCGTCAATTTCTGGGCTTTTGGGATGCACCGTCTGGTGGAAATTTAGTATTTGATGCATATGGAATTCCGCTAAATGAATTTCTTGAAATGACGGAAAACATTACCCTCTACGCACGTTTTAGTGAGGCACTCGTCAATGGCAACAATTGCAACCTTGTCCCTTGGATTGTAGGTGCGGGATCCTTGGTTGGTTTATTGATTCTTGCTTTGCTTATATTATTTCTTTCCAGAAGAAGCAAACAGCAAAAAAATTAAATTATTAAAAAATGACCCGTGATTGGGTCATTTTCTTTTGGATGCGTAAGATAACTAGTCTCTTCTGGTTTGCATTGTAAGACCAATCAGACCAAGCATACCAAGGATAAGTGGTGTGCTTATCGAGTACATAAAAATCCATAATGCATCTCCCAATGCTCTGAAGCTGAATGGGTTGAATGCTTCTCTGAATGGATCAATTACGGTTGTACCGAATGACATAAAGAAAGTTACCAAAGAAATTACAGCAGCACCCAGCACAATAAACGAAATGATTCTTATCATACTTTTTCCCTCCTTGGTATTTAGTATGCACAAAAAAGCGATATTAAGCAATCAATTTAGACCCCCGAGGTTTTCCGTGTATTTAAATGTTGACTTTGGCATATTATTGGTATATAATAGTCCTTATCGTGCTTAACGATATCCCATCGCGGGGTGGAGCAGCTCGGAAGCTCGTCGGGCTCATAACCCGAAGGTCGTAGGTTCAAATCCTGCCCCCGCTACCAATTAGCCTATTAAGTAAACTTTTGGGCAACTGAAAAGAGTTCACGCAATGACTCTTTTTTTGTTATAATTTTGTCATGGGCAAATTTGAAACAATGCGAGAAGTTTTTGATAGTCTAAAGGACAATTCTACTATTGCAGATAAGATTTCTTTATCAGAAGATATGCAAGTAATAACTGTGAACTTCCATGAGTTATTGGAAATAGTGGTGGATGATGACTATTTATCATTCAGAAGCGGTGAGTTCGACCACCATTGGCATCCCAGCCCAGACGAAACATATGAACTGTTAAACGAATTGGCAAACGGAAAAAAGTTATTTGTACTCTATCGCGGAGGTTTTAGGATGGCTTTTAACTGCTTTTTGGTTGGTTTGCGTCTGCGTCAAATATCAAATGAAAAATTTGAAATCGAAAAATCAAAACTGATGAAAAAGTGGAATGTCAAAAGTATATTTTCTGGAAAAGAGATTTTTAAGAGATAAACAATTTCGACCTTTTGCGGCAGCAACTTCCACGGACTACCAAGTATCGCCAAATGACTTTTTGGCAGCCCTCAGGCTCATTTTTGGGTTGCGGGGCAATAACTATTTTCCCTTCGTAAATCCTTGCAAAACGCTTTTCAAAAAGTTTACTCACAGGATAACACACTCTATCATAAATGCCCCCTGCCTTCGGTTTTAACATTAATGCAAAAGACCGAATATTTTTTCGCTTATTCCGCGAGTAAATTTTCTTGCAACAATAAATCCTCTAAGAACTTGTGTTCCTTACAAACTAGGATTTTATTTTTGTAGTCTTTTTGGTCGCGACTTAGTTTATCGAAGTTTTCAGCAATGTAATTTACAAATGCGTCATTGTTACCACGTTCTTGACATCGCACAACAAGTCCTTTTTTGAAAGATTCCGTCTTTTCTGGTATCACGAAAAAAAAAATGGTATATCGTTTTGTTCTAAAAGTTCTCGTATGTCGTGCGCCATCGTGACAAGTACGATATTATATTTTGTCCTAGCATCTTTTAACGCATCAAGATAGTTCTGCGGGAAATCTGGATTTGTTATATTTGAATCAAACCCTTTTTGTTTTTCGTAATTTTTAACCTTTATGCTTGGATCACGCCTAAAAGCCGAAGTCTGTAAATCATAAACATTCTGATACTTTTTCGCAACTGTGGTTTTTCCCAGTCCTGCAAAACAAGATATAACAATTGCCTTTCCCATACACACTAAACACTCTTTCTTCTGCGTAACACAAAGAAAATTGTAATGCCGCCTATGACAAGGAAACCCAGCAATACTGCCCCAACAATCAATATCAACGACGGACCATCGGCGCTACCGTAATCAACGTGTGGTGTGAATACAGCAAAAAGTGTTAAATCTCCCGTCAACGTTATTGAACCCTGATATGGTGTATGTACGACTTCCCCACCCTCGGTTTTTGCCCAACCAGAAAATATATAGCCAACAGGTGGTGTTGGTGCGAATACAGAAAGATTTACGATATTGGTTGGCGGAAGATTTTGTGGAACACCATTTACCATTAATGTAAGAACATGATTAGTAAGGAGTGAAAAAACAGCGTACAAGCGTATGTCCGAGGTAATTGTGTTATCAAAGAAATGAAAACTACCATCCGAAGAACCAAGTGCCCACCATTGAAATTGATAACCGCTAGGCGGCGTTGGGTCAGGTGGTCGCGCAAAGTTTGTACCCCAATCAATCGGTGCCTGCGGAAAGTCCACCCCATTAATAACCAAGGTTACAATGTGTGTATTTTTTGCAAATACAGCGTAAAGATAAATGTCATTCGTAATTGGTGTTGTGAAGTCAAATTCCGCACCAGTAAGCGAGCCCAATGCCCAATGAACAAAATGATGTCCCGCAGGTGGGGTTGGATTATTTGGTTGTGTAAATTGTTTACCATCTACAACTGTGTTAGGTGTTTGAACACCTTGAATCACTCTTGTCACAGTCCATGTTTGATGGGTTGTCCCCGTACTGAGATTACTATTTGTGAACCATGTATGCGATGATGGTGCGGTCGCACGGACCTGCAAATTCCATGTACCAGATGGCCAAGTGGTTGGAATTGTCCATGATGTCGCATTTAATTCTGTGCTGTATGCTGTGTTATTTCGATAGACAATGTATGTTCCCAGCGAATTGGTTGAATCCCAAGTGAGAACACCTGCTGAACTAATTTCCAGGTTGGAAGGTGCCACTAGTTGTTCCTGGTTGACCGTGAAACTCTCACTTGTAATTGTAGAATATATTTGGTTGTGACCTGCACTTATGGCTTGAACCTCAAAAGTCGTTGTACCTGTAGTCGTTATTGTGTGTACAAATGTTGTGGCTGTCTGCGTCTGCCATGCGCCACTGTTATTTACACGAATACGATAAGAAACTGCATCCTGTATTCCATTCCACGAAGCAATCAATTGATTTGCCGCCGGACGAGTTACAGTAACAACTGGTGCCTCTAGCGGTGTTTCAAGTAAAGATGCGATGTCTATATGAATTGCTGGACGGATTCCGAAACTTTGCGGCCACCCGCTGCCATTACCAGACGCGTTCCCAGTACCATGCCATATGGAAGATGCAACATTCGCACCGCTTGTAGATCCCGAGCGCAACCATGCATCTGTTACTCCAGCGACTGTCCAGCCAACGTGGTTCATAAAACTTCTGTCAAAACCACTCATCTGCCAAAGACCATGTCTGTTACAATTTATTAAAAGACCACCGCTTCGTTGTCCCCATCTCGCTGTACAGCCAGTTTGGCGTGCAACTTCGTAATGCGATGGTATCCAAATCATATCTTGTGTTTGAGGATTATTAAAGGGTCTTGCCTCTGCCAGACTCCCCCCAAATACTATTGGTTGGTTATCTTGGTCCTGCCATTCTATTTCGTCCATAGGCACGATTGTCGAAACCGCAGCAGGAAAATATCCCAGCACACCACCCACAACGCCCGATAAATCACCATCTGTGTTCCCAGTAAAATCATTAAGCAAATTTGGTCGCAGTAATGAATCCGCGTATTGAACAATTGTTCCTTGGGTTCCACCGAATTGACTTGCTCTGTATGGTTCTGTCATCCATAACGTGACCACCCCGTCACGCATGTAAACAACTTGCCACATTCGTGAAGTGAATTGTGAAATAATATCGGCTTCGCTGGCTGGGAATGGGTTCAGATTACCCGGTGCCGTGCCAATTTGTTCAAAAAGTTGCAAATATACCGAGCCCGATAAAAATTGATAAAGTGGAAATGGTGTGGGCGTTGGAACCCCCTCTACCATTATTGTTATGTTAACAGTTTCTGCTGTTGGCACCAGTTCGTCTGGCTCGCCGCGCGCCCATTCAGAAAAATGCGATGCATCGCGCGTTGCATTCAAGTTATTTCCAGAAACTGCACGCAATATTTTCAATAATTCGTCTGCAACATCACGATTGATGCCGGTCGTTTCAAACAAAGATTGTTGAACATTCGCACCAACGCCATCGTCATAAACGTAGCCGACTCTGTGAATAGTGTAATGCGGTGATATACCAATTGTCGCATTTACCGATTGTATACCGACCCTGTCAAAACCTGCCATTACAAGGGAGACAATCAAAAAGCACCCTATCAAAAAAAAGGATAAAATTTTCTTCATATTTAAAAGTATAAGCAGTTTTTGCAAAAATGACAAATATTTTTGTTTATACCTCACCCGCTGTTACGCATGACAGATGCAATCGCGTTAATTGATGTATGGATTCCTTTGCGAATTTGGTCGCAGGTTTCGTCTGCCCCGCCTTTTCGGTAACGGCGCAACAGTTCAACCTGGGCATAGTTTAATGGATCCAGATGTGGCAGACGGTTTGCAATAACCATACCTAATACCGGGTTATTTTCCAATAATGTTTTTTGCCCAGTAATAGCCAATAGGTATGTACACGTACGTTCATATTCCGATTTAATTCGACCAAAAACAGATTCACGTAATTGTTTATCCGAAACCAATTCGGCATATTGCGCGGCAATTGTCATATCGGCTTTTGCAAGTGCCATTTCCATATTAGACAATAATGTTGAAAAGATAGGCCAATTTCCTTTCATGTCTTGCAACAATTTTATGCCTTTTTCTTTTCCATGTTTTTTCAGAAAAGTCTCCACTGCGGTACCAAATCCAAACCAACTTGGCAATATTACACGGCATTGCGCCCACGAAAACACCCAAGGGATGGCGCGCAGGTCACGAACACTGCGACTGGCATTACGACTAGCCGGACGTGAACCAATATTTAACGAAGCAATTTCGGATATCACGGTGGATTGCCAGAAATAATCCTCGAACCCTTTTGTTTGATAGACCAAGGATTGATATGCATCAAATGCAGCATCAGACAATTCGCCCAGCGCGTTCATAAATTGTTCAGACGGTTCTGTGCTGGCGGGTTTTGCGGTGGCTGCGAGTGTGGCGGCTACGATGACCTCTAGATTCCTCTTACCCACCTTTGCGTTGCTGTATTTGGCGTTGATGACCTCGCCCTGTTCGGTTAGGCGTATGTGTCCTTGCACCGCACCTTTTGGTTGTGCCATTATTGCGTCGTAACTCTTGCCTCCGCCACGACTGACCGAGCCCCCGCTTCCATGAAATATTCTGATTTTTACGCCGTACTTTTCAAATAATTTTACTAGTCGAGCCTCAGCGCGGTACAGTTCCCATCTTGATGTCAGGAAACCCCCGTCTTTGTTACTATCGGAATAACCTATCATAACCTCTTGCACGTTGCCGCGACTGGCAAGTAATTCTTTGTAAAATGGTAATGAAAGCAGTTCCTCCATAATGCGCGGTGCATTGTGAAGGTCTTCGATGGTTTCAAACAGTGGTACAAGATTCACATCCACGACCTTGTCGCGCAAAATTCCAGATTCTTTTAATAAAACAGCCAGTTCCAACAAATCAGATAAATCATTTGTCATGGATATAATTGCCTGGCGAATACAACCGATTCCATAACGTAATTGAGAATTCCGCGCCGCATCAAAGATTGCCAGTTCTTTCTTGGTTTCCGCATTATAGTCAACATGGCGAGAAACCAATGGACGTGGAGAAGACAGAGTTTCCAAAAGTATTTTAACCCGACCCGCTTCGTCTAGTTTAAGGTAATCCGTACCTGGGTTTGCAACCTGGATTAACTCGGCCACTGTACGCCCGTGGATTGCCGAATTTTGTCGAATGTCCAGCGGTGCCAATGTCCATCCGAACACACGTACAGCGTATGTTAGTTTTTTGACTTTTTCCTGTGCCAGTAGCTTCAGACCTTGGTGTTCAAGAGATTCTTCGATAATCATTAAATCGGCAACCAGATCTTGTGGTTGGTCATATGGAGTGGCCGTTGAGTTACGCACAAAAGAATCAATTATTACCGGAGGCATTCTTCCGATAATTTGTTCGTATGTTGCAACCAGTCTGGCTTGGATTGCAGAAAGTGCCAAGCGATATGGTTCGTCTGCATGATGCGGGCAGCAATCTGGCGAGGTCGAAATTAACTCTTGCAGTCCTGTAGGCATTTTGTTCTTTAACGTAGAAATGGGCAATTCACTGAATAATCGTCCCACTTCGGCAATGTAAAATGATAATGCCCTCTCCGCATGTCGCGAAAGTGTTTCGGTTAACACATTTGCATCTACAAATGGATGTCCATCACGGTCTCCACCAATCCAACTGGCAACCTGTAAAAAGTTTGGAAGGTTATCTTCCCCAATTGCACGTTCCACATTGGTATATAGTTGCGGTACCGCAGTCAAGAAGGTGGAAGTAAAAAATGAAAGCACATTCTCGACCTCGTCCAGTACGGATGGCTTGATACTGCGAAGCACACGTGTTTGCCACAGTTTTAATATCTCTGCACGCAACCCAGTTTCAATTTCATCATGTTCTTCTTTTGTTCTTGCACCAGAATCACGGTTATCCAGTAATTTGGTAATTGCCTTTATGATATCGCGTATTGTGCGACGCTGGACCTCGGTTGGATGGGCGGTTAGTACAGGCGCAATATATGCATTTTGAAAAAAGTCTTTAAGGTCTTTTTTTGTGTATCCGTTCTTTTTTGCAAATTCAATACTGGCCTCTAGACTGTCTTCTCCGGGTGTTGGAAATTCAATTCTTTGTTTGCGCCAACGAAGGTTATGGTGATGATCCTCGGCTATGTTAGATAAAATCGAGAAACAGACCGCGGCACGCACAACTTTGTTCATTTCTTCGTCCGACAGTTTCTGTAATAATTTTTTCCACATGGTATAGTCCCTGTCCCCCCCCATAGAAAGCCCGCGGAGTTTTTCAATTAATTCAAGGGTCTCTTTTCCATCCACGCCAAGAATTGTGTCACCCAACATACGTCCAAGTAAATTAATATCTTTGTTCAGTGCCTGGGTCGCGGCATTCAATTCAGCCTGGGTATTCTTTTTGTTTTTAAGGTTATCCAGCAGGTACAGCATTATAAAATCCTCCCATCGTGTAATATGGCATTATACGTTTTTTGGACAAACTTTGCAACTTTTAATTTATTTCACCGATTGCCAATGCGTCTAGGTACTTGGGTGTTGGATGGTTGGAATGTTACATTGTTTTCTTGGTAGTGCGTTATTGTACCCGCACCATTGCACCAGCCGACAAGTCTTCCAAAGAAAGAACCTGACGTATTGTTTGCAAGTGTTATATGAAAACCTTCCACACGGTTGACTAGCACAGACCCACCGCGTAATGCGCCAGTAATTCCACCCACACTTCTGTTAACACCAGCACGCCAATACCAGACGTTTATATTGACCACGAAACTTGCCCTGATTTCGCCGTTTGATTGCACTACACCTGCGACTCCGCCGATGTCGCCGTTACCATCTAGTTGTGTGTTTATTACCCTTACATTTCGTACTGTTCCATTGACCTCGCCCGCCAGACCACCCATTTCAGACTGCTGCCGATGTGTGATCACATGACTGTTTTCTATTCTTACATTATCCACGACACCTGTACGCCAAATGGATCCCGCCAAGATACCCGCACGTAGTGTGCCATTGCCATTGTGGTTGGGACCGAACTCAACGTGACTGTTGGCAATCCTTAGGTTACGTATCATGCCCGTCAAGTTTCGTATCATTCCGATGTGTAATGCGCTGTCCAACTGTGTCCCTGGCATTGTGAAATTCATGCCGCTGATAACATGGTTGTTCCCGTTGATTGTGCCACCAAATGTTTGGATCGGAGTCCAAGTGCCTGTGAGATAGATGTTGTTGGTGAGGTGGAAGTAGGCTGATGCCGCGTATCTGATATTATTTAAATGTGTTGCGTTGCTTATTAAAAATGGGTCAGAGGGTGTACCAGAGCCGCCGGCGAAAAAATGAGGGTCAACAATATTGAAACCTGTCCATCCTGCGTTGCGAAATGCACCAATAAATCCTGGAACAACTATTACTGTAATACGCGATCTATCCAAGCCTGCGAAGGTTGTGTTGTCAATCATTGGCGGTGCAACAAATGACATACTTAGTATTGTTCGCAAATTAGTTGCACCCAAGAAGGCATATCTTCCTATTGAATTTATTCCTTGTGGGATTGTTACGTGTTGCACCATTGTATTTCCGCTGAATGCATATGGAAGAATTCTGTTTCGTGGGTTTTGTTGGACTGTTATATGTGTCTGGTTAGCAGTAATTCGCGGTTCAAAAGTTTCACCAGAATGATGCTGTGCCATACGACGGACTAGTTCAGAGGAACAGACTGCGCAGAATGGGCGAGCTGTGTTGGTCGCCCGTGACATTAAACATCTATCCATTCGCATTGGGATTGCATGCCCAGATGGAGCATGATCATTTCTGTATACACCGATTGCACCATGACCTGTGTCACCATGTCCAACCCAATGACTCCAACGCACGCTGGTGTTATTGCTTTCTGTTGTTAGATTAGCAGTTTCCCACACTGCTCTATTATATCTATGCTCGTCCGCCAAATTTCCAAATGAGTGCCCGAATTCATGGATAAATGTTCTTACCCAGCCACCAGCAAACTGGTTATGTACTGTTGTTAGTGCTACGGAGACTGCTGGACCTATAAGACAAGGTATCTCGTATCCATAATAACCATTATCCCAAATAAAAGCGGTCCCGCCGAATCTGTTAGAATTTGCAATTACCTGAATCATATCTACTTTACCAAAGAAATAATTGGCATTAAATCTGGCACGGTTTCTTCCCCAGCGAGGCATGCCAATACGACCACTTTCTGGCTCATAACTTCCGAAGACATTGTCCACCTCACGCCTATTCCAAGGCCATCCATGGCGTACACTTACACCTGATTGATTTGAACTAGAAAAAATTACATGTATTGTAAATAAGTCCGAAAATAAACTAAACGGATACATACTTATTAGAAAATTTGATGCATATATGGCGTGATTTATAAAAATACCCATCTCGTTAGCAATAAAACCGTCTGCAAGTAAAACAACAACAATACCGTTATTAACACCTCTGCCGAGGTTAGTGTTTGTCCCTTGGTGAACTGTTATTATCTCATAATTACTTGAGTTAAAATTTGATTGATTTAAAGTCGGCATATCCCGCTTTTCATATGAGTCATCGCAAACTGGTTTTGTTGTCACATAACCATACAAAGTGTGTGTACGCACTAATTCACCCGAACTATATCCTACTTTTCTGCGGATATCGTTGATATGATGTCCACCGCGGACAATATTGTCACCACAACAATCCTTACAGAAACATTCAATACATTCACAATCTATGCAATTGCATTTTGCGTTAATGTATCTCGTGCCTGCAAAAACATTTCGCTTATCATATGTATTAAGTGATATTACAAAAGGGGTTATTGCAAAAATAAATAACAGAGCAAGTATTGATATTTTTCTTAAATGGTTTTTCATAATAAATTTCTCCTTTTATCACTTTAAACTATATTCAAAAAAATAATATTTGACCAAATTTCAAACTCTCTGTAACTGTTTCTACCCCTATTTATACTAAGGCGATAGTTAAAGGATAACTCATGTTCACCTAATGCAAGCGAGTCAGGAATCCTTATGGGTATAGTTCTTTGTTTTTCTCTGCCAAGTCGCACGGTGGGGGGGGGGGTTTGTCCACCAGGTGCTGGCATATTAAATAAGGTACCAGGAGGTATGTGTCCAATAAAGTACCCAAAAGTAGAAATCCTCTGTGCCCGCCAAGTATGATTTTTTAACGTTACCTGTACATCAATGGTTTCGCCATGCATGACTGTTGTTTGGTCTATCGAAATAGTCAGGGAAAAATCATCCTCGGTGGCGCGACTGGGACCCCAGCCCAAGAACATGATGGACGATAATATCGCAACACCCACGATAACAACGATTATTGGAATTATAATGACTAATTTTTTTTTCATTTATAGTTCTCCTTTATTGTTTCCTTATAAAACAGTTAACTGTATTGTATCTGATTGAATATTTATACGTTGCTCGTTACGCCACCAAGTAAAAAGATAGCGTACGCCACGTGGTCTCCAATTAATATAGAAATTGGTATTAAATCTCAATTCATAAATCCCAGGTTGCATGGCTTCGAAATTAAAATCATCGTTCCTGAATGTGCGCACTTTATGCCAATAACTGTTCCCTTGAATAACCGTGAAAGTAGGATTTTCTGAAATATATCCCGTTGGAAAATTACCCCATCCTCCAATATCGTAAGTGCGAACGGGTGAACTAAAATGTGCAATTCGTATTCCCCACTCACTTCTATTTTTTATCCGCACATCGATATAAAAATTATCACCGTATGGTAATGTTATTTCTCGCACCGAAATCACTAATTCGAAATCATCTGGCGACGCTCGATTTGTCCAATCAACAAGGGCGAAAATAAAGTAACCAACTACACCCAAAAGCAAAAGACCAATAGATGAAATTATAAATATCTTTTTCATAAATTTTTCTCCTTTGTAAATTTATCTTGTTCGAAAATTTTCGTTGATTTTAAAACTTCCTGACGAAGCTGTGTTTAGTGTCGCACCAAAACGCTCTAAATCAATTTGTTCATTAGTAAAATTGATTAAACAGAATCGGAAGTATCTGTACTTAGCGAAACTTATAGTCGTCCTTGCATGGAGAATACCCCTTGTAAAAATTGCAGTTCTCCGTGCTGTAAACTTGTAGTAAATAGAATCATTGTGCAAAAAGAAAATAGATATTACGCTAGACTCAGACCGTCTGTCAATTTCATTAATAAAACTACCCAGAATTTCATCATTTTTCCTTACAGAAAGTCCTTCATCTGATCGCAGCGCAAAGAAACTTCCTTGTGGAAGATGAATGTGGTGCAGTTGACCGTTAAACATAAAGTACCGTCGCTGGCTAAAAATAGATGGATCATTTAATTCTGGAAATTGGTTAGCTATGGTAAATCCATAAACCCATTCAGTTCCATCCACACGCACGATTGGAATGTTTCCATAACGTGAATCCGCATATCCACGTGGTACAATTACCACCCATGTTGTAAATACAAACAACAACAAATATGTTGCCAACAGTACACATCCGACTGCAATTAATATATTTCTTATTCTTTGTTTTTTTAATTGCTCTTTGTTTTGTTCCATGTCCCCTAACTTTAATATAAAATATAACATATGCAAGAATACATAACAACGTTTTTGTTATGTATTATGCAAACTTTTTTCATTAGTTTTCTCCTTAATTTTGTTGTGTTTTGCTAAACTTTCTTAGCACTAGTAACATTGTAGCAAGTGCAAAAAACACCCCGCACACAACAAGCGTAAGCGTCCACACTATTGCTGATGGAATTACCACTTGAGGTGCACCATAGCCAGATGGTGCCCATGGACTTGACGCCCCTTGTCGAAAACCTATTAAGAAACCAGATATTAAACCTCCTATATATATGACAGTTGTTGCAAATGGAAAGTTTTCCTGTTTGAAGGATTTGTCAAAACACCATATAAACAAACCAGTTAGTGCAAATGCAATCCATATACCAATCGCAACATGCCAATGAATCGCATCTGGTGAAGTGACAGCAACACTATTTCCGTTCCAAGGGGTTCTGAGACCGCGTGATAACAATAGCCCTGCAGGAATTCCAGCAACTGCAACTACTATGGCGAGTATTTTGAAAATTTTCCTTCTCATAATCTTAAGTTACACCAATGTATTCATAAATGCAAACAACTACATAAATGTCAAATAACATTTTTTATCTTGTTCGAAAATTTTCGTTGATTTTGAATTCATCTGAATTTTTTAATAGTGCTGCGCCAAAATAATCTAAACCAATTTGTTCGTTGGTAAAGTTGATTAAGCAGAAGCGGAAATATATGTAAAAATACATAACAACGCTTTTGTTATGTTTTACAAGTTCTATGTTTTATGACTCAGGTTGTAATTATGGTCAACGCAACCACACAGCCGATTATCAGTGTAATGAAAACATAGTTATACCATTTGATTTTATCACGTAGGAATATTGCACCGTATAAAACAACCAGCGGGACACTTGCAACCACGAATGCCGACAGTATTCCCACATTATCCATTTGTGTTAGGATTGTTATGAACAATAAACTGCTGACAGCGAATGCGATTCCTATGAAAATCATATTGCGGTCTTTGAATAATATGCGAAGACCCTCGGCTCTTTGCTTTCTGAATGAAAAGAAGATTATTGTACTTGCCATCAGGAATGCAACAGAACGTATTGCCGAAAACGTTATTGGATTGACGCCTGTACGTGTCGCTTGCATGACGATAAGATCTATGCTGGTAAAACAGAATATCCACACCAGTAAAAAGAATAGTCCCTTTTTGTAATTACCGTCTTTGACGGATTTTGTTTCATGTCTGCCCTGTAAATATCCAAGTGAAAAACAAAACACAGCAATCGCAGCAACCAGACCGATTTCCCAAAATGATAGACCACCCCCGAAGATTAAAAACGAAACCAGTGTCATTGGAATAATACGAAATAACGACAATGGCTGGGCCAAAGATACCGCCATATTTTTCAATGTGATTGACCATGCCATGATTGCGGATGCACCAAACAATTGAATTGCAAATGCCCAGCCAACCGCCTCCCATGTTAGGTCGACGAATAGATCATCACTGAAAATCAGTAAAACAAGAAACACCGTTATAATTGCGACAAAACGCCAAAAAGCATTTGCCAGCACGGCGTCCAGTGGCTTTAATTTGTTTCGCTTCCACAGAATGGTTTCTGCGGCGAATGCAATTATCATGGGAATCAAAAGAAAATAGTGCATGATGAATTAGTATACGTATATCCAATGTTAAAGCAAACAGTTTTATTTAAGCCATCCGTATATTTTTTACACCGATTTCGCTGTCCATACTTGTTCTGATAAGCCAAATGTTACGAATCATTGTCGAGCCGTCATGCAATAGACGAGATAGACCATATGGTGCAGCGGATTGGTAAAAATTAAAGTCACCCAATTGTGCTGAATGATAGCTTTCATCAAAAACAATTCGTATGTCGTTTAGATCTGTGATTGGTTGATTCACCATTGCAAGATTTGGAATTCCGTTATTCGTGCCAGCGTGCACAGATGGCCAGTTTGGAATTCCGCCGATGAAGTAATTACCTTGCTCGTCACGTCTGATACCAATATGGCACGAGTCCACTGTCGCAGCCGAATGCCCAACATTCACCGTGAATACAATCCAATCCCCATAATTCATATCTGCAACCACATCAAAACGTAATATCAAAGCACCTACTTGGTTTATTTGGATGGTGCCACTTTGTCTGCCGAAATTTGGATTGGCGATTTCTGTATTTGGAATTCCTGTGGAAAACCATGCTGTGCCATCTTGGATCCTAACTGTGCCGTTACTCATATTAGTTGTGTTTGTAATTTCAAATGGTTTGAGATTAGTTGATGTACTGACAACAAAATTTGTGTCTTGGTTTACCATGAATTCACCGAAAGAAACTTGGGCTCCATTTGCAGTAACAACCAAGTAATCGTCCACATCCAGATCGTAACAGGAACATGATATATTTATGATTGTTCCGTCCTCCACGTAACTACCACTGTCGATTTGATTGTTTCCTGTGCGTACAATAAATGTTGTGCCGCTGATTTGGTTCCATTGAACCATATGCGTTTCGGTTTTCGGTATATCTCTGCCTGTATCCAATTCACAAGACGCAAGCATAAAAACGGCGGAAATAACTATTGCCATTGTTACCAACTTATTTAAAATTTTCATTAATAAACTCCTCCTAATTATTAGGGGTAATTTATGCAAAAGACCATATCCTTATCCATTATTATTTGCGCGTCAATCTTTCCAAAGCGGCGATATATGCGGCTTGGCGCATAGAGATATTTTTATTTTTGTGAATTTTATATACACGCTCGAATGCGGAAAACATAATCTTTTCCAGATTTGTATTTACTTGGTCAATTGTCCACTTTTGATTTTCCAAGTTCTGGAGCCATTCAAAATATGACACAACCACCCCGCCCGCATTTGCCAAGATGTCTGGTACCACCATGATATTCTTTGATTGCAGAATTGCATCGGCATCAGTTGTTACGGGTCCATTTGCACCCTCGACGATATATTTTGCTTTGATATTCTTTGCATTCTTTTCGGTTATTTGGTTTCCAAGCGCAGCTGGAATCAAAATATCACAAGGCATTTCAAGGAGTTCCGAATTTGAAATATTAGGCTTTTCGCTTTTCATGTAGAAAGTGGGAATATTCAAACCATCTTTGTTATAGTAGCCACCACAGACATCGCTGACCGCGATTATCTTTGCACCATATTCATGGAGTAATTTAGCGACCTCGTACCCCACATTGCCGTAACCTTGGATCACTATGGTTGCATTCTTTAATTCCAATCCAAGACGATTATATAGTTCTTTGATTATTTTATACAAACCACGTCCAGTGGCTTCTTTCCTGCCAAGCGACCCTCCTTGCTCGACTGGTTTACCTGTAACTACGGCTGGACATGGTTTCCCAACAGACTTACTATATTCGCATACCAGCCATCCCATTATCTGGGCATTTGTGTTTACGTCAGGTGCTGGGATATCAAATCTTTCACCCAAAACTGGAGAAAGTTTCCGTGTAAATTCGCGTGTAAGATTTTCCAGTTCACTGATACTAAGTTTACTTGGATTAACCGTCACACCACCTTTTCCGCCGCCGTACGGTATGTCCACCACCGCACATTTAAATGTCATCCAAGCGGCAAGGCTTCGAACCTCGTCCATGTCTACCTCATGGTGGAATCGTATTCCGCCCTTGTACGGCCCAAGTTTGCTGGAATGCTGGACGCGATATCCTTGGAAAACTTGGATTTGACCATCGTCCATCATTACGGGAATGCTAACGCATATTTCACGTTCTGGATATAAAAATTGAATGTAGTCATTTTGTTCCAGACCCAGTTGTTTTGCCGCGGCTTCGATAATCTTTTTCATTTCATAAACCTCTCAAGTCTATTAAGTCCTTTTTCCAATTCACTCATTGATGTGGTATAGCTGATTCTAATATATGCGGGTGCACCAAAAGATTCGCACGGAATTACCGCGACCTTTTCTTGTTCCAGTAATTTTGTTGCGAAATCGGCTGCAGTCCCCCATCTGGAAACATCCAACATTACATAGAACGCACCGTCAGGTTTTATAAATTTTGCATTCGGAACTGCGCCCAGTCGCTTGATTACATAATTCAATCGTGTTCCCAATTCTTGTCGCGTTTGTTTAATGAATTCTTCCCCACGTTTATCTGTTAATGCCGCCACCGCCGCGAACTGGGTTGGTGTGTTGATGTTGCTGGTGGTTTGACTTTGCAGTGCCGCCATGGCTTGTGCCAATTCTGTACAACACGCTGTATATCCAATACGCCATCCCGTCATAGCATGGGACTTTGACAGACCATTCACAACCACGGTGCGCGGATATATACTTGCGATGGAAAAATGCTCGGCTTTACCGTAAACTAGTTTTTCATATATTTCATCACTGAGAACCCATATATTTGTATCTTTGATCTCTTCCGCAAGGCGCACAAATTCGGCTTTTGTATATACGATACCAGATGGATTAGACGGACTGTTAACGATTATCATTTTGGTTTTCTTTGTTACCACACCTTTAATTTTGGATATGCTGTTGACGTATACGGGAATACCGCCCGCCAATTTAACAAGTTCCGGATATGACAGCCAATATGGCTTTATGATAATTACTTCGTCCCCTGGATTTATTAATGCCATTATCGCATTATGCAAACTGTGCTTTGCGCCGTTGGATACCACGATTTGCTCTGGTGTATATATCAAATCGTTATCATTCTTTAACTTTGCACAAATTGCTTCACGTAGTTGTACGATACCTGCCACGGGGGTATATCGCGTCTCGCCCGACTTCATCGCTTTGGTGGCTGCATCAATTATAAATTCAGGTGTATCAAAATCCAATTCGCCTACCGTCAAACTGACGACATCTATTCCTTGCTTTTTCATTTGGTTGACTTTCTGGGTTATCACAAGGGTTAGGCTTGGGCTGCTTTCTTTTATTCGTTTTGCGAGCATTTAACCTCCAATTTTAATAAATATAGCATACACAAAAAAAACAGAGAAATATTTTCTCTGTTAAATTAAATTCAACCTTTATTTACCCCTGTCGTTTGGCACGCATATCGCGTATGTGATTGCACGTGGTTTCCATTATGTCATCGTAACTAGAGTTTACGTTGTTCAAACGTGCAATTACCTGTTCCGCTCTGCGAACATTTTTTTTATTTGTGCATGCCTTTGATATTTTACCGCCGGTTTCTTCGGCAAAGCCTGGTTTAATTATTGTACCTTGTGTACTTTTGTTAATTGCTTGCTTTGTTTCGGCGATGTCTTTTTTTGTATTCTCCTTCGCACGATCCACCAATTCTTTTGTGGTTTCGGCGACTTTGTTCCCCGCTTTTTTACAGACCTGCTTAGTTTTGGTGGTTGCTTTTTTCACACCGCTTTTTGTTTTTGTGACCGCTTTTTTGGTTGCCTTTTTTGCTTCCTCTACGCCTTTTTCAATTGTATCTTCTGCTTTTTGCATTGTGGTCTTTTTTGTTGTATTTGTTGCCATACGTATATTATTGGAACTTATATAAATTTCTATTCATATATACCCGTATGAGTTTAAGAGATTACATAAACGAACGCGAGCTGGACAATTTTTATGATGGACCAGTCGCAGAGGTAATGAGCAGAGCGTATATTGGCCAAGTTCTAGAGGGTATGGCACAGGCCCATACACATAATACACCGCAACGGGTAACAACCACGATAGAGGTTAGCGATGTTACAATCACTCTTGATTTCCTAAAACAATTGCGTCGGTTTTACAGCCAAAAATTTATCCCAAGACAGCGCGTCATGGATTTAGATGAATTAATTAAAAGGTTAGAGCAAATCATCCCTGTGGGATAATTTACTCTTTTCCATCCCTTAGTAATACCCTTGCAAGTTCACGAGAATTGGCGCAGATGTGTGCGCCTTTTTTGTTTATTATCATCCCACCCGCCTGCTTCACCAGATATTGTCCAGGCATATAATCCCAGAGGCTGTCTTTCCGTAATATGGTTCCACCGAATCTACCACGCGCCGTCCAAGCGCTGTTGACTGCTGTTGAACATATGTATCTAAAGTGGCGACTGGTGGACTTGTCAAGGCGCGCTAAGGCATCGAATTTATATCCGCCTTCTACCAAATAAATTGCCTTGTTATGCGGCGTTTGGTTCACACTGATGGGTTTAGCATTCATTATTTCTTCTACAGGATTTGTTGGATTGTCAATTACAAATGCGCCGTGTGAATTAGCAAAATAAAGTTCGCCCAACTTCGGCAAATATATTACAGATGCGATAGTGTACCCCTGCTTCACACATGCAACCTGAATCCCCCATAATGGGACGCCATGTGCAAAGTTTATTGTTCCATCCAGTGGATCGATGATAAAGCAATTGTCTGTCAGTTTGTTTTGAGGATTAAACTCCTCGCTGATTATGTCGAATGTTGGGTATTTATCGTTAATTCTATCGATGATAAAGCGCTCTATTTCAAAATCTAAACTGGTAACTAAATCACCTTTATTATCTTTGGATGCGACACAGAAATCGTCGTTTATCATTTTCGCAGCATTAAAAACGGCATCCACAAGAAAAATTGTTTCGGTTGTCATATTTGTTTATATGACACCATCCACCGCCGCGATAATTAGTTTTTCAATATCCAATTTACTTTCTTCGTCTATTGCCTTTTTAATATTTGGCTTGATAACTGGTCGCTCGGGAACAAAGACGGTGCAACAATCTTCGTGCGGTTGGATGCTGGTCTCGTAGGTTCCGATTTTCTTTGCCATGGTTATAATCTCGGATTTATCGAATGTTATCAATGGTCTCAGTATCGGTAGACAGGTTACACAAAAATTATTAGACGCAATGCCCTCTATCGTCTGGGATGCGACCTGAGCAAGATTCTCGCCGGTTATTATGCACGATGCTCCAGTTTTTCTTCCAACATGTTCGGCAATTCGGATCATGAATCGTCGCATGATTGTTATGGTATATGATGGATCACAGTTCTTTTTAATTGCCTTGGAAATCTCTGTGAATGGTACGACAAAAAGGCGTGATTTATCTGTAAAGGTTTCCAGTTTTGTTGCAAGAGTTTTAATCTTTTCTATCGACAAGTCGCTGGTGTATGGTGGCGTCGCGAAATGAATAAAGTCTACACCCAAACCGCGTTTGGCTGCAAGATATGACGCCACGGGCGAGTCTATACCGCCGCTGAGTAAAACCAATGCCCTGCCTGACACCCCGACCGGCAAACCACCCACGCCCGAAATAACATTGTCGTATATGTATGTTTGCTCGCGAATGTCGATTGAAATTGTGGTTTCGGGATTATTAACATCCACGATTGCATTCGGGTTATTATCCAAGATAATACCGCCACAAATCGGCGCAAAGTCCATAGTTTTAATTGGGAAATTTTTGTTGGCACGATTTACATTAACTTTGAACCTACCATTAATCTTTTGTGTTTTAAGATAATCAAAAATAGACTCTGGTGTTAATTCAACAACTGCAACAATACTAAGTGACACCACACCAAAAGTCGCGGACACAATATCCACAACACTGCGTTCATCGGTATATTTATTGATTTCAATGCGCGTACCTTGAACAGAAGCGGTTGCAATGCCCTTTAGACGCTTTCGCAGATTATTCAAAAGTGCCCGAATAAAATGGTCACGATTTCCACCCTTTAGGTGAATTTCGCCGTAGCGTGCCAAAATAATCTGTTTCATCGGATCTTACCTTTTTTTACGTTTGCGCTCGATTTTTTCCAGACGCCTCTGGGCCATTTCTTTGTATGGATTATCGTGATAGAATTCAAATGCTTCTAGTGCCTCTTCCAAATCCACAGACTTTTCATGATAAAGGGTCTTTATAACATTGTCATCCATTTGCTCGCCTTCAATTTCTGATAGGATTTGCATTATAAGATTTGCAAGAATAATTTCGGCGGGATGCGTTGCAAGATATCTGGCCTGAGATGCGTTGTTCGTATAATCACGAATGTTTTCCAGTTTTTCTGCGTCGCTGGTACCTGTGGCGATTCGCGTTTGTGTTGGCTTTTGCACACGTTCAGCGGGGTCAGCAAAAAGGTCTTCGTATGTGCCCTCTAGTTTAGATTTATATGGTTGAAAGTCAGAGAATTCGTCTTCGTATTCATATTCGGCCTCTTCGTGAATTTCTTGATCAATGTTAGATGTTTCACTTGTGTGAAGATATTCGTATTTACCTTTCACAATACCGTTGCGGATTGCAAAAAAATCGCTGTCGAACTTTTCCACGAAATAGTCAAATCTTGTTTCATTTGTCATTTGCTTTCTCCTTTTTCAATAAACCAGTTTCATCTTGGTTAATTAAATTTTTCCTATTAAGCATTAGTATAACAACTCCCGCTATGATTAGCAATATGCTAATTACAAATGAGATTCGATTAAGAACGAAATCGCTGATTCCGAAGATAAGCAAACTGTCAAGACGTAGCGGTTCTATTATCGCACGCACGATACCATAGTAAATAAAATAAAGCGCGGTTATGGTTCCAACACGCGGATTGCGTTGCATGTAAATATAAAGCAGTACAGCAAAACCAACGAAATTAAGTAAACTTTCGTAGAAAAA
This sequence comes from Bacillota bacterium, assembly GCA_009780065.1. Taxonomy (GTDB): domain Bacteria; phylum Bacillota; class Clostridia; order Christensenellales; family UBA1242; genus WRAD01. The sequence goes on along the minus strand of WRAS01000001.1, from coordinate 287,135 downwards.
AGTTGCAAGATGTGGCGTATTCCCAATTAACACGGTAATTGGGAAAAAGTGGAAGTTGACCTCTAGCCCATATGCCTCTTGATTGGTAAAATTACCCCATCGTCCGATTGCCTGTGCCAGAATTAAACCAATAGCAATAATATCAGTTAATGCAAAGAAACTGACACGCCTTAGTTTCGTAAATATGAATACACCCAACATCCCAACAATAACCGCACCATAAATCGCGAGACCCCCATCGCGGATGGCGAACAGGTTTATTGAATCTGGACTGAAAACAACATAAAAAACACGCGCACCAAAAATTCCAAGGGGTACCAAGATGATTAGCAAGATATATACAAAGTCCTCGTTATATCCGCGCTTTTTAAACAGGTTCAAGCAAACAAAGAATGCAACCAAAATTGCTGCGGCAATGATTATGCCGTAGAATCGAATTTCCAAATTACCGATATAAAATCCCATTAAAAGGATTGTACCCCAAAAATATTGTTGTGTCACCTATTGATTCATCGACATAGGATGAACTAGGTAAACAAATGACAATTGATATAAAACGAGGAGACATATACTTTGCGAATCTTGGTGATTGCAACGTGGGAAGCGAGCAGACGGGTAAACGGCCTGTCCTGGTTATTCAAAATGATGTGGGGAATTACTTCGCGCCTACTGTCATAGTTGCATGTATTACCAGCCGCCTTTACAAGAATAAAATACCAACTCATGTATTTTTGGACAAAGGCACCTATGCATTGAGTGACAACAGCCTTGTTTTATGTGAACAGATTAAAACACTGGACAAACAACGATTAGAAACCAAAATTGCGACCCTGACAGACGAAGACATGCACAAGGTTAATCGGGCGTTGCTCCTTAGTTTAGCGTTACAGATAATTTAGATTTTCTTTAAATTCGCAAATGCGATAGATAACATCTTAATACCGACTGTGCGGAATTTTACTTTTACGATTGATTTATCGATGACCTCTTGTATCTCGCCCGAACCAAATTTATCGTGTGTTACCATATCACCGACGCTGAATGATTGGGTTGTTGCTTGTTTTGGCGCGGAAGATATAACATTTTTGTACGAGAACGTCGGGGTAAAGGTTTGCTGAGGTGTATATGAAACAAATGGTTTTTCTTCGGCAACCATGTGACCGCAATCAGCAAGGAATCGGCTTGGGTTCATGAAATTGCGCCCACCACGTAAAAAGCGACTGGAACAATATGAAACATATAGTTCACGCCTTGCACGGGTAATCGCGACGTACAATAACCTGCGCTCCTCCTCCATTTCACGTTCTGTTTCTTTGGCACGTTCCAGGGGCAAAATACCATCCTCCATCGTTGGTAAAAATACATAATCAAATTCCAGACCTTTGGCTTTGTGAATGGTGGAGACCACAACACGTGCGCCCGCATCGTTTTCTTCGCCAACATCCAATGTCACGGATTGTAAATATTGACTTAGTGTGGCTTCTGGGTTGGTTTGGGCAAATTGAACGATAGCGTTCACAAGTTCGTCCAGGTTATCGGCTTTTTTACCGTCATCCTCTTTGGCTGTATCGTATGCCGAACGAAGACGTGTAATGTCCAAGAACTTTTCTGCAAGTGTTTCAAGACCATCTTTTTCATACGTTTGTGCCAATCTTTCTATTACCCCACGGAATGATATGATTCCGTCTTTTGCTTTACCAGTTATATTTGCATCCGAACAACTTTCCAGTAAGTTTTTATCTTCGACTTTGATTTTATCTAGCGTCCCCTCGCCCACTCCGCGCTTTGGCATAGATATCGCGGTTTTAAACGCAACGTCGTCATTTGGGTTTGCAAGCAGTTTTAAATATGATAATGCCTGTTTAACCTCGGCACGGTCATAGAACTTGAACCCGCCCCAAATAGCATATGGCAGGTTGTAGTTTAATAACTGATCCTCGAAAATTCTGGATAGCGCGTTTATACGCAACAGTATCGCAAATTGGCTTGGCTTCTTTCCACTGTATCTGATTTGTTCCAATATTTTCAGGACAATGGTTTTGGCTTCTTCACGGTCGTCATAAAACTTTTCCACCTTTATTACACCATCGTCCAGTTTACTGAACAATGTTTTATCAATTCGGTTGGAATTACATTGGATAAGTTTATTTGCAAAATCCACAATGTTTTTGCCACTGCGAAAATTTTGTTCCAATTTATAAACCCTGGGCGAGAAATCGTTAATAAATAGTTTCAGGTTATCGATACTTGCACCGCGCCAACTGTATATACATTGGTCCTCGTCCCCCACCACCATTATGTTTTTGTGTTTATTCGCAAGATGTTTCACAATTTGGTATTGGATGTGGTTGGTGTCCTGAAATTCGTCCACCAAAATATATTTATAGCGATTTTGCAATTGCTCCAAGACATCAGGTGACTTGGTAAACAATTCAAGGGTTTTAATCAGCAAGTCATCAAAATCCAACGCGTTACTGGCTTTCATTTTTTGTTCGTACAATGAAATTGCCTTTATGATGTCGTCGCAGTTTGTATAGTGCGCAATTTTCTTTTCATATTCTTTTAACGATGTGCCCTCGTTCTTCATTTGGGACAAGTGATATTCCACGGTTTTGTTACCGTCTTTTGCAAGGTCATAAAAATTGTTGGACGCAAGGATTTCCTTGATAACCTTGTCTTTATCTTTTTCATCATATATTGAAAAGTCCTGGGTATAACCAAGGACATCTATGTATCGTCTGAGGGTACGCATGCAGAAACTGTGAAATGTTCCAAGAAACAATTCCACACGGCCACCACATGTTTGTTCGATTCGTTCTTTCATTTCTTTACCGGCTTTGTTGGTGAACGTCAATGCAGCAATTTCATAATCACGGATGCCAGTTTGCAAAAGGTGTATGATTCGTTGTACTAATACACGTGTTTTACCACTGCCTGCGCCTGCGGTTACCAACATCGCACCCAGCGGTGCTTCGGCGATTTCTTTTTGTATTTCGGTTAGCATAGTTACCATTATAACTTGATTAGAAAATAGTTGCAAAGTTTTTTATGCGTTGTAATATCTAAATCAAGACAAAAAAGGCACGTCATTGCGAGCGAAGCAATGACGTACACAGATTAAACTGTCAATAAAAGACCTGTTGCTTGATTCTTGATTTACTGTTAAATTGTGATTATGAAAAAACAAATGAAAACTGTATTATTTAAAAAATTGGACGATAATGCTGTTATTCCAAAATACGCAAGACCAGGCGACGCTGGTATGGATTTATGTGCAATCAAAAATGCAAACATCCCAAGCAAAGGGTTTTTGGCAATTGGAACGGGATTGCAAATGCAATTACCAAAAAACACCGAAGCCCAAATTCGAAGCCGAAGCGGCTTAGCAGTCAGGCATGGTGTGTTTATTCTGACCGGGACTATTGACGAGGGATATAGGGGTGAGATTGGTGTTGTTCTTGCAAATTTTGGGGATAAGGACTTTGAAATCACGGCGGGTGACAGAATTGCCCAAATGGTAATTGCAGACAGATGCATCGTAGACATTATAGAAACAAAAGAAGGTTTTTCAGAGACCGAGCGCGGCAATGGCGGATTTGGAAGTACGGGTGTGAAAAAATCTCAAAAATAACTTGCAAAGCGTGTAAGAATTGTATATAATATTTTATTGTGATTTGCGGGAATACTTCGTGCTCCGCTCATCGCTCAGCCATGCCCGTGCAAGCACGGTCGCGGCATTCGCTTATTCGCGGAAGTAGCACAGTGGTAGTGCGTCTCCTTGCCAAGGAGAAGGTCGTGGGTTCAAACCCCATCTTCCGCTCCAAAATGTTGCGAGTTGAACTCTTTTTGAGTTCAGCTCGCTTTTGATTTGTTCGTAATACTATTCGTCGTTTGCTGACTCTGGCTTGATTCTTACTCTGAAACAAATCATAACTTCATTGTCAGATGTCCAGTCACTATCTTGCAAAGTATATTCAACAGTTTGTGAAGTTCCACCGATAATCGTTGGTACCCTGTGTTGTCCGTTGACTGTGAATGAGTCGGGCACATATTCAACATACATGGACAAAATGTCACGGAATCTTTCGCCTGTGTTAATGTGGTCGGGACAATTTGATTTGATTGTTGTGCAAAAAGTTATCTCTCTACCTTTGAACACAATACCGCAGGGGGTCGTTTTTGTGATCGTGTAGCAATCAAGGTCAATAACATCAACATAGATTTCATTTGATTTTATCGCTTCCCAGTCGTTACACGCGTGTATGATGTACTCGGACTGGTTTTCTATTCTTGGCATAATGTTGTTCTCCTTTTTTTAATTTCTGCATACCAAATAACGGAGTAGGTCACAAAAACTTACACGTCGCTTTGATATGTAACAAACGCAAACAGTATTACTTGGAATACAAGCACTTTCGCCACAAGCATCTATGATTAAACACGATTGATTTAATATCGGTATTAGTTTTTCATAAGTGATAAACATAATTCATGATATGTAAAGAATGAAAATTTTGTTATGTAAATGCTTGTTCAAATACAAAACCCAGTTAATTTAAACTGGGTTTTGTTAATTTTATGATGATTAATGTTTGAAGTTTAATTCTCGTTCCTGTTGGTGATTTTTCTTATGCCCCATGCAAGTGGCAAAAGTCCAAAGATCATTAACTGGGTCACCAATGTAACAACCCGTGAAAAGAATTGGTAACGTGCGGCGTCTTGTGCTTCGCTAATCTGTGCGGGCGCGTTCTCTGCAACTGCATCTGCAAGGGCATCTGGGAATGCGGTATCAACCGCACCATTAAAGGCAACCATTAATCCTTGTGCCTGTGCTTCTGGGATACCTTGATCCACTAGTGTCGCGACCCAATCACCAATTGCCTCTTCCGACAGAAGGTCTATCAGGGCTGGGTTAATGTTATAGATCGGACCATTTTCGGCCAAGAAATTCGCACGGACAACCGCGCGTACACCTTCGCGTACCATAGGGGCGGCTTGGATTTCGACGGCTGTGGTTATTGCTGCGTCGTGTTCACCGTTCATGACCTCGCGGGCGAATTTTGACTGCTCGCTGCCAATTGCGTTGATGATGGAAACTGTCATCAATGCTGTGCAAATTATACCTACAGCACAAAGCACGAATTTTTTATAAAGTTTTGTCTTTTCGAACATTGAAACAACAATAACAATTGTGATCAATGCAAAGAATGTTAGTCCAGCAATATGTCCGAACAGAAAACTTGTTGCGTTGCTTGGATCTGCAATCGCCTCTGGCAACAATGGACTTGCCAATTCGTTGTGATACGACGCATCATACATCGTCAGCAAAACAACAAAAAGCACCGCACCCGCAAGCGTCATTGTCGCCATAAAAATTTTCATCCAATTATTTTTAATAAATTCCATTTATAGTTTTTCTCCTTTATTTTTTTTAATTCAAGCCACAACCAATAATTAATTTACAAAATTACAAATCACCCCCTCGAAAGAAAAATGTACCAATTAAATTACGTCCAACATGCGTTGTAAGTGTTGGCCCCGTGGTGTATCGCAGGATTTCTTTGAAACCTGCCTCTTTTAATGATTTGATAACATCTTGTACAATTGCCTCGTCAATATCACTTTGAACGATTGCGGCAACGTCTTTATCCGCGGTTTGTGCCTTTTTCATTCTGGCATCCGACCATTCTTTGACAGAATTTTCGAATCCGCCTTTGAATTTCTTATCAGGTACTATCTTACCCTCTTTATTAATTAACAAAGACGGTCTAATTTTTAAAAGGTTTGCTCCAAACAACTTCAATCCACTTGCACGACCGCCTCGATATAAATAGTTTAGATCTTTGATAATGAAACTTATGTCAGTGTCTTCCATCATTTGTTTGACGGCACAAAGTATTTCATCCACAGTCTTGCCTTCTTTGACCATATTACTTGCACGCATTGCAATAATCCCAGTCCCAATCGAGATACTTCTTGTGTCTATTACATGAACACGGTCAAGACCTTTTGCTGCACGCAAAGCATTTTGGTGGCTCACAGACAATTTGTCCGACATGCTGAAATGAATGATGCTGCCGCCATCTTTTGTTGCACTCTCGAACAAATCACGGTAATCACTTTCAAGTGCAGCATTTGTTTTTGGTAACAAACCGTCCTTTTCAACAGCCCTGTATATATCCTCTGACTTGACCTCGGTATCGCGATAAAGTTCGCCACCGATAGTAACCCCGAAATAGATAACCTCTAGGTTGTATTTTTTATAATCCTCTTCCCTTAGGTCACAAGTATTGTCGACCCCAATAGTAATCTTTGACATTTCATTCTCCTTTAACTTTTCGCCAAAATTGCATCTTGTGCAAGGCTTGCCATTTTTGGTTTATCCAACTTTTGCATTTTAAGGCGAATAACCTTTTCCAAAATCATTTTCAAATCATGAACGGTTTTAAGGTCGGCAAGAACGGCCTGTGTATTTGATTCTGTTGATGTGACATTTGTAATTTCGCTGGTGTCTATTGCCTTGATTTCCATTCGAATCATCTTTGCGACAAGTTTTTCAAGGTCACCCAACTTCATAACGCCAGCATCCGCAAGAACGGAAATTTCCGTATCCGATGTGATTTTGTTCATCTCGCAGTTAATAATTGCCTTCAGTTTTACAAGTCGTTTTGCAATCAATTTCTTATTAAAGAACATGAAATAAAACACAAGTACAGACGACATCTTTGCAAGTTCTATTAACATTCCCATTGGATTCCATCTAAAATTAAGTGGTGGTTCGGCATACAAGATATTTAACGGTGTTTGGGTCAATAACAACAAAATGGCATAAAAGAATACGGTTATTCGGACTGGGTGCTTACCCGGCATATATTGACCAATAACGAATCCAAGTGCAAAGACTAATGCCACGGATTGCAAAATTTGAACCTCACGCGTTGGTAATCCGACTATCACATAGATTCCCGCGCTTAGTGCGACCAAAATCATAAACCCAAGAAATATCTTCCCCGCCATTCGTCGGCGTTTTGAATCCTTTCTGAAAATCCAAAAGAAAACAAGTGCACGTGTGGAACTGTAAACTGCCACTATGATCAGCGAAACTTGTGTGGACATACTGGTTGCCATTCCAATTGCCACGAACATAACGGCCCAAAGCGCACTTCCAATACCGTTTACCAATAAATACTTTTGCTTGTCTTTGATTTGATATGATGCAAATTCAAAGCCGATTGTGATGATCCCAAATATCTGGGCAATTATAAACCATGTTGACATACCCCAATTATACTGGGCAAAAAAATAATTAATGGTAACAATGTAATGGTAAGTGGTTATTTTGTAATGGTTTATGTTATATTGGTGTGTGAATTGTATTAATTGCGGAAATTCATATATAACCAAACATGGAAAACGTCGCGGCAAGCAATGTTTTCTTTGCAAATCGTGTGGACGCCAATTTACTTCTGACCAAACCGATCAAGACTTTTTCAAAAGAGAAAAAAGGGTTGCACTGACCCTTGCTTGTTTTGGATTATCCAGTCGCAAGATTGGACAACTTTTGGGTTACAGCCATGTCACCATTTTAAAATGGGCGCGCGAGTTCGAGGAATCGCGCATCACCCCTAACGAGGATTTTTTTATGGAACTTGACGAAATGTGTGAATTTTTATCCATGCGAAACAAAAATCCCCAAGGACGCAGGTTTTCAACAATGCAAGCCGCCCTGACATGGAATATCGAAAACGAGATGTCAAAATTTCTGCAAAAAGTCTTTGAAACAATGACCGAAGGAAATCCGGACTAATTAGAAAATGATAGACTAAAAAAGTTGACTTGAACTTCCCTTTCATGTTACTTTATTCAAGTTACAAAGAAATACATTTACAGAAACACTTTCGATGGCATAAATCCAAACGGAGGTGTTTTTTATATGAAACGTGAACGCGGGGTTCTTAGAACAAGTGCCAATTTGGCAAAACAAAGACTGGCAAGCGGGTTTTGGAAAACAGGTACAAACGAAGAAATTATGGCGATCAAACATAGGCTTAGTCGCGAGGACGAGGAGTTTTATGCGCGTGTAAAATCATTATTGGTGGTTGGGGTTATTAACCCATTGTCACATATGATTGACAAAGAATATTTGAGTACAATATCCAACAAGGATAAAGAGCGCTATATTTTTAATCTAAGCGAAAAAATCCGGGATTGCATCAAGCGATATAATAATGAAAAAGAAAGGCTCCCCGCTGTAAATTATTAAACTTTTTATAAATTACATAATTCGACAAAATGCGCACAACATAGTACTGTTCGGCTTATCATACACCATATTCTTTTGCCCGTCTGGGTCACAAGAATTTGGAATTCTGGTCGGGCAAAGGAGGTGGACTTATGCTAAGAAAAAAAAGTGCAAGAGGTCGTGCAACACAAAAAGTTGAATCGACAAAGTCGGCTACTGGTGCGTCATCAAGACAAACGCAAGCCAGAACCGAAGGTGCACGTGGTTGTGCAAGAAGCAGCAAGTAATTTTTTTGTTATCTTGCTTTTCTAAAAACTCAGCCACATGATTCGTGCTAAGAAAACCATCATGTCGGGATTATTTTTCTCTCGACAGACTTGGAAAAACACCATTGCATGATGGTGTTTTTTCATTTTGAATATTTTTAATATTTACGCTTGATTCTCGACAACGCGAGCAAGGTCTATTCTTCCTTTCTCGTCAACTTTGATTACCTTTACCTCGACACTGTCGCCGACCTTTACCACGTCCGCAACTTTTTCCACACGTTTACCAGGGATAAGTTTGGATATGTGAATCATACCTTCTTTACCCATGAACGAAACGAATGCGCCAATTTCGATTGCGCGTACGACCTTGCCAGAGTATTGTTTACCAATTTCCGGTTCAAATACGATGCCTTGAATTATTTCTTTGGCACGGTCAATTTTTGATTGATCCATTCCGCCGATAAGAACTTTTCCGTCGTCATCAATATCAATCTTGACACCAGTTTCGTCGATAATTTTGTTTATCACTTTCCCGCCACTTCCTATGACTTCGCGGATTTTATCCGGATTGATTTGCATGCTGAAGATTTTTGGTGCGTATTTTGAAAGTTTACTTTCTGGTTTTTCGATTTCTTGGTTCATTGCCTTAAGGATATGTGCACGCCCCTCTTTTGCTTGGTTAAGTGCGGTTTTCAATGTAGCCTCGTCTATCCCTGCAATTTTCATATCCATTTGGATTGCGGTGATACCTTTTGTGGTACCTGCGACCTTGAAATCCATGTCGCCAAGGAAATCTTCAACCCCTTGGATATCGCTTAGAACCGCTACCTTTTTATCCTCTTTTACAAGACCCATTGCAATACCTGCAACCGCAGCCTTGATTGGTACGCCCGCGTTCATCAGTGTCATAGAACTTGCGCACACACTTGCCATGGAACTGGAACCGTTACTTGACAACACTTCACTGACAGTACGAATTGCGTATGGGAATTCTTCCTCGGATGGCAACACAGGTTCCAATGCGCGTTCTGCAAGTGCACCATGACCGATTTCGCGTCTGCCTGTTGCACGCATATTTTTGGCCTCGCCCGTTGCATATGGCGGCATGTTGTAGTGGTGCATGTAACGTTTTTGTTCTTCGTCGTCGATGCCTTCTAAACGCTGTGCGTCTGAGATCATACCAAGTGTACAGATATTAAGAACCTGGGTATTTCCACGTGTAAAGATTGAACTGCCGTGAACACGTGGCAACATTCCGGTTTTACACCAAATTTGACGAATGTCTTTTAATCCACGACCATCTGGACGTAGACCTTTTTCGATGATTTTCTTACGGATGATTTCTTGTTTAATATCGGTTAGGATTGTTTCAATATCACGTTTGCTGTCGTCATAGATTTCTGCGAATTGGTCTGCCACCATTTCGTCTACACGGGCTTCAGCCGCACGACGTTTTTCCAAATCGGTTTCACCCAATGCTTTTTCAATAAAACTGGTAGCATAACTTTTGATCTTGGTTTCAAGGTCTTCGTCAACCTTGTAGATATTTACTTCACGCTTTTCTTTGCCGATACGTTTGGCGATTGTTTTTTGGAATTCTACCTGGTACTTGATATTTTCGTGCGCAAACATAATTGCCGCCAGCATATCTTGTTCTGTGACCTCGTCTGCTGCTGCCTCGACCATTAATACCGCGTCGGCGGTACCACTGACGACCACGTGCATATCGGATTTTTCCTGTTGACTAGTTCTTGGGTTTAGCACAAATTTACCATCAACGCGACCCACCACGCATGAACCGGTTGGGCCATTCCATGGGATGTCACTGATGGTCAATGCAATAGACGTTGCAAGCATTGCAAGCGGCTCGGGTGATACCTCTGGGTCGATGGACAATGTTGTAACCACAACCGCAACATCGTTGTACATACCGTCTGGGAACAACGGACGAATCGGACGGTCGATAAGACGACTGGTAAGAATTGCGCTGTCACCTGGACGGCCTTCACGTTTTTTAAATCCGCCTGGGATTTTCCCAACCGAGTATAGTTTTTCCTCGAACTCGACCCCCAATGGGAACCAGTCTTGGTCCGCACGCGGTTTATCCGCCATCGTTACGTTTGCCATGACCACTGTTTCGCCACATGTTACGGTACAACTTCCATTTGCAAGTCCACAAAGTGCACCAGTTTCCACCAGCACCGGTTGTCCGCCGATAACTGCCTCGAATTTTTTGTATGAATCTGTCATTTTTTCTCCTTCATTTTTCTGTTAAATATACTGAATAAGTCCCACCAAAATGTGGGACTTATACCATTTAATGATTAACGGATTCCAAGTTTATTTTTAAGTTCACGGTATTCTTCCAAATTTGATTTTTCCAAATAATTCAAAAGACCCTTTCTTTGCCCCACCAATTTCATAAGACCACGACGGCTGTGCTTGTCCTGCTTGTGTGTCTGAAGATGTTCGGTAAGATGATTGATACGTGCGGTAAGCAATGCAATTTGAACAGAAGCCGAACCTGTGTCTTTTTCACTTTTCCCAAATTCACGGACGATGTCCTCTGTGGACATTTGTGACAGGTTGTCTTTGGCCTCGACCTTTGCAACTTTTTTGGTTGCCTCTTTTTTTACTGGCGCCTTTTTTGCTTCCTTTGCAGGTGCTGCTTTCTTTGCTGCTGCCCCTTTTGTTGTTAGAGGCACCTCAAACGCTTCTTTGTTGGTTTCTTCCATGTGTTATTCTCTCCTTAAATTTTATTATCAATTCATAGTAAATGGTACATCAATCCTTTGGAGAGTCCGCCATAAACCATGAAAAGATTCACACAAGATAACATGTAGATGATGATTGGTCAAGTGAAAGGGTAAATTACCAATTTTATAACCAGTATTGACATTTACAATAGTGTGTTATAAAATATTAGCATGGGAAGATTACCAAAAGACCCTTATAAATACCTTGTTTCTGGGGTTTCAAATAAACCTCGGGTTGACAAGTGTCCGGAAATCAAAAGTTTTGTCAACGCAATGCAAGAATACGAAAAAATGCACAACACTGGATCATTTATACACGCAAAGAAAGAAGCCGAGATAGGTCGGACTGCGCATGCCGCTGGAACAAAACTTATGAGTCTTAATTTATCCATGATCCCAGAAGAAACCAGAAAACTTTTTGAAGAAGAATGGTTCCAGCATATGATAGATGATTGGTATGAACTTACAGACGTTTGGGACGAGGATTATCAACTTGATGGTCGCGATTTTACAATTCCCACATTTACTGACTTCAAAGTTTCTTTGGCTGAACTTGTGGAAAAACACGAAGAAGTCAAAGAGAGATTAGAACAAATTTCCTTTTTAATAAAACAACCTATTAGCACACTTATATCATTTCCACAAAAATTCTTGCCGACAGAAGTGCAACAGATGGTTCTTAAATTCAATACACAGCGTGCCGACCTTAGAGGTCGCCTATACACGCCAGAAGAAATCCCGGTATGGGCGCATCAGGCATTTTACGCTGGTACAGATTTAGACAAAATACACAACATGAAAGAATTAATGGATCAACACCGAGTTACTGTTATAAATACAAGAGAGAGAAGAGAATCAAAGAAGGTAATAAAGAAAAACAATACACAAGAAGCCTGCCAATAAAACGCAAAAAAAAAAGAGAATCGGAGCGCTCTACTCCGCTTTTTCTTAGACCTTGAACTTGATTTCACTGACATCTTTTTGCAGTTCTTTTGTGGTTTCCTGGAGACCTTTGGTTGTGTCTTGGATGTCCTTTACAATTTGTAAAGAGTCTGCCAGTTTTTCGATAGTTTCTTGGTATTTCTTTTCGCGCTTGTCACCATCGCGAAGAATATAAATCATAAGGCCCACAAACAGGGTTGCCCAAAGACCATTATTAATTGCAAGTGAAATTATATTGTCCCACATAATATTTTTTACCTCCCTTTAATTATTCGCCGGGTCGATGCATTACAGCACGTTCCTCGACCGCGTTTAACAAACGCATAAAGTATGTCGATGACAAATTAAAAAAGAATAACGGATCGTTATCCACAAGATCGCGTGCATGCCGCGGATTTTTTGCAAACAGAAATTGCAAGTACACGGCATACAGTTCTTCGTCAATGATTTCTTGGGTATTTAAACTGATATCCAGACGTGTACGTTGTAAATGTGTCATATGGCGCAGAGAGCGAGATTTTTGGTGCGATTTTTCCCGGCTTGCAATTACGTTCAAACGAACGGATTCCGCATGCAGTCGTTTTGCCAATGCGCCTAGACGGGTGTACAGAGTAATTCTATGCCGCTCGGTTACCAAATATCTCCGTTCCTCTGTGTGGTCGATTTGTGCGTATATTGATTCCTCTTTTCGTATTTTGTCTTGCAATGCATTCTCGCGCTGTACCAAAACAATAGTACTTTGTGACAATCCACGGCGATGGGCGTCCGAGTTAATTTTTTCAACACGATCAAAGTATTGCTGGTTAATATTCTCCAGACGCTCTTTCAGACGTCTGGTTCGTTCTGCCGCGGTTTCGTTAATCTCGGCTATTTTGGTATTGACCAATTCCTCCAACTGCTGCTTTGCTATCATGTGTGCCTCGTCTTGGGTCAGTGGCGTTGGTGTGTTTATTTCGTCGATGAAATCGGTACCGCCCACAGTAAATTTACGCAATATTCTTGCATATTGAATATCCAAGTCAATTCGTTCCTGCGGTGAAAGAAAACGATTTGCCATACCAGACATTGGACAGATTCCCGCAGCCAAGATTCGTGCGTGTTTTTCATATTTATTTTTTAGTTCATCATGTGATTTTTCCATGGCAAGGTCTCCTTATATTTAAGAGTCGTTTTCGTATATTCATTACAAATTTAATTCTGTCAAAGTTTATTTCCATACTACCTCCCAAACCCTATAACCGCGACCAAGTCGGTTACATTTATAGACGGGTTATTAGTTTCCAGACGCAATGAAAACGCCTCGCCTTTTAAATTTATATTGATTCGCTGTGTACGATTGTTGGCACGTACTTGGATTCTTTGTTCACGGTTTTCTGTTCGTGCAATTATTACAAGGTCGCCGCTTGTCCGTAGGCGTATTTGTTTCAGGAATTGCCGACCAGCAGCATATCCCAGTGAAAAAGAATCTGTTTCCCAAACATGCTGCGTCATACCATGGGAAAGATAATAATACGATTCAAAGAATTTTTCGATGGTTAATAACCTTCCGCTTGCATATGACAGCAGATATTGATTACCCACAACAGTTGCGAATTGTATACCCTGCGTTGAAAAATCGGTTACATCAAGGAGGCTTGTCCGACCATTGGCACCAACACTGCACATACCGTTATCGGTTGCAAAAAAAATGGTTTCGCCAAGAACACGCACGGTTTCGGGAATTATCGGTGAATAAGATCGAGCAAATGTTTCAATGCGAAATTCACTTTGGTCAAACGCACCATCCACAGTTATCAATCCATTCACGGTAATTACAAGAAGTTTGCCCTGGAAGACCTCTAGACCAATTATATTCCCAAGTTCCAATGGTGTGGTAAAACGACCTTGTTCATCGCTGGTTCCGTCACTGAATTCATTTTCCGAAAACGGATGACTGAATTGAATTATTCGTTGGTTGGGCAAACCATTCAAGGTTCTAAACGCACGCCGCCCAACCATACGAAAGAAAGGATTCGATGGTCTCTGGATTGTGGGCAATATGGATATGCCCGTTATTCCCGTTGGTGTTGCCAAAAATCCATGGTTGTACCGGGCATATATTCTATGACGTAATGGACGGGAATAATGGATAGGTATGGTATATGTCATTACTTGGAATGCCACGCTGCGAGGATTTGCTAGATTCAAATCTCTTAACATACCTACCTCCTAAATGTCGCTGGCATTGTTATGTTTTCACCACATTTTCTTTTTGTATTAAAAAGCAGATTTTCCAATTTTATATTCCAGACTTGTGCTTCGGAAAACATTCCATTGATAAATGCATACTCCGCAGCGGTGCCGTAGGTTAAAACTTCGTCCGAGAATTGGAATGGGTTGTATTCGTTCCCTGTTTCAAAGTGCGGTACAAATGTGTATATAACACGAAATGACCCGGGATTTGAAACAGTAATATGATCGGTGAATAATGTAAATGGTACACGCCAATTGGTTACAGGTGAACGCACGTCCATAATTTTCAATACAGAGTGTGAAAGGCGCGAAAAATCAATACGGTTCCCCGCAGTAGTGGACAATGTCTCGGATGTTTCTAGCGGTCGATAATTAGATGCAATATTTGATGCAACTAAGTTGATACACCGCAGAAGCAATACATAGTTATCGTTCCTGCGAAGTTCCGTTTTGCTAGGTTTTGATTCTATTAGTTCCACCACATCAGACAATCCCAACATTATTGCTGTGTTCTTTATTATTTGATTGATTGTCATAACTATTTCCTTTTAACCAAGTCACACAGGTAACGAGTGTAATATTTCGTTACCTGCTTGCTTGGTAATTAAATCCATTTTTGAGATTTGGTGAATGCAACCTCGTGACCCTTGCTGCTTGCATATTCCAACATTTCACCTAATCTTGATATTTGTTCCCGCATTTGGTTGTAGGCAGATTCAATGATTTGATTATTGTGGTTGTCTACGTAGGCTTCGATTTCTGTGTGGTGTTCTATGCGTGTTCTGCACGCATGACGGATTGTTCTGAAATCCAATTCATCGTATGGAACCACAAATTCAAGGCTCTGGAAGTTTGGAGTGGGTTGGTTATGAATCTCATACCTTTGTTTTTGTTCATTCCAAAATAATGCGTAGCATGAATCAATTTCCTTTAGGCGGGTTGAAATGTTATATAGGTCACTTGTGATTTGCTGCATTATGTTATTTCCATTGACGTGCGCTGAAGCCTGTTAATTTGCCTTGGACAAAAGGTTTTTCGCAAACAAGATCGGCATATTTCACAAGGGTTGCACTGTAGATTGGTTTACCGGATATCGGTTTAAGAATACTGCCGTCTTCGGACTCGATCCATGTCCAATCGCAAAGTTGTTGTGTTTTGTAACCTGCGCTGTTAACCGCGTATAATGTTCCGCCCTTACAGTTGATATCGCTGTACATTGGGATTCCGTTGAAAGAAAAACCCTTGAAACCGCCTTCGAATTCGGTTACATCAATATTAGAGCGATTGTCTTTTAGATCATCGAACAATGCCTTTCTTACGCGTGGGTGCGTGAGGATTATGTCGGTGGCTTGACCCCCTGCATGTTCCTCTAATGCGTCAAAGAATTCCAGCAAGATATCTTCGCTAATCACACGAAGAGTTGTGTTTGCGTCTACACTGGTAAATGGTTGTATTTCACGGTAATCTGCCTTTGCAAGGTTGTACATTGTGTCGGGCAAAAAGATTGAATCTATACCGTTCATCTCTAGATCCTCTATACCTGCTTCGTATATGTAAAAACGGTCTTGGTTGGATGCAATGTCTAGGTTCCCTGTGAATACAACGACCAGATGTCCCGGACCTGGGGTGATGCTTTGAATCGTTATAGGTCCTGTGTGGATTGGTTGGTTGCTTGCATTGGTGATGACTACACCTGTGCCGACACGTAAATTTCTTTGAAAGCGCAATGGGATTTGTGCGATACGAACGTTGAACGTTAGTTGGTTTGTATGTGCCAAGAATTTTCGTCCATTACCATATATCATACGGTTAAGATTGTTCTGTGCCGTTGCGACCAAGTTTTGCATTTCACCACCAAGTAAACTGGTGAATGCACCTGGATTGTTGGCAGCCGCCTTTAGTGCTTTGTCCGTGATTTGAAATGTACCATATAAATTTTTCAGTGGTGTAACAATCTCGGCAAGACCAGAATCTGTTGCACGCGGTAACTCGCCATCTTCGGTGCCTGCGCCTACTGCGCCTTCGTTACCGAAACGCACCGAGGCTTTTGCGTCTTTACCTGCGATGGTTTTTGTGTTCTTTTGAATCATTGTAAGAAATGGGTTGGTTTTTGTATTAATATCATTTACCACGGTTTCAAGGTAAATATTTTTCAATGCGGATTCTGCGGTGTTTATTGTAATCATAATTATCCCCTTTTATAGTCTGGTTTGGAAAAATGTTTGCGCGGCCTTGTTGGCCTCGTGTATGTCTTTTTTACCGTCAGTTAAGGTGGTTTTTGCCTCCACCGATGTACCAAGAATTACAGGAGGCGTAGCACGCGTTTTCACACCCATTAAATATTCGCGTATTATTTGTTCGGGCGATTTTTCCTTTGATTCCACAGAAGTTGCTTGTTCGACCATTGTTTGCGCCGCACCGGCATTGTCGGCTACAGTTTCTTCGATGGATTTTTTCAGCGAAGCCAGTTCTTGGCTTTTTCGTGTGAATTCTTTACGCAGGTTTTCGTATGCCAAAAATAACTGTGTAGAATTCTTGAAAGTGCCCAGATATTCTGACTCACCACTTTTGGTGGAGTCATTTACCAAGATGTTCGGGCAAGGGTCTTCCATGGATTCCTTGTTCTCCGTTTCATTATCGACGACTGATTGTTCCACGATTTTTATTTCTTCCATTCTATTCTCCTTTTGTCTCGGTTTTAGTTTGTGTGTAAATAACTTCGTCCGTTGTAATTTGGTTGGCGTTGAAATTAAACATCTCGATGTCTTTGCCACGAACAAGGCGTACAACACGTTCCAAATTTGCAAATTGTTTATAGAGTCTTAGGATATGGCTGGCTATCTGAACTTTGGCACGGATTGTGCTGGTAATAGTTCGACGCATCCTGCGTTGGTCTTGCTCGGCAAGAATTGCAAGCGCCACACCGCTGACATTAGCATTTTCAGAACTGCGAGTTATATCGCCACCTCCACTAATGATTATCGAATTCACGCAGCAATCGTTCTTCTTCACGTTCCAGTTCCGCGGGCATTTTACCGGTGTCGATAAATTTTGGTGCATCCTGCCCACTGCGATAGACAATTATCTTGCCAGGCGCAAGACCATCGTTCTCCAAAGCATCTATATCTACACTTCCGTCTTCGACCGCAAGTACGCCGCATGCAAGACGGTTTAAAAATTCGACCTTTCTGTTCTTTACGGCATTGTATGCACGTTGTACGGGGATGGCACGGTCAATGACACTGCGACCATAAAACGACCCAACAAAACTTTCCGAGGTTTGGCGAACGAATGGCATGCCGCGCGTTGCGTCTTTTGCGTTTATAAACGGTAAGTCACCATCGTGTAATAGTTTGTCACCAGCAATGATTATCAGGCGCCCATTTGGTCGGACTTTTGTTGGGGATTCGTATCGCTCGATGACGGTTACATTTTCTTCGCCCAAGCCGCTTAAATCCACGCCCCATGATTCTTTTATTGTGTCCACATGTACATTCTTTGCATGAATAATAGAGGACAATTGCTCGATATCGCTTGTACGTAAATTGTCTGGGAAAATTTCAAAAGGACTGCATACAGTTATCTTTATATCGCCATCGTACACATTTTCCTGTCTCTCGTCCGTATTTATAATTCCAACTACATTCCCCGCAGTTGCGTCCCAGTAAACCTTGTAAAAGACGGTTCCACAAACCTCGGACCACATTGCGGCTTGTTCCGCAAGTGAATCAAAGTCAGTTCTGTTCATGGCAGAGTCAATAATCTTTTCACACAGTTGAGCGTTTTGCTTGTCGACTTCGCTGGCAGATTGTGGTAATACACTTAGTTCGCCTTTTTGACTGGTAATCTTTGCCAATCTGCTTTCGATAATTGGCGTGATGTGGTTAAACGATTCATGCTGCTGCCAAAAAAATTGGCGATTGGCGGTAGATAGTGTATCAAAACTGGTAATAAAATTATTTTGGTGACCGCTGTAAAAATCTAGGTTTAATCGCCATTGTAGTTCAAGACTTCTTCTCTTGACTTTGCGATCTTCGAAATCTGCGATTACGTTTTTAACCAACTCTAACCGACTACGATCGGCGTTAGATTGTTTTTCGATTTTCCGCGGTGTTTTATACAGAATTTCCTTTTTCATATTTCTCCTTTAATTTCATTCAATAGATCTTGGGCGAGTTTTATAAGTTCGTCTTTTGTTTTGAATGTCAAATCATTATCGCTTTTATTGCCCAACATTTTAATTGCGTCGAGATCTGGGGGAATGTGTCGAAATTTGACCAGTTCACCATCAATAACCTTTTCGGTAGGCACATCGTAACCCAGAGCCTTTTTCCAAAGTGCATCACGGATTTGTTTATCCATTCATTTTCTCCGATTAATTTTTACAAGGGCATCTTTCTTTTTTGAAATGTCGGTTGGGTCACGTTTTTTTGCAGTTGGCCTGCGATTCGTCATTGCATACCTAAGGGCATCAATACAATGGTCGTTTCTCTTTTTAGGGGTTTCGTCGTCACCCCAACTGTATGAACGCATTTCACGCAACAAGTTTTTACAATTTTTAAAGATGAACAGACGCCGTACATTTTCCGCATTTCTAAGCAAGGCTTTGATGTGCAAGACACCCTCTAACACATTTTTGTGTGTTACAACACGCGGAATGATTTCATGCGTGCGTAATTGCGAAAAGACACTGGTGGGTGAACCTAGCGACCGTTGCAGGCAAGCACAGTCTATTAGCACGTGATATCCGCCTTCGCGTTCATCCCGTAATATTCCATTTTTTTCGCACAACTGTTTTATATCGATAGAAAGTTCGGCAATTGTTTTTTCGCTTTGCAAATAATCATCGACGACATAGATATTTTCAACCTCGTCAAATGCAATCACGACCACCCCTGTTGGTGCTACATAGCCCGGGTCGATAGACACCACGCGTTGCCATGTCACAGGTACTTCGAATGGGTCTATGATATTCTCATCGTCCAGTTCGGAAAAAACAATTCCAGAACCTTCTGCAATGCGACCATATTTGCGAGATTCCAATGATTCACGCGACAATGACTGTTCCATCTTTTTTATTTCATTTTGTTTTAAAAATGGATTATCTTCCCAAGATATTTGGTGAATGGAATGTCCCGTTCCAGAATTTAAGTAAACTTTTTCGTACAGCCATGTTCGCCCTTTCAGTGGCGTCATGGTTCCCCAGACCACCCCACCCCTGTCAAGGGTTCGTAGCAACGATTCCTCGTAAATTTCTTCGGACGGTTCCTCGTCAAACCATATCCAGTCCAAACTTGTGCCTTGAAATCTTTCACGGCCTTGGTCTACGCTTTTGAAACCTATCTTTGATGTTGTGCCGAATTTATTCTTAACCACCAAAAAATCGATTACGCCATGCTCGGGTGCATCACGTTTACCTGCTTTCATCACAATATCCACAACCACATTGAAATCAAGGTATTTTAGGATTTTGGCCTGGGCAACATCGCGTTGAACCTGGGTGGTTAGACTGACAACCCAGCCTTCGGTTGCACCCGTAATTTCCCAATATGGATGCGTACCCAATGCCCACCACACGGCTTCCATGGCACCGCATTCAGTTTTACCAGTTCGATTGCCACCAAGTACCCAGCGACTGCGACTGGTGTCTTGATGGAAAGTAAGTTGTTTTTTATGAATAATTTCACCCGAGTTATAGTTAAAGTATGGCAAGTATTTTCGACGCGTAATTTCGCACCTGAGCGAGTCAAGTTTTTGCAACAAAAATTCCATATTTTCAATTCGTGTTGTTTCCACAAAATTCTCCGTAAATCTACATTTATTTTTATCTGTGGTTGATTTAACTTTTGTATATGGGTTCAATGATTCCAATTTTAGTACTTAGTTTATTTGTTTCCGCACTTGTAGTTTTTTTTGCATTTGTTCCGATAAGGACGTCTTGGTTCTTTAAAGAAGATGATGGATATACTGGGCGAAAACAAATCAGACCAAAAAAGAAAAAGAAAGTTGTTTATAAAAATATGTTTTCTATGGATGACGAGGATGATGATTATGATGACCCAGAACTTTAATCCTTTGATTTCAATCCATTAATATCATGTGTATATACAATTTCGTACATAGGTATGACAATTTGCTCATTCCGAAATAAATTTGGCTGTTGACATTTTCATTTGGAAAAAACCACTTTTTATGGTAGACATAGATTGTATGAAAAGAATAGTCTTTGGCGTACTTGCGCTGGGTGTCATGATTGCGACATTTTTTGTGGGTGCAGCAACCCTGATTAATGTGAATGCCCGCCCGATGGAATTACAGACGCAAGGCGGTGTTAATTACAATTATTTATCGTCGCCACGCTTGGTAAGTGCGTGTGCGAACTTTGTGCATGTTGTGAATTATAACGCGGGTGTGGTGGAATTGCTAACATTGGGGCGATTGGATGGACAGACCGTTGCACGCACAGTACTAACGATGGGATTGCCACGTCACATCGAATATTCGTCCGGCCATTTGTTTGTTTTTTTACCCGAAAGATTCTACGTGTTCAGTTCCATTGATTTGGCAACGGATGGCGCTTTACCATTGAATACTATTGTTCTTGCTTATACTGCAACCAATCAAGTGATGAATGTATTCAGTATCCGCAACACCGGTACAATGCAATTCCAAGTTATGTTTGGACACCAGAACCTTTATGGCTTTGCTAACTTCAACGCCAATACATTTGTAATAACCAGATTCCCGCTTCGTTCGTTGAACTTTCAACAAACAGTTGCTGGGGTACGTTCTGTTGGCAACGAAATATTTTTGTTGGCATCCAGCCCACAAAACCCACAACTGTTTTTTATCTACCGCAGTGGCAGTAACACGCCCCTAGCCCCCGAACATCGTGGCTGGTCTAATGTTTCCGCATTTAATTTAATTGGCACACCCGAAAATCCAACGTTTGTATTCATTGCAGACAGAAGCCTAGTTTTATTTGCAAGTAATTTTATTTATGAACTTGAACCGTTGATGAGCCAAGACTTTTTCACGCAAGAGAACTATATCCCAATCAGTTTATTTGCACGCAGCACAACCGAAATTTTTGTGGTAGACCAACGCAAGCAAAGCATAGACCAGTACCAGATACAGAATAATCGCCTTGCGTTCGTGCGTACTGTGGCGGCGTCACGCGGAGATGATTTTGGATTCTTTAACTTTCCTTCTTCGATTGCATTGATTCGCGAGATGGAATTCTTGGTTGCGGATTATTCGCATTCTGTAAGGTTGGTTGACCGCAACTCGGACGAATTACCGACAACATTTATTGACCATAACCGTGCCATGACGGGCGGGATTATGGTTTATGACAACGGAAATTACGTTTACATTTACAATGACAAGGAGCAACGTATTGTTCGTTTCAATTTAAATGGCGAGCAAGTTGGTGCGGCGTTTTACACATTCTGGGATGGTGGTAGCAACCAAAACTTTGGTTTGATTACACAATTGGTTTCCAACCATGTTACCCAAGAAATTTTCGCATTGGATACAACGTTAAATAACATTTATATTTTGCGCGGGACACGATTCGAGGTATTGCCAACCACATTTTACATCGCATGGAATACACGTGCAGTCATCAGTGCCGAGCGCGACGTAATGTATTTGATTAATACTGGTGTTGGTTCAAACGTTCATTTATCGCTGTGTTTGGATACCCATGTGACCACCTTGTTAACTACTGCACTTGCGTTTGGGGCAGGTTACGAATTGCGCGATATTACAATTGATGTACAAGAGAATCTTATAATCCTTGCCCAGAATATTATCAGTCGTGATGTGTACTTTAACCATGTATTAATAGAAGACCCGGTTGTAGGACCAAGGACGTTTACAAAGGCATTTGGTACACATCAGTTAATTGATGGCGCCAGTGTACGAATGAATCCAAGTTTACAATTATGTAAACTGAACAACAAGATTTTTTGGATAGGTCGTACGCACTCTATCGAAGCCGCATCACTAAGGAGTGATAATATATGGACATTCCGATACGATTGGACAGCAAGCGGATTTGAACAGCACGAGGGCTATGATTGGCAAGAGATTCGTCCGATTCCTGTTGAATACATTCCTTTGTTTGGACGTGTTGCGGGAAATCCATTCCTGTACGAATTTCCATCCAGTGTCAATCCGCTGATGCGCTTGAACAATAATACTGTTGTGCGTATCCTCTCCCATGATACAGAGTATGATTCTGTCCAGTTTGATTATTTGCTTGTGATGTTTGAAAATTTACAAACCCGCGTGTTGACGGTTGGATATATTAACTCGAGATTTATTATGTTTGATGTAGTGTATTGCAGTGATGATATATTTCGCGAAAGTGACCATGAAAACCTATTGGGTAATGGTCGTGTGATATTAAACAATGTTCCAATTTTCAAATATCCATCCAGTGTACGGCCTGTGTTTGATTTAAGATTATCAAGTATCAGCAAGAACTTTAACTACACCCCTGTTGTATTTCCAGGTCGCGCCCCAGGTTTACACATTGAACGCCGTATAACTCACCGTGATGCAAATGGATGGGAATTCTTTCAAATACGTGTGGATCATGAAGGCAGACCACATCCAGATGGTTTGTTTCTTGGCTTTGTGTACGTTGGGCATGTAATTAATATTAACGAACCACCAAGCAATACCCAGAATCTGAATCCAAATGCACGTGTTGTTCTACCAACCGATTACAATCCACGTAGAATACCTGTGTTCACAGATGCAAATGGCGTGCATGCGATTGATGGCGAATATTTAGAACATCATCAACTTGTACGTGTGCAAGGTAGAATCGACCGAAGCCGCGAGTTTACGTTTATCACATATCTGGACGAGGAAACCGGTGTACTTAGACGTGCGTATGTTCGCACAAGGTATTTGGTACCAGATGGATTAAGTACGTGGCAGTTGCTTGGAATTATTCTTGTGATTGTTGGGTCATTGGGTGCGACGTTATTTTTAATAAAACATTACAGAAACAAAAAAAGACAAACATAAGCAATTAAAGAAAAAGCGAGGTTCCCCTCGCTTTTATTATTAACTGATTTTTGGTTTTTTAACATCCAGTTCGTTTTCCAATGCGCGAACGAAATCCAAGAATGTTGATATATCTTTGAATTGGCGATAGACCGCGGCAAAACGTATATATGCAATTTCATCCATTTTTTTCAATTCATTCATTACAAGGTCTCCAATCTTTTTGCTGGAGATTTCTTGGTCTAGGTTATTGGACATATTCTTTTCGATTGCTTCTATCATACGATCAATTTGTTCGGCGGAGATAGGACGCTTTTCACATGCCTTTATTACGCCACTTTTAATTTTTTGTGCATTAAAAGATTCACGGCTGCCGTCGTTTTTAACAACCAAAAGTGGAACGATTTCTACCGTCTCGTAACTGGTGAAACGTTTTTCGCACTTTGTACATTCCCGTCTTCGACGAATGCTACTACCGTTTTCGGTGACACGACTGTCAATTACCTTGTTGTCCAAAAACCCACAAAAAATACATTTCATTTTAACACCTCATTATAGTTGTCTATAACACGATGATATCACAACATGTTGTTTAGGGCAAGAAATTTTAGTAAATGAATACTTTTAATCTGTTACTTTATTTGCCTCTATTCTTAGTGCGTCTATCATTTCAGAAATCTCGCCGTTCATAAAAGCGGTCAAATTGTGTATTGATTTGCCTATTCTGTGGTCGGTTACACGGCTTTGCGGAAAATTATATGTTCGTATCTTCTCACTGCGATCTCCTGCACCGACTTGGCTTTTTCTGGTTTGGGCATATTTTTCGTCTTCCAGATTTTGATAATACTCTGCCAACTTTGATTGCAATATCGTCATGGCTTTTTCGCGGTTTTTTATTTGACTACGACCATCTTGACACGTCACAACTGTATTGGTTGGCAAGTGGGTAATTCGAATCGCGGATTCGGTTTTGTTGACATGCTGGCCCCCTGCACCACTGGCACGGTATACGTCCACTTTTATATCTTTGTCTTCGATTTTGAAATCCACGGTAACCGCTTCTGGCAATACTGCAACGGTTGCGGTAGATGTGTGTATACGCCCCTGGGTTTCTGTGTCTGGTACACGTTGTACACGATGAACACCAGATTCAAATTTCAGTTGAGAAAACGCACCGTCACCGATAATCATGATGCTGGCACTCTTTAACCCGCCTATCTCTGTCTCATCGAGATCGTTGACCTCGATCTTGAAATTATTGGCTTGGGCATACATTGTATACATCCGCAATAGAGCCGCAGCAAATAATGCGGCTTCGTCACCACCGGCTGCGGGTCTGATTTCCATTATCACGTTACCATCATCTCGTTCGTCTTTTGGAATCAAAAGAGTTCTAAGTTCTTCTTGGAGTTTTTCGTGATTCTCCTCGCATTCAGCGATTTCCAATTGTACAAGTTCAACCATCTCGTTATTTTTTTCTGTTGCCAGCAATTTTTTTGCCGATTCTAAATTTTCTGCGTTGCGTTTATAACGCAAAAAAGCATCCACAGTCGGTGCCAACTTCTTTTCCTCGCGTGCCAATTTTTGATATTCAACATAATCGGCAATTACTGTTTCATCCGACATAGCCTTGCATATTTCGTCATGGCGTGATTTTATTTCGTTTAACTTTTCGATCATTTTGACTTACCTCTTCTTGTTGCAAGAATAACACGATTGTGCCCAGTTATATCCTTTTTAATTTGTACATCGTTCCAATTATTTTGTTCCAGCAATTTCACCACATCACCCGCCTGGTCATATCCGATTTCCAAGGCAAGCCAGCCGTTTGGTTTTAGGTGGCCATGTACCTGTTGCGCTATGATTCTGTAGAAGTCTAATCCGTCTGTACCCCCGTCCAAAGCAATGATTGGTTCATGTAAAATCGATGCGTCATCGCAACCAATCTCGCCAGTACGAATGTATGGCGGATTAGAAACAATAATGTCATATTTCTCGGTAATATTTTCCAGCATATTACTTTGGACGAACGTTATATTTGCGTTATGTTTTTTTGCGTTTTGTTTTGCAATTTCAAGTGCCCCAGGCGATATGTCCGACGCATGAACAGTTGCAGTAGTATTTAACGCAATAGAGACCGCAATACATCCAGAACCCGTGCAAAGGTCCAAAACACGTGCATTAGGTAATTTGCCGATTAACCAAAGTGTCGAGGTAACCAGAATTTCGGTATCTACACGGGGCACCAAGACATGTTCGTTTACCATGAAAATTTTACCAAAAAATTCAATGCAACCAAGTGCATACGCAAGTGGAATTCCGGCTTTAACTTGTTTTGCGATTTCGATTCCTTGTTTTGCAATTTTTGGTTGTAACTCTTGTACTAAAAAAATCTCGCCCTTTGTTTTGTCAAGGATGTATGACAAAATTTCTATGGCAAGATTTGAATCACCTACTTGGTTTTTAAAGTCGGAAATTTTCATGCACAGTTATTATTTTGCACCGTAACGTTTATTAAACTTGTCTACACGACCAGCAGCGTCTATAATTTTTTGCTTGCCAGTATAAAATGGGTGGCATACAGAACAGATTTCAATCTTCATGTCCTCGGTTCCGCCTTTGGTTGTTTGATTTGCAAATTTTGCCCCGCACGAGCATACGAAATCAACAGATCTTGTTTTTGGGTGAATATCTTTTTTCATACCCCATATCATACACCACGTGTTATTGTTTGTCAACAATTTCGCGTGCGATGTTATCAATGTTGCCTGCGCCTACGAAAATAATTGCATCATAGTTCTTGCATTGGCTACCTATGTAATCGACCAGTAACTTTTTTTTGAAGAAATGTTTCTTACCTGTTGCGTCTGCCAAGTCTTTTGCGCGTGCCCCCATAATCGGTTTTTCACGTGCAGCATATGTACCATATATGCAGACATTTGTATTTTCAAGAACGGAAACAAATTCATTAAATAGGTTCCTGGTACGTGTGTATGTATGTGGCTGGAAGACCAAAAGATATTTGTCGTATAGACTGTTCGCAGTTTTTATCGTGGTTGCAATTTCCACAGGATGATGAGCATAATCAATTATTATTCGACAATCTTCGACAGAACCAAGGTCTTGAAAACGTCGTTGAATTCCACAGAAGTTTTCCAAAGCATACTTAATAACATTATTGCCAATCCCAAATTCCTGTGCAGCACGAATTGCAAGCATTGCGTTCATGATATTGTGAAAACCAGGTATCTTTAGAGCAATTTCCATTCCATCATATTGAAATTTGTATCTTGCTTTGTTACCCTCTAATTTTGGGATGTCCAACATTGATACACGTCGCGCATCTTTGATAGTTGTAGAATTTTTGCAGTCTGCGTTAATTACTGTGATTTTTGCATTATTTGAAAAATATTTAAAAGACTTTTTCAACTCGTCCAAGGTGCCGTAGCAATCCATATGGTCTTCGTTTATATTTGTAATAACCGCAACAGTTGGTTTCAGAGTTAGAAAACTCTTTTTGAATTCACATGCCTCGGTTATAAAAAATTTGTTTTCACCCGCTTGCAGATTCCCTAGTGGGTCGTGCACATTCATTTCTATTGCACCGTTATGAATTGTTGGTTTAAGACCCGCTGTGCGAAAAATTGCACCTATCATCGCGGTGGTGGTGCTTTTGCCATGGGTGCCTGTGATTGCTATTACGTTTTCGTATGCATCTGCAATTTGCGACAATAAAGCCGCTCTGTCCACAATTTCCAATCCACGACCAATCGCTTCCAACAGTTCAGGGTTATCATCCGATATTGCACCATTGATTATAATACGTTCACAATTTTTTGGGACATTGCCGGCATCATGTCCAAGAAAAATTCGACAACCCATTTTTTTCAGTGCAATTGTTTGCGGGTTTTTAGCAGTGTCCGATCCAGATATCTTATGTCCTTGTTTGATCAAAATTGCCGCCAAAGCGGACATTGATATGCCACCAATACCAATGAAATGAATAAATTTTGCCATGTGTATACATATGAAAAGCGCAACAAAGTTGCGCTTTCTTTGCGGTATATTAACTGCTTAGACTATTTTAGATAATACTCATTGTGCGTGCGCGTTTGACCGCAGTGGTTAATTCACGTTGGTGCGCGGCACAAAGACCAGTTTGTCTGCGGGAAACGATTTTGCCGTTTTCCGTCATGTATTTTTTAAGACGCGGGTCTTTGTAGTCAATGTAAACATTTTTCTCCATGCAAAACCCACATGGTCTGCGTTTTGGTTTTTGCGTTGCAGCCGCCACGGACGGTGCTGATTTCTTCTTTTCTGGTTGGATTTGTTCTTCGCTCATAGTTATCTCCTTTTAATAATTTAATTTAAATTTAGAATGGTAGGTTGTCATCGGAAACCGGTTGCATGCCGTCTTCCGCAGCGGATGAACCGCCCATGTTACCGTCTTGTTGCTTTGGTGACAGGAATTCGACCTCGTCCGCGTTAATTTCAGTAACGTATCTTTTAGAGCCATCTTGGGCTTCGTAACTGCGTGTTTGGATTTCGCCGACCACACCTACTTTGCTTCCTTTTTTCAAGAATTTTGCACAGTTTTCTCCAAGCGCACGCCAAGCAATTATATTAAAGAAGTCAGTCTGGCGTGTTCCATCAGCACTTGTGTATTTACGGTTTACCGCAATTGCAAAGTTGCAGACGCTGGCACCGTTTTGAATTTGTTTCAATTCAGGGTCACGTGTAAGATTTCCAATAAGAAAAGCTTTATTCACCTTGTTCCTCCTGTTGTTTTGTTGTTTCTGTCTTTCTTGCGGCTGCGCGCATTGCACGGCGTTTTGCATCGGCCTCTAACATCTTTTCGTCTTTAATAACGAAAATGTAACGCGCTACACCTTCTGTGATGTTCATTGCGTCTGTCATTTGTTTAATGACCTCTGGACCGGCTTGAAAGTGAAACAAGACATAAAAACCTTCGCTTTTATAGTCGATTGGGTATGCGAATTTTTTCATACCCCATTTTTCCACTATGGTGTTTGTTGACGCCATTTTGGAAAACTTTTTGATGATGTCTGCGCGTTTTTCTTCGGTAGTGTCGCGTGAAATTATCATCATCATTTCATAGTTTTTCTTTTCCATTTTTTTCTCCTTTTATGGTCTCTTTCGGCAAGCACCCAACTGCTTGCAAAAGGATTTATGCCATTTGGCACAACATCAATATACATTGGTTATTGTGTCTCTGTCAACCTTCTTAATTAAGCAACTTTTATTTTTTGAATGTCTTTTTATAAAGTGCGATTGCCTCTTTGATTACTTTGATTGCTTCGTCGCGACCTTTTGTTGGTTTGATTTCGACAACTTTGTCTTCTTCGAGGTCTTTGTAAACCCGTAGGAAATGGGAAATTTCCCTTATCATTTGTTGTGGAACCTCGGTTACGTCTTTGTACTTTGCGTATGGTGAATTTTTGTAAAGCGGCACCGCGATAATTTTTTCGTCACGCGCCCCATTATCGATCATTTCTATAACACCTATTGGTGCACAATCAATAAGAGTCATCGGTCGTACCGCAAGGTTGTCCAAAACAAGAACGTCCAGTGGATCCCCGTCTTCGGACAGTGTTTTTGGTATGAAGCCGTATGTTGCAGGATAGCAAGTTGAGGTTTGCAGATATCTGTCGAGTTTTAATAGACCTGTTTCCTTGTCGATTTCGTATTTTATTTTGGTACATTTTTCGATTTCTGTTACCGCCACAAATTTTTCCGTTGTAATGCGTTTTTCACAAATATCGTGCCATGGATTCATGTGAATATCCTCCTTATTTAATCTGCCTATGATATCAAAATATCCAAGGCAAGTAAAGTAAAAACAAAGAAAAACGAGTGGCTTTCCCACTCGTCTCCGCTTTGCTTTGACCGATTTTAAATGAATCTCAATGTGTTGTTACCGCTACGTGTGGTCATTATGATAGTTCCGTTCGTACCATGACTTACGGTTCCGCTGACACGCGAACCATTTAATGTAGAATTCCCACTGCGGTTACTCATTGTTATACGATAATCTTCAACGTTACCACGCACCCCTAGAACAGATGCATTACCGCTGCGAATATCTGTTGTTATATTTGTGAATTCGAGGCCTATCATTCTGATGTTACCACTGCGCGATTTTGAAGTTACAGTTGTACCAGTTGCGTCATTGATATTCGTGTTACCACTGCGCGTATATGTCGTGATTGTCGTATCCACGTTGACATCGTTAAGTGTTATGTTACCGGCTCTACCTTGAACATTGATGCTACTTGCATCCATGTTTGTTATGGTTGTATTACCACTGCGAATGTCAATGTTTACTTTGTCTGCGTCAATGTTTGAAATATTGACGTTCCCGCTGCGTGCGTATATATTTATGTTTCCATCGAAATCAGTCGGAACAGTTACATTTATTGTACGGAAGCGACGTGGTGTTGCCTCGAACAATGTGAAAACAAATCGGCGTGAATAGGTGAAAGTAAATACATCATTGTCAATGTTATACGAAATTCGAGAATAGTGCATGTTTTGGTAATACTCGACACGGAATTCGTCCCCTTGTGCAATTACAACATTTTGACTGCGAACATTCAAATTCAGTGCAGTTGGTGTGTTTGTATGCGTAATATAAGCAGACTCATAGTGCCCCTCGCGCAATATGTCTGCACGCACACGTGAAAAGTCAAAGCTGTACATTGCAAGACCTATCACACCAATCACCAATCCAGTTGCCATCAGTGATATAAAAACGATTAATGATACTTTTTTCATTTTGCCCTCCTAAATTTAAAGAATCTTACAACAATCCAGTTATAGAATATGATTAGCGCACGTACAAACAACACACCAAGTATCCAAAGAATCGCAAGTGCAACAAGATACGCCCCAAGCGATAGCAGAATAAAACTTGCAGACTCGCCAATTATTATCATTTCAACAACCGCAGCCGCACCCATTACCAATCCGCCTATTGCGCCACCGACCAAGCCCAAAGCAACCGCAAAGAATGAAATCATAATCGCAATGAAGGCAATTGCCAAAGGAATTGTAATTGGTACAGAACACAATGCAAGAATTACTATCCAGGCACGACCGCCTCTTCTGTTTTGTGTTTCGGCGTGCAGTTCCTTTTTCGCGATTTCAAATCCCGCCGACCTTGCAATTTTTTGAACATCGTATGATGCAACAACAGTGTTTTCGTCTTCGCCGGCTTCGATACGGTCACTGACCAGTTCGTCATAGTATCTTACAAGTTCATTGTCACCAGTCTCAGAATTTAACTGGGCAAGAAATTGTTCTTTATTCATTATCCCCCTCCTTTAATGTATTTTCTATGAAGTCATAGATTTGTCTTAGGCCTTGGCTGTCTTGTTTGAATTGTTCGAGACGTTGCCTGCCAATGTCGGTTAACTTGATATACTTTCTTAGGCGGCCGTTGTGCGGGACTTCGTAGGTAGATATCCCTCCACTCTGCTCTAGTCTTTTCAAGATTGGATAAAGTGTACTCTCGGAGATGTCAATTACATCAACCAAATCCTTTATTACTTGCCAACCGTAACTATCACCCTTTACAAGGGTCGCCAGAACACATACATCAAGGAGACCTTTTTTTAACTGGACATCCATATTTCCTCCTTTACAAAGTATTATGCAATGTACAATACTATATATCACATAGTATATACTTGTCAAGGGTTTTTATACAATTTTTAAAAAAATCCCCGTATGGGGATTATTAATATTTGTTGACTAGATTATTCTGCTGCTGGGGTTTCTGGTTTTGGTTCTTCGGTTTTTGGGGCTTCTTTTTTTACTGGCTTTGCTTTTGGTGCGGGTTTTGCAGCCGCCTTTGGTTTTGTTGATTTTACAGTTGGTTTTGCTTTGTTTGCCTTAAGAGCCTCTAGTTTTTGTGAGGCGGTTTTAACCTCTTTCTTTTCGATATTTGCGGTTTTCTTTTCTTTTACTTTGGATGCTGCTTTTCCAGATAGGTCACGGATATAGTAAAGTTTTGCACGACGTACCTGACCCTCGCGAATGACCTCGACCTTGTCGATTCTTGGGCTGAAGACCGGGAATGTTCTTTCGACACCTACGCCAAAAGAAATTTTACGTACGGTAAAAGTCTCACGGATTCCGCCGTTCTTGCGGGCGATTACAAGCCCCTCGAAGATCTGGATACGTTCTTTTGTACCCTCGACAATTTTGAAGTGCACCTTTACGGTATCACCCACGTTAAATTGAGGCGCTTCTTTTGTTATCTGTTCCTTTTCAATAAGTTCAACCAAATTCATTTCTTTATTACCACACTTTTAAATAGTTCTTTCAACGTTTAATATTATACACATATTATATAGACTTGACAAGCGGTTTTTAGAAAATCATTACAGAAAGTCGTGGATGGTTATTTAAGTTGACATGCAAAATACACCCACAATATAATTGTGGTATGGAAAGATCATTTTTATCAAGGCATTCATTAAAGTTAATTATTTCCTTATCAATCCTGGCGTATATAGCATTAAATGTGGTCGTAGTCCTTTGGTTTTTTGGATTTTTTGGGCGACAAGAAAATGTAGTCTTGCCAAGTTCGATTTTCGCGGTTTCCGGTGGTGGTTCGCATACATTGGCAATTGATGGGGATGGATATCTTTGGGCATGGGGGAATAATTATTTTGGGCAATTGGGTGATGGTACAAGACGAAACAGAAATCGTCCGACCAGAATTCCAATCGATACAAAATTCAAGAAGATTAGTTCGGGTTTGCATAATAATCTAGCAATTTGTATTGGTGGTGGTCTATGGACGTGGGGAGTTAATAATAGTGGACAATTAGGTGACGGTACAAGAATAAATCGTTCTACACCGCAAAGAATAATGCCAGACAAACAGTTCATAGCAATTTCTGCCAATGGAAATGCTTATGCAATTGATACCAATAACAGGTTATGGGTTCTTACTGGCAATATACCAGGTGAAATAGGTTATAGCACAGGCATTCCTGCTAACATTATACAAAACACACAATTTACACATGTTTCTTCTGGTGGCGGTAATTTGGCATTGGATATTGATGGCAATATGTGGGGATGGGGGATTAATGTTTCAGGACAATTGGGAAATGGTACCACGGCAATACAACCGATCCCCGTTATAATTCCAACCCCCGTAAGATTCGTAGAGATTTGTATTGCAATGGCAATTGACGAAAATGGCGGATTATGGACCTGGGGGGGGGGGGCAGGTACCGGCACGGGTGATATTTACCTTACGCCAACACAGATAATGAGTGAACGAAGTTTTACTGCAATTTCCACTGGTTCAGCGCGGTTGGTTGCGGATACAGATGGCAATCTGTGGGTTTGGGGACGCAGTTTAGACGGCCAATTAGGCATAGGGATAGATGGCCTTGATGAAAACTTGGTTGCGGTAAGAAGGACAAGCCCAATCCACATTCTACAAGGAAAAACGGTTGTTTCAGTCAGTACAGGAGGGGCGACAAGTTTCGCAATAACAGATGAAGGACACCTGTGGGCATGGGGAAGTAATACATACGGTCGACTGGGGGACGGTACATCGAGAATGCGTAATGTGCCCGTTAGAATAATTTAACGGTGATTTTAAATTGAAAGGATGAGACTATGGAAAGATCATTTTGGTCAAGGCATTCACAAAAGTTTGTAATTATTTTTGTAACAATTGGCGTGATAGCGTTTTTAACGGTTTTTGTAATAGGAATTGTTTGTTGGCGACGGGAACGGATAAACCTACCAAGTTCTATTTCCGCGGTTTCCGGTGGAGGTTCGCATACGTTGGCGATTGATGGGGATGGATATCTTTGGGCATGGGGGAATAATTATTTTGGGCAATTGGGCGATGGTACAAGACGAAACAGAAATCGCCCAACCAGAATTCCGTTAGATACGCAATTTAAAAAGATTAGTGCCGGCGGATTTCATAGTTTGGCAATTGATGTGGATGGCGGTTTATGGACGTGGGGACAAAATCGTGGTGGTCAATTAGGTGACGGTACAGCAACACATCGCTCGACCCCGAAACAAATAATGACGGACAAACAATTCAAAGTGGTTTCCGCCACTGGAACCCGCAGTTATACAATTGATATGAACAACAGATTATGGATTCTAAGTGGTAATGTTCCAGGTGAAATTGGTTATAGTACAGGCGTTCCTGCTAACATTATACAGAATACAAAATTTACGCACGTTTATGCTGCAGGACCTACTTTAGCACTTGACATTGACGGAAATATGTGGGGTTGGGGGGTCAATTTTTCAGGACAGTTGGGCAACGGCACCACATCAATACAACCATCCCCAGTTGTAATTCCAACACCTGTACGTTTCGCAGAAATTTGCAGCGTAACTGCACTGGATGAAAATGGCGGTTTATGGACGGGGGGGGGGGGGGCTGGAACTGGCACAACGGATATTTACCTTGTCCCTGTCCAAATAATGAAGGAGCGCAATTTCGTTTCAATTTCAACCAGTGGCCATAGAATGGTCGTGGACATGAATGGTAATTTGTGGGTTTGGGGGTCTAGTGCAGAAGGTCAATTAGGTATAGGAATAAATGGATTAGAGGATTTTGATGCGGTAACAAGAACAAGTCCAATTCATATTTTACAAGGAAAAACAGTTGTCGCGGTCAGCGCAGGATTGGTAACAAGTTTTGCGATAACAGATGAAGGACACCTGTGGGCATGGGGCAGTAATTCATACGGTCGATTGGGAGACGGTACATCGAGAATGCGTAATGCGCCCGTTAGAATAATTTAAAATGGTAAATTAAACAGAAAAACATTAAGGAGAAAATTTATGAAGAAAAAAGGGATTGTAGTTGGGTGCATGGTGATAATTGCATTTACGTTGGCAATTACGTTAACAGCGGAAAAGCCAATAATTGTTCACGCAAATGCGCAACATTCTGTGCGATTGCCAGTGTTTACCAATGAAAATTATATAGCCCCAAGTTTTATTGCAACCAACGAAGATTTATCACCAGAAGAATGGAAAGCCAGTTTGAATATACAATTCGATGATACAACACGGGAAGGAACATCGTACGAACAATATAATTTAAATAACCTAGATGGGTTCCGAGATTATCTTGTCGGACTTGGTTATGATGTAACATGTCTTTATCAGTTATCTTTAATTGGAGATCGATTCACAGATTATTATCAAAGTGCATTAAGCAAAGGGATAATTAATTCAATACAAAATGATATTTTGCTAAGCACCGAATCCAGACGAGGTTCACAAGAAAACAATATACGTGGAAATGATATAAATCAAATAGTTCCATTATGGGAGGCAGGTGGTCCAACAGGTGGAAAAATGGTATATGGAAATGGCGGCACGCACCAGGTAATTGCTGGTCACGCATATGACCATGTCCGCAGAATGTTTCCAAATTTGTTTACGGTAAATGCCAATACATCACAGTCCCGACGTGCCGCGTTCGTAAGACACACAGACTGGCCAGACCTCCACGAAACCCAGCCAAATATCGCGGGCATTGGTTTGAATAATCGCCATTTTTATAATCCAAATAACCGCATGAATTATTTCCGTAATACCTTTGATTCGGGAATAAATGCACGAACAAGGGCAAGAGATTATTTTGACTGGGCTGTTGAACGCTATAACGAAGGGCGCCACTCCCAGGCCTTTAATTATTTGGGCAAGGCGTCACATTTTTTGACGGATTTGGCGTCGGCGGTACATGCGGACCAATTAACGTCATTCGAAGTTGATTTCCACCTCACGGTTCTTGTCTTGGCGTTTCGATACCCTGCTTTGCTTATTGCCACGCCTATTGCTTTGTTGTTATTAAATCCAATATTTTTTGTGTTGGGTATATCAACGATACAGAGTTTGATTTCCATCGCAACAATGTTTACAAACCACACAAATTTCGAAGGTGTGGCACAATCGGAAATCAGCAACGGTATTTTGGGTGCCAGGGAAATATCTATGAATACCTTTCGGGCAAGTGATTATCTTGCACGACCTACACATGCACTTGCCGCATATTATTTAGCAGGCTCAGTTGCCGCCCGATCACTCCCATTTTATTCATCCGTAGGCGGACGCGGGAATGTCTCACACAACAACAGGGTTCAGGGTGCACGGGCACTGTTACCGATGGCAACGGACGCAACCGCCACAATGTTATACATGTTCGCACGAACTGTTGGTCATACACCCGTATCATTGCCAACACCGCAACGATGGAACCAACCAGTTTTGACCAGTAACGGGCAAATTGCAGGCACCGCCACTGCCCCGTATCATTTACACCATGCATTCAATGGAAACCTAACCAGCGAGTGGAGTACCAATGCAACCAGTGGCTTTATTCAATTGCATTTAAACCACAACATAATAATCAACAGAATTGATTTTTACAATGGAACATCCAATTATAATAATCGTACACGAAACGCACATTTTACAGCAGGGGCAGGCACCCCATTGGGTGCACCATTCACCGCAGTGAATGCAGATCGTGGAAGAACCATTGTCCATGTCAACAATGTTGTGACGAACCTCGTTAGATTAACCGTGACATCGTCCTACGGAAATTGGATCGGGGCAAGTCGAATCGTAATTCACGCAACAACAACCCAGCATGGTCCATTACCATGGCAGGCACCAGTCTTCACAAGTGGCATTATTAGTAATAATCACGGGGTTCTTTTTGGTACTTACACTACCCCATATGCTTTGTACAATGCATTCAATGGCAATTTTACCAGCGAATGGAGTGTCAACGCAACAACTGGTTGGATTCAAGTAACCTTAAATTATTTTATTAGGATAACAAGAATTGATTTTTACAATGGAACATCCACCGCAAATAACCGCACACGAAACGCACAATTTTCAACAGGGGCAAGTGCTATTCCGCTTGGCTCGCCATTTACTGCTGTAAATTCTGATCGTGCCAGGACAATTGTTCACGTTAATGACATAGTCACTAACACAATAAGATTGAATATAACCTCGTCCTATGGAACTTGGGTCGGGGCAAGTCGAATTGTTATACACGGTCAAATTGCCTGATTAACATTATCTTTCACTTTTGAACGCAAGGTGTACCAGCGCCGAGAGTTCCTCGTCCCCCGTTCCTAATGGATTATTAACCGTGGCTAAGTGCACACCGATGTGGCGCGCAAGGAATACGCGAGAGCCCTTTATTTCGTTGATAAGTTTGCCTGTTATAAATACCGGCATTTGCTCGCGCGGCATGATTGAGAATAGCATGTCACCGACATCCATAAGCCGTGCCTTAATTATTTCGTCCACAAGCGGTGCTGAATATTTTTTGTCGTCCAAGACATATACGTCCGTATCTTTTTTATCGACACTAAGGATCGCATTTTTAATCAGGTTAGTTGCGATAATGTGGTCTATGTCTTTCACCACACAAAGGTCGTTTAATACGTGCATGTAACCAATATCAAATGTGTTCAAGTTTAATATACCGTCACCGCAAACAAGCGCCACACTGGTGGAGAATGCGTCTGCAGAAATCAATAGGCATGTTTTGTCGCGAATTTCCTCGTCAATTAAATATAGTAATTTTGCAAGTGCGGTGGGAACGAATTCAATGTCATTAAACGGCAGGCCTTTGATTGCCTGGTAGATATTTGCGGTGAAATAGCCCTCGGCAAGAATAAAACTAGTATTGACAGATAATTTAGACGCTACCCCACCAATTGCATCAATTACGGGGTTACCATCATCCAAACGATAAAATAAATGCGACGTACGAATCGCGTTGTTATAGCCCGGGATTTGGGCATGCAACTTTTTCACATCATTTTTTGTGATTCGTCTTGGGCGATCGAATTGGATAAATGTATCATGGGTCTTGACCTCGCAAAAGACATCAGGAACGCCTATACATAGTTTATCAAGGCGCGAGTCCGTAGCCCTGACAACATCGTAAATAGTGGTTTGTACGGCGTGTTCTAGACCCTCGCGCGTGTCTACGAATTCACCATTCACAATACCACCAAAGTCTGTTTCAGAGCGAGCGCGAATTTGAAACGTATTATTAATCCCAGAGTGTGCAAAGGCAACAATAACTTTATCAGAGTCAAAACAAAGTACCCATGCTCTCTTTTGAAAGACTTTCATCTATTGACCTCCAAAAGGCGGTGGGGATAGAACCTGGATATTACCGTTATTATAGTATACCCTGTAAAGACCGGGGAAATGGTGCATTTGATATTCCATTACAAACCACACTTTGGTTAATTTTTGACGAAACAAATCTTGATCACGGATTCCTATGATTTCAATTATGGTTGGGCTGTCCCGTCTGTCCAGAATCATCACATATCTTGGCATACCCACGTTTGGACCGGATGTATATGTACCCACCGCCTCGAATGCAATTGTTTCGAAAAGGTTGTTGATACTGTCTTCGAAATTATTTCGCGCCCAAAAAAGGTCCGCTATGTCACGCTTTCTTTCGAATTTCAAACGTGTACTTTGTTCCATTTCAAGGTCAAATATGAACCCACCGCGCTCCAGTTCGTCAATATCTGTGGGTGCCATACCAACTGGAATTTCTATCAGTGGCGCGGTACCCCGTCTTTCAGATGTTACATAGCGGAATTGACTGTCAAAAATCATCTGGCGGTTCCCAAGATCCAATTCAAACACAGGATAACGTTCGCGCACAGTTATTCGCAGAATATTTGGAAAACGAACCTCGATATTTGTGACACGCACACGAAAGTCGGCGTATTCCAATGTTTCGGTTATAAAATTTCTGTCCACGTTGAAAAGTATGTTATTCCCGTGAACCGAGTTGATGCTGGAACGAAGATTGGATAAAGTCTCTTGTTCATTTTCAATGTAATCCAGTTGGTTAGCAAACGACAATTCAATGTTACGAACACGGAAAATCGTGCCCCCAGCAACCATTACCCCTGCCAGGACAATAAAAACAATAAGAACAGCAATAAGTCTTCTGTTTGCCATTATAACCTAGCATAGCGTCAAAGTGGAAAATTGGCAAGCGAATATGTATGGTTTGTAAATAGTTATTATTGAACTTTTAATATTATATTTGCACCAAGATTCCCAAGATCGCGTTCGATTGACTCGTGTCCGCGCTTTACCAAGTCAGCACGTTCCACAATTGTAACACCACGAGATGCAAGTGCCGCAATTACCAATCCCACCCCGCCACGCAAATCATTTGGTATTACAATCATTGGATTTTCACACGTACCCCCGGTTAATTCGCTGCCGCCAGTTACAGTTGCAACGCGATTTTTTACACATATGGTTGCACCCAATTTTTGCAATTGAGGCACAATGCTGTATCTGTTTTCAAATAGGTTTTCTGTTATTGTGGTTAATCCAGACACAGTGCTTCGATATACCATGTATTGATTTTGAATGTCCGTGGAAAAGCCTGGATATGGGCTGGTCTGCATAGATGTATTTCGTTTCCTTGTGATTTGGTTTTTGTCTTTGATAATCTGCAGATTGTTATTTTTAGTTTCAATTTTGCAACCATCTGCTTTCAGTTTTTCTATCAGATTTGCATTGTGCTCGGCAATCACATTTTCCAATACTACATTCCCACCTACGGTCGCCACAGCCAGCATATAACTGGCCGTATTTATTCTATCTGGGATTGGGATATAATCCACACCTTGCAGTTCTTTCACGCCTGCTACTGTGATTGTGTCTGTGCCTTCGCCATTTATGCATGCACCACATGAACGCAAGAAACGTACAAGATCGGTCACCTCTGGCTCTTTTGCAGCATTAATTATTGTGGTTGTAGTGTTACCCAAGGCAGCCGCCATTATTATGTTTTCCGTGGCACCCACACTTGGGAAATCCAGATACACAACTCCGCCTTTTATGCGTTTAGCCGAACAGTCAATATAGTCACGGGCTTCACGAACTTTGATGCCTATTTTTTTAAATCCCTCTACATGAATATCAATTGGACGCGCACCTATTGCACACCCCCCAGGATATGGCAAACGAGCCTGTTTAAATCGGGCAACAAGACATCCCAAAACAAAGATGCTACCACGGATTTTTTTTGCAACCTCTGCGTCGATTTCATTATAACTAATATTAGTTGTATCTATATATAGGTCGCCATCCTTCCATTGAACTCTGCACCCAAGACCAGACAGAATAAACAAAAGATTATCTATGTCACTTATTTTGGGTACGTTTCTCAGTATAGTTTTGCCTTTGGTCAAAATTGTGGCTGCGATTATCGGAAGGCATGCGTTTTTCGCGCTTTGGATACGGATGGTTCCGACCAATGGATTACCACCCTCGATTATGTATTTCATCATATATTAGTGTATTTTGATTATGTCATTATGGTGAAATATCAATCCTTTTGTTCTGTTTATCAATATTAAGGACAATACCCACGGCACTCATAAATACGGCAAGGCTAGTCCCGCCGAAACTGATAAATGGCAACGGCAACCCAGTAGGAGGAATAGAACCAGTTACCACCGCGATGTTTAGTGCACTTTGGATAAATATTACAATCCCGATACCAAAACAAACGAACTTTCCAAAAGTATCTTTGGTTTTCATCGCTACCGCAAAAATTTTCGTTATAAGAAACCCAAGTACAAACAGATAAATCAAGGTTCCTATCAAACCAAATTCCTCGCCAATTATACTGAAAATAAAGTCACTTTCACTGAATGGCAAGAACATGTATTTTTGGGTCGAATTACCAAATCCAACCCCGAACAAACCACCGTTACCCAATGCAAACAAAGACTGGATAAGTTGAAACCCCTCGGCTCTTGGTGTTTCCCATGGATCCACGAATGCAACAAGACGACTGATACGATAAGGTTCCGCAATTAACATAATGGGTACCGCAACCAGAACTGGAATCATAAGCATCCCAAGATGTTTGGATTTCGCACCAAAAAGAAACAAACACGCAAACATGGTTGCACCTAATGTCATAACGATAGACAGATTGGGTTGCAATAATATTAGACCACACATTCCCCCACCCGCAAGCAATATTAGCGACAGTTGTTTTAAGTTTAGTTGCATTTTTGGGGTTTCTTCTATATTTATTTCTGTGTCTGTCTTCTTTGAAAATTTGCCACTGGCTACGCTGGCTGCGAAGATTATGAATGCGAACTTTGCAATTTCACTGGGCTGCATGGAAAAACCACCTACCCCTATCCAACGACGTGCGCCAAGACGTTCAATTCCCAGTCCCGGAATAAACACCAACAACAATAACACAACCGCCCCAATTAAAATTGGCAAAGCAAAGCGGCGATAAATTTTATAATCCAAGTGGTATGTTAGCGACAGGCCCACAATCCCAAGAACCAGACCGATTAACTGGCTTGTAAAAAAGTAATATGGATTATTGAAATAAATGGTTGCGTTATAATGACTGGCACTGTAAACCATTGCTACGCCAAACGTACTTAGACCCAATACACAAACCAGTATTGGCAAATTCATGTAACGAGGACGAAATCGAGAAACAGTCGTAATTATCTTTTCATAGTTAACAACACGTGCCTTCTTTTCACGGACACGCTTTTCCTTTTTGACTCTTTCCTGCCTAGATGGTTCATCAAATTTAATCATTTTTTTCCTCTATCAACTCTTTTACGATTTGGATGAATTTTTCTCCTCTGTCTGCGTAACTGGTGAATTGGTCGAAGCTGGAACATGCAGGCGATAGCAATACCACCTTTTGCCCCATTCCTTTTGCCGCTTCGCGGGTTGCATCCAGTAGATTTTCATAAGTCGTTATAAATGCGTATCCATGTTTACGCGCGGCCTTTTGAATCTCCTCTTTCGCCTCGCCAAAAGCGAAAATTTTTTTCACATGAGGTTGAATATTCAAGAACAATTGCGAGAAATCCTGTCCCTTAGGCATGCCACCTACAAGAAGATGTATTGGTAATTGAAAACACTTTATAGACGAAAGACAACTTGCAACATTTGTTGCTTTTGAATCGTTATAGAATGCGGTACCTCCTTTTGCCGCCACGAATTGAATTTTATGCGGAATTTCGCGCGTTGTGCATGCACCAATAATTGCATTTGTGCTGGTTCCAAGCAATTTACAAACAAGGGTTGTTGCAAGAATATTTTGAACTTGGTGAGGTTTGGATTCCAAAGTATCGCGAAGTCGAAACAGTGGTTTAATTCGTCTGGTTATGTTTGAGTAAATCACACCGTCCTCTAGGAATACTCCACGGACACGGGCTTGGCTGGAAAAGTAATAAACGCGTGCCTTTGTTTGTTTGCTGATCTCGCGCGAATTTTCGCAATCGAAATTCAACACCAGTTTGTCACGGCGTTTTTGGAATGCGGTTATAGAGGCTTTGTGTTTGAAATAATTTTCCATTGTACCATGACGTTCAAGATGGTCTTCCGTTATATTCAATACCACACCAATATACGGGCGAAATGCAAAACTTCTCAGAAATTTTTTGCTGTATAGATTGTTTTTGTATTCGACCTGGGGTTCTAGCATGAAACTACTAACCTCGGTTACTGGGATGCGTTTTTTAATTTGGCGGCGAACACTTGTCACGGGTATACCGCTATTACCGCATAAAATTGCCCCCTTTTTAAATAAACTTTTGTCAAAGTTAATCGCGTCGGTTATCATTTCCACCACTGTGGTTTTTCCGTTGGTGCCTGTTACTCCCACCTTTTTTCTGTGTCGCGAAGTAAACCCAAGGGCAACTTCGCTGGCAATCTTTGATGCAAATTTTTGTGCCAATGAATGGTTAACAGATACACCAGGACTGAGAACACATAGGTCGAAATCACTAGGTTCCAAGTTGTGTTGCACGTATTCAATTACCGCACCCTCTGGTGCGTCCATAATTTTTTTGTCGTCATAAATTGTTACCTGTGCCCTTTGTTGTAACAAAAAAATTGCTGCCGATATACCGCTGGAACCTGCCCCCAGCACTAGCACTTTTTTATCTTTGAACTTCATGTCTATGTATATCTATCCAGGATTAAAACTATGAGAAGAATGTTAGCAACAGCATAGTTCCCATTATTACGGTAACAATGCTGTATATTACGACTATTTTGGCTTCGCTAAATCCCTTTTTTTCCAGATGAT
Organism: Bacillota bacterium; assembly: GCA_009780065.1. Classification (GTDB taxonomy): domain Bacteria; phylum Bacillota; class Clostridia; order Christensenellales; family UBA1242; genus WRAD01. The sequence goes on along the minus strand of WRAS01000001.1, from coordinate 244,484 downwards.
GGTGGTACGGTGCCATCAGAAACACACGCTTTCCACCTGTTTTTTTGAAATATATAACTTGGATAATATCGCTGAGCGCACTGACAACAAACATTATTCCAAGGAACAAAATAAACAAGCCCATAAAGGAAAAGATAGATAGCGTTGCGATAATACCACCCAGATATAGACTGCCGGTGTCACCCATAAAAATGCTGGCTTTGTTTGTATTGAAAACAAGATATGCCATCAACCCACCCATAGTAATCATCGAAATAAGTGTAAAATTATCCGCCTCTGGGATAGTTTCTAAATTTGAAACAAAAAAAATAAACATCCCAAGGAACATAAGATAAAACATGGAAACAGAACCAGCCAAACCATCCAAACCATCGGTCAGATTAACACTGTTAGTTGTTGCAATTAAAATAATAACCACCAATGGAATTATAAAAAAACCAATATCCCACCACACATTAAAGAATGGCACAAGTATTCTACCCTCGGGGTTTACAAACCAATAAAATATCGCAACCAGTATCGCAATACCACCCTGACCAATAATTTTTTGATAAGCACGCAAACCCATGTTGTTTTTTGTTCTGATTTTTATAAAATCATCAAAGAATCCAAGCAAGGCATAACCCAATGTAGAAATCAAAATCACCAATGTAAATATATTATCAAAACGAAAAAAGAATGGTGCCAATACAAACAATGGTAATATAAAAATAATTCCCCCCATTGTAGGTGTTCCAGATTTTTTTTCGTGAAAATCGACGTAATGCAAGATACTTTGCCCGGCTTTTAATTTTTTCAATAATCGGATAAATAAAGGGGCCGTTACCAGCGCGATTGCAAACGATACAAGGAAAAATATGATTAGTCTTTGCATCACGCACTTCCTCCTACTATTTAGTTTTTGTCGATTTTTGTCGTTTATCCATCAGGTTATTGATAACACCATGGTCATTGTATGGAATCTTTTTGCCTTTGATTTCTTGGTAATTTTCGGCACCCTTGCCTGCTACGATTACAACATCTCCAGGCTTTGCCATTTTTAATGCATGTGCAATTGCCTGCCTTCTGGATTCAACAAGACAATAACTTGTGGTATACAATTTGACACCAGCCTCGATTTGCAACATAATTACGCGCGGATTCTCGTCGCGTGGATTATCACTGGTAATTATTGTAAAGTCCGCCAGTTTCGCACTGGCAGATCCCATAAGCGGACGTTTAGTTGCATCTCGGTTACCGCCGCAACCGAACACAGTTATTAATCGGCCTTTCCCCGATACAATTTCACGGCATGATGTTATTATTTTTTCCAATCCATCCGGTGTATGGGCATAGTCAATCACCACGGTCACACCATTCACATCAATTGTATTAAATCGTCCCGGAACAGGCGGTAAATTTTTAAGAGAATCAATAATTTTTTCATACCGTATACCAAATAGTCGTGCAGATTTAATCGCCGCCAAAGCGTTATAAACATTGAATGCACCAGCGAGTGGAAAATCAAATGTTTTATTTTTCATAGTAAATCGTGACCCCTTGCTCGATAATTCGATATGCACATCTTTAAGTGAATAGGCAATAACATCATCGTGGTTTGCTTGTATTTTCTTACCTTCGATATCATCTATATTAATTATCGCTCTTTTCATAGTTTCATTTTGAAACCAATTAATTTTTGTGTCTGCATATTTGCGGTAGCACTGGAAAAAATCAAGGTGGTCAATACTTAGGTTTGTAAAAATACCCACATCAAATGTAATACCCACAAGTTTTTTAAGATGGATTGCATGGGCACTGGCCTCCATAACAATTGCCTTGATTCCTATGGAATGTAAATCGTAAAAGAGTCTATGCAATTCAATTGGATCAGGAGTTGTAAGGCAGGACATTTCAAAAATACTAGGATCCAATCTTTTACTTGTCTCATAATCCACGCCTATCCCAAGGGTTCCGATAGATGCTGTGTTGACTCCACCCATACGCAATATATGCGTCAAAATATGCGTGGTCGTAGTTTTGCCATTGGTGCCCGTGATGCCCACAACTTTGAGATTGTCACAGGCATTGTTGTAAAATGCTTTTGCCATTAGACTCATTGCTGTGCGTGCGCATTTTGTCAGAACTTGTGGATATCCTTTGTCGATTTGTTGTTCGGTGATTATCACCCGTGCACCGCGCATCATTGCATGGAATGCAAAGTCTCGGCCGTCCTGGTTTTCACCAGGCAATGCGAAAAAAGCATATCCGTCTTTTACGGAACGGCTATCATGACTGAGTCCAAAGATTTCAATATCCAGATCACAATTTATCGTTGTACATTCAAAACCAACCAACAATTCACACAGTTTCTTCATGTGCAATAATTATGAAAATAAAAAAGTCGGTAGTAATAACCGACAATTTTTGACATTTAATATTCAGATTTATTCAACAGAAATTAAATAGTAATATACCGGTTGTCCGCCGTTAATCATACTGACATCCAAATTTGGATATTTTGCCATCAGTTTGTCATGAAGATGATTGGCATCTTTTTCTTTTATACCTTCCCCATAAAACAATGTCACACTGGAAGATTCTTCGGTTACCAATTTTTCCACAACTTTGGTCGTTACATCAGGGATACTAGTTCCTTTTGCTATCACATTTTTTGTATCCAGACCAAGAACCTCGCCCTCTTTGATTGAAAAGCGAGCAACCTTTGTATTACGCACAGCATATGTAACACTTCCACTTTGAACTGCTGCTGCCGCTGCCATAAAGGCCTCGGTGTTTTCTTCGATACTAGCGCTTTCATCAAATACCACACAGGCACTGATACCCTCGTTAATTGTTTTGGTTGGTATAATTACCAGATTTTTTTTACAAAGATCTTGTGCATGACGCGCGGCAAGAATAATATTTTTGTTATTTGGAAATACGAACACAGTTTTCGCGTGCACGCGGTCACAGGCCTTGGCAATTTCCTCGGCGCATGGGTTCATTGTTTGTCCGCCCTTGATAACAAAATCAACATGCAAATCTTTGAACAGTGAAACCATCCCGTCTCCCGCCGCGATTACCACCATTCCCATTTCTTTGTCATCCATATCGCGAGACGCACGCAGTTCACGGTTTTGTTGCAGCATATTGTCGATTTTCAGGTTAATCATTTCACCCAACATTAACGCAGCCGTTATTGCCTCGCCTGGTGTGTTAGTATGTACATGAACCTTTACCATTTCTAAATCACCCACACAAACAACACTGTCGCCCATGTTAACCAATTTCTCGCGCAAAGTATCGATACTAGCAAGCGTTGTGGTTTTGTGCATATTCATGATATTAAACTCGGTACAGTAGGCAAATTCAATCTCGCCAAGATCGTCCAAACTGGCACCAGATTCGTCAAAGCCCCCGCCAATTTTCCCATCTGTTTCAAAACTGTGCGATACTTGGACATCTGGATCAAGGGCGTGCATAAAGCCCCCAAAGATTATCAATAGACCCCGACCGCCACTATCCACCACACCTGCTTTTTTCAATACAGGCAGCATGTCTGGGGTTTTTTGTAATATATCTTCACCCACAATCAGCAATTTTTCAAAGAAAGCAACAAAGTCACTTTCTGCTTTTGAAATCTTTACAGATTCCTCGGCCATCACACGGATAACCGTAAGAATTGTCCCCTCTTTCGGAACAGTAACCGCGGAGTACGCAGTCTTGGAACCTGCAATCAATGCACGCGAAAAATCACGCGTAGTAATCGTGGAACGTGCGCCCATGTGCGGGTTATCAGACCCAACCACTGCTGTTTTAACTGCACGCATCATTCTGCCTGCGACCTGGTTGTCTACTGGACGTGCCATTTCTGCCATCATGCCTTTGAAAATTTGCGACAAAATAACACCACTGTTACCACGTGCACCTTTTAATCCTCCTCGCGCAACTGCGGGCGCAATTATTCCAAGTTCTGGAGACTTTATCGTTTCGATTTCTTTCAGGACGCTTTTCATCGTTAACGTCATGTTTGTTCCGGTATCACCATCTGGAACCGGAAAGACGTTTAAACTGTCTACGTAGTCGCGATTCTTTTCCAATGAGGAAAAGCCCACATTTAACATTTTTTTAAACAATACACCATTAATAGTCTTCTGCATTATATTCACCTATTTTTGAAATTTAAAAATTCGTCGCTTTATTTAATACCAACGACTTTGATATTGACGACAGGGACACTCATCCCTAAAAAGTTTTCTATGTTATATTTAACCGCACCGCGGACACTGTCACAGACAGCCTCTGGCGTTACGCCGTACTTGAGATAAAGTTTTAAACTTAGGTATATTTTATTTTCATCCACCAGAATCTCGGACACACGACCGTGTGCTACACCGTAACTTTCATGTAAAGTGGCATTAGCAACAGAGCGGATTGCCCTGTTTGTAACAACTATTTTACCGTATAAATTTTGGGTACGTGTTGCCATGTACATAGTATACGCAATAAAATGATGGGACGCAAGGAAATTGCGTGAAAAAACCTTGCAAAGTGCAAAATCATGTGATATAGTTAATGGTATTTTTAATTCAAGAGGTGAAGACATGAGCAGAATGTGCGAACTTTGTGGAAAAGGCAAGATGCGTGGCAATACGGTTAGTCACAGTAACCGCAAGGCCCCACGTCATTACAAACCAAATTTACAAAAAGAAAGTTTCGAAATTGACGGAAATAATCTTAGCGTGACCGTATGCACAAAGTGTAAAAAAACTTTGACAAAAAAAGATTAATTTTAAAAAAATCGCCGACCGGCGATTTTTTCTTCACAGTTGTATTACATTTTTCATAGATACATTCATGAGAATAATCGTGTTTCGTATGCCGCGTTTTTTGAAATGGATATTCAGGCCTTTTGCAAAAGTGTGATTGTTGCAGTTCGGTCGCTGTTTGAATAGACTGCGTTTCCCACGACCGCCGTGTTTACGCCGGCTTTTCTGATGTGTTTAATATTGTCCGCATTAATTCCCCCATCCACGATTATGCGGATCTTTGGGAATTTTGTTTTTATTTGTCGAACTTTGTCGATTGCAATTTCATTAAACGATTGGCCACTTTGCCCGCATTTAACACTCATAATTGTTACAACATCACATATTGCAAAGATTCTCTTGTCTACAGAATCGACAGATGTGTCCAGGTCAATAACCACCCCACCTTGGATTCCCATCATTTTAATTTTTTCCACCAATTGGATTGCTTCGTCAACTGGGCATGCCTCGACATGAAAAGACATGGAACGTATGTTCCCCCACACAACCTTTGCAAGCATAGGATTAATTTGCACCTTTGGATTTGCCACCATCAAATGTACATCAATCTTGTAATTGGTGTTTTTTACCAGATATGAAAATTCATCCAATGGCAAAGATGTTCTTGATACAAATTTACCATCCATTACATCCGCATGTAATGTGATGTTATCCACGGTGTTCAGGAATTTAATATATTCCCGAATGTCTTTCCCACTGGCAGGGTCTAGTGATATTGATATTTCCATATTATTTATTCCTCCAACATATTTCGCAATTCAACAAAATCATTCATTTGGTTGCTTCTTTCCCAAATAGGCCGCAATTCATTGTCCATATATTTCAAAGTTAATTGTTTAAGTCTAGGGAATTTAATAGTTGCCTTGATCAACCTGTCTGTATTTATTGAAAAGTTAATTAATGGTATTTCGGAATAAAAATCAATTTCAATCATATGTAGACTGGCCTCGTATTTATCTAGCCACTTAACAAATCTGGTTAATTCGGTTTTTTGTTCCTCGTATGCATTGAACAAATCAATTAACCAAGTTGTTATGTCTTGTTTCATTCCAAGTTCTGGTAAGTCATGTAACAAAATGAAACCATTCAATTCATTTTTATCAAAATGTAACCCTTCTGACGCTGCGATTACATGTGCAAGCGCGAGCATTCTGTTCGTATGATTTTCGACCGTTTGATGAACCTCTTTTTGCAATATTCCATATCGAATTGTATTGTGCGTAGAAATTAAATCACGCAATATTTTCATTTGTTCATCAGTTATTTTTTTCATAAAGATTTACCTTTTTTCAATCGTAATTGCCCACATGCACCATCGATGTCATCGCCTTTTGATTTGCGCATCGTACATGATACCCCAGATTTAATTAGTGTGTCCATGAATTTCATGGCAATGTCGTGGCTGGGTGCACGGAAGCCCGCACCTGTGTCGTTTAGTTTTATTAGGTTTACGTGATTTGGAAAGCCCGTCATTAATTTTGCAAGTTCCTTTGCATGCGAGACATCACAGTTAACACCATCAATTAGCGAGTATTCAAAAATAACCCTCCGCCCTGTTTTATTAAAATAATATCTGGACGCGTCCATAATTTCCGCAATTGTATATCGCTTTGCCATTGGCATGATTGCCGAACGAATTTCGTCATTGGATGCATGAATCGAGATACAAAGATTTACACCAGTACCCATATCCGCGAACTCGCGAATCTTTTTTGGCAGACCAACGGTAGACAGCGATATATGACGCGAACCGATGTTTATACCATCCTTATGTATTACCAGTTCCAGAAACTTTTTCACATTTTCAAAATTATCTAATGGCTCACCACTACCCATAAGGACTATATTTGATATACCCTCTTTAGCGTGTAATAAAACTTGGCTAAGGATTTCTCCTGCTGATAAATCACGTACAAATCCATCGCGGCCACTGGCACAGAAAGCACATCCCATTTTGCAGCCAACCTGAGATGATATACATATTGTTTTGCCATATTCTTGCGTCATTAACACACATTCTACATGTGCATCATCATGCAACTGCAAAAGAAATTTTTGCGTTCCGTCTTTGGATATTTGCTGGGTAACAATTGTGGGTAGTTCGCAATAAAAATCCTCTTTCAGTTTTTCGCGTAACGATTTTGGGATATTCGGCATATCAGCCACAATGTACCCTTTGTGCAATAATGAAAAAACCTGACCTGACCTGAATTTGGGTTCACCAATGGAAATTAAATATTCACCCAGTTCGTCTATTGATAAATCGTATATATTTTTCATGACTACCCCAATATAGTTCCTGTTGGTATCTTTTTGCCGTTTAAAAATTCACGGTATGAAAGAATCTTGCCGCCGCTGGATTGCAGTTGCTCGATATGAATTGTACCATTTCCACATTGAATCACAAAGCCGGTTTTGTCCGCGGTGATAACCTCGCCAACCTTGCCTTTGATTTGGGTTGTTACATTTCCAGCACGATGTACACGAATTATTTCGTCACCCATTTGAAAAAAAGCAATCGGCCATGGATTCATACCGCGTATTTGGTTTTTAATTTGGGCGGCGGAACGTGACCAGTCTATCTTACCGTCCTCTTTTTTAATCATAGGTGGTTTTGTTGCCAATTCATGTTTTTGTGGTGTGCGTGTTGCAGTGCCATTTTGGATATTATCCAGTGCTTTTGTTAATAGTTTTGCACCAAGATCAGCAAGGCGTCCAAATAACTCGCCCGCGGTTTCATTTGGATTAATATCTAATTTCTCCATAATTATTATATCACCTGTATCTAAACCCAGTTCAGTTTGCATTATAGTAACACCAGTCTGGGTTTCACCGTCTATGATTGCCCATTGAATGGGACTGGAACCCCTGTATTTCGGCAATAAACTGGCGTGCACGTTTATTACACCATGCTTGCAATAATCCAATACATTTTGTTTAAGCAATTGTCCAAATGCACATGTAACAATAATGTCTGGTGCAAATTCGTCCAGTATATTTATTTCGTTGGATATCCGTTCGGGTTGTAACACAGGTATATTATTCTGTACTGCAAATTCTTTAACAGGCGGCATTTGGACTTTACCTCCGCGGCCTGTTGGCTTGTCTGGCTGGGTTACCACGCACACAACCTTATGATTCTTGCTGGCAATAATTGATTGTAGACTTTGAATTGCAAACGTTGGCGTACCAAAAAAAGCGACTTTCATTTTGCACCCCCGTTAATCAAGATTCCATCTAGATGATCTATTTCATGTTGGGCGCATACAGCTTCGATACCCTTGAACTCGAGTTCGAACCATTTACCATGTCTGTTTTGTGCGCGCACACGGATGTGTTGTGCCCTTTGCATTGTGTATTGCTCGCCTGGGACAGATAAGCACGCTTCGTCACTGTCACCTATGTCTTTTTTCCATAAGACTTCTGGGTTTATTAGTTCAATGTCGTCATCATATCCTGAAACAATACACACACGCAACAGTCGCCCAACTTGTACTGCTGCCAAACCCATACCATGCGAACTTTCCATAGTTTCCCACATATCATCCAGCAGTTCATGCAAACGTGCGTCAAAATCAACAACCTTCTTTGATTGCTTTGAGAGAAATTCGTCCGGATAGTTCAAGATTTTTAACTTTGCCATGAGTCTCCTTATGATAAGTTTTGTGGGTTAATTTCCATAAACATGAAAGTGCCCTTTGATACGTTTTCGCCCTTCAGAATACCATTTACAAAATTGATTATATCACTTTCTTTCTCGCGCGCAAAGCGACAAAGAATCTGGTACCGAAATTTATTTTGAATTCGTCCAAGCGGTGATTTCATCGCACCCAGATAAACAAAATCTCCAATACGTTCACGAAGTTTGGTCATCACACGTTGGATAAGGTCTTTGATGGGGCGGTCAACCTCGCCTGTTACCAGTATCCGCACGATAGTTGTAAATGGAGGAAATTTTGTGGTGATACGTGTATTTAATTCACGTTCGAAAAATTTATTATAATCATAATTAGCAGCCAGTCTGTAGACATAATGATTAGGCATATATGTTTGTATATAGACCGAACCCTCGTGACCTTCGCGCCCTGCACGACCCGATACTTGGGTTATTAGGGCAAAGGTTCTTTCCACGGCACGGTAATCGCTGAAATGCAGACTGTTGTCCGCATCTACAATTCCCACCACATTGACATGCGGAAAGTGATGACCCTTTGCGATCATTTGTGTCCCCACAAGGATACTTGGGGTAGTTTTTGCAAAATTTGACAAGATCTCAATCAAACTGTCCTTTGTTTTGGTATTGTCGGCGTCAAGGCGAAATATTGGAATATTTGGAAAAATTGTACTTAATTCCTCCACCAGTTTTTGCGTTCCAACCGCCCCATACTTCAGATGGGTACCAGAACACTGTTGGCATCTTTTTGGTACAGTAAATCGTGATGGACAATAATGACATTTCAGTTGCCCATCGTCTTTGTGATATACCAAAGACACATCGCAATTATCACATCGTGCAACCCAACCACAACCTTTACACATTACATAACTGGAAAATCCGCGTCTGTTTAAAAAAATCATGGCTTGTTTTTTTTCTTCTATGGTCTTGTCCAATTTTGCAAGTAACGCACGCGAGAATACTCCACCATGACCCGCACGTATTTCATCTGCCATACATATTACCGTGACCTTTGGCATCTCAAGATTATTTACACGCCGATCCAGTGTCAGCAGCGTATATTCGCCCATAGTTGCCTTGTGCATGGTTTCAATGCTTGGCGTAGCCGAACCCAGCACCAATGGACACGCATTAAATCTCGCCCTCAGTTTGGCAACCTCGTGCGTATAAAAGCGAGGGTTGGATTCGCTGAAGTAACTGGTATCGTGTTCTTCGTCAATTATTATGATTCCCACATTTTCCATGGGCGCAAAAATTGCACTGCGTGCACCTATTACAATTTTGGCCTGACCATTGTGCAGTGTCAGCCATTGGTCATAGCGTTCAGTCGGAGATAAACCACTGTGAATCATTGCCACATTGTCGCCAAAGCGTGTGCGAAAGTTTCCAAGAACCTGGGGCGTTAGACCAATTTCAGGGACCAACATTATTGCCGTCTTTCCAGATTCAAGCGCACGCTTTATTACGTTCATGTATACTTCGGTTTTGCCACTGCCTGTGACCCCATGTAACACAAATGTATTGTTCGCCGTAGTGATTTTGCTTATAACATCCTGTTGATGTTTGGTAAGCGTAATTTGTTTGTCATGAATTTCAAGTGATTTCAGTTCCTTGTTCTCGACCTTTCGTGTACGTTTTCTTCCGCGCACTGTTGAGGGAACAAATAACCGAATAACATCTATTTTTCGTAAACAGAACTTAGCACATGTGTCATCCAGAATTTCGATAAATTCAGGTTTGATTGCCACAAATTCATCTGGTGATTTTTGAATTGCCTTTAATTTACCTTTGTCGAAATCTGTCGTTTCTTTTATTCCAAGGACAAAGCCCTCGGTATCTCGAGGGCCGAATGGTACCATGACACGACTCCCCACGTAAACCTTTTCCGCAAGTTCGGCGGGAATTATATAATCAAATACTTTGTCATCGTTACTTAGAACGGCATCTATTACAACGGTTGCTATCACAATTACATTGTATCATAAAGTGATTCACATAGTCTCGCATAATCCAAATGATATTCATAATCTTTGATATCCAAGCCATCAGCCCAAATTATTTGATCCATTCTACCACGGCGACCGATGTCAATTGTGAAGGCTTGAGTTACGCGTTGACCATTTGTATTGAGAGTAGATAGTGACGTATTGCGGTGTTGATTTGAAATTACCCTATTTGGATCAAGGCTATGCCCTATTATCGCGCCAATGCTTGGGTTGCCTGGTCTATTTATGCGATATAGCATCACATAAAATGTTAAATTGTCGCGTATAACACCTGCACCGTCTCCATGAAAACCGACTATCCCACCGATCGTTCGGTCGTTTCGATAATGATAATGATAATGACGCATTATAACATCAAATACAAAAGAAAGTATAATTGTCCCGTTTGCATGCGTGCTGCCTGTAATCCCACCAAGGTGTCCATTAGTATGTACTGTCGACAATCTGATTGATGAATAATTAATTGTTCCCCTTACTTCTCCAGCTATACCTCCTACTGAGGAACGTTCTCTATGTACAACAATACTACTATTGAAAATTGACACGTTTATTACCCTACCACTTTGCCATACAGAGCCCGCAAGAATTCCCGCCCTTAGCCATCCATTACCGCCATGATGTGATGATACATGTATATTTGCATTGGGTATCATTATATTTTGCACAACACCAAGCAAATTTCTTATAAAACCTATGTGAACATCACTTGCCAAGTATGAACCCGTTTCAGTAATGTTAATGCCACTGATTCTAAAATTGTTGCCATCTAAAATACCACTGAAAGATTGTATTGGTGTCCATTGTCCCGTAAGTGTAATATCATTCGCAAGACGGAAATACCCCGTTGGATTATTTCGTATGTTAGATAATTCAGTTGCATTTGAAATATAAATAGGCGCTTGCGTCGCATGAATTACAATTTCGTTGGCACCAATCCAATTACCCCACGAGGATGTTATATTTAATCGAATAATGTTCGTTCGCACACCGCCAACCTGGATTGTATTTCTTCCCATTGCGGTTTGGACACCCACAAATGGGTTACCCAATGGTATTCCGTTGGTTCCTGTAAAATAGGCATCGCGTGTCCAGTCAGTTGACCCTGCGTCCGCAGAACGATTATAGAAATCTATTCGATGAACGTTTATATAGTAATTCAGTCTTAATTGTATCCAACCTGTTGTACCCTGTTTTGTCCATTGAACTGCGGGGAACCCTTGTTGGTTGCCTGCGCCAACAAAACCTATCCAACCGTCAAAAGCACCGAATGGGTCACGACCAGGGTGATGTGCACTAGCGGTGATTGTGCCGTGGGAATTCGAATTGGATGTGAAGCGGGGTTGGTGCCATGTGCTTGGTACTCCTTCTACTATGTTAAATCCTGTCCATCCCGCATTTATGTATGCTTGGGTCGATCCTTGGGGTACGACAAGCCTTATGTTCGACCTGTTCAATCTTGCAAAGGTTGTGCTATTAATTCGTTGCGGCGTCGTACTGTAATTTCTTATTGTACGCAAGCCCCATGCACCAATAAATGCGTAATTTCCTATTGATGCAATACATGCAGGTATAGTGACATGTTGCATAAACGAATTCCCGTTAAATGCATATGGCAAAATTCGGTTTTGTGGGTTTGGTTGGACCGTCACTTGGCTTGAAGTTCCGTTAATGCGTGGTTGAAATGTTTCATGCGCATGATGCTGTGCCATACGACGTACAAGTTCTGATGAGCAAACTGCGCAGAATGAATCAATGTTTCTACTACTTCTTGTCATAAGACAACCGCCAGTGGCCCCTATAATACTGGGATCATATCCGCGAGGAACGTACATTTGCCTTCCACAATAAGCCCTTATTACTCGTGGTAAACCAATACCGCCATAACCAATCCAATGACTCCATGGAATATTATTTCTATCGTCCGTCATATTCGCAGCTCGCCTCGCATGTGCCCCATCCAGTTCATCCGCCAAAGCACCGAATGTGTGTCCAAATTCATGAATGAATGTTCGTCGCCAACCACCATGATTTGTATGAACTGTTGTCAAGGCAATTCCCACAATTGGACTTGTTACTGGTGTGGCGCCAAAAGCAACGCCACCAAATCTGTCTGAATTTGCAATTACCTGAATCATATTCAAATTTGCACGACCGCCAGCAAAATGTTCTGCGATAAATCTAACATCGTTTTGTCCCCACTCTGGCATAGTAATTTCGTTATTTCTTGGTTCGTTACTTCCAAAACGATTGCGCACATTTATATCAGACAATGGCCATGGTCTGGGTCTGGATATGCCAGATTCCCTGGAAATTGTTTGAATTGCGTAAACAGTAAATAAATCCTCGAATAAACTGAATGGATATGTTTGCATCATAAAATTTGTTGCACTGCGTACATGGTATAAAAATGTACCACTGGCTGGGGTGGGCCAGTTTCCTTGTTGTGTTGACGTGAATCCGTCGCCCATAAGAACTACCATAATACGATTGTTTGGATTGCTACTTTGCCGGATTATTGTCCGCGCATAAAAAGATGGATCAAACCATGTTAACGGCTGTATGTTTCGTTTCAAATTCATGTCTTCAGATATTTGTTTTGTTATTACACCATCATATGGTGTATGTATTCGCACGAATTCACCAGAGTATTCCTTTACCATTTGTTGTATATCGCCTATGCGGTAACCACCGCGAACAAGATTATCATCAGTACAACAATCTGTACAAAAACATTCAATACAGTCACAGTCTATGCAATTGCAATTTGCATTTCTTACACTAGCATAAACGCTTCGTATTTCATATGTATTTACCAATAAAATGAATGGTGTTAGTGCAAAAATTAATACCAATGAAAATATCGATATTTTTCTTATGTGTTTTTTCATGTTTTTCCCTTAAATTATTGTGATAGTAATTAAATTTGAAACAATTTTAATCTCTTGATTCTCAATCCAAAACCATGTCTTAACTAATAAATCATGTGCTCCAATTTTTGCGTCAATTGGTATTGTAAAACGAAGTGGTAGTTTCCACCATCCCGATTCGAATTCACCATGCCTTCTTATTCGACTTACAATTGAAGGTCCCGTCGTAGTAATATAACCAAAGCCACTCGCATTGAACACATCCGAGATATACGGATAAAATAAATCAAAGTGCGAAATCCTTTGTGCCCGCCATGTGTGATTTTTCAGTGATATGTCAATATAAATTCTGTCGCCCGCCTGTACGGTAGTTTCCCGTACCGAAATCGTCAGAGAAAAATCATCCGCGGTTGCGTTACTGCGTCCCCAACCAAGGAACATCACGGATGATAAAATCGCCATGCAGACAATCACAACAATTATTGGGATCACTATTAATAATTTTTTCTTCATTTGCCCTCTTGCTTTATTCTAACAATTTATTCATACATGTCAAATTGTTCTTATTGTTATACCTTAAACAAATCCTGAAATAAACTGAATGGATACCTGCTAATGTAAAAGATAATATTTTTCTTAAATACTTTTTCATGATTTTTCTCCTTTTAAATTTTTAGATTTTAACTTTTTTAGATTAATTATCATGTAAAAAATATTAATCAATATAACAAGAATAATTAGAGGCAAAGATATCCTTAGTAGTGTTAAAATGCCATCCCAAATTGTTATGTCACTATGGTCGGGGAATCGTTCTGCTTGCCTATTAATTAAAAAGGGTACAATGATGGCTATCCAAACCAGCAGCAGTATTACACATGTAATAATTAATATCTTTAATTTTTTGTTTTGTTTCATTGGTCTCCTTTTATTTTATTTGTAATAATTTATACATGCATGTGTGAATGCGAAGATTAATAGCAGGTGTGAGTATCGATATTTTTCTTATGTGTTTTTTCATATGTTCTCCTTAAATAATTGTAATTTTAATTATGTTTGAAACAAGGTTAATGCCTCTATTATGAGGCGTCAAAGAATTCAAACTAAATGATGATTCAACTAACAACTCATGTTCTCCAATTACTGCGTCGTCTGGTATTACCAGAATAAATAAATTCCAAAATCCAGTGTCTAACACACCATTCCTTCTTATACGACTTTGAAAAGAACCTGTTGTATATCTATTCATGTAAAAAACATCTGGTATATACGGAAAAAAAAGACTAGAATGCGAAATCCTCTGTGCCCGCCAAGTATGGTTTTTAAGCGATATATCAATATAAATACGGTCTCCCGCCTGCACGGTTGTTTCCCGCACCGAAATCGTCAGGGAAAAATCCTCCTCGGTTGCGTTACTACGACCCCATCCCAGGAACATCACTGATGACAAAATCATGCATCCAATTAAAACTATTACCGATGGAATAATCCAAATTAATTTCTTTTTCATTGGTCTCTCCTTGGTTTAATTGTACTTATCAATACATATGTGTGTCAAATATATAGACAAAGAAAAAAGCGCCGAAGCGCCTCTGGATTTATTTAATTGTCTGTTGGCATACCGAACACAGGAACCAGGTTTCCATTTGCGACCTCGCGCAGTGCGTAGGTTAGTTCCTTTGTTTTGGAATTAAGAAAACTGGCATGCTGCTTCACGGAGATTTCCTTTGCACGCTTTGCAACAATAATTGCAAGGGCGTATTTACAACCCACTTTTTCCACACAATCTTCGATTTTTGGATACAGCATTTTCGCCTCCGATTAACTTGATAATCCATTATACCAAAAAATCAAAGGTTCTAGCAAACACTTTATCAATGCATAGAAATTTGCGTTTTGTCGTGACGAATGTGTTTAAATGTTGGAAAACGAAGACTGTAATTATCATCGTTTTGATTTTTAGATAATTCAAAGTATCCGATTTCAATAATCTTACCTATGATTGCGTCAGGATTGGCAAAGTACATTTCGCGGTCGTCTTGGCGAAAGCCACTGCCTACTTTGCATGTATATAGTTTTTTATCTGGACCCATGAATTGAACGTGCACGGCACCTAGTTTGCCTTTGTTTGCACCACCACCCTCTTCGATAGATAAAACAAGAACATCCGCAGTATGAAACTTTTTGACCTTTAACAGATTTTTTGTACGCTTGCATTCATAGGGCGAGTCACTTGGGTTAACCATGATGCCCTCTTCCCCGTTTTGTGTGTGCTTGTCAAGCAGCGCAGGTATTTGCGAAATATCATTACCAACAAATAAAATAGATACGGGAACCAATAATTCAGAATTAATCTTTTCCAGTTCCGCAACCATATCACGTTTACGCACAAGTGCGCCCGTTTGTGAAATTCCAGCAATGAAATCGTCTTTTAAAACTTTGTCAAATATATTAAAAGTTATTCCACGCTTAATGTCATCGCTGGCAGTGATTTTTACGGTTGCGCGATAAATCTCGGCTGCGTCCATTTCGGGCTTTGGATTTTGGATAAGCAATTCACCATCGTAGACATAATTCTTATCAAGTTTATTTGCCTCGGATTGTAAATCAATAAGATCCTCGATAACCCTGCCACCGCGTGAGTAAAACACACCCGTATCGTTTTGAAAAATTAATACCGCACGCACACCATCCAATTTCTGGGTAACCACAAATTCCTTGCCATCCAGATATTTTTCGTTTTCAAAGAAACTCTCGGCTAGCATTACGTTTAAGGTTGGGATGAATTCCGCGCCAAAGACCTTGTTCAATGTTTTTTCTTGGATCCCCAGTTTTAAATCTTTTGCAATGACACCATATATAATATCTTGAATATCTTTGGAATATTGCCCCGCAAATGCGTGTAAATATTCCACATCCACATCACGTCCGGTGTTATTTTTTACAAAGTATTCCAAGACCAAAGATAAACATCTGGCAGGTGCTTGGGTTGACTTTGATTTCTTTTTCAATTTTTTGCCGCTGATACCCGTTACAATATACGGGTTGAATAAAAAATACAAAACCGCCTTAACATCCGCATTATCTTTGTATTCACGCAAAAAGGCCTCTTTTTCAAGACGCCCTGTTGTTGATTTTAATTTGTTTACCAATTCAATAAATTTTTCAAGCACGTCATTGTCCCCACTTTATGCTTTAAGCTTTGTAAATTATTTTTCCACATTCCTCGCACGAAATATATCCGTCTGTTGTGATTTTGTGAATCATGGACAATGGTATTTCGAAATGACATGCACCACAGTTATTCCCAACCAAACGGATAACAACGTCGCCCGCACGCGCGCGACTGGACAACCTGGCTTTTTTATATTTTTCCAACAGTTTCGCATCCACAGATGGTTCCAATTTTTTCAATGCGGCATCAATTGGCTTTATCATTTCGTCGGTTTTTTCTTTTTGTTTTGCATATTGTTCCTGTAATGTTTTGATTGCGCCTTGGCTTTTTTTCAAATTTGCAACCTCGATTTCGAACTTTGCATTTTTGTCGTTTATCTTTCGAATAATATCGCCAAGTT
Source organism: Bacillota bacterium (assembly GCA_009780065.1). Taxonomy (GTDB): domain Bacteria; phylum Bacillota; class Clostridia; order Christensenellales; family UBA1242; genus WRAD01. The sequence goes on along the minus strand of WRAS01000001.1, from coordinate 227,552 downwards.
GGGTTTCCATCCCCGCAACCTTGTTAAATAATTTTGAAACCTCGGAAATTTGTTCGTTGATTTTTTCTTCGTCTGTTGCATTGTTTGCGCCCTTTACAAGGGCTTCCATTGATTTGACTGCAGTAGCATTTTCCTTTTTCAAAGTTTCCACAGTGGACACGAGTTGCTTGGATTCCTCATCCAATGCAAGAGACGCGTTTTTTGCATTTTCAAAAATACGCATTGCCTCGTCCAATTCACGTTTGACCTTGCCACCTTCGACGGTTGCGATTATGTTCAGTTTTTCTTTTTCCTTTTCCTGATAATCCAGTAATGCTTTTATCATTTTTACCTCTCAATCACACAGTTTAGCACAACCTTTTAACAACTGCAACAAAAGTGTTTATGCCCTGTCGTTTTGGCGATGTGCCTCGTAATTGACACCGGCATAATGTTGATCTTTGGACATGTCGCTAAATAATACTTGCCATTCTTCATTATTATTTTGGTAAAGCATTGCTTCGTAATAGTGCGGGATTGCATAGTGCTCGATTCCATTGTCTTCGTCTGATTTGTATCTTATTCCCTGCTTGGTTGGCAGATACTGGGTAATTAACTCTGTGAACATTACCATGTCTGATTCACTGAAAGTGGTTGCATTTTGCAGAAGATTGGCATCACTGGGATTACTAAGGTGGATAGTTGCATCTGGCGAACTGTGTTTTACTTTGTCTAGGCCAAAGTAGCTGGCATCTGTTTCACCAAATTCCAGATATACATCATCCTTTTTTATTGCGATTGCACCAATTTGGCTTTCAAGTGCCGCCATTATTTCATACTGGTCACCGGGTTCAAAATTTTGTATTGCAAAGTTTATCACATCATTTTGATCGCCGACTATCTTCTTGTTGCTGCCGCTTGCTTTGATGATTTTCAGATAAAACTTGCCTTTGTAATAGTCTTCGCGTTTAAGCGCATCCAATATCGAGGTTGGGTTTGCAACAAAATCATTTAAATCACCACAGAGTTTATTTTGGTGTGGTAGATTGTTTTCTTGTAGTTTTTGTTGTTTTGTTTCCCAACCTTCAACCGAAAATCCAAAATCTGTCATGGAGATTGGTTTCTTTTTCTTTTCTGGTTCTGTTCTTAAGTTTTTAAGACTTTGCTCCAATTGAATATGTGTTTTTTGTGTATCAAACAGTCCACTGGTACGTGCAATATTACCAATTAGTTTCAGTGCATTTATTACAACCTGTTTTGCAGATTCTGAATAACTTTTAAATTCGTTATCATCTTTTTCAATTGATGATTGCAACAAAAGTACAAATTGTTGTCTTATTTTTGACATTTGTGACGCAAGTTGTTCACGGACATTTTCATCATCAGGCAATGAACGAATCAAAGAGCGCGCCAAAGAATATGACGGGTGAAGTGGTCTGAACCAATCGTTACATTTTTTGTATATCTCCCCAACTTCGGCGTCTTCAAATTCCCAGTCATAGTTTAGTGTATTATATGACAATTTTTCTTTGCCCAAATCATATTTTTGTGCGAGCAACGATCCCTCACCAAGTTTAAGTTTACTGAATGGATGGTCAAGGGCTTTATATAGGTCACCCCCCCCCAGCAAAATATTAGCAGTTTCGGCAAGTTCAGCTTTTGTAGATTTTGGGTCAAATACAATTAATCCCATTTCAATATCAACACCTGATTGGGTCAGAAGATTTATTGCATCTGTACATGATTGCCTGCCACCATGAAGATGTTTGTTGTATCGCTTTTGTTGTGTTTCAACGAACGATTCGACACCCATGAATACCTGACTTAAACCAACATTTGCCAAATCTTTTATTTGGTCGGCACGGATTTGTCTTTGTCCTGGATTATTGGAATAATTGTTTCCACACACATTGCAGACGAAAATTTAAAGTTATATTGCCCAAGCAAGTTCGTCAATTCCGGGATTTGTTTTGGGTTGCCAGCAAAATCCTCGTCAGTAAAAGCAAATGATGTTACGCCCATTTCGGTTAATTCATCCAGTTGTTTACGAATGACGTCCAAGTCCACGGGTTTCCATTTTGGTGAATGAGTATCATCCGGGCGCGTACAAAAAAAGCACCTACCGTAATTGCATCCACGGCTTGCTTCGATTCGTCTTATGTATTCATTTGGTTCGCCAACTCTTACAGGGACATATGATTTACCTTTGTCCTCTATTGGTTCGCGCCCAAGTCTTTTTTGAACAATATTTACCAGTTGGTTTTCGCCCCAACCTTTTATTGGCGTTATGTCTGGATATTCTTGTGCAAGATCGTTACCTCTGGTTGGGATCGCGTGACCAACAACGATGGCTGCGTTTGTTTTTCCATGAATTTTGTCTAATATTGATTTTGCGATATCTGCGGTTCCTTGTGGGATTGATAAACCAATTGTAGTTGGATCCAACAGTGAACACATTTTAACAAAATTTTGAATGTCACTCTGCCTTACTGTGCTAATGTAAACATTTATATCTGGGATTTCTTCCAATAACGCGCCTGCCAAAACCCCTACTGCCAATGGTTCGTATGGCCCGCGTTGCAAATCAGAAACCAGCGCAGCCAGTATGACATTATTCAACTTTCCTTTTGAATTTTGGACATCTGAAATGGCACGCTTTTTGGCTAATTCCATTTATAATTATATATAAAAACACCCCACAAAGTCAATATTGCTGGGAAAATTGATGTACAAAAAAATCACTTCCTTTACGATGTAAGTGACTCTTTTGTTTATTATTTTTCAACATCTTGCGATGGTTCTCTTTTCTTTCTAACAGATTCGTTTGCCAGTTCAAAGTCTGCAAGACGTCTGTGTTGTATCTGTACATTTTCAATATCCGCTTGGTTTCCAGTCTCGATTGCATCTTTGGATGATTCCTTTGCAATAAAATATTGCATATTATCTGCTTCTTGTTCAAAATGACTATCAAACATTAGTCTGAGTTTCATCGGAAGTAATTTTAATTTCTCGGCAATTGACACTGCGATTGCTTGGTCTTTTGTGTTCTCGGTTAAATTTAATTTACATAATGTTGAATACCTGCTGCCCTCAAAAACAGCTTTGCCACTAATTAAATCTATTACCTCCTTTGCTATTTGAATTTCATATCCAGAATATATACCATTTTTAAGTTCTTTTTGGATCTCTTTGAATGTCATCTATCTTTCCCTCCTAAAATTAGAATTTAGGGAAAGTATATATATATATATATTAAGTCAAGTATTTTTGGATAGTTTTTATTCCTCTATAAAATCTTTTAATCTTCGCATACGCATAGGGTTTCGCAGTTTTCTTAGTGCCTTTGCCTCGATCTGACGGATACGTTCACGGGTGACGCGGAATTCTTTACCGACCTCTTCCAGTGTCCGTGGTTTGCCGTCGTCGATTCCATAACGCAAACGAATAACCTTTTGTTCACGTGGGGTGAGTCCATTTATAACCGCAAGCAATTGTTCCTTTAACATTAGACCTTGGGCACGGCTGGCTGGGTCTTCGATTTGGGTATCCGCAATTGTGTCACCAATTACACCGTCCCCGTCTTCGCCGAGGGGCGAATCGATACTGGTTGTGTCTTGGCTGATACGGCGAATTTCTTCGATTTTTTCAGGGGTCATTCCAAGGTGGTTTGACAGTTCCTGGGTGGTGGGTTCGCGACCCATTTCTTGTTGCAATAATCTTGTGGCTTTTAACAATCTGTTTATCGTTTCCACCATGTGTACCGGAATTCGGATAAGACGGCTTTGGTCTGCCATTGCACGTGTTATAGATTGTCGAATCCACCATGTTGCGTATGTTGAAAATCGAAAACCCTTTCGGTAGTCAAATTTTTCCACCGCACGCATAAGCCCGATGTTGCCCTCTTGGATAAGGTCTTGGAATTGTAAACTGGTTCGGTTTGTATAACGCTTTGCAATGTGCACAACCAAACGCAGGTTGGCTTGGTTAAGGCGTACTTTTGCCTCCTCACAACCCTCTGCCATTCGCTTGGCGACCTCGGATTCTTCTTCCACCGTTAACAATGGATGACGCCCAATTTCACGGAGGTAACTTTTGACACTGTCGTCCACGCTGCTGGCGGCTATTATCTTTTCTACGTCTTCGCCTTTACCAGGTTCCAGTTCGCTTGATTTTTTTACAAAGATGCCCTGGCGTTTTATTTCTTCGATTGCAAGATCTACATCATCGGCACTGGCACCTGCCTCGACAAAGTTCATGTACATATTGTCTTCATTAACGAAACCATATTTGGTACCCGTCTCAATAAAGCGGTGTAACAAATATTCAATTTCTGGTTTGGAAAATTCGACCTCGCCATCTTTTGCTTCGTTCTTTTTTGTTTCCTCTATAACTGGCTTCACTTCTTCTTTGACTGGTGTTTGCTTTTTTGTTTTTTCTGGTTTTGGCGTTGCAATTTCAACAGGCTTTTCTGCAATTGCCGTTTGTACCTTATCTTCGGTTTTTTGGACTTCGACCCTTTTAGTTGAGACCTCTTTCTTTGCGGGTACCTTTCTGACTGGGGCTTTCTTTTCAACTTGTTTAATCGGTGCTTTTGGCATTGGTTTTTCTGTAACTTTTTTCTCTGTTATCTTCTCTGTTTTTTTGACTTCCACCTTTTTGACAGATTGTTTTACTGGGGCCTTTTTCTCTGCTATCTTTGCTATCGGTTTTTTTGCGGTTGATGGTTTTGCCTTGGTAGCAGGTTTCGTTGCAACTTTCTTTTTAACTTTTGTTTCCGGTTTTTTAGCAACAGGTAATTGAGATTCTTCGACCTTTACCCTTGCAACAATTTTTACCACAGGTTTTGTTTCAACCTTGGGTTCTGGCTTTTTTGTTTCTTTCTTTGGGGTGGTTTTTTGAACTGGTTTTACTTTTGAGGTTGGTTTCGCAGCATGCTTTGTATCAGTTTTTTTTGTTCCAACTTTTGCCTCTTTTACTGGTGTCACTTTTTTGGTTGGCTGTTTTTTTTCTGGTGTCGGCGAAATCACCGGCTCTTGTGCTACGGGCTCTATTTGTTTTGGCGTGTTTGTTGGTTGCTCAACTTTTTTTTCTTCTTTCTTTTTTCTGGAAAACAATCCCATCTGCTACACCTTCCTCTTTTTCAGTTCGTTAATCTGTACTAGTATTTTTGCATCTTGCGTTTCGTTCCATTGTCGCATCAGTTCATCACGCTGCTTTAGATATTTAGCCTCGTTCAGCGTTTCGATACAACCTTGCATATGCTTTAACTTTTCGGTCTCTCCTAACATTTCTTGTCCTGCCAGCAAGACGTCTATCAGTGCCCGTTCTTCGTCATCCAAGTCGTCTAGGATATATCCAACTTTGAACTCCTTACCACTCTTTTTATAATCATGAATTCGCTTTACAAGACGATTATAAAAGTTATTTCCAAATTCAAATTCCAGTACCAAATCAATATCAAGAATTTTATCACCACTGACGAGCAAATGCAATACGTAATTTTCTGCCTTTGTATATTTGTCACCACTTGGGGTCCTTGGCACTTGGGCTTCTGGCTTTGGCGAATCCTTTTTCTTGGCAATACCATCGTTTATAGAACGCTCAATTGTGTCTGTGGAAACACCTGCAGTTTGCGCAACCTTTGGCGTATACAGTTCCAATTCGGGTGTATTTTTCAGGGGTTTCAATACCTCGACCGCGCGTTTAAGATATTCCGCTTTGCCAAGGTTATCTTTAAGATTAGATGATTCCCGAATGAAATCCAGTTTATAGTCAATAAGAGGCTTTGCATCATGTAGTAATTCCAAGAATGCCTCTTTCCCATTTTTTTGTATAAAGTCATCTGGATCGGTGTCCTTTGGAAGCGAAACCACGCGAACATTCAAGCCTTCGTTTGCCAAAATATCCACGCCACGAAGCGTGGCTTTTTTACCACTTTCGTCGCCATCAAAACACATATAAACATTGGACGAGAACCGTTTGAATATGCGTGCATGGAATTGCGTTACTGCGGTCCCCATACATGCCACAGTATTCAGAAAACCTGCCCCAACCAATGTAATGACGTCTACGTTCCCCTCGACAACTATGAGGTTCTCTACAAAATTTGTTAGTTTGTTTTTTTTCAAGACATCCACACCATACACAAGATTAGATTTGTCAAAGACAATTGTCTGGGCTGTGTTGCGGTATTTAGCAACATCTTTTTCTTTACTTAGAGTTCTGCCTGTAAATCCAATACATGAATTGTATATATCAAAAATCGCAAATGTAATACGTTCAGCCATCGCGTCATAGACACGACCCTTTTCGCTCTTGGCGGCAACACCTGCGTCTATTAGGTCTTGTTCGCTGTAGCCTTTTTTCTTTAACAAATTAACCATAGCATCCCAATCATTGGATAACCCAATATTAAATGTCTTGATCAGTTCATCATTTATACCACGGTCGTGTAGGTATTTTAATACACCCTTTGCACGCTCGTCCGATTTGTAAAGATTGTCACAATAAAACTTTCGGGCATGTTCCAAGATTTCCAAAACCCGTTCTTTTTTTTCTTTCTTTTTTGAATATTCCGGATCACTTGTAACCTTTGGCATTTCCAGATTCGCCCATTTTGCAAGGAATTCTATTGCGCCCATAAAGTCCGTGCTTTCCAATTGTTTGACCAAACTGATAACATTCCCGCTTTGATGGCACCCAAAACATTTATAATATTGACCAGTTTCGTTTATTGCGAAACTGGGTGTCTTTTCATGATGAAACGGGCAAAGACCCCAATGGTTACGACCCTTTGCCTTTAATTGGATATAACGGCTTGTCACACCCACGATATTGTTGGCAAGTTTAACCTGTTCGACAAAATCATTCCAATTATTCGTCATATGAACATATATACGGATAAAGTTGGATTTTTCCTATTTTTGTGCCTTTAATGCGACACAAACCGCAACTGCAGTGTTTTTGGTGTGGCTTATACTAAGTTCATATGTCATCATAACATTCCCGATATTTTCATCCAAGATGTTATAGCATGGTGCCCCCTGTTGTGTGTGAATAATCTCGATATCCTTTAGTTTATTGTGGCCGACGGGAATTCCAGATGCTTTAATGAATGCTTCTTTTGCCGCATACAATCCCGCCATTGTTTGCGGCGAATTATTTTTTCTGGTGATGTATTCAATCTCGGAAGGTGAAAAAATACGATTAATATTATCATCTTTAATTTTTTTCATTCGTGATACATCTTGAATATCTATACCTATTTTCATCATTCACCACTTTCCAGTATTTGTTTCTTAAGGTCTTTCAGTTCCTTTTTGCGTTTTTTCATTTCCAGTTTTGCCTGGCGCAGTTCTTCCCACTTGTCACGATACTCGTTCATCATGTCCTCGGTAACATCTTTTTTTTGTTCTTCCACAACACGCGAGCATAATTCAAAATCGAAACCTTTACTGGCAAGATGTCTATATAACTTTTGCAGTGTTTTTGGATCACGATCTTTGTTGCGCATATATTTTTCTGCAACTGCCTGTGCCAATTCATCTTGCGTTTGATTTTCAACTTCGTCTAAGGAACGGTCAATAATCTCCATATGAATTCCACGAAATGTCAATTTGCTTCTAATTGCACCAATACCAAGTTTTCCACTCTTTTGTTCGGTAAACATTTTTGCATAGGCCTCGTCATTGATATAGTTCATGGTTTTAAGGCGTTCAATTATCTTGCCGACTGTTTCTGAACTAGCATCTTTTTTGTATAAATAAATGGTTATTTCGCGTTCTGTGCGCGGGCTTTTTAATATGTATCCAAGTGCCTTTAGGTACAAATCGTTCTCGCCACTTTCACTAAGTAACAATGCAAGTTCCGCTTCGGTTAATTCTTTCCCTGTCACGATATTATATTTAATCGCATGGTCCAGTGTAATACCACAGAAGAATTCGTTATCCACGAAAACAGATAATCTGTCTTTGTTATTTTTTTGTGCCTCTAGTTTAGTAATTATCGGCATAGTACCTCCTTTGTTGTTTTGTATGTTTTAAATGACCCAATTATAAAAATGCATGTTTCTGGGAAATGATTTTTTGTTACCAATCCAAGTATATCACAAAAGTCCATGCACTTGGTTGTGGAATGACCACGTCTTTCTGACGTACCATTTCCAGTTTGTTTGTGTTTTTTATCGAATTTAAGATACGACTGCTGCAATGTTTGCGCCGAATGGAATTCGCGTGACGAATCATTCTGGGTTCCAGAGTCTTTTTCATGTGTCACATTGACACCACATGTAAAAACGATTGTGCTGTTTCGCGGGAGGCGTTTGGCAAGTTCTGCCATAGCCTCGTCCGGATCTTTTCGCTCAAGCATTGCAATGATAAACAGTTTATTTTTTGGCTTTAACTTATAGTAATCACGAATCAATTCCATGAATCCGCGAAGACTGTCTGCATTGTGTGCACCATCAAAAATTACGATTGGTTTGTCGCTGATTACCTCGAACCGTGCTGGGTGTGATACGTTTAACAACCCGGCATCAATTTTTTCTTTTCCAATTGGAAAACCCATGTTCTCCAAAATAAACAATGCCTCCAGCGCAAGTGCGGTGTTCACCGCCTGATGCCTTCCCTTTAATTTAATATGGTATTCCTTGCCCTTGTACCGGATTGTCATTGGTTGATTGTGTCTGAAATTTTTTGCGGTTGCATCTTTTGATAATACGCGGATTATTGGTGAATTCATGGCACGTGCACGTTCCTCTATTACCGTTAATGCCGTTTTGTGGTTACCTGTTACAACTGGTACAGTATGCTTTATGATACCAGCCTTGTTTGCAGCAATTTCGCGAATCGTATTGCCAAGAACCTCTTTATGGTCAAAATGAATTTTAGTAATCACAGACACCAGTGGTGTTATAACATTGGTGGAATCCCAGGTACCTCCCATTCCAACCTCGATTATTGCAATATCTACACGATGTTTTGAAAAGTGCATATACGCCATAGATGTCAAAATATCCCAATGTTTGACGGCATCTTTCCCATATTTATCCTGGTATTCGTTTACCAATGGCTTTAGTATTTCGATATACTCGTTGATTTCTTCGTCCGTTATGTTTGTGCCATTGATACTGATGTACTCGTTAAATTCGATTAGATACGGGCTGATAAATTTGCCGACTTTATATCCCCCAACTTGCAAAATCGAGTACAATGTTTCCACAACGCTGCCCTTGCCATTGGTACCCGCGACATGTACAGATTTAAATTTTTGATGAGGGTTATTCAAACGTTGCATAAAAAACTTGGTTACATCCAAAGTTGGTTCGCGCGTTATAGTTAAAAAACTGGCAAGATATTCTTCATAAGTCATCCGTTATTGTATCATGCTTTTTCTTTTATTATTGCTTTTTTATTTTTTTCTGGAAAATACTTTCTTGCTAAAATATATTCTGTGATGATAAAATCAATACATGAGTCAGTCTGCAAAAACAATTTTAATGAATTACTTAACAACGTCAGGGAAAGATTTGATGCCCAGCAATCAAGACATAAGAAGTGCGTTCACAGAATTCCTTGTTCATGTTGATCCGCACACACATGATAAAACAGCAAAGCAAATCTTTGATATAGCCGTAGAGTTCTTTCGCCCCATGGAAATGGATATGTCAAAAATGCCACCACAACAACAATTGATGATTGTTAGAGAAATTGCAAATTCGCAAGAAGGTCCGGATTTTACTATGGGGCAATATATCGATAAATTGGAACAATCGTACACTCTTGTGGAAAATATGAAAAAAGAAATCCAAGAGGCAAAAGGAACAATGACAGAACTTTCACATCAAAAAGATTCTGTCACGCATCAAAGTCGCAGCACACTTGATTTATTGCAAGAGACTTCAACAATTGTAACTACGTCTATCCTTGATGTGGATCAAAAAGATGAAAAAAAGGCGTCCATACCCTCCCCCATCAAAATTGGACCAAAAGAGACTGAAAAATTGGCTGGGGTAACATTTAATTTTCGCGTTGTGGAAATTGAAAATGAACAAACTGGCGAAAAATACTTTGAACTGCAATGGCAAATTTTAGACCCTATGACAGGAACGCAAAAAAATGGCTCGCAAAAAGTTAGTAGTGCCGAAGATGCCTCGACTATGAAACTTAGCATCAAGTCAGATTTCTTTCAAGAACGTATACAGTTATTACGCAAAAAACAAGGCAACCTAATGGACGAGTTAAATGCATTAGATACACAAAAAACAAACACCAATAAACAAATCGAGCAAACGTCAAAATCCGAGCGAAATGCAATGTCTGATAAAGATTGGATTGAACATTGTAAACACAATTATCAATCACATCTTGACAAGAAATCACAAAACGAAGAAGGTCAGCGTAAAACAAACCTTCTTCAAATGCGCGAAAATTTTCAGAGGTCTCAGAGTACGGATAAAGATAAAAATAGTACGTAATGATTTATCATTTATCCGGAATTATCGTGAATAATTCCTAGGGCAAAACAAAAGGGCTCTTGGGCCCTTTTCAATTAAACATAAAAAATTTTCATATTAAGCATGAACGAGATTGCTTGGATAAGATAACTGAGTTTAATGTGGATGTCTTTTGGTGTACATTCAATTTGGAATGCATTCCCGACCTTTTTACATCCGTATTGGCGCAATATTGCGACAAGGTTTTTGATGACATCTGGCTCTTTCAATTCGAATATTTTATCCAATTCGGCCAATGTTGCACCTTCATCACTCAAACTAAACGCGCCATTTCTTTGTATAAGGTAAATCTCGTATAGACCGCCTTCGATCTTATACATCGGAAACTTTATCGCGTAGCGGCCATCACCCGTATCAATTACACCGATTTTCTTTTGAAAAAATTCTTCAAGTTGTCGCATAATGTTATCTCCATTTTTTTGATGAACTATTGTACCACAAATACTCATTACATTGCAAGAGTTCTGGAAAAAAACCGATTAGAGTTTCATGACGCATTTAACCGCCAAATCAAATAACTTTAGACGTTGATCAGTACGAGTGTGCCAATCGCGGTAATCCCAGCCAGTTTTGCAAACAACGTCGGCCGCATATAAAAGTTGCCCACACAGGAGTTTTTTGTGCTCGGCAACTGCAAGGAAAGCGGAACATTCCATTTCAACTACATCACAACCCTCTTTCTTTCGCATTTCAACTATGTCCACTGTTTCACGGAAAGATGCGTCCGTTGTCCATGTTTTTACCTTTGCATAGTCAACACCTTCGTCAATAAGAGTTTGTATGATTTTCCTTATAACACTTGGGTTCATCTTAACATCACGTTTTGGCGGCAAGTAATGATAACTGGTTCCTTCGTCACGTACTGCCACCGTTGGAACCAAGACATAATCCTTGGTTTTTGCATCGTTAAGTGTCCCTGCACCACCGCATACCATAAATTTTTTAATACCCTGAGCACTAAGGATTTCCAACATCCGCGCAGCCTGCGGCGCACCAAGAGGCATAGGCAGAACGTAGATATATTCATTCCCGACTTTCATTTCGTACACGCGCGGACGATAACCTTCGGTTCGGATACGGAACACTTGGTTGACCTTTAATGTGCGCTCTAGGTCATCTATAACATCGGTGAAATACGTAAACACGCAACGTTTAACTCCGCGTCTTTTTTCAAAGAATGCTTCGTAATTTTTTGGTTCCACAATTGGTTTGGATATCGGGTCGAATTCCAGTATCGGATACAATTCCTTTTTTACCTTTTCCCTTTTTACTTTTTCTTGTTTTACTTCCATAGATTTCTCCTTTAATACATATTCGCCAATTGTAACATATTTTATGGCTTGGACACAATAGTTTTGAATATGAAAAAGTGTGTACTTTTTCTTTTTTGTGTAGCATTTATTGTAATTTGCTTTTTAAACGTGCCTGGGTTTATTGATGCGGGCAGGCGTGGCTTGACACTGTTTGTGTTTAATGTGTTGCCCGTATTATTCCCATTTTTCTTTATATCCGGATTAATGGTGGAATCCAAGATTTTTCGATTACACACGCGCGCTGGCATCGTACCAATATGGCTGTTCAGTGTTCTAAGTGGTTTCCCCACCAGCGCAAAAATCTTAAGCGAACTGTATGAAAAAGGGGAAATATCAAAAAAAGATGCGATCTTGACATCCACATTTACAAGCACACCCAGCCCTATTTTCGTAATCGCAACAATAGGAACAATTTTGTTTTCCAATACAACATTAGGAATAAAGATTTTTATTGCGATTATTATAGGTGCATTGGTCAATGGAATGCTGTACAAATGCCTTATATATAGAAGGATTCGCACGTTTTTCAATAAACAAATCTCCCCTCCTACCGAACAAATTGACATTCCAGATGTGATTTCACGTGCACTAACATCCGCCATCCAAGGTATTTTTGCAGTAGGCGGACTTATCATGATTTTTTTTATAATAGGCAGTCAACTAGATTTACTTATGAGTTTATCCCCTGTACTTGATACCATAATTTCGTCCACACTGGAAATGACGGCAGGTATTTTTCGTGCCAGCACATATCAAAACATGTTCACACCACTTGGGACAATTTTAATTCCTACCGCAATTCTGGCATTCGGCGGAATTTGTGTGGGAATGCAGGGATTCATCTTTTTCAAAAAGTTTGGCATGTCATTTTGGTTTTACCTTGGGTACAAAGCAACTCATACAATTTTTTCTGTTATTGCTGCTATTATGCTTTGGCTGGTTTTCTAGCCAAGATATGAACCCATGCGCGACCATACTTTCGCGACCTAATATCAAATTCTTCTATATATATTATGTTTTGCCCGGTTTCAAATGCAATTATAGCATTCTGGGCAAGCATATCATTTTTTACAAGAAAGTTTATCGCAGACAAACCAAAGTCCGTTTCATAAGGCGGATCCAAAAAAACAAGGTCAAAGACATACCCTTTCAACTTTAATTTGTTCAATGCATCTATATAATCCATGTTTAAAATGCTGATATCATGTGTCTTGCAAAGAGCGGTATTTTGTTTGATAATCGCAACCGCATGCGAATCGATATCATTCACAATGACGCTTTTTGCGCCGCGGCTGAGACATTCTGCCGAGAATGCACCCGTCCCTCCAAACAGATCCAAGACCACTGCCCCACGAACCTTTGCAGATACAAGATTAAAGATATTCTCACGAACACGATTCGTGGTTGGGCGTGTCGTTTTGTCGCAAAGTGGGGTTAGTCTTTTTCCCCTGAACCTGCCGGATATTATTTGCATGAATGATTGTATCATGTAAAATTAAAACCGCCTACGAATGAGGCGGTAAAAATATAGTTCTTCAAAAAAACAAGTTATTAAATAAAAAACGTAACCGTTCCCCATACAAAAGTAATAACAAAGATACCCGCATCATAGGCAATATAAATATCATAGCCATCCAATTCCACAATACCCTCTTCTTCGACCGTGAATGTTGTGTTAATTGAAATGTCTGTCAAGCCAAGAGCGTCTTGAATAATACCATTACCTTCTGCGACAGATATTTGAATAACGTCGTCATTAATTTCAAGAGTAATTAAATTTGCAAGTTCGCCAGTAATGAATTCCTCGTATGCGTTCCAAAAATCATTCGCACTGTTGAATGTATTGAGATCAAAATGTTCGGCGTAAATCATATTGCTGAAAACTTCTATCCAGAATAAATCAGCATCTGTGGAAACAGCGGCAATTAATATTTGCCTTGCATGTTGCACAACAGCATCCGCAAGCATATCCAACGCAGGTACGTATGTTCCATTTGCTGGGCCAGATGGTGTCACAACACAGATACATTTTTCCTCGCTACACACATCGCAAACCGGCGGAATTATACAGACACATTTTTCTTCGCTGCATTTGTCACACACTGGCGGAACAACTATGATACAGATACACTCTTGCTCTTTACATGTATCGCACACAATGACCTCGCACGGCGGGCATTGTATTGGTGGAGTTGGGTTGCATTTTGTTCTTGCCCAGTCCGTGACACGTATAACAAAACCTCTTAGACGCTGGCGCAGGGTTCTGGTTTCATGTCCAAATGATTCAATCATAATTAATTCATCGCCGCAAGTTTTGCATATAAAAATATTTTCATATTCATCGTTCACTTTGACGTTGCATTCCTGTTCGTATTGTGTATCTGGTGGACATGATACCTTGCCATTTGGTACATTACTTGCCATCATAGATCCACCGACAAAAATCGACATACATAGACAAAGTGCAATTACCGATAATTTTTTTATCATCTTACTCATTTTTATCTCCGTTACTATTTAAATATTTAATAATCGATATAGGTCTATTTAAAAAAATCAAAGACCTACATTTTTAAATGCAAGTCCTTGATTCTTTTGATTTTTATCCTTGCCAATTTGTTGTGAACAGAATTCTAATTGTTGGCGTTGGGAAACTGGTCTGCCATTCTGCGAGACTTTGGCTACCGTTCGTGAATACGCGACTGCCTGCCGCACCTGTGATATTCACAAGGCGGATTGTGGCTGTCAACGGCGCATTACGGAAGGCATTGGTGCTTACAGGTGGCGAGTTAAAGAATGCACTTGAACTGTGACCCACAAAAATATTGATATTTGGTGCACGCATGAATGCGAATGCGCTGTCGCCTACACGAACTTGTCTTCCCATAATGCTCTCTGGCAAAATAATATTTTGTAAGTGTCTGTGGTGTGCGAATGCGTTGTGACCAATGTCGGATACCACGAATTGCCCGACCACAAGGGATTCAAGGTCAAATGTTGGGTTAATATTACCAGTTGCATATACAACCAATGTAATTAATCCATCCAATTGTGATACGCGCGTAAGGTGACCATTCACCGCAACATACGCACGTCCATTCGGTGAACCGGATATCTGACCCACAAACAGTATGTTGCTTTGGTCGTGGAATTGGAACGATGCCGGTACGTTTTGGGTGGTGAAGCCAGGATTGCCTGGTCCACCAATTTGTGTGTGCGTAAATGCGTGTTCACCAACGTGTCTTAGTGTAGATGGGAATGTACCAATATGGGAAAGTCCACGCGCGCCCTCGAATGCACTGTCATGAATATATTGAAGGCTAGATATATTTCCACCAAATCCACCAAAACATACGCGATGAATACGTGTTTCACGGAATGCACCATGACCGATAGATGTTGTATACCATGGAAGGTTCAAAGACACATTAAGGTATTCCGTTCTTGTTTGAGCAGCCCCCCCAAGGTTATAGTTGTATGCAAATGCATTTGTACCAATTACAAGTGTCTCACCAACTTCAACAAGATGAGGGAAACCACTGAAATGTAGTCCATGACAAGATGTACCATCCAGCCAGCCGACTGCTACCTCCCCTGCATTTGTGCGTTCGAATGCTTGGTTGCCTATTACACGGATGCTGTCACTTAGACGGATGCTTTGTGTAATACCAGTTTCGTGAAAGAATGCGCGTGGTGCAATGTGCGTGACCGGATGCATGAAACCCTGGTGGTAGACTGCATGTGGAACAGACACGTAGTTAGTTACATTGTAGTTTGCAGCCGTAGTAAATCCAGTTACGGTGAATGTACCACTTTGATTTGCAATTTCCACGTTGGAATAATCGTATAGTGCATGGAATCGTGTGACCGTAGTTCCCAATTCGAATATAGCAAACCCATCCGGTAGAATTCGACCCGCAAAATTATTATTGTAGTTCCAGTACCCCAAGTTATCACCAAGATCGCTGTACGAAATCCAACCGGTGAAAGTCATTCGCCTGTTGCTTACACCCTCTATGAAGGTGTGCGTGTGACCAGGCATGAAAATCTCTGTGCCTGGTGTAGACAGACGAATATCCCACAGACCAACACGGTCACCACGGTATGGGTTGTTTAGGCCATCGCGTTCAACAATGTAAACCTCTATATCGGTGAATAGTTCTGCAGCAAATCTGTCTTGGTCGTCATCCGATAATCGTCCATCAAATTGAACAAGAACCTTTCGCCACACCGCAAAGAAGCGTGTTCCACCATCAAGAGCAATTGTTGTATCGTTGAATTCCAATCCACGTCGACGTGTTTCTCCTGGCGCAAACATTAGGTGCGTTGGACTTCCGGCGATGAAACTGGACTGCTCTGGTGTAAGATTTAGTCTCCATCCGACGAAGGTGTAGCCTGCTTCACGTTTTGCATAATAAGGTGCAGTACCTACGTCATTGCTGAAATTCCACATGCTAGGGAAAGTTAGTGTTTCACCAAAATAAATTGTTGCAGCTTGTTGCATTTGACTATCTGTTGTCTCACCTACTGCGAATTGTGCATGTGTAAATATTGGTTGGAAACGACTGGTTCCGTTGACCAATTGCTGTCCATGCGTCGATCTGAGCCAGGAGTAATTATTAACAAATATTGGAAAACGGTTTTCTGGTCCAGTTACACTTGTTGTCATGTTATTAAATGTAAACTGTTGTAAAAGCCAATTACCCCAATCACGCACACCAAACAATGACATAAAATCAAGAGTGACTTCACTGAAAACTTGCCAGTCAATTTGAATATTAAGTGGTGGTATTGTCATCAACGGATTTATGCCGAAGGGTTGAGCACTAGACCAATAAGCGTCTGGAACATGTATGATTCCACGGGTCCCAAAAATTGGCGCACCAAAGTATTCAAATCTAAGATTCCCTATAAGCGCGCCCCATGCATCAAACCTAAAATTCAATACAGCATTTTCCCAAGGTAAATGTGTAAAGTTATAAAATGCATAATCGTTTATAACGTAGTGCATCATAGGACCCGTGGCAATTGCTGTTCCTGTGAAAATAGTAAAGTGAGAACTCCCTATAGCGCATACCTCGCATACAGCGCCACCACCTGTAATAGGTTCAGGCATACCGAAAATATACACAAGATACTGCCAATTTTGACTGTAAATAGATTGATCCCAACCTAAGATAGGTCTTGGCGGAGTTCCTCCAGTTCCAGCAACTGTAATAGCCCATAAACCGTTATGTGGATTGTTACTACTATGCCCACTGCAATTCCAGCACCCTCCTCTGACAACTGTGTTATAAGGTACAACGGTAATTCTACTTGCAGCGTAGTTTCCTATACCATGACTATCTGTAGCAATCTGTACATCTATAAGGAATGGGTTGAAGCCACTGATAAACTCGTGGTGCATTGTTCCCGCAAAGTGCATGTTTGCAAATACAGTGTGGAAGAATGCATGACGATCGTATTGAAGATTCAACCAACGTGCGTCAAATGTAAGATCAGTTGCGTAATCAGTTTCGTGACAGCCTGTGAATGTCAAGAATGCGTTACTTCGGATTCTTTGGACGTTCATCAATGTTGTGTTATTGATACCGTTACCATTACCCCATGCACCCGGTACAGCAACAAGTTCACGCACCGCACCACCAATCTGTTGTAGGTTTTCGTTGTGTGTTCGGGTGAACAACATACCTACGTTGTTAATTGATTCCTCGTAAGCATATTTTGTGGAACGCCCCACATAGCGAAGGTTGCTGATGGTGTTGTTTGGTGCAACATCCACAATCAAGTTACCTTGCATTACGATGTATTCGCGGAATATTCCACGACCCCAGTGTCTTCCGTTAAGGTCACGCACAACCGGTGCCATGACGATGTTATAGACAAGGCTACCACGCGAGTTGACAAAGTTCGTACCATCACGTGTTACACCAATAAGACTGTCGTTTACGTAAAGTGTTCGCAGACCGTGTGCGACAATCGCACCGGATTCTAGTCGTAACCCTGCTGCTGACATATTTGCACGTGTAGGTGCAGTTGGCAGACCAACGTGAATTACGTTATTGTTTGTCAATGTGATTGACTCGCGCGGCATTACTGTGAAACCACGTGGTATAAGAACAATATTAGCGTGTGTGTTAATACGCCCGCCCATGTAAAAGAAGTTGGCATTTATTCCACCACCTGGTGCTGGCATAGACAGTATGGATACACCTGGTAATGCAGGAATTGTTGTTAACTGGGTCATATTTGGACCTTGCGCCACCCAAATTGCTTCCATGTAAATACTTTCGCGGATACTTGGGATAAATTCGCCTGGGAAGAATATACGGTTGGCAAGAGGACCTTCGGTAAATGCGTTTTCATGGCGGTCAAGTGCACGCCACCCAAGGAAGTTATGTCCAGGACGTTGGAAACCAGCATCATCAATAATCATCATACCGAAACGTCTGTAACCGACGCGCTCTGGTCCCACGATTGCGGCACCTTCGCCACCAACTGCGTTACGGATATTTCCAGAGAACAAGAATCCTGTGTGTATCACATCGCTACCTTGACCTAGACCAGAGGTATATGTCACGGTGATGTAGTTGGCTTGCCATACTGCGTACAGGTTTAAATTAAACACATATGTACCTGGATAGACGGTTGTAGATACCATCGATGTTCTTTGTGTGTTAGAGTCTCCCATTGGAGTTGCCACGTTCATCGAGAAGTAACCACCAGCAGACATGTTTCCGCTGTTGATATCGTGAAGGAACAAGTTCCTTGTAATACGTGGGTCGAATGTAGGTGCAAGTGGGTTGTTAGGGTCGGTTGTCCAACCAACAAGTTCAAACCCTGCATCGTTAATTGTAAATACGGTTGGGTCTGGCAGCACGTTGGCATGCATTTGACCATAACGAAGTGAGGCCGTATTAGGAATTGTTGCATTGCCAGGTAATGATTCGCCCACAAGGTTGAACGAGAATTGGACATAGTTCGGAACAAATCGCGCGTACAGGTTGAATACCTGGGCGCCTGGTGTGACGAAACTGCCCGCGTTGATTGCATGTGCCGCAAGGAATGTGTTGTAGTCTGCCTGGGTCAATATTGGAAGAACCTGAGCACTGACAACACGGGTTGTTCTGACACGGTACCATCCAGCAAATGTGTGACCGATACGTGTTGGTACAGGTGCATCATTTGCAAATACAGCATTGTAGAAGTCTGTGTTTTGGGTTGGGTTGCCGATTGCGTGTGCTTCGCGAACCTGGATACCTGCGAAAGGTGAACCAAGAGGGTTACCATATGCATCGTGGAAGACCACAGGAACGAATCTGTCTACCCAGACCGCACGCATTTGTATTGCCATACCGTCTTGGTGAACCGAGCGAATACCAACATCGACAAAGTCATCTGGATGCGGTACAAACATTACGGTGAACAGGTTCCCTGTATGTGCGCCATATCGACGACCTGCGTTTTCAATAAATGCAGGCGAACCATTATTGCCATAACCAGTATAACCAGTCAAGATACCATTTCTTACCGCCGGCCCGTAGTTAGTTACAAGTGTCATGGTGCCACCGATTACATGACGACCACCCACGAATTCCCAACCTTGGAAAATGTAACCTTCACGTGTTGGTATTGGGAACTGGCTCGCGTTTGCCATGTTGACTTGGTCATTTTGGGTGACCGCAACACGGGCTGCGCTTGGGCTGCCGCCGACTAGACCACCATTTAGGTCGAAATACATGTGCCCTGTTACAAATTCAAATACATAGAACAAGTTAACAGTTGCAAGTGCGGTTGTAGAACCAGGCGCGGTGATATTTCTAGGTGCAGTCCATGCTGGTGCAAATGCGCTGAACGCAGTATGACGGGTACCATGTACCGGTCCATTGAACCATAACACATCGTTTTCATTACCAATGCGGTTTGCCGCATCCAGATTAGTATGGAACCATCCGCGTGACTGCATACCATATAGGTTTTCTGCAATCCCAAGGTTGCTAAGTTCGATTGACATGTGTTCGAGACTTGGCAGACGGAAACTAGATGGAAGTTGTTGTCCCAACGTTGGAACGGTCTCGGTGACATAACGGTATACGTATTGGTTGGTACCAACCTCTACACGTACAACGTCCGGTCTTAACGAGAACGTAGATGTAATAAATGTATTTGGGTTACGTGCAGCAATTACATTTTGAATTTGTGTGTCGTATTGTGGATTCAATGCAACCGCATGTGTTTGCAATACACCCGCTGCGTTCGGCATTACGACATTGTGGTTAACGGTTACGTTTGCCGTTACATCCCAAATACCGCGGAAGTAAATTCGTGGCCAAGTTGACCTAGCAAGTGTGTCACGCGAGAAGTTGCCGCTTGGGTGAAAAACCGCGGCTTCTATGGTTTCACGATCCCATGCAACGAGGAAGTTTTCAAAGTTAGCCCAAGAAACAACGTTTTCAATCAATATTGGAGATGCTGGAGTCGCACGGTGTACGAAATCAGTGTGCCAGAAATCAAAGTTCCCGTTAACATTCAACAATGGGAGGTTAATCGTGGAACCAAAGAATCCATCAAGTGTGTCATAAACACCACCCATCCCAGAAGTTCCACGGACAGTAAAGTTTGTACCCCATGTCACGCCAGCTGGCAATGTGCCGCCTGGAACACCGGATTCAATAACCGCGACGAATGGAATTGGTTCCCAAATTGGTCGAATTACCAGTGGTGAAGGTCGGGTAACATTGTTTGGTATCAAGAATGTGTGAGTTAATGTATCGCCCACGCGGAATTCTTCGCGCGTTAATGGTTCGTTTCTGTCACCATTGTTTACATAGGCGTAGAAACCCACCATCTCCCATCCCCAACGGATGAATCGGTTGTCTACCGTTCCTGGGTTATGGATAAATTCTTGGTACAAATTGATTCCGGTTGGTGAACCAATTGTGTATTCCAAAGTCATACCATTCAATGGTGTAATTGCCGCAAAGTCAGTAGTGTATCGTATAATGTGTTCACGGATTAATTCTTCCATGTCTTCAACATTTTGAAGGTCCCCCGCATTCGTTCCGATTTCAATGTTTGATGTACCACGAAGACCGGTTATGTCCAATAATCCGGTTGATGGATCCGAGAAACGAGGGAAGATTTGCAATAGACCAGGTACCGCGAACGCAGTTCCCAGTGCGTTAAGCATGCTGTCATCATCCAAACGGATAAAGTGACCGCCCTCTGGACAACGTTCTAGTCGGCGTTCAACGCCATTCCCATCGCGCCAGAACCAGTATTCTAACAAACGACCTGAACTTTCATTCGGGATTATTCGGTTACCAGTAAGTGGATCAAGAAGATACTGAGTGAAGTTCTGGCTATCAAAGTCTAGGAATACCCTGTCACCGAAACGCGCAGGTCCCCAACTTAGTGTGTGTATTTGTCTTGTTATCCAAACTGGGTCCCCCCCCACAATCCAAGTTCCAGTAAATGACTGTAATGTGAACGGGTTACCAACGTTTTGTCGGAAAGGGTTGGTCAAATCATAGTTATCCAAGTATACAATTTCGGTGTGTCCAAAGTCCCAGTCGTGTAATACAACCTGAATCTGGTTAACCTGATGACCTTGGTGGAAGCCACGGAATACGACCTCGCGCACCCTATGGTTACCTGGTGAAATTGGCATCTCGCTAATGTCTATGGATCCTGGGTTTATATTCCCATCCAACATAACATTGACACTAAGGGCGAAATGAGAGCCGATTAATGGCGCAGCACGTCCCATTACATTCCAACCGGTAAGTTGGAAACCACGACGTTCGTTAATGAACGGTTGTCCGTTGTGCAATGTTAGTGATTCACCAAATGGTCTGTTTACAGTTGCGATTGTTTGATAACTGCCGTCGCGCCATATTTCAAATCTGACGTTGACAGTTTGAACGCGCCAAAGCACATATAGGTGAATCTCATCAAAATTTTCACCAGTGGCATAGTTCATGCTGATTGCGGAAAGACTGCCTGCACCTTGTGTAAAGGACATTCCCACGCTGTGGTTAAGACTGTGTCGTGGAATAATTTGGTTGGCTTGGTTTCTTACACCTAGGTTTACCACCGCATCAGGAGGAGTGGTAGTGTCTATGTAGTGACCCATTCTTGAATTTCTTATTGCATCCCACAGTTGAATACCTGGACCTACCCCGAAACTTGGTGTGTTAAGAACAAAGTTTTGGAATTGTGTAAATGAACCTGGTATTGCAATTTGTCCTACCCCGTTATTTACGGTTACAAGACTACCCATCCCACCTGGAATTGCAGATGGGTTAAATGATGCATCGGCGTCAAAGTTAATGTATACGGAATATTCGACCTGAGCAAATATTGGGTGCAGTATCAATGTGCCTGGAGAATCTGCGTTAATTTGTGCAACACTTTGACCTGGTATAAATCCACCGCTAATCCACGAAGGCGAGTGACCGAAAGTGGCAACAGGTGTTACGAACAAGTTAATTTGCTGGCCTGGAAGGAAGACATGTCCCAAGAACCCTGGGTTAGCCTGGTTGGCTTGGAATCTTGCGTTATCACCAGCGTTGGTACTGTAGGCGACGATACGTTGCGAACTTGCACGTTGAATTTGCTGTGCCAGTACGCGACATACACCAAACTCAATTGTCATACTTGGTGTACCAGTTCTTAGCGACGTAATATTAAATACGGAACCACCATCTGCATATATCTGGGCCGGTAGCGGGTCACGTATTACACCGTGATGTTCACCCTCGTGTGAGGCACGGACAATAAGGCTATTTAGGTCTTGTACAACCAGTCTAACGTCAATTCTGTGTACATGCGATGTAAGGTTTAATGGGTTTGCACCGCCGACGTTAGGTTGAATTATGGATGCGTGACCACCTGCAAACAACCATTCTTCAAGGTTTCCAACATTTCGTGAATATGTGTTACCATTTGGAAATTCAAAGAAGAATGTAACCTGCCAGCGCGAAAATCTTTCTGTCACCGGCAATGCATTCACAAAACTTTGGAAGAAAGTTCCATCAAGTTGGGCATGGTCACGGTTATCGTTGTGATAAGACTGTACAGTAGACATCAAGTTATGTGTGTTGTCTAATACACGAATCTCGATTGCATTTCTTTGCCACAACAAGAATAATGTCATGTGTTCCATAGGTGCCGGAAGATAAACCACACCTTGCGCGTTAAATCTGTGAACAAATGGGGCGGTTGTAGCACCATCATACGTTCCAGTTGCAGGGTTAAATGCGTTCAGCCATCCTGTAGCGGTTGTAAGCCCAAGTGCCCCCACCTGAGTTGTTGGCAAGTAAATGAAACCAGCCAAAGTATGTGTCATCATGTGTTGGCGGTATCTGTTATATGTTATGCCCGTACGTGCATCCAATCTTGCAAGCATGTCTGTACGAGTTATTCGTCTATCGTTTTGTGTGTTAAGAACAGGGGTGTTACCCATAACATCCCAGAATCCACCTTCCCATGTTTGGGTTTCCAACCTAAATGCATCTAAACCGGTTACCTGACTACCTACAGAGTCAATTATCTGTACATCACGTTGAAGACCGGCTTTAAGGTCGGTTGCGCGAACACCGCTTGTTGCAAGAACCGTGTCACTGGTACTACCGGTGTTTCTAATTGCAAAGGCTTCGTTAATGTGGATACGCTCTTCTGGCAGTATTGTTATTGGGCTGTTGCTACCGACGCGATTGTCTGCAAAGTGCCAACCAACATGCTGTACAGCATCTGTATATGCGTTTGCAAGGTTTCTGACCGCCAATGGCGCGCCAAGGTTGGAAAGTGCGTCACCTATTCTTGAAATACGTGGAAGTTGAATAAAAGAATCAAACGGCACGTTAAGCGTCAATGTTGCGCGTTGAACGTTGGCTGGGGTTGCAACTTGACCAAGTCCGACGTTAACAAAACTGAATTCAAGGTGAACAGACACTGCCATAGGTGTCCATTGTGCAACAAGAATCTGGCGACGTGCAGTTACAAGAATGTTTGCACCTGGCTGAAGTAATGTTGAAACTCCGCCCTCTATACGCCAACCTGTGAATTCGTATCCGTAACGAATTGGTCGACCAGTTGGGATTTGCGCCAATTGTTGACCTGCTTGGTTAACTGTTATGGTCATTTGACCTGGGTCTGGGTTAAAGTCTGGGCCTGGGCGTCCACCGTTCAGGTTAAACGCAAACATAGATTGGTTATTAATCCAAACAGCGGTAATTTGATATGTTCCAGAATTTACCTGGAATGGTGCACCCGCACCACCGATGATTGTTCCATCTTCGGCTTGCCAGTGTCCGAATGTCATCCCCGGCACACCGAACATAGATGTACTTGGCATTATTACGAAATCACCTGGTCGTGCGATGATTGTTCCAAGTTGACTAATAACATCTTGTGAAGATATAAAGCCTGCACCTTGTCCAATGAATATAAGGTTTGAACCATGTTCAGTTCCAAAGTCAAAATTAACGACCACATTCTGGCCTGGGGCATCTTGCCAAATCATTGTGAACAAGTTGGAACCGTTTTGGGTCAATCGCGAGTCATTTACCGGAAGATTTGCATGCGTTGGAATGGTGTGGATAATCCCCTCGTTTGTAAATGAAAAACCCGCCAGCATTCTTCCGCCGACGATACCAACATCAGTAAATGAAATTTGACCACCTTGCAGAAATGCAGGTATGTCATCACCAGAGGTGGTTGTTACTTGAACTAATCTCTCCATCCCTGGGATCCTGTCATCACGAAGGAAAAATAACTGGTCGTTGTTTCCGGCGTCGGGTACAAGATCACTTCCGAATACAGGCAAGAAATGAATACCCAGTGTGTGGTTAATCGAAAATCCACGTGTTGAGATATAGAACAACAATGGGTCTATTTCAAAGGCTTCGCCTGGTTTGTATGTTCTATTGAAAATTTCGTTAAGACGTGCCATTTGGATTTGAGCATCTTGCGCAAGAGTGTTTGCGGGTGCATTGTTAAATCTTTCAATGGTTGTAAAGGAATTTGTCAATGTATCAAATTGGTGCAAATGTCTTGCAGGTATTGGCAAGTGACCACCATTTGGCGAAAAGCCCTCTAACTCTGTGTGGCGTGCGAGTCTCCAGCCCACAAAGTTGTCTATTTGACTTTGATTGGTAAATCCAGGTGCCGCGACGAATGCTGTATCGCCAAACTGACCATCTATGTCCATAGTGATTCGGGTCGCCAAATTTGGACTGGTGTGAAAATGTAAACCAACAGGATTATAGGTTAAAATCGCGTGAAAAATATTACCAAAGGTTTGCGGACGGAATGGGTTGTCGTCGTTAATTAATTGCGGTGGGTTTATTGTGCCAACCTGACGAATGTTCCACTCGCCTGCGTTTGGTTGTCCCGTTGGGATACGGCGCAATTCCATCTCATTACCGCGAGAATCATAAAAACTCCACCCATGAAATGTGAAGTAATCAGTATTTGGTATTATCCAATCATTTGTTTGTGTGTTAAGGGTTGCGAACGCATCCCCAGAAAAGAATGGAACAGTCCGCACATGAACACCATTGACGTGCAATCTTGCTGCGAATTCTGCATTCCGCCAATATGCAACAAGGGTGCGAGATTCGTTTATATTCGCGGTGTCATAAATATTCGTTGTTGCGGTTGCGGACAAACGCCACCCCTCGAATATTTTTCCGTCCTGATGCACCGGTACATATCCAGCAATTCGACGCGGGTTACGTGGACTGACCTCGATAGATTCCATTCGTCTGCCTTCGTATTGTAAAACACCGCCTGTACCAGGGTCAAAATAAACCGTGAACGTTTGTCCGAACATCGCGAACATGGCAATCCCCAATAACAGCAAAACAGCGACAAGACCGCCCGCCACGACACGCTTTTTTGTACGTCTATCCATGAATTCCTCCTTGGTGTTTCTTTGGTAAAAAACCTAATTCACTCCATTATACAAATCTATATCATCTATTATAAACATAAATGTAAAAAACTTGCAAACGAAATTAGGGGGTCGACATTATAGAAATATACCATATCTGGTATCAAATTTGACTTTCAAATATGTTTTTAAGGGTTTTCGCGTCCTGCGCCATTATATATTCGCTTTCACAAATTACAATTGCATTAGTCAATTTTTTATCTTTTAAAATCTTTCCAAGGGGTTCAAAAGGGATTGTCCATTGTGTGTCAGATAAAATCGTATGATGGCGCTCGCCTTTATCGCTGTACACAATTGCACTGAAATGAATATGTATGTTTTTCATTTTTTCTTTACCAATTTGCAACTCGACAAAATCCATTATTTCAAAAAACTTTTCTGGATTGCGCGAAAGTTCGCCTTGCAACAGGCAATTAATATGCCCGAAATCCAATGTGGGAACAATGCGCGAATCGATTTTGCAAAGGTCACAAATCTCTTGAACATTTCCTATATTAGAATATCTTCCCATCGTTTCGATGCACAATAGAAAATCATTATATCCATTTTCATCCAATTTATTTATAACCCGTGCAAGATTATCCGCAGTTATCCTAAGTGCCTCTTTCCTTTCGTAATCCCCTTGCGACGCCGGATGAACAATAACGCGTTTACCGCCCATTGCTTTTGCCAAAATCAAACTTTGTTCAATCCATCTATAATTTTTATCGAAATTCTCACTATTGACCAAGTTTATATAATATGGTGCGTGCACAGAAATTTCTATATCATATTTCTTGGCCTCATCACCGATTTTGGCTGCGGTATCCACCGACATACGGATGCCGCGACCAAAACTTATCTCCAACGCATCTAGACCCACAACCTCGCGCAGCCATTTTGGGGCTTGGGTTGTGCTTTTGTAACCGCTTTCGTAGAATAGTTTATCGTTGCCACTTGGTCCAAATCTTATGTTCATAAAATTTATTATAACACATAGTTACCAGAAACTTGCACATATTAAAGTCATGTTTATTCCAATCGGCGGGGTATTTATTTTTGGCAATGGTCAAACGCGATTTGGCGCGACGATACAGTTGATTGTCGGGCTTTTGAATATGCTTTTTGGTGGTATCACAATCTTTTTTGGGTTTTATAATTATTCAGTTGGGGCTAAGATATTTGGGTTTATCATTGGCGGACTTGGGTTGTTTATGGTTATATTTGCTATATCGAGTATTGTTCGAGGTAACAACAAGTATGATAACGATGTCGACATCTTATAAAAACTGTTTATTAATAACTTGAGAAGTCCCGTACGACACAGCAAGTTAAATTCCTAGTATAGAAACCACACCAGTTTTTAACTGTTCTTCTATCCAGTCGGCTAACACAATTGCAGTTTTTTGCAACTTAACTGGGTCAAGTGATTTTAAATTCTCTTCGTGATATCTTTTACTATCAATCAGCATTTGCGAGATTTTTTCTTCTGTCCAGTTACCATACTTGAAGAACCCTTTACCCTTTAACATATTCTGTTTTGCTTCCTCATCCATCGGCCAATCTTTCGATGAATCATAAAAATCTAATTCTTCGACTATTTGAATTACACTATTCCCAGTTTCCAGCAATTTAGCAAACTCGCGCAAATATTTCACGAATTTGCCACCGCTTTTTTCATCCAAATATGTAACTCCATACGGATCAAAATCCTCGATAAAATATGCAAATGGCATAAGTTCTTCAAGGTCATCTTCATAAAGAAACAATGAATCAGCAAGCCTACTTTTACTATTCATCACAATTTTGTATTTGCCTTTTTGAAATTCATAACTGACAGTACTTGTTAATTCATTTCGTGGAATTAAATATGTTTCTGATTCTACCAAAGGGTTTGTTGATATAAGTTTCCACTCAAAATGCTCTTCTTTCTCTCGCTTGAAAATCATGTTGCCAGTATAAATTCGCTGATTCTTTCTTCCGAATGACCACTTACCAAATATTGTTTCCATTTCATCTCTCGTTATAACTTTTATTCCCTGTGAAAAGAAGCCCATGTTTTTAATAAACACAATATCGCCATCTGCTATTTCAGTCAGATTCTTTATCACTTCGTCATCGGTATCAAGATGCCAATGCGTTTCCTTTGTATTTATGGTGTATTCCTGACCTTCATCAAATATAGTTACATGCAAAAATTCATGGAACTCTATCTCTAATGATTGCTTGTTCTCACTTAGTTTGATCTTATTGCCGATGTTCTTATGCTTCTTTAATTCCTCAAAAACACTTGTAATATTTGTACTCATATCCCAACCATATCCTCTATTGTAACGTCTTCCAAGCCCTTGGCATCTTCTATTCTAGAATCTCCAACTCTCGTCCGAATTATTTCGGCACAATATGCAACCGTGCCAAGTTTCTCGGCAATCAATTGTGCAAGCGACCGAATGTATGTACCCGTTTGACATTCAATCTCAAAAAAGAATTCATTCTCTGAACGTTGCTCTAACAGTTCAAAACGCTCGATTTTTACCACTTTCCTAGGTGGAGTGAAATCAATTCCTTTCCTTGCCAAGTCGTATGCTCTACGTCCATTGATATGGACTGCAGAAAATTTCGGCACTTCTATTTCAATGTCCCCCACCATTTCTGGCAATATTTTTTCTATTTGTTTTTTGGTTGGAATGACTTCACTTGTTGCGATGATTTGTCCTTCCGAATCAATTGTGTCTGTGGTGACACCGAATGGTAAAAGGGTCTGGTAAGTCTTGGTCTGTCCACTAAGTTTTTCATTCAGTTTAGTCGCCCGCCCACACAAAAGGACAAGCACCCCGCAGGCATTCGGGTCTAATGTTCCCAAATGTCCAACTTTTTTAATCCCAAGTTTTCGTTGCACCTTTTTCATGTATAAAAAACTTGTGATTCCTTTTGGTTTATTTATAATTAATATACCATCCATCTATATGTCCTCATTGACTTTTTGTCAACTTAAGTTCCTTTTCTACGCGTTCCACGATTTTCTTTATGACATCTTTATACTTGCCTTCCATTGTCAGACCGCTTGCGTTTTTGTGCCCACCACCACCAAGATCCGCAGCCACGCTTGCGACATTAACATCACCGTGGCTTCGAAGACTGACGTTGAAGGAGTCTCTTGTTTGTTCTGTTAAAAAAATGCTTACCATTACTCCACTGGCATCTGATGCGTAGCGTTGAAATCTGTGCCTTTCATCATGGTTAAAGTCATATTTTTTAACCAATTTTCGATCAAGGTATGTTATCGCAATTTTTCCTTTATTAATAAATTGAATGCGACGCAAAACCTCCATAAGTCCTTTTAGAGTCTTTGGATCATAAACACGAAAGTTTGAATAGTTGATATTTGCGACGTCTATACCGATATTAAGTAATTCACTAGCGACCTCGTGTGTGTATGCAGTTGTGTTTGGAAATAAAAAGCAGCCTGTGTCACTGGAAACGGCGGTATACAACGCCTCTGCCATTGGTTTGGTGATATTAATTTTATGTTTGCGAAAGTATTCAAACATCATCTCGCCCACGCTTGCACGCGTTGGGTTAGACACAATTAGATCTGCATCGATGGTCGGGTTAAGGTGATGGTCAAACACAACAACACGCCTGCATCTGAATTTAAGTTCCTGACACGCACCCACCCGGTGCTCGTCACCTGTATCAATTATTATCATCAGATCATATAGATATTTTGCCTTTGACTTTTTTGAACCCGCTGCACATGAACTACACCATTCATCGACCTTGCATTGTCTGAATTTTTTTATTCCATCTAGATACGAAAAATGAGACGGAATTTGGCCGTCCGTAAAGACATCCACCTTTTTACCCATGTCGACAAGAGCCAAACGAAGGGCTTCTGCCGTACCAATACAGTCACCATCGGGACGAACATGCATTGATATTGCAATTGATTCTGCCTTGATAATCATCGCATGCAGGTTTCTAAAATTCGTTTTGTCCACGACACATCCTATTAGTTTTTATTCCTTGTTTCCTGAATTTATTTGATTCAATAATTCTTCCACACGATTAGCATTATCACGACCGCGATCCAATGAAAACCTTAACTGTGGTGTTTGTCTTAACTTTACCCTTGATGCAATTTCTGTTCTAAGAAATCCGCCGGCACGTTCTAGTTCTGCAAGTGCACGTTGTCTTTCGGTTTCGTCTCCTTGGATTTCTACGAATACCCGCGCAAAAGCGTAATCCGCACTGGTATCTACGCTAAGTATAGTTACATTACCCAAATCCGCACGTACCTTATCGCGAATAGCCACACTTAGTATGCGCAAGATGTCACTGTTTGTTCTTTGGATTTTTACATTCATAAAATTTACCCCCTAAAATTTAGAATTCGTATTTTCTTCCGTTATACATAATCGGAAGTTGTTCTTGACCATAGCATTCCAATATATCACCGACCTGGGTAAGTACATTGCCTTCTAACTTTATACCACATTCATGGTTAATAGCAACCTCTTTCGTATCGTTGGATTTAATTTTCAATGATTCAAGTTTATACTCGCCGATTTGTTCACCGCCACGAACAAGTCGAATTCGCGTATTACGCAGAATCTTTCCATCCGTCACACGGCAACCAGAGATAAGTCCAACCGCGGACGAGCGGAATACCTGTAACACTTCGGCACGACCATGGTATTTATCCACGTATTTTGGCTTGAACAATTTAACCATCTCGTTGGTTACAAAGTCAAAGATTTGATATATAACATCGAACTCGTGAATTTGAACCTTTTGTTTTTTCGCAATTTGTTTTGCGGTTTGTGTTGTCTTTGTACTGAACGCAATTAGACGCGCACCAGTCACATCAGCAAGAGACACGTCGTTATCGTTTACCGCACCCACCCCACTAGATACAACATGGATGGCAACTTCATCACTTGTAATTGTGTTAATTGTTTGAATAATAGCCTCTAGAGAACCCGCAACATCACCCTTTATAATAAGGTTAAGCGGAGTCTTTTCGGCCTCGGTCATTGCATCAAATGCATTGTCGGCTTCGGTAGTGCTGAAGCATTTTGTCTTTTTAACTTTTTCTTTATCACGACGCTCAGCAACAACCTGCTTGGTTAGTTTTTCATCCACCACATACGCAGCGTCTCCCGCTTTTGGAACGTCACTGAAACCTAGAACTTGTACTGGTGTAGATGGGCGGGCCTTGCGAACCTCTTTCCCGGCCTCGTCTGTCATTGCACGAACCTTACCATATGTGGTTCCCGCAAGCAATGTATCCCCGACCTTAAGTGTTCCAGATTGAACAAGCACAGTAACAACAGGCCCACGAGTTTTATCCAACTTGGCCTCCAAGATTGAACCGCTGGCTTCTTTGTTTGGATTTGCCTTATATCCGTTCATATCGGCAACAAGAAGAATCATTTCAAGAAGTTTATCAAGGTTGGTTCCCGCCTGAGCACTGACTGGCACGATAATTGCATTACCACCCCATTCTTCCGGCACAACGTTATGTTCAGATAATTGTGTTTTCACACGTTCAATATCGAACTCTTTCTTGTCCATTTTGTTAACCGCAACAATCATTGGCAGGTTTTGCCCTTGGATATGTTTGATTGCCTCGACCGTTTGTGGCATAACACCATCGTCCCCCGCAACAATCAAGATTGCGATGTCGGTTATCTTTGCACCACGTGCACGCATCTTGTCAAATGCCGCGTGACCCGGTGTGTCTATGAACGTAATTTTTTTGCCTTTTAAACTAACCTGGTATGCACCGATGTGCTGTGTAATACCACCGCACTCGGACGCAGCCACACGGGCTTTTCTTAGGTTATCAAGCAATGTTGTCTTACCGTGATCAACGTGACCCATAACGGTAATAACAGGCGGACGAGCCACCAATTCTTTTTCGTCTTCAGCACCTTTGTGGCGGTCACTCATTTGCTCTTCGTATGTTTTATCCGCATGCAGTTCAAGTTGGAAACCGAACTCGGCAGAAACCAGTTCAGCTGTCGAGAAATCGATGCTGCTGTTTATTGTACACATTTCGCCAAGCACCATAAGTTGCTTTATAATCTCGGTCGCAGTTTTACCAATTTTTTCGGATAAACTTTTCACGGTGATTGTGTTAGTTGTAATTTTTATAATATTGCTGTCTTGTTTCGTCGATGCCTTGTCGCTGTTCTCCTTGGATTTTTTTGTACGAAACAATCTTGTCAACATTCTTTCTTCTATGTCTTGCTCTTCGATTATACCACGGCGAAGAAGACTGCGTCTGTCCATACCTGAACTTTTCTCACCGTCGAATTTTGTTTTCTTGCTCTTGGTAGCATGTGTGTCTGTCTTTGGAACAAAGCGCTCGGTAGGTGGTTTGGCTGCACCCGCGGCACCTCCCGCACCACTTGGACGTGGTGTAAATGGTCTTTGCCCAGGTCCGCCCGGTCTCTGTCCGAATGGCGCGCCCCCTGGCCTTTGAAACGGTGCGCCTCCTGGACGCATTTGTCCGCCTTCGCGCGCCAAGCCACGACCATATGCACCACTGGATTGTTGTGGTGTCCATGTTCGGTTTTGTGCAGGACGTGGTTGAAAGTCGGTTCTTGGTTGGAATTGTCGGTTTGGTGTAAACTCGCGCGTTTGCGGTCTTGATTCTTGTACTTGTGGCTGTGGCTGTGAAACAGGAGTTTGCTGTGGTTGCGGTTTGGCTGGCTCTTTTTTAATTGCCGCTGCTTTTTCTTCTTTCTTGGCTTTTAATTCTTCGGCTTTTCGGTCTACCTTTTCTTCGGCAATACGACGCTCTTCCTCACGCTGTTTAATCAGATCGGCAAACTGGGCCTCTTTTTCTGCACGACGCTTAGCCTCTTCACGCGAAGATGTTATCTGTGCGGACGCACCTTTAAGATGGGAAAGCAAGGATTCCAATTTGCTTCTGGATTCACGACATTGCGAAAGCAATTCAGAAACGTGCGGAAGATGTTCCGTAATGGTTTTAATATTGTCAAGTTTTCCACTTGCCTGTTTGGCCGAATTTTGTTGCATAAACATTATTATATATGAAACATACGTTTATTGCAATGACTTTTGGATGTTTATTAATTCGTCATAAATCTCCTGACATACCTGTGCCTTGAAACTTCGGTTAATTGCTTTTTTCTTTATTGCAGTATCAATACAAGACGAGCACAAATAACATCCGCGCCCATTTGCATTACCAACCCTATCCACGAAATATTTATATCCGCCGTCTGGCTTTTTTTCACGTGCTATGCGAATTCTTTCACTTGCGGGTGCTTTTAGTCTACACACACAACAAATTCGTTCTTTTTCCATCTTAACTTCCAAGTACAAAGTCCTCGGTGTTCATTGCGTCTTGTTCTGCTGCTTTTTCCTCGGACAACACGTCTATCTTCCACCCAGTCAATTTTGCCGCAAGACGTACGTTAAGACCACTGCGCCCTATTGCAAGGCTTAGTTTATCGTTTGGCACAATTACGCGTGCACGTTGCTCGCCTTCTTTTGCCTCTACACGCAGAACTGGTGACGGTGACAATGCAGCAGCAATGAATTCAAGTGGATCCGCACTCCATGATATTAGATCCACTTTCTCTGGCCCAATTTCTTGCATAATGGTTTGAATACGTGAACCTTTGTTCCCAACACATGCACCGATTGGGTCGATGTTTTCAATTTCACTGTGAACACAGATTTTTGTTCTGTAACCCGCCTCACGTGCGATTGCTTTCACCACAACCTCGCCGCGACCGATTTCTGGAATTTCCAGGTCGAACAGCGCACGAACAAATTGCGGCGTGCTTCGTGTCACGTAAATCTCACCACGACGGTCATCATATACCGGATTGATGTAAACTTTAAGGAAATCACCTTCTTTATAATTCTGACCTGGTATTTGCCCACGAACATTCAAGATACCCTCTAAACTTGAACCTGGAATCTCCAAGTGATACGTATCGCGATCAATCTTTGTAATTTTTGCGGTAACGATTTGATCCGCACGTGCATTGATTTCATCAAGAGCAAGTTGACGCGTACGCTCGCGTGTTTTTTGTGCCATAACTTGTTTCATTGTTATTGCAGCAACACGACCAAATTCTTTCAAGTTTAATTCTGTTTCTACGAAGTCACCTACTTTGTGGCTCTTTTTAATTTCTTGGGCTTCTTCCAAACTAATTTCACGATCCCAGTCCTCGACTTCTTCTACTACAGTTTTATATGCGAACACACGGATTCTGTTTTTCTCGGGATTTAGTTCCACACGAACGTTACTGCCCTCGCCGTACATTTTTTTCAATGCAGGTACAAAAGACTCTTGGAAA
This sequence comes from Bacillota bacterium, assembly GCA_009780065.1. GTDB lineage: Bacteria > Bacillota > Clostridia > Christensenellales > UBA1242 > WRAD01. The sequence goes on along the minus strand of WRAS01000001.1, from coordinate 193,466 downwards.
TCGTTAAGAACCTCTTCCTCGGTCATATTGCGCTCGTCCGCTATTTGTCGGAATGCGCTGAAAAACTCTTTGCTTACCATAATTTTATATCTCCTTTAATTTTTGTTAAAACTTTATGTGTGGGATGATGCTGGCGATTGATTTTCTTTCCAATGTCAATGTTTTATCATCCTCGATAATTGTTACGTCATTCTCTGTCCAAGATACCAATTTCCCGACAAGATGTTTACGTTTATTTTTGCCTTCACCGATTTGGGCGTACAGCGTAATTTCGATTTCTTTGTCACGATTGCGTATAAAATCACGTTCGTCCTTTACCGGATGATCCAAACCAATAGAAGCCACATTAAGGTTATACCCATCCTCGATTACATTTGCATCATCGATAATTGGTTCGATTGCAAGACTGACACGTTCGCAGTCGTCAATAACAATTCCATTCGGACAATCAATCAGCAGTGTCAGATTCATCCCATCCGATTCTTTCTTGTATGTTACATCATACAATTCATAACCCATGTTTTCCACAGTTTGCTGACATAACTCTCGTACCTTTTGGGCTTTGTTCATGATACCTCCTTTCATTTGGGCTAAAAAAATGGGCATGCCCTGCCCACTTATGGATTGAATTTAGAATAATACTTATTAACCCAACTGTCAAGAGAAATTTGTTTAATCAGCCTTTTCACGGCTAGATTCAATAGTTTCTTGAATACGCACAATTTCCCTTTGCAATGCATTGATTGTTTCATCAATCTTTAATACTTGATTTCCTTCGCCGTATGAAATGAAATCTTTACGCGCCTTCGTGGCGTCTTTTATTTCTTTTCTAAGCCGTCCAATCTTTTTCTCACTTTCCCTTACATTTACACCTTCTTGCTTGCCATAAATAATTTTCCCGCCACTAACTAATCCACATCTGGTGACTGGCCCTACTTTTCCTTCTTGTTCCATAATTTTAATTATACCATAACCATATTTAAAAAAGGAAGCGCATTACGGCTTCCTTTTTATTTTGTACTTTCACGAGATTAGTTATTTTCTTTTACTTGTTTTGGTTCTTTTGCCTGCTTCTCGCCTTCACCCTTTTTGCAGCAGCCCATCATGCATCCTGCGATGAATGTCATGATTAAACCTGGGATAAGGAATGCAAATGCCACGCCACGGAATGCTGTGTACAGACCGCCGTCTAGGAATGGTGCAGGGTTCACTTCTACGCCAGATACTGGGATTGTGAAACGAGCAACCAAGACGAGCAACAATACGAATGCCATACTTGCCAATGAAATTATCCACAGCAATTTACGGCTCTTTTCTGCTTTGTTGCAGAACGCGATAATTGCATTAATAATAACTGTAGCAGCAAAGGCAAGAATACTTAGCCAGTAGAATACTTGAATCATGTGACGGTACCATGGTGTACCCGTTCTGAAATTTCTTGGATCAAGGTTCCAAATTTGCGTTACCGTATTGTTAACAAGGGCTTGAATCGCAAAGAACAAAGCCACCGCGAACAATACGTTTAGAATTAATTTTCTGTCCATTAATGTTTCTCCTTTAAATTTTAAATTAACTAAAGTTCGCGCGGTTTAGTGCGAATGTGAATGAAAGTTCTTGTTCTTCACCTTGTACGTCACGTACGGTAAAGTTTATTACAAGATTCTGGTCAATTTGAAGTTCACGGTTTGCAGCAATTGTAGTTCCAGCAGCTGGTCTTCCAAATGATGATACGAAGCGTGTTGCAACCTGTTCTGCTTGTGGATGTGTTGTTGTTGGTGTGTTTACCAAGTATGATACAGACCAACTAGGTACGGCATGGTATCTGTTTTCGCCAGCCTCTGTTGTGCCATTTACAATGGTAACAGTTGTTGGGGCTGCTGTGGTAACAATTTTGTCTGTGTGAACTGCGATAGAGACTAGCACGTATGTGACTGTAGTTTCTGTTGCGTCTGTTGTAGTTCCTTCTGTTGTAGTTCTTGTAATAACTGTTCTTGTAATTCTCTCGACACCTATTACATTTGTCTGCCTTGTGTGTCCGAATCTGTTACTGTGGTCTGCGAATTGAAAACGTTGCACAGTTTGGATCGTTTGTGTTCCGGCTGTTGCTGTTAACACACCTGAAACCGTTGGTGCAGGCGTATCCAGTTGGAACGTCCTCCAATTACCGCTGCGTGATACCCCGCCACAACCTGCAAGAACCACAGGTACCAGGACGAGTAACATCACAGCCAAACTAATCTTGTAAAGTTTTTTCATTATACCTCCTTTAAATTTAGCTATATTATTAGCTAGTTGATATGTGAATATATAATCATTTTTTAATATTTGTGTCAATTTATTTTTTTGTCGTTTAATACGATTTAAGAATATTTTCCAATTCGTCTAGGAAAATATCGACCTCGTCCAGTGTATTATATATGCCGAAGCTGACACGTATTACATTTTTTGTTTTATTTTCGGGAATACCCATTGCGATCAAAGTTCGGTTTTTCGCCGCTTTTGACGAACATGCCGAACCCAGACCAACATAGATGCCACGCGAAGACAACGCATTCATAACGGTGTGACCGAATACATTAGGCAACATGATGTTTGTAATATACGGATTAGATGCATCACCATTAATTGAACATCCACGCGGTAAACCAGACAGTAATCGGTCTTGTAGTTTTTTCACATGCATATATGACGATTGTGTATCAAAATGTTTTATTGCCTGGGCAAGGCCTATGATATCTGAATTATTCTCGGTACCTGGGCGATATTCTTGTTGTGAGCCACCGTACATAATTGGTTTTAGTGTTGTACCCTTTTTTAGCCACAGTGCACCCACACCTTTGGGGCCGTATATTTTGTGGGCACTGACGACCACCGAATCCAGACCAAGATCCATCACATCAAAGTCAAATTTACAAAATCCCTGCACCACATCACAATGCACATGTGCTTTTGGATTTATGGATTTCACAATTTTTACGATGTCGGCTGTGGGTTGGATTACACCTGTGTCGCTGTTGACGTATCCGAATACGATCAGTGCGGTGTTTGGACGAATCAACCGTGTCAATGTGTCTAAATCAGCAACACCATTTTTTTTCAGTGGTATATAGTCGACCTCGTAACCGTTGTTTTTTAAATAGACACTGGGTGCGTATGTTGAACTATGCTCGCCCGCCAGAACCACCATATGTTGGCGTGGGTTGGTCATCTTTCCAAAGATTACAATGTTGTTGCCTTCGGTAGCACCACTTGTGAATATTACATTGCCAGTCTTTCGTTTTGTAAGACGTGACAAAACAATATCACCTGCCTGTTCAATGGCTTTGCGTGATTTAACAGAACCCGCATACATAGCGGATGAATTATAAAACAACCCGCCTTCGGCATCGTTCATTGCCGACAAAACCTCGGGTCGTATTCGCGTTGTTGCGGCGTTATCAAAGTAAATTTCTTTCATATTCTATTATAGACACTTTTGTCTGGTTTTGTCATGTGAACTGTATCACCCCGCGAATTGAAACAATCCGTGGTAATGCCTGGTGACATGCATACGTCTGCCCCCGTCCATCAGATGTCAATAAGACAAGACGTGTGTCTGGATGGATTGCGCTGTTGCTGGTAAATATTGTGTATGTTACAACTACGCTTTGAAAGTTGGTATTGGTCGTCTCTGGAAAAAATTGCAACCGTGTACCTACGATTGGATTTACATGGACGATGGTTATATTAAGAAACTCCCAATAGTTATTTTTGTCGATATCAAACCGCATGTGGTAATCTTGTGCACGGCCGCAAGCACTAAGGATACTTGCCACCAAAATAAACAGCGGTAATATAACAAAAGCAATCTTTTTCATACAAATATTTTTTCACGAAAGCCTTTTTCGGATTTTGACATATTTTGTTTAAATTAGACGGGAAATGTAATACCCGCACAACACTAATTCATAACAATAATTATGTCAAAGAAAAAAAGAATTTTGTCGGCGATTGCACTTGGGATGGTTTGCGTTATCTTAACCGTATCTGTTGTTTTGTTATTGCAATATGATGACCCACTGCGGATTGCAGCACGGAACAGCGACACCATAACCATAGTTGCAACATATGACCGCGAGTCACGAACATTAACCGCGAATCAAGTGGTGGAATACCGTAACCGCTCCACACATGAAAAGAACACCATCAAGTTCCATATTTTTGCAAACGCCTTTCGCGAGGGTGCACTGTTTCCGCCAGTGTCCGATGGCGAGATTGCAACCGCCTTCCCCGACGGTCGCAGTTTCGGACACATCAACGTAACACGTGTGGCGGTCAGTGGTGCACAAAGCATTCCCAACATAATTGGGGATGACGCAAACGTGTTGGCGGTAATGTTGCCGCAGCCATTGTTGCCAAATCAAACCACGCGCATTGAAATCGATTATGTTGTTCAACTAGCGAATATTGCACATCGCCTTGGATACACAGACCGTGTGGTTAATTTGGGAAACTTTTACCCCGTGCCCGTAATATTTGATGAGGGGACATGGATGACCAATACATACAGTTATAATGGGGATCCATTTTTTAACGCATTGCATAATTTTAACGTTACACTAACCAAGCCAAGCAAATACATAATGGCGTCCAGCGGTGTGGTAATCCGCGAACAAACCACGGACACAACACGCACAACAACTGTACGCAGTTACGCTATTCGCGATTGGGCTGCGTCGTTGTCTCCGCACTTTGAAACACTGACACGAATTGTGGATCGTGTTGCGGTTAATTACTATTTCCTGGACGATGTAGACCCTCTGAGAAGCCTGGAAACCAGCATACGCTCGCTTAGGACGTTTTCCAGACTGTTTGTTCGTTATCCGTACAAGCAACTCAGTGTCGTGCAAACAGACTTTCTGCATGGTGGTATGGAGTTCGGGGAAATAGTTTTTATAAGCACCCAAATAACCGAACGCGAAGAAATAGACCGTGTCATTATTCACGAAATCGCGCATCAATGGTGGTATGGAATAATCGGTAATGACCAGGTTCGAACCGCATGGATAGACGAAGGACTTGCCGAGTTTTCAACGCTTTTGTTTTATGATGAAAACCCCGACTTTGGTATTAATCGTACGGATTACATAAACACATTCCGTAATAACTTTGCAACATTTGCACGATTGGTACATGGTGTGGGCGGCACATTGAACACCAATATGAACCGTGAATTGCACGCATTTTCCAACCAGTACGAGTATGTCTTTATGACATATGTCCGTGGGATGTTGTTGTTCGTGGACTTGGAAAAGGTTATCGGACACAATGCAATGCGAGCGTCATTAAGACACCTGGCACAGGAACACAAGTTTGGGATTTTAACACCAGATTGCGTTGTACGTGGTTTCGAGCAAACAACAGATCTTAGACTGAGCCTTTTCTTTCACAGTTTTACAAATGGATTAACTAATTAAAAAATGCGAGCAAGCTCGCATTGAAATGATATCTTAGCAGCATTTTTGGACATTAAGGAGAAATATTTACTTGTTCTTTTTTGGGTTCAAAAAAGAACGAAAAAACCCCAAGAGGGGCTAGCGAGGCCCCTCTTGACACCCCATCGCATTAAAGATTAAATATATTTTTGTGGAAAGAGTGGGTTCGCGATGACCCGTGCGCAACGCGCACAGATATATCATTCATTAATGTCCAAGAAACCATCGTAGATGGTTTCTTATTCCCCCCAAACCCCCACAAACGCTTTATAGAATAATATATATAAGTACAACAGTTCTTTCAAATTTTTTTAAATAATTATTTGTTCTTTTTTGGAGCCAAAAAAATAATAAAAAATGCGAGCAAACTCGCATTGAATAGGTCATAAAAAGAGGCAGTTGCCTCTTTAAATTTAATTTGTAAATCCCCCGCCGCCTTGGTCAAACCCGCCTATGTTGTCTTGATGCGGTGGTGGCATGTTTCCTGCACCACGATTAATTGCACGCATAGTAGCAAGCCCCGCAAGCATCATTATGAGTCCTATGACCGCCGAAATACTTCCAAATATAATTAGAGCCATGCCCTCTTCCGCACCCAGTCCAAGCACCAACAAAAATATTCCCAAGCCAAGGAACAATAAACCCATAACCATGTTAATCATTGCGGCACCACGTGATGGTGATCTGCCATGACGACCACCGTGCATGCCCATACCCCTGCGTCTTCTGCGACCCCCGCCCATCATCATGCCGGCTGCCATCCCGACCGCCAGACCTGTTCCCATTCCGCCACGGCGCCTTGGTGCGGGCGCGCGTCTTGCCGGTGCACCTGCGCGCGGACGCATACCCATTCCACCTCGTGAACCACCCATTCCTCTTCTCATTAATACCTCCACTTTTGTATATCATATCTTACGCAAAACAACAAAAGAAAAAGCGCGAATATTCTTCGCACTTTTGTTTGTTATGATATTGTATGGTATTAATTATTCGACTTTTTCTTTTGGCAAGATACCCTCTTTAAGTACCTTTTCCCATGCATGCTTTTCTATTGCTTTTTTTGCACCATGCTTTGCACCGATTTTTGTGAAATAAAATTCTCTATGTATTCCCTTACCTTCCTGATCTTTTACATGTGTAAAGTAGTCCGCATCATCCCCCATAAAATGACTTAGAAGAGATGTGAAAACATTACCAAACTCTGTTATTTCTGTTGTGTATTTTTCACCACCAACGCTGTGCTCGTATGTGGGTTTTTTGTAACACCCAAAAGATCCAATTTTTGTAAGTTTCATGGATATAAAATATACCATAATGCTTTAAATGTAAATACCTAACGCAAAAAAAACGCGAAATACTTTCCGCGTTTTTTATAATTTTATTGCACTTAGACTTAGTATGAACGTGGTGTTCCTTCGCGCTTGTCGCCGATTTGGATAAAGTAACGCTTTCCGTCTTTTGAGTTTGCGTTTTTAAGGATTGTGCGGATTGCGGTTACGGTTGCACCTTGCTTTCCAATTACACGACCCATGTCGCCTTCGCCTACGTTAACTGTTACTGTTACGTTGTTTTCTCCCTCTTCGGTTACTGTGAATTTTACTGCTTTCTCGTCCTCTACAAGTGCTTTGATGATGTGTTCAATTACGTTAATCATTTTAATTTTTTCCTTTTTAATTTTTAAATTTTATTTCTGGCTTCAACTGGGGTTTTGAAGGAGGGTGTTACCCTTTCTTTTCTTTTTTCTTTGCCTTAGGTGTCGCAGGTTTTGCATTTGCCTTTGCCTTGTATGGTTTAGGTTCCAGCACACCAGCTTTCACAAGCACAGATCGTGCAGTGTCGGTTGGTAATGCACCCTTTGCGATCCAATCAAGCGCAGCGTCCTTGTCAACCTTTATCCCGTCTTTTTCAACGAGCGGGTCAAATGTGCCAAGTGTCGCGATAGCAGCGCCATCACGAGGCGTGCGCGAGTCCGCCACAACAATTCGATAAAAAGGACTCTTCTTATCGCCAAGTCGCGTCAGTCTGATCTTTGTTGCCACGTTTCTCCTCCTTCTTTTAGATTTTTTATCAAGCTACCCAGTGTGTAGATTAATAACGTTTTAGAACAATCCTTTCTTTCCTTTCATCTTGCCACCGAATTGTTTCATCATAAGTTTACTTTGCTCGAATTGTTTAAGCAATGCATTGACCTCTTGGATTGTAGTGCCGCTGCCTTTGGCGATTCTTTGTTTGCGGCTTGCTTTTAAAATATCTGGGTTACGTCTTTCTGTTGCTGTCATTGATTGGATAATCGCCTTGTTGCGAACCATTTGGCCTTCGTCTAATTTACCCAACATCTTTGAATTCTTTCCAAGTGCCCCACCAAATTGAGCAATAATATCGTCAATATTACCCATCTTTTTTACGTTATCAAATTGCACAAGAAAGTCTTCCAACGTGAATGCGTTTTTTCGCATGCGTTCTTCCAGAACTTTCATTTCCTTTTCGGAAACCGCGGCTTGGGCCTTTTCAATAATCGTCAGAACATCGCCCATCCCAAGGATTCGTGATGCAATACGTTCGGGATGAAAGACCTCGATATCCCCCAATTTTTCACCGACACCAGAGAATTTTATTGGCTTGCCCGTGACATGGCGAATGGACAATGCCGCACCACCACGTGCGTCACCATCCAACTTTGTTAATATGACACCGGTTATATCCAGACGTTCATTAAATTCTTTTGCAACGTTTACCGCGTCTTGACCCGTCATTGCGTCCACGGTTAACAAAATTTCCATTGGATTAACAACATTTTTGATAAAGACCAGTTCGTTCATTAACTCGTCATTGATGTGTAACCTTCCTGCGGTGTCCACAATAATAGTGTCCATGTTTGCCTTCTCGGCATGCTTTAGTGCATTTTTTACGATTTTGACGGGATCAATTTGACCCTCGTCAAAGACCTCGACCCCCGCATTTTTTCCAACCACATGAAGTTGTTTAATCGCGGCTGGCCTGTATACGTCGGCCGCCACCAGCAGGACACGTTTACCCTGGCCCTTTAACATCATTCCCAGTTTTCCGCAGAACGTTGTTTTACCCGCACCTTGCAAACCAACCATCATATAGACGGTGGGCGGCTTTGGACTAGTTTTTAATTTTTCATGGGTTTTTCCAAGTAATTCAGCCAGTTCCTCGTGTACGATTTTGATAACCTGCTGACCTGGGGTTAGGGATTCCATAACAGACGATCCCATACATTTTTCGCTAACACGTGCAACAAAGTCTTTTACCACGGCAAAGTTAACATCTGCCTCTAACAATGCGAGGCGCACTTCACGCATGGCTGTTTTTATTTCAACCTCTGTAAGTTTACCGCTACCGGTAAGCTTAGAAAAGATATGTTTTAATTTTTCGGATAAACTTGTAAATGCCAACTGGTACCAACCTTTCAATTTCTAGACTGATTTGATTATAGACAAAAACATGTAACATGTCAATTATTTTAATATCTCAATACGATTTATTCTATACCTATTATAGCCTTTGCAAATTCATCCGCATCAAATGGTAACAGGTCATCAATCTTTTCACCCACCCCAACGAACGCAACCGGAAGATCAAATTTCTTTTTAATCGCAACCACAACACCGCCCTTGGCAGTTCCATCCAGTTTGGTCAAAATTACACCATCCAAATCAACCGCGTCGTTAAAGACCTCGACTTGGGTAAGTGCATTTTGCCCCGTAGTTGCATCCAGTACAATCAGTTTTTTATATACCGCGTCTGGCCAGTTTCGTTCCACAACACGGTCAATTTTTTTCAATTCCTCCATTAGATGCGCTTTGTTATGCAAGCGCCCTGCTGTGTCTATTATCAGGATGTCATCCTTCTTGGCCTTTGCACTGGAAATCGCGTCAAATACGACGGAAGCTGGGTCTGCGCCCTCTGCATGCTTTACTATACGAACTTTGGCGCGGTTTGCCCATTCGTTGAGTTGTTCGCTGGCGGCCGCTCTGAAAGTATCTCCTGCGGCTATTAACACGGATTTTCCCGCTGATTTGAACAGTGCCGAAAGTTTTCCAATTGATGTTGTTTTACCCACACCGTTCACCCCAACAATCATCAAGACAATTGGTTGGTCAGCGGATATTGAAACGTCTTCACCGTCTGTTAAGATTTTTGTGATACTGGTGGCCAGTACTTTTTTCAATTCAACTTCGGTCTTTATTCCGTTCTTTTTAACAACCATTTTGATGTCGTCAATGATATCTTCGACCGCCTCCATACCCATATCACTTTGCAGCAGCACCGCCATCAAATCGTCATAGAAATCATCGTCAAACGGTCCACCCGTAAATATCGAAGATATTCCCGAACCAATCGCACTGGCGGTTCTTTTAAGTCCACCAAATATCTTTTTGAAAAACCCATCTTTCTTTTCTTTGACCTCTTTGGGCTTTGATTGTGGTTTGATTTCCTTTGCAACAGGAACAGGTTTTGGTTCTGTTACTTTTGCAAACTCTTTTTCTTGGATAATTTCTGGCTCCGCAACAACCTCGAGTTCTTGTTCATGTTCAATAGGTTCTTTAACCTTTGGCTTGGCTATTCGGGTTTCTTCTTGGACTTTTTCAATTGGCGTTTCATCAACAACTATCTCGTGTTTGTCGACAATTTCTTCGATTTTGTCTTTCTTATCTTTTTTTCCAAATAATTTTGAAAACAATCCCATTATGCATACTCCTCTAATTTTACACTGACCAGTTTGCTAACCCCTTTTTCCTCCATAGTGACACCATAAAGATGGTCGGCAAGTTCCATGGTTGGCTTTCTGTGTGTTATTACAATGAATTGTGTGCTTTGACTGAATTTACCCAAGTAGTTTGCAAAACGCGAAACGTTAGCTTCGTCCAAGGCCGCCTCTATCTCATCCAATAGACAGAATGGCATTGGTTTTAATTTCAATATCGAGAACAGTATCGCAATCGCGGTAAGTGCTTTTTCACCACCGCTAAGTAATGACAAACTTTGTAACTTTTTGCCTGGTGGTTCGGCGATGATTTCAATACCAGAATTTAGCCAATCAATTTTTGGTTTTGCACCTTCTGACATTATAATAGGCGTTAGTTCAAGACGCGCGCGTCCACCGCCAAACAATTCCTTGAACACCACGCCAAAGTTGTTATTAATTTCCTCGAACGTTGTTCTGAATTTATTTTCCATTTCGTTGGATAAATCATCAATTACCTTTATAAGGTCGGCTTTAGCAGATTCAAGGTCACTGACCTGGGTCGCGTAACTGTCGTGACGCTCCATGGCTTCTTTACTTTGTTCAAGAGCATCCAAGTTCACTGGGCCAAGACGTGATATCGCACGACGAAGTTCGCCAATTTCTGGCTTGGATGTTTCCACATCAAAACCTTCTACACGAAATGGATAACATGATGAATACGTCATGCCATATTCCTCGTAAACACGTTCTTGCATTTGTTCCAGTTCTATTTCCACACGTTCAAGTTGGCTTTGTGTTTTGTAATATGCCTCGTGCAAACCGGTTAGTTTTTCTTGGGCTTGGGTTCGCCCCTCTTCCGCAGACGATATATATACACGCAGTTCATCCTTGTTTGCGTCAAAGTTGACTAATTCTTGTTTGGCTTCTTCCAATGCTACAACGCTTTGATTATACAGTTCTTCGTTACCTGATTGTTCAATACCGCCGCTTAGGTAACCCAACTGCGCCGTCTTTTCTTTTAGCGAGTTATTCAACAAATCCAATGATTCACTACCACCTGACATAGAACGCTCTATTGCACCAATTTCATTCTCTAGCGATACAACACGAATTTTGTATTTTGTTAATTCTTCTTGCGATTCTTGTGCATTGGAATCGCTTTGGATTGCATCTATTTCCTTATTCACCACAACCAAGTCACTTTCGATTTCTTCTAAACTTTGGTTATGCCAAAGTGTGTTTACTTTCCCACGGCTTCCACCTGTTATTGCCCCACGTGTTTCGATGACATCTCCGTCTAAGGTAACTATTTTAAAGGCATAGCGTGTATTTCTAGCAAGTTCAATACCATTTCCAATATTATCCACCACAACAACGCGCCCAAGCAATGAACTGATTGCTGGGGATATTTTTGGGTTGTATGTTATCAATTCACTGGCTATACCTACGACGTAGTTATACTCTAAATCCATGCGTTCGGCATCGGAAAAAAGGCGCGGTTTAACCGAAGCAAGAGGTAAGAATGTCGCACGACCCCAGTCCTTTTGACGCAGAAGTTCTATCATATTCTTTGCGTTGTTTTCGTCCTTTGTGATGATGTTCTGCGCCGCCGCACCAAGCGCCACCTCGATAGCCATTTCCAAGTGTGTCGGGACATTAATTTCCTTTGCAATCACGCCAATTATGTTTTGCGCGATTGTATTGTTTGTATCTTTTTGTTCTATTATTTTTTTGACGCTGAATTTGTATCCTTGGCCACTTTCAATCAATTGTTGAATCGTTTCACGCCGCGCAATAACCTTCTCACGTTTTGCCTGCAATTCAAAAAGGGTCCGTGCATTTTGAACTTTGCGTGCATACTCACCCTGCATTTCGTTTAATTTTTTCGCGGCTTCGACTAAATCTTTTTTAAGGGATTCCAGCAATTTTTTCCCAGTATCTAGGTTATTAGTTTCAAACTGGATACGGTGTTTAAGGTCATCTAATTGTGATTGAACCTCTTGCTTTCTGTGTACTTTTTCCATTGCAAGGCGTTGGTCGCCGCTGTAACGTTCCAGTCTTAGACTAAGCGCTAGGACCTGTTCACGTAACTCCTCGGCATTTGCATCTATGGATGATAACTGTTCCATCGCACGTGCGATACCATTTGCGTGTTCTTCGATTTCATCTTGACTGGCTTGAATTTGATATGATATTTCGTTTAATTCTGTGGATAATCTTTCTTTGGTCGTAGCACTGGAATCATAACTGTAAATATAAACATTTATCTCTAATGTCTTTAAACGATCGCGTAATTCCACATAACGTGCCGCAGTCTCGGCCTGACGCTTAAGTGGTCCAAGTGTTCGTTCAATTTCGTGTATAACGTCTCGCACACGTGTAAGTTCATTATCCACACGTTCAAATTTTCTAAGTGCCTCTACCTTTCGTGATTTGGCATGGCTGACTCCAGCGGCTTCCTCGAATATATCTCGGCGCGCGTCTGGTTTTGAATTTATAATTTCGGCAACCTGGCCCTGACCTATCAATGTCATACCATCACGGTCAATACCACTACCGTGCAACATCGCGGTAATATCTTTTAGCCTAACTGTATTTTTATTTAATAAATATTCACTCTCACCACTGCGGTAGAGTTTTCTGGATATAACGACCTCTTCGTAATCTATGGGGAAAATTTTATCCTTGTTATCAAAGAACAAAGATACTTGGCAGTACGAGATTGGTTTACGCGCATCAGTTCCTTTGAAGATAACATCCTGCATATTGGAACCACGAAGGGCTTTGGAAGATTGTTCCCCCAGAACCCATCGAATAGCGTCACTGACGTTAGATTTGCCGCAACCATTAGGACCAACAATACATGTCACCCCGCTGGAAAAATCTACTTCCAGTCTATCGGCAAAACTTTTGAAACCATATAACTCTATCTTTTTAAACACAGTATTTTACTGTACCACCCAAAAAGAATAAGGGCAAATAAAATTTGATTATATTCATGTGACAAAAGCGCAAACTAGATGTAATCTTTAAATTGGTTAACAAAAGAGGAAGGATTGCTATGAGAAAATTTGCACTGAGTGCTGGGGTATTATTGTTTGTCTCCATCTTAACTTTTGGGACGTTGCATTTCCTTGGTGTTTTTGCAGACCCGCAGAATGGAAATCAGCCTATACATTACACAACCGTGGATGATTTAACATGGACATCTACCGCGACCGAAGTTACAATTACCGGACTCACACCGTCTGCACTTGCATTACCCAATCCGCTACACGTTGTAATACCATCTGTGATTAATGATTTACCTGTTCGAGTAATACATGGAGGAATAGGAGGTCAAGGTGCTTTTGAAGGTGTCGGAATTGTTGGAATAACAATACCAGATAATGTTACACATATAAATGCCTATGCATTTGCAGGCAATCAATTAACCAGTCTTGTTCTTCCAGGCAGTGTGACGCACTTGGGTCTTGGTGCATTTACCGGTAATCAATTAACCAGTTTAACATTGAACGAAGGGTTACTGGACATAGGACAAGAGTCTTTCATGAATAATAATTTAACCAGCGTCAGAATTCCCGATGGCGTTACCCATATACGTGCCAATGCATTTGTCAGTAACCAGTTAAGAACCTTAATGATTCCCACCAGTGTGGTAAGTATTGGAGCCCAGATTGTTTTTTGGAATCCTGATGGTTTAAATATATTTTTACAGACGTATTCCCATACGCGAACATATGGTACTAATTGGAGTATGAGGGATTGGCCGATTTTTGTCCCTGTTATCCGTAACGCCACCCCCCATCCCGAAATAACTTTTTCCAACCCATTTGGCACGGTAAATATGACAGCAACAGACATAAATGATGTAACAACCACATTAGCCAACGGGGATGAAATAGACTGGGCAACGACCAGCGTAAATATGGCGATCACACACCCAGGTACGGTTATAGACATTAAAATAAATGGACAAAGTTTGGCAGCGGATAATGGAAGACTAACCAATAACTCTGCTATGTGGACACGCGGTGCCTTTGGAACAACTTCTGTACAGTTGGATTTATCACTAATCGGTCATAATCTGCACGTTGAAGTTGTCGGAGGCGAACTTGATTTCTTTAACATCATAACCGGTGTCAACCACACAGAAGCCGGGACGGTAACACCAGACAATACCTTGACAGGTATATTAGAAGGAACCCAGCGTACGCTGACAGCTACCACAAACTCTGGCTGGGAATTCAGTCACTGGACCACCACCAGCGGAACATTGGCAACACCAAATGAATCTGTGACATTATTTACCTTAGGTGCCAGCAATGCAATTGTAACTGCCCATTTCGAGGAGATTTCACTAACTCAACTGGATACGCCAGAAGATTTGAATATTGACAATAATATCCTAACGTGGTCAGCCGTTGAAAATGCAGTTGGTTATATAATCATAATTAACGACCAAGAATTCATGTCAAAAACAACATCTTTTAATTTATCAAACATACAGGAACTTATAAGAGACGACGAAACTCTTTCTATTAGAATAGTCGCTATTGGTGATGGAATATCTTTCACAAATTCTAGCCCAAGTGAGAATTTAAATGTTACTATTAACTTAACAAATAATACCCGTTGGTGGCTGTATGCTTTGCTGGGCGCTACCATAGTTATATTTTTTATTTTACTATTAAGAATACGTAAGGTTGGTAAATCACAAAGATAAACGTTATGCTAATTTTTCTTGTTGCACTTCGTTAAAGTCTGCTCTTTCTTGTATTGCTTTGTCGCTTTGTTGTGTAACAATTTCCCAGTATCTGTTAATTGCATCCGGCGTCCTAAGAAATCCTGTTCCCTGTTTCAAATATTCATTTTCCTCGGCAAGGGTTTTTACCTTTCCGACAATTGCCGCAAAATTACCCTTTTTGGTTGGGTCACTGTAGTTTCGTCTTGCATCTTCCAATTTTGCCGTGACTCTTTTTGTTGCCAACTGCTCTCTGGTAACCATTTCAGATATCGCTCCAGTCTCTGTTGATTGTAACCCCATCAAAGTCATTTGCTCTAAAAAAGAGATATCCAGTTTATTTCTTTTTTCCATGAAAAACTATATCACACTCTGTGAACCGCTTCAAGATATATTATTACGGATAACTATTATCGTACTTCTCTATAATATTTTTCTTATTCTTCGTTTGCAGGCGGCGTGCACCTCGCAATGGCTTGTTCTATCTTCTCACTAAGGTCACCTTTCCCCGCATTGTGTGCCAACGCAATTGCATTTGAAAACGCAACCGCATTTGAACTTCCGTGTGCCTTGACAACTGGCTTCTTTGCGCCGATAAAGACACTTCCGCCGACACTGTCTTCACCTAATTCCGCCTTCATCTTTTTCATTTTACTTTTTATTAAAAGACCGCCAAGACTGGATATAAATCCGCTTTTAATCTCGGCTTTGATACGTTGCGAAACAAGTTTCATTGCCCCCTCGGCGGTCTTTAACAATACGTTCCCCACAAACCCATCGCACACCAGAACGTCGTATTTGCCACTGAACGCGTCTTTGGCTTCCATATTGCCCACAAAGTTAATGTCCGCATCCTTTAACAATGGGAATGTGGCGGACGTTAATTCGTTGCCCTTTTTATCTTCTGTACCAACGTTTACCAATGCAACACGCGGATTTTCCACGCCGATACTTTTCATGTATTCATTACCCATTATCGCAAAGTGCAAAAGATGTTCTGGTCTGCAATCCATGTTCGCACCGATGTCGATTACCAAAACCTTTTTATTTGGATCCAAGGTCGGGAATAGCGGACATAAGCCTGGTCTAGAAACCCCCGGAATGCGTCCCACCATTAACACAGCACCTGCCAGAACCGCACCGGTGCTGCCTGCCGATACGAACGCAGAAACATCATCACGTTTCCGAAGTGCCATCATACCCAACGCAATGGACGAATTCGGTTTTGATTTAACATTCGTCGGTGGTTCATTATTGGAGATGCTTTCCATTGTGTGGATGATTTCACATCGCAGTGCTATGCCCGCCTCGTCAATTTTTGGCCTGATGATGACCTCGTCCCCTATCAGGACAAAATGCATGTCAGGGTCTTTACGTGCCGCAAGCACAACACCATCCAGCATCGCATGCGGTGCGTTGTCACCGCCAAGGATATCTACAATTACTTTTTTCATAATGTAATTATATACCATATATGAATCATCAACGCCAATTAGATTTCTTGGCTATTTTTTTAAAGAATGTTATTATTAAGTCATGGCGAATATAGATAAAACTTCAAGTGAATATATTGAGTTGCGTGACAGAATTTTGCAGTATCATGGGCTTGCGATACCAGAGATTGATTTTGGAGGTAGGTATGTCGTGGTTGACACGGTTGAGTTACCAGCTATCACACAAAACCAAACCACAGAATTCTTTAAGAATTCAGATCTTTATCAAAATGCAACAGGCGGCGAAGTATTAAATGCATTGAAAATGTTTAATTATAACAAAGCAGGCGAAATGGGGTTCGAGGCTTCAAACACTCTTTTTGGCACTATCGCTGGTCATGGATTTACGCAAGAAATAGAAAACGATCAAATCACTGCCATCAACATTCTTACGGATGTTGATGATGCGGTCAAATTTGCGATTGATGAGTTTTCCAGTGAACAATTAAAAAGCGAAGAATTAATAAAATTAATTGCAGAAAAAGCAGTCAAAAAACGCCCACCATCCGATGTTATATTTATTCTTTTACATGAATTAAAACATCAATGGATACAACAACACAAGCAAGGGAAATTGAAAATTAACAACTCTCCTTGGACCAGTTCCGACATGAGGCATATGGATCTAGGGTTTAATTTTAGAGGGAACGAAGATACACAAGAAATGCTTTGTAATATTTTTGCACTTGAAACAGTCACCAAATTAGGATTGCCAATTACAGAATTTATTTCTGAGATAACGGAACCACTTAGAGAAAGAAAAATCAGAAAAGAAAGCGATAAAAATATGCGACGTGAGATTGATCTAGAAAACCAAGATATTGATGAAATCGAAAGGTCGTAATAAAAATGACTTGACATAAATTATCCGAAAATGGTATGATTCATTTGTTCAAAAAAGCGAGGTTAAAAAGATGGCAGTTCCAAAACATAAGGTATCCAAATCAAGAAAAGGCATTCGTAACAGTGCAAACTTTAAGGCACAAAAGGTAACGACAACATCGTGCCCGAATTGTCATGCAAGTGTTCGTCCACACTGTGTGTGTCTTGATTGCGGTCATTATAAAGGTGTAAAGCGAATCGAAATCAAAGAAGAAAAGAAAGGTGAATAATAATAAAAGGGCTTGTGCCCTTTTTTCATGTCATGATACAATGTACATTATGAAAATATTAGTAATTAACAGCGGGAGTTCATCTCTCAAATCCCAGTTGGTTGACACAGAAAACAACAAGGTCGTTTGTAAGGTAACGTTTGATGCAATCGGTCTGGACCGTTCTTTTTACGAGTTCGAGCAAAATGGCATCGAAACAAAAAAGAATGAACCAATTAAATCGCACGAAGAAGCGGTAAAAAAATTATTCGAGTTACTAGGCAACGAGACCAAACAAATCTGCGGCATTGGACATCGTGTGGTGCATGGCGGTGAAAAATACCAAAAGAGTGTAATCGCAACGGACGAGGTTTTACAAGGTGTGGAGGCAGTTTCGCACTTTGCGCCATTACACAATCCAAAGAATTTGTTAGGCGTTCGTGCATGTATGAAAATCATGCCTGGTGTACCAAATGTGTTGGTCTTTGATACAGCCTTTCATTCCACCCTACCGCAAAGTTCTTTTCATTACGCAACCACGCACGAGGATTATGAAAAACACGGCATCCGTCGTTTCGGTTTTCACGGGACCAGTTATGCCTACGTTTCACGCAAAGTTGCCGAGATGATGGGGAAACCAATCGAGGATCTGAAGATGGTTATTGGCCACCTTGGAAATGGTGCAAGTATATGCGCAATTGACGGCGGTAAAAGTGTACAAACCAGTATGGGTCTTACCCCATTGGAAGGTGTTATGATGGGTACACGAAGCGGAGACATAGACCCAGCAGCCGCAATTGCGATTGGGCGTGCGCGCGGTCTTGATTATGATGGATTGTTACACTATTTAAACAATGAATGCGGTTTAAAGGGCGTCAGCGGCGTCACAAGCGACATCCGTGACGTGGTCGCGTCCAAGAAAAAGAATCCACGCGCAAAACTGGCGTACGACATATTTGTGGGTCGAATAACAAAATACTATGGTGCGTACATCGCAACTTTGGGTGGCGTAGACGCAATTGTTTATACTGCGGGAATTGGCACAAACCAAGCATGTATTCGCGAGGCAATCGCGGACAAACTTGGATTTATGGGTGCAAAAATTGACAAGAAATTGAACAAGAGTCTTGGTCGCAATCCGACGATAGAGATTTCGCGAAAAGGTGCAAAAATTAGAACGTTTGTGGTATGCACGAACGAAGAATTGGAAATTGCAATAGAAACAAAAAAACTGGTTAAGTAAATGGAAAAAATAAAGATTGTCGCGGTCATTGCGGAATTCAACCCGCTGCACCGCGGTCATAAGTATATTTTGAAGCAAGCACGTGCGATCACAGGTGCTACGCACGTTTTAGTTGTGTTGTCATCAAATTTTACCCAACGTGCAGAACCCGCCATAATGGAAAAGCATGCACGTGCAAAAGCAGCAATCAGCGCAGGTGCGGATGCAGTTATCGAAATTCCAACCGCATATGCAACGGGCAATGCCGAAATATTTGCAAAGGCCGGAATAAAATTGGCGGTCAGTTTTCCGCACGTAACGAACATCGTTTTTGGAACCGAAAGTCGTGATATCTCGCTATTAAAACTTATTGCGACCACCCAAGTTAAAAAGAAAAGTGATTTTGAAAAATATATGCACGGCCATCTGAAACAAGGTATTAGTTTCGACAAAGCACGATGCGAGGTTATTAAAAAATTACTACCTAACATTTCTGCCGACCTTATCGAAAAGACCATGAACACACCCAACAATATTTTGGGAATTGAATATTTAAAGGAATTGGCACGCCTAAAATCCACTGTGGTACCAATTGGCGTGCAACGAATCAATTGCCCAAGTGCCAGCCAAATCCGCGAAACGCGCATGTTACAGGGTCTGTATGCCTCCAGCACGATTAAGAAAAAAGATAATTTGTACCTTAGCAAAAAAAACTTTGAATCATTTGGACAGATTGCGTTATTTTCACTTATGACACGTTTGTGTACAGAGATATATAATTCAAACGAAGAACTTGTAAACCTAATAAAAAATCTACATCCAATTTCGTATGACGACCTTAAACGCGACGCGCCAACCAAAAGGTTTTCGGTTTCACGAATTGCGCGTCTTGCATTACATTCTGCCTTAGATATCAAAAAACCTGACATCGAATTTTTATACAAGAACGAATGGCTGCCTTACACAAATCTGTTGGCAATTAACACGGATGCAGGCAATTTATTTTCCGCACTGTGTTTAAATTCCAAAACACCAGTTGTCGTTCGCGGAAATAAAATTAAACCAAAAGAAAATGCATATTACAAAACATTAAAAGCCATAGATGCACGTGCCGAATTATTATACGAGGCAATCACAGGCAAACACCACGAAAAGAATACATTGTTTGTGAAAAAATAAAAATGCAAATAAACGAGAGGACGCCCTCTCGTTTATTTTAATTATACTTCTTTCTTGGCGTGTGGGTTGTGTGCAGTAATTCATGTGCCTTTTTGCCATTTGGTTTTCCAAGGAATTCATCATAGATTTGTTTGACAACCGGATTTTCGTGACTACGCCTTAGATTGTTGTATTGATCCATATTATATATGGTCTTGGAACGATTTCGCGCATTACCGAAATTGTCTTGAATGATTGCGTCATGTGCAGGCATCGCACCGCCATTAACACAACCGCCCGGACATGCCATGACCTCGACATAGTGGTAATGTTCGTAACCGCTTTTGATGTCTTGAATAACACGTTCGGCATTTGTGATGCCGCTGACAACCGCTGCGCGTATGTTGTTCCCATTTTTATCTTTTAGATCACGAACATTGGCAACCTTTATTCCCTTTTCGCCACGCAGATCGTGGAATTCAATATTCTCCATTTTTTTACCCATTATGTGTTCGCATACTGTTCGTAATGCGGCCTCTGTTACCCCGCCTGTTGTTCCGAATATCAAACCCGCCCCACTGGACAGACCCATTGGGTCATCGTATTTACCGTCATCCAAGTTTTTAAAGTCAATTCCGGACTCTTTGATTAATCTAATCATCTCGCGCACAGTAACCACCATATCCACATCTTTTATTCGTGAATTTGCATCAATTCCCTTTCGGTTGGCCTCGGACGATTTTGTAACGCATGGCATCAGCATAACCATGAATATATTCTTTGGTTCAATATCAATCTTATCGGCGTAATAGGTCTTTGCAAGGGCACCAAAGATTTGCTGGGGGCTTTTGGTTGTGCTGATATTCGGTATCAGATCTGGGTGCATCATGGTGACATAATTAATCCATCCAGGACAACATGATGTAAATAATGTTTTTACTTCACCTTCCCAGTTATCCAGTTTGGATATAAACTCGACCCCTTCCTCCATAATCGTAAAATCCGCCGCAAGGTTCAAATCAAATATCCTATCGAACCCAAGTTTTTTTAACGCCGTCACCATCTTGCCCTGGACATTTGTGCCGGATTTCATCCCGAATCCCTCGCCAATTGCAACGCGGGTAGATGGTGCGGTTGCAATTATTACATGCGTTTTATCATCCGCAATTTTTTCTTTTAACAATTGCAGGTGGTCGTGTCTGTTTGTGGCTTGGGCCTCTTCTAATGCCGCGGTTGGGCAATTTGCCACACACTGGCCACATGTGATACATGGAACACTACCAAGTTCTTTGTCCCACGCAACACCCACCGTGGATTCAAACCCACGGCCATTGACCGCCAAAACGTCCACCTGTTGATGAATTGCACAGACCTTTACACACCGACCACACATAATACATTTGTTTGGGTTGCGGCGGATGTAATCGTTCTTTTGATCAACCGTGACAAATTCCTTGTCTCGTGCAAAGCGCTTGGCATCGCACTGGGCGTCTTCTGAGGCTTTTTTAAGGCGACAATCGCTGGTCCGTGAACATTTCAGACAATCCAGTTCGTGATCGGAAAGCAATAACTCTAATACTGTTTTTCGTGCATCCAATACACGGGGCGAGTTAGTTTTTATAATCATCCCATCCGCGATATTTACACCACACGCGGGCACCAAATTCCATCGTCCCTCGATCTCGACCACACATGCACGACAAGACGACAATAGTCCAAGATTTTTGGAATAACAAAGGTTGGGTATATTAACCCCTATATCGGCACACGCCTCTAGCACAGTTTTTCCGCTTGCACCCTTTATTTCGTATTCATTACCATTAACATTTATCTTCATGCCCACCACCTATTTTGATACCTTTATAATTGCGTTTACTGGACATATTGGTGCACACTTGCCGCACTTGACACATATTTCTTTGTCTAAAAAATGATCCTCTTTCAATTCACCTTTTATTGCGTTAACGGGGCAAACGGGAACACACCTGTTACAATTAATACATTTTTCATTAATTTCATATGTCACAAGTTTCTTACATGCTGCAGCCGGACAGTGACCTTTTATATGTTCCACATATTCTTTGCGAAAGTGTTTCAGTGTAGAAAGAACTGGGTTAGGCGAACTCATCCCCAAACCACAAAGACTGGTGTTTATGATTATCTTGGAAAGATTTTCCAACTCGACCAGGTCTTTCATCTTTGCATTACCCAAAGAAATTTTATCCAAAATTCCCAGCAACTTTTTATTACCGATTCTGCAAGGTGTGCATTTACCGCAACTTTCGTCTACGCTGAATTGTATAAAGAATTTTGCAACATCCACCATACAGTTTGTTTCGTCCATTACAACCAAGCCGCCGCTACCTAGAATTGACCCAACACGCTGGAGCGAATCAAAATCAATCTTCAAATCAAACATGTTGGCAGGAATACATCCGCCACTTGGACCCCCAGTTTGCACCGCCTTAACTTTTTTTCCATTAGGCACACCACCGCCAATGTCGTTGATAATTTCATTAATTGTTATACCCATCGGAACTTCGACAAGACCCGCATTGGCGATGTTTCCTGCCAATGCAAAGACCTTGGTCCCGGCATTGTTTTTGGAACCAATTTTATTCCAATACGTTGGCCCCTTGAACATTATCATTGGTATCGCGGAAAACGTTTCCACGTTATTAATAAGGGTTGGTTTACCATATAACCCTTTGGTTGACGGGAATGGCGGTCGTGGGGTAGGTTCGCCCCGTTTCCCTTCGATAGATGCAATTAGGGCAGTTTCCTCGCCGCACACGAACGCACCGGCACCAAGTCGAACTTCTAAATCAAATGAAAAGTCCTTTCCTAATATATTTTCACCAAGCAACCCATACTTGCGTGCAGCCGTTATTGCATGCCGAATATTTTTAACCGCGATTGGATATTCCGCACGCACATAGACATAGCCCTTGGTTGCACCCACCGCATATCCGGCAATCGTCATAGCTTCTATAACACTGTGTGGATCATTTTCCAAGATTGCCCTATCCATAAAAGCGCCAGGGTCACCCTCGTCCGCATTGCAGACAACGTATGCCTCTGTTCCACTGTTTTGTACAGATTCACGCACAAACTGCCATTTCTTACCTGTTGGAAATCCTGCACCCCCGCGACCACGCATGCCGCTTTTCTGGACTATTTCAATGACCTTTTCTGGCGTAATTTTCAATGACTTTTCCAATCCGAAATAACCATCAGTTGCGATATATTCATGTATTGACAGCGGGTCAATTATATCCACATTTCGCAGAACCTTTCGTACCTGGTTATTAAAAAATGGTGTGTCATTTTTTTGCGACCACTGGGTCCATTTATCATCCACAATGGATGAATATTTGTCTTTAATTTCTTCCAGTTTCTTTTTTGTCACTGCGCCCCCTCTTGTTCATCTTTCTTGATCTTTCGAATTACCGCCAACATCTTGGTTGTGTTTGTTTTATTAAACCAACGCTCGCCGATTATAACAATTGGCGCAGAGGCACAATCCCCCACACAACGGGTATTATGTTCAATAGAAAAAAGGCCATCAGTAGTCACCCCACCCGCCTTTATTCCAAGTTCGTCTTCTATTGCGTTCAAAATCTCTTGTGCACCCAAAACATAACATGCGGTTCCCATACACACGGATATGACATGCTTGCCACGCGGCGCGAATGTAAATTGGTGATAGAATGTTGCGGTGCTGTAAACTCGGCTCTGTGACACCTCAAAGACGTCGGCAACGACCGCCACCGCATCTGGTGTTATGTATCCATAAACCTCTTGCGCTTGCTGTAATGCGGTTAGTATCGAAGGCTCGTTAGTTATTCTTTTTTTAAACGCAGATTTAGTCACTGTTAAGTCCCCCATTTTTTTTGCCTATTGAATTTGACTTTCTTCGTATGCCTTGATACTAAGCGATATCCGTCTGTTTTCGCGGTCTATATCCTGAACAATTACCATTTTCTTTTCGCCTACTTTACAGACCTCGTGCACAGATTGGATATAACTGGAACTCATCGCACTGATGTGAATCATACCTTCCAGCCCATTTTCCAATTTTGCAATTGCACCATATGGAAGAATCTTTGTTATGGCAACCTCGTATTTTTCGCCGACTTGGATTTCGTCTATTCTGATATCAAATGGATGTTTTTGTGCGGCCTTGAAACTAAGTTGTACTTTGTTCGCGTCACGATCCACCGATATTACACGGAACTGGTATTCTTTGCCTATTTCAAATATGTCTTGTGCACGCTTGTTTCGTTCATAAGAAACCTCTGTATTATGTACAAGGCAATCTACCCCATTAACCTCTACAAATGCACCAAAGTCGGTAAGACGTACCACACGACCTGTCACAAGTTTATTTATGAAAATCCCATGCCAAAAAAGTTCACGCTTTTCATTTTTGTCCGCAACCTCGTGTGCTTTTTTGGATGCGACTATTTGGCGCTTTTCCTCATCAAAATCGGTTGCAGTTAATGTTAACTCCTGCCCCTTGTACCTATCCAAATCCCGTACAAAAAATTCCTCTATTTCACTGGCGGGCACAAACACACGCCACGCACCAAAAAAGGCATTCAAACCCGCTTTTGTAGCAGATTCAATGGTGGCTGTAAACTTTGCACCTTTTTTAATTTCTGGAATCTGTAGATT
Organism: Bacillota bacterium; assembly: GCA_009780065.1. Taxonomy (GTDB): domain Bacteria; phylum Bacillota; class Clostridia; order Christensenellales; family UBA1242; genus WRAD01. The sequence goes on along the minus strand of WRAS01000001.1, from coordinate 168,893 downwards.
CTTTTGTACGGTATCCACTGCACGTTTCGCAGACACTTTGATCGTGCCTTCCTCCGTTTTTGTAGACATCACCATTACGTCCAACTTCGTATTCTTTGGTAAATCTAAAAACTCGACTTCTTCATCGCCACTTATTAAACCATCGCTTTTCCCACCAATATTAACAATGAGACCCTTTTCAGTTTTTTGGACAACGACCCCGTTAAGTATTTGTCCGACACGATATTTTTTGAAACTCTCGTCTATCATGTCCATGTTAAATTCTGTCATTTTTTAATTCTATCCTTTTAAAATTTCAAGTGTATATAATATATTACATTGGAATAACATCAACACGCAAGAAAAAAAAGGTGTTATAAACACCTTTTAATTCTTTTTAATTTTTGTTTCAAAATATTTCGTCTTTTTTATAATTCGGCTACCTTTCTGGGTATAGTCTTTTAAAAGTTGTTTTTTGATTACTTTGGGTTTTAAATCAAAACTCTCATCATATATTTCTTTGATTGGCACCCAAACTGGGTCTGTCGTTCCGCGAATTACACCGTATCTATCCAACATCAACTCAGCACCTTCACAATGTTCTTCGGATTCCGGATTTTTTGTCACGTTGCCCGTCATATATTCACAAAGATAAAATGCCTCCATTTTACCTAGAATATCTGCTCCGTTAACCTCTTTTATTTTTTTGTAAAGTATGGTTCTTGGCTGCACAGTTATACCGGTTTCTTCCATTACTTCACGTGTTGCCGCCGTTCTTAAATCTTCACCTTCATCCACATACCCGCCTGGAAATGTATAATAAGTCGCACCGTCTTTGTATGCCGGTTTGGAACGTTTAAGTAAAAGTATCTCGTCCTCGCCATCATCGTTCTTTTTAATGGTGATGGCACGTGCACCACCAACCGGAACCGCATCCCAGGCTTTCTTTTTTTGCTTTTTCTCAAACCCCTCTAACATCCCTGACATTACATCCGCCACACGCCCAGAGAATGCAGACAATTCGTCTTTATCAACCTTTCTGTCTTGGAACTCTTCTACCGAGATTGGCTCGCCAACCTTAATCTTACAGAGTCTGAAAAAACCTGGTGCGCGATTAAGAACCATCGGTAAAATTGGAACATTGGCCTTTATTGCAATTAGACTGGCGCCATTACGCATTGCAAGCGCGTCTTCGGGATTAAATACGCGCATTCCCTCTGGGAAAATTAACAACAATTTATTGCGCTTCAATACCCCAAGGCTGTGCTTGATAACTGCGATTTCTTTGCCCTTGTGAATTGGAAAACCATTTAGGTTGGTAAAGAACCAGCGACGAAAAGGTTTTTCAAATAAACTTGGCTTAGATATAAAGTAAATCTCTCTTGGAAGCCCCATAAACATAGCAGGTATATCAAAGTTGGATTTATGGTTACAAACAACCACGACGGGCTTGCCACGGAATTTTCTTAACTCTTTCCTATTAATCAGTCTTGTCCAACATGTTAATCGATAGGGAACAAACAGAATAATTTTAAACAGAACGCGAAACATGAACATCTCCTTTGCAATATCTGTTAGTGTATATCATTTACACTTTTTTGTGCAATTTCTTTTTGATTGCCTTTTCCATTTTCTTTACAACTTTGTCTGCTTTGATTCTGCTGCAGTCTATAATTATCGCATCTTTAACACGAATCAGAGGACTTTCCACCCTGCTCATATCGGCTTCGTCACGTTCGTATATTCCTTGTTTAACTTGCTCAAGTGTTATGGTGGGCTCTATTTTTACCTCTTGCAAAAAACGTCTCTTTGCACGCGATTTTAACGATGCAGTCAGATAGAATTTTACTTTTGCATTAGGAAACACAACAGATGTAATATCACGTCCCTCGCACACAAGTGTACCTTTCTTTGCAGTTTCATATTGGATATTACGCACCTTCTCACGAATGCGTGATATTCTTGCAACCTTCCAACCATGTTCACTTACCTCAAGGTCATGCAGTTTTTCCGTTATATTCTCACCATCTAAAAAAATAAGGGTACAACCGTTGACACAGTCTACCCTTAAATCAATATTGTTAATTGCCTCTGTAATCGAATCCTCGTCCGCCAAATCCACATTGTGATTCAAAAAGTGAATTGTAATACCTCTGTACAACGACCCAGTATCCAAACACATACAACCAAATTTTTTCGCAAGCATTCGCGCAACGGTGCCCTTACCACTGGCAGCTGGACCATCAATTGCAATTTGAAATATTTCGTCCTCTTTTAATGTACTTGTTTCCATTAGCGCTTATCTTAACATACCGAAACAAGTCATGCAAGTGTTTACAATTAAATTAATGTTGAATTACAACCGCATGCACATTTTTCAATTTTTTCCAGTTCTTTTAACACGCGCTTTTCAAATGGTTCCAATTTATGCTCAATCTCTTTTGCAATCTTTTCTGCAAAATTTTGTTTGTGGTGATGTCTATGATGTTCGCACCCACAACCACAGTGGTCATGATGGTTACACCCGCAATCGCATTCACAACCACATCCATCTCTTCTTCCACGTCTTGCTTTTCTAAGTAACTCACACTCGCATTCCGCAAGTTCTATTTCGCGTATCAGGTCATGTGCGTAATGACCTCGTGCTCCACGCACACCACGACCCAGACCGCGTCGTAATTCCACTATGCCCCCATCGTAATGGTGGTCGTCGCATCTGCCTTGTTCTTTTAACAACAGAAATAGAATAATCAACATCGACGTATTATTTGCCAGATTCAATTCACTGTTCTGTGCAAACAGACCCAGACCAATTATCGCCGGCACCAATAATTCATTATTAAGTTTAAACATTATCGTCTCCTTTATATTTAGGCAATCTTATGTTATTTCCCGCGAGGGAATAATGGCAAATCAAAGAATCCACGACACGCATCGTCATCAAACGAGACAGCAGGCGGTGGCGGTGCAAAGCCATATGATGGAATAAGGATGTCTGCATCCGTCATGACCTTTATGATTGTTGTTAAACAAACTGTGCCGGAAATATTGCCTTGTGCATCTATGCGTGCGTTTGGTGTATTGGCGCTGGTTTGAGAAATAATTTCGCAAGGAAACATGGCTTCGCCCGGTACAAACAACACAACATCATGACTGCACATTATCTGACTGGTTCCTTCGTATCTTGTGCCTTGTACACATTCAAATGTCACCCGCAGTGGTGTTGTGACATCACAACTTATTCGTGCAAAACTTGGACGTTCCTGTATACGTGAGATATTCAAATTAGAGACTATTGCATCGCTACGTACACTTACAGCGGATATAAATCGCGCGGGTGGCGGCAATTGATCCCTTTCGTTGACAACAATAGGTGTGTTCTCCAACGTTTCCTTTACAAGGCCCGAGTCCAGAATACGCCTTGCAGAAATCGCAACACGATGACAAAGCCCTTGTATCGGATTACACTTTATAGGACCAGGACGTGGATGTCTGTGGTTTGAGAAAAAAGACATTTCGTTTTTTAGCCCTCCTTTTATCAGATTGAAATTATTTATGATAAAGAAGGTTAAAAAGGTTCCAAAGGTTATTTTGCCTTTTCTAAAACGTACGGCATTGCTTTTATAATTTTATTATCAAAGTAAACACAGATATCGTGTTCATTAATTGTGATTTCGATTTTGTCCTTTTCATGGGACATTAATGGATAAAAGAAATCTTCCTTTGCAATCCCTGTTCTGTTATGCCTGTCCGGGAACGTTGGTTTAATCAACGTATTTTTTTGAATTATGTGCACCATTTCGTATTCCTTGCCAGATTGTGTCATTATCGCTTCAGATTCGGGAAACATTGGTCCACAATTTAACACGGCGCATACCACAGTCATTCCTGCCGTTTCCATGGCACCTACGTAACATCTTCCGGCCTTGGATGTAAATCCAGTCTTTACACCCACTATGTTTTTATTTGATCTCAGCAGTCTGTTTTTATTTTGCAGCACACGCGGATACTCCACACCACTGATACGCTTTTCTTTGGTGGCGGCAATTTCCGCGAATTGTGGATTACGCATCGCATACGCAGAAATCATCGCCAAATCATAAGCGGTTGTGTAATGTCCCTCTTGATCCAAACCATGCGGGTTTTTAAAACTGGAATTCTTTGCGCCTGCTTTGGTTGCAACCTTGTTCATTAATGCACTGAATTCATCATTGGTTTTAGAAACATGTAATGCTAGCGCAGATGCCGCATCGTTACCGCTTCGTAACATCAAACCATACAACAATTCTCTTACCGTCAATTCCTCGCCTTTCTGAAGATATATGCTGGTGCCTTCTATTCCTATTGCTTTATCACTGACTTTTATTTTTTCATCCAAATCACTTACATTCTCGATCACCGTTATTGCGGTCATAATCTTTGTTGTGGATGCCATGGGTAATTTATCGTGTTCATTCTTTGCATATAACAATCTGCCAGAACTAACCTCTACGGTTGCCATACCACGTGCAGATGTCATTGACTGCTGTGTTGCAGTTGTAGCTTCGACAGTACTGCGTCTAATATTCATCGGTGTACGTGCACTGTTTGCAAGCACCGCGCCCATAATAAATGAAAAGCCCATAATAATGGCAAGTACCGCAACGATTATCCTGGATGCCAGTTTTCTTTGAGAAGAATATTTTTTCATGACAGTAATGTTTGCAAAAATTCTTTGAATAATTCATTTTTCATTTTTTAGTTTTAGTTGTACAATTGAACCATGAATATACTTATCGCTAATAATAGAAACATAACACGGGGGGAAGTTTCATTACTGGCAGCCAGGCTTTCCACCAAACACAAGGTTACTGTTGCATACATGGAGCAAGACGCCTCATTCAAGGGTCTTGCGTTTTCATACGAGAATGCACCCGTGCACGTAAACCAAGTCAGTGGCCATTCCGCCGAAGGTGTCGCAGTATTCGAATTCGGGTCATACCCAGCAGACATGATTTCCATTATGTTGGGTGAAATTATGCGGCATGACCCGCCAGACCTTGTAATATGCGGAATCAGCAACGGCGTCAATATGGGGCCAGATATCTATTCATCGTCCAACGTGGGTATGGCAATTGAATCCACTTTCTTTGGTATTCCTGCGATCGTGATTGCGACCGAATATAACCAAGGCGGAAATTCTATCACTCATTTGGAACCTGTCATTAAATTCGTGGAAAAGAATTTGGATAAATTTGCAAATCTTGAATTGCCGGCTCATACCTTTCTTAACATTAATGTTCCACGTGTGGAAAAGTATAAAGATATCAAAGGTATTAAATTCACACACATGGGCAAAAGCAACATGAAACTAGAATACATAGAGCGTACATGCCCAAAGGGCAGAAAATACTACTGGTCAAAAATTGCCAGCCAAGAAAACATGGACAAGGGCGGCGAAGACGATAAAACATGGTTTGACCAAGGTTATATTTCGATATCCCCTATCAGTTACGACCCAACAGATTTAGAAGGGATAAAATCCATGCGCAACCTTGCACGGGAGGCAAAATGAAAAGTTTAAAAATCCTTTTAACAAATGAACGCGGATGCTTTGATGCGGGCATATTGGCACTTGCACGCGTGTTGTCTACACGTCACAGGGTCTGTATCGTTGCGCCTTTACAACCAAATGCTGGAATTGGACATGCATTAACCACGGCAAAACCACTTCGTGCAGAGCAATATTTTGCCCTGTCCAAGGTCAAGATTTTCGGTGTAAATGGCACACCGTGTGATTGCGTTGGCCTTGCGCTATCCTGCTTATTAAAAAGCAAACCAGACCTTATAATTTCTGGCATAGATTCCAAACACAATCGCAGCGAAACAATTCTTTCCAGCGGTGTTACATGCAGCTCAATCTTGGGAACAGTTCATGGAATTAAATCAATTGCCGTATCCTCGGACATGGGCGAAGTTACCAATGAAAACGAGTTCATGCCTATGGCACGTGCTGTAAATACGTTATTAGAGGGCTGGTACAATACTTTACAAAAAGATACAACATTGAATGTTAACTTTCCAAAAAAGTTTAATTTAAAGAAAATAAAACCCACACATATAACAACCAACATTGTGGAAAATACATATTTCCACGAGGTCAATCCGTTTAACCAAGATTACTATTGGATGAAAAATTTGCCTACCGGATATAAATTAGATGCCTTAGAAGACCGCGGCGATATCTATTGGCTTAAACAAGGATATATAACACTTACACCATTGAAATACAATCTGACGAACCTAGACGCGTTTAACGTTTTAGAAAAATCCAAGATTTCGGTCTAGAGGTGAAGCATGCCACACGAAATTTATCATATTGCTATCGATGGTCCTTCTGCCTCTGGAAAAGGCACAATAGCGCGCGAGTTAAGCATGCGTCTGGATATCCCCGCTCTGGATACGGGCGCTTTGTATCGCGCAGTGGCGGTTTATTTAATGGAGAACCAAATTGACCATATTAACGAGGTCATAGTTAACCATGCCATGAATGATATTGATATGGATGTGGAAATCAAAAATAATCAAACACATGTATTTATAAACGGAGATGAGAAAACCCACAAAATTAGAAAACATGATATTTCAATGATAGCAACAGAAATCAGTTACCATAAATGCGTCAAAGACAAGTTAACAAAAATAATGCAACAAATTGCGCATAAACAAAGCATTATTTTAGATGGCAGAGATATCGCCAGTGTCGTTCTGCCAAACGCGAAGTATAAATTCTATCTAACCGCCAGCGTCGAAACCCGCGCCCAAAGAAGGCTGAATGATATTAAAAATCCCGACTTAACGCTGGAAAACATTATAGAACATATTAAAAAGCGTGATTATATTGATTTCAACAGACCCTTTGGTGCACTTGTCAGAGTTCCAGATGCAATCCTGGTTGACAGTACAAATCACAAATCCATTGATGAAACTGTGGATATTATTCTTCAATATATTTATTGATCTTTTCTATAATTAGTATCAATATATCTTCACATCTTTGGATGCACTTGCCCTCTACGTTTATTCTTATTACATCCTCGGTTCCACTTGGGCGAATAATTAATCTATAACCTTTGTTTTGCTGTTCAAGGTTTTTTACAAATTCGGTAAATTCTTTTGTTTTGATTGCGTCTTTTTGTGTATTGGTTGCTTTGATATTGTGTACCACATTTGGGTACAACAGTATCTGCTTTGTCAGATCCATTAAATTCAAATCTATATTAACCATCATCTCTAACGTCATTAGTGCGGTATATAAACCATCTCCGACATAATAGTCACTTATGCCACGTGCGGAAAAGATTATATGCCCGCTGGTCTCGCCACCAATTACTAGGTTATTTTCCTGCATTGCAGTCTTGATATATTTATCTCCCACAGGTGTTTTTATTAATAAAATTCCATTCGATTTAAGGTATTCTTCGGCGCCACCATTAAATAAAACTGTGGCTGCAATTTTGCTAACATTTACATATTTACCCAAAGCAGCAAGCAATCTGTCTCCATGCACAACATTGCCACTTTCGTCTATTACAACGCACCTGTCAGCGTCTCCATCAAAAGAAAAACCTATTTGCCCTTTTCTTACCTTTGTTTGCAGATTCTCTGGATAAACTGCACCACAGTCTTCGTTTATGTCTTTACCATTGCTTTGCACATTGATTAACTCGAAATTAAAACCAAGTTGCCCAAGCACATTGCGCGCGATATCCGCACCGCTTCCATTAGCGCAATCTATCACAATATGCGGAAGTTTTTTTCCAATGAAAGATTCCCGAAAGAATTCAACCAAATACGAAGTCCAAAGATCAACTAATGCTTTATTAGATTTGGAAAGAATTGCCACATCAATTAATTGCTCTAGCCTTTCTATGTCTTTTTCAGAAATCTTTCCGCCGTCATGGGTAAATAGTTTAATACCATTCCACTCAGCACTATTGTGGCTGGCAGTAATCATTATTCCCATACCACATCCCAGTTCTCGCGTGACAAACGATACCGCAATTGTCGGCACAACACCCATATTTAAAACATCAATCCCCGCCTTTTCCAACACGTTACAAAACATCGTAACTATCCAATCACAACTATCTCGCGTATCGTGACCGATAACGATTTGCGTTGCTCCATTTTCATTTAAAAAGGCTGCAACCGCCATTGCAACCTTTTGTACAAAATTTGGGGAAAAGAGTTCACCTACACGTCCTCTTATCCCATCAGTTCCGAAATACTTCATTCCTTTATATATGCACTGGCGCTAGTTGCTGCGATTGCACCATCAGAGCACGCAGTGACAAGTTGTCTAACATCTTTTACACGAACATCACCTGCCACAAAAACACCATGAATATTCGTCCGCATTTGATTATCCGCAATGATATATCCGCTATTATCCAATTTAATCGCATCGCCAAGTATCTTGGTAGACGGCGCACGGCCAATTGCAACAAACACCCCCTCGCACTTTATTGTGGTTTGTTTACCATTTGTGCCTTTGATATCAAGAGATTCAATCTTTTTATCGCCATTAAATTTTTCCACTGTGTGGTTGTGGTAGATGCCCTTTATATTTTTAAGACTCCCAAGTTTTTCCACCGTAGTTGAATGCGCGTTGAAATTCTCTGTCGCATTAACGATTATAACGCCACTGCAAAGTGTTGCCAGGTATATTACCTCCTCAACCGCGCTGTTGCCACCCCCAACCACCACAATATCTTTGTCTTTGTAAAATGCACCATCACAAAGCCCACAGTAATGTATACCGCGTCCATCAAATTTTTCTTCGTTAATCGCGCCGACTTTACGCGGCTCTGCGCCAGTTGCGATAATTACCGCCTTTGCACTGAATTCTGTGTCACTGGTGGATATTTTGTGCGTACCACACTTTTTCTTTGAAAACTTGATTTGGGTTATTTCATCGTAAACAATTGTTGCACCACTTTCTTCGGCTTGTGTTGCTAGTGCCTCGGATAAATCAACGCCGCTGATAGACACAATACCAGGCATATTTACAACGGGTTTACCGGTTTGCAGAATCTGCCCACCACAAATTTTGTCTTCAATAATAATCGTTTTACTTCCGGAACGTGCTGCATATACTCCCGCGGTAAGACCTGCAGGACCTCCGCCAATAATAAGAATATCGACATTTTCCTTTCTCATAGAATTCTCCTATAATAGATATAAATTAAAAGGTACTTGTTTAAAGTACCTCTAGTTTCTTTTTAAATGCCCTTTCAAATTCGCTGGCATATTTTTTTGCAAAATAAATTTCAATTTGTGCCGCCTTTGGATCCACTTTTAACGATTTTGTATCCGTATCGGTCACCAATTTAATAATAACACTGTCCCCCAAAATATCGCATGTTATGTCTTTTACAACGTCTTTGTTTCGAATATTAAGGGCGTCTGCAATGGCAAGAATATTGGAAATCTTGCGCACGGCGTCAAGGTCAAATTCTGTCATGATATCTTTGTAGCGTACCCATTCTGACAGGTTAAAGTCCTCCCAGCGCTTTTGTGCAGCACAGAACGAGGCAAGCACGATATCTTTGTGACAAATGCCGTAAAGTGTGGAATTCATAATTGCGTGATAGTTATTTCTTTCATGCGTGACTGGATTAACAACACCGCCCAGTTTATATAACTGTGCCGCCACACGAAGAACTTTGGCATAACCACGCGGCAGTTTATGAAGAACTTTTAATTGTTTAAACAGCATCAGGCCAAGTTCATACATACGTGTCCCAGATTCCTTGTCCAAACCGGTAAAGTCTTTTGTCATCTCTAGGCAATAGCCCAAAAGGTCTGGCATTGGTCGCTCGCTTGTAAATGGAATTGTGTGCTGAAACAACAGACCTTTGTTGCGGTAAATGTTTCCTACTACAATATTTTTTACACCAGTAAAACGTAGTATCGCGGTCATAATACAAAGACCACCAAGCACAGCAGATATGGACTGTGTGGACACCCCTTTCATCCTTGCACGCTTTTCTGGATCAAGGTCTTTAATAAACGTAAAAACCTTGTCGAATGTTTCGTTACATGTATGATAGTTATGTTCAATATCCACAGAGTACTTTGTAATTTTACGCGCAAGACGTGAATAAGCGGAAAATGTCTCCCCCACACCAATAATCAAACCTTCTGCATCCATGTTTTCAAAAATGGTGGCGTGTTTCTTCAATTGCTCGGTAAATGCTTCTATTGCCTTTTCTGGGTCTGAACTTTGTTTAAATATTCCGAACGTGCCAATGGGTATAACTGCGCTTTCCAAAATTATTCTACGGTTATAGTTAATTATACGAACGCACTGGGTTGTGATGCTGACCACCGTACCTTTTTGCACGTCCAGTGTATTTGTCACCGCACTGTATAACGCACTCATCTCACCTTCTGGCGACATAACACGAACATCTGTTCCCAATTGTGTTTTGGCATCCTCGATAAATGATTGATAGTTCTTTGCATGCGAAAGGCTGTTTGTTGCAATAACTTGGATATCCTTTATACCCTCGGCATCAATAATACTCTTGAACATTTGAAGAATACTAGAGCATTCGCGAAACCTTGTGGAAGATATCATCGCATCCGAGTTTATTTGTTCCTCGATTCCTACGGCTTCGGTAATTGTTTTATATGGAACAAAATACTCGCCCTCTTTAATGTGGGAAAGAATCAAACGAAAGTTACTAGTCCCCATTTCAATTAATGCAAGTTTCATGAGTTAAAAATCTCCTTTACCTAAAACCCTAACACAAATTGTCGATTTTGCATAGATGTTTTTGAATTTTTTTTTGCTTGATTTTTTAGTACGTTCTGTGGTAAGGTGTTGTATTCTTTGTTGCTAAAAGAGGAACAATAGAATAAGTTTTAAATTTGGGCATATGCCCATGATGTCATTTATAAAGGAAATTAAAAATGATAGTAGGACGAAAGAGAACAAAAATATTAGCCTTTTTAATTGCGATGGCTTTTCTTTTGGCTTCGTTGCCTGTATCCACTGCTTTGACTCCTTTGGTTCGGGCATTTACGCCAGAGGCTTTCCGCCACACCCCACCACAACAATCCTTAGTTGCATTTTCTGGCGGACCAATTGACAGTATTGCCAACCCGAATTTCTACGAAAGTGCACCTAGTGTATTCTCGAACTCTGTACCTGGATGGAACCAAGAACGATCTTCTGGCCGTGCACTTGGCGGTGTTGTAAATATGTTCCGTTACGACGAATTTATTTCCAGCAACAACCTTGAAAATTTGTCTTTTACACAAACACTTCCACCCACTGACTTTACAGACATTAACTTTCTAGTCATGACCAACCGAAGCGAGAACGAAGTCGCCAACGTAGGCTTCACCAGCCAAGATATCGAGTTCTATGCTGGCGGTTATTTTATTGTCGAAGTAGACTTTTATGCTGTTGCAAGTAACAACGCAGTTTATCTTTTATCCTCACACCCACTAACACAAGACATTGATACCAGCATCCAAATTCACCAAATCGTAGACCAATACGTGGATGACCCAAACGCCAGTGCATGGCGAACTGCAAGTTTCTTTGTACGTACAGACGCGCGAGAAGCCGTATCCATGCAACTTGGACTTTACCTTGGCACACGCGACACATCCAGCCGTGGTATCGTATTTTATAACAATGTGCGTGTTTGGGAAACAACACAAGGCGATTTTGAAACACGCCTAGAAGACGAACAAGACCGCAACAATATTTTTATTCGTGAAATAGATTTAAGACAACATGACGAGAAAACTGACGAATACGATTTTGGTAATTTTGTTCGTGCCTTCGACCGTCAAACAGACGTACACATGAACACGTCAATAATGACACCAAACGTGCCAAACACACTGAATTTCGAAGATGTTAACTTTTTATGGGGACACAGTGGTGGTCATGCACATGATGTTATGTTGTTGGCTGCTCATGAAAACTATGCAAGTCTACAATTGGAGACACCATTTACAATAGAGCGTAATTTGGTATACATGATCAGTTTCTACAGCCTAGGTAACGCCAGCATCCGCACACGCGACACACGCGAAGTTCCTACACACCTTCAAAACACAATCCAACGTTTTGACAGTGGTCATATCCCAACAATCACCCAACCAGAATCAAACAGAAACAATTGGAGTCTTAATACATTCTTTGTACTTGGTGCCGTATTAGAAGACATTGAACTGGAAATTGAATTCTGGATTGGCGAGGATGGTGTGTTTTCTACTGGCTGGATTTTAATTGATGATTTTTCAATTGTACGCATATCCAACGAATACTTTGAATCAAACCGTCATGACTTGCATGTGTTTTATCTAACACAGCGTGACGAAGCCGAGGCAGTTTCCCCAATTAATAACTCGCACTTTAACTTTGGAACCATTAATAATGTGAATACACCTTTCCCACTTCGTGCAACCGGTTGGACACATACATATGGCGAAGAATCTCTTGTACTTAGTGGTATTGTGAACACTCAAGACACACACTGGGCACGCTTTGCCAGTCTTGGTGGTGCAAGCAACTATGGTAATGCAATTAATCCAGGCCCTATAGGGGGCTTCAGTCCAAACAACAACATATACATGCTTCAGAACCGTGGTAATACATGGCAAAGATTAGAAAGTAACGAATTCGCACTAGAACGCGGTGTATATAACATCATCCGGTTTGATATGGCAAAATTTGTTCCGCATGTGGGCGACACAATGACGCTCTATGCTGTCATAGATTTCGGCGGGCGCGAAATTTCTCGAATCAATCTCAGTCACACCCCACTAACCCCACTGGACAGATTCGTTCCTTGGCAGCCGTTTTCATTTGCAATTCGTGATTCAGAATTCACATCACGCAGTGTTTCTATTTCTTTCATAATGGGAACCGAAGAAACGGAAAGTGCACCTGGTATAGTTTTTATTGACAACATGTCGGTTACAACACGTGACACCATCAACCAGAGCGAAGTTAACGCGTATGCAAACCTTGGCAACCCTGTAACTTTCGAGATTGATGGAGAAAGCATGTTCTTTGTCCCAGATGCTACAGGACAAGCCAATGCAACCGTCTTTAACAATATCCTAAGAATACAAACCAACCAACACCAACACACAACTGTTTCCAACACACTTACCGAAGAACTTCAAGGTGGAATGTTTTTTGAATACCAAATAACATTGCGCATTATTCCGGGAACTGGGCAAGCAATAACCTATGAACGTATTCCACATTTTAATACAGACGGGTTTTTAATGGATGAACCAGATGACATAGACTATGGAATTACCTTTAGACTGGATGGTTTTGATGGTGGCTTTGTGGATATGAAACCATACTATCTTAATCGAATGGCAACATACCACCTTGCCGGAGATGGTACAGGGTTCTGGACAACAATCAGTTTCTTTATACACTCGGAAGCTACTATGGATTTGTCGCTTGTTGTCGAATTTGGAAACGAATGGCGTGCAGTATGGGCCGAGGTCGAAATTGCATCCATAAATCTTGTTCAAATTGATGAAGACGCATTTAACAACGCTCGCCGTAACATTGATTACGACGCCCACCACAGAGTGGTTACCGAAGCGGACAGAACACTTCCACCAATTGACCCGGAGCCAGATCCAACGAGACGAGACGGACAATTGGATTTCCTAATCATTCCATCAATTATCATGGCATTGGCGTTAATTTTCGCGCTTGTTGCGTTCTCTCTACGTCGCTTTAAATTCAAACGCCATATCTCAAAAAAACACACCAGTTACGCAAATGACGAAGAATTCTCGGTTCGCAGCGAAAAGTAAGTAAAAAGCAAAAACTGGGTTTCTCCCAGTTTTTTATGTCCTACAAATTTAGAAAATATTAATCTAGTTCAAAAATATCAAACTGTTCGAATTTTTTGTGCTTAATTTCATTTCGTGTTTTTAAATTTTGATTGTATAATAAAAACAGAATGAGTCGAAGAGTTCTTGCCATAGTTATCATTGTTTTTGCCTTGATTGCGATAGGCATGCTTTTGTTTTTCTTTATTTTTAATAATAGTGGGGCTAGTAACGATCTTCGACTGACCGCAGGTAGAGCATATTATATCCGCGCAGTAAGGGGCGACATGTTCCAAGGTGATCAAGGCGGAATAAATCTTATAGTGAATGATACCAGCCACGCGCGTTTTGACGAAAATTTTCGCACCTTTACGATAACATTTGCAAACCCGCACAATGCAACATATACACTTATTGTCAGCAACTTTCGAAACAACAGACGCGGCGCTTCTGCCACCTTACACGGAATAATAGGGGGCGAGTTATTCATCTTTAACATGCGGACAACCCAACATCACATAATTTTTGAAACTATGATAACTACATCAGTAATTATCGAATACGACCGCCAAGAAGAGGAATATACAATGACACGAATGCAAAGTGTGCTAGAGTTTTATATAACTCCGCCAGAGCACATTTTACCAAGTTCTTGACGATAGGGGGAAATATGACCAGACGACGACGTAATCTATTCTTATCCTTAATTGGATTAAAAATCCTTATTGGGGTTGGTATTGCCATTTATTTTATATTTTTCACAATGAATCGTGAACTAGGCGTCATCAGAATCTCCAGTCCGTCCGATATGTACAGACAGGTAGATAATACAGAAGGCAGCCGTCTCCTTGTCGAGCGCAATGGTACATTCGCAATTCAAATATTTTACAATGGTCAAAGCCGATTCACTGGTATTGGTACTCACGAGCGCAGCGGAGGCTATATACACTTCACGTTTATTGATGCATGGGTAGCAGAGCCTAGCGGCGAAGAATTCACAATGGTTCAATACCCAAGTTTTATCAATGAAACTATTTCATTCAGAGTCCAAGGCCAAAGAACAGTCCGATTTGTGGATAATCACGATAATGTTTTTTATTTTAGATAGTGCATTTTAAATGTCGAAACTTGTCGAATTATCTAAGTGTTACTATACCATTTTCCACGACATAATATGAACCAACCTCACGAACCAGTTTAGCCGTCACAATACGAACTTGAATTTCACGACCAACCAAATCTTCCTCACACTTTGCGGAATTTAGCGAAAGAATTTGACACGGGGCAGATCCACTGAACTGAGAAATTTGAACAAGGTCGCCAATTTGGTTAAACTTTATTTTTGCATACATGAAATATATATATGCACACCTAACCAATTTTCTTGTCACACTACCCTGCACAAAATTTGTCGAAAATTTTCGCGCAAAGACTTTCCTAGTTTTCACGCATAATTGTCATTGCCATACTTTGTCTGCCGTTAATTGCTCCTCTGGTGCTTCCAAGTGTCTGCGCAATTTCTCCTACGCCCATTGGGCTGTGCCCATCAAACCCATGACGCATTGCAATTACCTGTGTCATTAGACCAGACGCATCCCTACTTTTCAATTTTGCAAATTTTTGTCCACCAACAATTTGGTTGTCTACCCTGTCTGTGAATGGCACAGAATATGCAGTCTCTATGTCAGCACGAGGCGTTTGTTCTCCGTTTTTTTCAATATTTTCATCCAAACTAAACGCCCTATATTTTGCATTAAACTCGCCTTCCTTGACAAATTTACGTATGTACACACATATTACATTGTGGATACATGTACCTGCCCAAGTCGAAAAGGTACCCCTATCTGGGTTATATGAATTGACTGCACTAATCAACCCTTTGCATCCCTCTTGAAAATAATCATCAAATTCATACTTGAAAATATTGTGAAAACTTCTGGCAAACCTTGCAACCAGAAATAAATTGTGCCTTACCAATTTGTCTCGTGCGTTTGCACAACTTGAAATGTTTTTTAGATATTCGTCTTGCTCTTGATTACTTAATGGTGGTGGATATTCCATTACACATTTTACCATAATTCAAAAGCAAGATGCAATACATCAGCCCTTTTTCGCGTTTTTTCTTACCCTCATCAATTCTTTTTTGAATGCCATAACTTCCACGCGCTTATTACCTTGAATATTCAAGGGAGAAACAATATTATTCATTTCATATCTTTCAATTCCATCAATTACTTTGCGCGCCTCATCACTTTTGATTATAAAGTCCACAGAGTAATAATCCACCACTAGTGTATCAATCAAATCGTTTGTTGCAACCTCGTCCATTTGGTCGCCTGTAATCAAACTTGCAATTGTCTTTCTGAACGTGGATAAAAAACCACTTTCCACCGCAGTTCGCGTATGCTTTTGATTAACATGCCAGTCTAATCTGGCACGAATTGATTCTTTCACCGCCTGTCCAACATAAATACAATAATATGCTTTCCCTTCATGTTCAATTTTTGAAAGCAACGGCAATATGTCTTCAAAAAATTTACCTTCTATATGTGACGAATTTAATAGTACATTTACACTTTCAATCGGTGCGTACCACTTGTACCAACCAGGTTTATCACCTGGGATTGTTTTCAAGAACAATTTATACCTGCAATCTTTTGCATAAATTAACATTATGTGTTCTCCTTCAGCCATTGTAATCTCTTGCCAATTGACAATCGCCCAAGTGGTAACTTGACATTTACAAGACTTGGAACAAGAAATTCATAATAGTTCTGCCCCGCTAAAATGATGAATTCATCTTTTTGTAAATCTGCAACCTTTTTCAAATTCTGTAAAACTTTATCTGCCCAGTTTTTTCTTTCTTCTATACCTTTTGTATTAAGTGTTTCATCGTATGGTTCAATAATTTGTTCACTGTCCACTAATCCATATTTTGCAGATAAAATAAAAATCCTGTCCGAACCTAACTTCTGGGCATACACAAGAGACTTTATAAATAATGGGCTTATGTACAAATCTTTTGCCTTGGCTGACTTATCTATTTTTTTTGAAACACACGAAATCAAAATTACTTTCATGTTTGTATTTTACCACATTTATACTGGTATACACTTGCGTGAATTGTTTCTATTAAACCGACAATATCAATTGTTATAATTTATCATACTTGTCTTGCAAGATTAAACATATTATCCCTCTCAAATTTCATTTCATATACTATGAAAAGTTTTTCGCAAGCGGTGACCCTAATCACCGTGTTTGCTATTATGACGCGGGCACTTGGGTTCATATTCCGGATTATTTTATCGCGAATTCTTGGTGCCGAACTTCTTGGAATATATCAAATCGGCTTTGCATTCTTCATGGTATTCTTTACAATAATCGCCAGCGGCCTTCCACTAATAATATCGCGCGAGGTCAGCGGGACTAGGTCAAAGCGCAAAGTTAATGGCATTATCCGCGGCGGCTTGATAATCGCCCTGGGTGCTAGTATCCCTATCACACTATTAATCGTTATCCTTTACGGACCACTTTCACATATATTCAAAGACCCGCGTTCTATGACAATCTTGGCTTTCCTTATTCCTGCAACAATTTCTGCGGCCATTTATACTGTCTTTCGTGCAGTTTGGTGGGGCAGGAAAAACTTTTTCCTGCTTGGAATAACCGAATTTATGGAACAGGTCATTCGTCTGATAATCTTTGGCGTGTTAATTACCCTTCCCTTTGTTATCGGATACGAAAGTCACATTGCCGCAATCTCATTCACAATTGCCAGTTACATCTCAGCCGGACTTGTCGTATTTTTGTTTTTCAAAAAGCGCAAGAAACCAACAACCTCTGTGAACGATTCACCATATCAATCTACCCTATCAGAAACCAGAAAAATCTTAACAAAACAAAAAGAGACTTCCCACGCAAAACATTTATTGAAAAGTGCCGCCCCAATAACCGCGGTTCGTGTAATTACCAGTTTGGCTCTCCCCCTGATTGCCATTATCATTCCTATGCGCCTTGTTGCGGCAGGTTGGGATTCACGCACAGCCATTGCGCACTTTGGTATTGCGGCCGGGATGGTGTTGCCTCTGTTATCTATCCCACAAACAATAATTTCCAGTATGGCGACCGCCCTAGTTCCAAATCTCAGCGAAGCGGTCAAACAAAATAACCAGGCATTAATAAAAGAGCAAATCAACGGTTGTATCCGATTTACGCTATTTATTAATTTTTTACTTCTGGTTCCTTTTATCGGCATGGGTCAAGGCATCGGAACTTTCCTTTTCGCGGACAACAACGCGGGGGCTTATCTTGCGCTATCGGCTTGGATTATGGTGCCACTTTCATTGTCACTGATTACTAATGCTATATTAAACTCTGTGGGCGCCGAAACCAGGGCAATGTCACACTATCTTATCGGTAGTGTCGTTCTTTTTGCCTGCGTCTGGTTCCTGCCAGAATTCATTGGTGTCAATGCCCTGATTGTCGGTCTTGGGGCATGCATGACGATCGCAACAATATTAAATATCTACCTTATAAAGACGAAAACCGGGAACTCGGTAAAAATTTTAAGTCTGTTTATAAAGTTCACACTAATATGCGTACCCTCAATCTTGCTTGCATATTTTATGTTCGGGGTTCTTGGGCACATGTTCCCGCTGTTCATTAACCTTGCGCTGACAGGTTCGGCCTCGGTATTTGCGTTTTTGTGCCTAGGGTACGTGTTCAATGTTGTAGATGCAAAAAGCATGATAGCAAAATTTTCGCGAAGAAAAACTCAATCGCAAAAAATTAATTCTGTACATGATGCAAAAGATTGCAAGAATTAGTTTTGAAAAAGTATGGCTATCCTTTAGCCTTCTCTAATTCCTGTGCCATCTCTATCCCAATGTGGATTAGCCTAGCCTTAATATTCATTCGCTCTTCGCTTGATTGAATCCATTTCCAATCATCATTATTCTCACCTATTCCATCACTGAAAAACAGAAATTGACCAAACCTTTTTCCTAGACGTTTTGCAGCCGCCGCGAATGCCGAGCATTCCATTTCAACCGAAATTGCACCTTGAGAACGACGTCGCTCGATTCGCTTACCTGTTTCACGCCATATCGCATCGGTTGTCCATGTTATTCCGCGCTCGAATTCTATACCTTTGTCCTTTAAAACCTTTTCGATAACAGCAGTAACTATTGGATCGGTATCAATATAGATGCTTGGCGGAAGGTAATGATAACTAGACCCCTCGTCACGAATGGCACGGTTAACAACAACCATTTTATTGGTATCGAATTTTGGGTCTATGCAACCTGCGGTTCCAAATGCAATAAAGTTCTGGATTCCAAAATATCCAAGTTCTTCTATTACACTGACAGCATAAGGTGCACCCACTTTCATGAATACAATCATCACATTCTTGTAAATATATGTCGGTGCATTACCCGAGGCACCGAGGATATTCAAAAACCACTCGGCATCCTTCATAATGTCGACTAGTCCATCTTTATTATTCATTTGATTTTCTAGACTAATAAATGTGATTATGGCCGTTTTTATTTTACCTTTTTGAATTCGCTCTAACCGTGCTGGGGTTGTTTCTTTTCTTTCAAATGATTTGGCAGGGGTCAAATACGGCTCGTCATCAAAGAACTCTGTAATTGGGATAATTTCTTTCATGCAAATATTATAACGTATCCATACACTTTCGTCTATTTGGTTCTTTACAAAACAAAAACATCGCCATCTTTTGGCACATCAAAATTTGCTTGCTTTAATTTTTCTCTTGCATCCTCTGACATATGGGTTGGCATTATTTTACAATTTGGAAATGTGTCTCGCAATTTTTCAATATCCGCAATACCCATATGAACAGGCACCGCATTTGGCAATGTTACATCCGCAAAAGCCATACCCGCACCCTTGATAAGTTCATAACAATTATCACATAGCACAGTATCCCCGGTAAAGGCAACAACTTTGTTTTCTTTGGATATCTTGTAACCATATGCGGTTACACTATGTTCAACGTGATACACGCTAATCTCATATCCATCTATGATAATTCCTTTAGACAAAAATGTTTCGTCAATCTCGATTATTTCTATTTTTGCATCGTCGAATATCGCCTCACATTTTGAAAAAGCCATCTCATAAAGTTTTAAATATCTTTCCCTTGCCCCTTTTGGCGCAACCAGTATTAATGGCTCTGTTCTTTTGATAAGCATTTTATACTCACGCAATAAAAAAGGCATATCAAAATCATGGTCACCATGAAAATGCGTAATCAACATAACCTTAATTTTGTTAAAATTAATCCCCATATTCCTAAGTCTCTTTACAAAACCATTCGGGCAGTCCAGCAAAATAGCATCGTCAATTAACGCGCAAGAACTAAAACTATGCGCATGCAGCGAACCAGTACCAATCATTTGAATCTTCATAGAAACAAGTATAACAATCCACCAAAACTTGTCAATTAAAGTTCACTTTCATTTAAAATCTTCAAGTTATCCACATAACCAACTATTTATCCACAATTACAGAAAATTGTCCACAATTTATCCACAATACATATCTTACAAAAATCTTCTATATATGGAATGAATCATATATAGAGGTATTCTATAATAACGAGTTTATTATAGTAATTCCGCATATTAAACCATCCAATCAGCCAGACTATAGAAATGTTCAATATAATGGTGCGTGTCGTAATTATATATCTGATAGTTATCTTTATTATGCGACTCATGGGAAAAAGACAACTCGGCGAGATGGAACCGTTCGAACTTGTCATAACATTGATAATTGCAGACCTTGCAACAATACCAATGGCAGAGCAGACAATTCCAATCTGGTACGGGGTAATTCCGTTACTCGTGATTACGGTTGTACACTTTATTTTCAGTTTTATCACTCAAAAAAGTGCTATTATGCGTGACATAATATCTGGAAAACCCGTGATTGTCATCGATGAAGGTAACATAAGTGTTAAAGAATTAAAAAGTTTAAACATGAGCACGGAAGAATTAATGGAGCAATTAAGAAATCTAAACTATTTCGACATATCCGGAATAAATTATGCAATAGTAGAGCGCAATGGAAAAATAACCGTCATACCAAAAGCCGCCAGCATGCCCGCAACCAGGGAGGACCATAAATTCAAGCCAGAGGAATCCGAAATCCAATATAATATCATAGAGAGCGGCAAAGTTATTAAGCGTAATTTCAAGGAAATGAATTTACAACACAAGATAGAGAGTACAGTGTCTGACATAATACACAAGATGTCGTGCAATTTGGAAGACATCATTTTCGCCTGCATAAGTGAGGGTGGTGACGTTTACGCACAAAAAAACGGTGGTGAAATGCAAAATTTCAAAATAAAAATCCCAACAAACACAGAAGCGAAAATTCTGGATGCCAAGGAGGAAATCGTATGACCCGTCTTTTTATTGTAATCCTCCTGGTCGCGCTCCTAGTCGGGCTCGCATCACTTGAACAGCATGTCATCCAGAGTGCCTACCATAAACTCGAGAACGACACCAACACACTAGTCGCCACAATTCGAACCCAGTCCGAAGCGATGCAAGATATAGACACACCAGAAAATATCGCAAAAATAAATGAAATGTATGAATGGTGGCTAAGACAAGAAAGGCGCCTAAGTATGCTTGCAAGACATTTCGATCTTTCCCAAGTAAGCATCAACCTCATATACGCAAAGAATTTTATATATTTCAACAACGATGAAGAAGCCATGGTAGGACTTATGCAGGTACAATACCTTGTCAAGACACACAGTTTCAATATAGGAACAAGTATTCAGAATGTAATTTAATTCCCTCATACAGTATATAATGTTATACATAATATACTATATGAAGCATACATTTCTTACAAAACCTTCTTAAGAAATCTCCCTGTCTCGCTTTCGGTATTTTTAACAATTTCTCGCGGGTCTCCTGCCGCGATAATCTTGCCACCCTCATCACCACCCTCTGGTCCAAGATCAATAATATAATCGCTAACCTTTATCACATCTATATTATGTTCAATTACGATAACAGTGTTGCCCGCATCCACAAGTCTCTGTAAAATACTTATAAGTTTTTGTGTATCGTATGCATGCAATCCTGTGGTAGGCTCGTCCAAGATATACATTGTATCACCCGTAGATACCTTTGCAAGTTCGGTTGCCAATTTTATTCTTTGCGCCTCTCCACCACTTAGTGTCGTTGCGGACTGCCCCAATTTTACATACCCAAGACCAACATCTTGGACTGTTTTTAATTTTCTGTGAAGTGCTGGAATATTTTTGAAAAATTCGACTGCCTCGTCAACTGTTAATTCTAAAATATCAAAAATGTTTTTACCTTTGAATTTTACTTCTAGTGTTTCTGCGTTAAATCTTTTTCCTTTGCAAACTTCGCATGTGACATATATATCTGGCAAAAAATGCATTTCAATTTTCCGTACGCCTTCACCCTCGCAATGATCACATCGCCCGCCGCGCACATTAAACGAGAACCGACCAATTTCATAACCACGCTCTTTTGCATCACGTGTTTGTGCAAATAATTCACGTATCGGTGTAAATGCGCCCGTATATGTTGCGGGATTACTTCGCGGTGTTCGACCAATTGGGGATTGGTTGATTTCGATAACCTTGTCAAAATTCTCAGCACCTATTATCTCTTTGTGCTTACCAACCCTTTTGGATGATTTATAGATAATGTTATAAAGCGCGGGATATAAAATTTTATTAATAAGACTACTCTTGCCACTACCACTGACACCCGTTACAGATGTCAAAAGTCCAACAGGTATTTTAACATCAATATTTTTTAAATTATTCTCCTCTGCCCCGTTTATTTCCAGCCATTTGTCACTTGGCTTTCTGTAATCCTTTGGTGTGTCAATTTTTCGTTTACCACTAAGAAACTGGCCGGTTATACTCTGTTCACATGACATTACCTCACCTGGTGTACCAGCAATTACAAGTTCACCACCCTGCTTACCTGCTTTTGGCCCAATATCGATTATGTAATCGGCCGCACTAATGGTTTCTTCATCATGTTCTACCACAATCAACGTATTTCCAATATCACGAAGTTTAAAGAGTGTAGAAAGCAATTTCTCATTATCCCGTTGATGCAGACCTATACTTGGCTCGTCCAAGATATATAAAACACCCACAAGTCCAGACCCAATTTGGGTGGCAAGCCTAATACGTTGACTTTCCCCACCACTGAGACTATCCGAATTTCGTGCGAGCGTCAAATAATGAAGTCCAACATCCACAAGAAACTTGCATCGTGCCAGAACCTCTTTCACAATTGGTTCCGCAATCTGGGCTTTCTCTTTTTCCAGTTTAATCACTTCCAAAAATTCAACAGTCTTCTTTATAGATATCGACGTTAACTGGGAAATATTTATCCCACCCACCTTGACGGCAAGTGCCTCTTTCCTTAAACGTTTTCCATTACATAATGAACATGTCTGGTGCACCATCAGTTTTCCTATCTCTTGTTTCATCCACTCACTGGTGGTTTCATGATATCGCCGACTAAGATTCCCGATAATCCCTTCGAATTTCCCATTAAAACTTAGGTCATAATCTTTGCCTTTTGAATATTCATATTTCAGGGTTTCTTCGCATCCGTACAACAATTTATGTAATATATCTGGTGCAATATCTTTCACTTTGTCATTAATTGAAATTCCAAATGTCTTTGCAAAAGCGGTCATCGTCATATGCGCAATTTTGCCGCCATCCATGTTCCAGCCACTTGCAACTATTGCACCTTCTGCCAAACTTAAATTTTTATTAGGTATGATCATGTTGGGGTCAATTTCAAAAGTAAACCCGAGACCAGTACATTGCGGACAAGCACCGAAAGGACTGTTAAATGAAAAACTACGTGGTTCCAATTCCTCTATATTAATACTGCAATCCAAACACGCAAAATTGTTGGAGAAAATCTTTTGGTTCTCGCCTTCTGATATTGCAACTAATCCATTTGAATGACGTATCGCAGTTTCGATTGCTTCGTTAAGACGGGTAATCTCGTCATCTGACACATTTAATCTATCAATAACAAGACTGATATTGTGCCTAATATTTTTATCCAATTCAATTGGCTCGTCCATTAGATAAATGCTGCCATCTATTTTTACGCGAACAATACCGCTTCGTCTCCATTGTTCCAGTTCTTTTTCAAACCGTCCCTTTTGCCCACGAACAACAGGCGATTCGACCATTATCATCTTGCCGTTAAATTGTTCTAATACCTGTTCACGAATTTGATCCACACTCTGTCTTGCAATTGGTTTATCACAATCTGGGCAATGTGCCTCGCCCGCACGTGCGTATAGCAACCTAAGGTAATCATAAATTTCGGTCACCGTACCAACGGTACTTCGTGGATTGTGTATTGTTGTTTTTTGATCTATTGAAATGGCGGGACTAAGACCCTCGATAGAATCCACTTTTGGTTTGGATGAATTCCCCAAAAATTGCCGTGCGTAACTGGAAAGACTTTCCATGAATCGTCTTTGGCCTTCGGCAAAGATTGTACCAAATGCAAGCGACGATTTCCCACTGCCAGATACCCCAGTAAATACAACCAACTTGTTCCGCGGTATTGTAACATCCAGATTTTTTAGGTTATTCTCCCGTGCGCCCTTTACAATGATATTTTGTAGCATAAACATTATTATACCATAAATCGACATCCATTACAAGCAACAACCTGTTTCCTTTTCATATCCCCTTCTTCAAGCGTGCAATTTCTTCCCTAAATTTTATTGCAGATTCAAAATCAAGGCTGTTACTTGCAATTTTCATAAGTGCGTTCAGTTTTTCAATTTCATCACGAGCCTCTTTCTTGGATAACTTTTTACCCGCCTTTGTGTCTTTTTCGGAAATGTATAATGTATTTTGCACATCGCTGTACACCGTTTTTGGTGTGATGTTGTGTTTTTTGTTGTATTCGGATTGTATTGCACGACGTCGATTGGTTTCATCTATTGCATGGCGCATACTTGGTGTAATTGTATTTGCATATAAGATCACCCGCGAGTTTGCGTTACGTGCCGCACGACCAATGGTCTGAACAAGTGCACGGGCATTTCGAAAAAGCCCTTCTTTATCCGCATCCAGAATCGCAACCAACATAACCTCTGGAATATCCAGTCCCTCTCGCAATAAATTAATCCCCACAATAACATCAAATTCGTCTCGACGAAGTGCGGTTATCAATTCCACGCGCTCCAACGTGTCAATTTCACTGTGCAGATATCTTACACGAATACCCTCGCCCGTTAAAAAGGCGGTAAGATCCTCGGACATTTTTTTTGTGAGGGTGGTTACTAGAATCTTTCCTTTCTGCATCGTTGTTTTTTTAATTTCAACCAATAAATCTTTTACTTGAGTATCTTGCTTTTTTATTTCGATAACTGGATCCAACAAGCCAGTTGGACGGATAATTTGTTCGATGACTTCTCCCCCACTCTTTTCGACCTCGTAATCTGCGGGGGTTGCAGAAACATACACAACCTGACCCAGTCTTTCATTGAACTCATCAAAATTTAGCGGACGATTGTCATATGCCGCCGGCAATCGGAAACCAAAATCAACCAAGTTCTTTTTTCGTGCCCTATCCCCATTATACATACCGCGTATTTGTGGAACGGTGATATGGCTTTCATCGATGAATGTTACAAAATCGCGCGGAAAATAACTCATCAATGTGTATGGTGGTTCACCTGGAGTTCGCCCATCAAAATACCTGCTGTAATTTTCGATTCCGTTACAATACCCCATTTCTTGCATCATCTCGATGTCATAGTTTGTTCGTTGTCTTAGCCTATGTTTCTCGATTACAAGTTCGTTTCTATCAAAGTAATCCAGTTGCACATCCAAATCACGACGAATGTTTTGTACCGCAACTTTAAGACTATCCGATCCCACCGCATAGTGCGACGCCGGAAAAATTGCAACGTGATTAAGACTGGAAATCGTTGTTCCCGTTAATGCATCAATCTCGAAAATCTTTTCAATCTCGTCACCGAAATACATAATGCGTATCGCGACACTGGTGGAACTGGCGGGCATGATATCAATAACATCACCCTTGGCACGAAATGTACTTCGCTCCAGCGCATCCGCGATTCGTTTATATTGAATCTGGGTTAATTTCTTTAATAGTTCACCTCTTGAGAACTGCATCCCAGGACGCAATGATATAGATAAATCAAAGTATTCTTTAGGCGCACCAAGTCCATATATACACGAAACACTTGCGACAATTATCACATCGCGGCGTTCGACCAATGCACTTGTTGCACTGTGCCGCAGTTTATCAATCTCATCATTGATCGCCATATCTTTTTCTATAAAGGTATCGCTCTGGGGAATATATGCCTCGGGTTGGTAATAGTCATAGTAACTAACAAAGTATTCCACACGATTATGCGGAAAGAATTGGCGAAATTCATTACAGAGTTGTGCGGCCAAAGTCTTGTTGTGTGCAATCACAAGTGCAGGTCTGTTTAATTTTTCAATAACATTTGCCATGGTAAATGTTTTACCTGAACCGGTGACGCCCAATAGAACTTGGGTCGCCACACCAGATTCCAAGTTTTCTGTCAATTGCAAGATTGCCTCGGGTTGAGATCCCGCAGGCGCATATTTAGAAACCAATTTAAATTTATTTTTCACAGATTAACCCTAAGTAAATATTAGCCCAAGAACATAAATAATAGCAAAACCCAGTAATGTCAGCGCGACTTTCCAGCCAACTGAAAAAGCTAACTTCTTTCGGCGCTCCACTTTTTCGCGTTCATATGCTTCACCACGTTGCTTTAATGTAACAACATAGACCAATTGCCCCTTGTTATCCGAGTTAAAAACATCAATATACCCATCAACTGCAAGATTTTTCATAATACCATCTAATTGTTTGACGGTTAACTCGTGCTTTGGCATTATTGAATGCAAAATTTCCTTTGGCGTAACAAGCACGGTCTTTTTACCCTTGCATTTGTCAAACAGATAATCCATTATTTTTGCTTCTACCCTGTTAAGCATCTTAATCACCCCATACCTATTTTGAAAACTATCCCAACCAAGCCAGCACTACCCCCGCAACTGCCGCGCCTATAATTGCAGCAAGAAAACTTCCGAATATTATAAAGAACGCCATTCCGCGGGTTATAACCTTGTTGTGTTTTTTTTCTTGATTTTGCTCCTCATAAATTCTGCCTTTTGGTAATATTGCAATGCAATAAACATTTTCGTCACTGTATTTAATGTCTATGAGGTCAGCAGCCGCCAAGAACTTTATCATCTGCGCCAACAATTCTGAATCAACACGATACTTTGGCAACATGCCTTTTTGCAGATCGCTGATTTCAATAATTTTATATGAACCATCCTCACCACATATTTTCAGGATGATTTCCAACATGCGCCGTGTTCTTTTATCAAGCATAAAAATGCATCCTTCGGCCGCTTCCTTTCGGACTCTGCGACATTTCTTTGGCTATTTTTGCTTTGCCATTTATTAGAATTATCTTACAATAATTCCTAGACATAGCAATAGTATATATCATTTGACATATTTACACAACAAAAAAAGACGCGCTTGCGTCTTTTTTTGTTAATCAATTATACTTCGTCTGGCTTTTCTTTTGGAGCAGAAGCACCTTTTGCTTTTGATGTTTGTCCAGCGAACTTTATGTTACGTCCAGAAATTACAAAGTAAGCAACAATACCAATAAACAATCCAATAGAGAAGATTATAAGAATAATACCCCATATCTGTTCTGGTGAAACCGGTGTATCTGGTGTTGCCATTTCAACACGAATCGTTCTTGTCATGAAGGCTGGAACGCCTGCTTCGGATTCGATGTGGAAATTAATTCTCCAGTTACCTGCTTCGTTGAAACGAATTCTGTATTCTTGACGTCCGTCAAAACCACGTTGCGCAGCAATTTGGTCATTTCTGATATCATCATCAGTTGCATGCAACCTGTGAACATCGTATGTGCCACTTCCAACTGGAACTGTCGAGTTGTCTGTAGGACGGATGAATTCGATTGTAATATTAGATGCAACATAGAAGTGTGAGAAGTCTGTCTTACCACCGTTAGGGTCAACACGAATAATGTTTGTGTCTAGGATAAACAGGTCGTTTTCATTCAGCACATAAGTTGTGTTGAAGATGTCATCTTCGTAAAGACCGGCAATACCTGTGTGGAACCCAAAGATAGGTTCAGCAACATCCCCGATAGAAATACGGAATTCAAGTGTTGCCGTAACGTTTTGGAACGTTACTGTGTAAGTAATAATGTAAATACCATCTACACGGACATCACGGTTAATAGGTTGCGCACGAAGTGATGGATCTGCGTTTGTAAGATCATTTCCATCCAAACGTCCTTGTGGTTGAAAGTAGAATAGTCTTTGACCAGATGGAAGTGTTACGAAACGTGATTCATCATCTTCTCTTGTGTCAAGAAGGTATTCCCCATCACGGGCACGCGGACCTTGAACAGTAATGTTTTGTGTTACATTTGCGCTGAAACCTTCTGGGGCACCAAGACCGTTTCTCATTTCCGCAAAGAAGTCAGGAAGAAGGATAATACCATATTCCCATTCACCGATTGGTGCATTTGCACTGTCTGTAAGTTGTCTCAAACCACGCTCTAGTTGTGCGTCACTGAGTGGGAATTCTCCACCAACTGAACCACCCACAGGAGTAAATTGTGTAAGAAGGTTATCTGCGGTAATAATTCTGCCTGTTGGAGGAATTGCACCAGATGGTGGTGT
Source organism: Bacillota bacterium (assembly GCA_009780065.1). Taxonomy (GTDB): domain Bacteria; phylum Bacillota; class Clostridia; order Christensenellales; family UBA1242; genus WRAD01. The sequence goes on along the minus strand of WRAS01000001.1, from coordinate 140,209 downwards.
TGGTATCACGTTACCATCAGAGTCAATAATTGAACCAACAAGTGCGTTATCACGAAGGTCTGCAAACAATGACAAGTATCTTGAACCATCAAGAACCACCGCAACATCACCGTCTCTAAGTTGAGATACCACGATTCTGTGCGTAACGGTTGGGTTGATTGCACGGGCTGGATTAACACCTTGTACAAGAGACGCGAGTGTTACCATGTTAATGTTAATGTCAAATTCAAACGAGAACGTACCGGCTTCAGTTGGTGTAAATCGGTTGTTGTTATGCGTAACCGGCTGACCACCTTGGCTTTCACCCCAAATGCTATAGTTACCTACAACTGTGCCTGCTGGGAATGTTACCAAGCCCACTGTGATTGGTGCTGCGGTAACAACTTGATTACTGCTGTTGGTTCTGAATTCGCGTCCTGCGATTGTAATAACAATTGTTGGAAGAGACACGTTCTGACCTACCACCATGCTTTCTACCCCACCGATGATTCCCACGCTGTAGTGTGGTACACCGAACACAAGGATTGTGGCTTTGAATACAGAAATGTTACCACCTGCGTTTGTTACACGAACAACAAGTGTGTGTGCACCAACTTCGTTTGGCACGAATGAAAGGCCAGATATTTCACGTGATTCGTCATCTGTCAAAAGACCTTGCCATGAACCACGCGTTGGGCTGATTACTCTGCCGCTGATTGGTTGAACAATCTCGAATGTGATTGTAGTTGCAATACCATCTTGGGCATTTGCAGGAAGCGTATCGTACATAAAGTGGAATGCAGGAATGTATACACGGTGGTATTGTTGGATGCCCTCTGGGTTTGCAAGGTTTGCATCTTCTACCGCATCGTCCCATTCTTGTTCGTCCCATTCTGTTTGTACACCTGTTGTGTAATCCGCAAGAATAAGAGCCGCATAACCAAACTGTAAACTGTATAATCTAAAGTTTGCGGTTACATATGCAATTCCAGATTCCTGAGTTAATGCAGTTGCATCAAACTGGAAATTGTTTTTCAGTGCGAAATAGTTTCTTGCAACCGCGAACAATGTTACCTCAAGAAACCCATCTGCATCATTAAGTGCCTCAAGAAGCAAGTCCGCAATGTCACTGGAACCCGCAACCAATGGAAGTTCCACGAATCCACCCACGATTTCTGCATAATCTGTGATGTCCGCAAATTCAGTTCCACCATTGAATGGGAATGAAAGAATATATGAAATTGCAATGTTTCTGTCGTCTGTGAACTGGTCACTTGGGTTTACTTGACGGAAAGAAATTGTGTCGTCTTGGTAGTACTCGGTCTGGCGAAGCAAGATTCCACTTGGGAATGTTGGAACTTCGTCATCCATGTTGTACTGGCTGACTGGAACAACTACGAACGAGTAGAACAATTGACCACTTGGAAGACCCATACCTGCACCCTCGCCGATGCGCTCGTCACGCGCGAAGACAGTTATGTCGTAACGCGTTTCAATTGAACCAGTTGGAGCAAGTTCTGCCGTAATAACACCAGTATTAGGTATGCCAGTCGGCATTCCGTTTGTGTCACGTTGGTAACCGTTTACGAAACTAATTACCCCCGCGTTAAATATAATTTCAAGACGGCTTGTGTTGTCATAGAAGAAACTTGAACCACTTGGAGCAACGATATTGGATGCGAATGTGACGCTGTCACGGTGTTGTTGACCCTCGACAATTCTTCGGATAGTTACAGAGTATGTTAGGTCACGTGAACTCATGTTTGGGTTGTTTGTGTGACCAAGAAGAGCCGGTAGAATAAGACGGTTTTCGTTTCTGTCACCCACACCAATTTGTGTAGATGCGATTTGTGTTCTGCTGTTTGCACCTGTACCTGGAAGGTATCTTGCATAATCCGGTGCAGATTCGAAATTAATAGGTGTGTTTCCAGCGTAACTGATTCCGACGTCTGGTCTGGTTACTGCGTTACCTGCGGTTGTGTAATTAAATTCACCTGTCCATTGAATAAGTGGGGCAACTGTGTTGCTACGCACAAATAACCTACCAAATGGCATGTATCTCATGAAAGTGGTCGCTCTTGCTGGGGCGTTATTTGGGTGGACCCATACACCTTGCGCGTTTTGTGCCACAACAACGTCACTAAGTTGCGAGTGATCGAAACCACCACCAAGCAATGTAGTTGTAAAGTACCAGAATCTGTATTCACCAAGTTCGGTTGGTGTAAAACGGAAGTCTGTGATGAAATCGAAATAGTTACCATCGATGTCAACTGCTGTTTCCCACTCTTGACTGCCATCACGTAGAATTTCGGCAACGATGAATGTGAAACTTGGTGCTGTTTCTGTACTGTTGAATCTTACTGGGCTGTATCGGTTGCTGTCACGGTCTGTTTCTGTAGAAACATTAACAGTTGGACGTGGAAGTTCAACTTCGACTCCAAGTTGCACACCAGGTGGTGCAAATGGAACAGAAGGCATAAAGTCAAAACGAATTTGGTCGTTTGCAGGTGTACCCTCCCAACCTCTTGCCCTTGCAACTGCGTCAGCATCACCAATATTTTCCACGTTAATATTACGCGTTCTGAATGAACCTACGTCAATTCCAAGACCATTTGCGTTGAATGTAAATTCTGCATAGTACAATGTAGATGCCATTTCCGGAATAAATGTTCTTGTAAGCGGGCTTGTAACACCTGCAACAGAAAGAGGTACGCCGGATGTGCCTGCCACGTTGTTAATCTCACCATCATTACCATAAAAACGAACAACTGTATCTTCAAAGACGCGTTGTTTTAACCAGTCAAGACGACCCAATGTGTCCAATGCATCGTATGCCGCTTGGTTTGCGGTAATTTGGTCACGGTATAAATTTTCAAGAAGTCTAAGGTTTGGGACTTCCCATCTGCCTTCGATTGTTCTTCGTGTAAGGAAAAGGTCATTACCGTTTCTGTCAACAAAAGATGTTGGTAATGGCAATGTAATTGGAAGATGTGCAACAGAAACAGTTGGAACAGATGCAAAGTTAACACGGTTCATTACATAGTATGGGTTTGCTGTGTTTGTTACTCTTTCCCATCTTTCGCCACAGTTCTCTGGAAGTGTGAATGAAAACTCGTTCTGGGTAACTGTTACTGTGTATGTGTGGAATGGTGCAATAAAAGTTGCATATGCACGATCAAGCAACATGTCCTCGGTCATTAATGCGGTGATTTCATTATAGAATCGGAATTCGTAATTCCCCGCATATGTAAATGTGGTTGGTATTGCGCCGAAAACACCGTTGCTGGATCCAACGATAAAGTCACGGGCTCCGCTGGTTCTGACCAACAAGAAATCTGCGGTAGTTGTCGGCAAACCAATAGCCTCGCCCACCGTTGCAGTACGACGCGGAAGATTCTCGATTCTCATATTGGTTCTTAGTTCATGATCAAACAGAGAAAACGGTACGAAACCCCCTGGGTTCGCCCTTACAAAATTGGGTGCATGAAATGGTGTTAACATAATCGCAAACAAACCTGATATCGCAATCAATGTACCAATCACAAGTGCGGTAAACTTTTTCATTTGATTCACCTACTCCTTCTTTTTAACAATACGTATCCACCATTCTATCAAAGCCAAAACCGAATTGTCAATTAGTATTTGCAAATCAACCATCTTTATTAGATAGCAAGTCTTTATTTTAAAGCAACAAGGTTTCAATAATGCAGCACTTGTGCATTCAACCATTGCAAGAAATCACTGGTATTTTGTATCCATTCACGCTCGACACGTTGTATCATCTCGTATAACCTTGATTCTATATCCGCGCTAAAGGTTTCGCTGTTACCCACTACCCTGCCTGCCCATTGCATGAATTCACGACCAAAGTTATCCAGTTGGCTACCTGTTAATGTTCCCGCCAACAATATGGCATCTGGGAAAGCAAAACTGGAATGTACCGAAGCATCCAGAACCAATCCAACAACGCGCCCCATAAATGGCGCAACATTTGGCGAGCCATCATTACCCCAATTATGTACAACGATACAAATTAGAACGAGATTCAACAACATCCAATGATAGTGCGTTTTCATAGGTTTTTATATAGCCATCAATCGTATGCATACGCACAATTTCACGTGGTTGTAGTTGCATGTATGATTGCACACCGACTATTTGTCGTATATCATCAATGTGATATCCACCACGAATGATGTTATTATCATTTACACAACAATCTTTACAAAAACATTCTATACATTCGCAATCTATACAATTCGAATCAATTACTAAATTTCGTGTATTCGCTAAAACATTTCGTGTTTCGCTTTTTCCAATCGAGAAGATAAATGGTGTTAATGCAAAGACAAGTAGCAAAGCAAAAATTGCCAGTTTTCTTAAATGTTTTTTCATAGATTCCTCCTAAATTAAATTATCGTTAAAACAACAATATTTGACCGAACTATTAGAAATTGCCCATTGGATAAGTTTAAATAAAAGAAAAAACTAAAAGATAACTTATGTTCACCTTGATCAGCAGAAAGTGGGATGTGTAACATAGATGTTTCTGCTATACTCCTATTTATTCCTATGCGTCTTGTTTCAAGACGCGCTGCTATGTCGGGTTGCAAACCAAAATAGATAACATCGCATTTTTTTATTACCCATTTGTCTCCTTATTTTCTTCCTTTTATTTTTCTTTTTTTAATCAACAAAAATGTAATAACCATTAAAAGTATAATAATGATGATTGGTATGAAAAATCTCAATAAAACTAAAATTTCTTCCCAAGAAGGTCTATTATTCATAGGCCCACCTGTACCCATATACGGCGGTAGTTCTTCTGGCCTGTGCATTAAGAAAAGTGCAATAAAAATTGCAACCCAGATCGTTAACAACGAAACACATAATATTGTTAGAATTTTCATTTTTTTGCTTGATTCATTTTTTTCTCCTTTTGTTTCCTCTCTTTGTTTTACCAAATACAAAACAATAGCAAGTAAGACTAAAAATCCTAAAAGAAGAAGCACTGTTAACAACGCAAAAATCCAATCTATTCTTGATGAATAATTTAGACTCAACACAAAGAAAATGACCCACATGATTCCTAACATAGCAACTAATTTTGTTGTACATATGCTAATAAGCACCTTCAATTTTTTATTTGATTTCATTTGACTCCCTGTTTTATTGCAACAATTTATTCATGCATGTCAAATTTTATTTGTATCATCCCCCTCCCAAATTGGTTTGCCATATGGTGTTTAATTATATTAAAATGGGCATATGGGAAATAATAAAAAACAAATGAAGACAATCAATGGAAACTGGGCAGCCAGTTCGGTGGCATATGCCCTGTCTGAGGCGGCGGCGATATATCCGATTACACCATCATCCGATATGGCGGAATATTGTGATGCATGGATGGCAAAGGGGCAACCCAATGTATTTGGAAACGTACCGCGTGTCGTGCAATATCAATCCGAGGCGGGTGCGGCGGGCGCATTGCATGGGTTGGCGGCGGCAGGGGCGTTGTCCACGACTTTTACGGCGTCTCAGGGATTATTATTAATGATTCCGAATATGTACAAAATCGTGGGTGAATTGTTGCCGTGTGTTATTCATGTTTCCGCGCGATCACTTGCCAGTCATGCATTAAGTATCTTTGGCGATCACAGCGATATTTACAGCACACGTTCGACGGGTTTTGCAATGTTATCATCCAACAGTGTCCAAGAAGCCCAAGACATGGCTCTGGTCGCACACCTTGCAACGATAGAGGCAAGTTACCCTTTCCTGCATTTCTTTGATGGGTTCCGTACCAGTCACGAGTTAAACAAGGTTGTGTCTATTTCGGACGCCGCGATGCTTAAATTGGTCAATCAAAAGAAGTTACAGGAATTCCGCAGTCGTGCCCTGAACCCACTGTTCCCGCACCAGGCCGGCACCGCACAGAACCCAGACACGTACTTTCAAAATCGCGAGGCATGTAACAAGCACGTCGCCGCTATTTACGATATTGTGGAATCATATATGACCAAGGTGAATAAACTGGTCGGCAAAAATTATGCACCGTTTGAATATGTCGGCGATCCAAACGCAAAGCATGTGGTTATTGCAATGGGTTCGGGCTGTGAAACAATCGAGGAAACAATTACAAAACTAAATGCAAATGGCGCGGATTATGGATTATTAAAGGTTCGTTTATATCGTCCATTTAATGCCGCCGCTTTTGTGGCTGCGCTTCCAACATCTACCCAAGTTATTACCGTACTTGATCGCACAAAGGAGAATGGCGCATTGGGTGATCCGCTGTACACAGATGTTTGCACCGCATTGTTTGAATCAAAGATTACACACATTAAAACTCTGGCTGGGCGTTATGGACTGTCAAGCAAAGAATTCACCCCAGACATCGTTGCAACAATATACGAAAATATGTCTACGGAATCTCCACGGACACACTTTACCGTGGGAATTAATGATGATGTCACACATACAAATCTGGAAACAAAGCATTTTCCAGAATTGGTGGAAAGCGGCGGTTATGTGTTCTATGGACTTGGTAGTGACGGTACAGTCTCCGCAACACGTAACAGTGTCTCAATTATTGGTGACAACACAAACATGTACGCTCAAGGTTATTTTGTGTTCGATAGTAAAAAATCTGGCTCAACGACGATATCTCACCTGCGTTTTGGTAAAGACCAAATCAAGAGTGCGTATCTGGTAAAAAACCCGTCATTCGTTGCTTGTCACAATCAATCGTTTTTGAACCGCTTTGATATGCTGGGCGGTATCAAGGACAGCGGGACTTTCCTGTTGAATACCACATACACCAAAACCGAGTTGGAAAAAATCCTTCCAAACAATGTAAAAAGAATCTTGGCAACAAAAAACATAAACTTTTACACAATTAATGCATACAAGATTGCCCATGATTTGGGTCTTAAATTCCGTATCAATACAATTATGCAGGCGGCGTTTTTTAAACTGGCAAACGTTGTACCATTTAAGCAAGCCAAGGAATTCATGAAAGCCGCCGCCAAAGCCAGTTACGGCAAAAAAGGCGAAGCAGTTTTACAAATGAATTATGACGCCATTGACTCGGCCGACAGTTCTATTGAAAGGTTCGAAATTCCTGGGTCATGGGCGCAAATTGAAATTGCCAAAGAAAAGAAACCAAGCAAGGACAAATACTATAATGAATTTTGTCATCTTGTGAATACCCTTCGCGGGGATGAATTACCTGTGTCTTCCTTCTCGCCAGATGGACGCGTTCCAACAGGCACCAGTCAATTCGAAAAACGAAACATTGCAACCACGCTGCCTAAATGGCTTCACGAAAATTGTATCCAATGTAACCAATGCGTTGCAGCATGTCCGCATGCGACAATTCGACCACATTTATTGGATAATAAACAAGTACAACAGGCCCCGAAAGATTTCGTTACATTGAACGCGACAGGTGGCTTTGCGGATAAACAATATCGGTTACAACTTAACCAAGAAGACTGTACCGGTTGTGGTGTGTGTGTGAATGTTTGCCCGTCCAAAGAAAAGGCGTTGAAAATGGTGGACTTTAACCAAATTGATGAGCGCAAAAATTATGAATTCACAAAGACCATTCCATATCCAGATGTCAATCCAACAAATATAAAAAATTCACAATTTTTGAAACCTTATTTTGAATTCAGCGGCGCATGTGCGGGTTGCGGCCAGACGCCGTATATAAAGTTGATTAGTCAATTGTTCGGAAAACGCATGATTATCGCCAACGCAACCGGTTGTACCAGTATCTACGGCGGTTCCTCCCCTGTCTGTCCATACACAAAAGATGAAAATGGCCGTGGCCCATCCTGGGCAAACAGTCTATTCGAGGACACTGCCGAGTTCGGTCATGGGATACGACTTGCCTATGATTTACGACGTGATGAAGTTATTAAACACGTAAAGACCCTTGCAGACTCTGGCGATGACAAAGCGGCGAAATATCTGGAAACTCTGGAAGATGCAAACGAAAACGATGTTGCGATTGATGAACTGCTGGCACACCTTAAAACGCAAAGACCTACTGGCGCCAAAGAAATTATTGCGCGTGCCGATGTATTGGACAAAAAATCCGTGTGGATTATGGGCGGAGACGGTTGGGCGTATGACATTGGATATGGCGGTTTGGATCATGTAATCGCCCAGAACGAGGATGTTAATATTCTGGTCCTAGATACCGAGGTCTATTCCAACACAGGCGGTCAGCAATCAAAAGCAACCCCAGCGGGTGCCATCGCAAAATTCGCGGCAGGCGGAAAACCAACCAATAAAAAAGACCTGGGTCTTATTGCCATGAATTATGACAATGTGTATATCGCACAAATTGCAATTGGTGCGAACTATGCCCAGACATTAAACGCAATCAAGGAAGCCGAAGCGCACAGGGGTCCATCCGTGTTAATCGCATATGCAACATGTATAAACCACGGTATTGACATGTCACAAAGTATGAAACAAATGAAGGACGCCGTTGCATGCGGCTATTGGACAATGTACAGACGCAGTCCAGAGTATGGATTAAAGATTGACAGCAAACCCCCAACCGAAGATTTCCGTGAATTTCTGATGAAAGAAACACGTTACAGTTCCCTTTTAAAAGTAAATCCAGAAGCCGCAGAAAGGTTGTTTGAGGAAGCAAGGTTACATGCCGAAAGACAACGAAAAAAATTAGAGCGTAATCTGCCAGAGCAAGAATAATTTGTTTACAACATTGCTAAGTAATGGCTGGCTATTCTATTTCTTCTTTACCTGCTTGTTGTTCTTTTGCAATTTTCATTTCCACTATTTTTCTTTGTTCTCTTGGCACGTCAAGGTCAACCGCAAACATTTTGCAAAAATTTCTTACTTTGCCTCGTGAATAAATGGACCCATCCAAAGTTGACTTGTATCTCTCATAATCGGGTTCGGTTTCTATGGCACAGAATTTTAACATTCTCATAATATTACCATGTGTTGCAATAACCACATCCCCATCATATTGTCCCTGTTCAAGGTTTTCTATAATCTTTTGACATTTCGCGAATGCCTGTTCAAAAGGTATTGCTCCTCTCTCCATTATTTTATTACTTCCGCCTTCTCCATACTCGCTATCTAACACATCTTTACTGTCTAACACGTCTTCGTAAATATGATGTTCTCGCACTTCTTCATTTTCTGATATCTCAAGTTGTTCATTCAACTGCGAATTAATTTGTTGTGCAGTTTCAAGCGCACGCCGTGTGTCACTTGATATAATATATTTTGGGTTATATTGTTGTTTTATCAATTGCCCTGCTGATCTTGCTTGTTGTATTCCAACTGTACTAAGACCAGATTTTTTGCTTGGTTTATATTCGCCATTTGGTCCATAACAATTTTCAGGTTCGCCATGTCTTACAAAAATATATTTCATAATTTTATTTCTCCAACATTTCCTTTATAACCTTGACTACGTTCTCCGTTGTAAATCCAAGATGTTCGCGCAACTCTTTCTCGCCTGCACTTTTGCCGAATTCATCGAAACTGATAATACTGCCCTTGTCGCCAACATATTTGTGCCAGATTATACCGTTCCCCATTTCGATTGCAACACGCGGTGCCTTGCCAAGGACAGATTTTTTGTATGCGCCACTTTGTACGTTAAACAGTTCCAAACATGGCATACTTGCAACGTTTACATGAATACTCTCTTTTGCAAGCATTTCACCCACATCCATCGCAAGCTCCACCTCCAATCCCGTTGCCAATATAGTCGCTTGCGGATTGTCCACAGATTTCACCAAATACCCACCTTTGGTTACATCCGCATTGTCTGAATACGTTGGATATGTACCGCCACTGCGGCTGACTATTGTTGTCGATGGCTTTCCGCTTTCGTATATCCATTTGAATGTTTGTGCGGTTTCCACATCATTGCATGGGCGGAATACATGCATATTGGGAACTATTCGTAATGCGGTGATGTGCTCGTTCGCCTGGTGTGTTGGGCCGTCTGGTGGGTTGCCTATACCATCGTGACTGAATATATAATGTACTGGCAAATTCATTAATGAACTTAATCTTAATGCAGGTTTCAAATAATCCGAGAAAGCCAAGAACGTCGAACAATACAGCATATATCCATGCAGCGCCAGTCCATTCGCAATCGCCGCCATAGCATGTTCACGTACACCGCATGCAATATCGGTCGCCGTTTGATTGTCCACCGCCCATATTCCACCGCCCTTTATAAACGCTTTTGTTGTGGATGATATATCCGCATTGGCACCAACCAGACGCGGGTTTTGCGCGTGCATTTGTTGCAACATCTCGTGCCCAGCATCACGCAACGCCATTGGTTTTTTATTCGCATTTAAATTGTATTGCGCTGGCTTTTTTTTGACTTCATAAAATTGAACAAGGTTTGCGTACTCGGTTGGAAATTCTCGTTTATATTTTTTTATTTTCCATTTTTTGCTGACACCTGTTTTTCCTTTGATGATTGTTGACATGTGCTCTTCGACATCTTTATCAATTGCAAACAATTCACCTTTTAATCCCCATGATTTTCGCAATCCCATGATTTCATCCGTAGTCAAAACCTGACCATGTGCCTTGGCTGTACCTGCCGTGGACGATCCATACCCAATCGTGGTGCGACATACAATTAATGTTGGTTTTGTTTTCGAACGTTTTGCCTTTTTAAGGGCGTCCAATATTGGGGTGGCTGTGTCCGCTTTGTCCACCGCTAACACGTTCCATCCACATGCCATAAATCTTTTTACAATATCTTCGCCGTCTGCACTTGCACGTGTTCCGTCCAATGTAATTTCGTTCGCATCGTACAGAACAATTAACTTGTTCAATTGCCATAGACCCGCTAAATTACATGCTTCGTAACTGACCCCTTCCATCAAACATCCGTCCCCCACAAGGCAATATGTGTAATGATCAACCATAGATAATTTGTCACGATTATACGTTGCCGATAATTTCTTTTCAGCAAGTGCAATTCCAACCGCCATCGCAATTCCCTGTCCCAGAGGGCCCGTAGAGGCATCTATGCCTAATTCGGGAAAAAGTTCTGGGTGACCATGGAGCTTGCTTCCCAATTTTCGAAACGTCTTTAAATCATCCTTTTGAATTGGAAAACCAAACATATTTAACGTCGAGTAAAGTAATGCCGAGCCATGCCCTGCACTCATCACAAAACGGTCGCGATTGAACCATGACGGATTTGCGGGATCTACGCGCATGCTGGCATACGTTGCATACATAATTGGTGCGGCACCCAAGGCAATTCCAGAATGACCGCTGTTGGAGTGACTAATTGTCTCGGCGGACAACACACGCAAAGTATCCACAGTTTTATTAATAATTTTTTCCATAAATGAAGTTTATCACTATTGTGTTTTTATGTCATCTGGTTATATGGTAAACTAAGAACAAATTATGGAAGCGCTTTTATTAAAACTTGATAAGTTAATAGAGTTACACAAGCAAGGTAAACTTGGTGGTGAGATTATGCCCGAAGATGCCAACCCAAAATTGGATGGAACAAGTTCCGAGAACCTGCTTTATTTTACCTTACCCATGGCACTAAACTACCAACGCAATTCATACAAACTTTGGCAATCTGCCCTTTCAACTTGGAATGATGCAACAACCAAAGATATTTTTTATCCACAAAAAGTTCTGTTAATGAGTAATGAAGAACTAAGAGAAAAACTGGTGAAACATAAAGTCGCATTACAACCAAACAAACAACCGACCATTTGGCGAACTTTGTGCGAAACCATAGTTAATGATTTTGATGATGATTTAAGAAACCTGTTCACACAAAATAATAGCAACATTGCGAATATTAAGTTATTCATCAATGCAAATAAAAAGAAATTTCCATATTTATCTGGTAGCAAAATTTTGAATTATTGGCTTTATGTTGTTACCAATTATACGGGTTTGAAATTAACAAATAAAAATGCAATTACAATTGCACCAGACACCCACGTTTTGCAAGCAAGCGTTAAACTAGGTATCATCACAGAGCATGAATTAGATAAATCAAATATTCGTGATATCACAAGCGAGCGCTGGGAAAATATCCTGAAAGGAACAAAGTACTCTCCAATAGATTTACATACCCCATTTTGGCTATGGAGCCGAAATGGTTTTGTTGTTGAAATTTAATTGATTATTTCTTAAATTTTTTCCTATCCGTGTTTTCAATTGTCTGGAAAAAGTTTTCTAACTCCTCTGCCTCTAACTCGCCTTGTTCGATTGCATTTTTAACTGCACAATTATTCTCGGTTATATGGCGGCAGTTTCTGAATTTACACCCCTGCGCCAATTCACTTATCTTATCGAATATGTCTGATTTTTTTGCAACATCTTCTTCGACACCGACTATCCTAACGCCGGGAACATCGATAATTTTTCGTCCTGTTTTTGTAGCATACATATTGCGGGAACTGGTGGTGTGTTTTCCCTTATTAAGAAATCTCTCGTCCTGCACATCTTGGGTTCGGATATTAATTCCACACAGGGTATTTATTATCGTGCTTTTGCCTACCCCACTGGAACCAAGTAATAATGCAACCTCGCCCTTTTTAAAATGTTTTTCCAGACCCATAACTTGCTCTGAATCCAGTGCATTAATTGTAAAATATGAAATACCTGGAAATTCCTTTTCTAATTTTTTCGTATAGAAATCTATATCCTTCGATAAATCAACCTTGGTAAGAACAACTAACTTCTTAACCGCTTGATCACCACTGAGTGACAAAAACCGCCTTATACGTGCGGGCGAGAATTCGCGATTCGCACTGGTCACCACCATTATTAAATCCACGTTGGATGCAAATACTTGGTACCGTTCTTTGAAAAAATCATATCGACCTATTACACTTTTACGTGGTTCGATATTTATAATTATGTGTTGATCGTCCCGCTTTTCGATATGCGCGATATCGCCTACAACAGGTTTGTCGTCAGATTTATACGAATTATTTACAATACAAAATTGTGGTACGTTATTGGCAATTGCAACGTACCCAGTTTTATGTACAGAAGTTATCTGACCGACAAGCATGGAACTATTGTATCACAACAACATAAATGTGTGATATTATTTTAGATATGAAAGAAAGCACAAAGGATTTCTTAATATCTAATTTAATTAGACTTTTTGTATTTATCTATGCAACAGCCATCATCATTTTTGGCATTCTGGGAATGTATATCATTACAATAGTTTTATTGATTCCTGTTGTCTTATTTGCCTTAATTGCCTTGCCTCTAATTTTCTATTTTGTCAACAAAAGAAATAAAAGAAGCGTTTACGAAAAAATTTCCAATAAAAGCAAACACACAAAATACGACCAAATTCTATTAGACATTAAAGACAAAACTTTTGATGCCTTCATAGGCAAATTTGCTTTTAAAATGAAACCCTATGTTTCTTTTAGAAACGAGGAACCAGAGATAATTGTAACAGGCCGACAAGGCGACAACGACATTGAAATCCATTTCGAAAAGACACAAGCCGAAATCGTAATTAACGAAGAAACCGATAAACCAATTATGATCGACGTGAAATATAAAGACTTTGAATCTACCTACGAGGTATATACAAATATTGTTAAAACGATCGAGGGTAATTTATAATTCTTCACAACGAACGGTTGTTGGACATTTTACTCTGCACGAAATATAATTGTATTAATCTTGCAAGATAATTATAATATATAAAGGAGAACTTGTAACATGGAGAAAGAAAGAATCTGCCAATGCCCAGAATGCAAATGCGACAAATGCCCATGCACACCACAAGAGTGCAAATGCACGCCAGAATGCAAATGCGGCTGCGACTGCAAAAAGCAAGGATAATAAATATTGAAATCATTGGGATGCGTATCGCGAAAGGGCGAAAAGACAAGGGGCTTTCACAATCGCAATTTGCCGAGATGTTGAACGTTACACAACAATGTGTCGGCAAATGGGAACGGGGTGACAGCCTCCCCGATATTTTCATGTTGGCGAAGATTGGTGAAATATTTGGCACCCGCGATATATGTTATTTCCTTGGCAAAGATCCGTGCACATGTACTTGTGGATGTTGCGATTGTTGTAGTAAAATTTGACATATAAAGGATTACATGGACAAAAGTATAAAGGGGTTAATTAGTCAAATTGAGCAATGCCTGGAAAACCCAGAATGGTTTGATAATGTAAGTGTTTCCCAGCTTGTTGCCAAGGTCTATACTGAAACGAATGTATTGTTTGCAAGGTTGCCATCATTATTGACAAAATTGCCCGCACATCTTAAACGAGAATACGAGCGTCTGGCAAAAGAAATTGAACAACAAGAAACAAAAGCCAACCATTTAGAAACTCTGAACATGCAAAATGAAATGTTGAGAATCATTTCAATTGCATTGCAAAAAACTTCTACACTACAAAGAGAACTCTAATACGTTTTGTTTACGCCAGTATCTCAACCTCGCCCGAACAAAACCCTAGGGCATTTCCCTCGTCACTGTCAATGTGTACCGCGGGGGCAAAATTATCATGTACACGTACAACCGTGTTATTCAATGTCCCACCGCGCGAGCCGCCAAATTTAACACTGATAATCTGTCCATCCTTGAATCCATTGTCTTTTGCGGTTTTGGTGTCCATGTGGATATGGCGCTGTGCCACAATTACTCCGCTGTCTATTTTTACTTCACCCTTTTCTGTTCTTAATATGATGGCGGGGCTATCCACTAGGTTTCCGCTCTGACGAACTGGCACATTTTTTAGTCCAAGTGCAAAACAATCCGTACGGGAAATTTCGACCTGGGTTTGGGTTCGCTCCGGCCCCAAGACCGCAACATTTTTTATGGTGGACTTGGCGGTGACCAATTCCACACGTTCCGAAGCAAGAAATTGCCCCGGTTGTGACAGTTCACGAACGAACTTTAACTGGTGCCCTTTGCCAAACAAAATCTCGACATGTTCCTTTGATATATGGACATGCCGAACCGATATTTCACATAATATTTTCATGTATCTAAATTATCAACATGATGTTTTCAAGTCAAACCATTTTGTGTTAAAGTATTAATATGAAAAATATAATTGTTCGCATGTGCAATATTGCCGATATGCAAGCGGTGTCACGCATAAGAATTGATGCATGGCGACAGGCTTTTGTTGGAATTATTGACCAAGACATACTTGATAGTTTTGATTATGAAACCGAAACACAACGGCGGGTTACCGAATACAACGAACGAAAAACAGGTGACCTTATGTGTGTCGCAGAAATAGATGGAGCTGTCAGAGGATTTTGTCTTTTCGATATGGCGAAAGAAACAAGTTTGCCAAATAATGAAAAGAACTATGGTGAGATAGTTGCATTTTATGTGGAGCCAAATTTGCAGCGTAGTGGAATTGGCAAAGCGATGTTTGACTTTGTTTCACATAAATTTCTGGAACGTGGAATTAATAGGATGGTTGTGTGGACGTTAACGGAAAACAAAATTGGGCGAAACTTTTACGAGAAAATAGGTGGCAATCTTTTTGACACAAGGACACGTGAAATTAAAGGACAGATATGTGAGGAAGTCGGATATATTTTCAGCCTTGAAAGTTGGATGCAACAGAAATTAGAGAAAAATTGAAATGATTACTCTACTCTATCGTAACCGCTTTGGTTAGATTTCGCGGTTTGTCGGTGTTATTACCCTTTTCTTTTGACAGGTAAAGTGCAAAAAAGAAACTTGGGATCGCACCCACCACAAACGAAAGATTGTTTCCGCTTTCGAATAAATCGATGTTCCAAATTTTACTTCCGCGTGATTTGACATCGTTCATCAAATTGTTTAATTTGTCATTTTTCTCTTGTGAGGTATTTATTCCCACACACAATGTTTTATCGTCCACCAACGCCATGGTTCCGTGTCTGAATTCCAAGGCCGCGTAACCTTCGCAATGGTTATAGGTAATTTCTTTTACCTTTAATGCGGACTCATATGCCAAAAATGCATCCATACCAGACCCAAGAAAAAAGATGCGTTGCGTCTTTCGATGTAATTTTGCCAATTGTTTGATTTCACGCTTGCGGCTTAGCAACTTTGTGGCTTGAAGCGGTATGTTCAGCAGTTCAGATTTTGTATACAGTAACCTTCCATATTTTGAATAGAAGATATTATTCACCAAGATTACACCACATAGAACTTGCGCAATGAATGCCTTGGTACTTGCAACCGAGACTTCTTGTCCTGCCCGCGTTGGAATTACCCAGTCCGCCGTTTTTGCAATTGTGCTGTTCTCCACATTACAAAGTGCAACAATTGGAATGTTATATTCCTTCATCCGCTTCATCGCGGAAACAGTATCCGCGGTTTCGCCACTTTGACTTACAACGATTGCTATATCGTTTGATTTAACCAGTGGATTAAATTCACTTGCGATGTATACCTTGGTTCGAATTTTACAATGTTCTTCCATTAATTTGCCAATAACCAATCCCGCATGATATGCGGTTCCACACGCAGCAATATGCACAGTATCACATTCATAAAAAAGTTTTGCAAGTTCATTTACATCCGGTAATATTCTTTCACAAAAAACCGGAGCATAATTTTGAATTATCCTCAGTACCACATCTGGTATCTCATGTATTTCTTTTTCCATGTGTGTTGAAAATTTTTTTTTTTTTGCCATGGCATTAAATATGATTAAAAATTATCAAACTCTATTTCACACATAGAATACTATATATTGTATATATGTATCACATTATACCGCATCATCTGTGTCGAAGATTTGTTCGACTTTCCTCTTGGCTTCCACAAGAAACTCCCGTAACATTGTGTGACGTTTTTTTGTGTATGTATTGTTCACCATTTTTTCAATATTAGTAACATCTCCAACCAAGATAACCATCTTTTTTGCACGCGTAACTGCGGTATACAAAAGGTTACGCGTTAGTATCATGTACGCCCCACTGGTGACTGGGATTATTACGACATCAAATTCACATCCTTGACTCTTATGTACAGTAATCGCGTATGACAGCACAACGTTAACAAGGTCACTACGAGTATATGTCGTGACACGGCCATCCTCCAACTCCACCACAACCTCGCCATTTTGGCGGTTGATAAATGCAATTACACCGATGTCGCCGTTATACACACCCTCGCCCATTTCGCGTATTCCATCCTTTTCGCGCGACCATTCTTGGTTATAATTATTCATTGTTTGCATAACCCTGTCCCCAATACGAAATGTAGTTTGACCATATTCGTATTCGCTTTTTTCACGCGAGGATGGGTTCAGAGATTCTTGCAACACGATATTCAAATTATTCATTCCCGCTTCACCCACTTTCATTGGGCAAAGCACCTGAATCTTGGAATGAGGAATCTTTAGATAATTCGGAATTCGCGTGGTAGAAAGCGACACAACCGCATCCCGTATCTTGGCAACACTGTCACAACTTTCAAAGAAAAAGTCACTACTCTTATTGGTTAAATCCGGCATCTCGCCATTATTAATCTTGTGCGCCGAAATCACGATTTGACTGGCCTCATCTTGACGATATATCTCGGTTAATCGAACAACTGGTACCGTGCCTGAATTAATAATGTCTGTCAACACCACACCCGCACCTACACTTGGCAATTGATCCACATCACCCACTATTATAAGGCGTGTCTGGGACGAAATTTTCTTCAACAACTGGCTAGTTAAAACTGTATCACACATCGAAAACTCGTCTACTATCACTACGTCGCTATCAATACCCTCGCCTTCTTCATAACCAAATTGCTTTGGGCTGTTTTTATAATCTATATCCAAGGCACGATGAATTGTGGAGGCTTCTCGCCCTGTGGTCTCTTCCAGCCGCTTGGCTGCTCTGCCCGTTGGTGCTAATAAACTTGTTGTCAAGTTACTTGCCTGGTTCAAATACAAAATTGCCCGAACAATCGTGGTTTTTCCCGTACCCGGGCCGCCAGTTATCACACATACACCCGACGTCAGTGCCAATTTAACCGCCTCGATCTGAGTCTGATGGAGTTTTATTTTGTTGATTTTCTCGTAATGGGCTATAAGGGCAGACAGCGCATCCGCATCCCCCTTAATTTCATCACCACTATTCAAAGCCAGTTTACTTAAGTTAGTTGCAATTGACTTTTCGGCAATAAAAAATTTCGTAAGCATATAGCCACGAGCAGCATTATTTTCATTGTCATTAACATCTTTACTCTCTTTATTTACTTGGGTTAGATATTTATCCAAGCATAGTTCATATAACACGCCATCAAAAACTGGCTTTAGGTCTTCGAACTTGATCTTTAACAAGCGACATGTTTTAAGGAATAACTCGTCATATGGGAGATATGTGTTCCCGTCTTGCTCACTGGATTGCTTCAATGTGTAGACAACACCTGCACGAACACGAAAGGTTCCCGAATATTCATGCCCAAGATCCTTTGCCATCTTGTCCGCAGTTAAAAAGCCAACGCCGTCAATGGATTCAATTAATTTGTATGGATTTTCTTGGACAATTTTAATTGTGTTTTCGCCATAGTGCCGAAATATTCGCATCGCCATATTTATCGAGATTTCAAACCTTTGCAAAAACATAACTGCGGCTTGCATTTGTTTTATCTCGGCATATTTTTCACCTATTATTTTGGCTTTTCTAAGGCTAATACCACGAATTGCAACCAGTTCTTCTGACGCAGATTCCATAATCTTTAAGGTATCCTTGCCGAAACTTTTGACTATCCTGTCTGCGGTGACTGGGCCAATCCCCTCGATAAGACCACTGCCTATAAATTGTCTGATTTTTGATGGTGAGTTGGGTGGGACAAGTTCATAACTTTGTATTTTAAATTGCCGCCCATATTTCGCATTTTCGATATATTCACCGTAAAAGACATATTCCTGCCCTACCGAAACAAAGGCAAAAACCCCAACCGCCGTAGTATTAGAATCTTTCAGCCGCAATACCGAATACCCATTGTCCTCGTTTCGGTATACTATGTCTTGAATCTCGTCCTGGATTTTCACAATTACATTTTATCACATATTAAACAATTCATATCATCTGATTTATGACCAGACAAATTATATCCAAACCGGTCCCCCACCCCAATATGCATAACCAAAGAATCTTGTTGTCCCCGTAAAAGTAATTGGAGGTACATTAGGGTTTCCTTCGAATATGGCACCAACTATTGTTCCCGTAAATGGTGCGCGTGTCCATGGGAAATTAATACCAAACGCAGTCATTCTTTCCAAACTTGATGTGAAAATTGTATTCACCTGTGTATTGTTGTTCAACGCATATGCAATAGAAACGTTTGCCATTATGCCACTGGCTTGACCGTGAATTGCAACATGCGAAATTGTATTATTTGAAAGATTCCCACCGTTACTGTTTATTCCAACAAGACCACCTACATTCAACCCACCCCAAACGCGACCATTTACCGTGCTGTTGTTTATTGTTCCGCCAACGTTTTCGCCTGCAATCCCACCAACCGCCATAAGGTTAGGGTTCACAATGGCCGAATTTACCGTTGCATTTTGTATTTCTCCGCTGTTGAAACCTGTGATACCGCCTGCAATCATACCGCGAATGTTTCTTGTGTTAATACTTCCTTCACCATAGAAAACATATCTTTCGGATAATGGTACCGCAGTTGAAACTCTTGACAAAATGTTTAATGTATTACCAACCTGAGAAGTTGTGACGTATCCAAGGTTGATACCAACAATACCACCAGCATAGTACCGAGCACTTAAGTTAGTTGCCGCGAACATATTATTAGCACGGTTAATACGGATCTCTTCTTCAACAATACCAAACAATCCACCTGCGACATCCCCCGTCACATTATTGGTCGTGAATACACCTATACCAGGTTGGATATTACCCACTCTGTTCACATTAAAATGTGTTGCATTGGCAAGTGGTCTTACTTGGGCAGGTACAAGATAATCGCCATTAATATCGCGCATAAACAGATGACTAAACGCAGCATTTCTGTTTACCCCACGTGTGGTATTTCGTACATCATGTGTTATCACCCCAATCAAGCCACCCGCAACCCTTTGCTGGTTAAAGTTAAGGTATGTGTAACCAATACCGTTGTCGAAACTCCCGCTACTGATACCTGTTATTGTTGGGACGTTAACAAACACATTTTCTATTTTGTATGTTTCACCTGCGTTTCCATTGTGTTCAAAATTTGCAACCGCACCTACAAGCCCCCCTACAATGTGTCCACCACGTATAAAGGTATGTCCTGCATCTAGCGAAGGTGCCGCATTGATTATATTCACATCCACGATATTACTGTTAACAGAAATCCCCGCAAGTCCGCCTGCAAATATCGCAGCCGGCGCATATATAGTAGAGTTTTGAATATCAATACCGCCTATCGGAACGCGAACAAAGTGCATATTGACATTCTTGATTGTTGCATATTCCAAACGACTAAACAGCCCCACACTTTGTAACCCACGACCAGTCTGGGGTGCCGCGTTAATGGAAATATTTCGTATGTTCAATCCATTTCCATCCAGTTCTCCACCACGAAGAATTATCTGGTGTGTTAGCAATCTATGACCTAGTTCAGCAGATAAATCACCTTGCGCCAACGAAATATTATTAATCAAACGAAAATAATTTGTAGACACAAACATTTCCCAATCAACATCACCACCCACAATATCCGCCATATACGCACCCGTACTCTCGAACAACAATGTATTAAATTGCGCACCATTCCATATGACGATTGGGTTATTTCGGCTTGCACCGTATTCAAATCCCTCTAGGTATGAAATCTGGTTTCGTCCAAAAAAGTCAAATGGCTCTTGGATTCTGATACTTACTGCGATGTGATCAGTACTTACAAGTTTTGGTCCGAAGTCTGTCATCTGCCAAATGTTTGGTGTGCCTTGTTCATCCATTCGACTTAGACTAAAATTATCGAATGTTGCCATCTGTGTCATAGTTATTGTCGTAATACCATTGTAACGCGCACCAGATGCACCATCCGCAGTGTGTGTACCACCATTAATAAAGAATCGATTATTCTCCAGATTTCCCCACACATTCACGTTACCTGGCATTATAGTTATATATCTACTGAATACTGTTGCAAGTTGTGCACCAGCAGGCTGTTCATGGTTATTCGCAATACTGTTTCTAACAGTACCTACTTCGGCTTGCAATACACCTGTGTTACTGAAAGCCATGTTTTGTGCAACAAAACCATCTCGACTAGACAACTCGGATTGCATGATAAGGTTTACGTAACAATCTTCTACAAGCCCGCCTGCATTCCGGAAAACAAAGCCTGCCACTCCATGGAAAGAAACAATTCCACCACGTTGTGTATGTCCAAAAGCATCAAGATTGCCAGAATCCCCCATCGCATAACTGGCACGTATTGTTGCAGGATCGGTAGCAGAACCCGCAAGTGCAGTACCCTCCAATCTTCCGTTCAGAGCAACAAATCCCCCAGTCATACTGATACCAACTTGTGCTGGCAATGGCAATTCCCTTGGCATTGAATGGTTTCTTATAATTCCATCGCGGAAGAAACTGCTGACTATATGGCTTTGGTTAACACCCACAAAGCCACCAACACGCGCACGGAAAATGTTTGGCGCGACTTGTTCTCTGTCTTCGGATCCAACGTAAATATTTATAAGAACACGGCTGTTTGATATTACACCACGTGTTGCTCCCGACCCAGTTGCCGTTCCACGTGCATTGGTCCCAACAAGACCACCCACATTAACCGTAAGTTGTTGCCCTGTACCCGCCGCCACACCAAGAATCACCGCAAGTTCACTTGGTGAACCTTCGCGCGGTAAGTTCGTGTTAAATGCACTGCGATCAAAGTTTGCGATTGGGACATCACGTCCACCTGCATCGACCACCCTTCCACCTACGAATTGACCCGGACTAAGGATCGCGACGTTGGTTACAATCCCATGGTTGGTACCTGCAAGCACACCCACGTTTACTGTACCCGATGTACTGTGTCCGGATAAATTTACTGTTAGACTGTGCCTGTCTGGCAACACAATGTTAAGGTTCTTAATAACACGGTTCGCCGTAATTGTCGAGAACAACCCTATATTTGTCGTTCCACCATCATGCGAGATGTTAAAACTGTTTAAGAAAATTCTATTATTATTTCCATCAAAGGTCTGCGCATTAAATACAATAGGCACATGATCATTCAACACAATGTCATTCATAAGAATAAAGTGATCATTTGGTCTGTCTTGCAGCCAAATAAGTTGCGA
The DNA here is from genome assembly GCA_009780065.1 of Bacillota bacterium. Taxonomy (GTDB): domain Bacteria; phylum Bacillota; class Clostridia; order Christensenellales; family UBA1242; genus WRAD01. The sequence goes on along the minus strand of WRAS01000001.1, from coordinate 117,910 downwards.
TGGCTGGGTTATGGCCTCTGGATTATTGGCAGCAGTTCCAGCAACAGTCTGTATATTGAATGTTGATGTTACGTGTCTTTCTGCAAGACTAACTGCGTTGACTAGTCCACCTACATGGAATTCGTAATACATTGTCACTGTAAGTCGTGTTGTTCTGGTTTCTGTGCCAGATCTGGATATAAACTTTGTACCGCCCAAATTACTTCCCCGTCCAAGGAAAAAGTTCAATTCACCACTTGGCACACCATTTACATAATAGTCGTGGTCCGCACTTCGAACCCCTGTATTAAGATGATGTCCCACACCAGAGCCAAAACCGCGCCATATCAGCATTTCTGATCTGTCTTCCGGACCATGGTATTCGTTTATTTGAGTCTCGAACGTAGATATTGCGGCATCAATTCTGCCCATTAATTCGTCATTCCCTGTGAATCCATTGTATCTACTTGCGATGACACCAAGTTGCATGTCTTGTCTATTCCCATGTTGCAATCGCACGGTGTTCCCACGTGTTGCTGCCAATTCAAAACCATTTACACGGAATAATACTGTTGTAATTGTCATCCTTGCAAACTGGGTAACTGATTGCCCATTGCGTTCCAATGTGTATTCAAAGATAACCACGATGTCTGCACCGATTGGAAAATCTGGACTGATTGTCAGTGCATATGTTTGCCCACCGATGTGGTTGACTGATGCTGTACCTGGACCTGGCGCTCTGTCCACAGTAATTTTGCCTATGTCGCCCCATTCGATTCCTACCGGACCAATTGGTTGCATTGTAAACGCGTGGGTTGTTCCAACTGCTTGGAGACTTGAAGTTGTGTGTGGTCGGTCATAGTTAAAATACAAACCTGGTCTGTCTTGTGCAAACAATTGGACCGAACGGTCAATTGTACGACCAAGGGATTCAAAACGTGAACCAATGCCGAATGAAATTCCCTGCGGTAATTGCATATCATCAAACATTGGACCAAAGTATTGATGCGCTTGACTCAGATCACGGTTCAGCACTGTTTGAATATAATAAACACCATCCCATGCATAAGTACCATCCATAGTCAAACGAGATACCTGGAACATCTGTTGCGCATTGACATTGTCACCCTCAACGTTGATTTCTACGTTTGGTGCCTGCTGCGGTAAAAATACAAAGTTGCCAGTTCGCTCACAATACACCATTTGTCTTAGACCAACCCACCACGGCATGTAAACAGATTTATAAATTGGTTCGTCTTGTTGATCGTATCCAATTACAATAGTATCTAGATACATGTCAAAGGTACTGCTCCACATAAGGAAAGAATCAATATTTGCAAACATTGGATTTGCATAAATCTTGAACATCCCACCAATAAAGGTGTCACCTATACGATTTGTAAGGATATTGTTGCTTTGTAACTGACCTGGTGCAAGACTTACTGCATGTCCTGCTCCACCATCTATTGCAACCCTGTCTGTTTCTGCAAAGTGTTGCAAAGTTACCGATTGAAGCACGGTTGGCATAATTTCTACATCCGCGCTTGTGTACATTAAGACATGTCTTTCGTTGATTCGGCGCTCGGTTGCGTTTAATGATCCCAATAGACCATTCGGTATCGCACTTTGAAGTGATGTATTCAAACCAATATCAGTAAATACACTCTCATCTACCACAATTGCCATGGTTATATGGAAACGATATTCAATATAAGTATAAATGCCTTGACCAACAATAAATCCATATTGTTCCAATTCCTCGACAAACAATGTAAATAGCAGCGAGAAACTTCTCCCTTGTCCACTGACTCTGACAGTTGATTGGTTATTAAAATTGGAATCAACATAACGAAGTGCAACAGGTAATGTTGGGTCATTCAAGAATAAGGATTGTGAAGCGCCTTCGTGACTAAACGAGAAATTCAGATATCTAAGTAACATGTTACGACGTGCAACTTCGTTTGCATTCATTGTCGACCACTGTGCTGGAGTAAAATCTGATGGTGCACGTGCATCTGTTATGAATCGCCCGCTGTAGATACTTTGGCTGGTTGCATCAGAGCCAGTTTCAGATTGCCAAATATCTAGTTCAATTGCACCCTCGTAAATTTCAACATGTAATGAGATTCTAAGTGCCTCCGCATAGAATCTAATCCCATCCACGACAATGTATGGCACAAATTCAAATGTAACGCCTGTCGGCATTGCCGTGTTAAAGTGTTCCAACATTGTTCCATTATCGTAATTTACCCAGCCACCACTGGTTGCATGCATGTAACGGGCACTAATCCCCCATGCATTTGAATCCACCGCGCCATGAAGGAAAAAGTGTGTTCCCTTTCGCATTGCGAAATTGTGTGCAAAGTTATTCGGATTACGTACAGGCACCAATGTGCTGCCACTTTGCAACATTGGGAATAACATCTCTTGACGTGCAATTATGCTGTATGCCGGATGTGTTACCGTTTGTGCGGTGACACCAGGTACCACATTGAATCGAATTTTTCCGGTTGGAATTGGTGTAATGCTTGGGTCTTCGACCGCGTGACGGGTACTAATCTTGTGCAATTCAAATGTACCAGTACGTCTTAGTTGTATAAAGTATTGTGGTCGGCCGCTTTGGAGACTCATCCCCAGTTCGGCTATACCATCGTTATTCACGAACTCGATACGTAATCTACGCGATGCGATTGCCGGACTAACCTCGGTTTCAAAGATATCATCCAAATAGTATCTGTTTGCCGTATTCGTATTCCCCGGAATAAAGGGTGCATCGGTAAAGAACAGTGCCGCGGTTGGCATGTCACTTGGTGGGTTGTCTGCCCCAATTACATAGTTAAAACCACCACGGTTGTTTGATGTTCTGCGGAATGTTTCGCGGTATTCTTCGAATGTTCTGAGATGCAATTCAACCTCGTATGGTTTTGCAATAAACATCGGTCTTTCGAACAATGCATTGGTTGAAACAAATGACGTACGGATGAATGGAAATCTGAATCCACCCATTTGATCTATGAATGCCGCTTCGTTCCCCAAAAGGTGCGTCATTCCAATAACATTTATGTTTGAAAAGTTTATAAAATAATTATTAGCATTAACCGTACTCCCACCAACGACCGCAGTCCACGTATTTAATTGCAAGCCCATCATGCCACCGAAAAGTGCATTAGCAGAACCAAATCTTGTTGAATTGTGATTAATTCCAGCCATATTGCCATTACCAATTGCTTGCGCAAGTGTTGTTGGATTAATCATACCTGTCATATTAATCAAACCATTTGTGTCCAATTGGTCATTTTCAAGAACCGCATAACATAGAACGAAATCAATATTTGAGGCAGTTGAACTGACGTTTCGCCCAACCAGACCACCCATTGTTATATTAAGCGTACCGGCTCTGTTATTATTTACTTGAAAGTGATTATATGCGAACGAGGCACGTATTTCCACACCAGAACCAATACCCGCATTCAATTCACCAATAAGACCACCAAAGACACCTGCCATAAGACCTGCTGCTGCAACACCTTGTGTTGGTCTTTCATAAACAATCGTCATGTTGGAAAATACACCATGTATATTGCTGTTTGAACCACCTGTGTTCAGTTGTCGACCAATCGCACCACCCACAATTACATCTTGTGCAGAAATTATATATATGTCACCGCGATATGGCAAAGTATCAAAAACAAAATTTGTATCGTTATCAAAGATGGAGGAAGCAAAACTGTTGAACACATTACCACTGTTAACTCCGATAATTCCACCCACAACCGCAGGCACAACACCAAAACCACCAACACCCGCAGGCACCGACGCACCCGCACCCACAATCAGCGCAGCATAGAAACCATCCCCCGTCCAATTAATCTGGTCGCGTTGAATTTGTGAAAGTCGATTACGCAACACGTCGTGCATGTTTTCAAAAACACCTTGGTTGAAATAAAAATCAAAATAAGAATTTCTCACCGTACCGTCATTCCATCCAACAAGACCACCAATTGCTCCACGACCATACATTGCAGAGGTTGAATAACTGTTTTGCAATATTCCAATGTTTCGGCCAACTAAACCGCCTGTGTTTCCACGTGTTTGGTTGTACATAAAGTTTTCACTGGAAACCTGATCAATTGTTCCTTGGTTTCGTCCTGCAATACCGCCTACGTTTCTATCTGTTGAACCTGGAATGTCTACAATCGCCGAATATACAAGACTGACCTGACTATTAATCACAATATTTTCACCAAGCACATCCGCGGCATTTAATCCCCGTATTGTACCCTGTACATCATTTAATCCAACTAAACCACCCATATTCAATCCCTCTGTCCCGCCTGCGTGGTTTACCATTAATAAACCACTTGCGTTGAGACTCATGGTTTCCAAAATTTGACCTTGGTTAAGTCCGACAATTGCACCCATGTTAAGGGTTTCACCAAAATTCAGTATATAGTGTCCGACTTCGACATGAACATTTACGTCACGAATTGTTCCCCGGTTAACCGCAGCCACCACGCCCATATTGGATGATATGCCTGAACCAATTCCACGATTAAGAGAGTGAAGATATCTGACGTTGATAAAACTGACCCCATCTACAAGACCGCGATTTACGTTTATGGTTCCGCTTCCGTTCCAGTCACCTATTTGCGCAAACAGACCAAAATTATTTGTAATTGTGTTTCGAGATAACTGGGATGTTTGATTTGCATGTAAATTAAGGTTCACAAGGGAATAACGCGCACGTTCAAATCCACCACCTGCTACTGCGATGTTGCTGGTCCCCACAAATTGACCGATGAAATGTGGAATTGGTTCCAACAATACCCCGCCGAAATCAATGTCATTCGTTAAACGGAAATGCCCACGCAAACCTTGGGAAAGATCACGGCCATTCGCACGGAAATCAAAGAAGTCCAAAACTCCTGTGCCTGGTCCAAAGTTTATTGGCTGGCCACTTTGACTTGGGTTATTATGACCCATAACGTGTCTAAGGAATTGTTCAAGGTTAGAAATCATAAAGACACCGTCCGCTGGGTCGCGATGGTCATATATAAAGACACTGCGCCTTAGGTACGTATGGAATATATAATCTGTAAACAATGAACTGGTTCTGACACTGTCCACCGCGAATATTACAAGAACAACTTCTATGTCATCTATAAAATTACTTTCAAATGCCGTGATCAAGCCTGTGTATTGATTAACTTGGGCGATTGGTTCACTACTGTTGTTAAATACAGAGGTTATCAAATTCCCGCTGGAATCCCAGACACTGCCGTTAACTTCGAACGCAAATCTAAGCCTTGGGTTATGCGCGTTAGCGGGTTGAACAGATGTACGGATTGGGAAGGTATTATTTGTACCCTCCATCACCAAGTTGATATAACTACCATGGTCGGCAAGTGCGATACTCTGTACCGTTACCGCATCTACCACATTCACTACGAACACAAGCGGTCTGTCAAATGTAAATCCAATAACACGTGTTTCGGCATTATGAACGATGGTTTGATGAATAGAGAACTCAATCTCTATTTGACTACCACGAGCCCGTAGGCCTAGAATTTCCCAACTGGTATTGCCTGGATTCAAAGACGTGATAGATACCCAATCCCCAAGCACGCTACCAGAAATATGCGGTGCTGCAAGTGGCAAATTACCGCCAGTTAAATTGCGTGCGAATGTCAAGTTGATGTTAAGGTTATGCAAACTATCCACATAGTTGTTTGGAACACCAGACATCTCGGACAATGTATCAAACGAGAATAATGTTATGAAATTTGAATCTAAACTTGCATCAATTATTGGGTTAACAACAACTATGGTTAAATTGAAAACAGTATTGATTACACCAGACAGAACCTCTGGATTTAGGGCAAATAACTCGATGCTAAGTTGGAATGTACCCTCGGTATGTGGTGTAAATGTAAAGTTTTCTGGATCAATGCTTATGTTCCCTAGCGATGCACCGATATGGCTGATTTCTGCCCAGACACTTGCATGTGTTGGTGTCGGCGTAAGGTCCAGCGAATATGTGCCATCAATTCGGACAAAACTTGTTACTATTCTATTGACTATGCCGTCTTGTGTTCTATCACGCATTCTTGTGGTTTCGTCCGCACCTGGGTCCGGTTCAAAATAGACATGCCCGTTTGACAGATTCCGAACATCCACGCGAAGACTGGTCAGTTGTCTTAAAACCTCTATATAAAATGTTTGTGAATGACCACTGATGTATGTAATTGTAATTGGAAAAGTTTGACCAATAATCGACGCATTCGAGTGATGTACTGATAATACAACAATGTTGTATTGAATTCGCCTTAAACCCGTCAATATGTTATATGGCGGAGTCATGGTAATTTGGTTTACTTGGAAATATTCTGCGTGCGAAAACGAAACAAAGTCGGAACTTATTTCGTTCACATCCGTCCCCACGAAAAATTCGAACGCACCTGTCCCTCCACCTACAACTGGGTATAATGTGTCCAATTCATCCCCGTTTGCGTGCGAGAGTGTTATTTCGTGAACTGCGCGCACATTGACAAGGTCAATATCAAGATAAGCAAGTGGTAACCCGCCAGCACATTCATGAACGGTTCTTACACGAATAAACATGTCATCTGCATTAATCAATGCACCCGCATGAGCAAGAGCAATCCGTGGATTAATGGAAATTGTAAAATTTGACCAATACGGCACACCATTTTCAAACTCGTTTTGTCGCATTACAACATGGTTCAAATTCAATGGGTGTCTGGTATGTGTTATATGAAAAATATCCCACGCAAATATCCAAGATGGTATCGCAGCTGGTCTGTTATGGATTTCGAATTTAATATGGTCATTGTTTGAGTGGTGTAATGTATTGTTAACAACAAGCGGATCCGAAAGTACAATGTTAAAAGGATTTCTTACAAGGTTAACTGTATCTGCACTGTAAAACGCAAAAATTTCCGAATCATTCGGGTTATCAATAACATTGCCGCCTAGCGACAAACGTAATATGTCATTTGTGAAAACATTACGAACCTCAACACCTATTGGCAATCGGCCATGTACCCTTGCATCTTGTATGCGATCAAAAATAAACTCGCCTTCTGGCATTGTGACTATTGGAAACAGAATTAACTCGACATCGCTGGAACCTATACCATTTGCATTTATTCTAAAACTGTCCTCGCCTTGAAAGTTTATATGCGCTACGTGTGGATTTGAATTATTAAATCGGAAACCAAAACGGACTTGTCCATTTCCAAATGGCACATCATGTGGGTCCCAGTTACTGGTTAAGATATCATAGTCAACCCAGTCGCTGCCAATATTAATATCATTTTTTACAAGTGAGGCAATAGGCGTATAAGTTGGAGCCTGTAACGTGGGTCTGACCTCTTGAACTTGAAGATGAAGAAATGGATTAAAAATAAACACAGTGAAATCTAGGTCAATTGGATTATTTGCCTGGGTCAATGTTGCACGTATAGTCACAGGACCTGGGTCTGGTGCAATCAACGCAGGAACGACCAAACTATTGCCTTGGATGTATGTACCTCTTGCATTACCAATTATGGAAAATTCCAATGTGTTAATTGTGGTTGCAAACGATGGGTTACCATCTGGGGTTGCAAAAAAGTTAAAGTCACCTTGGCTAAACGGTAATACAGCATCATCGCCACCAAACAGAGGACGTGTTACACCAAATTGCACACCATCTCTTACAGACAAACTTCTTGCGGGAACCTCTACCCTAACAGAAATATCCAGCGTTCTTCCGCCACCAACCGTTAATACACGAATTGTCGCTTGTCCGCTTGAATTCCCTATTATATCAATTGTCGTTATATTGCTGCCGGCTGCACGTGGTCGTGCGTGCACGGATGCGACACTTTCGTTCAACGAAAACACATGCACATCTGGGCCTATTTCACTGGGGGCACCTGTGACTTGGATATTTACTGACTCTATGTTTGTTCCTGTTTGGATTACTCCAAAGTCATTTATGTGTTTTGTGATTGTTACTTGGGTTCTGGAAGCGGCAACATTAAGCCCCGCATAAACAGGACCACCGCCAGATAAAACAAACCCAAGTACAGCGATGAGTACAACCGCAATCAATGCACCAAAGATTATTTTATTCCTGAGACTCAAAAACCTTTTTCCCCCAACGTTTTGCTTTTGTCAAGACCAAACGATACGAGCCCACGCCCGTATCATAGTTATGCTTAATTATCTAATTTTTAAACGAAAGTGTCAAATAAAAAATGCGCGCAGAATTCTTCTTTACTAAAGTAATTTGTAACTTTTTGGGACATAAATATTATGCTGCTCTAAGTGCAACTGTGTTTGATGTTCTTACAACCAAGGCGTGATTTACACTGCCACCATGTACTTGCCATGCTCCTGGACTTGGGAATGCGTTAAAGTTAGGTATTTCCACACCACTTGGTACATTTCCAGGCGAGCCCGCAACAGGCCACCCAGTGAAGTCACGTGCACTACGTGTATTTTCTACGATAAAACTGAATGGTTGATTGAATTGTGTTTGCGCGTTAACCCGTTGAAGTGTCACAGTTATATTTCCAAAATTAACCCCTGGGGATGTACTGCCCTGATGTTCTATTAAACTGCCGTTTGCTATTTGCAAAAAACTTGCTTGAACTGTTGCACGACCGTTACTGCCAAGCATTATATTTACCAGACCCTTGATATTGGTGGCTACTACATTTCCATCAAAACCAACAACATGTAATTCATGTGCAGTGGCATGCCACCCAAAATTTACCGTGGTACTGCCGTAACGGTTATACACGACAACGTTACCCTGCGCACCTGCGGTAACAGGTGAACTTGCATTTGATGTCGTACCAATTGTAACGTTTGCACGGGTTGTTCGGACATCGGAAAAACCGTGTGTATTATTTACAACAATAGTACCTGCGGTTGATTCATAATTCAATTGGCCACTGATCTCTGTAATTCGAATTGCACTGGAATATGTTTCTATGTTTACTTCCCCATCTATATTTCTCATCGTAATTCCCGCGATATTTGTATTCACATATACATTACCAATAACATCTACCAATGTTATCGATCCACCGCCTGTTTCAAATCTTACATTACCCCTAACAGTGGAATTAGGTGCCGAGTTTATAGTGTGACTTGTACCATTAGACACAAGCACATCTGTACCTAATGTCGCGGCAGTTCCTATGTCACCGAATGTAAAGTTTCCGGTATTGCTGTTTATTTGGACGTAATCTGTTACCAGGGTACGAATGTTAACAGTGGAACTGGAATTAATTACAAGACGTCTAACCTCTAACACAAATGGAATCAATTCAGTTGGCGGAGGCGGAAAGTTAATAATACCCCACGCGTTGTTTACTATAACCTGGTCAATGAACATGTAATCTACGGTTGGGTCCGCGGAAAAAGTTACCGGAGCCGCACCCGTGTTCAAAATAAAATTAAAAGGTTGCATCTGGGCTTGGGCAATTGGAATATTATCCGGAACCAAGTTGATTACAAGACGCGCGTTACGCCGTACTACCCCGTTTGGCTCGTGTACCGTGATTCTGTACCATACCGAACCATCTTGTCTGATTTCTTGAATCCAAGAGACATGGGTTCGATGGAGGCTGTTAAAACTAACACCATTTGCATTTTCGAAAAGAACTATCCTGCCTTCATCTGTCTGCCCTTCTTTAACAGCACGGATTTCAATGTGTGTGGTGTTGCTGTCAATAATTATATTTCTGTGCGCAAGGATTGAATCAACGTCTGGACCATGGAATACCGTATAAATATTTCGTTGTGCCACAGACCCTAATCCAAAGATATTCCAATTGCTGCCGCCTAAAAATAAAAACATGAATAGTATCAGAGCCAACAAGAATACCGCCCCGAATATGAACAAAATATAAAATGCGACACGACGTGACATACTTGATTATAAAATGAAAATTCTAAATTTGAAAACGAAATTTACCCCTTTCTGGCTTTTGCAAAAAAGTCCTTTAAAATTTGGGAACAATCTGCACTGTCTAAAATTGTTACTTTGGTTTTCCAGTTAAGGTTATTATCCAGATATATCTGGATATCGTTTGTGCGATCACTCAATGTGCCAATAATAACACGTATAATACGCGAGTTCAAAATTGCACCCGCACACATAAGACATGGTTGCAAGGTTACATACATCTCGCAACCATCCAATCGCCAACTACCCAGTCTTTTACATGCTTTTTTTATTACTAAAACCTCGGCATGATTAAGCGCATTTTGCGTGTGCTCGCGACTGTTAAATGCCGATGATATAATTCTGCCATCTTTGACAATTACTGCGCCTATTGGAACTTCACCCTTCTTCTCTGCTTTTCGGGCTTGTTCCATTGCTTTTTTCATAAATTTATTATCTATATCTTTTGTATTATCTTCTATCATAATAATCCCCATACCAAAGTAAATACGGTAATCAATCCACCAAGAAATAATACCCCATAAAACAAGGTTTTTTCCAACGGTTTCAGTGATTTAGTACTGCCCCCACCCCATGTGTCCTCGAGATAGTATTTGATACCTTGTAACTTCTTCATACGTGCCAATTGTGGCATTTGCGTGAAGACCTCTTTTTCGTCATCACCATTTGCACGAATTCGTTCGATAAAACGCTCCTTGGAGAACATGTGCAAAATTGCAATAATAGACCACACCAAGAAAATTACAAGGCCAACATAAACAATCATGCCCGCAGGTCCAGATGTCATCCTCACCAGCAAATCTGTGAAATTACCCCCAAACCAACCATAGTTGTGTGCAAACGACAAATACACCCCAATCGCATTATTCAAAAAATGCATTATAATCGGTGTCCAAATACTTTTTGTTGCGAACATTGCAACACCCATAATATACCCAAGTATCGCTGCATAAAAGACCTGCATTACATTCATGTGCATGAATCCAAAAAGAATACTGGAAAACAAGATTGCCTTGAAAACACCTAATTTAGACACAAGACCATTCATCAAAAATCCGCGATGGGTAATTTCCTCGCAAATCCCTGGCAACACCGCGACCAAGAATAACACCATAAAAAGTCCACCAACGCCCTCGAACGACGGCAATACCACTCCCACAGGAAGACGGTAACCAATCATACTTAGAATCCCAATAAAAAACGATGCAACAAATATATTAAAGAAATAAATTAAAAATCCAAGTGCAATTGACCACAATATGACACGCATAGACGGTCTATCAAAACCTAGCGAACCCATTATTGTTTGTTTTTCGTTGGTTTCTATCTCTTGACTGGATTGTTGTTCTTTTTCGCGGCTTCGTTTCCTGTAAAAATACATTGCAACTATTGGAACTATGGTCATTACAAGAACTTGGCTCAATAATGAAAAGGCAATTTCCAACCTACGCAAAGCCTCTGGTGTATCAATATTCAAAAGGCCGGATCCCGCAATGACACGTAAAACCGCAAACAATACCAATATTAAAAGATAAACGGCACAAACAAATACAAACGTATTGTCTTTGTTCCAGATTTTGTGTTTATGTGACGATTGTGGTTGTTGTGCTTTCTTTTCTTTTTCCATACCTCTCCTCTATTCTACAACATAAAATGCGAAATCCAAATTATTAATGCTAAACTGAACCCTGTTACTATTGTCCAAATATCCAGTTGCGCCAGTTTTTGTCTTTCTGTTTTTTCTTGCGGTTTTCCAAAAAGACCAAGCAAACGTAATATCAAAAATCCACCAACCACGGATAACACAATCGTTGTAATAATTGTGGTTGCATCAAATGCAAGCGGCTGGTACTCGGTCCCGCTTGCATATATATATGTGATAATTATTGCGTTATTAATAAAGTGTAAAATAATTGGATACCACATGTTTTTGGTTCTTAGATAAATTACGGCGCATATCGCACCCAAGATAAATTGATACACCGTTTGCGATGGATTAAGGTGAAATATCGAGAACAGCAAACTGGAAAAAATTATCGCAACAACATGTCCGTATTTCAAAAGACCCTGCAAAATAAGTCCGCGGAATAATAATTCCTCTATTATCGCAGGCAATACAGCCATAGTGAACAAGAATATCAAAAACACACCAAAGTTTGGTATTAAAATTTCCATCTGGGTTGGAGAATAACCAAACAAGGTGAATAATTCAACAAACCCAGATTGCAATAAAAGGAACGAAACAATACAAACTGCCCCCAGAACAAGTATTAAAAATATATCATGCACAGGTACAGTTTTTTTAAGATTAAAGGTTTTATATGCATCTTCGTTTTTTAATAACCGCGAAAACGCCAAAAACACACCAAAGAACGCCGCATACATAATGAACGAGAACGCCACCCTGACAGCAATATTTGTTGTATCCAAATCAAGACTGGTAACAATTGATCCCACCACAAGCGAGGTCATAATAGACGCAAATATAATTATGATAAAAATAAAACCAACCACAAATCAAGTGTAACATATTCCAATGCAAATATCTAATTGATTACATTTGATTGGTCATGTACAATACGGTTATGCTTAGAATACAATCACTGGCAAGCGGGAGCCGCGGGAACTGTACCCTTATTTGGTCAGATACAACAAAAATTCTGGTGGACATCGGGCTTAGTTTAGCCACGACTTTAAAACGCCTAAGTGATGCAAATATCTGTCCCACCGAAATTAATGCAGTCGTAATTACACATGAACACACCGACCACATATATGGTGTGTCCAAGTTCCTTAGCCGTTTTGGATGTAACCTTTATATACCGGCAGAAGCCAGAGAATGTTTCATTTCAAAAATTGGTAATGTATCAAATGACAAGATAATTACGTTTGATGATGAACTTTTAATAGAAGATATTTTGGTCGAACACTTTCCTGTCCCGCATGATTCACAATTTTGTTATGGATACACATTTCAAAGAGGGGACGCCAAAATTTCATTTGCGACTGACTTAGGCGAAGCCACGGATGACATCCTTTACAAAATGGCAAACAGCCAAGTTGTTATGCTGGAATGCAATCACGATAATTTGAAACTGATGAATAATACAAAATATCCGATGTGGTTAAAAAGACGGGTTTCTAGCAATTACGGTCACCTTAGCAACATTGCATGCGGAAAGGCGGTTGCAAAATTGGCAACCCTTGGGGTCAGTCAAGTTATTCTGGCCCACCTTAGCCAAGAAAATAATACCCCTACACTTGCATATTCAGTCGTCCGAGATTTTCTAGCACAAAAAGGATTTACCGAAGGAAAAGACATCAGTATCGATATCGCAACACAAGATCGCGTTGGAAATATTTTCGAGATTGACTAAAAATCCACCTATCACATTTCTATAATTTTGTTTGCTATGTCCGTGAATTCTTCGTAAAGAAATTCGTCACGGTAATTTGTTGGTTTGTTTATAAATTTAACTATTGTTAAACTTCCATCATCTGCAAACTGCTTTGCGGACAAAAACATATGTTTAAGATCGTTAACAGCACTTTCGTTCATTTGCCCCATGGTTGTTTCGCCACATGCGCACTTGTTATAAATTTTGAAAATCTTTGATAAATTGTCCACGAAAAAGATTACATTTTTATTGTTAGAAGCATGATACTTGGCACTGAAAAATGCCTGGAGACAAAGTGCCAGTTGTTCTTTGGAATTTAAACTGGATACATTCATATAGACTTCGTCAATTTTGTTTTCTGTCAGAAATTTTACAGAATTGTCCTGTTCATCAATTAACAACGCAATTTTGAACAAAAAAGAATTCTGTGTCGATTCAGCTATGGCTTTTACCCTATTAAATGTTTTGTCACACGATACAATGACGCGACTTCCAAGAGATATTTTATCTTTCCAAAGATTTACTATAATATCCGGTTGATTTGTTTGTTTTTTGTCAAAAGTATTTCTTCTTTCAAACGTATTTGCATTCTGTCCATTTATCAGCGTTATTTCTTTTACTTCGTTATCTGCAACGTACGCATCAACCAAATCTCCCATTTCCAATCTTTTGGTAAGTACCAGCAGTTTGGATACCCTGTATGTTTTCAGGTCAAAAGATAATAAAATTGCACCCGCATTATCATGTTCCAAAACATGCATCCATCCTCGCGCAAATTTTGTATCCGCACTTGCCGATGTTCTAATTGTATATTTTGAAATATTTTTATCAACTTCTTTGAATTTTGGAAGAAGCGACAAAAGATATTTGGCCGCAAAGTTATTTGCTTTATTCATAGATACATTAATATGTCACATCATAACTATGTTTGGCAAATATAATCTTATCTTACCTTCATTCTGTTACGTAATGTTATAAATAATATTGTTCCAACAACAAGTGCCGCACCAATTAGAATAATAAACATAACCGCCACAGCATTCAAGCCAGTTGTTATTGCAAATCCATCAGAGAACAAAATATAACCATTTACATGTTCCAACCTTACACGGTATCTGCCCTCATCCACAATTGTTCGCATTATCCAATCTGTTGGAAAACTATCGGCGTCTTGTTCCACAACATTATGCAATGTCTGGTAATTAATTCGAATCGGCTCGAATTTGTTTTCCCATCTTCCAGTGTCTGGGTCAAAAGTTTCAACAAACAAAGTTGTATCCCCAAAAAGATGTATAACTTGGACTGCGTTCAGCCATATAAATGCGCTCCCCGTTGTGCTAGAGCCCCAATCTACCCCAACCACTTGGACATGTTGACCAAAACCGGGAACAGGTCTGACCTCGACCATGAATGTTTTTATACGCTCTTGCCTTACGTTATCTGCACCAATGCGTATAGTGAATGTGTAAAGACCAGCTTCCACCCTGTGATCCAGTGTAATCGTGCTGTCGCCGGCAAAATTTTCTGTTACATCCCTTCCGTGATGTCTGATTTCCAAAATATCTACGTTAGCAGGCGGTGTGAACGAAAAGTTTGGTTGACCTGGAAAATGCGCCATTGCCAGTTGAATTGTAAATTGTTTAGTAATCGTCGTCTGAGGGTCTAGCGAGTACGCAATGTTGAATCTGTAAATACCTGGTTCTGTGAATCTCCATTCTGTTATGCTGTGCGGGCTGGTTGCTATGAATTGGTGTTCATCGTGTCGAACACCATCTAATGTAACATCGATACTTCGCAAAAATAATGGTCTAAGTGTCAACGGAATATCAACGAGGGAAAGGACAATCTCGTGGTTATATACCATACCATCAATTACCTCGTATCCATTTATAAGAATTGGCGGCCTGGTAAGATTTACGATTGTGAAATAATCGCGCGAGATACCCGCAGGAACATCGGTAAATGTTCTTATGAATCCCGCATGGTCACGTACAACAAAACGGAAAACGCCATAATTTTGTGGGAATATTGTAAATGTCTCGCCCAACATAAATGTACCTGTATGTATGTCGTTTACAAAATAATCAACATAGAATACGTTTTGTGGGTGACCACTGAACGTTTGTCCTGCAAAACCACCTGGTGGTAATAGACTGACAACTACCCCCCCCACTGGCAAGAATGTATGTATATGAATAACAGGTGTAGCTTCGTAAGAAATAACTGGGACAAGACTTACCTGTATACCCGCATCTGAAACACGTTGATTTGCATTATCCCACGCCACGTCATTTTCGCTTATTGCTGCAACGGCGAAGAATAAAAGACTGTCTGTCAAATCTGATCTTAGCGCATAAATATATGTTGCAACATTATCTACTACTAACTTCTGATAGAAATCATTTGGACCTTGCCCGTACGGAATACGTGGATAGTTAATACTTGGGCGAATTTCGAAATGTCCGCTGAGAGTATTAATGTCAGCATGCACACCACGCACAAAGTAAATTGGTACATTTCTTCCACGTGCGTTAATGTAATCAAAATCATCTGGTAATACAAATGGCTCTGGGCTTGGGGCAAGTTGTGTTTCAATTCTTTCTTGGTTTACTATGCTTGGTAGTTGCGTTGGATCAAAATCCGGGTTCTCGTAATGGAAAAATACCTTGTATACAATGTTATCCACGTCTGTAATTTCGAATTCTACCGTGTGACGCGCCCAGACCTCGTTCACGATTTCAATGACATACAAGCCAGGTAACGTCAGATTGAATCTGGTTTGTCCACGTCTAACCGAGTTTTGTTCGGTTACAAATCGTGGGTTTATAAAATCGTTTTCCATTTCATTTGGGTTAAAATTTGGATTAAAGAATGTACGGGTAAAGTTTACGCTGCTTGCAAAAATTGAATCACGGGGATTGAAACTGACCTGTACAATACCGCTTATGGTGCCCAAACCTTGGCCTGGTTGTATTTGGTCTAACACACAATCTCCGTTGAGGTTGGTAAAGTTTAATGTCGGCAAATTGGTATAGAAAACAAAGTCCTCTAACACAACTACCTGACCACTTGCATGACTGCGGATAACTACTTGCCAACGCGAAATGGCTTCATCTTCTGGCGGTATGATGGTATACAATGAGAGATTTCCGTCAATTTCCCTTGCCATATTATTTGGCAGCACATGCCATCCGTTGTTTTGGTAAACCAAAATACCATTTCGCGAAACCAGAATTTCATGAACATTGGTGGTAAGAGACATTGACACGCCACGCTCGTCTCCCGCGTGTCTTATACCATTTACAATACGTGTATTACCATAATAGTTAAACCCAAACTGTGAACCATATATTCCATTGTGCTCTACGAATGATTGTCTGCCAAACGCATCAATCAACGTAATCAACAATTCCCTGTTGGCCGCGCCCACGATATTTATTGCCGCACCAAAAACAGGTTCTGTCGTAACAACCCCAGTTACCAAGTCACGAATTTGGAAATGCATCGGAATAGCCCCACCAAATAATGTTGGAAGATGTTGTATATTTGCGATGCTGACTAAAAGGTTTCCTAATGCATGATCCGGTACCGCACTTAACACAGGTCTTGTTGTATTAGTTGTAATTTGGAAAACAGTTATTTCTCTAGTAACAAATCCGTTAGTTACGGTGAACGGAATTTCCGCCTCGCGATTGTGTGCATGTCTTAACCATGTATTTAGCGCAACAACTAAATCATGTGGACGTACATTTTCAACTGGCACACCATTTACGATTGCGTTTGCTGCAATACGTCGGAAAATATTGCTGCCTTGACTTATTTCAAAGAACGGATTATCCAAGAAAAATTGATCCGCATTGGTTACCACGATGTCAATACCGTAATGCGGTCCAAAACCCATAATATTTGTGGTACCACGAATTCCTAGTGCGTGAATATCATCGTGAAAGTATTGTCCACGAAGTTGTACAAAGAACTGGGTCCTGTTACCTGCCTGATCCATTTCAACTATACTAAAGAATCTGTTTTCGTAGTCACCTAAACCAACGACAGTAGCAAATGGTATATTGTGTGGTAACACACGCTCGCCCCCTCCATCTATTGGCAGCAAAGACTGATTAACTTCGAAAAAGGTCATGTGCGCAGACTCCAGCAACGCATTCGCAGATGGCTGGATAAACATAAAATTATTTGGAATTGAATAGATATATCGATTTGGTAAGATGTTGGCCTGGGTAATAGCACTCCCCCACAAATTATCTACGGCTTGCACACGCCCAAGGTTGAAACTTGGCGGTGTATTATCAATAGTCAAGTAAAAAATAGAATCTGGTACGGTTGCATTAAAAGACCTTAACAAAATACGAAATGTCTCGCCTTCTTGTGCATTTGTTATTACATATTCACGAACTATCGCGCTGCCTTGTACTGATTCACTTACCACAGGAGGCCAAAGCGGGCTTGTTCTGGTTATTGAACTTTGATCCACACGTGCAAAGAAGTTATTATCATCTTCGCGTGTGTATGTGAACACCAGTGAATCTCCCGCAACCAATTGCGTTGATCCATGCCATGTTCGTCCCCCACCTGGGTTATTTATCGTGGTTCCGCTTGTGACACGACGACCGTTTCTAAGGAAATCACCACGCGGACCGCTTAGGTCAATCTCCACCAATATTTCACTTCGGTTTGGTTGGATTACACGTTCGCCCATTCCAAACAATTGCCATCGCATACCGCCACTGCCGTCTGTAAAACCAAGACGATAAATACCATTTCCAGTAAGATTTCGCGCATTGTGTGACAATACTTGCCATTCTGCTGTATTATCTGGGTTGGCACCCGTTGGCAAGAATGAAATCTCGGTATTTAATAATAATGAAAAGAAAGTAAAATGACTGTTGGTAACTTCGTTTCCGAATTCATCTATTACTTGGTGCGGAATATTCAACACATTTGTGTTACCATACTTGGTCCCATATGATGGAAGTCTAAGGAGTCCTGTGGTATTGGAACCAAGCACAACGTCACTTCCCACGACCATGTGTGTGTTATTTTCCTTTTGAAAGTGTTCATAAGTTGCGATGCGGTTACCAAATTCAATTTCAATACCGCTTTCGAACACACCGACTGGCGCAATAATTGGATTTCTGTCCACGATAACGAAATAGTTTCTTATCAAACTGTCGTCACTGGTAATTGGCAAACTATTTGCATAATATCTTCTTGTAATCATGTAAATACCACTTGGGGTACTTGGAACATGATTAATCGCACGATATATGAATTCTTCGTTCGGTGTCAATATTGGTTGCATCATTCCATCAAATTCAACTTGGAAAAGGTCGGGTAACTGTATACCTTCCGCCGCAAATGGATAATTTGGGTTTGGCACCTGGGTAATTATTACCTCGTCACAATTTTCGTCTTCCGGGTTAACTACCACCACTTCTGTTGTGTAACGCTGGTGTGTTTTTGGAAAAAACATTAATTCCACGCTCTCGACAACATATGGAGGCAATTGTCCAAATATTGCTGCGTCGTTCATCCCCGCCTGTCGGAACGAGAATGTTAAAAATTCACGGTTGGAAATTCCACCCGGACGAACGATACTTGCACTTTGTGTAAGGTTTCCCCCACCAAGATACGTCAACGGAACATCGTCCTCTAACACTGTTCCGTGGCTGTTGTCAAAATTCAAGAACACGTAATAAAACGATGTATTTCCAAACACATCACGACTACGAAAAATGTAATAATCCTCGCGCGTTATTTGGACAAAGTGATGGTTAACATTGGCGGGAACAGTAATTTCCTCGTAAATTGGCGAATCCAAGTACAAATGGTCGCCCAATGGCAATTCCATATTATATACACGTCGGAAAGATTGCTCAGCAAGGTTGGTAGAAATATATGCCGTCGCGATTGGAATCACAAAACCATTATTAAATAAACTGGTTCCACCCAATAAATCTAACAATGTTGATGTATCATCTTTTTCATCATGCACGCGAATGGTGTTAATTGATGCTGGGATTACTTTGTTTTCACCAAAACCAACTTGCACACCACTTCTGTCGGTTACCATGTTAATAGACTGGGCAAAGTCGAATGTTGGGTCTTGGGAAAAGCCTTGCAAAGTATTATCAATGATTAAAACAAATACACTTTCGTTGCCCGCCCTGTCGTAGATACGAATGATATAAAGACCGGTTGCCCGAAACGTTGCGTTCAGCACAAAACGACCATCCGCGGTTGAGTTAATATTAAAATTCATTCGGGTTGGTGTCGTGGACATTACGTACGGTGAAACAATGTTTTGGGCATCTGGGAGAGTATTCCCTATCGCACTGATAAAGGTTGCACTGGTGCTTTGATTTTCGAATGCATAGAACTCGACCGCGGCATGACGGAAAGCAACCCCGCTTGGTTTTGCATCCCAACTAAGTTCTACACCAAAGTTTTGAATATTACCCGCACCCCAAATTGCAACATTAGATGGGGCGTCTGGTGCGATAAATTGTTGGTCTGGTGTATAGAATCTATTTTCACCATGTCCACCAAAACCAACCGTGGCGAATGTATCTACTAAACTATTATCCACAATGACCGAAAACACGGATTGTGCCGCCTCTAAATTACCCGAGAATATTCTGAATTCAAAGTTCCCTTCAATCGTTCCATTAAACAAATTGGCTTGTAATGCGATATCAGTTAAATCAATATTATTGTAATTTGCAATCAGACTTCCAGCAAAACACGTAATCCGCAGCGAAATTCGCGGTAATCGCGAGAACGGCGATAATTCCGCACTTGCGTTCATTCCATCCATAAATACAAAGAATGCGTTGTTAACCGGAACACGTCGGTCGATAAATTCGTTTATGTGGTAGATTTCGTATACACCTGCCGAGGCCTCTTTTGCTATTCGTACATCCATTAAATCCACAATTCGGAAATAAAAGACCTGGCGATATGGTTCGACACGCAATAAATCCGCAATCGAAAAATTATAGTAAAGCGTTACAATATATTCACCTGGCGCAAAGAATGGCCTGTTTGGGTTAAAGTCAATGACATTCCATGGCGCATTTGAGTTCGGTCTAAAAGATACGGTGGATAATTCCGCACCATATTGCCGTACGCCCTGGACGATCCCTAAAAACTCGCGCGCTAGTATTGCGTTGCCTGCCAAATGCACAGGTGGTTGATTGGTTTCAGCAGGGGTAAAGTTATGCGCAATTGTGTGCATGAATGTTTGAAATGTGTCCGCACCCGTACGCGTACCTGCCTCAACAAGATGTGCGTGTATTGGTGAAATATTTTGCAGATGCTGTACTAAATCTTTGGATATGTCGGCGTTTACAAGATTATTGTCCGCGTCCTCGCGCCCTCCGAACCATTCGGGTGAACTACGCCCCTGGTTATCGAATTCTTCGAAATATGCCTGATATCCAAATATATGAAGAGTATATCTGTATCCTGAAAAATGCATAACAGGCAGTCGTATAAAACCACCAAAACCATTCCCCGCCTGTGGACAGAACATTTCAAAAACCATGCCACTTTGCACGGTATAATTTCCCAGCATCTCAAACGTAAATCTATCCAAATTTTCCAATCCAACCACTACACCCTCACGTGCGGGTGCGAGTACCGGAATTTGCTGAAAGTTTGTTGCGGTAACGGCCACATCAAAACGTCTTGGGTCAAATTGTGTAAATGGTGTACGACCGTTAAAGTTAAAAAAGAACTGGTTACTATCACCCCTTTGCCTTACAGGTGTATTATATGTTGGCATTGGGCGGCCATTTATATCATTTGGTGCGACGTAACTGATGGATGGTGTACGTACGTAATTGGATGCATTAATTACGTAGAACGCGAATCTAAGGTTCCTCCATCCTAGTGCGGTATTAATCCGCATGTGGAAGTTATAATACCCCTCCTCGTAGAAAGCACCAACAAAGGATGAAAGTCCAGCATTGGTACTGTGTACAAAACTGCCACGATTAAGTGAGTTAACCGCGTTTTGTCTTAGCACTGCCATTGATGATCCTGGCATGTTGGTAAAACCCGCGGTTTCAATATTATTAATCGACGTGTTTCCATATAAATCGGTAAAAGTAAACCACATTTCAGCCGCGTTTGGTGAATGACCATTTAAATCGGCAAGTTCAATCATTACTAAATTATCCGCGGTAGCCAAATCATTCAGCACCACTAATCCGTAATTATAGACGTTGGCAGGTGCCAATGGCTGGCGACTGTCTGGGATAAATGGTGTTTGCCAAAGTATTTCATTCATGAAAAGTTCCGGCGTTGTGTTATTTATTAATCGCGGGTCACCCGGCTGCAATGTTCCGAATACTGGTCTGTATGGATGCGTGCCGCCACTACCTGTGGAGACATCACCCATCCCGATAAAGTATCTGCTTTGAACTGAAAATATCTGATTCGCCCCGCCCAAATTCCCCTGTCCTGTTCCGGCGGGTCTATTGAATGTAAATCTGTCGGTGTCCACCGCTTGGACATTACCAGTATAATCATCCCTATTAATGACAAGCGAAAGCACAACACCGCCAAGCATAGCGGTTACGAGGATTAATATAGTTAAAAGACGTAAACCCCTCATTTGTGCAATATTCCCCCAACCCTAGTTTGCCCTATATACAATTTAAATATATCACGGTGATTAGAATGAGGCAAATAGATTTACGTAGCATTACAACTCTTTAGCCCTTGCAAGTTGCAGGGTTTTTTGAATGAAAGCACTTTTTGCGTTTTTATATTCGTCTAAACTTGCACTGCTTTTAGCGGAATCCTCTTTAATCCTTTGATATTCTTCGCGAGCAACCTGGATGTTTAAGCATATAGTCACGAAATAATATCAAATTGTGTATCTCCGTAGATTGAAAAGCAGTCGAAATATTAAATGGCAATTTTTTAAATGTCATAAATGGTGGCAGAAATTTGTTGTCCAACTGTTTGTGTGTCCTGTCAGAAAATTCGTAGCCAAGGTTAACCATTGCCTGTTTAAATTCATCAAGATTTATACCCTCGGCAATTTCGATTAAAGTATGAATCGAGTCTTGCGCAACAATATCAGGCAACGCGGTACTGCCGACATGATGAATATCAAAATTTTCTGTGCCGATGGCACTTTGAATTCGTTGCTTTTCCGCTTGGAACATTGATTCCCAATTCGGGTTGTGTACTGTGTGTTTAACTTTCATAGATTTACCAATCGAATACATCGTTACGCTTTGCATTCTTTAACACAACATCGTTACGACGTCTGATGTCGTAGTATATATTTTCCTCGTCAAAGTATTTGCTTGCCACCCATTCGTCTGGGGCTTTGTACAATTTAACCAGACCGTTTTTAATAACCTGATAGAACATTGTAACTTTACTTTTTAATGGGTTGAATCCAAATGTATAGACGTAAATGTTGCCCGGTTTTAAATCCAACAATTCGTTCGGCGGCAACAATGGACGTGAAACCGTACTGTAATTTGTGGATTTGGAACCACTTTCACTGTCCTGCTCTGTTACTTTACCTGTGTTCTTGGAAACAGACTTGCTTGCGGTTTCAATTGCCATCTCCCCCATCAGGTCACTGAACATCTTTCGTGTGTCCATGTCGTTAACCCCGATGAAAATTTGAGTGTTACAGTTATTTCGAATGGTCACGGCTTTGTCTTGACCGTAAACCGTTTCCAATTGTTTATAATCCTGAAGCACCAATGTAAAGAACGCACGACGAGAACGAGCAACCGTGATAATGGTTTCAAAGTCGTTCAATTTTGGCATGTTACCAAATTCATCAAGAATAAAGTACGTCGGCCATTTCAACGCCCCACCAAGTGTATTCGCAAGATCAACCAATGCCTTATACAATTGCGCCACACACAGTATCGCAAGTGGGTGACGAATCTTGATTTGATCCGGAATAACCAAGAAGAACGCAGTTGGCTTTTCGATAAAGTTATTGAAACTGATTTCTGTTCCACTTGTAATATAACAAATACCCTTGTCCGCGAACATACTTAATTTATTTGTCACCACACCAAAAAAGTTTCTCATTGTGTTTTCACTGTTGGCAACAACGGTTTGGGCAAGCATACTGGCAGGACTTAGTCTATCACGACCTTCGAAATAGTTTCTTATGGACGCGAAACTGTTATTTGGGTCATTGTCACGTAATGTAAGGATTTTAAATACGTTGTAAAAGTTAAAACGCTCTTTGGTCATACCAAGGTTTACGTTAAGGCTATCCTCCAACATCGCAAGTGCGGTACCTTGAATCATGTCACGGGCACCCTGTTCCCAACTTGGATCCTTTTCACTTTCAATTGGACATATAACCGCACAAATATCTTTGACGTCGGCTTCGGCCTCGGACAGTAATCTTTGTTTTAATGTTTTTCTTTCCATGTCCGCCATTTCAAATGTTGGAAATGCGACCTTGTTAAATTCGTACCATGTGTTTGGATAGTCACTGGCAATAATTCTTAGACCAAGTTTGGCGGGGTCTGTAGCCGTGTGTTTTTTCAATTCTTTGTCCAAATTATGCGCACGTTGAAACAAATCCCAAGCACGTTCAAATGGATTCCAGCGACTGGACTTGGTTGGTTCACTTAGGTTAAATACCTGGACGTCGTAACCATTACGTCTAAGTGTTTCCGCCATCATCGCGTAAATTTCACCCTTTGGGTCGGTAATGACCATGTTTGGTTTTTCACCGCTGTGCCCCAATGTATACACATACGGCAAAACATAACCCTGTGTTTTACCAGAACCGGTTGTTCCCAAAACAATCGTATGATAGTCCTTTGGTACCATGTTAATTGCAACATCGCTTCCACTGGATTCAAAACGCACCAATGCACCTGTCTTTTTTTGATTTTTGAGCCCCGACAATGAGGTTGATAAATATTGTTTATTAAGTTCAGCTTTGGTCATCCATCGGTTGGAATAAAATTGTTCCACCGTTTTATTTTTTTCATCGCCAAATAAAAACCCGCTAAGCAATAATGCTATGGCTGCAATCGGCGCAATTAATAAAACAACCAAAAACGCCGGGTTGGACATTGCCGCTGGGTCCATAAGGTTCTCGTTCCCCTCGGAAATATTTATACCAACAATGGCAATGAACATCAGCACAATCAAAACAATTATCCCTAAAAAGAGATATATCGGCCATTTTTCCTTTATATTTTGGATCACCCTCTACTCCCCCAGTCTACATTTGTATTCTATATTAATTCTAGCGAAAAAATTGTAAACAAGCAAACAAATTAGTGCATCGCCTCTGTTTCATAATTATCTTCGTTATGTTCAATAATAACGTCCAGTATTCTCGCCAGTTCGCCAGATTTTCTGGTAGATATATAAAACTCGTTTTCATTAAAATATAATTTAAAATAAACCAGTTTATATTTTTGATTAATAATCTCGTACCCTTTGAATTCGTGCACATTGAATTTTCTGGACTGGGAAATTGGCGAGTAAAATATAAAAGCATGTTCGGTAATCATGAACATGCTGTGTAAATGTTTTGAATTAAATCGATATATGAAAAACCTGATTGCAATCATGAAAGATAATATAAATCCAATAAACAAGAAAATATTTGAATCCAAAACCACAATTAATATCAATAATCCAACCGTTACCAAAGAAAACAACACCGCAAGCATCAACAGTCTCTTCATCATGTCTTTGTTATCTTCCTTAAATAATATTATGGTTTCCATTATCTAACCTCTGCCTCTGCTTTGAAATCACGTAATCGCTGCGCCAATATTTCGGCATCTTGTTGTGCCATACCACTTGTTACCAGTTGCGGCGGATTGTCTACTATGCTTTTTGCATTGCCTAGACTCATGCCTGGGTTATATTCCCTGACTATCTTGATTAAATCTATCTTGCTTGTTGCAAATGCTGGTGGAACTGATATCAAGTGCACAGAAAATGAACCACTTTGATAGGGTCTTTGCCGGCGTTCTTTTTCCCATTGGCTTAATTCGTCCGATGACATTCGTGGATGTGGAAATGCAGATCTTGAATGAATCGTAGTGTTAGACCTTGGTTTTCTTGGTTTTGATATTCTTCGTCTGGCATCGCTTCGCCTGAATATTGCAGGTAGCAAAAGACACAAACCAGGAAGCATGACAATACCACCGAGAATTATTAAAGTAATCCACAGTCGACCATCTGCTGGAATAATTGAATCGTTTTGGTGTAGGGCTAAAATTCGCTCGGTTAAAGTACTGTCAGTATACGCAACCCTTGTTGTTGGATTATGATAATCATAGCCAGTTGCGAAAAGGGTATGCCATATGCGGACATTGCTTGGGTCTCTTGGGATATATATAAATGGGTCTAGACTTGCCTCGTTTGCAAGAACTTGGGGATTTACCCAAATTGTAAAGGAACGAACATTAACGACCCAATTTTGAATTTGGGTTACACTTATATCATTTCGGTTTTGTGTAGAACGAGTTGTTTGTATCGCGCGAAAAGTTGTGCCATTGTGTTCAAATTGAAAAATCATAAGTGGTGCAGAACTTCCACCTGTTGCACGACCACCTGCAACGGCACTACGGCTTGTCATTCCCAATCTATAACCAACGACTTGTGCCTCGATTTGTATCCAATCGCCATTCATTCTGTTGTTGTGCAGGATGTTAAATACAAGTCCAGTTACAAATATACCCAAACCAATAAGGGTTATAAAAGCACCTGCACAAAACATTAGTATTCTTGGTACGTCTCTATGTTTACGCATATTGCATTATATATGCTTTACTGTTTCCAAGCAACCAAACATATTAAGTGCCCTTCCAAACGCCACACCTTTCGGGAAAAGAATAAATGCAGGAATGCCAGGAAAAAAGAATGCAAAAATCAAAAGGTATCCTGCACCTGTGTACAGATTCTCCCACGCGGTAAAGTTAAAATCATTCAGTGAAAACATGAATATTGATGCCCCAAACAAGGCAACTGCAACAATAAGAAAAAACAGCCCCGATCCAAACAAATCTCTTCTGTCTTTCCTGAATATACTATTTACTTCTCCATGATGGGTTTCATTGTATCTTTCAAACTTAGTCATAAATTTATACTACCATATAATTCTATTATCGAGTATAATATTGATATGAAAAAAGTTGTATTGACCTTGCTTGTAATTGTTTTGATTGTGCCAACGGCATTCATTATGACTGGATGCAGAAGTAATCAAGTTACTAATGTCAGACTTGATGGCGACACACTTTATTGGGATAGCACGGCTAGACCTGGTGCTGGATTCAATATTGAAAGGCGTGTTTATAGAGATGATGTGCTTGTAACTACTGACACAATAGATATTTGGAGTCAACGCAGTATTGATGTCAATGACTTTAAGTTTATAGAGGGAGATTGGTTTTTAAGGGTGAGACGGATTAGAAGTGCATTTCCACATGGAGCCAATGTTTATCGAGAATGGAGTTCAACTTACGTAAGAATAACACCACCTATTCCAGACAGTCTGTTCGCACCATTCATTGAAATTGATGAACACAGACTCCATTGGCTAAGTGTTCCAAGTGCTGATTTTTATGAAATCAGGAGAAGTGTTCAACGACATAATGATCGCAACCCAGTTACTCATTCTTTCTTTTTCGATGCACCCAAAACGGAAATCACTATGGCAGAGATTTTAACAACATGGTCACAAAATATACAATCACAGTATTTCACAGTAAGAGCAATAAAAGGTGTTGGCGAAAATCATCAAGCAAGCGAATGGAGCAATCAAATATGGGTAATGTCATAGTTTTTTATTAACTAAATAATCTATGCCTGTTCCCTGTTACTGTTATATAGATCATCACCGTTTTGGATGATTTTAATTTTTTCCAGTAATTCATCATAACTTGGTAACTTATCTATATTCTCCAGATCAAAGCGTTTTAAAAACTCGTCCGTGGTTGCGTATAATAGTGGCTTCCCAATTGTATCTTTTCGCCCAACAACCTCGATTAAATTATTTTGTGTAAGAACTTGCATTGCGTATGTACTGTCCACCCCGCGAACTTCGTCCACGTCCAGCCTGGTAATCGGTTGTTTATATGCAACGATTGCAAGTGCCTCTAATATTGCACGTGTTAGATTCTTTTCACGAATTGGGTTAAGCACCTCTGCCACCTTTTCCGCGTAACTTGGATTGGTGGCCAATTGCCATTTGTTACGATATTTAATTAAATGAATTCCGCATTTCCCGCCATATTTTTGTTGCAAACAAAATAACGCGTCTTCAACATCTTTTATATTGCAATTAAACTTTTCAGATAGATATGAACTGGCTACCCCGTCGCCAGACAAAAAAAGAACAGATTCAACATAACCCGCAAGGTCTTTTACGGGAATGTCACAAGTTGCGACAATTATATTACCAACCTCTACCACTTGGGTTTCAGTCGTTAATTCCTTGGACAATTTCGTACTCAATTTCTCCCCCTGACTTGTCTTCCTCTATTGTATCATAGGTCGAAAAACTTTCGCTATCGTTTTTATTAAGGTTTTCACCTTTGATAATTGTAATTTCGGTGAACCTGTCACCTTGCGTTACTTTTATCTCGCCACCCTTCAGCAGTTCCAACATGGCAAGGAATGTATTAATAATTTCACTCTTTGTAATGTCCGCATCAAACAAACTGGAAAAAATAAATTGTTTACCAGACACAAGTCGGTTCCGTATATCAGTTATTTTTTCCGCAACAGTAAAACGGTCTCTTACAATGCTCTTTTCTTTTACTGGTGCGGCTTTTTGTTCGATTTTGTGCAATATCCGTAAAAATGCACCAGTCAACAAATCTAAATCCAAATTATCCAAACGGTATTTTATAACTTCTTTCATCGGCTCTGGGTCTTTATAAAATCGATTTATATTTTCTTGGAGTTTTAGTTTTTCGCTGGCTTCTTTTAATATTCTATATTCCTCTAACTGGGCTCTTAGGCGTGCTTCTGCGTCTTCTTCAACGTTTTCTTCTTCTTTAAACTTTGGTAATATTTGTTTGGTTTTTATTTCCACTAATGTTGCGCCAACTTCGATAAATTCACTGGCAAGATTTAAATCTAGGGTATCTAACTGATTAAGGAACTCTAGATATTGCCCCGTTACCTTGCAAAGAGGAACCGTTTTTATATCCAACTTTGCATCACGAATAAGATGCAATAATAAATCAAGGGGACCCTCGAAATCCGATAATGTTACTTTGTATTGGTCACTTGCCCTAATAAATTCCATCTTTTATAGATTAACACTCCACCCTGTTTTGTCCAACTAAAATATCGCACCCCAAAGCATATTGAACAAAGAAATAATCCCATCACGCAACAGGAATATACCCCCACTGAACATACTTACCAGCAATACAACAATCAACAACCAATGCGCATTATCTCGTGCCCATTGCATGTAACTGTTATTTGGTTTTGTTATACTGCGCAACATATTATAACCATCCAATGGAGGTATAGGCAGTAGGTTAAAAATCATCAATGAAATATTAATAACCATCGAGAACATAAAGAAAATCGCCAATGCCCAAAGCCAAACGTTCTCAACATAGTTTGTAAAATTTGTTATCATAAAGAATCCAAGCGAGAATACAAATCCAAAAATAAAATTCGTCAACACACCTGCAATCGACACCCAAAAATTACCACGACGAAAATTTCGGTAATTGAATGGGTTAACCGGAACCGGCTTTGCCCAACCGATACCAATGAAGATAAATGAAAACAGTCCAAGTGGTTCCACATGCTTGGCTGGGTTAAGTGTCATGCGCCCCATCATCTTTGCGGTTGGGTCACCACTCTTGTACGCAGCAAAGGCATGCGCCCATTCATGAAATACCAATGCAATCATAATCGCAAGGCCAAACGCAACAATTGCCAACATTATCTCTAGACCTGTCATGTCACTTTGAAAAATTGAAAACAGCATAACTATATTATAAATGAAAGCGCACATAAATAAAACTAAAATCTTCGATAAAAGAAAAAACCCGTAGATACGGGTTCTTTATAATAATATTATGTTTTTATGGAACCAACGTCCACTTTGCAAAGAATTGAATCTCGCCCCCCCCTACCATTGCAGATGGAATTGTGGTAAAAGCACTTCCTGTAAAGTTCGAGTTTGCAAACCAACCTTGGAATTCCAATCCATGGAAGTCCGAGTTTAGC
This sequence comes from Bacillota bacterium, assembly GCA_009780065.1. Classification (GTDB taxonomy): domain Bacteria; phylum Bacillota; class Clostridia; order Christensenellales; family UBA1242; genus WRAD01. The sequence continues at coordinate 88,303 of WRAS01000001.1, read as the reverse complement.
ATCGCGAACTCGTCCATTTGCATTTGACTTGGAAGGTTTAACGTGCTTGGATCCCATGAATGTATTACCCATGAAGTCACAAGGTTATTTCCAGGGTTCAATCCACCCGCAAAATTCAATGTAACGATGTTCAATCCACCAGGCATGTAGTCTGGATTAATTCTGAACCTTGCAAATAAATCTGTGTTACCTGTTAAAGTTATAACTGCACCTGCGTTGTGTACCACAAGACCGCCTACACTGGTTGCCCATCCCATAAATTGTAATGCAGGGTGTACAGGCAAATATGAGTTCAATGTGGTTAATTGGTACCCTGTTGGACGTCGGAATGTAAGTATTGTTAAATCTCCAGAAAGCGGGTTTTCGATACTTAATGTCAATGTTAATTTTGCACCCCAAACCGCAAACAAAGTATTTCCAGTTCCGGCAGAATTTTCACCTGTAATAACTGTGCTAAAGTCAAAAGATGTGTTTCCGCCAACTGTGGTTGCCCAGTGTCTAAAGTAAAGATCCTGGTTTGTGTGTGTTGGGTCTTGCGGTCTTACTATTGCGTTCCCATGTAAAACTGTTTGCGTTCCGCCGGCTATGCCACCTTGTGCATCAAAATTAATGGTAAACACTGCCCTTTCCCATATCGCGGTCATTGTAACATCTTGTTTTACAACAAAGGCTTCGTTACCTGTTCCAAATACAATTGTTGCTTGGGTGTCTAGTGATGATTGCCATCTAACAAGGCGGTATCCTGTTCTTGTTATTACTGGTTCGCTACCAATTGGAAACCCAACAGCAAGCGGTCGGGTAATTGAACCACCTCCACCGTGTACAATATCTTGACCTGAACCAGTCATAGTTCCGCCTGCCGCCATAAATGTAACAAACGCGGCATCACCGTATCTTGCATGGAAATTTTCAGTTGTGGTTATTGTTTGCGGGAAACTGACATTCTCTCCTAATACTGCTTGGGTGTACCATCCAAGAAAGTTTCTGCCCCCAAAAGTAAGTTGCATTGCAGGTGTCGCACTAACAACATGACCCGTCCCAACTATATTAGGAATTCGATAAGTAATTGTAGATGGGTTACCGTATCTGGTTGTGTTTATAGGTGCACCCTCGTGCATGTGAAATATTACATTGACTGGTGTATGCCAAAGTGCAATCAACTCTACTGGTCCGGCCATCATGTTTATACCCCAACCGGCACCTCCGCCTCCTGTAGAAAAAAGACCGCCTGGCAAGATAACCTCTGTCGGACTGGATGCGACTACCCAACCTTGGAATTGACTAATTGCTATTCCGCCTGGTGGGTTCATATCTGAGGCATTTGGTAATGTAATTGTCCAGATACCAGATGGATCCGCTTGAAAGGTGTGATCTACACTGGGACCGAATTGTCCTTGCCAACCAGAAATCCCCCCGCCATTTGCATTTAATCGAATTGTCGCAGGTGCGAACGGTGCGGCCCCCGCATCTTGCATCCCCGCAATAATTAACAACACAGGAACGCAAATCATAGCAAGCGCACAAATCGCCATAGTAGACAATTTAACCGCCCGTGTTTGACGTGCATCGGTTGGTTTTGCTTTGGACTGATACCAAATACTTCCTTGGTCCGCTGTCGGCATATGTTCGTTCATATCTTTCCTCCGTTATGTTCTTCATAAGTGCCCAATTTATCTATAGTAATATTATCTATTCTATTGATTTTTATGTCAAATACTTTCATACGTCTTGTTTAATCTGAAAATCTGACAAAACTCCTTGACTTATACCCACCTAAAAGAACATAATAATAGGCAATGGGGAAATAAAAACAAGGGAGACATAAATGAACTACAACACACTTAGTCCAAATGCAAAAACAATTAAAAAAGTGCAATCATTCGCCACAGGCCAAATGGTGACGGATTCCGAGGTGTTAAATATCGCCGTCATCGCAACCGGAGATATTCATTACACACAAAAGGCAGTGGAAAACGTGGTATCGGGGATTATGTCCAAAGGCGGGGTTCCAATTGTTGTAAACATACCAGACTTTGGTTTTTTGAACAAAGTCAACCCGTACACCGCAAAATTTGCACGTGAACATCGCAAGATGTCTATGACCAACGGAATTGGTATTATAAAGACAAACCTTGTGGATTGTGTTGTTATTGTTTCAGATTGTGATATCACAACGATTGGATTATTGGAATCGTGTGTAAAATGCAACTGCCCTGTTATTGTTGTGCCCATGGGAATTAATAAATCGTTTTGTGTGGATGTGTTGCGTTCAAATGGAAAGCAACTGGCACGTATTGATGATGAAACCAAATTGGAATCCACCGCCCTTCCGCGCGGATTGTCGCCACAGTTTGGAACAACCACATCATTTTTCCTTGCGTTGGAAAAATTGGGATTTATCCTTCCTGAATCTACTATACTACAAACAAATACAGGTTCATGGGTCAACATGGCATATCGTGCAGGCATCGAGTCAATAGAACGCGCGGAAAATGTCACCACACCAAAAAAGATACTGGCCGTCAAAAACAAATTCACAGACGCAATTTCAGAATGTTTGGAAATGGGTGCAAGTATCAATGGTCTTGTGTCATTGCTAAATCTTGTTGATACAAAAAACTCTCATTCGTTATTTGCGGACTTATCCAAGACAAAAGGTCAGGTTATCCTCTGCCGTGGAAGTGCCTGCGACGACGGCGGTTATGTTCAACCAGTGGAAAGCGGCAAAGTTGCATTCAGCGGCAAGGCGTGGGTATATCAAACACTGGAAGACGCCGACAAAGCAATTTCCAGCGGCGCCATTGACGAGGGTGTTATCGTATTACAAAACTGCGTAGACACCAACGTTTCAGGAATTATATATACAATTGAGGGCATGAACAAAGCGGGCAAAATCGCGGTCGCAACAGACGGTGTTGCCGAGCCCTCGCCTGTTTTAACCATTACATTATGCAAGCCAACTAGTTTACAAAACGAAGACTTTGCAAACATTCAAACCGCAGACGTGCTGGAAATTGATCTTGCCAAGGGTCGGTTTAATACAAGCATTTCGGCAAAAGATATGAAAGTCCGTGCAAAGCGAAATTCCAACAAAGAGGCTCAAGCGTATTTTAGTTAAAATATATTAACAATAAAAAATGCGAGCAAGCTCGCATTATAAATACAAACTTTGTTGCATTTTTTGGACATTAATGTATTTGCCAATTATCGAAAAATCTAACGATTTTTCTTAGGTCATAAAAAACATCCACGACGGATGTTTTTTAAATTTAGTATAAATTTTATTCTTGTTCCTGGGTTTGTTCTTGTGGCTTTTTCCCGCGGTATAATTCCACACCACCAAATTTTTCTAGTTCTTCATTTAAACTGTCAGTCTTTTTATTTGCATAGATGAATGAATCAATTTTCTGCAGTTGTTCCTCAGTAAAAGTGCTCTTTCTATGCTTTTGAACTTCTAAAAAACCTTCTAACAGTTTAGGGTCAATTTGCATAACAGATTCAAAAAAAGCATATTCATTAAAACCAATTTTTTCAGGGTCACTTGCACCAACAACGAAAACCCTAATTACATCGTGTATCTCTCCCTTAGAAATAATTTTTGACGCTAGCAAATCAAAGTCAACCTTGTTTCCAGATTTGACAAAATATTCTAATAATTCACGTTGATCGTCTACACCCATATTTAAAAACTCCATATTTTAAATCTATTCCCACCCTGTCACGGTAAGTTGAGTCTACTATATATATATATATATATATAATGTCAAGTGGTTTTTTGAAAAAACAATGTTATAATTGATTATGTGGTTTTTCAGAAAAAAGCATAAGCAAGAGATTAATCAAACAATTCCAGAGCCCCCGTTAAGTAACGAAGCACTGGATATCGTTTGGAATGAAGAAGAATTTATGCTTTATCCAAATTAATCTCTGTGACCTTGAAATCCAAAATATCACAACTGGTTAAATAATATTTTATGCCATTTTTTTGTGTTATCAATTCCGCCCTGCCGGGTTTGCCGTGTAGGTGCCCGTATACACAGACGTCAACCTTGTATTGTTCCATCAATTCCGTAAATTGTGAATTGTCACGGGTACTGTTAAATGGTGGGTAGTGTATTACCGCAATTAATTTGTCACCTTCTTGCCTTTTCTTTTCCACGTCCTTTAATGCCAGTTCTAATCGTTGTACCTCGCGTGCGTAGATCTTTTTATCCTCGTCATTCTGACCTTGTCGTCTTTCTGGTACACGCCATCCACGGGTACCTGCGAATATTGTGTTGCCAATTTTAACGCTATCGTTTTGCAATACAGAAAAATCCGCACCCAGTTCCGAACGAATACGTGAAATGCTTTTCCACCAATAATCATGGTTGCCGCGGATAATAATTTTGTGACCGTTTAGTTTTTTAAGGAACTCAAAATCCTTTGCAGTCTCCTCCATTCGCATTGCCCAAGATATATCCCCCGCGATGATACCAACGTCGTCTGCACCTACCTTTGAATTCCAATCACTCAAAATTCGTTCCTCGTAATTTGTCCAATGCCCACCAAAAAGATCCATGGGTTTGTCCGCTATGAACGACAGATGAAGGTCAGAAATTGCATAAATTTTCATGATCACCCCTTAGTATATCTGACATAGTATACCGCATCTTGTATGGTCTGAACTATTTGTCACCAAAAATGAATTGATATACCTCTTGTATATCTGTAAAGTATTTGAATTCCAAACCTTCATACACATCAGGCGGCAACTTATCCACGTCCTTTTTATTTGATTGCGGTATTACTACAGTCTTAATTTGATTACTGCGTTGTGCTGCCAATACTTTTTCCTTTACACCGCCTATTGCCATGACTCGTCCTTTTAATGTTATTGCACCAGTAAATGCAATTGTATGAGGTACAGGAATATTTTTTACGGCAGACAAAATACAAATAACATCCGCTACTCCACCAGACGAGCCATCGTTCCTTTGCTCGTGTATAGGTGAATGTATATGAATATCAAAATCGGTGAACACTTCGTCTGGAATTCCCCAATTTTGAGCATGAAAACGAAGAAGTCCAGACACCGTTTTAAATGTGCTTTTTGCTGTGCCTATAATATTATCCGAGATTACTTTGTCGCCTTTACCCTTTGCAATAACAACTTCCAGTCTCTTTATTGCCCCTATGTTGCCATTCGTAACTGTCATTTTATTTACGACACCAATTTCGTCTTCTTCGGCCATATTTGATTCTCGTTCATAATAACCTTCAACCAGGTTATTTATATCATGGATTTTTAGTTCGGCATGTTCTAGTGGTTTCCCCGCAATTGCAAGATTAGCAATATGTTTACGACAAAGTTCCCGCACCACGTTTTCCAGTTGCCTTACACCACTTTCGAACGTGTATTGTTCTATCATTTGTGCAATTGTTTCATCGGACATTGAAATTATATCTTGTTCCAGCCCAAATTCTTTCATCACCTTTTTTATAAGGTGATTGTTTACTATATGAACTTTTTCATTAAGAGAATAGCCATCAAGTGTCAAAATTTCCATACGGTTAAGTAATGGCTCTGATATCGTTCTAAGGTCATTTGCAGTTGCAATAAAGAATATGTTCGAAAGATCAACGGGAATGTCGAAATAAAGATCTTTGAATGCCTTGTTTTGATTTCTGTCCATAACTTGTAACAATACAGCCGAAGGATCTCCATTTAAGGTATTTTCACCCATTTTGTCAATCTCGTCTAACAATATTAGACAATTATTACTGGCAGCATTTGTTATGCCTTCTATAATGGCACCAGGTTTTGCACCATTAAAAAATTGTTTCATTCCTTGAATCTCTGCCGAGCCACGTACGCCACCAAGTGCAACCGCAGCATATTTTTTATTCAACGCTTCGGCAATGCTTTTGGCAATTGTACTTTTACCGACCCCAGGTGGACCATACAAACATAATATTTGAGGCGGTTGTTTTTTTGCATATTTGCGAACAGCAATTATATCAAGAATTCGCTGCTTCAATCTTTCCATACCAAAGTGGCTTTCTTTCAAAATCTTTTTTGCAAGTTCCAAATCCCTGTTATCTTGTGTTTCTTGGTTCCATGGATATGCGATCACTCTGTCAAGCCAGTCAATTGCCTTGCCATAGTCTGCGTTTGATGGCTGAAGACTTCTTAACCTATTCACTTGAATATAAATTATTTTTTTAATCTCAGAATCCAAAACAAGGTCACTTATTTTATCCTTGTAATATGTGACCAAGTCCTTGCCTTTTTCGGTTGACCTCTCGAATATTCTTGTCTCAAGCGCCGAACTAAGTATCTGCAATCTTTTCACCGAGTCCAATTCTTCTAATAATTTGCGTCTTGCAACTATATCCATATTGACTGCGGTTGCCATTATTTCTATTAAATGATCAATTGATTTTGGATTTTTGATACTTTCAATTTGTGCAACCTTTACATTTATATCATGCATCAAATATTCTTTGAATTGTTCTTGAATTACAGACATTAGTCTATCTTGCTCTTGGTTTCCTTTTTCAAACATTTGCACAGGCAAGATTTCAACATCCGCAAAGAAATTTAATTCATTTAATTTCAAATCCGTCACCAAACAACGACTTAAACATCTGAACATTATCTCGGTCTTGCCATCTTCCAACTCTTTATAAGAATGGAATTCACAAAAAGAGGCTATCCTTGTATCTCTCTCGCGAAATTCTTCAATACCATGTTTGGTTGGTAAAAGAACCACATTAGCCTTTTTTTCTACCTTAGCCTTTTGTTTCTTCTTTGCTTCATCATTAAAGGTGAAAACTTGCCTATTAATTAGACCAGGTAAAACAGCCGAGAACGGAACTCTAAGCGTTTCTATGTCTTTAAAATTTTCATTTGCCATAAAAAATTATAAATTACTTAAATTATTTAGACAAGGGAAATTATCTTGCCTATGCATCTTTGTACTTGTGCCCCTTGCGCGAGAAATCAAACAGTGTCCATGGCAATTCCTCAGGTGGGTTGACGATGAACTTTAACCGCTCGCCCGTTGTGGGGTGATTTAAACAAAGTTCATGTGCCCATAATGCAAGATTGCCTTTACCGCCCTTTCCATATTTAACGTCGCCGAATATTGGTGTGCCGATTTGCGCCATTTGAACGCGGGCTTGGTGACTACGGCCTGTTATCAGATTTATTTCAACCAATGAAACTTGTTTACCTATGGACACAACATTGTAGTCCAATTCCGCCCGCTTTGCACCTGTCGTTGCCGCACCCACGACCTCGACCTTGTTCAGTTTTTCATTTTTCAACAAATGATGTTCCAATTTACCACTGCGTTCTTTTGGTGTACCAACAACTATGGCAAGGTATTTTTTTTGAAACTCGCCGCCTTGTAATTGTTCTGCCAACCTTGACGCGGCCTTGGACGTCTTTGCATAAACCATTACCCCGCCTGTTACACGATCCAAACGGTGTACAAGACCGACGAATGCCTCACCCTCTTTCTTCTCGTTAATTTTACGGTATTCCTTTATTTGGGTCAGCAAATCCATATCACCACTTGCGTCTGGGCAACTGGGAAGATTTTGTGGTTTAATCACAACGATTATATGATTGTCTTCGTGAATAATTGAAAGTTCAGAACTCATAACACCAGTATAGTTTATTACGCAGCATCAACAAAATACTTTCTTGCCATCCGCTTCGTAACGCGGGATAAGATGCATATGTGTGTGGAAGACAACCTGCCCTGCGTCTTTGCCTGTGTTGACCAAAATGTTATACCCTGTTGGAGAATATTTTTCGTCTAGATATTTTTTTGCCTTGTGTAATAGTTCTGACATTGCAACACGTTCCTCCCCCGTGGTTTGAAAAAAGTTATCTGAACATCGTTTGGGTATCACCAGTACGTGTCCCTTGGTCTGTGGATATTTGTCATGTATAACAAACGCCAATTCATTTTCCATAATTGCGTTTTCACGTACCATGTTCGAACAAAATATACAGTTCATTTTATACCTCCTTATAGTGTATATGCGTCACATAGTATCCCAAATATGGTACTATGTGACGCATTTCTTTATTTAAATTCGGTAAATGCACTGCACCCTGCTGGCAATATTATTTCCTCCAACGTTGGTACACCAATTTCGTATGAGTCAATCGTGCACTTTTTCCGGACAATTTTATCCAAATTTCTTTTCAATATATTTTTAATTACGGTAGGTTGCAGACCTGTGGTGTAACTGTTCACAAGGAAAAACAGGGGTTTATCAGACAACACCTGACAGCACAATTCCACAAGCGGATCCAGATGCTGCTCTATCTTCCAGACCTCGCCATTTGCGCCACGTCCGAAACTTGGCGGATCCATTATAATTGCATCATATTGTTTTTCGCGGCGAATTTCACGCGCAACAAATTTTGTACAATCATCTACGATATACCTGACCCTGTCATGCGGGATATTGTTTAATTCCACATTACGTCGACATACATCCATCATCCCCTTAGACGCATCCACATGTGTGACTGTTGCACCCGCCATTGCGGCCGCCACCGTTGCCCCGCCCGTATATCCAAAAAGATTCAACACGCGCGGTGCCTCGCCATTTTTAATCCGCTCTTTTATAACATCCGTAACTTTGTCCCAATTCACCGCTTGCTCGGGGAACAAACCTGTGTGTTTGAAGCTGGTGGGACTGATTATAAATTTTAAATTTTTATATCCAACCAGCCATTCGTCTGGCAGGGTTTTTCGGAACTCCCAATTACCTCCACCACTTTGACTGCGAATATATTTTCCGTGCAGCATGCGGAACGTGGAAAAATCAAACTTGGGTGCCCAAATGGCTTGTGGGTCTGGGCGCAACAAATAAAAATTTCCCCACTTTTCCAGCTTCTCTCCCCCACCGGATGCAACCACCTGAAAGTCTTGCCAATCACTTGAATATCTCATGTAGATATAATAGCACTGTGTTTCTTAATTTGCAAACATAGTTATTACATGATACAATTTCAACATGGGAAGGTTTTCAGGATTAAAGACAATTAGAAACTCAAACGATGACGAGCTTATAGTTCAACGAGATTTATTAATTAACGCCAGCACCCAATGCCAATCAAAGTTTTATCTACACATTGATGGGCACGGTAAACATTCAATTCAAACAGATTTATCCCCAAAAGAAGCATTGGAAACAAAAAGAAAAGCAAAACTTACGATGGATAGGGCAAATGCTGTCACTGTCGAATTGAATTATAGAAAAGAGAGGTCACAATGAACACAGTTCCCCACATTAAAAATTTCATAGACGAACACGCACCATTCATGGAAAAATTTGTTATTTGCATCCATGGATTTAGCACAAACAAGCACGGCAGCAAAATCACCCGCTTAATGAATGAATTACAAAAAAGAAACATCGGCGCCGTGGCAATTGATCTGCCCGCACATGGTGAAAATAAAAAAGAACTTACAATTGAAAATTGCATCGCGGATATTAAAGCAACCGAGAATTATTTACGCCAATTTAATAAGCCAATTAGCTTTTATGGTTCCAGTTTCGGCGCATACACCACCCTTTCATATATGATGGGTGATAAAAATTCATACGATAAAATATTTTTACTTGTACCCGCCATAGTGGCATACGAACATTTCAAAAGCATTCAGAACAAAGTCCACAATAATATCTTTATAAGCCCCGAATTCATCAAAAGTATTAGAAGATTTGATGTAATGGCAAATGCACAGAATTTTGAAAAAATGGACATTTTATATGCCGAACATGACATCACTGTCAGTAATGATAATATCCTTGCATTTGCAAAACTTAACAACAGCAATCTATATGAAATTAAGGGCGCAGACCATTATTTCGACAAGGACGGTGAACTGGATCAAGTTATTGATGTTGCTTTGAAAGTTTATTGCCATTAGGAGAGAATTTTGGAGGATGCATTAACTTTTGATGATTTCAAAGAAATGGAACGTATCGACCGCAACATTGGATTTAATCATGTAACACCAGCAGAAATCTGTTACGAACAATATAAGAAATTTCCCCAAATATTTGTGTTATCAAAGATAATGGCAAAGTAATTGGTTATGTGGCCACGCTACCACTGAAACATGAAATGTATAATAGATTAAAAAATGAAGATGCCATAGAAGAAGATATAAGAACCAAGGACATATATTTTTCAACAAATCCCGCATGTCTTTTTATCCCCGCCATTGTTATTGCTATACCGCACCAAAACATTGCGAATACAAAGAGACTTTTTGATAAATATCGATTGCACATGAAAATTGTAATAGAAAATGGGATGAATATTGCCGAGGTATTAACAGAATGTTCAACACAAAAAGGCATAATAATGGCAACAAGATTTTTGAAAATGAAACCACTGATAACAACTAGAAATATCAACAATGGGATATTATATGTTGTTGATGGCGAAACATTTTCGCGTATAGTCTGCCCTATTATCAATGACGAAGTTTTGTATTCATACTCCCCTATTGAAGATTGATCAAAATTATATTATACTTTTAAATGATAAGAAAACTACAACAGTTAGCATATATGGGGCAAGCAGGAATTCGCACGGTACGAGGTCTTTATAATGGGGATGCCGAATTCTTTGGCGACGAGTTATATGATCGACTCAAAGGAAAAACCTACGCAGGTGTGCCTGCAGACATGTATGTAAAATATTACAAACCTTATATTATTTACCCAAATAAACCTGGACAAGGCATGTGCAAAGAAAGAAGCGAGGCAATTTCATTGGCAAGTGATAAGGGTGACCTTGCCAGAGGTAAAGTCCGCGGATTGGAATTATTTCATGGTACACAATTGGCAGGTCATGGCTGGTACGAAAGCGACGATGAATGGGTTTACGAACCCACGACCATGATAAAAATGCGTCCAGATTTGTTTACAAAAATGTGGAAACCATTTGATATCAAAAAAACTTCGCGGGAAGAACTTGGAACCAGACGTTCATATCGAGAATGTCTTGAAGGTAAGATAAATGAAGCCCAAATGATATCCACAATTCGCGAACTGGAAAAAATTGCCGCCGCAACAAGTGACGCGTCTTTATTAAAGGAATTGACCGAATTCAAAGAAAAAGCCGGATTTGATGATATCGTTGCAAAAAGAAAATCAAGAGGTGTTTACGCAATTCTTGATGATCTAGACAAAGGCGATTCACGATATTACGGTTAATTCTTTTACACAACATGGAAACTGATTTTCACCTCTGCTCCGTCGATATCTGTGGTTGCGGTTTTGCCACCAGAGACTTTGTCTGTTAATTTCTTTGCAAGAACCTCGTCCATGATTTTGGTTGTGTGTTTTTCAATTATTGCCTGCAAGCCCTTATCCTTTGTTAACAGACCCAATTCAATCCGTGCGGTTATGTCCAAATCTGCGTCTTGACGTGCGACCTGGATTGCACGGATTAATTCACGCAATTTGCCCTCTGCCACCAATTCGTCACTTAATGTTGTATCCAACACAACAGTTAATTCTCCCTCGGTTTGTGCGACGTATTCTGGTTTCGGCTTTGATTTCTTTTCAAACAGTTCCGCGGATAAATCCTTGAACGCCCCCACTTTGACTTTGCCTTTTGTAAATTCAGAAACCGCTTTTGCCATCTGTTTGTCATCTAAAGATTCCAATGCGGCTTTTAATTTTTGTACATCTCCGCCAAGTACTGCCCCCGCTTTTTTAAAGTTGACCGTAAGATACGGCGTATTGAATGTGGAATCATCCTTTACCAGTTCAACTTTTTTAACATTCAATTCGTCACGTAAATATTCATCGAACAATTTCAAGGCATCTTTGTCGGTTGATTTTATATACAGAACTTCAAGCGGTTGACGAACCTTGATACCTTCTTTCGCACGCAGACTATGTGCAAGCGTCGTGACATTTTTGATAAATTCGACTTTGTCGGTTATGCCTTTTATAGACTTTTCCAATTTAATTGGGGTTGGAAAGTTTGTGACAAGGACGCTTTGAACGCCTTCCTCTTTTGCAAATAATTCTTGCCAAATATGTTCCGACATGAAAGGCGTTAAAGGTGCCATAGCAATGGTTATTGCGCGAATAGCGCTATACAGTGCCCAATACGCATTGTTCTTGTCTTGCCCACGCTCGCCTTTCCAAAATCTTCGGCGGTTTGTTCGTATGTAAAAGTTTGAAAGATCCTCCACAAATTTTTCTACCAACACAACCACCTTGTTAATTGCGTAATTCGAATACTCTACGTCAACATCCTTGATAAAATCATTCATGGTTTCAACAAGCCATATGTCGGTTACATCCAGATCTTTTGGTACATGTTTAGAAGGCTTTGGTTTATCAATGTCTGCGTATGTTTTATAAAAAGATACCGAGTTTAAAAATGCCATCAATTTACGCTTGGCTTCGTCAATCATACTTGGACCAAAACGCATGTCCAGTGTCGGGTTGGCAGAGGCAAACACATAACGCATTGCATCCGCACCCCAAGTTTCCACCGCCACGTCAAAAGGTATGTTTTTGGGACCGGTCTTTGAAAACTTTTTACCGTCTTCATCCAACATCGTATTATATCCAACCAAGGTTTTGAATGGAGACTTTCCTGTTAATACCACACTCATAAATAATTGGGCATAGAACCATAGACGGATCTGTTCTTTCATCTCGGTTACCATGTCTGATGGGAAATTTTCCTCCCAATACTTTCGGTCGGTGAAATATTTTTTTGTTGCAAATGGAGCAATCCCCGCATCCAACCAACAATCCCCAACATCCGGCACACGGGCAACATGCGCCGAACACTTTGCGCACTTGATTCTAATTTCGTCTATATATGGTCGGTGTAAATGAGGGATCTTCTTAACGTCTTGTGGGTTAATTGCAAGTTTTTCCAATTCATCCAAACCACCTACAACGTGAAGATGTCCACACTTGGCGCATGGATAAAATGGCAATGGTAAACCATAAAAACGACGACGCGAAATATTCCAGTCCCCCATATTGGTAATCCAATCCGTCATCATTTTTTTCAAGTATGGTGGTTTCCATTCCACAGTGTCTATTGCCGCGAATATTTCTGGCTTTATATCCTTTGTTGCGATATCCCACCCATCCACCAGTCTGAACACAACGTCAGTTTTACAACGCCAACAAAACGGGTACGAGTGCGAATATGGATGTGTAAAATACATTTTGTTATCTTGGGTCAGTTTATCAAAAACCACGTCTTGTGCCTGTTCGGTTGTTAAACCACCAAGGTAATCAAATTCATCGGTGAAGATCCCCGCTTCGTTAACCGGGATAATTGGCGTAAGATTATGTATCTTGGATAATTCAAAGTCCTCTGCCCCGCAACCTGGTGCGATGTGAACCGCGCCAGACCCCTCGGACGCAGATACATCATCCCACGGAATTATTGTCCCATCCCCTTTGTTAACGTTTTTGAACACCAATGGCTTTTCATACGAAAGCCCCACCAGTTCACTTCCCTTTATTTCCGCAACAACCTCGATTTTATCTTCACCAAGTTTCTTTAATGCGTCTTTACCAACAATAATCAAATCCTTGTCACTTTTAACGCGAACCTTTAAATACATGTCATTTGGATTTATGGCAACCGCAACGTTGGCAGACAACGTCCATGGCGTGGTTGTCCATATAAGAATCTTTTCGTTCTTCCCCACGATTGGCAATTTGGAAAACACCGCCCTGTGCGTAACCTCTTTGTAACTGCCGTTCATTTCGTGTTCGCTTAGACTGGTTCCGCAACGTGGACACCATGGCATTGCCTTGTAACTCTTTATTATCATGTTGCGTTCGTGACACACTTTTAAAAAGTGCCATATTGACGTTATGTTATGATCGCTGTTTGTATAATAACTGTTGTCCCAATCCATTATCTGCCCCAAGCGAATACTCTGACGAGTTTGCATATCTGCAAAGTGTTCAACACGTTCCATACATTTTTCTGTGAACTTGTCCATACCGTAGTCTTGGATATCTTTTTTGGATTTTAGTCCAAGTAACTTTTCAACCTCGACCTCGACCCACATACCTTGGGCATCAAAACCATTTTGGAACTGGGTCGAATAACCCTTTAGCGTGTGATACTTTTGATGAACGTCTTTTAATGTTCTACCCCATACGTGATGCATACACATACTGCCGTTTGCGGTAATCGGACCATCCAAAAACTTGAACCGTTTTTTCGAATCCTTGTTCTTGTCCACCATTTTTTCAAACACATTTATTGAATTCCAAAAATCTAGAACCCTGCGTTCATTGTCTATAAAATTAAAGTTTTTCATGTATATCTCCTAACCAAATTCTTCTATTACTTTCATAAGATCCATTATGTCGCCACCTGTAATAATTCCCATAGGTCGACATGTCGGTGTTCCATCCTTTGTAATAATAATGCACGCCAGTTTACGGTTGTTATTAAAGAAACTAAGCGCTTGTTCAATTGTAATTTTGCTGTCTGCAATTGTATAATGACTGTTAGACGGGTATGTCATCAGGAACTCTTCCGCGGTCGTATTGTGAATAAATTCATCCACACTCTTTTGGTTGTTAATAATATGCCCACCCAGAACCTCGATAAACTTTCTCCATCTAATAACACCAATCAATGTCTCGCCTTTGTAAATTGGAATACTGCTGTGCCTCACACGGGAAATTTCCAAAATCAAATCACTCATGGTAATGTTTGCATATGCAATGTCCACTTCCCCGCTTTTAATGGCTTCTATCGCAAGCGGCGGTGTGGAAATCAATCGCGAAATCTTTTCCAACATCTCGACAACCTCTATATTTGGTTCGGCGATAAGTGCCTCGGACTTTGAATGTATAATTGCATTACGCAAACGGGCAAAGTCAATTAACTCGGCCTCGTAAACACGGATAACCGTGTTCAAAGATGAGCAGCGTCGTATAAGATCGGTAAAAGAAATATTGGTTCGAAAATTATATTGATTCCTTAACGTGTGATCAATCAAGTTATACGCGCCCACAAAGCGTGAGCCATTGGTTGCTTCATTATTAACATTTGTTACCATATCGAAACATTATACATGAATTTTGTGCGGTTAGGCAAGTAGATAGCAGTCTATTAGATTTTGACTATTGAATTCAACGAATTAATGATTTAAACTATCTTAACTTATGGAAATTATTATCCCAAAAGATTTTGACGAAAGAATCCAAACTGGTGAACACCAAAAAATTTTTACTGGAAACAGTGATAGAGGCGGTGAATACGAGTTCTTTCAAATGACAAGTGGTGGAAAGCCTTGTCCGACAAATCCTGCTGTATGTACATATAAACATTGGGGATATCCAAACGTAAGTGACAACACTTTTTTCGTGTACGCAAATATTAAAAAGCGCGACTCTGCTAGCGATCTCCAATCTGCCCCAATTTACGACTCCCCAAGTCATTTTGCATTGGATTTTATAACATCCAAAGAGAGTAAACTTAATCCATCGTCAACAGTAGCGGTAAATGGATTAAAACAATTTATAGGAGGCCTTTTCAAAAAGTCACTGACACTAGATGAAATTGACACAGAACAAATCATAACCCCTTTAATGGGTGTTATGAGTTTCGAAAACTTTTCACAAAAATGGCAAGACAATGGAGAAAAAGCGGGACTTGGGTACTTGGAAAAAGAAAAGCGCCTAAGGCAACTGGCAAAGAAATTTCACTTTGACATGGAACAGCAAACCATAACCCAGGAACAAGCAACATCAAATTACAATTATATCTTACATTTAAGGAATGAACTTGGCCTGGACTAAGATTTTTGCAAGAAAATTTTTAACCCGCAATTACTTTCATCTTTTTTTGTTATGTGCTAGAATGCCGTATTATGAAAAAGACGGTGAACGGGATTATACATATAAAACCGCAGGGCTTTGGCTTTGTGATTGTGGAAAACGGCGAGGATATTTTCGTCGCACGTGAGAATCTGAATGGGGCGTTTCACGGAGACAGGGTTGACGTGCGGGTTTTGGAAAAGAAATTGGCACGACGCAAAGAAGGTGTCGTGATGCAGGTTATCGAGCGCCGATTAAAAAACATCGTAGGAACATTGATGACCAGCAAAACCGGTTCATTCATTATCCCGGACGATGACAGATTGGCGGATTCGTTTGATATTGAAACCGCAAAGGATCTAAGTCGCTATTCAAATAAAAAGGTCGTAACAAAATTACTGGACTGCGGACGCGTGGAATTGGTCGAGGTCTTGGGTGACGAGCACGAGGTCGGTTGTGATATAACATCCATTATTCGTGCACATAATCTGTACGAAGAATTTCCAAAGGATGTCGAAAAAGAAGCATTAAAGGTTGCAATGCGCCCTAGTAAAGAAGAAATTGAACGACGTCTTGATTTACGAAAGAAATTGGTATTAACAATTGACCCGCACGATGCAAAGGATTTGGATGATGCAATACATTTGGAAAAATTGGAATCTGGCATGTGGGAGTTGGGTGTACATATTGCGGATGTTTCGCATTATGTTGCCGAGAACTCGTTATTGGATAAAGAGGCATTTGACAGGGGGACTAGCATCTACTTCCCCGACCGGGTTATACCTATGCTACCCAAAGCTTTGTCCAACGATGTGTGTAGTTTGAATCCAAACTCGGATCGTCTGACATTGTCTGTTATTATGACAATTGATCCAAATGGTGACGTGGTGTCATACAAGGTGGCAGAAAGCGTTATCAACATAAATCAACGCTTTTCATATGACGAGGTTCAGGCATTGCTAGATGAAACACATCACAGTTTACTTACCACCCAGTTAAAGAAAAAGTACCTGCCTGCCCTGCTACAAATGGCAGAATTAACCAACATTATAGAAAAGACACGCAGAAAGCGTGGCGAAGTTGTATTCGACGTGCCCGAGCCAAAAATCATTTTGGACGAAACCACAGGCAAAATAAAGGACGTTGTTGCGTATCCACATCTGTTATCACATCGCATTATTGAAACATTTATGATTCTTTGTAACGAGATCGTTGCAAAAAAAATGTTTGATTTGGAAATGCCGTTTATATACCGAATACACGAAAAACCAGATCCAAAAAAGGTTGCAGACTTTTTGGGAACATTAATGCCATTCGCGGTCGAACACAGAATCACACCAGAAAAACCAAGCGGCCATGCGTACCAATCCATGTTGGATTCATTGGACAAGGATTTAAAACCAATAATTTCACAACTTGCACTTCGTAGTATGCAAAAAGCAAAGTACGACCCAAAATGCATCGGGCACTTTGGTTTGGGTGCAAAATATTATTCGCACTTTACCTCCCCTATTCGACGCTACCCTGACTTGGTCATTCATCGTATTATAAAGATGATGATTAATCGTAAAATATCTACACACAAAATGACTGAATTACATGATTTCGTGGAAGAGGCCAGCCGCCAATCCTCGGCACGTGAAATGGCCGCCAAAGAGGTCGAACGCGAGGTAGACAATCTGAAAAAAGCCGAATATATGCGAGACAAGATTGGTAATAAATTCAGCGGCACAATTTCAGGCATCACGGACTTTGGTGTGTTTGTATATTTACCAGAAAACACCGTCGAAGGGTTGGTTCGTTTGGAAAACATGCCAAATGACTATTATACTTTTAACGAAAGGCAAATGACCATGATAGGAAGAAAACACACATATAAGATGGGTGATAAATTGGACGTAATTGTTGCGGGTGTTAATATGACACGACGACAAATCGAATTTGCGTGTCCACAGGAATAATCACCGCAAACAAAAAGCGCACTAGGCGCTTTTTCTTTAGAAGTACACACGTTCCACACTTTTAATTGAAAATTGATTATTCCCACAATTACAAAGTTTACTTTTCAATTCTACTTTGGCTTGACAGCCATCTTCTATATCTGGATATGTCCCCAAACCGCTTATATGTATTTTCCTTCCCTTTGACTGCACGATACCACTAAGTCCATCTGTCAATGTTACTTTACCAAAAGTACTTTGTGGGTAAAGCATAGTAAATCTGCTTCTTTTCATTTACAAGTATATCACGACGGCATTTCTGAATCAATACCTATGCATACTCACATATCATGTCGTGGTTGTTGTCTTGCCACTAATAATTAATTTTCTGAACATATCAAATGGAATAATTGCAAAAGCCAGCAAAGCAACAATTAACAAGTGTCGGAAATCTAACGGAACTGTACGGAAAATACCACCGCCCACATACAGTATCGTTATCTGCACCACTGTCACCACACC
The DNA here is from genome assembly GCA_009780065.1 of Bacillota bacterium. Classification (GTDB taxonomy): domain Bacteria; phylum Bacillota; class Clostridia; order Christensenellales; family UBA1242; genus WRAD01. Next base: position 69,983 of record WRAS01000001.1, on the reverse strand, counting down.
CATAATCCAAATAAATGGTTTGTTACGACGTATGTGCGAGAATAAATTCAGATCATGTGTTCGGCTATTGAAACTGTTGAATATGTTCATTAGCATAAAGAATGCAAAGAATGCTGTCATGGAATATGCAAGACCCCTTTCTTGTTCCAAGTTATTAATGAAGCCACTGGATAAAAACCATATAGATACAAGGGCACTGAATATACTCGCGGTTATTATTTGACCCCACATATATTGGTTAATTATTTTTTCGTTACGTCGCTTTGGCGGTTCGGTCATGTATTCGGCCTTAGGTCTTTCTCCACCATAGGCAAGTCCCGCCAACGTATCCATTACAAGATTTATCCAAAGCATTTGAATTACCGTGATTGGCATATGTACACCCAGCAGCGGTGCGATAATAGAAACCGCCATTGCACAGAAATTAATAGTTAACTTGAAAATAAGAAATTTCCGAATGGACTTGAAAATTGTTCGACCGTATGAAACACCCTTTGCAATTGAATCTATATTATCATCCAAGATTACTATGTCCCCTGCCTCTTTTGCGACTTCGGTACCGCTTCCCATTGCGAAACCAATATCTGCCTTTTTCAATGCCGGCGCATCGTTCACACCGTCTCCCGTCATTCCCGCCACAAGGTTAAGTGACTGCGCCACACGGACAAGGCGACTTTTATCACTGGGCAACGCACGAGCAACAACACGCAAGTCTGGCAGAATTTCTATAACTTGGTTGTCCGTCATCTCCGCCAACTCGTCACTTGTGATTACGATTTCGTTTTCATCTGATTTACTTAATATTCCTGTTTCTCGTGCTATGGCTTCTGCGGTTGGACGTGCGTCTCCAGTTATCATAACGACTTGAATCCCAGCAGATTTTAATTTGGTTACTGCGGTAATACTCTCTGGTCTGACCTGGTCCCTTATTGCCAACAAACACACAAATACGTCGTCTATCGCGACTGCTATCATTCTATGTGCTTTGGCGGACAACATTTGGATTTGTTTTTCCACCTTTCTCTTGTGCGCAAAGTTGGACACTGTTCCGTCTTTTTCATACATTTTTACCAGTTTTGGTAATAAAACCTCTTGCGCGCCTTTTATCAAAACACGTCCGTCTTCCATTGTGGTAGACATAAATTTGTTGCCCGAATTGAATGGTATTTGACTGACGGTTTTTAGATATCTTGGGCAATTCAAATTTTGCGAGAACTCCATCAATATTCTATCCGTGCTGTTACCACCTATCGCGCGCCCTTTGGTTCCCATTTGTGCGGTCGTATTATATTTTAGCACTGTCCCAATCAATGATGCCAATGGACAATTTTTTTCAAACTTTGATACCTCTTGAAATTCACCGTTTCCAGTAACAATACCAATGACCTCTAATTTACCGTTAGTAAGTGTCCCCGTCTTATCTGTAAACAAAATATTCATCGACCCCGCAGTTTCGATACCGTTCAGTTTCCGCACCAAAACATTATCCTTTAACATGTGTTTCATATTAGACGACAACACAACAGTAATCATCATCGGCAGCCCCTCTGGCACCGCCATAACGATTACCGCCACCACCAATGTCGCCGCACGCAGTGTATGTTCAAACATAAATTGAAAATCCTGCAAGTTTGCAAGTGCCAGATTCATATCAAAATTGTTCTGTATCAGCAACAAATTAAAAAAATACGAAACCGCAACCAAACCCGCACCAATGTAACCAATAATACTTATCAGTTTTGCAAGGCCCTCTAACTTTATTTTCAATGGACTTTTTGGAACCTCGACCTGTAATTCTGCAGCAATCTTTCCATACTCGGTTTTTATACCCACTGCGGTGACTTGCATTATTGCTTCACCACTGGTAACAACTGTGCCAGAGAACACGGAACTGGCATCCAAGTAATCCACTTTGCTACCTTGTATGTTTATTTGACCCTCAACCTTTCTAGCTTCTTTACTTTCACCATTTAACAGGGATTGGTCTACCTCTATTTCTCCGTGTACTATTACCCCGTCGGCGGGGACCTTTTCACCGCTACCAAGTAACACAATATCTCCCACCACCAAATCGACGGTAGACACGGTCATTACCGTACCATTTCGACGTACGCGGCATTCAATCGCACTGGCTTGTTCTTGTAGTCTATCGAATGCACGTTCGCTGCCATACTCGGATACGGTTGCAACGGTTACCGCCACCAAGATTGCCATTGCAATCCCAAAGGTCTCCAACCACGCCCCGCTGTTAAATACAAACACCACCTGGATCCCAAGTGCGATAAGTAATACCTTTAACATTGGGTCAGAAAAGTTAAATAGAAATGAACGGAGAAAGCCTTTCTTTTTTTTCTTTACTAAAACGTTCGCACCATAAATGTGCCGCGAACTTTCGACGTCGTTACCGGTTAAACCCTGCAAGCCATCATAGTGCCTCATATGCATAATTATTTAATTTACAGTAGATATATGATGATTTACAAACTTATGTTTATACACCCAAACGTTTGCATGAAAGTTAAGTTGCGTTATATAATATACCACTGTGATAGATATTGGGGAAATTATTAAACAGATAAAACAAGCCGAGACAGAAGCCCAAAAAAAGGCGTCTAAAAGTGACGCTGATGTTTCTAAGGTTGAACTGGAGACCGCCAGAAAAATTACTGCTTTAAAGATGGAATCTGCACAAAAAATTAACGAAGCGATTTATTTAAATATCAACAATAATCAAACAAAATCCACTACTTTACAAAAACCAGAAATCGAAAAGAAAAAAATAGACGAAGCGACCCAGTACATAATCTCTGAATTTGCGCGGAGGTATGTCCATGAATAAAAGAATGCAAAAGGTCAGTTTCCGCGGATCATTAAATGAATTAAGGAAGATCATAGAAGAGCTCAAAAGTACAGGTGCCTTTGAACTTTCATCATTTAACAAAGGCGTTGCAGATTCGGAAATTGTGGAAGAATACTCCACCACGCTTGCACGCATTAATGCTGCAATTGAATTTGCAAGACAATCAGAGGGCGAAGTTGAACGTGCACTGAAAAACCATGTTAGAAACTTTCCCGACGATAAAACTTTTGCAAATATAAAAATCCCAAATAAAAATCTTTTTAACAAGGTCGAAACAATTGAATATCACGAACTTAAACAATACGCCGACAAAGAAGATAAAGCAATGGTCATCGTGGACAAATTGGAAAGTGCGTCCACACGTTATCATGAAATTCCAACAACCATCAAAAAGAACCGTGAAATGATTACAAGCCTTAGTAACTTTGTATCGTTGAATATCCCCTTAAGTGAACTTGGTGAAACTGAAAATTCTATTGCAATGTACGGATTAATTCCAGTACTTCAATTGGAAAAATTTAAAAGCGATTTTGATCTGGAAAAGATTATTCTGGGCGAATTTGATACAATGGATTCTGAGAACATTGCAATCGTGATTGTTGCACACAAAAATGACCTCCCTTTTGTCGAGATTATCAATAATTACGAATTCACACGATTGGAATTCAATTTTGACAAAACCGCAAAAGAACAAATAAAGATACTGGAAAACGAAATAACTAAACTAGAGCGCGAGTATGTTTATAATTTGGTGAATTCGCTGCTGTCTGGGGAACAGATTCGTTTATTGAAACATTATCACGATTTCGTTATTAATGAACTGGACACAGAGATTATTATTGCATCGACCATAAAAACAAAAGATTATTATGTCCTTAATGGTTGGATACCAGAAGGTCAAAAAAAAAAGCTCCTCCAATTAATTAAACATGTTTGTCCGAATACAAAAGCAAAACTTGGTAAAACAGTAACCCTAGACGCACCACCATCTATGGTTGTCAACAGCAAATTAATCGCGCCATATCAGTCAGTAACAAATATGTATGGTCCACCAGGTAAAAACGACCTGGATCCTAACCCTTTTGTTGCGTTCTTTTATTTTGTTTTTTTCGGATTAATGATTGGTGATATTGGATACGGAATACTTTTGTTTGCCGTTACGCTGTTTATAATACTAAAGATTAAACCATCCGGTGGTGCCCGCAATCTTATTATGATTATTTGTATGGGGGCAATATCCACTATTTTATGGGGAATTTTCTTTGGTTCGTTCTTTGGTCTTGGTAATAATGAAATTGCTATTCTGCCTACCCCTGTGATTGACCCCGTTAATGATGCAATGTTATTTTTGGGACTAGCACTTGGTCTTGGACTTGTTCATATTATTGCGGGTCTTTCATTACATTTTTATAATCTTGCATCGCAAAGAAAAATATTGGATGCACTATTTGATGCTGCATTCAAGATTTGGTTTTTGGCTGGGATAATCGTTGTAATTGCGGGGATGTTGTTGGATACTCCTACCCTGGTGACATATGGGATGTGGGCTGTTGCCATTATGGCGGGATTAATATTTTTAACCGCAGGACGCAAGAAAAAAGGAATCTTTGGAAAACTGGCAGGTGGATTTGGCGGGATATACAGTTTCGTTGGATATTTCAGCGATGTCCTTAGTTACGCCCGTTTATTTGCACTGGGACTGGTGGGTGCGGTGGTTGCAATGGTGGCGAACAGCATGGCAGCCATGATGTTCGGCAGCCCAATTGGTTATGCAATCGGAATTTTGGTTGCGATGATTTTTCATACATTCAACATTGCACTTTGTTTATTATCCGCATACATTCACAATGCGCGACTGCAATTCGTAGAGTTCTTTTCAAAATTCTACAGCGGTGCGGGCACGATATTCACGCCGATTGGCTCGGCACTTGTTTATACGCGAATAAGGTCAACCTTGGATGATATTGTTTTAAACGAAAATATTGCGGTGTCATAGAGATTACGAAATCCCGAAAAATTCGGTTTCGATATAAAAAGGAGGAAATTAAATGGAAGTAAGTGAACTGGGAAATGTGTTTGCACTGATAGGTGCGGCTCTTGCAGTATCGTTACCCGCGATCGGCAGTGCAATAGGAACAGGTTGGGTTCAACAATCGGTGGCGGGGATAATTTCAGAACAACCAAACAAGTTTGGACGAACCCTTATCCTACAATTGGTGCCTTCGTCTAACGCCCTTTATGGGTTGATTGTAGGTTTTCTTATCTTGAATAATGCGGTACTCGCAGGAGGCGACGGGTACACAGCGGTCGAGGGTCTTGCAATCCTTGCAATTTGTATTCCGATTGCATTGGTCGGTCTGGTTGCATGTTTGATGCAAGCCAAGGTCTGTGTCGCAGGTGTTCGAATGGTTGGAAAGCGTATGGAACTGTCCGGACGTGCATTAACAATGGCGGTGTTTATTGAACTTTTTGCACTGTTTGCTTTGATTATTTCTGTGCTTGGTGTATTAAACATCGGTACTTGAAGAGGTTAAAATATGAATCTTATTGCAAATAAAATTTTGGAAGATGCAAATGCAGCGCATGCAAAAAAAATAAAAAATGCACAAAGCATTGCCCAAACTCAAATTAAAAATACGATGAAAGAACTGGAAGAAAGCCAGTCAAAAGCCATGGAGCAAGCGAAAAAGCGAAAAGAGCACGAGGTCAAGCAACGTGAACTTGTTCAAAAAACTATTACTAATCGTGAAAACCTGACAAACATGCAAAGTACTATTAATGATGTCTTCATGGCTGCAAAAGAAAAGTTACTAGTACAAAGTAATGCCGAAACACAAAAATTCGTCTCTGCCCTGCTTAGAAAGCATGCTAAGAGTGGAGACACAATTATCGTCTCGAAAAATGACGAGGGCAAGCTGGATAATAAATTTTTTACATCATTTGCGATTAAGAACCTAAAACGCGAAGTTTCCAGCAAATTCCAAGGCGGAATTATAATTGAAAATACAGACTATACCCTGTCTTTGACCTTGGATGATATTTTGGCAGAACTGCGTACGTGCATTGAACTGAATGTATCCGAGATTTTGTTTTAAAAATTTGAAAAGGAGGTGTGCATGAGTATATTATACAGTAACGCCGTTATCAGTGTTCGTTCAAGCCGCCTTCTTTCCACAGACCAAATGCGCCGGATGATTGCCGCCGCAACATTGATAGAATCCACCAAAGTTCTTTTTGAATGCGGGTATGACGAAAACTTGCTAACATATCAACCGGAAAACACAAATGCTATAATTGAAAAAGAATATACACGCACTATCGGGGAATTTACCGAATTATGTCTAAATCCCAACTTGTTACAACTTGTCCTTTGTCGGTTTGATTATCACAATGCTATCCTTGCCTATAACGCGCGCATAACGGACAACACCCCCAGTACTACTGCTTTTTACCCTTTTGGAAGCATCGAGATAAATACTGTGACCAAATCCATTCAATCAAAAAATTATGACGACTTTACTAGACATATGAAAGAAGCACTGGAAATTTTGGATAACTTGTCCCCTACGCCACTGGATGTCGAGGTAGAACTGGTTCGTGCGATGTATTTTGATATGTTTAGGCATCTTGAAAAAATTAATAATCGGTACATTACTAACTACTTTAGATCTGAAATTGATATACAAAACATGCGGACGCTAATAAAAATTGGCAAAAATACATTGCAAAGTTTTAATAAATTGATTATAGGTGGCGGGCATTTGGATGAATCACATTTCAATGCAATTATCTCAAAAGACTACCACGATATTAAATCTTCACTTGTCCAATATGATGAAGTTATAAATGCAATTATCAAATCAACCGAAGAAAAAAATCCAACAATTTTTGAAAACGTTGCAAACAGATTTTTGATAGCCCAGGCAAAACAAAATTCTGAGGACTCGTTTTCATTGAATATGTTGTTTTCATGGCTGATTGAAAAATTGGAAGAACTTAGGATAGTTAAAGTTATCTTAATGGGTAAAAAGATTGGTAAATCAAAAGAGGATTTGCGCAATCAACTAGAAGGTGTATTATAAAAGGGTTAATATGGAAGGAAAAATTTCAAAAAATCTAAACACAGCAAGTCGTTCGGTAAATATTATCAATATTGCCAACCAAAGTAACAGGGATGTACCTGATTTACCTACATTGCCTAAAATTGGTGCAATTGGGGAACGTGATGCATTCTTTGCATTCAAAGCAATTGGAATTGACACCTTTTTCCCAACATGCGCAGAAGAAATAAAATCCACAATAGAGGACCTGGAAAAAAAAGGCTATAGTATAATTCTGATATCCGAGAGTTTCGCAGTCAAAGCCGAAAAAACCATCCAGTCTTTTGCAACGCGCCCCTACCCCATTATTCTTTTGGTTCCGGATGCAGGTGGCACGAATGGATATGGTATAAATAGAATTTTGGATAATATGTCAAAAGCGGTGGGCTCCACAGCCGGATTACGATAAGGAGGACTTTATGTCAAAGAAAACAGATAATACAGGAAAAATAGTAACAGTCAGTGGTCCACTAGTGGTTGCCAGTGGCATGTCACATGTAAAACTTTTTGATGTTGTACGGGTTTCGCACGAGGGTCTAATTGGTGAAATCTTGGAACTACGCGGAGATCGCGCATCAATCCAGGTTTATGAAGAAACCAGCGGTCTTGGCGTGGGTGACCCAGTTACAACAACGGGAATACCATTGTCAGTGGAACTGGGGCCTGGAATTATGGGTGGCATTTATGATGGTATCGGAAGACCGCTTGACAAAATCCAGGAAAAAACGGGTTACAGAATCACGCGCGGTATAAACGTTCCTGGTATAGACCGAAACAAACAATGGGAATTCAAAACACAAAAGCAAACAGGTGACGAGGTTATCCCTGGCGATGTCCTTGGCACCGTGCAAGAGAATGAAGTTGTGGAACATAGAATTTTGGTTCCACATGGTATCAAAGGAAAAATTACAAAGATTCAAAGTGGTACTTTCCGTGTAGAAGATACTGTGGCGGAAATTACAACCAAAACCGACAAGGTCAGTATTACTATGCTTGCAAAATGGCCTGTACGTATTGCACGCCCATTTAAAACAAAGTTGGCTCCGTCTGGTCCTATGTTAACGGGACAGCGTGTTATTGATACCTTCTTCCCTATTGCGCGCGGTGGCGTGGCAGCCATTCCGGGTCCGTTTGGCTCGGGCAAGACGGTGGTACAACACCAAGTTGCAAAATGGTCGGATGCGGAAATCGTTGTTTACATCGGATGCGGTGAACGCGGCAATGAAATGACAGATGTTTTGGGGGAATTCCCGCATTTGCAAGATATTAGAAACGGGCAACCATTAATGAAACGAACGATTCTAATTGCAAATACATCCGACATGCCGGTTGCCGCGAGAGAAGCCAGTATATACACCGGCATAACAATCGCAGAATATTTCCGAGACCAAGGTTATAACGTAGCAATCATGGCAGACAGTACCAGTCGTTGGGCAGAGGCTTTGCGTGAAATGAGCGGTAGATTAGAAGAACTTCCAGGCGAGGAGGGATATCCCGCATATCTCGCCAGTCGCCTTGCTGACTTTTACGAACGTGCCGGAATCGTAGAGGTCCTTGGAAACGAAAATAAAACCGGTTCCATCACCGCGATTGGCGCGGTTTCACCACCAGGAGGTGATTTAAGTGAACCTGTTTCACAAGGTACCCTGCGAATTGTAAAAGTTTTTTGGGGACTTAGCGCCGCCCTTGCATATAAACGCCACTTTCCTGCTATTGACTGGATGATCAGTTATTCTCTTTACCCAGACCAAATGGCAAACTGGTACAGTGACAATATCGCACCAGACTTTCTTGAATTACGCGCGATGGCAATAAAATTAATGCAAGAAAATGCCAGTTTAGAAGAAATTGTGCGTTTGGTTGGTGTGAATTCATTATCGGACGGAGACAAACTGGTTATGGCGACTGCACAACATTTGCGTGAGGACTTTTTATATCAATTTGCCTTTTCTGAAATTGACTCTTTCACAACAAAAGAAAAGCAATACAAAATGTTGAAGACAATTCTGGAATACCATCGTCTAGCAAACACAGCAATAGAACGTGGGCTAGATTTTGAGAAAACACAATACCCTGATATCAAAGAACAGATTGCTTCTTTTCGTGAAACGGAAGATGTGGAACAAATCGATATTGTTTCAATTGAATTAATAAAAAGACTTGGGGCATAGAAAAATTTAACGAGGTGAGAAATGCAAAAATCATATAAAACTATTAAAAGTGTTGTGGGACCACTGATGCTGGTGCAGCGGGTCGAGGGTGTGACATACAACGAATTCGTGGAAATTGAACAAGCAACTGGCGAGATTCGTCACGGAAAGGTACTAGAGGTTCACGAAGACACCGCCCTTGTGCAACTTTTTACCAGTGCCCAAGGCCTAGAAATAGCAACCAGCAAAGCCAAGTTTTTAGGCAGAAGTTTAGAACTTGGGGTATCTCCCAACATGATTGGACGTTTTTTTGACGGAATGGGTCGGCCACGTGATGGCGGATCTCCCATCATTGCAAAAAAACGTCTAGACATTAACGGCGTACCAATTAATCCAACAGCACGTGATTATCCAAATTCATTCATTCAAACAGGGATTTCGACCATTGACGGATTAAACACATTGGTACGCGGGCAAAAATTACCTATATTTTCTATGTCAGGCTTACCGCATCCACAACTTGCCACACAAATTGCGCGCCAAGCAGCAGTACGTGATGGTGAAAAGTTCGCAGTGGTATTTGCCGCCATGGGAATTACAAATGACGAAGCCGACTTTTTCGTGCGCGAACTAGAAAAAACTGGTGCACTTTCCCACTCTATTGTCTTTATCAACTTGGCCTCTGATCCGACATTGGAACGCATCGCAACACCAAGGATGGCTTTGACCGCAGCGGAATATCTTGCATTCGAATTAGATATGCATGTTCTTGTGATCATGACGGATATAACACTGTATTGTGAAGCACTGCGTGAGGTCAGTGCTGCCCGAAAAGAAGTTCCAGGTCGTCGCGGTTATCCTGGATATCTTTACACTGACCTTGCAACATTATACGAACGTGCGGGTTGTGTGAAAGACAAAAAAGGTTCCATTACACAGATCCCTATTCTTACAATGCCCGAAGATGATAAAACACACCCTATTCCAGACCTTACAGGCTATATTACAGAGGGTCAAATCGTTCTTTCGCGTGAATTGGCAAAACGTGGTTTGAATCCCCCTGTCGATGTCTTGCCGTCCTTGTCACGTTTAAAAGACAAAGGGATTGGAAAAGACAAAACGCGTCACGACCACAGCGATGTTTTGAATCAATTATTTGCCTGCTATGCCAGCGGTAAAGATGCAAAGGAACTGGCACAAATTTTGGGTGAATCCGCACTTTCAAATGTTGATAAACTGTATTCGAAATTCGCGGACGAATTCGAAAAAAGATTCATTAACCAAGGTTTTTATATGAACAGAACTATCGAGGAAACATTAAATCTTGGATGGGAATTACTAATGATTTTGCCACGGACAGAATTAAAGCGTATCAAGAAAGTACACCTAGACGAATTTTATACAAAAAAATAACGGAGCAATAACATGGCAGAAAGATTAACAGTAAATCCAACAAGAATGGAAATACAGCGTCAAAGGGCGCGTCTTAATACTGCCAAACGCGGACATAAACTTTTGAAAGACAAGTCAGATGAAATGGTGCGCCATTTCATGCAGATTGTACGTGAAAATGTAAGATTAAGAAAAAAAATCGAGGGCGAGATTTCGCATGCACTCTCCCTCTTTATTGATGCACGGATTCATATGAATAACACGGAAATCGAATCCGCAGTTACACTTTCCAGTACAACTTTTAACTTTATCCCTGGAACAAATAATATAATGGGATTGCATGTTCCAAAAATTAATGAATTTGAAATACACGAGGTTCAAAGCAAACCAATTTTAAAAACCAGTGCCACATTTGATAAATCTGTATCTAACCTATCAAAATTATTGTCCGATATTATTCATCTTGCCGAAGTGGAAAAGTCATGCGAAATGTTGGCGGTGGAAATTATAAAGATAAGGCGTCGTATCAATGCCCTAGAATTTATTTTGATTCCACAAATTAACGAAACTATCCGGTTCATCAGAATGAAATTGGCGGAAAACGAACGTGGTCAGATTGTCCGCGCAATGAAAGTTAAAGCAAAACTAAAAGGCAAATAAACATGCGAACAAAGTAGATGAAATAATTCCTATGTCAGGAAATATTAAAACTTTCGCACGGAAATTTCAATTGCCTTTTTAACTTTATCATATCTGGATATATCTGTTTCCGTTACTTTGGTTTGGCCAACAATTTCAAAAAAGCGCTGTGCACTTGCTATATCAAAAAATCTTTTATTATAACCCTCTACAAAGTAATAATCTTTTTCAATCTTCTTTCCTTTCCCTGCTCCATATTCAATATCGTTTTTTGAATTTACCCTTGCCAGCAGAATTCCATTTGGTCTAAGTACCCGTTTTATTTCCTTCAAAATTTCTTCTGTCTTTTGCTGGGTGAAATAATGTAAACACAAATCTGCAATAATCACCGAGAACTGGGCATTTTTAAATGGGAAAGTATTATTAACATCCAATAGCATTGTTTTACTTTTTGGAAATTTTTTACTGACATAATTTATTGCGTTTTCCGAAAAATCTGTGGCGAGGATATCAAAACCACGTTCAAGTAAATACTTTACATTATTTCCGCGCCCGCAACCAAGTTCCAAGATAACATCATCTTTGGGAATCATATGCAGGTACTTATCCAACCAATCATCATATACAACCGCAGTATTCATGTGTATTGCGTGAATTCTTTCCCATGTCTCTTTAAAAACGTTCCTTTCATCCACATACTCGGCAATTTCTATACCAACAACACCGTACTTGTGTTGCTCGGCCTCTGTGTAAAATTCATCCAGATCAGCCTCTACACATCCTAATTTAGTATTTTCTATTTTCTTAAATAATTTTCTGAACGAAGAAAAAAAGTGTAAATCTTTTACCGTAACCAGCAACTGCTCTTGCGATTCACGGTTGGTGAAAATTATTGTATCCCCAATTTTAACTTGTTTTCTTTTTTCGTCAAAGAGACGAAGTTCCACTTTTTTGGTTCCATCTTTTATTTTTCTAAATGATTCTGGATTCAAAAACATTTTATGAATCATTGCGACCTCCTGCGTTGTGTTTGAAAATTGTGGTTGCACGCATGTCGCGGAACAAAAACTCACCTTTATCTGTAATCATGCTCTTGGCCTTTCTATCCAGAAATTTACAATCCAGTTTGCTTCCATCCCTAAATATTATCAGTATATGGGTACCTTTTCTAAACGCATGATGTAACATGATAAAAAGTAACATGATTTGCTCTCATATTCAAACTATTTATTTAAAAAAATTTCTAATTTAATTACTCGAACAATGCCCTCATCGCCTCACTGGTTTCAATTGTTACAAGTGTTCTGTTTGCAGGTCCTGAGATAAAGAATGCTTGTCCACGTGCGTTACCCACGATTTGTTCTTGTTCAGTCTTGTTAATTTCACCCGAGTTTTTATAAAGTGTCACAAGGTCAGACATATCATTAGGAGCCAGAGAGAAAATCATAGAATACTGACTCGCGTTTATAATAGCCGCAGATTTTTTTGCGATAACCGGACTTCCAACAAAGTCCTTGATGTTCTGGGTAATAATTATTTGCATCCCGTCGTACTTACGAATACGTTTTGCCATGTTGAACATGAAATCAAGCGCAATCGGACGTTTTTCATCTATGAACACGTGCGCCTCGTCCACTGCTATTATTATCTTTCTTTTAACACCATGTTTTTGGTTATATTGACGATTCTTAATAATTTCACCATCCAAGTACTTGAACACAAGAAGCATCTGGGCATTCGCCACAATTGTATTTTTGTTTGCAAGCAATGTCAAAAAGTCAAATACGAAAAAGTTCTCTTGACTTCGAACTGTCGCTGGACCATTCCAAAGACCCGAGAATCGTCCACCTTCTGCGAACTTTTCCAAATATGTAACAATTTTTCTATAGTTAACGCGCGAGAAATCATCTGTAGCTGCTGCAAGGTATTGCTTAGAAAGTTCAAATAGTTCTTGGAAAATTGGAAAATGATGCGGTTCCAATAAATCAAATTTAGTGTGCTTGTCAATTCCCTTTAATTTATATAATTGCGCAACAAGACCGTTAAGAACTTCCAGCGCATCACTGGTGATACCCTCCATAACAATTTTGAAGTAACTTTCCAAGAACCTTAGATGGTTTTCAAATGTGTCGTCAAATTCTACACCGTCATCGTCATCTAACATAGCCGGATAAATATGGAACGGATTGAAGCGTCCCTTACCCGCATTACCGACATCTATAAAACCACCGTGCAATTTTTGCGCCATTCCAACATATTCACGTTCTGGGTCACAAATGAAAATCTTTGTGTTATCCGCCGCCAAGTGTGCCAAAACAGATTTTGTCGCAAACGACTTTCCAGAACCAGACTTTCCTATTATTATCATGTTACTGTTAACACGAATGTTGTTTCGTTTAAAGAAATCAATGAAAACAGGGTATGTGTTTGACCCTATACAAATACCTTTTTCGTCTTGCAACATATCAGAAATGAACGGAAATGTGGCTGCAACTGTAGTGGTTGGCATACCACGGCTGTATTCAGTCAGAGTTTCCAGACGTGAAACGTTGCTGGATATAAATGAATCCACCTGGCGCCCCAGCAATTCAGAGAACTTGAACCCCTCTTCTCTTAGTTTTGCTTTTACCTCACGTTTTGATTCTTGATCTGGCGTAAGATGAATATTTACGTCCAACAATAACTCGTTGTTCATTTTAATCTGTGAAAGCAGGTCAGTAATTGTGTTCAACTGCTTGTCACGTTCCATTTGGTGACTGGACTTGTGACTGCTTGCCATTTGTGTTTTCATCTCCAAAATCGCCTTGTCAATAACGCGTATGGATAATTCCTTAGGAATTGGAAGGATATTCATAACAGCCCTAGTACCCGGCATATTAAAAATTGTATATGCCCAGGCATTGCCAACATCATTTGGATAATCCGTTATGGTAAAACCACCACGCGGCAATCCATTGATTTTTGCAAGACGTGTTGTAAAATTGACTTTGTTTGGGATAACCCAATTCATCAATTTTTCTTCTGGCATGCTGTTTGTTTGTCGTTCATCAAAGTCTTTATTATAATTTGCTCGTAAAAAGATAATAAGTTCCTTTCCTTCGACGAAATAGTTATCGACTGGAACAACAGAACTTGATAAAGTTGCTCTTATCCCACGCGCAGTTGCCTCTAAAGAATCCTTAGTTCGGTCATAAATAACTAAATAGTAACAGCCTTTGAATATTTTTTCCTCGCTATTCATGTATTCAAGCAACATTCCGCGCTCGTTAAAAATAATTTCACGTGCAGAAAGTTCGGTATCCGACATACCCCCTGTTTCCATGGCATTAACTGTTGCCTCGTATTTTTCTATCTCGTAATCCACATATTTGTCCAGAATCATACCACGTTCTAAACTTATGATACTTGCACTTTGTGTGTATCCTATTCTCCGAATAGCATTTGCAAAATTCTGAACTACCATATTACGCTTATCGATATCCAAAAGACCATATTCTATGGGTTTTATTTCAATAACCCTTGCATAATAATCACCATAGTTAACGTATTTACTCTCCTCTATGCCTACGTATGGTACAAGGTCCTTTATATCGCGATAACCGCCCCCATGCACTTTGGCGTACTTTTTGGCATATGCAAAGAACTTAAACACACGCCAAGACGCCGCGTATCCACGAACACCCTCTTCCACTTTGATAAATCCGATAAGTGCAAGCAACAACATAACAATACCCACCACGATGCTGTAAGCAAAGTTGGCGGCAAAAGTCATACCCACGATGGTTCCGGCAATGCCCAAATAGAATAGGTCACCGCCGGTTATACCATTCATGAATTCGGTTTTTACCTTTGTTTTACGCGGAATAAGATATTGCGACATCTAAATTTTCCCCCATTGCATTTGACAATCTGACGCAATTAACCCTTTCCAGGATATTTCGCAGTACCCATAATACTCTTGAAATAGTCGTCCCACATTTTGAACTGAGAAACAATTTCACCCAAGTAGTCTTGCTCCACAGTAAGTCGAGCAATGTTTTGCACGTTCGTACGGTGACTGGACAATTCACGTATTGCGCGCGCAATACTGTCTTTTTCAGTGGCGTCGCTTGAGGCATCTTGAACGCGCTTAAGTTCTTTCATAAGGATGTCATAGAATGCTGCATCATTCCCCCTCGCAATCTCAAGATTCGGTATGTCTTTCAATCTAGCAATCTCAGCTTGCACTCGACTATCTGAAACCAAGTTAGCAACTTGATCCACCCCTTTCGCAACTTGGTCAATTTGGTTAACACTAGCCATTTCTTGTTGTCCAAGTGCATTTCTTCCGGCATCTGCCTTTTTAGAAACCTCGTCACTTATAAGCATATTAGCAAGTGCAGCCGCATGGTTGGCGGTCGCGGCAAAAGAACCGTCAGACTTTGCACCCTTTGCATCCCCCAGAAGATCAGTAAAGAAGTGTGTAAACTCGATACCTTTTTGAACGTCTACCGAGTTGCCACGCAACTTGTCCACATTCCCGCCCTTGAAACCATAGTTCTTCTTGTCTTCACCCGTTCTAAGGAATTCACGCAACTCTGTCATTGCTGTTTTAACATCCATACCATTCTCTTTAAGTGCTTGAATGAATCCTTTATCTTCCATCAACATACCCATTTTTGGGTCGCTAGCCACCTTGGCCTGCAACTTTTTGCCAATCTCACGCATGGTTGCATCTGTCATGACACCATCCACACGTTCCTGGTATTTTTTTGCACGGTCTTGAAAATAGATATCTTTTTTGCTGACTGTACTGTGGGTTAATGTTTCGTATACCTTCTCACGTTTTTCTCTTTCATTATCAGTTATACCATCTTCCCGTGTTGCAAGATATGCGGTACTCATCGCAGCAAACTGCTTGTCGGTTTTGCCAAGACTTTTCCAAGATTTCATACCTCTATCAAAGTCATCTTGCATTTTACCTAATCTATCTTCCAAATGAAGACGCATTGCTTTATCCAGTTTATCACTTTTAAGTTCAACCCTAATTTTATCCATTTCAACTTTGGCTCTCATTGCGCCTTCCCAGTCCAACTTGTTCTTGTACAATTCATCCGCCATACCGGCCTCGGACTTGCGACGTGCAAAATATACTTGTTCCATTTTATCTTGGGCTTCGCTTACACCCTCTGTCCCAAAGAAGTACAAAGGTTTACGCATCTTCTCCCATGTTTTGGTATTTGCAAGGGCCACTTGGAATGCGCTGCCACGACCAGGTTTTTTCTTGCCTTCTGCCTCTTCTTCTTGTTTCTTATCGTAACTACCTTCGCCATGTTTTGCATCATGCTCCCGCTTCATCTGCCAAGAACCTTTGCCATGGTTTGCATCATATTCTTTTCTTTCTTGATATGCACCTTCACCAAATCTCTTATCAAAGCCTACTTTATTATTCCATGCTTTTTCACCATTTTCATCTCCCTCACTCCTGTTTTCGTGCTTAAACATAGCCATCTTATTAAAGGCGCCTTCACCATGCACTGCATCGTATTCTTTTCTATCTTTGTCTGTCATTCCCTTTTCACGCATGTATAACTCTGGAACCTGTTTTTTCGCTATTATTTCATACGCACCTGCAGAGCCATGGGCCCCTTTAAGTTTTTCAAACTGTGCAACTAAATCATCACGATAATCTTTACCATATAATTTCTGGTTTTTATCAGCCAATTCTCCAAATTTTTGTGATGCTTTTTTTTCTCTTGCATCCGCAATTTCCTTTTCTTTACCTTTAAGTTTTTCCCCTATTGCCTTTGAATCCATGCCCTTGGTATCTTTGTCGAACGAGCCTTTACCAAAAGCAAGTTCATAGTCCTCCTTAAGGGCATTTTTATCTTTTTTGTCTTTTAAAACTTTCTCTCTTTCTGCCTTTGATTTTGCACCTAAACCAAAACCGGCTGCACCCATTGACATGCGTTCCGAAAGCGAAAGTTTCTCTTCTTGACCTGTATTCTGACTTTTGCGTGCCCCAACATAGTTACGTGCAAGATGTGCACCGCCAACCACAGCACCCTTCGGAGCCGCGGCCACCTTGGCACCCAGTTTAGAGCCGAATACAGCGGCAGTCGATTCTTTCCAGACTTCGCCAAGTTTCTTTTGTTGCATTGCATCTGCACCCAACATATTTTGCACCTGGGTACGAATTGCCGGCAACATGCTGAACAATGCCAATATTACCAATGTTCGCGCAACAAGGTTTGGAATTGTACCTGTAAACAAATTGCCCTCTGGGAAGAATTGGATTCCACGGAACACCGGGAACATCACAAAGAACAGGTTTATCGCAATGACCGGCGCAAAGACCGCAATAACTTTTTTATAGAACGGTTTGACAAATAAATTACTGAACGCATTTCCATCATCAAACGGATACATCGCGACCGTAATAGGCGACATCATATACATCACCGCCAATTCCACCACCCGCTGGATCAATGCAAATGTGAAATTCAACATCACACCGAATATTATAAATATCCCCAACCACCCTATCAACCAATCCATATCAAAGACATAATACAATACGACCACCGCATCCGTATTGTTATACGTCATTGCTCCTATCACCGTTACAGCATATATGCTCCCAGGCGATTCTTCTGCCGTTTCTTCAGATATTATTAACCAATAATCTGGTACGGTTTTTGCCATCTGATAATCAATCCATGCAGCAATTTGTGCGTACCTTCGTGCCCTTTGGTTATCTGGTATACCTGCAAGTTCAGTAGTAGAAAGAATAGCCTGTTCATATGCATAATTACCAAGTCTAAATGCAGGACCAAAAAGAGTGCCCCTTATAGGGTGTGGATCGTCGGATATTAGTATCTCTATATCGTCTGCACCTGCAAGATTAAACAAACATGGAACAATTATGTTAAACCTAACGCCTCTGGTACTAAATCTTTCAGAACCTTGAACTGGATTAGCAGGCGTATAATTTTTAACCATAGTAGTGTCTATTGGACTAGATTCTGAATTAAGTGTTATTTGATGTATTAAACTCAAATATGGACTATCATCGCTTACTATACGCATAAATGTTCCACTACCCCAGCCCTGTATATATCCATGACTAGATGGAAGATAGCCTAGTCTTTGATCTCTACGTCCATCCCAACTACCACTGCTGCCACAAAATTGACCTTCATTTGGATTGCTAACAGTCGTCAAGTCGCTATGGGTTGAGTATCCCCAAAATAATTTACGTACGTTCGCAATTGAATGGCGAGTTGCATCTGCTGCTGTTTCTGCAAGTTCTCTTGTTTCAAAATTGCCCAACTCTGGAATTACGCTACGCTCAGAATACAGTGCCCCAAAGTTGCGATGGATACGCTGTCTATCCACCACACTACCTATTTGCTCTTTTTCTGGAGTAGATCTCAACCCAAAGAAAAAGGATGGGCATGTTGGGGGGTTATATGTTTGAGGTCTTTCATCAACTACATACGTTGCTATTGAAGGCATTCCCATCCAAGTACCTGGTCCAAACCCGCCACCAGGCAGAGAAGGACCTTGTTGATACACACTAATAGTAGTATAAAACATACGTATCTCAATAACTCCAACGTTTTCTGCCCCATCTTCTAAATGGCGTGGAATAATAACAATAAAATTTCCCTCTTCATGACCTGGAACACTCATATCCATTCCCTCAATCATTGGTCGTACCCAAAAATTAGTTCCATGTCTTACTATTTCGCCTTCTCGCCACCAACCTCCACTGTCTCTCTGCTCTTCATTAGTACCATCAATCATTTTTCTTAATTGTAAATTCATATCTGGGTGTGTCGCTGGAATTGGTGCACGCATACGATTGGCACCAAATGACATGGATTGAAATATTAACCCCGACATTTGCGTTTGAACACCCTGCCGCGTTGCCATGTTAAGGGCATGAAAAACAATTCCAGACAACATCAATCCAACAATAACACCAGTGGTAATAAACAGGAACATCACCATCCCCTTGAACATACGAAAAATGACCTGGTATGGGTTTCCGCCGTCTTTTTCTTTGTATTGGTTACGAATAAGCACAATAATTGTGAAGAATATCATTAATACGGTTGCAACAGCAAGCATGCTTCCAAATACGTTTTGAACAACTGCACTACGAATAATCATTGTAACAAGGGTTTCTGAATACACCATGGTTTCATCCCCTATTCCACCCTGTCCACCTTCCATACCTGCATAATAAACATCGCCGGGGACACTGTAGATGGCCTCTAACCCTGCAAACATCAAAAATAACATTTCCATAATGTCCACCACACCCGCAACCATACGCCAAAAACCAAAAAATATACCCGCAACCCATTGGGTTATATTAAAGAACAATTCTTGGAATAAAGTCCAATTCATCAGAGCTTGTAATGCCCTACTACCAAAGAGACCAGCAGCAACTACACCACCCACTAATAAAGGTACAAACTTTAGGTCAACCACCCCCCATCAAGGCAGGAATTTTGTTCGCTGCTCCCCGTTTATGACTATTTCAATAGTAGATTCATTTGAAAATTTTGTCAAACAAAAAAGTAGCAGATAATGCTACTTTAAATCACTTAATACTCTAACCCATAACGCAATCTGTTACCCGCCAAGTGATTGTTCTGACTCTTCTTCTAGTGGTTTACAAAAACTTTCACGATAATGCCTATCAAGTAGTGTCCTAACTACAGCTTCCATATGTTGCGGACATGAAATTGGATCACCAGCCTCTTCTTGTCTATCTAAGAAGTTTTCCAAACCTCCGACACGGTGATTAACATCCCACTCTGGATTCAAACATTCCCTTTTAGTACAAATTACTAATGACCCACGACGAACCTCTTCCATACCCCATTCACGCAAACATGGTGCCTGAATTGAGCCAGTTCCAATCAGAGTACTAACATCAAATGGTTCTTGATCAACTACCTGCTCAGTACCTGGTCTTGTTTCGTTTGTATAGTCTGGGGATCCCCCTCCTGGCAATCTAATTACCTCGGCACTGGTATCTGGGGTTTGGGCGGGGTGAATGTATTGCACGCCCGGGTTTGGGTTTGATTGTTGCGTCGGTGCGACGGTGGCCTCATTACACGCCGCCAAACCAAGCACACCCATTGCAAGCCCAGCCGCCACAAATTTTTTCTTTTTCTCGTCCATGATGTAAACCTCCTTTAAATAATTATATTTATGATTAAATTTGCCTATAGTTAACTCATTCTAACAGATTCAGTAATAAATGTCAACATTTTTTATAATATTTGAACCACAAAAAGGCACCAGTTTCCTGTTGCAATGAAATAGCCATTTGTTTTCAAAGGTCTAGAACGGCCTTATCCGACCATAATATAATTAAGAATTTTCTTTGTCAAGCAAAATTATTACATTTTTTGGCAAAATTCTTCTCTTGATTGTTCCTTTTGTACATTTTTAAAAGCGACCTGCCTGGTCGCTTTTTGTTGTTTTACATCAAAGGATTACTGCCCCATTTTTACCATCATATCATTGGTTTTAACCGAGTACGCCCATTCGTTATCGTACCAGGCGATAATTTTAACAAAGTTCGGGTTCAACATAATACCCGCGGTTGCGTCGAATATTGCGGTGTGTGGGTCGCCGACGATATCGGTGGACACGATGGCCTCCTCGGTGTATGCCACAATGCCTTTCATTTCCTTTTCAGATGCACGTTTGACCTCGGCACAGATATCCGCCCAGGTGGTAGATTTTTCAAGTTTAATTGTCAGGTCAACAACGGATACGTTAAGGGTTGGCACACGGAAACTCATCCCCGTTAATTTACCCTTTAGTTCCGGCATAACGATACCCACGGCTTTGGCAGCCCCCGTTGATGACGGAATGATATTACCGCCTGCAGCCCGTCCCCCGCGCCAATCCTTGTTTGATGGCCCATCCACAGTCTTCTGAGATGCTGTAACCGCGTGTACGGTGGTCATTAATCCTTCGGTTATGGTAAATTTGTCATGAATAATTTTTGCGATAGGTGCGAGACAGTTTGTGGTGCAACTTGCGTTAGAGATTACCAATTCGTTTGGATTATAGTTTTTGTCGTTAACACCGATAACATATGTTGGTGTGTCTTTGTCCTTTGCGGGTGCGGTTATTACAACCTTTTTGGCTCCGGCCTTAAGGTGGGCTTGGCACTTTTCCGTTGTGGTGAATACACCGGTTGCGTCTGCAACCACGTCCACGCTGTTTTTCCCCCATGGAATGTTCACCGGATCCATTTCGGAATAGAATGGTATTTTCTTGCCATTTACGATTAGGTGTTTTTCGTCGTGCGACACCGCCCCATTAAAGCGCCCGTGGACGCTGTCGTACTTTAACATGTACTCGGCATAGTCGGGTGTTACAAACGGGTCGTTGATTGCGACTATCTCACAATCCTTTCGTGTTGCCGCATCACGCAGAAGCAATCTGCCGATACGCCCGAATCCGTTGATTCCAATTTTTACTGTTTTTGCCATTTTTAGTATTTCTCCTTATAATTGTTTATTACACTCTCTACCTTATATATAAGGTCTTGTGTTTGATTGTAGATTATGCCGATACGTTTTATCATAAGGGCACGGATGAAGAATAATATAGACGAGAATATCAAAGTACCAAGTACAATAAGTGCTACAATATGCCAGACAAACATCACATCATATTGTATGCCGACAAAAATCCATATCGGTAAAAACATTATCGACAAAAGTAGCAACGCCCATCCATAGACACGAGATGGCGTATGTTCACGCGCAGTGGAACGAAACGCGGGTTTCATACCGTTTTGTTTGGCGGTACGACTGGCGTCGGATACCTTTTGTTTGATTTCTGGTGCGGAATAGCCACTTGCGTATTCTATGGTTTTAATCTCGTACCCTACCCAATTATCCATGGTACGCATGAATTTATTTTTCTCGGGAACCTCTTTTAAAATATCTGCGATATCACGTGAGAACAGCATAACATTGGCTTTGCCCATGTATGCGCCATCTACCCCAAAGAATCTTGTTGCAAAACTGACTACCCTGTGCGACATATTGCGTTTTGTGCGTTCAAAGCCTATGCTTTCGCGGTATGCGTATACGATATCGTGCCCGTCAAAAAATTCAAGCAATACCTTTTCCAATACACCGATTGGGTTCAATAAATCCACGTCCGCCAAAATCACTATGTCACCGCGTGCAGCCTCGAACCCGGCTGTTATTGCGGATTGTTTTCCGTAACGGGTGTCAAAATTTACAATGCGAAAGTTTCTGTCCAACTTTGCTTCTTTCTTCATTATCTCAAGTGACGCGTCCGTACAACCGTCATTTATTGCAATCAGTTCGTAAGCACCACCAATCCCTTTTGCAATTTCACGCAGTTCGGTTAGGTACTTTTGCAATACCTCCCCAAGTATTGCCTGTTCATTGTAAACGGGTAAAATTAAAGATATTTTCATTTAATTTTTTATAGCACAAACACACAATCATTGTCTAATGATTTGCACCAATATACCAATCATGCTAGTATACAATTATATGAAAAACAAAAAACTATCCACGGTCGCCGAATTGTTACAATGGGCAACCAAGAACAACAGGGCGGTCTGTGCCTTTAACGTAAACAATATGGAATTGATTCAAGCCGTTACCAGCGCCGCAGATGAAATTGGCGTGCCGATTATCTTGCAAATATCCAAAGGGGCGCGTAATTACGCAGGTATGCCCTTTCTTGTCGGTCTTGTGGAATCCGCTATCCAATCTGTGAAAATACCAATTGCTTTGCATTTGGATCATGGTGACAGTTTCGAAATTTGTAAAGAATGCCTAGACGCTGGTTTCACCTCGGTAATGATTGACGGCAGCCACCTTTCGTACGAGGATAATATCACAATCACAAAACGCGTGGTGGATTATGCAAAGAAAACGGGTGCAAGTGTCGAAGGCGAATTGGGGCAAATTGCGGGAATCGAAGAACATGTGGTAAATGAAAAGAGTTTATATACCGAGCCAAGCGTGGTCGCAGATTATGTAAAACGAACTGGGGTTACCAGTCTCGCGGTTTCCATTGGTACTGCACATGGCGCATTTAAATATAAGGCACCAAACCCTACCCTGCGATTCGATATCTTGGAACAAATTCGTGATCAAATTCCGAATACTCCGCTGGTGCTACATGGTGCCAGTTCTGTCACACCAGGTGATGTAGAATTAATAAATAAACATGGCGGCAAGATTAAGAATGCGTACGGAATTGGTGAAGAAAATCTTGCAAAAGCAATTCCGCTGGGTGTACGTAAGATAAATATTGACAGCGACCTTCGTCTTGCTTTCACCGCAAAATTACGTGAATATTTTAATCAAAATCCCGAACACTTTGACCCACGCCAATATTTGGGTGCGGCACGAGCACATGTAAAAGAATTGGTAAAACGAAAACTAGAAACCTTTAGTCAATAATTTTTTGCCAGAATTTTTGTTTACAAGATGAATATACATGTGCTAGGATATTCGGTTATGAGCACAGTTTCAATTATATTAATGTCGGTACTGATTCTTATGGAGGCAGCATCAATTGCGACACACCTGCATCTTTTCCGCAAGAAGCGTAAAGCAATCAACAAGAATTCCGAGGTTGTTAATGCAATTCAAAAAGAATTCGCCGAATATACATCCAATTCAAAGGATGCATATCAAAGTTTAATTAAAGACATGGCAGCCGAAATTGCCGATTTAAAATATAGATTAAATAAAATTGACGGGAAAAAAGGGATTGAATAATCCCTATTACCCCCATATTATCTTGTATTGTGTTTGTGGTTGGGGTGTATATACCCTTTCGTACATTCTATCGTGAAGTCGTTTTTGTATTGCCTGCATAATCATTTCGGTATGAATATAACCAATGCCTGTATGAAATAATTTTTGGTCATATTGTCTTTGTGCATATTCGCCCTTGAACTTTATTGGTTGAGAATAGTTATATATCACCTTCTCATGTGCCATTGGTGTGGCGGCGGATTGCCCCCCTGGAACCGCAACATATATGATAGATGCAAATACCAACGTAAAAATAAACGCACAAATCCCAAACGCGGCCAGCCCTTTTGGGCTAACAGACCGCTTAGGCGGCAATTCAGGCTCTGACATCTTTAAAATCGCTCCCTCCCCCCTGTCTACGTATGGATATGGCTTGATTATTTCGCCTTTACGATTTCTTATGTGTTTCATTGTTATTCTTTCAAATTCGTCATGCATATAACACCTCCTTGGCACTAGGTTGTGAAAATATGTATAAACATATACATGCAAAAAGAGGCAATTGCCTCTTTTTAAATTAGTTCTCTCTGTCGTAATCCCAGTTATCGTAATCCACATTTCGTGGGTCAAAGGTTGTAAGCCTTGCATTGGATGCCACAAATACTTCGGTTTCAATACCCGGTGCTTCCACGATTGGTGGGTCTTCAAAGTGTGGACCATCTGGTAGAGGTGGTGCTGGTACATACGGTGGAGCAGGAATATATGGAGGCGGTGTTGGAGCCGGCCATTCCTCGATTGGAAGGTCTGGCGGTGGTTGAACAATCGGATCCTCTGGGTTTGGGGTATTTACAGGTGGTGGAGGTGGCGGGTCTTCAAAGAACATGTCGTCATCCTTGTCATTACTGTTTCCGCTGCCTGGTGGAGGTGGTGGTGGCGGATCTTCAAAGAAGATATCATCGTCGTCACCCTTGTCACCGCCTGGCGGATTATTTGGGTCCCATACATCAACATCAAGATCTGGGTCGTTTACCTCAACCTCTGGGTCACCTGGTTCTTTTTCGGCTGGTGGGTTTTCTGGGTGATATATACTTCCATCGCCACCTGGACCTTGTGGTTTTTCCGGATCCCCTGGCTCTTTTGGATATTCTGGATCTTCTGGATACTCTGGGGTTGTTGGGTCGCCTGGTTGACCTGGATACTCTGGGGTTTGTGTTCCACCCCCTCCTCCGCCACCCGGACCTTGTGGGCCTTGCGGACCTTGCGGCCCTGGAACACCTGGACGAACGACCGTAATCCAACGGTTAACTTCTCTGATGATTGTTTCTCTGACTGTTTCGCGCTCTGGGGTTTGTTGTTCTTGCTGCGGTGGCTGCTGTGGTTGTTGCACTTCTCGCATTGGTGCACAGGAACCAGTTGCCACAAGTGTAGCAAGAACACCCGCACCAATCAATGCTGCCCCCTTGGCTGTTGCCCATCTTCTTGCACTGCGATCTTTTTTCAGCACATTCATAACATCGGCCTCTGTTGTAAGACCACCACCTGTTGATACCTTCTCTTTCTTGGGCTCTGGTGGGGGGGCATAATACACCTGGTCGATTACTTCATCAATACGACCTAGTGCGGCAATACGTAAACTTTTTGCTTTTTCACGTGTTTCAGGACTAAATGCGTTAATATCCCTCGCACCCTCTGCCCCTCTAAGAGAAGCTGCGGCATCTGCTATGTCACGCATTTCTAAATCTTCAACATGTTCAGCTTGACGCTGCAAGGTTCTAAGGCGTCTTTCTGGAATATTAATCTTGTCGCTCATAGTTGGCTCCCCTTTTTGCTCATATTTAATATAGTTATTATATATGATTTTATCGTATTTGTCAATAGTTATATGATTTAAGGAGCCACAAAATTAAGAAAATTCGGCAATTACGTCGTCTACCGCTTTGTCCACAATTGCGATGGCCTGTTGCATTGTGAATTTTTCGCTGGCAAGTATTGAGCCGGCTTCGTTAAATAGGTTCTTTTTTATAACCTTGCTGACAGCTAGTAAATCATCTTTTGCAAATTTTTTGCCTGTTCTGTTTTCAATTGCACGCAATGTAGAGCGTACACCTATCATAAGCGCGTTCTTTGCCTCGTCCATTGATATGTTTGCCATATAATTATCTCCCCCTTTGAATTTTCATTTTATCGTACCAATTCTGGTTCTGATTGTCGCTGGGCGATTGCCGTATCCAGCATTTGCCCGAATTGGTCTTGGTTAATATCTCCTCCGCCACCAATTATTTCATTTGCAACATGTGCACCCACACCCGCTATAATTGCCAAACCAGCAAATGGGGCAACTGTTGCTATTCCCAGTGCACCTGCTGTGATTAAACTGGTTGCTATTAATTTTTTGTCTATACTTTGTGCTTCCATATTATATCCTTTATTGTGTACCATATTGCCTTGGTCTTACGCCCGGAAAATGTGCATTTATGAATTCTTTGTGCTTACGTAAATATTCCATTTGTGCCGCACTGAAAAAACGTTTATCCAAAGTGGCACGTAACGTTTTGTGGATTCCATAACTGCCCATATTTACCATATATGCCTCGACCAGTTTAGCCAGTCTAGCAACATCCCCGTCGGCATACATAGCATACTTGGGCGCGGCTTTTTCAATAGCGTCCATAATTAAATATTACCAAGTATTTACATAAACGTCAAAGAGAAAGATTGTCGTTACGATCTGTTGATAAATTCTTTGTATGTCATCAGTTTATCTACGAACTTGTCCTCGTTGACCTCGATCATCCTTGTAGCAACTGTGGATAAAATTTCCTCATCATGTGTGGCGAATAGCATTACACCCTTGTATTTTTTCATACCATCGTTAAGCGATGTTATCGATTCCAAATCAAGGTGATTTGTTGGTTCATCCAGAATCAAAAGATTCCCGCGATTCAACATGGTTTTCGCCATCATACATCTAACCTTTTCACCGCCAGACAACACACGCGCTTCCTTTAGACTCTCCTCGCCCGAAAACAGCATTCGTCCCAGCCAACTGCGAATAAATGTTTCGTGCGTATCGGTGGAAAATTGCTTTAACCAATCCACCAAATTTAAATCCACACCCTCGAAATACTCGCGATAATCTGCTGGCAAATACGATGGCGTAATGGTTTTTCCAAATGTTATCTCGCCACTGTCGGGTTTTGTTTTACCCATAATACAATCAAATAACTTTGATATAATCAAACTCTTATTAGACAAGAAACCAATTCTATCACCTTTGTTTACACGGAAAGAAACATTTTTAAAATATCCCTTTAAACTAAGGTTTTCAACAACAAGAATTTCGTTACCAACCTCGCGCTCGATATCAAAATTTATGTATGGATACTTTCGGGATGATGGTTTAATGTCCTCGATTTTAAGATTTGCCAGTTCTTTTTTACGGCTGGTTGCTTGCCTTGATTTAGACGCGTTCGCACTGAAACGTGCGATAAAGTCTTTCAATTCCTCTGCCCTGGTTTCGGCCTTCTTGTTTGCTTCTTTTTGCTGACGTAAAATCAATTGACTGGTTTCGTACCAAAAGTCATAGTTCCCCACAAACATAGAAATTTGTGAATAATCCACGTCACAGATATGTGTACAGATTTTATTCAAAAAATGACGGTTGTGTGAAACGATTATTGTTGTATTTTTGAAATCCAACAAAAAGTCCTCTAGCCAATGCACGGATTTAATATCCAGGTTGTTGGTGGGTTCATCCATTATCAATATGTCCGGCGCACCGAACAAAGCACGTGCAAGCAAAACCTTGACCTTTATCTTGGCATCCAGTTCACCCATAAGTACATCATGGTGTTCACCATCAATACCAAGTTCCGCAAGCATTGTTCGCGCATTTGGATCCGCCTCCCATCCATCAATTTCGGCATATTCGTTCATGATGTTTGCAAGGCGCTCGCCCTGTTTGTCGGTTAATTGATCACCTAGTTCGTATAGGGAGTCTTGTTCTTGTTTCAATTTAAAAAGTTTCTCGTGCCCCGAAATAACGCAATCCACCGCGGTCATATGATCGAATTCGTTCTGGTTTTGGGCAAGCACGGATAAACGCTTTCCTTTTGGGATTATTACCTCGCCTTTATTTGGGCTGATTTCGCCGCTTAGAACTTTTAAAAAGGTACTCTTACCCGCACCATTTGCACCGATAATTCCGTAACACTCGCCGGATAGGAATTTTAAACTAACATCCTTGAAAAGAACACGCTTTCCAAATTGAAGTGAAACATTACTTGTTGATATCATAGTTCACATCATATCAAAAAGGTTTTATTTTGTCAAAGTTAAATAATTACATGACAATGGCGAAAACTATGATGTATATTATTTTTGCTTGTAAAACAAAGGAGATATTGTGAAAAAAATTCTTTTAGGTACAGGGGTATTGGTTTCCATCCTATCATTAACCTTTGGGATTTTACATTTTGCGGGTATTTTTGCAAATCCCCAACAAAGCGACCAAATACATTTCACAACAGCGGACGATTTTACTTGGACTACTAGTGGCGGCGTAGCCACAATCACGGGACTCACACCTGCTGTTCTTGCTATGACTAATCCAATACATGTTGTTATTCCAAACTATATCAACTTAGTCCCAGTTCAGATAATAGCACCAAGTGCCTTTTTAAACATTGGTATAGTTGGTTTAACGATCCCAGACAATGGTTCATTCCAAATTGAAACAAACGCATTTAGAAACAATAATTTAAAAACATTGACTATTCCGACCAGTGTGAATTCTATTGGAAATACGGCATTTGCCCACAATAATTTAATCAGTGTAACTTTAGCACATATATCACAGACAATCATTGGCACCCCTTTTCTAGGGAATCCAAATGTAACTATTTTTACTGGTCGGTCTGAAAGACCTGGTTCATGGTCTTTGATGTGGAACAGAATTGCCGTTGGTCCCTTTGTATATGCCCCCGTTGTTTGGGAAGGTGAATACGAGCCCACAATAACATTCAATATCACAGGTGGGAACGCGACTGTTATCGCAACAGATATTAACGATACAGAATCCGTACTTTCAAATAATAGTAAGATTGACTGGGCAACAACAAGTGTGCGTATTTCTGTCACACACCCTTTTTATATTGATAACATCACAATTAACGGCAAGAATATATCCGGCACCAGTGGAAGGCTCGATTATAACGCGGCAGCCTGGACAGTGACAGGAACAACAGTTTTGGAATTAACATTAATAGGTCACGACCTTGTCATAGAAATTGAACTTGGAGGAAGCCTACAGCCTTCTGTTTTGGATACACCACAAGATTTGAATGTTACAAACAACATTTTAACATGGACACAGGTCGACAACGCAGTTAGTTATATCATCATTATTAACGAGCAAGAGTTTACATCCACCGCAACATCATTTAATCTTGCAAGCGTGAATGAATTAATCGAAACCATAGATACACTTTCAATCAGAATAATTGCAGTGGGCGACGGCATAACGTTTACAGATTCCAAACCAAGTGATGTCATCAGCGTAAATCTAAATAAAGACGACGATAATAATAACCGACTATGGTGGCTTTTGTCACTATTTGGTGCTACTCTGCTGGGACTTTTTATATTGATAATTGTGGACCGAAAAAGAAATAAGAATCAGGATTAAAATTATCTTGGTCCGCGGTTGTTTCGGTTTGGCTTTTTTCGACCACCTTTGTTTCTTTGGTTATTTTTGAATCCAGTATTTTCCTGCTTAAATGAATTGTTTTTGAATCCGCTTTTTTCACGCTTTTCTGATGAATTATTGAAACCGCCTCGTTCACGTTTTTCTGTGTTGGGTTTGCCGAACCTTTCTCGTGTTTTGTTACCTTTTAAACCTTCGCGCCTTTCACCGTATCCACCGACAAAACCCGTCTCTTCGCGTTTTTGGTGATTTTCCTTGCTTTCCCTCTTGTCGCCTAACCTTTTGAATTCGCCGCTTTCGCGTCTTGGTGCATTTGCTTTTTGGCTGTGATTTCTTTGTTTGTTGAAACTTTGTCTTGGTTTACCTCTGCCTTTTGACAACTCTTTTGCACCGTATTTTGTTGTGCTTAAACTGGTATATTCTTCTACTCCATCCTTATTCGTAAGGGTTTGCAAATCCTTAAGTTGATTGCCACTAGTAATCAATGATATTGCTACCCCATCTTTACCCGCACGTCCAGTTCTACCAATTCTATGGACATAGTAATCGTCATTATTTGGAAAATCAAAGTTAATAACAACGTCCACATTTTTAATGTCCAATCCACGTGCAGCCACGTCAGTTGCAACCAGTATCCCGCCGCCTTCGTCATTTTTAAATTTGTCCATTACGCGACGACGTTCACTTTGACGCATATCCCCATTAAGACATACAGCGGGTAATCCGTTCTTTTTCAGTGCCGTGGATAATTCCTGGGTCATTTGAATGGTGTTACAAAAAACAATAGATATCCATGGATTAAATTCAGTATAAATTTTTTCCAGGATTTCTGGTTTCTCGGGGCGCTTACAACTTATATAATATTGTTTAATAAGAGCAGGTGCACAATCTTGATTCTTGGCTTTGATCATGACTGGTTCTTTCATGTACAGTTTTGTTATCTTTACGATTTCGGGTGGCATGGTCGCACTGAACATTACAGTTTGTCTTGAGTCCGGAGTGGATTTTAATATTGTTTCAATATCCTCTTTGAAACCCATGTTTAGCATCTCATCTGCCTCGTCTAGGATTACCATTTTCAGATTATCCAACTTCAATGTTTTACGGCGCAAGTGATCCATTAATCGACCTGGCGTTCCAACAACAATTTTTGCACCACGTTTAAGCGATTGAATTTGTCTGTCCATGCTGGCACCACCGAATATTGCGATAACACCAATACGTGAGGTAAAGTTTGTCAACTTTTTCAAATTGTCCGCAATTTGCGCAGCCAGTTCCCGTGTCGGACACACAACCAAAAATTGAACACCATAAATATTTAAATCCACGCGTTCAAGCGCAGGTATCCCATAGGCATATGTTTTGCCGCTGCCCGTTTGACTTAGACCTATTACGTCCACACCACTTTTGACTAGCGGTATTGTGACCTCTTGTATCTCGGTTGGCGTTTCAATGCCCTGGGCATCCAAGCCCTTTATTATATAATCCGACAAATTCATTTCATTAAATTTCATAAGTTTCCTATTCCCCCAAAAAAGAAGCCCGCACACAGCTTGAACTGTGTACAGGCTTTGCATTATTGCATAATATCATACTTAAATTAACTTTGTCAAGGGATTACTCTGTTACTACTGATTCCAGCAAGTATGCCTCCAGCGTGTCCTTGTCTATTTTTACTTTGTCACTGATTTCCAAACCTGCGATTGCGTAAATTTCATTCCCATGTGCCAGCACAGGGGTTTTATCACGAAGGCGCGCAGGAATCTTTTTATCAATCATGTATGATGCCAGTTTCTTGGTCCCCCCACCAAATTTGGTGAATGTATCGCCATCTTTGCGGGTACGCCACTTTGCTTGCTTTGGTAATTTGTCAACATCAATAAGCAACACATCACGATCCAGATACTTTCGGAATGCAATTGATTTTGTAACGCTAATCGTTCCAAAATCAGCAAAACTTGTTTTCCCAATTTTAAATGAATAAACCTTAGATTCCACACCAGTTTGTTTTTTAACAAAAGCAATATATTCGTATTCACGAATGACACAAGTTCCATTCGGTAAATCAATCTTTGCACCATTCGCGCCAGATTTCACAAGATTCTGTACCAATTCAATATGTTTTCGTTCGATGTTTTCACGTTTACCCAACTTGTCCAATGCCGAGATAATTACCCTGTTGGTAACCGCCTCTGGATAAATAAATAAATTAAGCGGTACACGCACAACTTTCCCGTCTGAAATGAAATATGATGTGTCCACCATGGAATTCATATAATCATCATCACGGCGACAGTTCTTTCCAAAGTCTATAACGTTCTTCTCTACATTTTTCCATTCGCGTCTTAGTGCAGGAATAATTTCGTTACGCAGAAAGTTACGTGAAAATGTGTTATCTTGATTGCTTGGGTCTTCAATATATGGAATGTGGTTACGAAACACATACTCGCTGATATCCACTTTTTGTGTTTCCAAAAATGGACGAATATACGGCCCACGTTGAACATCCATGCCACTGGCCCCGGCAATACCGCTTCCACGGAAAATTTTCAATAAGATGGTTTCTGCTTGGTCAGATTGATGATGACCTAATGCCATTTTGTTTAACTTTCCCTTGGCGATTGCATTTTCATATGCTTCGTAACGTTTTATGCGCGCAGCCTGCTCTAGACCCAGTTTCTTTTCCTTAATCAATGCCAATACGTCTACATTCAATCCAATGAATTCAATTCCGTTATCGATACAGTATTTTTTAACAAACTGGCTTTCTTTTTTACTGCCTTCGCGCATGTTATGGTTTACATTAACCGCAACCACGGCGAAACCTGCCTTTTTGCTAATAGAATCCAAAAAATGCAACAGAGCCATACTGTCCGCACCGCCACTTACACCTACCCCAATACGTTCGCCTTTTGCAATCAGGTTATGTTCAATAATAAAGTCGATTACATCATCTTCAAAGTTCTTTTCCATACCTATATTATAGCATTTTCGCATTCAAAATTCAATAGGCATGGGGAAATTTCTGCTTATCTTCTTCTATTATTTGTTTGTTTTCTTTGGGCTGGTGCATTGCTTCCGCCTTTTTTACCAATGAAATCGACCGTAAACAATGCCAAGAATATTATCACCGTTAATCCCACCGCGACCATCCAATATTGAATCCAGAATGAATCGTCGTGGATAACGCCTGCAACCTTTAATTGTCCCGTTGCACTGACCTGAACAAGGATGTCTCCGATTTCCTTTGTTTGCAAAATATTCACGTTGGCATTGTTCAGTCTATTCATTACAGGGGCGTGCGGATGACCATGTGTATTTGTACCGACCTGGATAATCGCGTATGTTGGTTGAATCTTGTCAAGAAACGGCTGGCCTGTGCTTGTGTGACTTCCGTGATGACCGACATCCAATACATCCACCTTAAATGTTTCGCCTGCTTGTGTTCCAAATCCAGTTCTGAGAACACCATTAACATCACGCAGTGCCAAGATTGCATTTTCATTTGCAACATAGGCGTCTCCCGTGAACATAATCCGACGCCCTTCGAAATATATTGCAAAAATTGTACTAAGTTGGTTTATCGGGTCTGGATTATTTTGGGTGTGATATGCGTTTGCTGGGTTTCCATAAAATTGTCCAATAGGTGAAAAGAACGTAACCACCGCCCCGCCAATATTCATTTCGCGACCCACGTATGGCAATGTCACCGCTGTTGGATTTCCATTCACACATGTCGCGGCATTAAGATCTTGGATAAAGTTTCTGAATATAATTGTGCTATGTCTTGTTGCACGACCAACAATACCAAATTGTGTGAACGGAATATTGTTTGTAATTTCGTATTCAGTAAAAGATTTTGGACGTATAACATGTCCAACATAATAGTTATTCACAAGATAACTGGCAGCACCTATGTGGTCGGCATGGCTGTGTGTCGCCACAAAGTAATCCACTACCCTTGGCGTGTTGCCTGGAAAAATGTATGATGTCAAGTAATGACTAAACGCGTTTCTTGATGCAATCGTGTTTGTGCCCGCATCTACAATCATTATTTGCCCATTTGGAAATTCCACAACTACCGCGTCGCCCTGTCCCACGCTGATAAAATGAACGGATAATCCGCCGTCAAAGGTTACGTCATGCACAGGTCTTTCGTTACCCAAAATTGTTGTGTTCATGAATGTCTCGATATCGTCCTGCCAAACAAACCCAACACCCACCATTGTCACTATCATAATAAACACAATCAAGCGAACCATAAAAAATCGTTTTCTTTGCATGAACATAATATATGACAAAAATCGCGCATTGGCAAACAATTACTTTGTGCCACGTTTTTTTCTATGAAACGTAATTGCAAATCTATGTGCTTCGTCACGAATGCGTTGAACCAGTCTTAATGCATAACTACGTCTTGATAGCACAATCGGTTCTTTCTGGTGCGGTACAAAAATTTCCTCGTTACTCTCGGCTATTGCAATTAGTTGAATATCATGTATTTTTTGAATTTCACGGTTATCAAGTTCATGCACCTGCTCCCCTTCAATGTCTTTTAAATTTTCAAATATTTCGACTACTACACTTAATTGTCCCTTGCCTCCATCCACAATAATTAGGTCTGGACATGTTCCGAAACTTGGGTCATTTGTACCTATTCTGGCGATACGGCGTTTTATAACCTCTTGCATACTGAGATAGTCATTGTTACCCTCGCCATGTTTTATCTTAAACCGCCTATACAATTTGCTTTGCGCCACTCCATCGATGAACACAACCATGGATGCAACCATGTCCTCGCCCCCCATATGCGAGACATCGAAACACTCTATCTTGTGTGGTATGCGTTGCATACCTACCACATTGCCCAATTCCCCGCATGCACCATGTGTGAATTCGTGTTTGAACTTTATTTTTTCGATACTGGTCTCTATGTATTCGTTGGCATTGGCCTGTGCCATCTCCAATAGTTTCTTTTTTATCGCCATCTTTGGGTTAAATACTTGGCACCCCAATGTTTGGGCAACCTCGTCCAATTCTATCTCTGCAACTATTTGCTCAGGTATTGGATTGGTTTGATAATACTGCATAACAAAGGATGAAAGAATCTCGGACTCTACCCCTTTGTTATCACCAAAAAAGTTTTGTATACCTATCAACTTTCCCGCTCGCACGGTAAGGACACTGGTAACATATATCTCGCCTTTTGTAATAATTGCAAATACGTCTACGTTTAAATCACGTGCGACTTGGGCAATTGTACGCTCGCCCAATTTATCCAAGAAATTAATCCCGTTACGGTATTTGATTGCCAATTCAAATTGTTCTAACTCGGCTGCCGTTTCCATTTTTCTTGTCAGTATTTCGCGTGCACCAAATTCCTTTTCGCCACGCAGGAACGATTTAATATTATTAATTATTTGCACGTAATCATCTTTTGTTATTAATTTGTTGCATGGCGCCATACATCGCTCTATCTGGTAATTGATACATGCCACGCCTCGTTTAAATTCAATATTGTTGCAACTACGGATTGGGAAAATGTCTTTGATGGTTTCCAGTAATTCACGTGCCCAAATACCATTGAAATATGGTCCGAAATACTTGTCTCTGCTTTTGATTTGACTTTGCGTTTTTCGCGTGACTTCTAGGTACGGAAATTCTCCGTCTACGATTTTAATATATGGAAAACTTTTACCATCCTTTAACAGGATATTATAATGCGGCATGTGTTTCTTTATCAGATTGGCTTCCAGGGCAAGGGCGTCGTTCTCGGTCTTGGTTAAAAAATAATCAAAGTCCACGACAGATGCAAGCATCGCCGTAACCTTTGCATCATGCGAGCCACTTTTGAAATATGAAGAAAGCCGAGCCTTTAAACTTTTGGCCTTGCCAATATAAATTATATTGTTGCGCTCATCTCGCATCATATAGACACCAGGATTTAGTGGTACAAAATTTAACTTGTCAATAATCACATTTACAGTTTACCACAATATCCTCCTTAAACTAACACATTGCACACTTTCTTC
Organism: Bacillota bacterium; assembly: GCA_009780065.1. Lineage (GTDB taxonomy): Bacteria > Bacillota > Clostridia > Christensenellales > UBA1242 > WRAD01. Next base: position 34,333 of record WRAS01000001.1, on the reverse strand, counting down.
ATATTGAAACAAGTTGTATTTCCACCAGCATATTGATATACTAAGAAGTATTTTAACCTAATGGGAGTTTTATAATGTCACAGCCACAAAGAAGAAAACCAAGATTTAATCTGATTTTCATATTGATTGCAGTTCTTGTTGTATTACTTATTTTTAACAGTGTCAATAGCGGGGACAGTCCAACCAGAATAAACTATACCGAATTTCAACACATGATTGGTGTGTCTCGTAATGCGCTTACTGGGGATCTTGAATTTACTGGAACCAACCAAATTCGTGCCGTAGTTCAACGTGGAAATAATTTCTATATCCTGTCAACCCAACATTCAAGCCAAGGCGATTTAAGAGACTTTCTTTCGCGTCCAGACCGTAACGCCAGCCACCAACTTTATTATGCGGTGCCCTTTCAAATTACATCCATCATCAGCGAACAAATTATCCAAGCCCCATCTGGAGAAGCCATCCAATTTGAATCGCGTTCTGTGCCAACATCTTTTTTCGAGATTATGATATTTGTTGTACCAATTGCTTTGATGCTACTTATTGCATTTTTGATTTTCAGAAATTTTGCGGGTCGTAGCGGTATTTCAAATATGGGCAAGAACCGTGCAACCGTGGTTCTTTCCAGTCCAATTCGTTTCAACGACGTTGCAGGTATCGAAGAAGAAAAAGAAGAAGTCCAAGAAATCGTCCAGTTCCTTAGAAACCCACGAAAGTTCTTGGAATTGGGTGCACGTATTCCAAAAGGATTCTTGTTAATTGGTCAGCCTGGAACGGGTAAGACATTGCTTGCAAAAGCAATTGCAGGTGAAGCCGGCGTTCCGTTCTTTTCCATCAGTGGTTCTGATTTCTCAGAAATGTTGGTGGGTGTGGGACCAAGTCGGATGAGAGACCTGTTCGAACAAGCCAAGTTAAACGCGCCATGTATCATTTTCATTGACGAGATTGATTCCATCGCACGTATGCGTGGTGTGGGTATTAGCGGTGCCGCAGAAGAAAACGAACAAACCCTTAACCAACTACTTGTACAAATGGATGGATTCACCAAGAGCGAAGGCGTTATCGTTCTGGCTGCAACCAACCGTGCAGATGTATTGGACCAAGCCCTACTCCGCCCTGGTCGTTTTGACAGACAAATTATCGTACAAATGCCGGACGTTTCTGGGCGTGAAAAAATTCTTAAGGTACATACAAAGAACAAACCAATTTCGTCCGACGTTGACCTTAAACGCGTATCCCAGATAATCAGTGGCTTCTCGGGGGCGGACATTGAAAACCTGATGAACGAATCCGCAATTATCGCCGCAAAAAAAGACCGTCGAAAGATAACAATGGCAGACATTACCGAGGGTATTAACAAAGTTCTTCTTGGCCCACAAAAACGCAGCCGTATAATAACAGACGAAGATAAAAAAATCACCGCTTATCACGAAGCTGGGCACGCAGTTGTATCCCGCGTATTACAAGACAAACAAACCGTGCAAGAGGTTTCCATCATCCCACGTGGTATGGCAGCCGGTTATACTCTAACGAACGATAAAGACGACGTTACTGCACATAAATCCAAATCATTCCTGAAAACCCAGTTGGCAGTTTACATGGGTGGTCGTGTCGCAGAAAAGATATTCATCGGTGATATCTGTACAGGTGCAACCCAGGATTTAAAATACGCAACAGGTCTTGCGGAACGAATGGTAACCATGTTCGGGATGAGCGACGACCTAGGTCCCGTTTACTACGGACGTTCGGACGAGGCACTACTCCGCGTGTATGACAACAAAACTTTGTCTGATTCATTGCAGGCCACAATTGATAAAGAGGTCAAAGCATTGGTTCTAGAGGCAGAAGCAACCGCAATCAAAATCATGAAAGATTACAAGTCCCAGATTGACACCATGGTAGAGATTCTTTTGGAACGCGAAACAATTTATGCAGAAGATATTGATTTGATTATGCAAGGCAAAAAAGCAAAAGAAATAATTGCAGGTATCGAAGCGCGCCTGGAAAAAGCACGCGAGGTCGAGCAACGCGAAAAAATTGAATGTGAAATAGAAGAGTTAGAAATCGAATTCAATCACGTGCGTGAAATTGCAAAAGCATTTCACGATGCAAAAGCATTTGACGATAAAAGAATGGAACAATTGGAAAAAAACTTTGAACTTGCAAGAGACATGGTAAAACGTGGCGAGAAGTTGCCTTACATGCCTACTGTTGACAATATCCAAGAATATGCTAAACTGATAAAGGCTCCAAAACAGACTAAGAAAAAGCCGACCACAATTAAAGAGTTAGCACAAACACCACAAGAACAAACAGACAAAAACGACGAGGTCAAGGAATGAAAAACGAAAACCAAACAGAAGTAGAAGTAGTAGAGGAAACCACATTTCGCAGAGGACAGCCATGGCTTAGGATTTTTAAAATTTGGGCTTTTTGGGTTGTACTGGTTGCTTTCTTAAGTGCGAATACATTGGTAATCATATTTGGGCACATCAGTGTTAATTATGGACTTACATTTAATCCAAGCAACATCAAAACCGTCGAGGTTTGGAATGGTACAGAAACAGGATTCGAAATGCACTTTGACACACCAAGAATCAGTGAACAATTTGCGATGGATATGATTTTTAAAATGCTTCACCAATCTGGCTCCTCTAACAGACTGGTACAGATATTCGGTGCGCGCGGTGAAGAGGGTCTTAGAATAGAGTCCCGTACAACCAATGCAATCCAAAATGCAACAGATAACCATTTCATCCGAATCACCTTCCGCGAATCCCAGTTCGGTGTTACCGGAACAAACAACCAAAATCTTGAACTGGTCTGTGCAACCACCCCCCACTCTCGTGGCGTACGCCAGTTGTTTATACCACTGGGGAATATTGGTCGCGGATTTGTACAGACATCCTTTTTTATAAACACGTTCGAAGAACCAAACGATGTAATCCGATACGAATTCACAACTTTTGGAAATTTTAACAGACTATCTGACTTTATCAAAAATTTCGATTGGCTTTAACATAAATACAAAAAGGCAATACGCCTTTTTTATGACCCAATTGATGGTGCATTGAAACCGTCGTAGACGATTTTCTTATTTGGTATCTTTGTCAATATCTTTGCTGGATTCTTTTGCAAGGGATTTTCTTGTTATACTCAAAAGGTCATCATAGTTTCTTTCATTACCACAAACAAAAGTTCTATCTGTATGAGTTATATCTTCTTTACCTTTTATATTTGTTGCTTTAATACCCCCCCCGTCATATTTGCAATGAAACAACCTGCAAATTCAGGGAAAGAGTCTTTTGTTAAGGACACAACTCCGTCGAATTCACCTTGCACTACCAAGCAATAGTTATATGCACAAGAGCCCTGTGAAGGAAAAACCTGGTATTTTTCTGATAATTGTTTTCTTAATTCGTCGATTTGTCCACTGTTCCACGATCCTTGTGTGGACGCATGGAAAATTATACGACCAGTATCATCATTATTATTTGGGGCTTCAAGCGGTTTGCCATTAATGGATACACCTTGCTGCGCCTCTGCTAAATATAATTTCTGTGCGGTCGGATTATTAACAACGGCAAAGTCAACTTTTCCATTTTTTAAATGACTTGCAACTATTGCAAAGTTTGGTTTGCCTTCGATAAACAATTTTGTTCCACTTATCGGATCCACAACCCAAACCGAACCATCATCTATAAAATTGTCATTTTCTTCTTCGGCGAAAAAACTGTCGCCATCACGTGTTACTATACGTTTAATCTCTCGCTCTATTCTTAAATCTTCTTCGGTCAGCCATTGTTTTTTCACACCAATGTCTTCCACTTTTCCAGATTTATTGGCAAGGTCATTTCCAGCAGAAATAATAAATTGAATTAATTCGTTTATCACTGGATTATTTTCCATGAACAAGTTTATCATGTAAATATATCTTTTGCACTGGAAATATGTTACAATGCGTAATGCAAAGTTCAAATACCATCGTTGCAATCGCAACGCCAATAGGTAACGCTGGGGTGGGTATAATTCGTCTAAGTGGCCCCAATGCCATGGACATTGTTTCACGATGCTTTGTTGCATTTGGTAACGTCAAAGATTTAACACCACGTCTTGCAGCCTTTGGGCGTGTTACTACACCTGATTTTTCAGACACCGTGTTATGTATATACTTCCCCGCCCCAAATTCTTTCACAGGCGAGGATGTTATCGAAATCCAGGCGCACGGTGGTGCTTTCTTGTTGCAAAAGATCGTGGATCATCTTGTGTCAATTGGCGCAACACCAGCCCAACCTGGCGAATTTTCCAAACGTGCCTTTTTAAATGGAAAGATGTCACTTGACCAAGCCGAGAGCATAATTGAAACAATCCACGCCGAGAGCGAATCTCATCTAAAAGCAAGTTCCATAATATATTCTGGAAAATTAAAGGAACAACTTTCGCAGTTTGAAACCGAACTAGTCCAAACAATAGCACAAATAGAAGCCACAATGGACTATCCCGAACATGATATTGAACATACGACGCGCGAGAGTATAAAGCCACAAATAAAGGATATCGTTAATCAGATTGACTCACTGGTATCCACCGCACAACATGGCAGGATAATTGCGCATGGTGTTCAAATTGCGGTTCTGGGGCGCCCCAACGTAGGTAAAAGCAGTTTATTTAACCAAATCTTGGGAACAGATCGAAGCATCGTTACAACGATTGAAGGCACAACAACAGACACAGTTTCCGAGGCAATTTTATATAAGGGATTACGTTTTGTATTCAACGATACCGCAGGTATTCGCAACGCGAAAAACGAAATCGAAAAATTGGGGATTGAACGTACAAACAAAGTAATAAACGATGCAGATATCGTTCTTTCAATTTTTGATATTTCACAGAAGCCAAATTCTGATGATAGAAACGTATTGGAATTATCAAAGGATAAGAACTCTATCATCATCCTGAATAAATCAGATTTAGTTAATAGTCCAACGGACTGGAACAAATTCCTTGGTGAGAATGCAAAAATTATCAGAACCTCTGCCCTGACTGGCAAAAACATTAATTTGTTAAAAGAAACCATACATAATATTGCAACCCAAAAACAACCAAAGAGCGGAGACGTTGTCATAACGAACACACGACATCTTGCACAATTAAACATTGCGAAAGATTCATTGACACGTGCGCTTGGTAACATTGATACCCTGCCACTGGATTGTATCGCGAACGATATTACGCAAGTAATAGATGCAATTGGCGAGATAACTGGCACCCGTGCAAGTGATGCAATAATTGATGAAATATTTTCAAGATTCTGTATTGGAAAATAAAGTCATAGTTTTAAGAGTCTCGCTCGGTTCCTTTAATCTTGGCAATCTCAGTATTAATGTCTTCTTTTTCTTCTTTGACCTGGCTACTCTTAAAAACCCTTCTTGCCATATTTTTCAGTGTTGGTGCTTCTAATTCTTTCTTTGTCCCTGTCAAATGGTCAAGATATTCGTTTTCGCGGTGTGCGGTATCATATACCGATTCCAAATGTGCTTGGTCTTCGGCTTGTTTCTTTTCGGCTTTCTCTCTGTCCATTGCGGCATTTTCTGCGTATGCTTGGTCAATAACTTTTGAACCCTGTAATTCATGTTGTGGTTTCATTATTATATCTTCAAATATCTTAGGATATTTTTGCAATCGTTCGTTTGCTTTGTCTCGTCCGATTTTGAATAAGTACATATATTCGCCTGTCATTTCTTCAATGACTTGTGCATGTACTTCTTTCAATTCTTTGTGCCTTTGCACATCCCTGGTTGCATGGGCATAGTTCATGTCACTTTTTAATTTTGCATATAACAACATTTCATTTTCGGTTGCAAAACCTACTGCAAATGGACTACTTGAACTGCCTGTTGAGCCGTATAGATCTTCGACAACTTGCCGTAGTTTTTCTTTATATTCTTTTCCGGTCGTTTTTTCCCAGGCAGTTTCGTTTGCATAGGGATTAATACTCCCCCTTGTCATCTCCACTGGGACACTTGGACTTTGATCTTTTCGATTTATTTTGTCATAACCTGTCGTCCCCTCGGGATAGATAAAACCATACATTTCCGTTCCTTTCATCCCGTAACCACTGGTTTCTCCATCGTCAATTTTGGCCAAAGCATTTTGTAGAACCAGTCCTCCGCCGCGATTATCTAAACGTTTGTCGTCACTTGATGACACCCCTGCAAAATCCTTATAAAAACTGAACAAATTTTGAATTCCAGAAAAACGGTCCATCGCGGACTTTCTTTCGAATAAACTGTACTCGTCGTATTGTTGTTGATCACTCATCGGTGCCTCCATTTTCACGAATCCACCCCGTCACGGTAATTTGAGTCTACTATATATATATATATATAATGTCAAGTGGTTTTTGGAATTTTAAGAAAAATGAACCCTTGTTTATTGGGTGAAAATTGTGATAAACTTGTGCGATGAAACAACAATTCGATGTGATTGTAGTTGGTGCAGGACACGCAGGGGTCGAGGCCGCGCATGCCGCAGCGACTATGGGCGGGTCATGCCTTTTATTAACCATGAATTTGGATTCTCTTTCCTTTATGGCATGTAACCCATCCATAGGCGGCAGTGCCAAATCACACCTTGTGCATGAAATTGATGCACTGGGCGGTCTTATGGGAATTTTGGCGGACAAAAGTGCAATACAAATTCGAATGTTAAATACAACAAAAGGTGCAGCAGTTCGCAGTTTGCGCACGCAGGCCGACCGTATAAAATATCATTTAACGGCAAAAAAAATAATCGAACAAAATAAAAACATTACAATAAAACAAGGCGAAGCCACCCAAATTCAACCATATAACGATCAATTAATGATTCGTTTGTTAACAGGCGAAGAATTCTGCGCACCATCTGTCGTTATTGCGTGCGGGGTATATTTGCAGAGTAACATCTTGATAGGTGACAAAAATTTACAAAGCGGCCCAAGTGGATTTAATCGATCCTCACATCTCTCGTCTTCATTACAACAGTTGGGGTTGGAACTAAGGCGTTTTTCCACATCCACCCCACCACGTATTGATGGTAAAACCGTGGATTATTCCCAAACCACAATTCAACATGGTGATGATAATATTCAAACGTTTTCGTCACTTACGAATGGTTCAATTAAAAACAAGGTCGTTTGCCACATGGTATACACAAATAAGCATACACATGACATAATTGCGAAAAACATCACAAAAAGCCCGATGTATCGTGGCAACGGTTTGGGCAGCGGTCCAAGATATTGCCCAAGTATCGAGGACAAAATCGCAACATTCCCCGATCGTGACAGACATCAATTGTTTTTAGAACCCGAGAGTTTATCAACAAATGACATATACGTACAGGGTCTGTTCACAGGGTTACCAGGCGATGTGCAACAAGAATTCGTGAACAGCATTGATGGACTACAACACGCCCAAATTGTGTATGATGGTTACGCAATAGAATATGATTGCATCGATTCAACCCAGTTATTTCCTACGTTGGAATTCAAGGGACAAAAGGGGTTATTCTTTGCGGGACAAATAAACGGTAGCAGCGGTTACGAGGAGGCCGCAGCACAAGGCCTTGTCGCGGGTATTAGTGCCCTGTTACATGCAAGGCACAGTGATAAGACATTGGACCTTTCGCGCACCAATAGTTATATCGGCGTTCTTATCGACGATCTTGTGACCAAAGGCACCGCAGAGCCATACAGGATGCTGACCAGTCGTGCCGAACATAGACTACATCTACGACAAGACAACGCGGATATTCGACTAACACAAATTGGACGTGATATCGGTCTTGTGTGCGATAAAAGATGGCGTGTTTTTCAAAAGAAATTAAAACAAATTGAACAGGTTAAAGAGTTACTGTCACAAAGTATTTTGCATGATGGCGAAAAAATTACAATCGAGCAATATATTAAACGTGGGAATGATATCAAAGATTTGGAACTATTCAAAGGTATTACCCCATCTGTTTTGGAACATGTGGAAACAGAAACAAAGTACGAGGGGTACCTTGCGCGACAAAATCGCATAATCCACGAATCCAAACGCCAAGAACAAACAAAACTGCCATCTGATATTGATTACAGCCAAATAAAGGCGCTAAGCCGCGAGGCGGTGGAAAAACTGACTCTTATTAGACCACTTACAATTGCCCAAGCCACGCGTATCAGTGGTATAACGCCCGCAGATATCAGTGTGCTTTTGGTATGGTTAAAAAAGAACTATTGAAAACAAAAACGACTGGTCGCCCAGTCGTTTTAATTGTGGTGAATATATTAAGCCAACCACTTCATGTCTTTGTGCAAAATGAATGAAACCAAGTCAATTACCCAGAAAATGAAACCAAAGAAAATGTTTAAGATTGCCATGATAATGTTTCCACGAACAAGACGCTCGATAATTCCAAGCGGCCAGCCCAAGAAGAAACACAATACAAGGTTCACGATCCATGGTAGACCAAGTCCCAAGTATGCTCCTTTACCTTTACTTTTCGACATTTTTTCCTCCTTTGTAAGATATATGCAAGTGTACAGTCAATTGTGTCTTTTGTCAACGAAAACGGGTATCGAATAATTAATTCTGATATTGCTTTTGATAAAACTAAATGATATAATATTTTATGAGTAAAAAATTTACAAAAATAGGTAAAGCCGCAACTTATTTTGGTCTGGCAACTGCTATCGGTGTTGGTGGGTTTGCTGCGGGAAATCACTGGGAGTGGATGGGAAACATGGACGCAAACACAATTGCTGGGAACAAATATGAAAATATGAGACAAGCCGAGTCTGACCGATTTGACGAGGCGCTGTCTGTTCTAGGGTTGCATATGCCAGAAAATTTTGATGTCGAGCAAGGACGTGAACAGCACCTTGAAGACACATCCGCCGACAGAATGGCACAAGCAGAAGCCATGGCAGAAGATGCAATCCCCTACACCGGGGAAAGAATTGGGCAATCCACCGTTGTTGGTGTTCTTAGTGGATTTTTAAGTGGTGTGGCAGCTGCAGGTGCAACATGGGCTGTTGGACTTGCTGGCGTTGGTTGCCAGAAACTGAAAAAATTTGTTGTTGAAACATACCAGGCAAGACAAAGATTCTTGAAAGCGGAAAATTTAAATAACCATTTGAATCGTCGTGACTAACTTTTTCAAACCGTCCAGGCATAGTTTTCTTGGTGAACTTTCTTTTTAAACTCCACCACCCTTTCCTTTCCTTTGTACTTGCTTTTTCGTATTTTTATCGAATTCACTAATTCACCATTTTTGTATTCATCCAAATATGTTACGGCTTCCTTTGTTGGATAGCCACTCTCGATTGTCTTTTTTTCGTAACTCCAAAACTCGCGGTTTTCATGATCGTATCCCGACATTTGTACGGGAATTTCACCATTTATTTCTTCGATAATATTATGCGTTTCAATTTCCACCCGTGGTTGGTAGCGGGTATTTGGCCGTGCACCATAAATTTTTATAAGGGCGGTGTTTTTTGGGCCGTTGTCGATAACCTGGGTTTCAATAAATATTGTCTCGTCTGTTGTGTTTTTAAATTTTAAATCCGCACGTGACGATACCATTGCATCACGACCAAGCGGTACATATGAAATCGCCAACGAATGACTATGGCTCTCTACAATTTTTAATCCTGATAACAATACCGCATTAAACAGCGTTGTGCTGGCTTGGCACACCCCTCCGCCTATACCAGGTACAAATTCGCCTTCCAGGATTATATTGGCTTCTTGGTACCCTCTGGCGGCTGTGCGTGGACCTGTGGTCTTATTGAACGAAACAATTGCACTTGGTTCGATAACCAAACCATCAAATGCCGCAAGTGCGCGAGCAATGTTGGATTCGCGCGGTGCATTGTCGGCAAAGATTGTGGAAAAGCGGCTGCGTTCAACTATTTTATTCAAGATATCATCTTCGTCTGCTGGTTTGATGTCTGCTATCCGTGTATATATGTCTGCATATCTTCCCGACGACAACGCAACAAAGATGTCCTCGCACAGACGCTGGGTATCCAATTTTTTTCCAATAATTTGGTCTGTCACCCAGAATTTTTTTTCGGCATCCGGATTAAATTGCACCTTTCCATCGCATTTTTCTTTGTGGATTTGGGATTCAATGTTTTTCACGATTCTGTAAATCTCGGGGAATTTTTTCTTCATTGTTATTACATCGTCCGTTTCATTCAGACAATCCTTGGCACGTTGTTGTAATGTTTTGTTATTTGTAAATTTATTTTTACTCTCTACGTCCCACCAACTGGGTTGGATTAATTTATCTGTAATTGCAATTTGTTTGGCAATACCATCCACATTAAAGTGTATTGTTAAATATGTCTCGTCTTTTTTTGCAAAACCAAACAAAGGTAAAGCCACAATCAGACATAACATCACTACGAACATCCGTTTCATCCGTTTATTATGTGCAAATCAAAGTTCAAGTATTTCAATTGCATCGTTAAAAGTTTTCGCATGAATCATTTGCAATTTCAATTCCTTTGAATTTTTGAAATTATCACAATAAAATAACATGTGCTTTTTAATCTCGGAAAAACTACCCTCGCCATGCAATTTTCTCTGATATTCGATATGTTTGGATATCATGTTTTTAATTTCATTCTCGGTCATTGTTGGCATATCAAAATTTATTTTCCATGGCGAACCAAATAACGCACGCCCAATCATAAGCCCATTCGCACCGGTAATCTCCAAACATTTTTGTGCCGCACTTAGATCCACCACATCACCATTTGCAATAACGGGGATATTTACCGCTTGCACAACACGCGCAATTGCGTGCCAATCTGCCACTCCGCTGTAACCTTGACTTGCATATCTGCCATGTACGATGAGACGCCTTGCACCCGCCTGCTCACACATCTTTGCAAACTCGACCGCCGTTAAATTTGGTTGTTCATATCCAAGGCGAAACTTTACTGTCACTGGCTTGTCTGTTGATCGAACACATGCCTGAATAATTTGGCGCGCCAAATCTGGCGTCTTCATTAATGCACAGCCTTCAGAATTACGTGTTATTTTGGGGGCTGGGCAACCCATATTAATATTAATTTCATCAAAGTTATCCAAATATCCCGATTTAATTGCCTGTTCAAAATGTTCTGGCACCTTTCCAAATAATTGCACGACATTGATGATTCCCTCCGCCTTGTCCAGACCAAGCATATCGTACGTTTTTTTACTTTTGTAGACAAGTGCAGTTGCACTTATCATTTCTGTGTACAAAATCTTTGCTCCACATTCCATCAAAACGCGTCGAAACGCATGGTTGGTAAACCCCGCCATAGGTGCGGATTCGACATGAATTTTCATGCTATATTATATCATAGGTGTCAATAATTAAACTGTGTTTAAGTTGCTTTTATTCATTACATTATGTGTAAGTTTGATTTTCTATCACTTTGCTTCACTTGGAAATCCACACTTGGAAATATTGGGCGATGGTTACATGTCGATCTATTCACGGCAACTGGTAGACAGTCCGTATATAATCCGACGTCACGACATCGCAACTGGTTTCATTTACACAACGCGTTCGTACAATGCCCCTGCCCTGCGTGCTAAATTCACACAAATAGATGGCGAGAGCATCACCCTAGACACCTATCGCCCCAAACACGAAATTCTGCGAATCCTTAGATATCGTGTTGTTCACGAACAACGAAATAATATAATGCACATAACATATGCCTACAGCGGTCGCGGTCGCGATTTCATCCGCGATGGCGACACACGCATTAACCTGCAAATTTCTTCGCGCGCAGGTCGCGTCACAATAGGCTGGCCAGTTATCCTTAGTGGTTTTTAATTTCACCCTGAATCTCGGATATTAATTGCCCACAATTCATTGAAAATCTTTTTCCCCATATTTCGCAGACGGTGGTGTTTCGTTTAACTAATTTCATAGATATATTATATTAAAAGCACTATATGGAAGATAAATTATTTAAGCATGTGTGTGTAGTATACCAAAAGATAGGACTTGATTGCAACAACTTGATTTTGCGACGAAGACTTGAAATTGCGAGTAATCAAGTTTCAATAACTAATTCCTTTTTTGGAACAACATGAATGTCTCGCGTGTTACTTTCTTTATCAGGAAGGCCATAAAAACGAATACAATCTTTTTCTTCTAATATTTGTCTAATCTGTTGTTCATCTGTATTTTTGGTTCCAACATCCCAATCCCATCCTTTATAGCTAAAACCTTTAATCATACCCTCAACTAGTGTCTTGCGTTTTTCATTAGGCGACATCATGCGCCATGCATCTTTGCCTTGCTCTAATCCTTCGAGCCATTGCTCTTGATATTGCAAATCTTCTTGTGTTTCAAGTTCCTCAACATACGCTACTGCCCCAACAACTTTATCGCGAATTAAACTCATGATAGAATGTAACTCTTTGAATTGTTGTTCGGAAACATTAACAGGAATGTATTCTGTTTCGGTCATTGGGTTTACGCCATCCCAATTTGGATTTTGCCTTACTGACATTGCATAGTTGATATTTAAACCCTTTGAATTTGCTTGATCCACAAGTTCTTTGATTGTTGCAAAATTTGGAAAAGATACAAGTTCTGGATCGCTTTTGAATAGATCTTCAATCTCGTCAAGAGCTTGTGACATATGTCCATGTTCAATTTCGATTGGGTCATATCCATCTGCACTGTCTACTGCACTAGCTGCATTTCTCAAATATTGAACAACTTTTATTAATTCGTGACTTTTCATTAAGAATATTATATCATTCTTTATCTTCTTCTGCAACACCAAACGACTTTTTATTGAGTTCAATAATCTTCTCAATTTCAAGTGGCGTTAGCCAACCAAGTGTTCCAATCCATTTCAAAATCGACTTTGCTATCTCGTATTCAGGGCAAACTTCTTCTGGAATATGTAAAATTTTCATACAACACAATGTCGCAATAACAAAAGAAAGTCCACTTCTTTCGGGACTGACATTTGTCGGATATTGTCGATTTCTTATGGAGCACCGACCTGTGCATGATTTGAACTTTTGGATAAAAGCTAATTATTTCGATCTCATCGTGCCACGATTAAAAGCGAAACAATAGTAACACGAATGAACAAGACTAAAAGCGGTAACTATATTTCTAATTCAAAAACTTTTCCATTGTCAGTGGGGTTGTATTGCTGAAAAATCTCGTCCCATCTATCACTTGGAATATCTGGATGATTTGAGATAACGGAATCAAGGTATTTTCTGACAAGAAAAAAATTCTCTTGTTTGCTGGCAAATTGCTTAGTTGCTTCTGCCTGTTCCAGAGCCCTTTTGAATCTTTTACTTTTAGCCTTTTCGGAAATTAATAATGCAGGTTTACCTGCTGACTTGTCTTTCTGTATTTGTTGCTCCCCTATCATCATCGACAAATCTATACTTAAATCCCTAAAAGCGGAAAGCAAGAAATTGTCTTCACCTGATATTCCACCAAACTCTGATTTGAGTTCATTCAATGCCTGTGAAATACGTGGGTCACTTGGGGGAAATTTGTCAAGAATGTCGCTCCAATTTCCATAGTTATTCGTGCTCATCCTATCTTTATAATAACGGAATGTAGTGATTACGTCACCATGGGTCACAACCAATGCATCTCCAGATGGGTCAGAAGATATTCTTTCGAGGAACATAAGTGTTCGATTGTACACATCTCTGAATGATTCACCATGGCACAATATTGGACTTGTGTAAAACTGTGTTTTTGCAAATCTGTTCGGTTCTTTTGTTAAAAGACCACGTTCGCCCACCATTAAGTCTTTATCAGTTTTTATTGGCAAATCAAGGCTAGATAATTGCTTGATTATTTCTGCTGATTGGGTTGCTCGTTTTAGGGGGGAAGAATAAATGTGTTTAATTGAATTGAAAGATGAGGTTTTTGCAAGTTTCTGAATTTGTGCAACTCCAGTAGCATTGAGTCCACAATCAATTCTTCCTTGCAAAACATCTTTCTCGTTTAAATCCGTTTCTCCGTGTCTAACTACAAATAATTTTCGTTTTGCTTCCATTTGTAAATAATACACTACCTATTAAATACATGTCAATACTGCAGGAATCCATAAGATCCGAAACAAAAAAGAACCCTATATAAGAGTTCAATTCCGCCCATTCTGGAGCACCCGAGCGGACTTGAACCGCCGACCTCGTCCTTACCAAGGACGTGCTCTACCGACTGAGCCACGGGTGCATTAACTTCAAGTAGTCTAGCACAATACATAAACAAAATCAAGCAAGAAGCATATATTTTGACGAGAAGATTTCTTTTTCATCAATGAAAATTGTTTTTAAAAAGTGTGATTATTAGTTATACTAGTAATATGAACAAGAAACAGATTGGGATAATTATAGGAGCCTCGGTTGCAGGGTTAGCCGTTGTGACATTAATGATTCTTTGGGTGACTGGTGTATTCGGTAATACGATACGTAATGGTACGTATACCTTTCATAATATGACATTTGGGAATTTAACAATTAACAGTAACGCTAATATGCAAATTGACCAACTAAGTCTTCCGCCAGTTGAAGATGTTTTCATAGCTATAGGTTTATCACATGTCTCTATTGATGTCTCTGGCAACCAATTATCATTACGACCTATGTCCGCCACAGCCCAGATTGAAACTTTTCGTCATAGACTTGGACCAAACAATGTGGTTGAAATATATGTGACTCAACAAATGCTTACGGGTCCAGAAATTGATTTCGAAGATGATAGATTGCTTACTTTCGGACAGACTGGTTGGCAAACATTAACATTTGGCAATTCTGTTATGCGCTTTGTCAACCGACAAATCGTACTAGAGGTTCCGTTTATTGTGGTGAATGCACCCACACTTTTTATAAGATTCTCTAGATAATATCTTTTTAATATAATCAAAATATCCTGTAAAACAAAAAAATGGCTGTCGTCCCTTATGTCTCCCCTATATTTATCTATAAATTAGTATATGGAATAAAGGTGTAATTCATCTGTGTTTTGTTTTGCAAAAAAATACTTTTTGAGTAAACTATATTCATAGAGAGTGTAGAGTTGTTCCGGAACTCTAAATTTAACAAAAGGAGGAAAAATATATGAGCAAGAAAAAAATTGGTATAATTGCAGGAGCATCGGTAGTTGGTTTGGTTGCAGTACTTGTTATCGTGCTTTGGGTGACCGGTGTGTTTGGTGGAAGTACAATACGTAACGGTACATACACATTGCACAACATTACCGTTGGTGGTAACACAGTTAACGCTTCTGCATTACCAGAATTCCCTCCAATGCCAACTGACCCAACTGATATTGGAGCAATGTTAGCATGGATGCAAGCTATGGAAGAATTGGAAGACGACATGCTTGAGGCACTTGAAGCATTGGATCTTACAGCCGAAGAAAAAATGATTATCCTTGTTGTTGTAATGCTTATGGGTGATATGGAGATAAGAGTTTCTGGTGACCAACTTACAATGAGCATAATGGGAGAAGAAAGAACCGTACGTCACAGAGTTGCATCAAACAACAATATCGAAGTTTATGCAACCCAAGCGATGGTTAACAGCGAAGATTACGACTTTGAAAAAACAGGTTGGCAGGCTATGGATATCGACGGTGCATCTTTGCGTTATGTTGATGGACGTATTGTAATAGAAGCTCCACTTGGTGAAGGAGAAGATGCAAGAATTGTTACATTAAGATTTTCAAGATAATTGAAATAACATGTAAAACAAAAAAAGGGACCACAGCCCTTTTTTTGTTTTTAATTTTTCATTATGCGTTGTGATAAATTTGCCAAGTAACAAAGTACATTATTGCACAAACCGCAATAGTACACGCACAGATTATGATGATGGCACGAATTCTGCCTTGGTTACTTTTGCCTTTGTTTTTTGTGTAGAAACTTTCGCTGGCACCTGTTAGAACGTTACTACCCCGACCTACTTGTGCCGGGCTTGCAAGAATCGCAACTATCATAATAATACATGTCAGTGCAATGACAATAACCAATCCCATCTGAATCCAAGGGAACGAGTCCGATATCCACTGGGGAATTGTTCTGTATTCTTCCATGATTAACCTCCTAGTTCACGTGTTTGTAACCGATATTACGGTAACGCCTTAGACCTGTACCTGCAGGTATCAACTTTCCAATGATAACATTTTCTTTTAATCCAATCAAGTGATCTGTCTTACCTTTTATTGCAGCCTCTGTCAAGACACTTGATGTCTCTTGGAAAGACGCAGCAGACAAGAAAGATTCTGTTTTAAGTGCAGCCTTTGTAATTGATAATAGAACACGGCGTGCGCTTGCAGGTTTCTTGCCGCTAGCAATTGCTATTAGGTTTTCTTCGTCATACAACGTTGCATCTACGATAGCACCGGCTTGTAATCTGGTTTCTCCGCCATCTTCGACCTTTACCTTTCTTAACATCTGTCTAATAATTATTTCCAAATGTTTGTTATTCAGTGCAATGTCCTGGGTTTTGTAAACTTTGATAACTTCACTCATGAGATAGTCTTGAACGGCCTTAATACCACGGGTTCTAAGAATATCGTGTGGGTTAAGAACACCTTCGGTCAATGGCGTACCTGGATCCACTGGGGAATCCTTTTTAACCACCAATTTCATACCAAATGGGATAAGATAAACAACATCTTTGCCGTCCGTTGTGCGAACGGTGATTTCTTGTCGCTTTTCTACGTTACGTATACCAGAAACAGTTCCGCCAACGTCAGATACGATAGCCACACCTTTTGGCGAACGGGCTTCAAGAATTTCTTCCACCCTTGGAAGACCACTGGTAATATCCTGGGTTGCGATACCACCCGCGTGCTTTGTTCTCATGGTCAACTGTGTTCCTGGTTCCCCGATACTTTGTGCCGAGATAATTCCAACCGCCTCACCAATATTTACTATGTCATGTCCGGTCATGTCACGGCCGTAACATTTTGCACAGACACCACGCTTGCTTTTACATGTAAGAACTGTTCTAATTTCAACTTCTTTGATACCCACTGCTTCAATTAATTTTGCGCATGTGTCGGAAATCATTGTGTTCGCAGTAACAATTACGCCACCTTTGGGATCGGTAACTTCTTTGGTTGTAAAACGCCCCTCAATACGACTTGCCAGTTTTTCCACATAACCATCCACCACAAGGTCACGCACAACAACACCCTTCGGCTTTTCATTATATGCAGCAAAACAATCGTCTTCGGAAATAATGACATCCTGAGAAACGTCTGCAAGACGACGAGTAAGGTAACCCGCATCCGCGGTCTTCAACGCCGTATCCGCAAGACCTTTACGTCCACCACGTGATGAAAGGAAATATTCAAGCGGCTTTAAACCAAGACGATAGTTGGATTTTGTCGGAACGTCCTCTTTCCTTCCAGAAACGTTCGCGATAATACCACGCATACCACTCAACTGCATGATCTGTTTGTTAGAACCACGCGCACCGGACGCACTCATCATTTTTATTGGGTTATACTTGTCCATACTCTCGACAACGGCTTTCAGCACGTCCTCGGTTGCTTTTTGCCATAGTGCAATGTTTTTGTCCAATTTTTCATCGGTTGTCAATGCACCCATAGCGTATTGCTGTTCAACCTTTTTAACATCGGCTTCGGTTTTCTTGATAATTTCTTCACGAGCCGCTGGCAATATCGCATCAAACACAGAGATAGAGATACTTCCAAGGGTCGAGTACTTGAAACCCGCTTCTTTTATACGGTCAATTGTTTCACTGGTAACTGTTGCGCCGTGTTTTTTAAATGTGTTAACAATAATGTCGTTAAGGTCACTTCGCAATACTTCTTTACAAATTTCATACTGGAATTTGTTTTTTGGATTTGTTCTGTCAATCATGTCGATATCTTGTGGGAAACATCTGTTAAACAAAATACGTCCTAAAGTGGTTTCCACAAGTTCGTTTTGCTTGCCCTCTTCCTCGTAATTTTGGATAAGGTCGGCAAGTGTTCTTCGTACCTTAATTTTTGCTTTTAAATCAAGTTCACCTGCGTGATATGCACGCTCGGCTTCGGCTTCACATCGGAATATTTTGCCTTCACCTTTTGCACCGTCTTTTTGCAGTGTAAGGTAATAACATCCCATAACAATGTCCTGGGTTGGTGTCACGATACTTTTTCCGTCACTTGGCTTTAGAATGTTGTTTGAAGACAGCATTAATACACGGGCTTCGGCTTTGGCTTCTGGGCTTAGTGGTACGTGTACAGTCATTTGGTCACCGTCAAAGTCCGCGTTGAACGCAGGACACACAAGTGGGTGAAGACGAATTGCACGCCCATCAATCAATACAGGTTCAAATGCCTGGATTGAAAGTCTGTGAAGTGTTGGTTGACGGTTCAACAATACAGGGTGGTCTTTGATGACCTCTTCCAATACGTCCCAAACAATTGCTTTTTCACGTTCAATTAAACGTTTTGCACTTCGTGAATGTGTTGCATGGCCAAGTTCAACCAATTTTTTCATTACAAATGGCTCGAAAAGTTCCAGTGCCATTTCCTTTGGAATACCAACCTGGTAATGTTTAAGTTCCGGTCCCACAACGATAACTGTACGACCACTATAGTCCACACGTTTTCCAAGAAGGTTATTACGGAATCTACCCTGTTTACCTCTAAGACCTGCTGCAAGTGATTTTAAATCACGGTTTTTTGAACCTTGAACCGCTTTTCCACGACGACCATTATCGATAAGGGCGTCCACAGCCTCCTGCAGCATACGCTTTTCGTTACGAATAATAACATCCGGCGCGCCTAGTGTCACAAGTTTCTTTAAACGATTGTTTCTGTTTATAACACGGCGGTAAAGGTCGTTAACGTCTGTTGTTGCAAAACGACCACCATCAATTTGTACCATAGGGCGCAGTTCTGGTGGAATAACAGGAATAACATCCATAATCATCCATTGTGGTTGGTTACCGCTGGTTTTAAACGATAATAGCAATTCCAATTTTTTGATTGCCTTTTCACGTTTGGTACCTTTGCCTGTTTTTACGATTTTTTCGGCTTCTACTATTTCGGCATCCAGGTCAATATTTGCCAACATTTCTTTAATCGCTTCAGCACCCATACCAACTTTGAATGAATTTACGCCAAAGTTTTCTTGGGCTTCGTGATATTCACGGTCAGTCAATATTTGACCACGTACAAGTGTTGTTTTACCTGGGCTAATAACCACGAAAGAAACAAAGTAAATAACCTGCTCCAGGTTCTTTATTGTCATGTCCAACAATGTTCCGATACGACTCGGAACACCTTTGAAATACCAAATATGTGTAACAGGCGCAGCCAGTTCAATGTGACCCATACGTTCACGACGAACGATAGAACGTGTTACCTCTACCCCACATTTGTCGCAAACAACACCTTTGTATCGGATAAGTTTGTATTTTCCACAAGAACATTGCCAGTCCTTTTTTGGTCCAAAAATACGTTCACAAAACAAACCATCTTTTTCTGGTTTTTGTGTTCTGTAGTTAATGGTTTCTGGCTTTGTAACCTCACCATGAGACCATTCGCGTATACGATTCGGGCTTGCAATTCCAATTCTTAGGCTTTCAAAGTTATTTAACTCAAACATCGTCCCTCTCCTTTTTATATATCCAGTCTTCGTTCAATTATTCAAATAGGCTGTCTAGGTCAAATTCGTCATCTTCGCCTTGTTTTTTCTCGGCACCTAGTTCCAGTTCCTCTGCCCCGAACAGGTCAAGTTCTTCTAGAACTTCTTCTTCTTTTAATAATGTGTCACCAATGTCACTTTCCAATGTTTCGATTTGTGAAACCGCAACTTCTTTCTTGTCACTGGTGAAGATTCCAATATCAAGACCAAGACCCTGAAGTTCGCGAATCATAACTTTGGTGGATTCTGGAACGCCTGGTTCTGGCATTGGCTGACCATTTACAATAGAAATAAATGTTTTTGTTCTACCTGTGACGTCGTCAGATTTAACGGTAAGCATTTCTTGAAGAATATGTGCCGCACCGTATGCTTCCAACGCCCAGACCTCCATCTCACCCATTCTTTGTCCACCAAATTGTGCCTTACCACCAAGTGGTTGTTGTGTCACAAGACTGTAAGCACCTGTGGATCTTGCATGGATCTTTGTATCCACCATGTGGTGAAGTTTCAACATGTACATGTTTCCAACTGTGGTTTTGTTTTCAAATGGTTCCCCGGTTCTTCCGTCGAACAGTTGTGTTTTGCCATCTTCACTTAGACCGTTTTCACGGAAAAGTTGTAATATATCTTGCTCGGTTGCACCATTAAATGATGGTGTTGCAATCTTCCAACCCAGCATCTTTGCAATGTGCCCAAGGTGAACCTCTAGCAACTGGCCGATGTTAAGACGAGACGGAACACCAAGTGGGTTTAGAACGATATCAACCGGTGTACCATCCGCCATGTATGGCATGTCTTCGACTGGCAATACCTTGGAAACGATACCCTTGTTACCGTGACGTGCGGTCATCTTGTCACCAACTTTGATGTTACGCTTTTGTGCAATTGTTACCTTGACAACTGTATTTACACCAACTTCCATCTCGTCTTTGTTTTTACGTGTAAATATTTCCACACCAACTACAACACCATCTTTTCCGTTTTCTACACGAAGTGATGTATCACGAACTTCACGTGCCTTTTCACCAAAAATTGCACGAAGAAGTCTTTCTTCTGGTGTTAACTCGGTTTCACCCTTTGGTGTTACCTTTCCAACCAATATATCGCCGGGACGTACAAAAGACCCTACACGAACAATACCACTTTCATCCAAGTGCTTTAGAGCATCTTCAGAAAGGTTTGGAATATCGCGGGTAATTTCCTCGTCACCAAGTTTTGTTGTTCTGGCTTTACATTCTTTAAGGTGAAGCGCAATGGATGTAAATTTATCTTCTTTTACAACTTTCTCACTGATAAGAATAGCATCCTCGAAATTGTATCCTTCGAACGCCATATATGCAACTGTCATATTTTTACCAATTGCCAGTTCCCCGCCTGCGGTCGCATACCCATCCGCAAGGATATCGCCTTTTTTAACTTTTTCGCCTTTTTTAACGGCAGGTTTTTGGTTAACACACGCCTCTTCGTTAAATCGGTGAAATTTCATCAATTTGTAAAAGTCTTTGTCGCCGTTTGCTTTTTTAACCACGATACGTTCGGCGGTCACACTGTCTACAGTTCCCTCATTTTCCGCCAATACCAAGACATTACTGTCTAACGCTGCACGGTGTTCAAGACCAGTTGCAACAATCGGAGCCTCGGTTCGGACAAGCGGAACAGCCTGACGTTGCATGTTAGATCCAAGAAGCGCCCTTCCCGTGTCATCGTTTTCAATAAATGGAATCAATCCTGCGGCCAAAGATATAAATTGACGCGGAGATGCATCAACGTAATCAACCTTGTCCCTTGTTACTTCCATAACAATGTCACGGTGACGTACCAAAATATATTCGTTCTTAAGTGTCCCATCCGCATTAAGTGGCTCAACCGCCTGGGCAACGAAAAAGTTATCTTCCTCGTCCGCGGTTAGGTAATCAACTTGGTCGGTAATTTTGCCAGTTTTCTTATCCACACGACGAAGTGGAGCCTGGATAAATCCGTATTCATTTAGACGTGCAAACATCGCAAGACTGTTAACAAGACCGATGCTTTGACCTTCCGGAGTTTCAATAGCACAAAGACGACCATTGTGTGTATAGTGAAGGTCACGAACCTCACTGGTTGCCCTTTCTTTGGTTATACCGCCTGGACCCACACTGGTAATCTTTCTTTTTTGTGTAATTTCGGTCAGAGGGTTGTTTGTGTCCATAACGTGGGAAAGTTGCGAAATAGAACAGAAATCTTTCAACGCACGGCTGATTGCCTTGGCATTAATAATTGTGATTGGGTTAATTGCCTTGGCGGAAATTTCCATGGTTTGCATTGTGTCACGCATGGTTTGTCTAAGTTTCAACATACCATCTTTGAAATGACGCATCATCAAGTCCCCCGCAGTGTTCAAACGACGGTTCCCAAGGTGGTCAATATTATCATCCAAGCCAATACCATCGTTAAGATTCAATAAATAACTGACGGTTGCAATGATATCATCCAAGAAAAGGTGTCTACCCACGATTCTCTTCTGGTTGTCCTGAGCAACCGCTATTTGTGCTTTTTTATCTTTCGCATCGGCTTGCTTAAACAAATCTAACATTGTTGGCAAATGAACCAATTCGGTTATACCAGTTGTTTCTTTATCGGTACCCAGCCATACATTAATGTCCACACGGTTGTTACCAATTACTTGGATTTCTTGTCCATCTTCGCGCATGATTTTTACAACATTAATACCTGCGTTTTGGATTTCGCTGGCGGCATCTTTGGAGATTTCTTCATCACGTTTAACGATGACTTTTCCGTTGGCCTTTATGTCTTCGGCTGCAATTTGTTTTACAACACGATTTGCAATCCCAAGTTTTTTATTAAATTTGTATCTTCCCACTGTTGCAAGGTCATATGTTGGGAAAGTAAAAAACATATTATCCAAACCACGCTCCATCGCTTCTGCACTTGGCAATTCACTTGGGCGTAACTTTCTGCTCATTTCAAGTAATGCTTCACCACGTGTTTTAAGAGCATCTTTTTCCAATACCGCTTTTATAATTGGGTGATTATTAAATAACTTGTTAATTTGTTCGTCTGTTCCAACCCCAAGTGCCTTAAGGAAAACTCCTAGTGGTACACGCCCCGCACGGTTTGGTTGAACCGTGATAAGGTCGTTTGCATCCTTTTTCATTTCGATATATGCACCATGTGTTGGTGTCATTACACATTCCACGATTTTCTTTCCAGATTTTTTATCCAAAGACTCGGTAAAGTACACATTTGGACTTTTGATAATTTGGTTAACAATAACACGCGCAACACCATTAATTATAAAGTAACCGCTTTGCGTCATCATTGGGATGTCACCAAGGAAAACCTCTTGCTCAATAACTTCCCCGCTTTCTTTGAAAAGAACGCGAACCTTTACTTTTAATGGCTTTACAAACATTTGACCACGGCGAAGACATTCTTCCTCGCTGTACTTTACTTCGTCTGCGATATAGTAATCAAGGAAGGAAATTTCCACCTTACCACTGTAATCGGTTATTGGATTGAACTCGTCAAAAATGTCACGCATCCCTTTTGTAAGAAAACGCTTGAAACTTTCTACTTGAACGTCCAAAAGATACGGAACATCAATCAGTTCCGGTACACGCCGAAACACCTGACGTTCGTTTTTTCCAAAAGTTTCCTGGTGAAGTCCTGTTACCTTAAACATAAAATATCTCCCTTTACCCAAATCCAAAAGAAATTAAACACGGAAAAGGTGACCAATTATGGCAACGGGTATCCATTACCTTAATCAATCACCTTGCTTTATCTGACTTAAAATTCCAATTTTTTAAATTCACACATATAATAGCCTCCATTTTATCAGAACGCGGCTATGGTGTCAACAACTTTTTTAAAATTTGTCAAGCGTTTTTTACAACTTTTTCTTAACTTTCAAGTTCGGCTTCTGGACCTATAAATGAGTTTACTGTACCCGTAACTTTGTTTTTTCCAACTGGGAAAGAGAAACCTTGCCCCTCTTGTTTTTTCCACATTGCCCCACCTAATGGACCATTGACTGATACCTTGCCGCTGGCTTCCATTTCTTTGGCATTGCCTGCCAACATTGTTGTCGCAGCCAGTACATACGATATCTCTACTGGTCCGCTTGGATAGTTAACTGTTGCATTAACCGTATCACCTATGTCTGTTAAGTTTCTATTATTCCCTCTTGCAACTGGTTGAATATAATGTTTCAAATCAAGCAATGTTTGTAACTTGCGACCAACTACACCTTCATCTATTGCTGCTTGCTCGTAAGTAACACTAGGGTCTCCTACACTACCTCTTTCTGTAACTTCATTGGCTACTTTCCTTGCATATTCTAACTCTTGTCTTGCTTCTTCAATCGCATCCTCTAGTCTCTTTTGACTATCTGCGTCAAGGTAAATCGGTTGTTTCATATATCCTCCGTAAAAAATAATAGGGGTATATTATCATGACAATATGTCTCTGTCAATAGCACATTGATATATGCATATATTAATACAACAAATAATCCGTACTTGTAATTTTTTGTTTTGTTTGATAAACTTGAAACATGAGTATTAACACAACACTTCCCCATTCATTAGAGGCCGAGCAAGGTGTACTTACATGTATTTTAATTGATAACGATTCCACGATAGAGGCCTTTTCGCGATTAACTGAGAATGATTTTTTTTCACCATCGCACAAGACGATTTACCTTGCAATGCGAGATATATATGAAAGGAACACACCTATTGACTTTGTGACATTGGTGTCCGCATTGAACGCAAACGGTAATTTAGACAAAGTCGGTGGTTTACAATACATCACAACATTGAATGAAAGTTTACCAAGTTCCGCGAACTTTAAACATTATCTGGTACTGTTGCAAGAATCCCGTATTTTAAGAAGATTACTAAATGCTGCAGGACAAATCAGTGAAACTGCACGCACAACCCAAGATGCCCAAGCCGCATTGCAAAGTGCAGAACGCGCCATCTTTGATATTGCACGGGAAGACGAACGCCGCGAATTAACACCAATCGGTCATGAAATTGCACCGATGCTGGATAGACTAGACATGATAAAGCGCGACCCAACATTAATGCAGGGATTACAAACCGGATTTTGGGAATTTGACCGAATGACCAATGGGTTGCAAAAAGGTGACCTTGTAATTCTGGCTGCACGCCCTAGCGTTGGTAAAACGGCACTTGCATTAAATATCTCGACAAATGCAGCATTCAAAGACAAAGTCGTCGCAATCTTCAGTTTAGAGATGAGCAAACAATCTCTAACAATGCGTGCAACTTGTTCCGTCGCACGCGTAGATATCAGCAAAGTTATGAAAGGCGACACAAATGCGGATGAAATTGCGCGATTAATGTCTGCGTCACACAAATTGGAAAAAGCCAAGATTTACATTGATGATAACTCGATAATTACACCGGCGGAAATGATGCGAAAATGTATGCGATTAAAACGCGAGATTGGTTTGGATTTTGTTATGATTGACTATCTGGGTCTGATGGGTGGTGGCGGAAGCAAACGCGAGTCCAGACAAGTCGAGGTTGCAGATAACAGCAGATTTATTAAAATCATGGCAAAAGAACTTAACGTTCCTGTGCTGCTACTCTCTCAGTTGAATCGTGGCATCGAAGCCAGAAAAGGCATGGATTCGCGACCAGTCCTTAGCGACCTGCGTGAAAGTGGTGCGATTGAGCAAGACGCGGATATCGTAATGTTTATACACAAGGAAAAATCAGAAGACAATCAACCAGTGGAAGAGGTCGAGTTGGTGGTGGCAAAACACAGAAATGGGCCAACAGGAATTATTAAACTTAAATGGATAGGGGAAAATACTCGTTTTGAAAATATGGCGAAGTAAGTATATACTATAAAATATGAACATAAAGACACAGATTGAAAAAGAACTACAGGCTGTTTTCAAAGCACTTGGATTTGATGAAAGATTCGCAACAATTAACACCTCCCAGGTTGGTGATGCAGATTACCAATGTAATGCATGCTTTCAAATTGCAAAGATGATAGGGAAAGCCCCGTATGATGTTGCAGTGGAAATCGCAGATGTCTTCAAACATGACAGTAAAATCGTGGATGCGGAACCAAGTAAACCTGGATTTGTTAATTTTTTCATAATAGAACGCGAGTTAGAGCGTATTGCAAATTTTGTATTAAAAAAGAATCAATTACCATTGGCACCACAAGACAAACAGACAATTTTCTTTGACTATGGCGGTGCAAATATTGCAAAGGAATTACATGCAGGACATCTAAGATCCCCCGTTATTGGCGAGGCTCTTAAACGCACACATATGGCATTTGGTCACAAGGCGATTTCATGTACGTATCTTGGGGATTGGGGGTTACAAATTGGTCTTGTTATTGCGGAATGTGAATTCGGTGGAATTATCAGGGATGGTAAATTCAAACGTGAAATTACACTGGATTTATTGAATGAAATATATCCAAACGCAAGCAAACGAAAAGATGTCGATCCCACATTTAAAAAGCGGGCAGAAGATATAACGGTGAAAACGCAAAACCTGGAACAACCATATTACGGTATGTGGCAAGAACTCTGGCGTGTGTCAGTTAACAAGATTCGCGAGAATTATTTGGCACTTGGTTGCACTTTTGATTTTTATAATGGTGAAAGCCATGCAGAACCTTACGTAGACATTATAATGAAAATGTTGGAACCACTTTCATATATTGACAAAGATTGTGTAATGATTAATGTCGCCGAGAAAGGTGAACATATTCCTCTGCCCCGTAAAGTTGGCGAGCCACAACGCTACGAAAACCCCTTTCCCCCTGTGATATTAAAAAAGGGTAATGGCGGCGATTTATATTCCACCAGCGATGTTGCAACAATTTATTATCGATACAATAATCATAAACCAGACAGGTTTATATATGTAACCGATTTCCGTCAAGAGTTACATTTTCGCCAAGTTTTCAGAATAGCGAAAAAAGGTAATATTGTTCCCGAAAACATTCAATTTACGCATGTAGGATATGGCGCAATGACAGGGTCAGATGGAAAGCCATTCAAAACACGGGCGGGCGGTACGATAAAGTTGGATGATATTATTAATCTTGTCACAGACGCCTCAAAAAAACGTTTGGAAGAAAGTGGGCGCGACACCAACCAAGATACCGCACGGAAAATTGGAATTGCCGCACTGAAATTCGCGGATTTATCCAATAACGTACGCCGTGACTTTATGTTTGATATTGACAAATTCACATCGTTCGAGGGGCGAACGGGTCCATATATCCTGTACACCATTGCACGAATAAATTCCATTTTTGAAAAAGCCAAGGTCAAACCAAAAACCATTAAATTTGATACAACAGATTTGCATGTTGTCGCAATTGTAAAAAAGATAATTCGTTTGACAGATGCATATACCGCAACCACCCAAACGCTTAGTCTAAATTCATTAACAGATGCAACATATGAACTGGCAGGCGCATTTAACAACTTTTATTCAAATAACCAAATAATCGGCAGCAGTAAGGAAAAAACATATCTTGCGTTATGTTTGCTGGTTAAACAATCATTGGAAATTGCGCTTAATACACTTGCGATAGAGGTCGTAGAATCAATGTAAAAAAAAGGCCATAACGGTCTTTTTTAATTTTATCCCTTGATCCATTTTTCGAAATCGGCTTCGGTTGCAAAGGCACCACCTTTTCTTTTTGCCTCTACCCCGTTTATGAACATTATTATTGTGGGGACACTGGCGATACCGTATGATTCACACAGTTCCTCGCATTCGTCTGCATCAATTTTAGCAAATACAAATTCGTTCCCAAGCCTTTTTGATACTGATTCAAACTTTGGCGCAAACATTCTGCATGGTCCGCACCATGATGCAGAAAATACGCCAATAACTGGTTTCTTTGATGTACCTATAATATCTGTTAATTCATTTACATTCATGTTTATATTATTGCCTTTGTTTAATTTTTTTATTGCCCCATTTCTTGCTGTTGTCTTCTTTTCATTTCTGCGGTTAATTCTTTTGATTGATCTATTTGATGAACATCCATTATGTCTGTAAAGCCATTTTCATAAAGAGTATCCACAAGTTTTTGGTTATCATCGATTTTAAATTTACCGCCTTCTTCACCGAATCCCTTGCCTACCGTGGAAATCATGTCCTCGTACGCATCTGTTCTATCGTGACCCACGGTCAATCCCATATTAACAAGACGTTCTTCCACGGAATTACCCTCGCCCACAAGTTTTTCACCAAAACCCTTGCCTGGTTGTTTAGCACCGTCCTTGTTATTAAATAATGTTTGTGCGATATGTTCGGTACTTTTTTCCGGAGTGATCTGGATACCTATATCTTTCAGTAAACTGTCTTCACCAACTATCTTTGGATTTTCCAAGTCTTTTGTAATTTGAGCAAGATAGCCATTGCTGTCTATAACAATATTACTTCCTTTCACCGTGGATTCGAAAATTCCACATTTCCCTATCGCTTTGTCAAGCGCACTCAATGCGTTAATATGTTGGTTTTCAAGTTTTTCGTCAATCTTAATTTTAGCACCATTTTCGCCTTGCTTGTTTCGCTCGGCCTCAAGTTTTGCTGCAATTTCGGCACGTCGCATCATTAAACTGGTTTTTGCCAGAGACAGATTTTTATGGTGAACTTTGTTTTCTTCATTTTTGAATTGTAATGGTGGTTTCTTAATTTGCTTTTTATCTATTCCAAAATCATCTGTCAATAACTCGGGTGTTTTTGTTTGACCCGGCTGCTGAATTCCGTAGTCATCACCACCGGTTTCAATACCAGTTTTAGTTTGTTCTGGTCTCTCGATGCCTTTTCGCTTTTGGTGATGCCAATCCGGCATTGGAACGTTACCATTTGCATCACGCAAATTGTCGATATAATCATTTGCAAATTTTTCATTCGTCGATTTAAGAGGGGGCAATTTTCCCAAAGCTATCCAATTCATCATAATACCATATGCAAAACGCATGGATTGAAATGGTGCAAATATTTTTGCAAACATTTCTTTTATTTCTTTGGACGATTTTTTAATCGCACGCCAAACCGTACTATTCCCTCTTCCCTTTTTCTCTTTTTTTGTGTCATCTTTACGTTTTTTCTCGTGCTCTTCTATTGCTTCGCGATTTTTTACATGGGCTTTATCGCAAACATCTTTACTTATGGTTTTTTCGCGGTCACAGAATGAACGCATGTGGGCACCTTGGGGAGATAAGGCATGCGCAGATGTATTCGCATCCCGCATTTTAGACACAAAGTTTCCCAGAAGGTCTTTGACCGACCCAGATATTTGTTTATCATCCTTTCCAATTTTGGTTCGGATATCTGTGGATTTGGTTGCATCCTTTGCATCAAGTTTATCAATATCAGCATATTGCTTTTTTGTATCCTCTTCTGCTTTATCTAATGCTTTTTTTCTGTAATCTAGGTCAGTTTTCGCGTCGTCCTGTGCTTGTTTATTCTCTGCGCTTTTATCTGTATCATATTTTTTGTCTGCTTCTTTTAGTCTTTCTTCGGCCTTCTTGAATATATCCCTGTACTCTTTAAGTTGATTGTCTTTGTTTTCTACCTTTTCACGAATCTTCTGAAGTTGTGTAATTCCACCTTCCACAAGAATACCATATTTTTCTTTAAACGATTTATCCCCAATTTTTGGATTTCTAAGAAATTCCTTTAACTTGGAAAAGTCACCATCCGCAATCGCAGCATCTTTTAACTTCTTGGCTTCTTTGAACATTTCCTCGTTAGCTTTGGATAATTCCTCGTAGGCAATATCCAATCCGGTCTTGCCTTTTTCGCCTTCTTTATCTTTTGGCGGAAATTTGGTCTTTAGCATATTTTTCAAGGCAAAGCGATCCAGCGTACCACCATTCGGTTCGCCATGTTCCATTAATTTCTCAACTTTACCTTCGTCACTAAGACCATTTAAATCTCTTGGTTTGACTTTGGTTTTGTCTACGTGTTGGTACGGGTTGTACCCATACATCGAATCAATTATTTTATCGATTGCTTCTTCGTGCGCTTGGATTTCAAGACCTTTTACAATTCTCTTTGCAACATCATCATCGGTAATTCCAAGACCACCCTTTTCTGGCATTTCGGTAATCAAATGAAATGCGGCATTTATAATATTTTCATATTCATTTTTAAGTCGCGCACAGTCCTGGGCGGTATCAAGTTGCATTTCTTTGTACTTTGGTTTCTTTACTTTGCTTCCTGGTTTTGCAACGTTAACATTGCCTTTAACTTTTCCACCTTCCCAAGATTTCTCCAATTGCTCGCCTATTTGTGCTCTTACATCTTTTTGAAATTTCTCCGAGAAAATATATGTGTCTCCGCCTGTAAATTTGTGTGGTTCAATCCCAAGGGCACCACCAAATTCGACCGCAAGTTCGGTAATCTCTTTTACATCTGGAATACCCAAGCCAAAGGCATTTGGATCCTTTCCACGAGAATCTAATACATCCTCACCTTCTCTTGAGATAGAATGGGTTCCCGCAAAAAGACCTTGTACCTCTGCACTGGCATTTCCCAATTGGGTACGCAGATTTTCAAGTTTCCTATTATCCTCGGGCTCACGCCAAAGTTGATTTTCAATTTTTTCGATTTCACTATTATAACTTTTAATTTCTAGAAAACGCTTACTCAATATTTCGTGAAATATTTTCGCGTCTTTGTCCTTTATTGGGTTTTTGATATCCGCCATTACTTCTCCTTTGTGAGTTTTACAGGGTTAATATTATCCTCGTTGTCTGTCTGCCGGCAACGCTGGGAAATTTTTTTCTGCACAAGGGAACATTTTGATTAACTCGACAATTGCTGCTTGATAATTAAGAATTGTGTTGTCACCCAAGTCAATATTAGCCTGTTCCAGCAAAAACATTTTTTCATCACCCCTGTAACCCAAATCATAACTCCCCTCTTCTACTTGGTCGGGTCTTACTAAATTGAAAATCTCTCTTGCTCTTCTCCCTTTTTCCACCCATCCCTTAAGACGCTCCAGTTTCTCACGTAGGTCAAGTTCAGACAGACCTTGTTGAGTCGCAATCTCGGATAAATTAATTGAACCTGCATCTTGTCCAATTATTGGCGATAAAAATTGCGCAAGCGGATCCGCAAGTTTTGATTTCGCCCTTTTGAACGAACCTTGTATTGCGTTACTCCCACTTATGCTTAATCGCTGAACTACATCTACCTCTGACATAAAATACCTCCGCTGTTAGTATAACTATAATATTTAATTATAATCAATATCGGCAGATTCGTCAAATGAATAGTTTTCTTTCTTGCGCATTCTTGCATCACTGATGTTTTCTTGTAATACAAAACCAAGACCCGCTAAAATAGGTACAACGTAACTGAGAATTTTCCATAGTACAAGTGCGACCAAAACCTGGGGCGTTGCAAAAATACTGCCAAGCATTGCAATAAATGCAATCTCCATCGCGCCTGTTCCGCCAGGAACCGGCATCATGGATGCAATATATTCAACCAAAGTAATCCCTAAAAGAATCAGAGGAATAACCGACCAATCCCACCCCCAAAGTGCAGCATACAAAAACACGACCAAAAACAAATGCCCGAAATAACGAAACGAATATAACCCAAGCGTCAGCAACAATGTCCAAGGACGACGCATAAGACGTCTCATCGTTATGCGATATCTATATATACCGTCATATGCCTTTCTTTTGATTAGATCTGGTTTTTTCACTATTTTCATTCGTGACAATAACCCAATAACCAAATCCACAATCTTTCTGGGTAAAAACATATTAAAGCACAAAAATACAAGACCCGCACTGAGAACTAAATTAAATGCAATTCCAAACCAAACCGCACCGTCAATTATCTCTCCTCCACCCAATTCGCTGTATCTATGCATGAAAAATATAATAATTAATCCTGTAACCAACTGAAATCCTACACGCCCTATTAAATAAATTGAAACGGTAACACTGGTGGCTTGGGGTGTATCAAAACCTTTTTTATGAAGGTAATAAAATTGGTATGGTCTTCCACCCAACCACATTGGCGTTATAAGGGAATAATACCTTTCATACATGTACAGACGTGCACCCAATAAAAAACTCTTCCGCTTTGTGGCTGCATGCAACAAAATTTGATGTCGCCAAATCTCTCCAAGAACATACAATGCAATCACGGCAAACGTAACAACCAGCCACCACCAATTTACGGATACCGCAAATATATCATTAAAGTCCATATATTCACTGGTCATACTTAGATACACAACCAGTGCCGCCACCGCAATATTTAAAAGCGGGAATATAATGGCAAACCATCGCTTTGTCCCGCTTTTTTTAATAAGTTTTGTTTCGTGTTGTTCTGTTGTGTCTAATTCTTCATTCACTTCTACAAGCCTTTTATCTCCAAAGATCCCTGAACCTTCTTTCATGTATAAGTATTCCGTCTCTTCCAATTTGTTGTTTAAAAGTCGAGATTATTGAATCTTCGGCACTTTGGTATGTTCTGCGAGAAAGTCCTTGCAAAATTGTGTCAAATGTTGTTTGGTTCCCGTAACTGGTTTGTGTTGCAAATAGAAACCTGTCACGTTGCTCGGTTAGCATTGTTAATGAATTACTGAAGATAAATTCGCTTAGCGGTCTTGTATACATAATAATGTGGGCGCCAAACTCTGTCCACACAAGTCCACTCATATCTCCTGAATTACCTTGTGGACGACCACCTGCAAGTGTTCCTTGAAAGTTATAAAGTTCTCTGGCCGCATCTGTAAATGGCTCTACCATTCGACTGTTTTGCTCTGGGCCTATTGGGTTGTTGTTATTGTCCATATCACGAACTTCGATACCTATTACATATTCGAACTGAGGGTTATTCATTCCTGGGTCTGTATTAAAACGATAAATCATTTCACGAAATGCGGTTACTTTGTCAAACGCTGGTTGGTTACCTTGTGGGTTTACGTGGGTTTGCACCATTGCAAGAACTTGTTCGGCTGTAAACTCGTTCCCTGTGAATTGACCATCTGCATCCCTTTCCAAACCGCGTGCAGCGTTTCTTAGAACTTGAACCTGGTTATTAAAGTCATCTTCGGTGATTTGGTTAGTTCTAAGACGATTTTGCAATTGTCTGTATTCCTCTTGCTGAGCGTCGGTGAATCCAATCAAAATATGGCTGACGGTAAAATAGTGGTGAACAATTTGCGCAGGTACATAAAACACACCATCCAAACCATCCAACAATCCATGACCTATGCCTTCTACTGTGTCTATACCACGTGCAATGCGGTCCTTTGCAAGACGTATTTCACGTTCATATACCGTGATTGCCCTTTGCACAAGGTCATTTACGTATGCCTGGTTTCTTATTTGAACTGCATCACGCCATTCTTGTAATTCACTTTCGGTATTGTGTCTGTTTGTAAACAATTCAAAGTAATCACGGCCGAAACTGGTAACACCTTGCTCGTGCATATCACGGAATCTAGATACAAGGATATTCTTTTCTTCTTCGATTAATATTCTATCAATCTCACGACGCAGCACCGCCATGTCTGTATTTTGATCGCCGGTAAAGTTAAGGCCTTGTTCCGCATTTCTTAGTAATCTTACATATCTGGCTTGTGTATCGCGCGCAATATTACGTTCGGTTTCTGTTTCATTTCTTGGCGCAAATGCGGTTGCAAGGAATTCTTCTATAGTAGGAACGGCTCCCAAGTCTTCTGGCGTTTCAAAGCGTGAAACGTTCAACGTAAATTCGCGGACACCGCCCACAACGCGAGTACTGATGTAATGCTCGTATGGTGTGAATGTTGGCTGCGATTGTGGTGGGCTTGGGGGTTCTGCTGTGGTATCTGCAAGACCACGCTCCTCACGTATTTGATTATGAATTTGCTGGATTGAACGTTCCATCGCGGTAAATGCTGTACGGCGTGCACGGTCATATTCGTGCTGTGTTAAAGCACGTGTCCCTTGTGTAAGCGTGCTTCTGTTTCCCATATTCATACCACTTCCGAATGAACCAAAGAACTGGTTCTGGGTGGAAAGGTATACCATGATTTCACGGTTAATAAGTATATCCAAAGTTTCGCGCACTGCTTCTTCTGGTGTCATACCTTGTTGCACAAATTGCCATCCAAAGTTATTATACGCATTCGAAAGTTGACGGTGGGTAACGATAATTCGACCACTAGGTGCGTTTATATATGCAACCGCCATATTGTCACGAAAATATACGTCTACACCAAACAAGGCACAGCCGGCCAAAAAAGCCACGGAAAACAATGCAACTATCCCAAGTGTAAAAACTCGCTTTAATCTACTCATCTTATCTCCAAATTATTTCCAAGTACCATCCATTATAAAACAACTCCCCCATTTTTGCAAGGTTTTTTCATGACCACAAGAATTATCACGGAGACGCATAATTCCGAATCCAAGTTTTTCATTAGTGTCCAGGAAGCCGTCGCAGACGGCCTTCTTAATTAAAAGAGTAATTAATTCTGCACAACCCCACCGATTGCAAACATGGATGCAATTATGTCGCCAGTAACACCAGTTACAGTAATCGCACGAGACAACCCAGATCCATGTATTACAGCGGTGCCTGGCCCAGTAAATGT